>NZ_QEQQ01000002.1 GCF_003097235.1 Pseudomonas sp. CC120222-01a | reverse complement strand
TCAGTTCAATACTGCTTGGGTTTTTAAGAAACCCTAAACTTGGCTCAGCAATCTCAAATGACTATGTGATTTCTCGCATGGCCACTTGTGATGCTGATAATCTTTGTGACTATCAGTCCGTACTCACAAGCACCCACACGAATTGCTTGATTCGATTTGTTAAAGAGCGTTTGGTTAAGAGCTTTTCGTCTCAACCGAGGCGCGCATTCTACGCTTTCCTCAGAGCCTGTCAAGCGTTTATTTTGAAGTTTTTTGCGAGAAACTCGTTTAGCTTCAAACACTTGGCTCGCTGCGATCACTCGCTAGCGGGAGGCGAATAATACAGCATTTAAAACCGCTGTCAACCTTCATCTCAACCGCTATCGATCTTTCGATCGAAGCCCCTCCAACACCACCTTAACCACCTAACTCATTGATTCTCAAGGAGTTTGTCGTTCCGATGTCGCTGGAAGTGGGGCGCATTATAAGGGGATTCGAAAGCGCGTCAACCTTTAATTTCAAGAAACTTTAATATCGCTGAAAACAAAGCGGGGAGGCCTGTCGGCCTCCCCGCTTCACTTCATCCCTTACAAGCTAGGGAACGCAAACTGCGATGCCTCATGGCTGGCCCGCTGCGGCCAACGCTGGGTGATCGCCTTGCGACGGGTATAGAAGCGCACACCGTCCGGGCCATAGGCATGCAAGTCGCCGAACAGCGAACGCTTCCAGCCACCGAAGCTGTGGTAGGCAACCGGTACCGGCAGCGGTACGTTCACACCTACCATGCCCACTTCGATTTCGTCGCAGAACAGGCGAGCCGCTTCACCGTCACGGGTGAAGATGCAGGTACCGTTGCCATATTCGTGATCGTTGATCAGCTGCATGGCCTGCTCCAGGCTATTCACGCGCACCACGCACAGCACCGGGCCGAAGATCTCTTCTTTATAGATGCGCATTTCCGGTGTCACGTTGTCGAACAGCGTGCCGCCAACGAAGTAGCCATCTTCATTACCCGTTACACGGAAGCCACGGCCGTCCACTACCAGCTTGGCGCCAGCGGCAACGCCATCGTCGATGTAACCGACAACCTTGTCACGGGCAGCAGCAGTGACCAGCGGGCCCATGTCCAGACCGCAGGAAGTGCCGGCACCAATCTTCAGCGCCTTGATCTGCGGCTCCAGCTTGGCGATCAGAGCATCGGCAACCTGGTCGCCCACGCACACCGCCACCGAGATAGCCATGCAACGCTCGCCGCACGAGCCGTAGGCGGCGCCCATCAGCGCGCTGACCGCGTTGTCCAGGTCGGCATCGGGCATCAGCACCGCGTGGTTCTTCGCACCACCCAAGGCCTGTACACGCTTGCCGCGCTTGGTGCCTTCGGCATAGATGTATTCGGCAATCGGGGTCGAACCGACGAAGCTCAGCGCTTTCACTTCCGGCGCTTCGATCAGTGCATCGACTGCTTCCTTGTCACCGTGCACTACGTTGAGGATGCCCTTCGGCAGGCCAGCCTCCAGCAGCAGCTGGGCGATGAACAGGGTCGAGCTCGGGTCACGCTCGGAGGGCTTCAGGATGAAGGCGTTACCGCAGGCGATGGCCAGCGGGTACATCCACAGCGGAACCATGGCTGGGAAGTTGAACGGGGTAATGCCGGCGACCACACCCAACGGCTGGAAGTCGGACCAGGCGTCGATGTTCGGGCCAACGTTGCGGCTGTACTCGCCTTTCAGCACTTCCGGCGCCGCGCAGGCGAACTCGACGTTCTCGATGCCACGCTTCAGTTCACCGGCCGCGTCTTCCAGGGTCTTGCCGTGCTCTTCGCTGATCATCTGCGAGATGCGGGCTTCGTTCTGCTCCAGCAGTTGCTTGAAGCGGAACATCACCTGGGCGCGCTTGGCCGGCGGGGTGTTGCGCCAGGCCGGGAAGGCAGCCTTGGCCGAATCGATGGCTTCCTGGACGGTCGCGCGGCTGGCCAGTTCGACCTTGTGTACCGCCTGGCCGGTGGACGGGTTGAAGACATCGGCGGTGCGTTCACCCTTGGTAACCAGTTCGCCGTGGATCAGGTGCTGAACAATGCTCATGCAAAACTCCAGATAAAGAAGGTTGAGGCAGGCGCGTGATGGGTTCACGCGCCCTACGTCAAAAGCGGAAAGATCAGTCGATCTGGTTCAAGGCTTCGCCGACCGCGTCGAACAGGCGGTCCAGTTCCTGCGGCTGGGTATTGAAGGTTGGGCCGAACTGCAGGGTGTCGCCACCGAAGCGCACATAGAAGCCGGCTTGCCACAGCTTCATGGCCGCCTCGTAAGGACGCACGATCGCATCACCGTCGCGGGCAGCGATCTGGATCGCGCCAGCCAGGCCGTAGTTACGGATGTCGACGATGTTCTTGGTGCCCTTCACGCCATGCAGCAGCTTCTCGAAGTGCGGCGCCAGTTCGGCAGCGGACTGCACCAGGCTTTCCTTCTGCAGCAGGTCGAGCGCAGCCAGGCCGGCGGCGCAGGCTACAGGGTGAGCCGAATAGGTATAGCCGTGGGGGAATTCCACCGCGTATTCCGGGGTCGGCTGGTTCATGAAGGTCTGGTAGATCTCGCTGGTGGCGATGACCGCGCCCATCGGGATGGCACCGTTGGTGACCTGCTTGGCGATGCACATCAGGTCAGGGGTGACGCCAAAGGCCTCGGCACCGGTCATGGCGCCCATGCGGCCGAAGCCGGTGATCACTTCGTCGAAGATCAGCAGGATGTTGTGCTGGGTGCAGATTTCACGCAGACGCTTCAGGTAACCCTTTGGCGGCGGCAGCACACCGGCGGAACCCGCCAGAGGCTCGACGATTACTGCGGCGATGTTCGAAGCATCGTGCAGCTCGATCAGCTTGAGCATTTCATCTGCCAGGGCGATACCGCCCTCTTCCGGCATGCCCTTGGAGAAGGCGTTCGCCGGCAGCACGGTGTGAGGCAGGTGGTCGACGTCCAGCAGCTGGCCGAACATCTTGCGGTTGCCATTGACGCCACCCAGGCTGGTCCCGGCAATGTTCACCCCGTGGTAACCACGGGCACGGCCAATGATCTTGGTCTTTGTGGCCTGGCCTTTCAGGCGCCAGTAGGCACGCACCATCTTCAGCGCGGTGTCGCAGCACTCGGAGCCGGAGTTGGTATAGAAGACGTGATTCAGGTCGCCCGGGGTCAGATCGGCGATCTTCTCGGCCAGCTGGAACGACAGCGGGTGGCCGAACTGGAACGCCGGGGAGTAATCGAGGGTGCCGACCTGCCGCGCGACCGCTTCGGTGATTTCCTTGCGGGTATGCCCGGCGCCACAGGTCCACAGGCCAGAGAGGGCGTCGAAGATCTTGCGCCCCTTGTCATCGACCAGGTAGTTGCCTTCGGCCGCCACGATCAGGCGTGGGTCGCGCTGGAAGTTACGGTTGGCGGTGTAGGGCATCCAGTGGGCGTCCAGCTTAAGCTGGCTGGCGATACCGGCGGTTGCGGTTTCGGGCATGTTCATCGGCGGTTCCTCGGAAGACGACTAGGCAACGATGGATGTTGTTGCAGCTAAATTCGCACGGGGATAAAGTCTGAAAAAGCCTACATTTCTAATCTTCAGGTAGCGCAAGACTAAACTTATGAGCCGACGCCCCGACCCTCTCGCGCAAGTCAGCGATTTCGACATTCGCCTGCTGAAAATCTACCGAAGCGTGGTTGAATGCGGCGGCTTCTCGGCTGCGGAGAACGTGCTGGGCATCGGCCGCTCGGCCATCAGCCAGCAGATGAACGACCTCGAACAACGCCTGGGCTTGCGCCTGTGCCAGCGCGGCCGTGCCGGTTTCTCGCTGACCGAGGAAGGCCGCGAGGTCTATCACTCGGCGCTGCAGTTGCTCAGTGCACTGGAAACCTTCCGTACCGAGGTCAACGGCCTGCACCAGCACTTGCGCGGCGAACTCAACATTGGCCTGACCGACAACCTGGTCACCCTGCCGCACATGCGCATCACCCACGCCCTGGCCGAACTCAAGGACCGCGGCCCGGATGTACGCATCCAGATCCGCATGATCGCCCCCAGCCAGGTCGAGCAAGGGGTACTGGACGGCAGCCTGCACGTCGGCGTGGTCCCGCAGACCAGCCCGCTGTCCGGCCTGGAATACCAACCCCTTTACAGCGAACGGTCACAGCTCTACTGCGCGGTTGGCCACCCCTTGTTCTACGCCGACAACCAGCAGATCGACGATGAACGCCTCAACAGCCAGGAAGCAATCGCGCCAACCTTCCGCCTGCCTGCGGAAATCCAGGCGCATTACCAGGCGCTCAACTGCACCGCCAGCGCCTCGGACCGCGAAGGCATGGCGTTCCTGATCCTCACCGGCCGCTACATCGGCTACCTGCCCGACCACTACGCCACCTTCTGGGTCCAGCAAGGCCGCCTGCGTGCACTCAAGCCTGCTCAGCGTTTCTATGACCTGAGCCTCAGCTGGGTCACGCGCAAAGGGCGGCGACCGAACCTGGTGCTGGAAAGCTTCCTGGAAAGCCTGGCTGCGACACGTTGATGCCCGCTTCTGACGCTAAGGCTTGTCACGCCAGCGCAGGCAGGTAATCTTGTCCGACATTCGTTGCCACAGACCTGTCCGGAATCGTCCATGACCCTAGAAGTCCCTGCGCATCGCCTCGCCGCCTCGGGCAAGCCCGCCGGCCGCATCCGCCAGAAGAACGAACAGGCCATCATCCAGGCCGCCGAAGACGAATTCGCCCGCCATGGGTTCAAAGGCACCAGCATGAACACCATCGCGCTGAAGGCCGGCTTGCCCAAGGCCAACCTGCATTATTACTTCACCAACAAGCTCGGCCTGTATATCGCCGTGCTGAGCAACATCATCGAGCTGTGGGACAGTACCTTCAACGCCCTGAGCGTCGAGGACGACCCGGGCGAAGCGCTGAGCCACTACATCCGCACCAAGATGGAGTTCTCCCGGCGCAACCCGCAGGCTTCACGCATCTTCGCAATGGAAGTGATCAGCGGTGGCACCTGCCTGACCGAGTACTTCAGCGCCGACTACCGCGAGTGGTTCCGCGGCCGGGCCGCCGTGTTCCAGGCCTGGATGGAAGCCGGCAAGATGGACAAGGTCGACCCGGTGCACCTGATTTTCCTGCTCTGGGGCAGCACCCAGCACTATGCCGACTTTGCCACCCAGATCTGCCAGGTCACCGGCCGCAGCCGCCTGACCAAGCAAGACATGGAAGATGCCAGCAACAACCTTATCCACATCATTCTCAAGGGGTGCGGCATCAAGCCGGTTGCCTGACGTTCATCTATGCCTTCTACCCTGCTCGACCTCTGCGAATTTCGCGAGGAAATCCGCAAGAGTCGCTTTATCACCCTCGCCGGCCCGATCAACAGTGCCGCCGAGGCGATGAGTTTCATCGAACGCCACAGCGACCTGGCCGCCACGCACAATTGCTGGGCGTGGAAGATTGGCGGGCAATACCGCAGCAATGACGATGGCGAACCGGGCGGTACCGCCGGGCGGCCGATCCTGGCGGCCATCGAGGCACAGGACTGCGACCAGGTGGTGGTGCTGGTGATTCGTTGGTACGGCGGCATCCAGCTTGGCACCGGCGGGCTGGCCCGGGCCTACGGCGGTGGCGCCAACAAGTGCCTGCAGCAAGCCCCCAAGCGCCTGCTGATCCAGCGCAGCGAGTTCACCTGCAGTTGCACCTTCAGCGAATTGGCCCTGGTAAAGCTGCGCCTGGCCGACGTGGATGGCCTGGTGCTGGACGAACAATTCACCGCCAATGGCGTCGACCTGCAGATTGCCGTGGGCGAAGCTCACCTTCCCGCATTGCAACAGCAACTGGCGGACCTGAGCCGTGGCCGGATCATCCTCGAAGCCCACTGAAGTTTGCCCACAACAACTGTGGGCCGGCCTGTGGATAAGCTTGGGGCACTCCGCTAGACCCCATGCCCAGCAAGGCCTGCAGAGCATTGAGCATATTTTGATCACTGTTTGATGACAGCCGCAAGCAACTGAACCTTCGAAACTTATCCCCAGTGTGTCAGGCGTATTACACATCCCCTGCCGTTGCGCTTGCTCACATTTACTGTGGACCATCCTGTGGATAACCCGTTAGCCAACGGGCCAATCCCCTGCTCGGTCACGCCCCCAAGCCACTGATCATTTTTTGTTCAAATTCAGCAACGGCAGACGCGAGCCGTCTGCATTATGCTCAAAGCCCTTCACTTCAACAGAACAAGGAGCGCTCACATGGCTAGCTCAAGAACTGCCCTTATCATTGGTGCCTCCCGCGGCCTTGGCCTGGGCCTGGTACAACGCCTGCACGAAGACGGCTGGAACATCACTGCAACCGTGCGCAACCCACAACAGCCAGGCGCCCTTGCTGATGTACCCGACGTGCGCATCGAGCAACTGGAAATGAACGACACCGCCCAGCTCGACGGCCTCAAGCAACGCCTGCAAGGCCAGGTGTTCGACCTTGTGTTCGTCAACGCCGGGGTCATGGGGCCCCTGCCGCAAGACCTGGAAACCGTACAGCCCCAGGCCATCGGCGACCTGTTCATGACCAATGCCGTGGCCCCGATCCGCGTCGCCCGCCGCCTGGCCGGCCAAGTGCGGGAAGGCAGCGGCGTACTGGCATTCATGAGTTCGATCCTCGGCAGCGTGACCATCCCCGACGGTGGCGAGATCTGCCTGTACAAGGCCAGCAAGGCCGCGCTCAATTCGATGATCAACAGTTTCGTGGTCGAATTGCAGCGCCCCGACCTGTGCGTACTGGCCATGCACCCGGGCTGGGTGAAGACCGACATGGGCGGCGAAAATGCTGAAATCGACGTGCTCACCAGCACCCGTGGCATGCTCGACCAGATCAAGGCACAAAGCGGCCACGGTGGCCTGCGCTTCATCAACTACAAAGGCGAATCACTCACTTGGTGAGGTAAATACCGACCGGCCGGGCGCAATGCCCGGCCAGGCCCTGTAGAATGGCGGCAACCGTACCTGATTCGAGACACCCCCCTTATGTATGACTGGCTGAACGCCCTGCCCAAGGCAGAACTGCACCTGCACCTTGAAGGCTCGCTGGAACCCGAACTGCTGTTCGCCCTGGCCGAGCGCAACAAGATCGCCCTGCCGTGGAACGACGTGGAAACCCTGCGCAGCGCCTACGCCTTCAACAACCTGCAGGAATTCCTCGACCTGTATTACCAGGGTGCAGACGTGCTGCGCACCGAACAGGATTTCTACGACCTGACCTGGGCCTACCTGCAACGCTGCAAGGCGCAGAACGTCATCCACACCGAACCGTTCTTCGACCCACAGACCCACACCGACCGCGGCATCCCGTTCGAAGTCGTGCTCAATGGCATCAACCAGGCACTAAAGGACGGCCGCGAGCAACTGGGCATCAGCAGTGGCCTGATCCTGAGCTTCCTGCGTCACCTCAGCGAAGACGAAGCGCAGAAGACCCTCGACCAGGCCCTGCCCTTCCGCGACGCGTTCATCGCCGTCGGCCTGGACAGCTCGGAAATGGGCCACCCGCCAAGCAAGTTCCAGCGCGTGTTCGACCGTGCCCGCAGCGAAGGTTTCGTGGCTGTGGCCCACGCCGGTGAGGAAGGCCCACCCGAGTACATCTGGGAAGCCCTCGACCTGCTGAAGATCAAGCGCATCGACCACGGTGTCCGCGCCATCGAAGACGAACGCCTGATGCAGCGCATCATCGATGAACAGATCCCGCTCACCGTCTGCCCGTTGTCGAACACCAAACTCTGTGTGTTCGACCACATGAGCCAACACAACATCCTCGACATGCTCGAGCGTGGCGTGAAGGTGACGGTGAACTCGGACGACCCGGCTTACTTCGGCGGTTACGTCACCGAGAACTTCCATGCCCTGCACACCCACCTGGGCATGACCGAAGACCAGGCCCGCCGCTTGGCGCAAAACAGCCTGGACGCTCGACTGGTCTGAAACCGTCAACCGACCTGCAAGGTCGTCACGCGGGCTATACGGTTGATCTGCTGCATGCCCTCGGCAGAAACCTGCAGTACCCGCGTGCCTTCAGGCTCGCGTATCCAGCCAGACTGCAAAAACAGTTTGAGCAATGCCTGACCAAGGCTGCCACCCAGATGTGGCCCTTGGTCGCTCGACTCATCGCAATGGCAGATCACACAGTGCCGTCGCGATGCCAGCGCGTCGATGTACACGCCGATGGCCGCCAGCTGCGTTCGCCCCTTTTCGCTGACCATCAGCTCCCGCCCGCTGCCCTCCAGCCACCCAGCCACCACCAGTCGGTGATACAACTCACCCGCCAGCTCGCCGCCCAGGTGTTCGCCACAACGGCGCGCCCTGCGCATCGACATCGGCAATTGCAGCACTTCTGTACGCAACCCTCTTTCCGACACCAACTGGACGCTGGCCAGCGCTTCGACGGCTACTCCGACCTGCGGTGTAGCAAGCCTGAAATAGCGCTTTCGGCCACGCGACTCAAGCCTGAGCAGGCCCGCCGAAGACAGCAACGACAGGTGGGCACAAGCCGATGACGAGGTCAGTCCGGTCATCATCGCCAGTTCATCGGTCGGCCGCGGAGTGCCGTCGATTAGCGCCCACAACATCGCGCTACGCTTGGGGTCGGCCATCAGGCCGGCAATCTGACTGATACTGCTGACTGCATTCATGTCCCTGTATCTCCCCGCATGATCACGTCTGGTTTCCAGAGGCCAGCCTTGGCTGCGCTGGGCGCCTCTCAAGCAAACTGCCGAGGGCCAGTATAAGCCGCACTTGCGCGGCTCCCGGTAGCCCTGCACCTGCTCAGCAAGGCTCATTCGACGCTGGGTGGGGCAACCCTCACGCGTAGTCAAAGTCGCCACAAGGTGGCGCAGAAAGGAAAATAAAGGGCATGAGGAAGGATGGCCCAGCGTGGGCAGCGACTCTGCTGACAGCGCGCTTCCTCAAATAGCGCAACTCAAAGCGAAGCTTCCACATCAATTCAGGCATGTGCCTTGGAATCGTCGGACAGGCCATTGGGAAAAGTGCCCAGACCGCCAGTCAGGACACCGACTCAGGTCATGGCGTCAGGTGCCTGCAGCGCTACACTTGATCCGCTCTCCCCCTGAATCGGAGGTATGCCGCGATGAAGATTGTCGTCAGTGCGTCGAACCGCAACCCCAACTGCCCGTGGCAGGTGAGGCTCGACCAGCATGTGGTGAGTTTCCGCAGCGAGGCAGAGGCACGTGCCTTCGTCGCCACCCTGGAAACCCGTCTGCAGGCACCTCACCCACTCATGCTGGACGCGTGGCCTGCAAACGCCGGGTCAACAGCGCGACACTGACCACCAGCACCCCGCACAGGCTGATCACCAAGGCCATGGGCACTGCACTGCCGTCATGCAGCACGCCGACCAGCGACGCCGCACCGGCCGCGACGCTGAACTGTATGCAGCCCATCAGTGCCGACGCGCTGCCTGCACGCGCGCCCTGGCCACTCATGGCGCAGGCCGACGCGTTGGGGATGATGCAACCCAAACTGGCAATACAGACGAATAGCGGCACCAGCAATGGCCATAACTGCGTGGGACGCAGGGCAGCCACGCCCAGCAGTACCAGGCCGGCGGCCAGGTAGAGCCACACTGCCCGAACCAACAGGAATGCCGGGCCCCGCTTGGACAGCAGGCGCGCGTTGACCTGGGCCACCAGAATGAAACCGGCCGCGTTGGTACCAAACAGCCAGCCATAGTGTTCGGCAGGGACGCCATAGAGCTTGATGAATACGAAAGGCGAACCGGCGATGTAGGCAAACATCCCGGCAATGGCGATGCCACCGGTCAAGGCGTGGCCAATGAACACCCGATCAGCCAACAACCGCAGGTACTGGCGCAATGCACCAGACAGCGGCTGGCGCGGCATGTTGGCCGGCAGGCTTTCCGGCAGGCCCAGGCTCACCGCCAGCAGGCTGGCAGCACTGAACAGGCTCAGCGCCAGGAAAATCGACTGCCAACCCGCCACGTTCACCAGCACCCCGCCCAGCATCGGCGCCAGGATCGGTGCCAGGCCCATCACCAGCATCAACTGCGAAAACACCTTGGCCGATGCCACCGGGTCGCATTTGTCACTGACAATGGCCCGCGACAGCACCATGCCAGCGCAACCACCCAGCGCCTGGACAAAGCGCGCCACGATCAAGGTGTCGAGGTTGGGTGCATAGGCACAGGCCAGCGAGGCCAGGGTGAATAGCGCCACACCGAACAGCAGCGGCTTGCGTCGGCCGAATCGGTCAGCCACCGGCCCGTAGGCCAGCTGGCCGATCGACAGGCCGAGGAAATAGGCCGCCAGGGTGGCCTGTACATGTTTTTCATCGGTGGCGAACGCCTGCGCCATCGCCGGGAAGGCGGGCAGGTAGAAATCGATCGCCAAGGGCCCGAACGCACTCAGTGCGCCCAGAATCAGCACCATTCGCAGGTTCATCAGGAATCCATAGCAGGCTAAGCAAGCCGCTAAGTCTACCTGCAGTGGCCACCCTCAGCATGAAAACATTTGCAACAAAACAGGGCCGCATTGCGGCCCCTTCGGCTCAGGCCACTTCAGCCTGATAGCCTTCCTCACGAATCGCCGCCAACACCTGCTCAGCAGCCAGCGAGCTTTGCACACGCACTTTCTGGCCAGGGAGATCGACTTCCACCGTGGCCTGCGCATCCTGCTCCTGTACCGCGCGAGTCACTGCTTTCACACAATGGCCACAGGTCATGCCTTGAACATTGAACACTTGCATGGGTACTGCCTCCTTCAGGGTTTTGCGCAGTTTCAAGCTTGCCATCGGGGCAAGGTCAAGTTCTGCATGAAACGGCCGGGCTGGAAATCTGCGCGGACCTCGGCCAAGCTGCGCCTTTGACGATTTGTGCAAGCAGGAGATTCTTCATGTTCAGGACAGCAGTGGGCGTTGTGGGGTTGTTGGCCGCGCTGGCCGCAGTGCCACCGGCCAGCGCCGAGGGCAACTCGGACTACAGCGTGCTGATCATTTCCCGGGAACGCCTGGAAGTGGCCACCAGCTGCGAAATCGGCGTGTACCTTAACGATCAGCTCTCCGGCCGCGTCTTCCAGGAACAGTCCACGTCCTTCAACCTGCCGCCCGGCCCAGTCGACGTCCGCCTGCGTCTGCTGCCCGGGCAGATGCCTGGCTGTGCCCCCGGCATCGAGGACCAACGCAGCACGCGGCTCAACCTGCAAGCAGGCCAGATCACCAAGTACCGCATCGCCATGGGCCACAATGGCCTGGAATTGAAGCGAGCCGGCCTGGGCTATTGACCTTCCCTGCGTGGCAAGGTTGATGCTGATGCTGAAGCCCTGCCAAGGAGGAGCGTCATGCCCGCATCTACCACATTCGACCTGCCGATCTCCGGCATGACCTGCGCCAGTTGCGCAGGCCGTGTCGAGCGCGCCCTGCGTAAAGTCAGCGGCGCTGATAAGGTCAGCGTCAACCTCGCCACTGAACAAGCCAGGGTCCAGGCCCCGGCCGACAGCCTGCCAGCCCTGGTCGAGGCCGTGCGCGGCGCCGGCTATGGTGTGCCGACCCGGACCGTGGAGCTGCAGATCGGCGGTATGACGTGTGCCAGCTGTGTCGGTCGCGTCGAGCGCGCCCTCGGCAAACTGTCGGGGGTTGAGCAGGTCAGCGTCAACCTGGCCAGCGAACGCGCCCACCTTGAAGTGCTGCAGGCGCTCGATGACCAGCAACTGATTGCCGCTGTCGAAAAGGCCGGTTACAGCGCCAGCCTGCCGCAAGCGGCCAAGGATGATCAGCAGGGCGCCCAACGACGCCTGCGTAACGAACGCCTGGCCGTCGCTGCCGCGCTGTTGCTGGCCCTGCCATTGGTGCTACCGATGTTGGTGCAGCCCTTCGGCCTGCACTGGATGCTACCCGCCTGGGCGCAGTTCGCGCTGGCCACCCCGGTGCAATTCATTCTCGGCGCACGTTTCTACAAAGCCGCCTACAAAGCCGTGCGGGCCGGTGCCGGCAACATGGACCTGCTGGTCGCCCTGGGTACCAGCGCGGGTTATGGCTTGAGCCTGTACCAATGGGCCAATGCCCCAGCCGGCATGGCCCCTCACCTTTACTTTGAGGCTTCGGCGGTGGTCATCGCCCTGGTACTGCTGGGCAAATACCTCGAAAGCCGGGCCAAGCGCCAGACTGCCAGCGCCATCCGTGCCCTCGAAGCCCTGCGCCCGGAGCGTGCCGTGCGCGTCATCGACGGCCACGAAGAGGACGTGGCGATTGCCCAGCTGCGCCTCGGCGACCTGATACTGGTCAAGCCCGGCGAACGCTTCCCGGTTGACGGTGCAGTGGAAGAAGGCAGCAGCCACGCCGATGAAGCCCTGATCAGCGGCGAGAGCCTGCCGGTACCCAAACAGCCCGGCGACAGCGTCACCGGTGGTGCCATCAACGGTGAAGGACGGCTGCTGGTGCGAACCCAGGCGCTGGGCACGGAAACCGTACTGGCCCGGATCATCCGCCTGGTCGAAGACGCACAAGCCGCCAAGGCGCCGATCCAGAAGCTGGTCGACCGGGTCAGCCAAGTGTTCGTGCCCGCCGTGCTGGGGCTGGCACTGCTTACCTTGATTGGCTGGTGGCTGGCCGGTGCACCGCTGGAGACCGCGCTGATCAATGCGGTCGCCGTACTGGTGATCGCCTGCCCCTGCGCCCTGGGCCTGGCCACACCCGCAGCGATCATGGCCGGCACCGGCGTCGCCGCCCGCCATGGCATCCTGATCAAGGACGCCGAAGCCCTGGAGCGTGCCCATGCGGTCAATCGCGTGGTGTTCGACAAGACCGGCACCCTCACCTCCGGTAGCCCTCGCGTCGTTCACAGCCAGGCGCTGATCGGTGACAGCGCGGCCTTGCATCGCCTTGCCGGTGCCCTGCAGCGCGGCAGCGAACACCCGTTGGCCAAGGCGGTGCTGGATGCCTGCGCCGAGCAAGGCCTGGAGGTACCCGCCGTGACTGACAGCCAATCGCTTACCGGTCGCGGGATTGCCGGGCATGTGGAAGGCCGCGAACTGGCGCTGGGCAACCGCCGCCTGCTCGACGAAAGCAATCTGCAACCCGGCGAGCTGGCCGCCAACACTCAAGCCTGGGAAGCCGAAGGCCGCACCCTGTCGTGGCTCATCGAACAGGGTGCAACGCCTCGCGTGCTCGGCCTGTTCGCCTTCGGCGACAGCCTCAAGCCGGGTGCCGAGCAGGCCATCGCCGCCCTGCACGCCCGCCACATCAGCAGCCACCTACTGACCGGCGACAACCGCGGCAGCGCCAAGGCGGTGGCCGATGCCCTCGGCATCGACGACGTGCATGCTGAAGTGCTCCCAGCCGACAAGGCCGCCACCGTGGCCGCCCTGAAAAAGGACGGCGTGGTGGCGATGGTCGGCGACGGCATCAACGACGCTCCGGCCCTGGCCGCTGCCGATATCGGCATCGCCATGGGCGGTGGCACCGACGTGGCCATGCAGGCTGCCGGTATCACCCTGATGCGCGGTGACCCACTCCTGGTGCCCGCCGCGCTGGAAATCAGCCGCAAGACCTATGCAAAAATCCGTCAGAACCTGTTCTGGGCCTTCATCTATAACCTGATCGGCATTCCCCTGGCCGCACTGGGCTATCTCAACCCGGTACTGGCCGGCGCCGCCATGGCACTGTCCAGCGTCAGCGTGGTCAGCAATGCCTTGTGGCTGAAGACTTGGAAACCCACCGATACCTCGCAGGAGGCCCGATGAACATTGGCCAGGCCGCCCGCCGCAGCGGGCTCAGTACCAAGATGATCCGCTATTACGAATCCATCGGCCTGCTCAAGCCGGCCACCCGCAGCGACAGCGGTTACCGCTTGTACCAGGCCGAGGACTTGCACAGTCTGGCCTTCATCAAGCGCTCCCGTGACCTCGGGTTTTCCCTGGAAGAAGTAGGCAAGCTGCTGACCCTGTGGCAGGACCGCGGGCGTGCCAGCGCCGACGTCAAGGCCCTGGCCATGCAGCATATCGATGAGCTGAATCGGCGTATCGAGGAGCTGGTGAGCCTGCGTGACACCCTGGGTGATCTGGTTGCCCACTGCCAAGGGGATGACCGCCCGGATTGCCCGATCCTGAAAGACCTGGCCAATGGCGCAGGGTGCTGCCATTGAGGGCGTGTGACGTGCTTTCATCTGTACGCCACAACAATTTGGTATGCCATATTAGCCTAAACCCGACCGAATAGTCGCCAAATGCGACTTCACCCAATAAATACAGGCACTATCGCTAAAAAATCCCCGGACGCTGCCGATGTAGTTGCTACCTGCCTCGCGTGCAAAAAATAAATTCCGGGAGCGTCGATGAACATCAAACAGAAACTGACCTGGGCGTTCGCGATCATCGCGGGCCTGCCCATCGTCCTCGTGGCCACCTTGGTGGTGATCAACCTGCGCGGCGAAGCCCGCGACGGCTTCCTCGACAGCAGCAGCCGGGAAATCCGCCAGGTCAGCAACGCGATGAACATCTTCTTCCAGGGCATCGACGAGAACGTCGCCTTCCTGGCCTCGCAACCGATGGTGGCTGCCACCGGCAACAACCTGAACAAGTTCATGAGCGCCAACCCGTCCTACGAGCTGGGCGATCAGGACAAGCAACTGCTGGATTTCTTCACCCGCCTGGCAGAATCCCACCCGGGCTATGCCTACATTTCCTACGGCGTGAGTGATGGCGGCTACGTTGGCTGGCCGGCCGGGCAGAAGTTCGTCAACTATGACCCGCGCCCACGCCCGTGGTACCAGCAAGCCCTGGCCAACCCCGGCAAGACCGTGCGCACCGGCGCCTACTACTGGGCAGCCGACGATGCCGTGCTGATCAGCACCGTGCGTACCGTGGCCAACCAGCTCGGCAGCACCGGTGGGGTGGTCAACATCGACGTGTCGCTCAAGGGCCTGACCGAGATCGTCAAACAGATCAAGCTGGGCGAAAGCGGCTACCTGATGCTGGTGGAAAGCAACGGCAACGTGATGGTCGACCCACGTGATGCCAGCCACAACTTCAAGCAGTTGGCCAGCTTCGGTGATGGTTACGCAGAGCTGGCCAAGGCCGGCAAGGGCCTGGTCGAGGTAGAGATCAACGGTGAGCGCTACATGGCCAACGTCTACCCCGACGAGAAACTGGGCTGGACCTTCATCGGCCTCATCCAGCAAGGCGAAGTGATGCAGACCACCACCCGCCTGACCTGGCTGATCGGCGCCATCGCGCTGGTGCTGGCGGCACTGTTCGCCGTGGTCGGCACCGCCTTCGCCAAACTCATCGTGCGCCCGATCAACAGCGTCACCAGCGGCCTGGAAGACATCGCCCAGGGCGAAGGCGACCTGACCCGCAACCTCGATGTGCGCGGGCGCGACGAAACCGCGCAACTGGCCAACTGGTTCAACCAGTTCCTGGGCGCCATCCGCAGCCTGATCCAGCATATCGGCTCGGCTGCCAGCAAGATCCTCAGCACCTCCAGCAGCTCCACCCGGGTTTCCAGCGACATGGCCGAGGCGGCCGGGCGCCAGCGTGAGGCCGTGGACATGGTCTCCACCGCGTTCCACGAAATGGTCGCCACCGCCAACGAAGTCGCCCGCTCCTGCAGCCAGGCCGCGCAGTCGGCCGACAGCGGCCAGCAGCAGGCCCGCGAAGGCCAGCAGCAGATCGACGCAGCAGTCAGCAGCGTCGACCGCCTGAGCCAGGAGATCGAGCAGTCGGCGCAGTCGATCCAGCAACTGGAGCGCGACAGCAACGCCATCCAGTCGATCCTCGGGACCATCCGCTCGATTGCCGAGCAGACCAACTTGCTGGCACTCAACGCTGCGATCGAAGCCGCCCGTGCCGGCGAACAGGGCCGCGGTTTTGCCGTGGTGGCCGACGAGGTGCGGGCACTGGCCAAACGCACAGCCGACTCCACGGCCGAAATCGATGGCCTGCTGGGCAACCTGGCCAGCCGCACCGCCGAAGTGGCCGAGCAGATGCATGCCAGCCTGGAGGTGTCGCAGCAGTCGGTCAGCCGCATTGGCCTGGCCCGTGACAGTTTCGGGCAGATTCGCGAGTCGGTGGACATCATTCGCGACATGAACACGCAGATCGCCACGGCGGCAGAGGAGCAGCACCAGGTCGCCGAGGACATCAACCGCCATATCAGCCAGATCCATGGCGATGCGCAGTTAGTGGCGGAACTGGCCCAGGCGGCGCGTCAGGACTCCGAGAGCCTGGCGGGGCTGTCCAATGAACTGGATTCGCTGGTGCGCCGCTTCCGCACCTGAGTCCTCCTGTCCTGGCCTCTTCGCGGGCACGCCCGCTCCCACAGGGATATCACATAGCCCGAAGGCAGTGACACTCCTGTGGGAGCGGGCATGCCCGCGAAGAGGCCGGGACAGGCAACATCAAAGCTTCAGTTCCCCGGGAGTCGCCCCGAACAACTGCTTGAAGGCCGCGATGTAAGCCGAAGTCGAATCATACCCACAGCCCAACGCCGCCTCGGTCACACTCTCCCCCGCCTCCAGCAACGCCAGCGACGACAGTAACCGCATCCGCTGGCGCCAGTTACGAAAACTCAACCCGGTCTCGCGCTGGAACAGCCGCATCAAGGTCTTTTCCGAGCATCCCAGCTGCACCGCCCACTGCTGCAACGTCTGCACCTGGTCCGGCGCGGCAATCAGCCCATTGCACAGCGCCAACAACCCCGGATGCCGCGGTAGCGGCAGGGAGAACCCCACCTCGGGCAAGGTGCGCAACTGATCGAGCAGAACAGCCACCAAGCGGCCTTCGACACTGTCACCCTCGACGTATTCAGCCGGGAACAGGCAGAACTGCTTGATCAGCTCCCGCGCCAGCGCTGTCACCTCCAGTACCCGGCATTGCGCCGGCGCCCACGGGCAGGCATCGCGGCGGATATACAGGCTGCGCATTTCGGCCTGCCCGGAGGTCACCACTTCATGTTCGGCACCGGCCGGTATCCACACGCCCCACTGCGGCGGGGCGAAGTAGCTGCCATCGTCGGTATACACCCCCAATACACCACTGATGGCGTAGGAAAACTGCACCCAGTCGTGGCTATGACGCGTCGTCCAGGAGCCGGCGCCGAGACTTTCGGCGCGGGCATAAAGCGGCCTGGGCAACTGATCCAGGGCAGGAATGGCACGGGGATGTCCGATCGTCTGCATAGCGAATTCTTGTAGTTCTGAGCAGACAAGCCTAACAGAGATCGGTACCGCCCTTCGGTCAGCGCTCGACGATCACCGTGACCCCTTGCCCACCCGCTGCGCAGATGGATATCAGGCCACGCCCTTTTCCGGCCTTGGCCAGCAATTTCGCCAAATTGGCCAGGATCCGCCCGCCGGTAGCCGCGAACGGGTGGCCCGCTGCCAGCGAACTGCCCTTGACGTTGAGCTTGCTGCGGTCGATGGCCCCAAGCGGTGCATCCAGCCCCAGCCGCTCACGGCAATACTCGGCATCCTCCCAGGCCTTGAGGGTACATAGCACCTGCGCGGCAAAGGCTTCGTGGATTTCGTAGTAATCGAAGTCCTGCAAGGTCAGGCCATTGCGCGCCAACAGGCGTGGTACTGCGTACACCGGCGCCATCAGCAGCCCTTCACGCCCGGTGACGAAGTCAACGGCGGCCGTTTCGCCATCGACCAGGTAGGCCAGTACCGGCAGGCCCTGCTGTTGTGCCCATTGCTCGCTGCCAAGCAGCACCATGGAGGCGCCATCGGTGAGCGGCGTGGAGTTGCCCGGCGTCAGCGTGCCCAGGCCGCTTCGATCGAATGACGGCTTGAGCCCGGCCAGTTGTTCCAGGGTCAGGTCCGTGCGCAGGTTGTTGTCACGGGTGAGGCCCAGGAAGGGCGTCAGCAGGTCATTCTGCCAGCCCTCGCTGTATGAGGCCGCCAGTTGCTGATGGCTGTGCAGCGCCAGCGCGTCCTGTTCGGCGCGGTCGATCCCCCAGGTTTGCGCCATGCGTTCGCAATGCTCGCCCATCGACAGCCCGGTGCGGGGCTCGCCATTGCGCGGCAGTTCGGGTTTCAGGTGGCCTGGGCGCAGCTGCAGGAACGGTTTGAGCCGCTCAGCCAGTGTCTTGCCGCGATTGGCCTGCAGGAGGATTCGCCGTAGCCCCTCGTTGACGCCGATGGGGGCATCGGACGTGGTGTCCACGCCACCGGCGGTGCCACAGTCGATCTGCCCAAGGGCAATCTTGTTGGCCACCAGCAGCGCCGCTTCCAGGCCCGTGCCGCAAGCTTGCTGGATGTCGTAGGCCGGCGTCTGCGGCGACAGGCGCGAGCCGAGCACGCATTCGCGGGTCAGGCTCATGTCCCGTGAGTGCTTGAGCACCGCCCCAGCCACCACTTCGCCCAGGCGTAGCCCGTGCAGGCGATAACGCTCGATCAAGCCTTCCAGGGCTGCGGTCAGCATCGCCTGGTTGCTGGCGCTGGCGTAGGCGCCGTTGGAGCGGGCGAAGGGAATACGATTGCCGCCCAGGATCGCGACCCGGCGAGTTGAACCCATGCGTTAGTTCCTCCTGAAACAATTTGATCCGTACAGCCTAGGTGTTTTTGCCGCATTCGAACGACCTTGCCACAAAGTTGGTCCACACTTGCAAGCTTGCCTTCAGGGAGACCCGCACATGAGCGATCGCTATCTCGGTTTTGCCAACTCCAACCTCGGGCGCCGCCTCGTCGATGCCCTTGGCCTGCCGCGCCCGGCGCCGCTGGAGCGCTGGCAGGCGGGCCGCCTGCGGCCGGTGGAGGGCGCGCTGGTGCTGGGTGGCGGGCCACTGGCGAACCAGGTCGAGGCCATCGCCCCGCGCCTGACCGAAGCACTGTTCAGTTTCAATGGCGACGGCCTGCAGGCACCCGCCTGGGTCGCCGGCCTGGGGCCGAAGCTCAAGGCCGTGGTGTTCGACGCCAGCCATCTGTCCGATAGCGACCAGCTGAAGCAGCTGCGCGAATTCTTCCAGCCCTTGCTGCGCAGCCTTGCACCCTGTGCCCACGTGGTGATCCTTGGGCGTGCCCCGGAATCCCTCGACGACCCGCTGGCCAGCGTCGCCCAGCGCGCTCTGGAGGGCTTCAGCCGCTCGCTGGCCAAAGAGCTGCGCAACGGCGCTACCGCGCAGTTGTTGTATGTGGGCGCGGGTGCAGACGATCAGCTGGAAGGCGCCTTGCGCTTCTTCCTGTCACCCAAGAGTGCCTTTGTTTCCGGCCAGGTCCTGCGCCTGCAGGCCTGTGCCGCCCAGGTCGAAGACTGGACCCGCCCGCTCGGTGGCCGTCGCGCCCTGGTCACAGGCGCCGCACGCGGCATTGGCGCCGCCATCGCCGAAACCCTGGCGCGTGATGGCGCCGAGGTGATGTTGCTCGACGTACCCCAGGCCCAGCAGGAGCTCGATGCCCTCGCTGCTCGCCTCGGTGGCAAGGCGCTGGGCCTGGACATCTGCGCCAGCGATGCCGCCGCGAAACTGCTCGAAGCCCTGCCCGACGGCATCGACATCGTCGTGCACAACGCCGGCATCACCCGCGACAAGACCCTGGCCAACATGACCCCGGAATACTGGGACGCGGTGTTGGCAGTCAATCTCAAGGCCCCGCAGGTGCTGACCCAGGCCTTGTATGAAGGGGGCGCGCTGGGCGAAAACGCACGTATCACCCTGCTGGCGTCAGTCAGCGGCATTGCCGGTAACCGCGGCCAGGCCAACTATGCCGCTAGCAAGGCCGGCCTGATCGGCTTCGCCGAAGCCTGGGCGGCGAAGCTTGGCGAGCGCGGCGGCAGCATCAATGCCGTGGCCCCCGGTTTCATCGAAACGCACATGACTGCCGCCATGCCCATGGGCTTGCGCGAGGCCGGGCGACGCTTGAGCTCACTGGGCCAGGGCGGGCGTCCACAGGATGTCGCCGAAGCTATCGCCTGGCTCAGCCAGCCAGGCTCCGGCGCGGTCAACGGCCAGGTGCTGCGCGTCTGCGGCCAGGCCCTGATGGGGGCCTGACCATGAGCCGCCAATGGCAAGACCTGCACAGCCCGGACTCACGCGCCAGCCTGTACCTGCGCGCGGCCAGCAAACGCAAGATCAGCGGCGATACTCTGCCCGCCAGCGGCCTGCGCAGCTTCATCCGCGTGCAGCCCGACAACCTGGCAGCCTACCGCCGACTCTGCCACTTCACCGACGATGGCCGCTTGCCGGGCACTTATCCGCACGTGATGGCCTTCACCCTGCAGTTGCAACTGCTGACTGCCCACGACTTCCCTTTCCCATTGCTCGGGCTGGTGCACCTGCACAACCGCATCGACGTGCTCCGCCCGCTGGGTGGCATCGACGGACTGCGCTTTGCGGTGTATGCCGACAATCTGCAGGTGCATGCCAAGGGCGGCACCTTTGACCTGGTCACCGAAGCCGAGGATGGCCTTGGCCTGCTCTGGCGTGAAACCAGCCGCATGCTGGTACGTGGCCTGAAGCTGGGTGGCCAGGTGCAAGACTGCGAGGAGTTCGAGCCCGACGCCCTGCCGGAGGTCACCCGCTGGTACGCCGACGGCGATATCGGCCGTCGCTACGCCAAGGTCTGTGGCGACTACAACCCGATACACCTGAGTGCCGTCAGCGCTCGCCTGTTCGGCTTCCCCAAGGCCATCGCCCATGGCATGTGGAGCAATGCCATGGCGTTGGCGGCCTTGCGTACGCACATGCCAAACAGCGGCTACCGCTTCGAGGTGGACTTCCGCAAGCCGGTGCGCTTGCCATCGGAGGTTGTCCTGAGTGCCAGCGAAGCGGGGCCGGCGGGTGAGTTGCGGCTGGACGGGCATGCTGGGTTGCTGCACATGGTCGGGCGCTGGGCCGTGCTCTAGCGCCCTGATTGCACTTGCTTTGCATCGGGCCTGCGCAGAAGCTATGCAGCATTAGGAGACCCCGATGAACCTGCAAGAACTCACCCAACGCCTGCACCAGATCCGCGACAACAATGATTGGCGCGGCTTCCACAGCCCTAAGAACCTGGCCATGGCCGCCAGCGTCGAGATGGCCGAGCTGGTAGAAATCTTCCAGTGGCTGAGCGAGGACCAATCGCGCCAGCTGCCCGCCGACCAGCTGGCCCACGCCGGCCAGGAAGTCGGCGACGTGGTCCTCTACCTGTTGCTGCTGTGCAGCGAGCTGGGCCTGGACATGGAGCAGGTGGTGCGAGCCAAGCTGGCCGACAGCGAGAGGCGTTTCGCCCGATGAACGACCGTCACTTCGATGAGCTGGCCACACGCTTTGCCGAGAAAATCTACGGCGGCGCCAAGGGCGCGATTCGCCTGGCCGTGCTCCAGGCCGACCTGGCCGACGCCCTGCCCGACCGACCGCTGCGGGTGCTCGACATCGGCGCCGGCCTGGGCCACATGGCTTTGTGGCTGGCCCAGCGCGGCCACGATGTAACACTGGCCGAGCCGGCCGCCCCGATGCTCGAGGGTGCCCGGGCGCGCTTCGCAGAAGCGGGCCAATCGGCAACCTTCATCCAGGCGCCCTGGCAAGAGCTGCTTGGCCAGCTCACCGAGCCTTATGACCTGGTGCTATGCCACGCCGTGCTGGAATGGCTGGCCGAACCGCAGAGCATTCTGCCTGTACTGCATCAGCTGGCTGCCCCAGGCGGCTGGCTGTCGCTGGCGTTCTACAACCGCGATGCGCTGGTCTACCGCAACTTGCTCAAGGGCCATTTCCGCAAGCTGCGCAGCAACCGCCTGGAAGGCGAAAAGCAGAGCCTGACCCCGCAAAAACCGCTTGATCCACGGGAACTCAAGGCGCAACTTGAAGTGATGTGGCAAGTCGAAAGTGAAAGTGGCGTGCGCGTCTTCCACGACTACATGCCCAAGGAATTCCAGGACAAGGCCGAGCTGCTCGACCTGCTGGAAATGGAACTGACCCACCGCCGTCACCCAAGCTTCGCCGGGCTCGGCCGCTACCTGCACTGGATGTGCCGGCCCCGCTGACCGCGCCCCTCCGGGAGGGATACATGCCGTACCGTCTGTTGTGCCTGGCCTTGCTGCCGCTCGCCCTGGCCGCCTGCCAGGCCAGCAACCCCTATGTGGCCAGCAGCCGCCCGCTGCCGCCAGCCCCTCCACAAGCGGCCAACACCTTCGACGCCAGTGCCTACCCGGCGGCGCCGCGTGACTACGGGCACTACCGCAGCTGGAGCTGGCGCGGCGGCCAGCTGCCAAGCGGCAATGCCGACGCCGACCCGGCACAGATTGCCGACGCCGTCAGCGGCGCCCTCGACCAGCATGGCCTGCGCCCTGCCCGGGGCACCACCGGCGACCTGCTGGTAAGCGCCGACATGCGCCTGGAGCGGCGCCTGCGCCAGGTGCGTGACTATGACACTTACGACCCCTATTACGGCCCGTACCCCTACGGCGGTGTCGGCTTCGGCGGCTACCGCAACGGTTACGGCGCCTACGGCAGCGTCCCGATCGTACGCACCTACGAAGTGGAGGTGATGGTGGTGCGCATCGACCTGTTCGATGCCCGCAACGGCCAGCCGGTGTGGAGCGCCAGCGCTGAAAGCGGCAGCGACAAAAGCTCGCCGCGCGATCGCGAGACCGCCCTGCGCGAATCGGTTCACAAGGCGCTCAGCGGCTATCCTCCCAGTTAATGCCTAACGGAGAACCATCATGTTGCGCCGCCTCGTTCTACTGTCATTCGCGTTATTGCTCGCCGCCTGCTCGAGCAACAACGTTCAGCAGGATTTCGACGCCAGCCGCGATTTTGCTGCCTATCGCAGCTGGGCATGGCAGGAGCCAGGCCTGCAATACCGCCCGGATGATCCACGCATCAAGAGCGACCTGACCGAGCAGCGCATCCGCACGGCGGTCGCCGACCAGCTCGACCAGCGCGGCCTGCGCCCCATCCAGGGCAATGCCAGGGCTGACGTGACAATCCGCGCCTACCTGATCGTCGAACAACGCCAGCAACAGATCACCACCAACTATGGCGGGGCCTGGGGCGGCTACTGGAATGGGTACTGGGGCGGGCCGATGTACAACGAGACCCGCAGCGTCGACTACAAGGTGGCAACCATCCAGATCGACCTGTTCGACGGCCATGACGGCAAGCTGGTCTGGCGCGGCAGTGCCGAGCAGATCATGAACAACTACCCGCCTGGCCCGGATGAGCGTAACAGCGCGATCCAGAAGACCGTTGCCCAAGTGCTCGGCAACTATCCGCCTGGCCGGGTGAAATAAAACAATCGCCGGGGGCCGCTGTGCGGCCCATCGCCGCGGTTCGTCGCCACGACAAGCGCGGCTCCCACAACGACCTTTTTGCCCCCCTGCCATGGCCGTTCGTCAGATCGCGTCTACCCTGTTTAAGAAACCTGACTGATCGGGTATCAGTGTTCAACGAATGGGAAAGGCGGCCTGCCGATGCAAAGCATTGTTCTCCTGATGTGGCTTGCCTTGTGCACTGAGCAAGATATTCGCGAACGCCAGATCGCCAACATGCTGACCCTGGGTTTCGCCGCAGGCGCCCTGGTCTGGCTGTTCGCCACGGGTCACACCTGGATCGGCGCCGATGCCAGCGACGCTGGCTGGGCCCTGGCCATCGTCATGTTGCTGACCCTGCCAGGCTACATGCTGGGGCGCTTCGGTGCCGATGACGTCAAGCTGATGGGCGCACTGGCCCTGGCGACCAGCCCGCAGTACGTGCTCGGCACCTTCATCGGTGCGGGCGTCAGCGTGGTGCTGTGGCTGCTGACCCGCAGGCGCCTGTGGACGCTGCTCAACCCCAAAGTTAAGAAGCGCCTGGCCACCCTGACGGAAGAAATGGGCGACAAGCAAGCCTTCGTGCCTTACGTGTTGGCAGGCTTTCTTCTCACGGCTGTATGGATCCAATAGCCATCCCTGTTGTCCGATCACTTGCACAAACCTTGTACAGAACTGCGAGGAGCATCTACTTTTTAAGCTGCCAGAGCGTCTGGCCCGGGAGCAGGGCCGCTTACGAACAGGGAGTAGATCGTGAACAAGTCATTCAGTGACGTGAAGGTTCTGGTCGTAGATGACCAGCCGCTGATCGTCGAACAATTGTGTGAATACCTCGAAATCCAGGGCCACCACTGTGCGGCGGCTCACTCCACCGACGAAGCCATCGAACGTTTCGTCGCAGATGAAGCCATCGGCCTGGTGTTGTGCGACTTGCACATGCCCGAACGCGATGGCATCGAGCTGGTCCGTGCGCTGAAAGACATTGCCGGGCGCCAGCGCATGTTCCAGGCCATCATGCTCACTGGGCGTGCCGACAAGCAGGATGTGATCCGCGCCCTTCGCGAAGGTTTCGCCGATTACTACCAGAAGCCCATGGACCTCGATGAGCTGCTCGAAGGCGTGCGCCGCCAGGAGCAAGTGCTGCTGGAGCGCAAGGCCAACCTTCGTGACCTGGGCAACCTCAATCAGCGCCTGCAGGACCTGGCCGGCTCCATCGATGAACTCTACCAGGACCTGGAGAAGGCCCGCGGCCAGGGTGTCCACCGCCGCGCCACCGACATCGTCGAAGAAGCTGTTGAAGGTGAACTGCCTGCGGCGTTCGAGAAGCTGTCTCCGCGGCAACTGGAGGTCGCCAGGCTGGTGAGCAAGGGCAAGACCAACTACCAGATTGCCTGTGAACTGGGGATCACCGAAAACACCGTGAAGCTGTATGTGTCGCAGGTGCTGCGCTTGACCCACATGCACAACCGCACGCAGTTGGCGTTGGCGTTGACGCCGAGTTCTTCACCCGTGCATCAGCGATTTACCACACATTGAGATCTTCTCAGGCTTGGCATGAATGCCAATGGCCTCATTGCCAGCAAGCCAGCACCCACAGGGACAACGCTGGCCTGGTGGCACGTGGTTATCATGTGAAAGCCGGCTTGCCGGCGATGAGGACGGTACAGCCAGCATCTACTCCAGCATGTAGCTAAAACTCACCGTCCATCGCGGCCCTCGGCTCATGCTGTCCAACGCCACATCCGCCAATGGCTTGGCCACCTCCAGTGCCACATTGCCGTACCGCCCATCCCCAAGCCGCACACCCAATGCCGCCGAACGCATCCTGGCATCTTCAAATGGCCCGCCGTTGTACCAGGCCTGCGCCGCATCCAGCAGCGCATAAGGCTGCACCAGCCGCACCCAGCCAGCGCCAGGCTGGATGCTGTAGTTCAGCTCGTAGGCCACGCCCCAGCCCTTGTCCCCCGCCGCCTGGTCCTTGGGGTAGCCATGGCCGAAGTTCTGCCCGCCAAACACCGCACGCTCGCTGGCAGGCAGCCGGTCATCGGTCCAGTACAAGGCGCCTGACAGCACGCCCTGCCAGCGCTGAAACAACCTGTCGCTCTGCAACCCCGCCACGCGAAAGCGCAGGAAGTCCATGTCGTAATCCGCATCGCTGCGTGCGCCCAGGTAATCCAGCCCCTGATACACCCCGGCGCTGACCATGCGTAGGCGCCCGCCCTCGACCTTGCGCCAATCGCCCTCGAACGACAGCGCACGCACATAGGTGTCGTTGTGCCCCAGGCCGCTGGTGAGGTCTTCGTCATGCTCACTGACCGAGTAGACATGCCCGGTCACCGCCAGCCATTCATCCGCCGTGACGATCACCGGCTGGCCAAGCCCGATTGCATAACGCTCGCTTTCAATCCGCTGGAAAAACTGCGAACCATGCTCCAGCGGTACAGCTGTGCGCGGCTCGCTGCGGTAGCGAGCGGCCGAAAGCAGCAACTGGCTGCCTTGTGCATCCAGATGCTGGCTGTAATCGAGGCGCTGGTACTCGGTGTGGTCATCACCCGGTGGCAGCAGAACACTGGCCGTCAACTGCTCGGCAAAACGGGTCTGGGCATTGCTGGACACCTTGAACACCCCCTGTGGGCCCTCGCGACTGCCATCGCTGAACGCCACTGCCGCATCGAAGGGCTTGCGCAAGGCATGCACGGTAAGCTGCGCGGCGCCCTCGCCGTGCTCGGCCTGGGTCAAGTCAGCCTGCAGCGTCACCCCGGGGATGCGCTGGGCCAGGCCGATGAAGCGGTCGAGCGTCGCCTGGGTCAACGGGCGCTCCGCCCGCAAACGCTCCAGCAGCTGGTCAAGGTAAGCGCCAGCGGGCCCGATATCCCCTTCACGCCGCACGTTGTGGACATACCCCTCGACCAACACCACATGCACGCGGCCCTCGGCAAAATCCTGGTCAGGCAGATAGGCCAGCGACAGCAGGTAGCCGTCGAGCTGGTAGCGCCGGGTCAGGCGTTCGGTGAACTGCTGCAGCTCGCCCACGCTCACTTCACGGCCAATCAAGGGCTGGTAATGCTCGCGCAACTCGCTCAACGGGTAGACCGTACCGCCCTCGAAGCGCACCTTGTGCAGCACGAAACGCGTTTCCATGGGCAAGGTGTCGGACACCGATCTGGGCGGCGCCAGCTGCAGGCTCGGAGCAAGTGAGCGATAGGCCTCGATCGGCAGGTTCGCGCTGGGCAGACGGCGCTCATATTCATGGCCGTCGAGAAACACTGGCAAGGGCTCGGCAATCACCAGGCTGGCCCAGGGCGACAGCAACAGGGGCATCAGCAGAAGACGCATAGGACGCTCCACAATCCCTTGGGTACCGGGGCGTCGCCGGCCTCACCCGTCACTTGCAAGCGTAGGTGCTGCCCCGGTAAACGTCGAACCCCTACTCGTTGACCTGGAACGCCACCCGCGCTGTTTCTCCGCTTTCGTCCAGAGCACTGAGTTCGAACTGCCCGACCTGGTCAAAACGCACCAGCACGCTTTCCTGACCTTCGCTTTCACCCAGCGGCTGACCGTTGAGGAACCACCAGCGGCGCCCGCCACCCCCCAAGGCAGAAACGCGCAACTGCAAGGGTTCGCTACTGGTGGCCGGGCGCCGCAGGTTGTCGTCGGGGCGCACGCCGACGATCGACAGCGGCGGCGCACTGGCCGGGACCTGTGGCGGGCAGCTCGGGTCCACCGCAGGCAGCCGCGCCGCACGCCGCTCGACGCGTGGCAACCAAGGCTCCAGCGGTGCCGGCCACAAAGCGATGTCGAGTGCCTTGGCGCCTGGGCAACTGCCGTCTACGCGCAGGCCCTGGGCATTGACCCAGATGCTCTCGCGTAGCCCCAGGCCGAGGGGCTGGTCGGCAGCCTGCAAAGTGGGAGGTGTCGTGCCATCGAGGGTCCAGGCAAAACGCTGGCGCCGGCAGTTCGGGTCCTGTCGGTTCATGGGCTGGCCCAGCGGCCAGCAGATGGCTGCCACGCCAACACTTTCCGGCACACGTTCCACCGGCACCCGGATACCGCGCTGGCTGTCGCGGTTGCTCAGCAAGTCGTGCACCTGCAGCATCAAGGGCGCCGCCGAGGCCAGGCCGAACTGCCCGGGCACCGGCGTGCCGTCGGGGCGACCGATCCATACCCCGATCAGATAGCGCGGCCCTACGCCGATCGACCAGGCATCGCGAAAGCCATAGCTGGTACCGGTCTTCCAGGCCAGTTGCGGGCGCTGCACCAGCTCGGCATGCGGGTCGCGGTCGGGCCGCGCCTGGCCACTGAGGATGCGCCGGATGATCCAGGCCGCGCCCGGCGACATCAGCCGCCGCTCCAGCAACGGATCCTGCGGTTGCAGGCGAACCTGCGCGCTGTTGCCGCCCCGGGCCAGTGCCGCGTAGCCGCCGACCAGGTCCTCCAGGCGGCTACCGGCGCCGCCCAGAATCAATGCCAGGTTGGGCTCGGCCAGTGGCGGCAGCGCCAGCGGCACGCCGGCCATGCGCAACTGCGCGGCGAAGCGCTTGGGCCCATAGGCTTCGAGCAATTGCACCGCCGGCAGGTTGAGCGACAGCGCCAGTGCCGAGCTGGCCGACACTGGGCCGCTGAAGCCCATCGAGAAGTTACCAGGGCGATAGTCACCATAGCGCCGCGGTACATCCTGCAGCAGCGATTCGGAGTGGATCAGGCCATCATCCATGGCCAGGCCGTAGAGAAACGGCTTGAGCGTCGAGCCTGGCGAGCGCAACGAGCGGACCATGTCGACATGGCCAAAACGGCGCTCGTCGCTCAGGTCGATCGAGCCCAGGTAAGCGCGTACCGCCATGGTCTGCGCCTCGACCACCAGGATCGCCGCCGAGGTGCGCTCCGGCAGGCGTGCGCGCCAACCCAGCAGCAGGTCCTCCAGGCGCCGCTGCAGCGAGGCGTCGAGGGTGGTGCGAATTAACGTCGGGCTGTCAGGGGTGTTCAGTCGCCGCGCCAGCAGGGGCGCCAGCGCAGGCTCCTGACGCGGGGCCAGCAGCAAGGGCTCCTCGGCAGCCTCCTTGATCTGTCGGGCTGGCCACACCTGATACTCGTCCAGGCGCTGCAGCACCTTGTCACGGGCCCGTTGGGCACGGGCCGGATGGCGGTCCGGGCGCAAGCGGCTTGGTGCCTGCGGCAGCACCGCCAGCAGTGCTGCTTCGGCGGGCGTGAGATGTTGCGGTGACTTGCCCAGATAAGCCCAACTGGCAGCAGCCACCCCCTGCAACGTACCGCCGAACGGGGCACGGTTCAGGTAGATCTGCAAGATCTCACGCTTGGACAGGTGCCACTCCAGCTGCGCGGTGCGCCACAGCTGCCGCAGCTTGCCGGCCAGGGTGCGATCATGCGGGTCGAGCAGGCGTGCAACCTGCATCGACAATGTGCTGCCGCCAGACACCACCCGCCCACCGCGCAAGTTGAGCCAGGCCGCCCGCACCAGGGCCAGCGGGTTGACCCCCGGGTGGCGGTAGAACCAGCGATCCTCGTAGGTCAGCAGGGCCTGCAGGTACAACGGCGAAACCTCTTCCGGGCTGACCGGATAGCGCCACACGCCATCGGCATCGGCAAAGCGCCACAACGGTGTGCCGTCTTCGGCCAGCACCACCCGTGCCAGGTCATTGCCCGGCATTGGCAGTGGCCAGATGCGGTCGGCCAGCCACAACAGGCCGAGCAGCATCAACAGGCTGATCACGGCAGCACGCACAAGCCTTCCCGCTCGGGTACGTGGCCGCGCTAAGCTTGGCATCGGGAACCGGCCTGGCCAGGCAATGGCCTAAGGCTTGGGAGCGGCAACCGTGCCGATTCGTTCATCAGGAAGCAACTATGCATGTAGAAGGTTTTTTCGAGTGGCTTGGCCAGGCACTGGGTTCGTTGATCCGTTTCATCGTCGACATCATGAGCGGCCTGTTCAACCTGCTGGCCAACGCCGGGGGCAATTTCATCGATGGCCTGGCACGCACGCTGGGCATGGACACCTCGCTACTCAGCATACTCGCCCTGATCATCGGCCTGATGCTGCTGTACTCGGCAATCCGCGCCTTCATGCGTGCCTCGATCATCCTCGGGATCATCTGGCTGGTGTTGGGGTTGTGGGTGATGAGCTGGGTGATTCACTGACGGATGCTGGACTGCTTCTGTGGGAGCGGCCTTGCGTCGCGAAAGGGCTGCACAGCAGCCCCGGCAATTTCAGTTGCCCGGCTGAGATCGGGGGGCGCTTCGCACCCCTTTCCGACCGGTCCGGCGCCCCGGCAAGGCCGCTCCCACAAGGTCCGCACTAACCTTTAACGTACTTTTACCGTCATCTCTCCTTGCCCGTCCCCCACGGCCTGCAGGTTGGGTCGATACATCGACTCCACCTGCGGCGGCGGCACCCGGTAGGTGCCCGGGGTCACCGCCCGCGCCAGGTACAACAAATGCGTGGTGCCATAGCCATCGAGCTTGAGGGCCGCCACGTAGCGGTCATCACGGTACTCCTGGTGCACCACGCTGGCGTTCTGCATCGACTCGCGCCACTGCTTCACCGCGCTGCTGGCGTTGTCCAGGCTGGCAGCGCTCTGGGCCAGGTTCTGGTTCTCCAGTTCCAGGCCTGCTGGCAGCAAATCGACCACCAGGGCATCCGGCACGCGATCGCTGGCCTTGAGCGCCAGGTGCACCAGCACCAGGTCGCCGCTGCGCAGGTTGTGCAGATCCAGCGGCTGGCCGTTCATGCCCAGGTACTCACGGCGGATCTCCATGCCGTTGCCACCCGCGACAGGCGCCTGGCGTGGATAGCCCGACAGGGTCAGCTGCTGATAGAGCGTTTCGCTGCCCTCGTTCTGCACGCTCAGCGGCGAGGCCAGCAATGGACCTTCGAGCTTCATGCCCGCTTCGACGTTGTTGAACTCACGCACTTCGCCGGCACTGTCCAGGCGTGCCTTCCACGGCGCTTCCGGCTTGCCTAGCAGCCCACGGCCGGCCAGATACAAGGCGTTGCGCTCCTGGGTCGACAACCAACGGTTGGCCGCCAGTTCGTCCGACAGCGCGAACAGGCGCTGATCGACCTGGTTGCTGGCCAGTTTGCTCTCCTGCAGCAGCGCCAGGATCAGCGCCTGGTCGCGCAGGCTGCTGCCATAGTCGGCCATCCAGCCCTTGCTGCGGCTGATGCCCAGGCCCGCCTGCAGTGCCTGCTCGGCGCGCGGCTTGTCGCCCATGGCGTCCAGCGCTACCGCCAGTTGCACCAGCGGCAAACCGGAGCGGGCATCGGCACGGCGTTCGAACAAGCTGCGCAAGGCGCCCAGCGGTGCCTGCTGGCTGCGCGACAGCACCAGCGCGGCGTAGGCTTGTACGGCGAAGCGGGTGTGCTCGGCGTTTTCGCTGTAGTCGACTTCGATCAGGTTGCGTTCCTGCAGGTAGCGCAACAGGCGCTCGTTGGCCTTCTTCAAGGCCTCGGCCGGCACGCCGTAGCCCTGGTCACGGGCACGCAGCAGGAAGTCGGTGACATAGGCCGTCAGCCAGTATTCCTCTTCGCTGTCCGAGCTCCACAGGCCGAAGCTGCCGTTGTAGCGCTGCATGCCCAGCAGGTGCTCGATGCCCATCTCGATCTTGCGCTTGCGCACCTCGGCCGGCTCACCCTTGATGCCCAGGCGCTTGAGGCTCTCGGCGTCGGCGTACAGTGACGGATAGAGGCCGCTGGTGGTCTGCTCCAGGCAGCCATAAGGGTAGGCTTCGAGGGCACGGATCTGCTCGGCCAGGTTCAGCGGCGGGCGGCTCGACAGCGCCAGGCTGGCTTCCAACCCCGCTGGTTCAAAGGTGGCCAGGTCGCTTTCCGGCAAGGTCCATGGCTGGTCCTTGAGGGCCACGCGGTAATGCTTGAGCATCGCCGGGTAAGCCGGGCGCACACCCAGGGTCCATTCGCGTTCGAAGGTGTTCGCCGGTTCGCCCGGCAGCTGCAGGCCATTGACCCGCACCCGCACCTTGCCCTGCCCCAGGCCACCCTGAGCCTGCACCGGGATCAGCAGCGTACTGCGCTGGCCTTCGGCCAGTGCGATAGTCTGCTGGGCGCTGGCTGTAAGGCTCAGTTGGCCCTCGGCGAGGATCTCGACACTCAACTGCTGGGCACGCCCCGACAGGTTGGCCAGGTCCAGCGCCAGGCTGGTGCGGTCACCGCCAGCCAGGAAGCGCGGCGCCGACAGTTCGGCGATCAGCGGCGCGGCCACCACCGTCTTGCCTTCGGCCATGCCGAAATGCTCGTCGGTCCAGGCCTGGGCCATCAGCCGCAATTCGCCATTGAAGTCGGGAATGTCGACGGTCGCCTCGCCTTCCCCCTGTTCGTTCAGGGTCACCGGCAGGCTTTGCTGGGCAACGATGGTCACCGTGGTGTTGGGCCGCTTGCCGCCCTTGGCCATCGCCGCGTCACCGCCGAAGGCCAGGCTGGCCAGGCGGCCTTGGCCGGCTTCGATCAGCTGGCCGTAGATGTCCAGCTGGTCGGCGCCGTAGGCTTTGCGGCCGAACAGGCTGGCGAACGGGTCGGGGGTCTTGAAGTCAGTGATGTTGAGGATACCCACATCGACTGCTGACAGCAGCACATGCACCTGCTTCGGCACGCTGCCGTCAGCATTGGCGGCCTTGATCTTCACCGTCAGCGGCTGCTTGGGCCGCATCTTCTCCGGCGCCTGCAGGCTGACCGCAAGCTTGCGCTCGGCGCGCGCCAGCGGCAGGTGCAGCACGCCGACGGCGCGCTTGGGCGTGGCATTGGCCTTGCGCTCACCCGGGCGGATCACCAGCGCGCTGATGTACAGGTCGTGGCGCGCCCACTGTTTGTCCAGTTGCACATCGAAGGTCTTGCCCTCGGCGGGCACCTCGATTTCCTGCCACCACAACGGGCCATCGCTGGATTCGATCATCAGGTAGCCGCTGCCGGCCGCAGGAGGGGTCACGGTGACCTTGGCGGTGGCGCCATCGGCATAGGCCGGCTTGTCCAGCGCCAGCTTCACCTGGTCCGGCCGCACCGCGCCGCCTTCGGCGTTGTCCTGGGCGCGGTAACCGGCCCAGAAGCGCTCGCTGGAAACCAGCCCGGTCTCGGGGTCTTCCACCTCGACGCGATACGGGCCCCACTCCACCTGGAAGCTCAGCTTGGCGGTGGAGCCAGCCTTGACGCTGATGGTCTCCTCGCTCTGGGTGAGGAATTTTTCGTTGTAGTTGTAGCTCCAGCCATCGCTCTGCGAGTAGTTCCAGTAATAGTCGCGACGCTCGCGGATCAGGCGCACTTTCAAGTCGTTGGCGGCGAGCTTGTTGCCATCGCGGTCGGCCACGAGGAACTCGAATTCCACCGGGCCATCGCTGTCGGTTTCCTCACCGTCGAACAGGCCGCGCAAGCCAGGCAGGCGCTCGGCAGGCCAGATTGGCTGTTCGAGGCGGCGGGTGATCGGCCGGCCGCCAGACTCCTGCAGGCTGGCCTGCACGGTCAACTGCAGCGGCGAGCGCGCTTCGGCCCAGTGGCTCTCGATGTCGACCACGGCCTTGCCAGCCTGGTCGAGGGTGACTTCGTCCAGTTCCAGATCCTGGGTCAGTTCGGTTTCGGTTACCGAGCCGAACTGGTAGCCCGGCAGTGCCGGCACGGCTTCGCGCAGTGGGCGCACATAGGCTTGGCCGCTCAAGCGGTTGCCGGCAGCCGGCGCACCGTAGAGGTAGCGGCCATTGACCTGGATGCGCGCATCTTCCTCGGGCGACAGCGGTGTATCGCTGCCTTTGAGCTCTAGTGCCAGGCGCTCGGGAAGGAAGTCTTCGACCAGGAACTCGTAGACCTGCTTGCGCCCGCCACCGAGGTCGAGCAGCAATTGCCAGCGGCCGGTCGGGGCCTCCGTGGCCAGTTGCAGCTGGTACTGGTACAGGCCATTGGCGTCGGCCTCCCAGACGAACTTGCGGCTGACCTGTTCATCCGGACGACGCACTTCCACGCTGACCGGCTGGGCCTTGACCGGCTTGCCATCCTGGTCGCGCAGCAAGCCGTTGAGCAGCACCGTCTCCCCCGGGCGATAGAGGTCGCGCGGGCCGAAGATGAAGAACTGCAGCGGGTTGGCCTGGGGGCCGGTGATGTCGAACTCGGCCAGGTCCAGGGCCGCGGTGTTCAGGCGCAGCAAGGTGGTGTGCACGCCCTGGGTGGCGATCAGGGTATCGGCCTTGGCCGTGATCGGCAGCTGGGCATGGCCGGCGCCGTCGGTCTTGGCCTGGGCCAGCAGCTTGCCCTTGTCGTCATGCAGTTCGAGGTTGACGTCCTTGAGCGCCTTGCCGCCTTCCAGGGCCTGGGCGAACACGTCCAGGCGGTCACGGTAGCGGTGGGCGGACACGCCGATGTCGCTGAGGGTGAACAGCGTCGCCGGCTGCGAATAGTCATAGGTGCCCGAGGCACGCATCACGGCCAGGTACACGCCTGGCTCCTGCAGCGGCTTGATCCCGGCAATCGGCAGCAGCACGGTTTCGCGGGTGTTGCGCGCCGGGTTCAGGTCGAAGCGGCCGCTGTAGACCAGCTCGGCCATGTCCAGGGTTTCCTTGGACTGGTAGTAGTACAGGCTGCTGTTGCGGCCCCAGTTGGCCAGGAAGGTCGAGAGCATCTCCGGCTTGACCCGGAAGAACTCGACATCGACCTTGGGCACGTTCAGCGCGATTACCGGCAGGCCTTCGGCCAGGCGGGTGGGCAGCAACGAACCACGGCTGGCAAAGCCGACGGTGGGTTGCATGTCGCGGGTTTCCAGGCGGCTCACCGATTCGCTGTCGAGCTGCTTGCCGTTGATCGCCAGCAGGCCCTTGTCGACGGTCAGCACCAGCTTGCGCTGCGGCTCGAGGTGGCGCAGGCGCAATTCCATCTGGTTGTCGGAAAGCTCCCAGGCACCGTCGACCTTGCCTTTGACCGTATCGACCAGGTGAACCTTGGCAGCGAAGTCCTGCTTGGCGTCCAGCGGTGCCGAGAAGCTGATCGACAGGGTACTGGCGCCATCGAGCTGCACTTCCGAGACATCCAGCACGCTGAGCTCGCGCCCCTCGTAGCGCTTGGCGAGGACGGCAGGGTCCTCGCGCTTGGGCGCCGGGGCCTCGACCGCAGCGCTCGCGGCCTGTTTTTCGGCGGGCGCGGGCTTGTCCGGCGTCGAGGAATCACAGGCACTGAGCAAGGCCAGCGCGCAGGCCAGCAACAATCCTTTGTTGAACATGGAGTGGGAACTCTTTGGCAGCGTGTACGTGAGGGCAGCAACTATAGCGCAACGGCAGCTGTAGCACGCGCCGTCGCGCACATTGGTTGCTTGGCCGGTACACTGTGCCCAGCCGAATACTGGGGGCGCAGAGCGTCCTCACAGCCTCAGGAATTGCAATGCCGCAACTGACCACCGACTGGCAACACCGCCCCACCCACCGCAAGGTTTGGGCGCTGGCCGCGCCGATGATCCTGTCCAACATTTCGGTACCGCTGGTGGCTCTGGTCGACAGCACCGTAATCGGCCACCTGCCCCACGCCCACCAGCTTGGTGCCGTGGCCGTGGGCGCCACGCTGTTCACCTTCATGGTCGGCCTCATGGGCTTCCTGCGCATGGGCTCCACCGGCTTCGCCGCCCAGGCCGCCGGGCGCGCCGACGGCGCCGCCCTGCGCCAGGTGCTGGTACAGGGCCTGCTGCTGGCCGTGGCCTTCGCCCTGGTCATTGGCCTGCTTGCCCTGCCCTTCAGCCAGTTGGCGCTGCACGCCATGCAACCAAGCGAGGCGTTGCAGCAGTCCACCGAAGACTTCTTTCATACCCGGTTGCTCGGCCTGCCTGCTGCGCTGGCCAGCTATGCACTGGTCGGCTGGTTCCTCGGCACACAGAACGCACGAGCGCCGTTGGCGATTCTGCTGACCACCAACCTGCTGAACATCGCCCTCAACCTGTGGTTCGTGCTGGGCCTGAACTGGGGCGTGCTGGGTTCGGCACGGGCCTCGGTGATCGCCGAATGGAGCGCCGCGTTGCTCGGTCTGGCCCTGACCCGCCCTGCCCTGCGCGCCTATCCCGGGCAGATCGTCTGGGCTGCGCTCAAGCGCTGGCAAGCCTGGCGGCCATTGCTGGCGGTGAACCGCGACATCTTCCTGCGCAGCCTGGCGCTGCAATTGGTGTTCCTGCTGATCACCGTGCAGGGCGCGCGGCTGGGTGAAGCCACGGTGGCGGCCAATGCCCTGCTGCTCAACGGGCTGCTGCTCACCGCCTATGCCCTCGATGGCCTGGCGCATGCCGTGGAGGCGCTGTGCGGGCATGCCATTGGTGCGCGGGATCGGGATACCTTGCGCCGGTCACTGGTGGTGGCCTGCGGTTGGTCGCTGATCACCAGCCTGGGGTTTGCCGGTTTGTTCCTGCTGGGCGGGCACCTGTTCATCGACCTGCAGACCAATATCGAGAGCGTGCGAGCGGCGGCCTATCCGTACTTGCCGTACCTGGCGCTGCTGCCGTTGATTGCAGTGTGGAGTTACTTGCTCGACGGGCTGTTCATCGGCGCAACCCGAGCGCGAGAGATGCGCAATGCGATGGTGCTGTCGGTGCTGATTGCGCTGCCTTTGGGGGTGGTCATGAGCGGGTTTGGCAACCATGGGTTGTGGTTGGCCTTTCTCGGGTTCATGGCGTTGCGGGCGGTGACGCTGGGGTGGGTTGGCTGGCGATTGCAGGAAAGAGGGCGTTGGATTCAATGACGCCGGGGCCGCTTTGCGGCCCTATCGCGACACAAGGCCGCTCCCACAAGGTCCTGCGTTCGCCGATCAATGTGGGAGCGGCCTTGTGTCGCGAAATGAGGGCGAAGCCCTCCCCTGCTGACTCACAGCCACACACAATCCCAATGTGGGTACTCACCTGCACGCTTGACCAGCCCGGCACGAATCGGGTTAGCAATATGTAGCGAGCCGCCACCTTCACATCCTCTTCGCGACGCAAGGCCCGATCGTGAAAACTGGGTTGCCAGATGTGACGACGGTCAGCACCTGCTCGATAGAGCGCACAGCTGCTTCGCGATTTGAATGCACACATCAGATCACTGAGATCGACGTCAGCCAGTTCGATCAACCAGTGCAGGTGGTCTGGCATCAGCACCCATGCCAGAGATCTGCAGGCTTTATCCTCATCACATTTGCGTAATTGCCGGATCACTGTTCTGGCCAAGCGAAAATCACTGAACAGCGGGATACGATCTCGCGTGTTGGTGGTAATCAGATAAAGGTGTTGGGATGCTGACCAGCGGCCTCGCCGCAATAGATTGGAGCTGGGACTTTCCATGTCACTCTCCTTTGAACATTGCATTCAAAGGTAGACGCGGTGGAGCTAAGCCTTCAGAGAGGTTCATTACCGCGTGTGAACTCGGTGAGGGCTTCGCCCTCATTTCGCGACACAAGGCCGCTCCCACAAAAAAGCCGTACGGCGTTTGCAGGAGCGGCCTTGGCGATCACGAGGAGAGGTAGGACGAGCGGGTCAGGCCCAGACGCAACGCATCGAGGAACTGGGTCCGCTCACGTGCGCTGATCTTGGCGCTGGCCACCTTGTCGCGGTAGTGGGTCATCAACTCCTCCGGCGACAGGTGCACGTAACGCAGCATGTCTTCGATGGTGTCGTGGGTCTCGATACCGGCGTGGTACACGCTGCCATCGGCATTCTGGTAGATGTTCACCGAGTCGGTGTCACCGAACAGGTTGTGCATGTCGCCAAGGATTTCCTGGTAGGCGCCGACCAGGAACACGCCCAGCAGGTAGTCCTCGCCTTCGTTGACCGCATGCACCGGCATGCTGGTCTCGATGCTCTGCTCGTCGACGTACTGGTTGATCTTGCCGTCGGAGTCGCAGGTCAGGTCCTGCAGCACCGCACGACGCATCGGCTCTTCGTCCAGGCGGTGCAGCGGGATGATCGGCAACACCTGGCCGATGGCCCAAGTGTCGGGCAGGCTCTGGAACACCGAGAAGTTGCAGATGTACTTGTCGGCCAGCTTGTCGTTGAGCTCGTCCAGCACCTGGCGGTGCGAGCGCTGGCGGGCTTTCAACGAGTTGTGCAGGCGGCGGCACACGGCGAAGTAGCACTGCTCGGCCAGGGCCTTCTCGGCCAGGCTGATCTTGCCATCGGCATACTGCGCCGCCACGTCGCCCATATAGTGGGTGGCGCGCCAGTAGGTTTCGGTGACCATCTCGATGTCGGTCGGGCCCAGCAGGTCGACCAGCCATTGCACGGTTTCCGGCAGGGCTTCCTTGTTCTCGATAGTCGGCACGTCGTCGTTGTGCTTCTCGACGTCGGTCACCTGAATCACCAGCATCGCGTGGTGCGCAGTCAGCGAACGGCCGCTCTCGGAGAAGATGTGCGGATGCGGCAGGCCCTGCGCGTCGCAGAACTCCTTGAGCATGCCCACCACCACGCCGGCGTAGTCGTCCATGTCGTAGTTGATCGAGCTGGCGTTACGCGAGTGGGTACCGTCGTAGTCCACGCCCAGGCCACCGCCGACGTCGATATGGTCGACCGGCAGGCCCAGCGCACGCAGTTCGCCGTAGTAGCGGATGGCTTCCTTGAAGCCGTGCTGGTAGTCGGCCAGGTTGGCGATCTGCGAGCCCATGTGGAAGTGCAGCAGGCGGATGCCCTGGTCCAGGCCCGCATCACGGAAGCGCTGCACAACCGAGATCAGTTGGGCTGCGGACAACCCGAACTTGGACTTCTCGCCCCCGGTGTCGGCCCACTTGCTCGATGCCAGCGACGACAGGCGCACGCGCAGGCCGACCTGCGGCTTGACCTTGAGATCGGCAGCCTCGTCGATCACCAGGGCCACTTCCGACTCTTTCTCGATAACGATGAACACATTGTGGCCGAGCTTCTGACCCATCAGCGCCAGGCGGATGAACTCGCGGTCCTTGTAGCCGTTGCAGACGATGGTGCCGCCCTTCGGCGCCAGCGCCAGCACGGCCAGCAGCTCAGGCTTGGAGCCGGCTTCCAGGCCGATCGAGACGTTCTGCGTGGCGATGATGTTTTCCACCACCGCTTCCTGCTGGTTGACCTTGATCGGGTACAGCGCGGTGTACTGGCTCTGGTATTCCAGGCGTGCGATGTTGGCATCGAACGCGCCAGTCAGCTGACGCACGCGATCCTGCAGGATGTCGGGGAAGCGCACCAGCAGCGGCAGCGACAGGCCGCTCTGACGCAGCTCGTCGACCTGCTCGAACAGGTCGATCGGCGCGCTGCTGGGGCCGTTGGGGCGCACTTCGACGCGCCCGGCTTCATTGATGGCGAAATAACCAGCGCCCCAATGGCGGATGCCGTAAACACTGCGGCTGTCGGCCACGGTCCATTGGCTACCATCGTCTTTGCGTGTGCGTCGTACGGACATTCAAGTCCCCTATAGATAAGTCGAAGACACTGCCCCGCAAGGAGGCGGGCGCAGTGTAAAAGCCGAAAATGACGATTTGCCCGTGCCCTGGGGTAGACCCTGGTCACGGGAACGAGTTTAGAAAGCGTTGGGCAAAAAATCGCGGGGGCGCATCAGCCGCCGGACTTTTTCGCCTTGAAGCCCTGTTTGATCAGCTCGGCGATCAGCAGCTCGACGTGATCGCCCTGGATCTCGATGACCCCATCCTTCAGCGCACCGCCGGTACCGCAGCGGCGTTTGAGGGTGGTGGCCAGCTCCTTGAGCTGGTCGAGCGGCAGCGGCACGCCGGTGACAGTCGTCACGGTCTTGCCGCCACGGCCTTTGCTTTCACGACGCACACGGGCGATGCCGTCACCTTCGGGGATGACTTGCTGCTTGCAGGTGCAGGCGTCCACCGGCTGGCCACAGTCGGGGCAATGCCGACCTGAATCGGTGGAGTAAACGAGACCGCCAAGGGCGGCGAAGGAAGAAGCTTTCTTGGCCACTTTTGTTCCTCTGTGCTGAGGACAAAAACTGGTCAGTCCCTGGGGCAGAGACCGACCGCGAAGCCCCACTCTGGCAGGGGCGGCGCTACTGCCGCAAGATCCTGCGGCAGCCCGAAAAGGGCGCGCAGTGTAACGATAAATCAAGCTGTTGCTAAGTACTGGAATGCGCCATTTTGCGAATGATTTGCGACCTTGGGGCTGCTCTGCAGCCCCAGCTCTATTTCAGACTGGCCTTGTAGCGCTGCAACGCGGCCAGCGAGTCCGGGCAATACGGCTTTGTCAGGCTTTCCTGCTCGGCCTGCTCAAGGCTGATGAACTTCGCCTCGATCACCTCTTCCGGCTGCAACCGCAGTGGCGCATCCGACACCGCCGAATACACCGCGCACCACAGGTGGTTGTCCGGCATATCGAAATAGAACCGCTCATGGAAACGCAGTTGGACACCTTCGATGCCCAGTTCCTCGGCCAGCTCGCGGGCAGCCGAGTCGTCATACGCCTCCCCTGCCGTCACCATGCCTCCGGCCGCCACGTCCCAATACCCCGGGTACAGCGCCTTGCTCAGGGCCCGCCGGTGCACACACAGCTCACCGACACTGTTGAACAACAGGATGAACGTGCAGCGGCCGATCAGGCCGCGCTCGCGCAGCTCGGCCCTGGGCAGCGCGCCGAGCACCTGGTCGGCGTCGTCCACCCAGGTGACCAGTTCACGGTCGGAAGCCGCCCGGTGGGCGGCCTCGTTGGCGCTGATGGCCATGATCAACCCTGCGACAGCAACTGACGCAGGTCGATGACCGCAGCGTTGGCCCGGGAAATGTAGTTGGCCATGACCAGCGAGTGGTTGGCCCACATGCCGAAGCCGCTGCCGTTGAGCACCATCGGGCTCCACAGCGGTTCCTGCGAGGCTTCCAGTTCACGAATGATCTGGCGCACGCTGACGGTGGCGTTCTTCTTCGCCAGCACGTCGGCGAAGTCGACCTCGATGGCGCGCAGCAGGTGCGACAGCGCCCAGGCCTGGCCACGGGCCTCGTAGAACACGTTGTCGATCTGCAGCCACGGGGTTTCCACCAGTTCTTCATCCACCTGCGGCGCTTGGCCGGCGACTACCGATTCGGTTTTCAGGGTGGTGTTGAGCTTGACCCGGCCAACGCTGGCCGACAGGCGCTGCGACAGCGAGCCCAGGCGAGTGGCGACGTCACCCAGCCAGTTGTTCAGGTTGTCGGCACGGGTATAGAAGGCAGCGCCTTTGTCGCCAGCGGCCAGGCGGGCCTGGTAGCGGCTCAGCGACTTGATGCCCTCTTCGAACTCCGACTCGCTCGACGGCAGGATCCAGCTCTTGTTGTCGAAGTTGAAGCGCGGCTCGGCCTTGGCCAGGTCGGCATCCTCGGTGGACTGCGACTGCGAACGGGCGAAGTCCTTGCGCAGGGCCCGGGACAGGTCACGCACCTGCACCAGCACGCCGTACTCCCAGCTCGGCATGTTGTCCATCCACAGGCCTGGCGGGAAGCGGTCGTTGGAAATGTAACCGCCCGGCTTGTTCAGCAGGGTGCCGGCCACGGTCTTGAGGGTTTCGATGGTGGTGTAGCCCACCACCATCTGCTGGCCGTTGCGCTCGGCGGCTGCCTGGGCATTCTGCTGCACCGGGAACAACGCCGGCTCCTCGCTCCAGTACCAGCCGAGGCCCAGGCACACCAGCAGGTACAACCCGATCAGGGTCCCCAGGGCACGGCTCCAGAGCCCGCCAAAATAGCTACGGGCAGCGGCGCGGCGGCCATCGACACGCTCGCGGGGCTCGGCTTTGGCCTCGCGGTTTTTCCAGTCCAGCATGGCTTTGTCCTTAATCAGTCACGACGGTTCAAGGGCTTGGACCACAGGCCAGCGCCAGGGTGCCACGGCAAGCCCGCGTGGCAGCACTATAAAGCAGACACCGCCGTACGCATAAGCGACCAATGAGTCAGTAACTGAATATTCGTTCGCAAGCCTTTGTTGATGCGGCGCACGTACGGTTGGAAAAAGTGGTGCTAGCATACAGCCATCATCGAACCTGCATAGCCCACTAACAAGTAGCCAGGACATGACCCAAGCCGCAGAGCCGAGCCCGGAGCGCCTCTCGCAGGAGCTCGAACAGCTGTTGCAGCGCCTGTCGCGTACGCGCCTGCGCCATGGCGACCAGCCCGACCAGCTGGAGCTGCCACCTGCGCGCAAACCGGTCTACCTGCTGCTGCACGACCATGAGCGCGCCGAGCGCCTCGCCCAGCAGCTGGAGTTCTTCGGCCTGAGCGCGCAGCCGCAGCCGTGTGCCAGTGCATTTCTGGCATCGCTGGCCGAGCAGCCTCCGGCCGCCATCGTCATGGATGTCGACTTCGCCGGCCCCGGTGCTGGCCTGCCGTTGGCGGCGCAAGCGCAGCGTGGCCAGACGCAGCCCATACCGCTGCTGTTCTTCAGTTTGCACGAAGCCGATACGCCGACCCGCCTCGCCGCAGTGCGTGCTGGCGGCCAGGCGTTTCTGACCGGCACGCTGGAGGCCTCCAGCCTGCTGGAAAAACTCGAAGCCATGACCAGCCACGCACAGCAGGAGCCCCTGCGCGTGCTGATCATCGACGATTCACGCGCCCAGGCCTTGCATACCGAACGGATACTGGCCAGCGCCGGCATGCTGACCCGCAGCCTGAACGACCCGATCCGCGCCATGGTCGAGCTTGCCGACTTCCAGCCCGACCTGATCATCCTCGACCTGTACATGCCGACGTGCTCGGGCCCGGAGCTGGCCAAGGTGATCCGTCACAACGACCGCTACGTCAGCGTGCCGATCATCTACCTGTCGGCCGAAGACGACCTGGACAAGCAGCTTGACGCGATGAGCGAGGGCGGCGACGACTTCCTGACCAAGCCGATCCGCTCGCGGCACCTGATCACCACCGTGCGCAACCGCGCCGCCCGCGCCCGCCACCTCAAGGCGCGCATGGTCCGCGACAGCCTGACCGGGTTGTACAACCACACCCACATCCTGCAACTGCTCGAAGACTGCAGCTACCGTGCCCGCCGCGAGCAGCAACCGCTGAGCTTTGCCATGCTCGACATCGACCACTTCAAGAAGATCAACGACCGCCACGGCCACCCCATGGGCGACCGGGTGATCAAGAGCCTGGCGCTGTTCCTCAAGCAGCGCCTGCGCAAGACCGACTTCATCGGTCGCTATGGTGGCGAGGAGTTCGCCATCGTCATGCCCAACACCTCGCTGGAAGCCGCGCACAAGGTGCTGGACGACATTCGCCGGCGCTTTGCCGAGATTCTGTACCCGGCGCAGCCCGAGGATCTGCAGTGCACCTTCAGTGCCGGGGTGGTGCAGCTGATTGATGAGCTGGATGCGCTGAGCATGGCCAGCACGGCGGACGCGGCGTTGTACCGGGCCAAGCATGCCGGACGTAACTGCGTGGTCAGGGTCGAGCCATAACCGCCGAGCGCAATAGCTCAACGCCACCATCGTCATCACCTGGTAACAAATTCGCCATAAATTCAGGCGCTTATCTCTCGACTCCCCCGCAGGAAGTTCGCGGCTATGCGCCTGAAGTGGCTGACCAATTTCAACACCCTGTTGCTGGTGACCGTGTGTATCGCCCTGGGTGCGACCCTGTGGTGGTCGCAACGTGCCCTGGAGCGGCCCTATCAGTTGATGGAACGCTACCTGGGCCTGTCGCAGCAGTTCCAGAACCAGACGGCGCGCAACATCCAGGCCTACCTGGGCAGTGGCGATGCCCTGCGCCATGCCGCTGCCGTCGAGGCCAACAAGCAGCTCGAAGCCTCGCTGGCCGACTGGCCGCCAGAGCTCGCCGGCAAGCTGCGCCCGAGCCTGGATACCCTGCAGGCCTTCACCGCCAACGAACTGCTCGCCGCCGGCAAGCTGGCCGGCGACCCGCAAGCCCTGCTGCTGCAGGCCGAACGCGAGCTGGGGGCCAACTTCGAACAGTTGACCGCCTATGCCCGCGACAGCGGCAGCAGCGAAGCCAACCGTTACCTGTTGCCATTGCTCGACGCCACCGTGCACCTGGGCCGGCTGTCGCTGGCCCGGGACAAACTGGTCAGCAGCGGCCGCGCCGAACTGGCCGACGAGGTCGAGCGCGAACTGCAGCTGATCCGCACCCAGGCTCAGGTCATCGATGGCCTGCCGCTGTTGGGCGTAACCCGTGCGGCTGAATCCAACGCCGACGACTTCGCCGCCATGATGGGCCTGGAATCCCAGGCCAGCGAGCAGCAGGAAGACGTGGCGGTCGGCCTCAAGCGCGAGCTGCAAAGCCTGCTTAACCGCTACCCCGCCGAGCTGCAACGCACCCGCGAACAGATCGACCGGCGCAGCGCCTTGGCCGCCAGCACCAACCAGCGGCTGGAAGCCGTGCAACAGGCCATCGCCGGCCTGGAGCCGGAAGTGCGCGGCCAGCACGCGAAGATTGCCGGTGAAGTGCGCGTCATCCAGGGGCTGATGATCGGCCTGATCCTGCTGATCGCCCTGCTCATCGACACCCTGCAGCGGCGCCTGGCCCGCACCCTGACCAGCCTGGCCCCGGCCCTGTCGCGCTGGGCCGAAGGCGACTTTGCCGCGCCTATCGCCCTAGGCAAGACCAACCGCGAGCTGCACGACATCCAGGAATCGCTCAACCGCCTGCGCCAGTACCTGGTGGAACTGGTCGGCACCATCCGCCACAACGCCGAGCAGGTCGCCGGCAGCAGCCATGCCCTGGCCGGCATGAGCGCCGCCCTGCACGATGGCGCCGAGCGCCAGGCCGGCGATACCGGGCAGATTCGCGATGCACTGGGCGAGCTGGAAGCGACGATCCAGCAAGTGGCCGGCGACGCCAGCTCCGCCGCCGATGCCAGCCGTGATGCCGGGCGTGCGGTGGAACAGGGCCAGACGGTGATCGGCCAGAGCCTCTCGGGGCTGCGGGCGCTGGTCGACGAGGTGCAGGGCAACGCACGCATGATCGAACAGCTGGCCGAGGAGTCGGCCACGATCGGCGGGGTACTGACGGTGATTCGTTCCATTGCCGAACAGACCAACCTGCTGGCATTGAATGCCGCCATCGAGGCCGCCCGTGCCGGAGAGATGGGCCGTGGCTTCGCGGTGGTGGCCGACGAGGTGCGCTCACTGGCGCAACGCACCACCGGGGCTACTGGCGAAATCCAGGCGCTGATCGACCGCCTGCAGCAGGCGGCGCGAGAGTCGGTGGCCGGGATGCGCACCCAGCTGGAACATGCCGAAGCCACCGCTAACCAGGCCCAGGCCGCTGATGGCGCCCTGGATGAGATCGTCAGCGCGATCCGCACGATTGCCGATACGGCGGTGCGCATTGCCGATGTCACCGCCCAGCAGAGTGGTGCGGTGAGCGAGATTCGCGATCATAGTGAGCGGATTCATGAACTGGGTGAAGACAACCTGCAGCGCATTGGCGAGGGGCGCGAACAAGGTGAACAGCTGCTGAGCCTGGGCGGGGAGCTGAGCAAGGCGGTGCGGGCTTTCAGGGTGTAGCAGGCATACTGCTATCCCTGTGGGAGCGGCCTTGTGTCGCGAAGGGGGTGCGAAGCGCCCCCAGAATCTGTGCATCACAAGTGATATTGCTGGGGCCGCGTTGCGGCCCTTTCGCGACACAAGGCCGCTCCCACAAGAGTGGTGCAGGCTGCGAGGTTGCATAAGGCCTTGGCCAGCGGCCATGTGTCGCCCTCCCAGCCACTGCTCTCCCAACCACCGCCAACTTCGCTATCATGCGGGCACGTTCCACCTCGCGAGTCCGCCATGCGCCGCCTGTTTTTCCTGCTGTTCCTGCTGCTGGCCAGCCCTGCTTTCGCCTCAGGCCTGCTCGACAACCGCCCCAGCGCCACCCTCGGTGCCGCTTCGCTGTCCAACAATGCCGACTTCCTACCGGTGCACGAAGCCTTCAAGCTCAGCCTGGTGCAGGCCGACGCGCAGACTATCAAACTGCGTTTCGTCGCCACCGACGGTTACTACCTGTACCGCCACCGCTTCCACTTCCGCACGGAGCCGGCAGACATCGCCCTGGGCCCACCGAACATCCCCAAGGGCGAAGCCAAGCACGACGAATTTTTCGGCGACGTCGAGGTTTACCACGGCGTGCTCGACATCGAGATCCCACGCACCGACGCCCGCGCCTTCACCCTGCTGGTGGGCTACCAGGGCTGCGCCGACAAGGGCCTGTGCTACCCGCCGGAAACCGAACGCCTGAGCATCGATGGCGAAGCGCCTGCTGCAGGTGCCACCCTGCCTGCCGGCAGCGAACAGGGCTGGAGCTGGAAGTCACTGCTGCTGTTCTTCCTCGCCGGGGTCGGCCTGACCTTCACCCCTTGCGTGCTACCGATGCTGCCGATTCTCTCCGGCGTGGTCTTGCGTGGCCAGGTCGGTGGCCTGCGCGGTCTGGCCCTGTCGCTTGCCTATGTGCTGCCGATGGCGGCCAGCTTCGCCGTGCTCGGCGCGCTGATGGGCCTGTTCGGCGCCGGCCTGAACCTGCAGGCACGCCTGCAGTCGGCCTGGGTACTGGTGCCTTTCGCGCTGTTCTTCGTGGTGTTTGCCCTGGCCATGTTCGGCCTGTTCGAACTCAAGTTGCCGCAGGCCCTGAACAACCGCCTGAACAACATCGCCAACCATACCCGCGGCGGCTCGCTGCTCGGCGCGGCGGTGCTCGGCGTGCTCTCCAGCCTGCTGGTCTCGCCCTGCGTGTCGGCGCCGCTGGCCGGCGCCTTGCTGTACATCAGCGCCAGCGGCGATGCCGTGGGCGGTGCGCTGAAGCTGTTCGCCCTGGGCCTGGGCATGGGCGCCCCCTTGCTGCTGATTGCCACCGGTGGGGCAACCTGGCTGCCAAAGAGCGGCCCATGGCTGAACACCGTGAAAAACGCCATCGGTGTATTGCTGCTGGGCCTGGCCATCGGCCTGCTCAGCCGCATACTGCCGGGGCCGGCGACCTTGCTGCTGGTCGGCTTCCTGGCGGCTGGGGTGGCGCTGTTCCTCGGCGCCCTGGAGTTCGTGGTCAAATCGCCACGCCAACGCCTGGCACAACTGTTTGGCCTGGCGCTGCTGGTGTATGCGCTGGCCTGCTGGTACGGCGCGCTCAGTGGCCAAGGTGACCCGCTGCGCCCACTACCGCCCCCCGCCGCTGCCACCATCAGCGGTGCAGTGGCCAAAGCCGATGCCTGGCAAACCGTCACCACCCCGGCCGCACTGGACGCCGCCCTGGCCGAAGCCAAGGCCGCCGGCCAACCGGTGCTGCTGGACTGGTACGCCGACTGGTGCATCAGCTGCAAGGTGATCGAACACGAAGTGCTCAATGCGCCGCAGGTTCAAGGGCAGTTGAACGCCTTCAAGCTGCTGCGCTTCGACATCACCGAGAGCAGCGCCGAACAGCGCACGCTGCTCGACCGCTACCAGCTGTTCGGGCCACCGGCGCTGTTGTTCTTTGCCGCGAACGGCAGCGAAATGACCAGCGATCGGGTGATTGGCGAGATAAACGCCGGAGAATTTGCGCAGATTCTGACGCGCGTGCGCGGCAAACTCGGTCTATAACTTCCCGCGTGCCGGGAAATTTCTCCCGATGAGTGACCAGATTTCATTATTTGGTCACATACTTCGCGCGAACCTCGGGCAACGTGCTGGCTATTGCCGGGAACTGGACACTTGCCGTCGCTTTGCGGCACACTCGCCGCGCTGTGTCGAATTGCCCTACAAATCCAAGGAAACCGCAGATGGCAACCCTACTGGTGCTTCACGGCCCCAACCTGAACCTGCTCGGGACTCGCGAACCGGGCCACTACGGCGCCGTGACCCTGGCCCAGATCAACCAGGACCTGGAGCAGCGCGCCCGCGCCGCTGGCCACCATCTGCAGTACCTGCAGAGCAATGCCGAGTACGAACTCATTGATCGTATTCATGCCGCACGCAACGAGGGTGTGGACTTCATCCTGATCAATCCGGCTGCTTTCACCCACACAAGCGTCGCATTACGTGACGCATTGCTCGCGGTGAGCATCCCATTCATCGAAGTGCACCTGTCCAACGTGCACAAACGCGAACCGTTCCGTCACCACTCCTACTTTTCCGATGTTGCCGTAGGAGTGATCTGCGGCCTGGGCGCCAGCGGTTATCGCCTGGCCCTGGAATCCGCACTGGAACAACTGGCTGCCAACGCACAGCCCTGATAACGAAAACCCTGGCCTCAGTGGGCCGGGGTTAGAGAGAAACGTTCAGATACGTTTTTAAATTTCGCCCCCTGACCGAACCTTTGGGAGTTGATGATTAATGGATATCCGTAAAGTCAAGAAACTGATCGAGCTGCTGGAAGAGTCTGGCATCGACGAGCTGGAGATCAAGGAAGGCGAAGAGTCGGTCCGTATCAGCCGCCACAGCAAGACCCCGGCTGCCCAGCAGTTCTACGCACCTGCGCCAATGGCTGCCGCGCCTGCCGCTGCTCCGGTTGCCGCTGCCGCTGCGCCAGCCGCCGAAGCCGCTGCTGCTGCACCAGCCCTGAAAGGCACCGTGATCCGTTCGCCAATGGTCGGTACCTTCTACCGCAAGCCTTCGCCGACCTCGCCGAACTTCGCTGAAGTTGGCCAGAGCGTGAAGAAAGGCGACACCCTGTGCATCGTCGAAGCCATGAAGATGATGAACCATATCGAAGCCGATGTTGGCGGTGTCATCGACGCCATCCTGGTGGAAGACGGCCAGCCGGTTGAGTTCGACCAGCCGCTGTTCACCATCGTTTGAATCGCGGAGAGCCAACGATGTCTGGGAAGCTCGAAAAAGTCCTGATCGCCAACCGTGGGGAAATTGCCCTGCGGATCCTGCGTGCCTGCAAAGAGCTGGGCATCAAGACCGTCGCCGTGCACTCCACTGCCGACCGTGAACTGATGCACCTGGGCCTGGCAGACGAGTCGGTCTGCATCGGCCCTGCATCGTCCAAGGATTCCTACCTGCACATCCCGGCGATCATCGCTGCCGCCGAAGTCACCGGCGCCACCGCGATCCACCCGGGTTACGGCTTCCTGGCGGAAAACGCCGATTTCGCCGAGCAGGTTGAAAAGTCCGGTTTCGCCTTCATCGGCCCGAAAGCCGACACCATTCGCCTGATGGGCGACAAGGTTTCGGCCAAGGACGCGATGATCAAGTCGGGCGTGCCAACCGTACCGGGCTCCGATGGCCCGCTGCCGGAAGACGAAGAGGTCGCCCTGGCGATCGCTCGTGACGTCGGCTACCCGGTGATCATCAAGGCCGCCGGTGGCGGTGGTGGTCGCGGCATGCGCGTGGTGCACAAGGAAGAGGACCTGATTTCCTCGGCCAAGCTCACCCGTACTGAAGCCGGTGCTGCCTTCGGCAACCCGATGGTCTACCTGGAGAAGTTCCTGACCAACCCACGTCACGTGGAAGTTCAGGTGCTGTCCGACGGCCAGGGCAACGCCATCCACCTGGGCGACCGTGACTGCTCGCTGCAGCGCCGTCACCAGAAGGTGCTGGAAGAAGCCCCGGCCCCGGGTATCGATGAGAAGGCCCGCCAGGAAGTCTACAAGCGTTGCGTCGATGCGTGCATCGAGATCGGCTACCGCGGTGCCGGTACCTTCGAGTTCCTGTACGAGAACGGCCGTTTCTACTTCATCGAGATGAACACCCGTGTGCAGGTTGAGCACCCGGTGTCGGAGATGGTCACCGGTATCGACATCGTCAAGGAGATGCTGAGCATCGCCGCTGGCAACAAGCTGTCGTTCCGCCAGGAAGACGTGGTCATCCGTGGCCACTCGCTGGAGTGCCGGATCAACGCCGAAGACCCGAAGAAGTTCATTCCGAGCCCAGGCAAGGTCAAGCACTTCCACGCTCCAGGCGGCAACGGCGTGCGCGTCGATTCGCACCTGTACAGCGGCTATTCGGTTCCGCCGAACTACGACTCGCTGATCGGCAAGCTGATCACCTACGGCAAAGACCGCGACGAAGCCATGGCGCGCATGCGTAATGCCCTGGACGAAATCGTCGTCGACGGCATCAAGACCAACATCCCGCTGCACCGCGACCTGGTGCGTGATGAAGGTTTCTGCAAAGGCGGCGTGAACATCCACTACCTCGAGCACAAACTGGCCAACCAGGAGTGATCGCGTTAGCGTGATGCATCAAGAACCCCGGCCCAGTGCCGGGGTTTTTTATTGCCTGCCAGGGCCCTACCCTTTCATCCGCGGCATCTCGATCCGGTGCTCATGCACCCGCCGATACAAGGTCGCCCGCGATATCCCCAAAGCACGCGCCGCTTCCGCCGGTTTCCAGCGATGGCGGATCAGGGCATCGAGCAGCAACTGCCGAGCCGGGCTCGACACGCCGACATCCGCTGCAGGCACGGCATCACCCTGCACCTCTTGCGGCAGGTTCTCCAGGCACACTTGCCCGCCCTCGCTGACCGCACAGGCATAACGCAGCACTTGCCGCAGCTGGCGCAAATTCCCCGGCCAGCGGTACACCAGCAGTGCTTGCAACGCATCATCTGCCAGCACCACCTCAACCCCGCAAGCCTCGGCCTCCTCGGCCAGCAACTGATGAATAAGGCCCAACCGGTCCTCCCGTTCACGCAGCGGTGGCAACTCGAAGCGGGCATTGGCCAGACGGAAATACAGGTCCTCACGGAAACGCCCTTCACTCACCATCGCCGCCAGGTCGCGGTGGGTCGCACAGATCACCTGGATATCAACCCGCTCCCGCCGCGCAGCGCCCAGCGGCGCCACTTCGCCTTCGGCCAGCACCCGCAGCAGGCGAGTTTGCAGGTGCAGCGGCATGTCGCCGATTTCGTCGAGAAACAAGGTGCCGCCATCAGCCTGCTGCAACAGCCCCTGCATGCCTTTGCTCGACGCACCGGTAAACGCCCCGGCGACATAGCCGAACAGCTCGCTCTCGATCAGGCTCTCGGGGATGGCTGCACAGTTCAGCGTGACGAACGGCCCTTCACGGCGCTGGCTCTGCTGGTGCAACTGGCGCGCGAAGACTTCCTTGCCGGAACCGGTTTCGCCCTGCACCAGCACGGCCAGGTTGCAGTCCTTGACCCTTGTGGCCAACCGCAAGTGCTGTTCGATGCGCGCATCCTGCGCTTGCTGCAAGGGTTGCGTCCGGCCCCGCCGCTGGGGCGCGCTGACCCGCCCGTACAACCCGCCCCAACCTGGCAGGCGCTGGGCCGAGGCGTCGTTGGCGCGGCGCAGCTGGGCCATGTCGAACAGCTCACAGATGTGTTCTGGCAAACGCCCGTGCCGTGCCAGCAAGCGCTCGCGGGCCAGGCTGTTGATCGCCTGCAGGCGGCCATCGGCATCCCAGGCCAGCAGGTAGTCGGGCTGGCTCTCCACATAGCCAGGCGTGCCATGGGCGCGCATCACCCAGTGGCCTTGGGCGCTGTGCATGAAAAAGGCATTCTCGATCTCGCGCGCGGTCTGCTCCACCAGTTGCAGGATCAGGTGCTGGCTGCGGCGGTCGTCCGGGGATTGCAGGGCCGACACATCCACCACGCCGAGCAGTTCGCCCTGTGGGTCGAATACCGGCGCCGCCGTGCAGGTCAGGCCGATGAAGGCGGCGCGAAAGTGATCGCGCTTGTGCACCGTGACCGGCGCCTTGCTGGTCAGCACCGCCGCCACGCCACAGGTGCCCTCCTCGCCCTCGGACCAGCAGGTGCCCAGGTACAGGCCGGCCTTGCGGCAATCGTTGCGGATGGCCGATTCGACCCGGTAATCGATGGTGCGCCCAAGGGCATCGGTCAGCAGCACGCAATAGTCGGCACCGCGCACCCGCGCATGCAGGCGCGCCACGGCATCGCTGGCGATGCGCAGGAACAGTTCGGCGCGTTCGCGGCATTCGTTGAGCAGCGATTGGGACAGGATGCGCGGCCCCTGCTGGGACCCGGGGTCAAGACGGTACAGCTCCATGGAACGGCGCCATGAGTCGAGGATCAGCGGCGGCACCGGCGCCTGGGGCAGGCGGTCGGCGTTCTTCAGCACCCGGCTGACGCAATCGACATGGGCTCGGGAGTTCGCGGCAAGCATGAGGCCTCCGGTTCCTGTTTGTTCTTGTCGTTGTGCGGCCATTAAGCGCCTGCCGGCATGTCCCGACAAGCGCTGTGTGATTACCGGTGGGCTTGAGACGCAGCGTCTCAGCCTTCCGGCAAACGCCCGGCAATGCTGGCACGCAGCGTCTCAGGCAATGGCCACTGCAGCCTTGCCCGATAGCCATTCAAGCGCTCTGCAACGGCCCTTGCAGGGCACGCGAAGAAAGCTGGCACCCGCCTTGCTCAAGCCTAGGCAAACAAGAACACGAGGTGTGCCATGCCGCAGCCCGCCCCGACCATCGGGATCATTGCCAACCCTGCCTCCGGCCGCGACCTGCGTCGCCTGACCAGCAACGCCGGGCTTTACTCCAGCACCGACAAGGCCTCGGTCATCCAGCGCCTGCTCGGCGCTTTTGGCGCCACCGGCGTCGCCGAGGTGCTGCTGCCCACCGACATGACCGGTATTGCCGCCGCAGTGCTCAAGGCCAGCCTCGGCCCCGTGGCGCACGACCAGCACTGGCCGCGCCTGGCACTGCTCGACCTGCCGTTGACCCAGACTGTCAGCGACACCCGGCTGGCCACCCGGCAGATGGTCGAGCGCGGCGTGGCGATGATCGCCGTGCTGGGCGGCGACGGCACACACAAGGCCGTGGCGGCCGAGGCTGGGGACACGCCCCTGCTGACCCTGTCCACCGGCACCAACAACGCCTTCCCGGAACTGCGCGAAGCCACCAGCGCAGGCCTCGCTGGCGGCCTGCTCGCAGGCGGCCGGGTACCGGCCAGCATCGGCCTGCGCCGCAACAAGCGGCTGCTGGTGAAGGTAGCGCAGCAACAGCTGTGTGAGTGGGCGCTGGTCGAAGTGGCAGTGTCGCCGCAACGCTTCATCGGCGCCCGCGCACTGAGCCGCAGTGAAGACCTCTGCGAAATCTTCGCCTGCTTCGCCGAGCCCCACGCCATTGGCCTGTCTGCGCTCTGCGGGCTGTGGCAACCGGTGGCCCGCCATGAACCCCACGGCGCCTGGGTACGGCTCAACCCCGGCGCCGAACAGGCCCTGCTCGCCCCGCTGGCCCCCGGCTCGCTGCAAGGCTGCGGCATCACCGCCAGCGGCACGCTCAGCCCAGGTGTGGCCCATCGCCTGAGCCTCACCGCCGGCACCCTGGCCCTGGATGGCGAGCGCGAGATCGAGTTCGCCGAACACGACACCCCGACCATCACCCTCGACCTGCAAGGCCCGTTGACCGTCGACGTCGAGGCCGCGCTGGCACATGCCGCCCGTCATCACCTGCTGGCCGTCCCGCGCGGCCATCGGCTGCACCCTGCAACCCCGTGTTGAGACAACCCTGGAGAACAACAAGATGTCCACTCACCTCAGTTCAGAGCAATTGCTGCATGCCTATGAAGTGATGCGCACCATCCGCGCCTTCGAAGAACGCCTGCACGTGGAATTCGCCACCGGCGAGATACCCGGCTTCGTCCACCTGTATGCCGGTGAAGAAGCCTCTGCCGCCGGGGTCATGGCGCACCTGCGCGACAGCGACTGCATCGCCTCGACCCACCGCGGCCATGGCCACTGCATCGCCAAGGGCGTCGACGTGTACGGCATGATGGCCGAGATCTACGGCAAGAAGACCGGCGTGTGCGGCGGCAAGGGCGGTTCGATGCACATCGCCGACCTGGAAAAAGGCATGCTCGGTGCCAACGGCATCGTTGGTGCCGGCGCGCCACTGGTGGCCGGCGCCGCCCTGGCGGCCAAGATCAAGGGCAATGACAACGTGGCCGTGGCCTTCTTCGGCGACGGTGCTTCAAACGAGGGCGCGGTGTTCGAGGCTATGAACCTGGCCTCGATCATGAACCTGCCATGCATCTTCGTCGCCGAGAACAACGGCTACGCCGAAGCCACCGCCTCGACCTGGTCGGTGGCCTGCGACCACATCGCTGACCGCGCCGCCGGTTTCGGCATGCCAGGCGTGACCATCGACGGCTTCGACTTCTTTGCCGTGCACGAGGCCGCTGGCGCCGCCATCGAACGCGCCCGGTCCGGGCAAGGGCCGTCGCTGATCGAGGTCAAGCTGAGCCGCTACTACGGCCACTTTGAAGGCGACGCACAGACCTACCGCGCCCCTGACGAGGTGAAGAACCTGCGCGAATCCCGCGACTGCCTGCTGCAGTTCCGCAACAAGACCACCCGTGCCGGCCTGCTGCAGGCGGCGCAACTGGACGCCATCGACGCCCGTGTCGACGACCTCATCGAAGACGCCGTGCGCCGCGCCAAAGCCGACCCCAAGCCGCAGCCCGCCGACCTGCTCACCGATGTCTACGTCAGCTACCCCTGAGCCCGGACAACAAGAACAACAGGAGAACCACCATGGCTAGAAAAATCAGCTACCAGCAGGCCATCAACGAAGCCCTGGCCCAGGAAATGCGCCGCGACACCAGCGTGTTCATCATTGGCGAAGACGTTGCCGGTGGCGCGGGCGCCCCGGGCGAGGATGACGCCTGGGGTGGCGTGCTCGGTGTCACCAAAGGCCTGTACCACCAGTTCCCGGGGCGCGTGCTCGATGCGCCGCTGTCGGAAATCGGCTACGTCGGTGCCGCCGTCGGTGCCGCTACCCAAGGCTTGCGCCCGGTGTGCGAGCTGATGTTCGTCGACTTTGCCGGCTGCTGCCTGGACCAGATCCTCAACCAGGCCGCCAAGTTCCGCTACATGTTCGGTGGCAAGGCGGTCACGCCGCTGGTGATGCGCACCATGTACGGCGCCGGCCTGCGCGCTGCGGCCCAGCACTCGCAGATGCTTACCTCGCTATGGACCCACATCCCCGGCCTGAAGGTGGTCTGCCCGTCCTCGCCGTATGACGCCAAGGGCCTGCTGATCCAGGCAATCCGCGACAACGACCCGGTGATCTTCTGTGAGCACAAGCTGCTCTACAGCATGCAGGGCGAAGTGCCGGAAGAGGTGTACAGCGTGCCATTCGGCGAGGCCAACTTCCTGCGCGACGGCGACGACGTGACCCTGGTGACCTATGGGCGCATGGTTCACGTAGCCATGGAAGCGGCCAACAACCTGGCCCGCCAGGGCATCGACTGCGAAGTGCTGGACCTGCGCACCACCAGTCCGCTGGACGAAGACAGCATTCTCGAAAGCGTGGAGAAGACCGGCCGCCTGGTGGTGATCGACGAAGCCAACCCGCGCTGCTCGATGGCCACCGATATCAGCGCACTGGTCGCGCAAAAAGCCTTCGCCGCGCTCAAGGGCCCGATCGAGATGGTCACCGCGCCGCACACCCCAGTGCCGTTCTCCGATGCCCTGGAAGACCTGTACATCCCTGACGCGGCGAAGGTCGAAGCGGCCGTGCGCAAGGTGATCGAAGCTGCAAGGAGTGCCGCATGAGCCAGATCCATACCCTGACCATGCCCAAGTGGGGCCTGTCGATGACCGAGGGCCGGGTCGACGCGTGGCTCAAGCAGGAGGGGGATGAAATCAGCAAGGGCGACGAGGTGCTGGACGTCGAGACCGACAAGATCAGCAGCAGCGTCGAGGCGCCGTTCAGCGGCGTGTTGCGCCGCCAGGTGGCCCGGCCCGACGAAACGTTGCCGGTCGGTGCACTGCTGGCCGTGGTGGTGGAAGGTGAAGCCGAGGAATCGGAAATCGATGCCGTGGTGCAACGCTTCCAGGCCGAGTTCGTTGCTGAAGGTGGTGCCGACCAGGCCCAGGGGCCGGCACCGCAAAAGGCCGAGGTGGCCGGGCGCCTGCTGCGCTGGTTCGAACTGGGTGAAGGCGGCACGCCGCTGGTGCTGGTGCACGGTTTTGGCGGCGACCTCAACAACTGGCTGTTCAACCACCCGGCACTGGCGGCCGAGCGTCGAGTCATCGCACTGGACCTGCCGGGGCATGGTGAGTCGGCCAAGGCCCTGGCAAAAGGTGATCTGGATGAGTTGAGCGAAACGGTGCTGGCCCTGCTCGATCATCTGGACATCGCCAAGGCCCACCTCACCGGGCACTCCATGGGCGGCGCAGTCAGCCTGAATGTGGCACGCCTGGCGCCACAGCGGGTGGCGAGCCTGAGCCTGGTGGCCAGTGCCGGGCTGGGTGAGACGGTCAATGGCCAGTACCTGCAAGGTTTCGTCGCCGCCGCCAACCGCAATGCCCTGAAGCCGCAGATGGTGCAGCTGTTTGCCGACCCGGGGCTGGTGACCCGGCAGATGCTCGATGACATGCTCAAGTTCAAGCGCCTGGAGGGCGTGGATGACGCCTTGCGCCAGCTGGGGGCGGCGCTGGCTGACGGTGACCGCCAGCGGCATGACCTGCGTGGGGTGCTGGGGCAGCACCCGGCGCTGGTGATCTGGGGGGCCGAGGACGCGATCATTCCGGCGGCGCATGCCGACGGGGTCGAAGCCGAGGTGCTGGTGGTGCCAGGGGTCGGGCACATGGTGCAGATGGAGGCGGCGGAGCAGGTGAACCAGCGGCTGCTGGAGTTCCTTCGCAAGCATTGACCCTCTCGACTGCCTGTCCCGGCCTCTTCGCGGGCAAGCCCGCTCCCACAGACCTTGAAAACCCTGGATAACCTGTGGGAGCGGGCTTGCCCGCGAAGAAGGCGACGCGGTCCCCTGCCATGCCTCTACAAACCCCCCGCACTCGCGTAAACTGCCAGGCTTCTCGCAGCCTCGGGCTGCCCCTGTCGATTTACCAAAGGTGCCCGCCATGCCTTGGCTGCAAGTACGCCTGGCCATCAGCCCGGAACAAGCCGAAACTTACGAAGACGCCCTGCTCGAAGTCGGCGCCGTATCGGTCACGTTCATGGACGCCGAAGACCAGCCGATCTTCGAACCCGACCTCAACACCACCCCGCTGTGGTCGCACACCCACCTGCTGGCCCTGTTCGAAGCCGACGCCGAGCCTGAAGCGGTATTCGCCCACCTGCAGCTGCTGACCGGCGCCGAATTGCCCGAGCACCAGGCCGAAGTGATCGAGGACCAGGACTGGGAACGCAGCTGGATGGACGGTTTCCAGCCGATGCGCTTTGGCCAGCGCCTGTGGATTGTGCCGAGCTGGCACGAGGCCCCGGAACAGGACGCGGTCAACCTGCTGCTCGACCCAGGCCTGGCGTTCGGCACCGGCACCCACCCGACCACCGCACTGTGCCTGGAATGGCTCGACGGCCAGCAACTGCAAGACACCCAGGTGCTGGACTTCGGCTGCGGCTCGGGCATCCTCGCCATCGCCGCCCTGCTACTGGGCGCGCGTGAGGCCGTCGGTACCGACATCGACGTGCAGGCCATCGAAGCCTCCCGTGACAACGCCCAGCGCAACGGCATCGCCGACGAAAAGCTGGCGCTGTACCTGCCCGAGCACATGCCGGCCATGCAGGCCGACGTGCTGGTCGCCAACATTCTCGCCGGCCCGCTGGTGTCGCTGGCACCGCAACTGTCCGGCCTGGTCCGCCCAGGTGGGCTGCTGGCCCTGTCGGGCATCCTCGCCGAACAGGGTGAGGAAGTGGCTGCTGCCTACGCTGCCGACTTCGATCTGGACCCGATCGTCGTGCGCGACGGCTGGGTGCGCATCAGTGGTCGGCGCCGCTAAGCGGGCCTAGAATAGTTCTCTGCACAGCTCCCGGATCGCCGCATGACCGACAGTTTCGTCACCCAGTGCCCGCATTGCCAGACCAGCTTTCGCGTCACCCATCACCAGTTGAGCGTGGCTCGCGGCGTCGTGCGCTGCGGTCACTGCCTGCAGGTGTTCAATGCGGCCAAGCAGTTGCTGGAGCAGAACCGTGCCAAGACCGGCGTTGCCCCCGATGCGCCACCGCCCGCGGTGGTCGAACCGGTTGCCGCGCCCGAACCGGTCGCCAGCGAGCCGCCGCCGGTCGAGAAAGAGGCCTGGGCCATCACCGCCCAGGCCCTGGATGAACTCGACCTGGACCAGGAACTCGCGCGCCTCGAACGCCGTGGCGAACCTGCCGAGCCCGGCCCGGATAGCAAGGCCGGTGCCCTGCAGGCCCGTCGCGACGAACCGGCTAGCGATGAGCATGAAGATGAATTGTTCGGCACCGCGACCGACGACCGCCATGAACCGCTCGAGGCCCATGACCCGGCGCCGGTGCTGCTGGACGAACAGCCTCTGGAGCCGGAGCCGGGCGACCGCACCGAGCCGACCCTCGGTGGCAACCTGGACCTGGACCTCGACGACGAACCGCCGGCGCAACGCGCTGCCGAGCCAGAGCCCACGCAACGGTTCGATGAACACGACGACGACGTCATTCACGAAAAGGGCCTGAGCGCCCGTGACGACGACGACACCGACCTCCATTTGTCAGCCCGCGATGACGACCCGCACGAGCCGCTGCCCGGCGAACGCCTGGAGCCCGGCTTCGCCGCCAAGCCTGAGCGCCCGTCACGCAAGGAGCCGCTGGTCGACGTGGTCGACGACCCGCTGCAGCTGGGTTGGGAGAAACCCCGACCCAACTGGGGCAAGCGCCTGCTCTGGAGTTTCCTGACCCTGCTGGCCGCTGGCCTGCTGGCATTCCAGTACGTGTGGTTCCACTTCGACGAGTTGGCCCGCCAGGACCAGTACCGGCCAATCTTCCAGCAACTGTGCCCGATGCTCGGCTGCCAGGTGCCGACCCGCGTCGATATCGGCCGAATCAAGAGCAGCAACCTGGTGGTGCGCAGCCACCCGGACTTCAAGGGCGCGCTGATCGTCGATGCGATCATCTACAACCGCGCACCGTTCGCCCAGCCGTTCCCGCTGCTGGAGCTGCGCTTCGCCGACCTCAACGGCCAGCTGATCGCCAGCCGTCGGTTCAAGCCCAGCGAGTACCTGTCGGGTGAATTGGCCGGGCGCGGCGAAATGCCCAGCCAGACGCCGATCCACATCGCCCTGGATATTCTCGACCCAGGTCCCAAGGCCGTGAACTACAGCCTCAGCTTCCGCTCCCCGGAGTGACACCCCATGGCTGGCAGCCGGATTATCGGCGCCAGCGGGCTGTCGCAAACCCTCGGGCATAAGGCTGCAGTTGCTCAGAATTTATCCAAATCCTTCTTTATCCGGTCACCGAGAGCGGGTATCATGCCAACCCTTTTTCGACTCCAATGATTCGGCCCCACAACAGGGAACACCTATGTCGGCGGTACGCATCGGCCCATACACACTACGCAACAACCTGATCCTCGCGCCCATGGCCGGGGTCACGGACCAGCCTTTCCGTACACTTTGCAAGCGCCTGGGCGCCGGCATGGTGGTGTCGGAGATGGTCAGCAGCGACATGAGCCTGTGGAACAGCCGCAAGTCCAGCCTGCGCCGCATCCATGAAGGTGATCCCGAGCCACGCTCGGTACAGATCGCCGGTGGTGATGCGCAGATGATGGCGGCGGCGGCCCGAGCCAACGTCGAGGCAGGCGCCCAGATCATCGATATCAACATGGGCTGCCCGGCAAAAAAAGTCTGCAACAAAGCTGCAGGCTCTGCTTTATTGAGAGATGAAGCTCTGGTCACCGAAATCCTCCACGCCGTGGTCGGCGCGGTGGACGTACCGGTGACGCTGAAAATCCGTACCGGCTGGGACCGGGCGAACAAGAACGGCCTGAACGTGGCGAAGATCGCCGAACAGGCCGGTATCCAGGCGCTGGCGGTGCATGGCCGCACACGCGCCGACCTGTACACCGGCGAAGCCGAATACGACACCATCGCTGCCATCAAGCAGGCGGTGTCGATCCCGGTTTTCGCCAATGGCGATATCACTTCGCCAGAAAAGGCCCGGGCGGTGCTGGATGCCACCGGGGTCGACGGCTTGCTGATTGGCCGGGCTGCCCAGGGGCGGCCGTGGATCTTTCGCGAGATCGAACATTTTTTGGGGACTGGCCAGCATTTGCCGGCCCCGCAGTTGGACGAAGTGGAACGCATCCTGCTGGAGCACCTGGCCGCGCTGCATGCCTTCTATGGCGATGTAATGGGCGTGCGTATCGCCCGCAAGCATGTGGGCTGGTACCTGGCAACACGACCCGGCGGCAAGGAGTTTCGCTCCCGGTTCAACGCTTTGGAAGACACACAAGCGCAGTGCGCCAACGTTCGCGAATATTTCAGCGAACGTCGACAGAGCCTTGAGACAGAGGACGGACAAGGGGTGGCCGCATGACGATGATGACTGAGACATTAGTGAGTGGAACAACGCCCGTGAGCGACAACGCCAACCTCAAACAGCACCTCAACACGCCGAGCGAAGAGGGCCAGACCCTTCGCGACAGCGTCGAGAAGGCGCTGCACAACTACTTCGCACACCTGGAAGGCGCGACCGTCACCGACGTGTACAACCTGGTGCTCTCCGAAGTCGAGGCGCCCCTGCTCGAAAGCGTGATGAACTACGTGAAGGGCAACCAGACCAAGGCCAGCGAGATGCTCGGGCTCAACCGTGGCACCCTGCGCAAGAAGCTCAAGCAGTACGACTTGTTGTAAGCCAGAATCCCAATCAGAAAAGGCGGCCTCTGCGAAGAGACGCCTTTTTTGCTGACTCCACCGCGTTATTGGAACCCGAAATGACCGACCAGACTACCCGCCTGCCAGTCCGCCGCGCCCTGATCAGCGTCTCCGACAAGACCGGTATCCTCGAATTCGCCCGTGAGCTGCAACAGCTTGGTGTCGAGATCCTGTCCACCGGCGGCACCTACAAGCTGCTCAAGGACAACGGTGTGAACGCGGTGGAAGTGGCCGACTACACTGGCTTCGCTGAAATGATGGATGGCCGGGTCAAGACCCTGCACCCGAAGATCCACGGTGGCATCCTCGGCCGTCGCGGCACCGACGACGCCATCATGAACGAGCACGGCATCAAGCCGATCGACCTGGTTGCCGTCAACCTGTACCCGTTCGAAGCCACCATTTCCAAGCCTGGCTGTGACCTGCCGACCGCCATCGAGAACATCGACATCGGCGGCCCAACCATGGTCCGTTCGGCGGCCAAGAACCACAAGGACGTCGCCATCGTGGTCAACGCCAGCGACTACGCCGGCGTGCTGGAAGGCCTGAAGGCCGGTGGCCTGACCTACGCCCAGCGCTTCGACCTGATGCTCAAGGCGTTCGAGCACACTGCCGCCTACGACGGCATGATCGCCAACTACATGGGCACCATCGACCAGGCCAAAGAAACCCTGTCGACCTCCGCGCGCAGCGAGTTCCCGCGCACCTTCAACAGCCAGTTCGTCAAGGCCCAGGAAATGCGCTACGGCGAGAACCCGCACCAGAGCGCGGCGTTCTACGTTGAAGCCAAGAAAGGCGAAGCCAGCATTTCCACTGCCGTGCAGCTGCAGGGCAAGGAACTGTCGTTCAACAACGTGGCCGACACCGACGCCGCGCTGGAGTGCGTGAAGAGCTTCGTCAAGCCGGCCTGCGTCATCGTCAAGCACGCCAACCCATGCGGCGTGGCCGTGGTGCCTGAAGACGAAGGCGGCATTCGCAAGGCCTACGACCTGGCCTACGCCACCGACACCGAGTCGGCGTTCGGCGGCATTATCGCCTTCAACCGCGAGCTGGACGGCGAAACCGCCCAGGCCATCGTCGACCGTCAGTTCGTCGAAGTGATCATCGCGCCGAAAATCTCCCAGGCTGCCCGCGACGTGGTAGCGGCCAAGCAGAACGTGCGTCTGCTGGAATGCGGCGAGTGGCCAGCCGAGCGCGCTGCCGGTTGGGACTTCAAGCGCGTCAACGGTGGCCTGCTGGTGCAGAGCCGCGATATCGGCATGATCACCGCCGATGACCTGAAGATTGTCACCAAGCGTGCACCGACCGAGCAAGAGATCCACGACCTGGTGTTCGCCTGGAAAGTGGCCAAGTTCGTCAAGTCCAACGCCATCGTCTACGCCAAGCAGCGCCAGACCATCGGTGTCGGCGCCGGCCAGATGAGCCGCGTCAACTCCGCCCGCATCGCCGCCATCAAGGCCGAGCATGCCGGCCTGCAGGTGCAGGGTGCGGTCATGGCATCGGACGCGTTCTTCCCGTTCCGTGACGGCATCGACAATGCGGCTAAAGTGGGTATCAGCGCCGTGATCCAGCCGGGTGGTTCGATGCGTGATGCCGAGGTTATCGCTGCTGCCGACGAGGCAGGCATCGCGATGGTCTTTACCGGCATGCGCCACTTCCGCCACTAATTCAGATGGTCGGCCGAGCCTCGGCCCCTGTAGGAGCGGCCTTGTGTCGCGAAAGGGCTGCACAGCAGCCCCCGGACCTTTGCAATACAGCAAAAATCCCGGGACCGCACTGCGGTCCTTTCGCGACACAAGGCCGCTCCTACACCGGGACGAGGTTCGCCGCCAAACAGAGGTTTTGACATGAAAGTTTTGATCATCGGCAGCGGCGGCCGTGAGCACGCCCTGGCCTGGAAAGTCGCCCAGGACCCACGCGTCGAGAAGGTCTTCGTTGCCCCGGGCAACGCCGGCACCGCCATCGAGCCAAAATGCGAGAACGTCGCCATCGACGTGTGTGCGCTGGAGCAACTGGCCGACTTCGCCGAGAAGAACGTAAACCTGACCATCGTCGGCCCGGAAGCGCCGCTGGTGATCGGCGTGGTCGACCTGTTCCGCAGCCGTGGCCTGGACTGCTTTGGGCCGACCAAGGGCGCGGCCCAGCTGGAAGGCTCCAAGGCCTTCACCAAGGACTTCCTGGCGCGTCACAAGATCCCGACCGCCGACTACCAGAACTTCACCGAGATCGAGCCGGCCCTGGCCTACCTGCAGGAAAAAGGCGCACCGATCGTGATCAAGGCCGACGGCCTGGCTGCGGGCAAGGGCGTGATCGTCGCCATGACCCTGGAAGAAGCCGAAGCCGCCGTGCGTGACATGCTGGCCGGCAACGCCTTCGGCGAGGCGGGTTCGCGTGTGGTCATCGAAGAGTTCCTCGATGGCGAGGAAGCCAGCTTCATCGTCATGGTCGACGGCCACAACGTGCTGCCAATGGCCACCAGCCAGGACCACAAGCGCGTCGGCGATCAGGACACCGGCCCGAACACCGGCGGCATGGGCGCCTACTCCCCTGCTCCGGTAGTTACCCCGGACGTGCACCAGCGTGTGATGGACCAGGTGATCTGGCCGACCGTGCGCGGCATGGCCGAAGAAGGCAACGTCTACACTGGCTTCCTGTATGCCGGCCTGATGATCGACAAGGCGGGCAACCCCAAGGTCATCGAGTTCAACTGCCGTTTCGGCGACCCTGAGACCCAGCCCGTCATGCTGCGCCTGGAGTCGAGCCTGGTGCTGCTGGTCGAAGCCGCCTTCGCCAAGGCGCTGGACAAGGTCGAAGCACAGTGGGACCCGCGTCCGAGCCTGGGCGTGGTGCTGGCTGCCGGCGGTTACCCGGGCGACTACGCCAAGGGCGACGTGATCAACGGCCTGGATGCCGCCGCCAAGATCGAAGGCAAGGTGTTCCATGCCGGTACTTCGCTGAAGGATGGCCAGGTCGTCACCAACGGCGGCCGCGTGCTCTGCGCCACTGCCATGGGCGCCAGCGTTGCCGATGCCCAGCAGCAGGCCTACCGCCTGGCCAAGGAAGTGAGCTGGAACGGCAGCTTCTACCGCACCGACATCGGCTACCGGGCCATCGCCCGCGAGCGCGGTGAGCACCAGCAGTAAGTTGTACCGGATTGCCGCAGCAGCTTGTGCATGCGGCATCCGGCTCGTCGACAGGGCCCCATGGGGGCCTTGCCTTCGACTTGGCGCGCCGCGCATAGTTAGTATCTGGCACATCGGCTAGGAAGGGATCTCGTAGTGCGTCGGCTTCGGATTGCCACAGCTCTGATCGTCAGCTTGCTGACCTTGTTCTGCCTGTTGCCGGCTTCGGCCGATCAGGGCGGAGGCTGGTCCGTTCTGCTCGATGAACAGGCCAACCTGCAATTGAGCGACGTGCGCTCTGATCGCTATCGCAGCCAGTTCAGCCCGACCACCCTGGGTGAGCTCGACGCCGCACCGGCCGACCAGGCCTTGTGGCTGCACTATCGCCTGGAACCGGGTGACCAGGAGCAGCTGCTGCGCATCTTCGCCCCCGACCTGTCCCGCCTCGATCTGTACGCCCTCGATGGCGACCGGCTGCTGCGCCAGCTGCACCATGGCCGCCAGGCCGGCAACGGCAATGGCAGCCCGACCCTGCGTGGCAGTGACCATGTATTACCCTTGCCCAACAGCCAGCATGCGCTGGATATCTACCTGCGCCTGGTCTCGGAGCACCAACTGCGCCCGGCGATAAGCCTGGAGCCTGCAGCGATAGCCGCCTCCGACCACAGCCAGCCGCTACTGTTCGGCATGCTGTTCGGCGGCCTGGTGATGCTCATCCTGCATAACCTGATCCGCTTCATCTATACCCGCTCCAGCACCACACTGTATCTCGCCCTTTACCACGGCCTGATGCTGCTCAGCGGCCTGATCCTGCTCAATCTCAGCGGTCCGTGGTGGCATTTATGGCACAGCGCGCAAACCCCGGCCGCCTACCTGACCCTGGTGCTGGCCGGGCTGTCAGGGCTGTATTTCACCCAACATTTCTTCGCCCCCTGCAACTCGCCGCGGCTTAACCGCCTGCTGCAGGGTGAAATGCTGGTCGCTGCAGTCAGCGGCCTGATTCTGCTGTTCGTCGACACCTTGCCGCTCAACCTGATGACCTATGCCCTGCTGGCCATCGGCAGCGTGACCATGCTGCTGGCCAGCAGCTACCACTGGTACAAGGGCTATGCCCCTGCACGCCTGTTCAGCATCGCCATGCTGGTGTTCAACCTTGGTGGCCTGGTGCTGCTGCCTGCCCTGCTCGGCCTGACCCGCACCTCGACGCCCTGGCTGCTGTGCATCCTCCTGGGCATGACGGTGGCCAGCGGCCTGCTGCTCAACCTGGCCGTCAGCGAGCGCCTGCGGCGCATCAGCGAAGAGCGCTTCAGCGCCAGCCGTGCATTGGCTGCCAGCGACGCCGAGATCAACGCCAAGGCGGAGTTCCTGGCCAAGATCAGCCATGAAATCCGTACCCCCATGAACGGTGTACTGGGCATGACCGAGCTGCTGCTCGGCACGCCGCTGTCGGTCAAGCAGCGCGACTATGTGCAGACCATCCACAGCGCCGGCAACGAGCTGCTGACGCTGATCAACGAGATTCTCGACATATCCAAGCTCGAATCGCGGCAGATCGAACTGGATGACGTGCAGTTCGACCTGAACGCCCTGATCGAGGACTGCCTGAACATTTTCCGCGCCAAGGCCGAGCAGCAGAACATCGAGCTGATCAGCTTCACCCAGCCGCAGGTGCCGCGGGTCATCAGTGGTGACCCGACGCGCTTGCGCCAGGCGCTGTCGAGCCTGCTGGAAAATGCCCTGAAGAACACCTCCCAGGGCGAGATCCTGCTGGTAGTGGCACTGGACCAGCGCGGTGAAATCCCGCGCCTGCGCATTGCCGTGCAGGACAGTGGCGAACCGCTGCCATCTGCCGAGCGCGAGGCCTTGCTGCAGGCCGAGCTGCACAGCCACCACTTCCTCTCCAGCAACAAACTCGGCGGCCACCTCGGGCTGGTCATCGCCAAACAGCTGATCGGCCTGATGCAAGGCGAGTTCGGCATCAAGAGCAGCACCAGCATGGGCAACACCCTGTGGCTGACCTTGCCGCTCGACCCGTCACGCCTGGAGCAGCCCCCGGCAGACCTGGACGGCCCATTGCGCGACGCCCGGGTGCTGGTGGTGGACGACAACGACACCTGCCGCAAGGTCCTGGTGCAACAGTGCAGCGCCTGGGGCATGAATGTCAGCGCGGTGCCGTCCGGCAAGGAGGCGCTGGCCCTGCTGCGAACCAAGGCGCACCTGCGCGACTACTTCGACGCCGTGTTGCTGGACCAGAACATGCCAGGCATGACCGGCATGCAGCTGGCGGCCAAGATCAAGGAAGACCCGAGCCTGAACCACGACATCCTGGTGGTGATGCTCACCGGGATCAGCAACGCGCCCAGCAAGGTCATCGCGCGTAACGCCGGGGTCAAGCGCATCCTCGCCAAGCCGGTCGCCGGTTATACGCTGAAGACCACGCTGGCCGAAGAGCTGGCCCAGCGCGGCCGCGAGCAGGCCGTCCCGGCACCACTGCCCGGCGCGCAGGGCACGCTTGAGCTGCCGAGCGACTTCCGTGTGCTGGTAGCCGAAGACAACAGCATCTCGACCAAGGTCATCCGCGGCATGCTCGGCAAGCTCAACCTGGAACCCGATACCGCCAGCAACGGCGAGGAGGCCTTGCAGGCGATGAAGGCGCAACGTTACGACCTGGTGCTGATGGACTGCGAAATGCCGGTGCTGGACGGTTTCTCCGCGACCCAGCAGCTGCGTGCCTGGGAAACCACCAACCAGCGCCAACGCACCCCGGTGGTGGCACTGACCGCGCATATACTGGCAGAACACAAGGAGCGCGCACGGCTGGCCGGCATGGACGGGCACATGGCCAAGCCGGTGGAGCTGTCACAGTTGCGCGAGTTGATCCAGTACTGGGCCAATCAGCGCGAAGCCAAGGCTGACCCTGCGCATACTTCTTGACCACGCCGAACGCGCTGTTTGTAGGAGCGGCCTTGTGTCGCGAAAGGGTCGCGCAGCGGCCCCAGATTCTCAGTTTCGCAGCAGAAATTGCCGGGGCCGCTGCGCGGCCCTTTCGCGACACAAGGCCGCTCCTACACCAAGGATCATCCCATGCTCCACGAGTTGTTCAGTGTCTACCTGAAGATGCTGGTGCTCTATAGCCCGTTCTTCGTGCTGTCGTGCTTCATCAGCCTGACCCGCGGCCACTCCAGCAAGGAGCGCAAGCAGCTGGCCTGGAAGGTCGCCTTTGCCGCGCTGGTGGCCAGCGTGCTGCTTTACCTGTTCGGGCGGGTGATCTTCGGCATCTTCGGCATTACCGCCGACGCCTTCCGCATCGGTGCCGGTAGCGTGCTGTTCATTTCGGCGTTGGGCATGGCCCAGGGCAAACCGGCCGTGCAGGCCGACAATGTGCAGCAGGACGTGACCATCGTACCGCTGACCATTCCGCTCACCGTCGGCCCCGGCACCATCGGTGCACTGCTGGTGATGGGGGTGGGCCAACCGCACTGGGACGACAAGCTGCTGGCCATCGTCAGTATCGCGCTGGCCAGCTTCACCGTAGGGCTGGTGCTGTACTTGTCCCACGGCATCGAGAAACTGCTCGGTGACCAGGGCCTGCAGATCGTCAGCCGTTTGATGGGGCTGTTCGTCTGCGCCCTGGCGGCGCAGATCATCTTTACCGGGATCAAGGGCTACCTGGTCGGTTAGCCCTCGAGCTCAGGGCGCGACCGGGTACCAGCGTGGGGTGTAGACCCACTGCCCGCCATTGGCGCGGTCGAAGGTGCAGGTAGTGGACGAACCGACCAGTACCATGGTGCGCATGTCGACCATCTCCGGCGTCAGCTCGGCCAGGCTCACCACCCTCAGCGTCTGCCCCGGCCGGCCGATATCGCGCCCCAGTACCACCGGCGTCTGCCCATCACGGTGCCGGCGCACGACCTCCAGCGCCATGCCAAGCTGATGCGGCCGGGATCTGGAAATCGGGTTGTAGAAGGCCAGCACCAGATCCGCCTGGGCCGCCAGGTCCAGGCGTTTTTCGATGATCGACCAAGGCTTGAGGTTGTCCGACAGCGACATCACACAGAAGTCATGCCCCAACGGCGCGCCCGCTTGCGCGGCAGTTGCCAGCGAAGCCGATACGCCAGGCAGGATCTCAAGGTCGACGCGGTGCCAGGCAGGGTCGCTGGACTCATGCAGGGCTTCGAGCACCGCCGCCGCCATGGCGAATACACCCGGGTCGCCCGAAGACACCACCACCACCGAACGCCCCTGGGCCGCCAGTTCGAAGGCATGCCGCGCACGCTGCATCTCTTCACGGTTGTCGGTGCAGTGCTGCACCTGATCGTCGCGGAACGGCCCAGCCATGCGTACGTAGGTTTCATAACCGAGGATGTCCTCGGCACACGCCAGCTCGGCCTTCACGGCAGGCACCATCAGCTCGGCGGCACCAGGGCCCAGGCCGATCACCGCCAGGCGACCGCGCTTGCGGCCCAGCCGTGCAACATCGACCGGCACCGTGGCCTGCGCGATCACCAGGCCCGACTGCTCGATCAGCCGAGCCTCGGGCAAGACCTCGGCCGCCATGTCGGTCAACGTGCCGTTCATGGCCGCGAAGCGCAACACGACGCCCAGTTCTGTGGCGGCCTCGCGCAATGAAGGCTCGGCCATCGCCTGCTCGGCGACCAACAGACAAGCCAGCGAGGGCTCGGCAATGCCGGCCTCACGCAAGGCGCCCCGCACTTGCTCGGCCAGAGCAGGCCCGCCTGCAGCCAACACCACCACCACGGAACGTGGGTGGATCAGCAACTCGTCACGGCTGGCCACGCGCGCGTCACAGCCAACATGGATGGTGCGCCGGGCCGTGTCACTGGCGGGCAATTGCGCCTGCGCAAGCCAGGGTGCATCCCCCTCGACACGCACGCTTTCACCGGCCAGCAGGTCGGAGACAAAGCGCTTGCCCTGTTCGAGGTCTGCCAAGGCATAGCCCTCGGGTGGGTTGAGCAGGCAAGTGCCAAAGCGCAGCTCACCACTGGTAGTGATCGCCGCCGCCACACCCAGCGCCTCGCCGAGTTCGCGGGCCATGACGTTGACCCCGCTCAGGCCACCCAGCAGCGGCACCACCGCGCTACCGTCCTCGGCCACGGCCAGTACCGGCGGCTCCGCGCCCTTCTCATCGAGCAGGCTGGCCAGGCTGCGGATGACGATGCCGGCGGCGCACAGCGCGATGATCGGCGTGGCCTGCTGGTACAGCACGCGCAGGGTGTCGCCAAAACCGTCGTAATACTGGTCCGCGCCCTCGACCCGGCCGCGCAGGCCGTGGATGGTCGCCTGTGGATAACGTTGCTGGATGCGCTGCGCCGTAGCCAGGCTGCCGCCGCCAAGAATGACGATGGCCGGCGCCTGTTGCCTGTTCAGCCCTGCCATTTTTCCCCCGGCACGATGATCAGCGAGAAGTATGGCGAGGACTGCGGGTCCACCTCATCCAGCGGCACGATCTTCTGGTTGGCCATGGTCGCCCGCTCGACATACAGCGCACGGCCGTCCAGGCCCAGTTCGCCCAGCACCTGACGTACCTTGGGGAAGTTGCGACCAAGCTTCATGATCACCGCCGCATCGGCATCCGCCAGCCGGCGCTTGAGCTCTTCGGCCGGCAGCACGCCCGACAGTACCGACAGGCTCTGGTTGCGATACACCAGTGGCGCACCCAGTACCGAGGCACCTCCGAGCATCGAGCAGACGCCTGGGACCACTTCAGCCTCATGCTGCTGGGCAAGGCGGTCGTGCAGGTACATGTAGGAACCGTAGAAGAACGGGTCACCTTCGCAGATCACGGCCACATCGCGACCAGCGTCCAGGTGCTCGGCTACCTGTACGGCAGCTTCATCGTAGAAATCGCTGATCACCTGCTCGTAGGACAACGGCGCGGGCAGTGCCTCGGTGGTCACCGGGTACACCAGTGGCAGCAGAGTCTGCTCGGTTTGCAGGTGCGCCTCGATGATGCCGAAGGCGTTGCCGCGCTTGCCCTTGGCCACGAAGTACGCCACCACGGGCGCCTCGCGCAGCAGACGCAGTGCCTTGACGGTGATCAGTTCAGGGTCGCCGGGGCCTACGCCCAGGCCCAGCAGTCGTCCGCGCGCCATCACTCCACCTCCGTGGCCAGGGCGTTGACCGCAGCAGCGGCCATCGCGCTGCCGCCCAGGCGGCCTTGCATGATCACGAACGGCACGCCACGGCTGTCGGCAGCGAGCATCGCCTTGGACTCGGCGGCGCCGACGAAGCCGACCGGGAAGCCAAGGATCAGGGCGGGCTTTGGCGCACCGGCATCGATCATCTCCAGCAGGTAGAACAGCGCAGTCGGGGCATTGCCGATCACCACCACGCTGCCTTCCAGGTGCGGGCGCCACAGCTCCAGGGCCACGGCGGAACGGGTGTTGCCGGCGTCCTTGGCCAAGCCTGGCACGCTCGGGTCGCGCAGGGTGCAGATCACCGGGTTGTTGGCGGGCAAGCGGGCACGGGTGATGCCTTCGGCAACCATGTGCGCGTCGCAGAGAATCGGCGCGCCATTGGCCAGGGCTTCACGGCCGGCGCGGCCGGCACCTTCGGAGAACTGCAGGCCGTCGATGGCGTCGACCATGCCGCAGGCATGGATCACGCGCACGGCGAGTTTTTCCAGGTCTGCGGGGATCCGCTCGAGCCGGGCTTCCTCACGGATGATCCGGAAGGAATTGCGATAGATCTCCTGACCATCGCGGATGTAGTCAATCATCAAGGTGCTCCGTCGGCAGGGCGAGCATGGCGCCTGCTTCATTCAAGGTAAGGTCGGTGGCGCGCAGGGCACCCAGGCCCGGCAGGTGCGCGTCACGCAAATAGAGGTCATAGCGGCCCGGTGAACGGGCCAGCAAGGTGGCCGGGGCGACGTGGGCCACGGCACAGGAACGGGGGCAGCCGGACAGGTGCACGCTGCCGGGCGCGCCACTGCCCAGCAACTCCGCCAGCTCGACGGCATCGGCCTTGGTGTCGGCCAGGCCCTTGGCGCAGCCACTGCTGCCGGTGCAGGCAACCACGCGCGCCAAGGGCTCATCGGCCTGGCAGAGCAGGCCCAATGCCGACAGCTCGACGCGGGCTTGTTCCAGGTCGGCTGCGGCAATGTTGGTCAGCATCAGGCTTTGCCACGGGGTCAGGCGCAGGCTGCCATCCCCCCATTGGCGGGCCACCCGGGCAGCGCCACGCAACATGGCCGGTGACAGGCGGCCCAACGGCGGCGCGACACCCAACGCCATGCCCTGCTGTTGTGTCACGGCACCCAGCCAAGGGCGTTGCGCGACTTCGCGCCGCCACTCGAGCACGGCCGCATCGCGGCGGACTTGCAAGCCGAGACCGTCGATGAAGACATCGACCTGGCAACCTTGCAGCAGCTGGCGCATGCGCGATTGCTCCGGGCTGGCCAGATCGAGGAAGCGATCGAGCACCGCGCGCACCAGCGCCAGCCCTTGCACCAGCGGTACCGCACCCAGTACCTGGCCATCGGCCGGGCAGCTGGCCAGGCCAAATGCCAGCCAGTCACGCTGCTCCAGGCGCAGTGCCGATAGCCACAGGTCGTGAGGGTGATCGAGCATCGCCACGCCTTCGCCCCCATCGAGCTGCACGGCGAACTTGGCCGACAACTGATGGAAGCGCGGCGTACCTTGCAGCAGGTCGAGGATCTGCCCGGCCAGGGGGCGTACATCCAGCAGCATCGACGGGTCATGGCCAGCCAGGGGACTGAGCATCAGGTTGCGCACGTCATCGCTGGCTGCATCACGTGGACCGAGGCGGGCGGCCAGCAGGCTTTCGACCAGCCCGGCATGATCGCTGCCGATACCGCGGATCTGCAGATTGCCGCGGTTGGTGGCTTCGATCACCCCACCCGCGAAACGCTCGGCTGACGCCGCCACCGCTTCGGCCTGGCCGGCCAGCAGCAGGCCGCCGGGCAGCTTGATGCGGCAAATGCCACCGTCACGGGCGCTGACGATGCGCCACAACCCCGGGCAGGCCGAGGGACGGGGTGATGCTACGGGCGTGTTGGCTGGCGTCAAAGGGGCGTCCGGCAATCGCTGAAAATGCGCTTGAGTGTAGAAGGCGCGGTATTATGCCTGCTTTGTCCGGCGGCATGAAAAGCCGGTGGTCGAGCTTCAACAGCGATTGAGCAGAAATTTTGGGGGCGCTGCGCGCCCCATCGCGACACAAGGCCGCTCCTACAGGAATCACCGTCCCCTGTAGGAGCGGCCTTGTGTCGCGATGGGCTGCACAGCAGCCCCAGACCCCGAAGAGGTATCAATGACCCCCTGGCTGACAGTAGTAGGCATCGGCGAAGACGGCTTCAGCGGCCTGGGCAAGCAGGCCCGGCGCGCCCTGCTGGGCGCCTCGCGGATCATCGGCAGCCCGCGCCAGCTGGCCCTGCTGCCGCGTTGCATCGGCGCCGAGCGGCAAGACTGGCCAACGCCATTCTCCCTCGCCCCGGTACTGGCACTGCGCGGTGAGCCGACCTGCGTACTGGCCAGCGGCGACCCGATGTTCTTTGGCGTCGGCGCCAGCCTGGCGCGACAGGTAGCAGCCGAAGAAATGCAGGTGCTGTCGATGCCCTCCTCTTGTGCTCTGGCCGCCGCACGCCTGGGCTGGCCACTGCAGGACGTGCAGGTGGTATCGGTAGTCGCACGCCCGTTGGCGGCGCTCAATGCCCACCTGTACAGCGGCCAGCGCCTGCTGGTGCTGAGCAACGACGGCGATAGCCCAGCGGCCATCGCTGCACTGCTGCGCGAACGCGGCTTCGGGCCCAGCCGCCTGTACGTGCTTGAGCACCTCGGCGGTGCGGCCGAGCGGCATCTGCGCGGCACCGCCGATGACTGGCCCCACAGCGAAATCGCCACCCTCAACCTGGTCGCCATCGAATGCCTCGCCAGCCCAGATGCCATGCGCCTGTCGCGCGTGCCCGGCCTGCCAGACAGCGCCTTCCGCCATGACGGCCAGCTGACCAAGCGCGACGTGCGCGCCATCACCCTGGCGCGCCTGGCGCCGCAGCCCGGCGAATTGCTGTGGGATGTCGGCGCCGGTTGCGGCTCAATTGGCATCGAGTGGATGCGCGCTCACCCGGCCTGCCGCACCCTGGCCATCGAAGCCGACGAAGGCCGGCAGGGCTTCATCGAATACAACCGCGATGCCCTCGGTGTGCCGGGCCTTCAGCTGGTTCGCGGCAAGGCACCCGACGCCCTCAACGAGCTGGAACGCCCGGATGCCATTTTCATTGGTGGTGGTGTCACCCGCGAAGGCGTGTTGCCGCTGTGCTGGGAACGCTTGCGCCCCGGTGGGCGGCTGGTGGCCAATGCGGTGACCCTGCAAAGCGAGCTGGCCTTGGCGCACTTCCGTGAACAGCACGGGGGCGAGCTGACCCGTATCCATGTCGCCCAGGCCCAGCCGTTGGGAGCTTTCGACACCTGGCGCCAGGCGCTGCCGATCACCTTGCTCGACGTGGTGAAACCCCTCGATGCGTGAAGAAACCCGCGAGCAACCCGCGCCCCTGCGCAGCGGCCTGACCACCGGCAGCTGCGCCACGGCCACAAGCCTTGCCGCTGCCAAGTTGCTGCTGACCGGCCAGTGCGACGACGCGGTGAACATCACCCTGCCCAAGGGCAAGGTGGTGCAGATGCGCCTGGAATTCTGCCGCCTGGTCGGCGAGCGCGCCGAAGCGGGCACGCTCAAGGATGCCGGCGACGATCCTGACGTCACCCATGGCGCCCTGCTCTACAGCCAGATCCGCCTGCAGGCACAACCTGGCATACGCTTCGTCGCGGGCTCTGGCGTCGGTACCGTCACCCGCCCTGGCCTGGTGCTGGCAGTGGGTGAGCCGGCGATCAACCCGGTGCCACGGCGGATGATCAGCGAGCACTTGCAGCAACTGGCCGACGACTGCGGCTACCTGGGCGGCTTCGAGGTCACGGTCAATGTGCAAGGCGGTGAGGCGCTGGCGCTGAAGACCATGAACCCGCGCCTGGGCATCCTCGGCGGGCTGTCGATCCTCGGCACCAGCGGCATTGTCCGCCCCTTCTCCTGCTCGGCGTACATCGCCTCGATCCACCAGGGCATCGACGTCGCCCACACCAACGGCTACACCCATATCGCTGCCTGCACCGGCAACGCCAGCGAAGACACCATGCGCCGGGTCTACAACCTGCCCGAAATCGCCCTGATCGAAATGGGGGATTTCGTCGGTGCAGTGCTCAAGCACGTGCGCAAAGTGCCGGTGCCACGCCTGACCCTGTGCGGCGGTTTCGGCAAGATCAGCAAGCTGGCTGCCGGGCACATGGATCTGCACAGCCGCCACTCGAGCATCGACCTGCCACAGTTGGCTGGCTGGGCAGCGGACATCGGCGCCGACGCCGAGCTGCAAGCGGCCATCATTGCCGCCAACACCAGCCAGCAGGCCCTGGCCCTGGCCCACGCCGCAGGCATCGCCCTGGGCGATGCGGTATGCACCCATGCCCTGGCCTTCGCCCGTAGCGTGGTGCCGGCTCAGGTGCAGGTCGAAGTGTTTGCCATCGACCGCCAGGGCGGCATCGTCGGCAAGGCCGGTGTGCAATGAGCCGCCGTATCCTGCTGCTCGGCGGCGTCACCGAAGCCTTGGCCATCGCCCGCCAGCTTGGCCCCGAGCACGTCTACAGCCTGGCCGGCATCGGCCGCGTGCCGCAGGACCTCACATGCCAGGTACGGGTCGGTGGCTATGGTGGCGCCGAGGGCCTGGCCACCTACCTGCGTGAAGCTGGCATCAGCCTGCTGATCGACGCCACCCACCCCTATGCCGCGCAGATCAGCCGTAACGCTGCCAGCGCCGCACAGGCCGCCGGCATCCCCTGCTGGGCCTTGCGCCGCCCGGCCTGGCAGGCACAGCCGGGAGACGACTGGCGCGAAGTGGAAGACTGGGCCGGCCTGATCGAAGCGCTCAAGCCGTTCAAGCGCCCCTTGTTCACCCTAGGCCGCGAACCGCTGCAACATCTTGAGGAGATTCCGCCGGAGCAGTTCTGGACCTTGCGGGCGCTGGAAGCCTGCGCGGGCAATGAGCGCTGTGAGGTCATCGGCGCACGTGGGCCGTTTCAGATCGAAGACGAGCGGGCATTGTTCGAGCGGCGCCGCATCGATGTGCTGGTGAGCAAGAACAGCGGTAGCGTGGCGACCGAACCAAAACTCGACGTGGCACGGGAACGCGGGGTGCCGGTGCTGATACTGAGACGTCCGGCATTGCCTGCCGTGGATCGGGAATTTACCCAGGCGGGTCTATTGCTGGCCAAGATCAAGGACTGTTTGTGATGACGCCAGAACGTATATCCCTTTGACATATACGTCGTCTGACTTAAACTCCAGTCACAGTTTGCTGCTTCCAAGGAGGCCTATCATGGAGCAAGGTGCAGTCTTCAAAAGTAACCGCAGCCAGGCCATCCGTTTGCCGAAATCCGTTGCCCTTCCCGATGAAGTGACCCGCGTAGACATCGTTGCCGTGGGGCGAACCCGCATCATCACCCCAGCTGGGGAGGCATGGGACAGCTGGTTTGACGGCAACGACGCAAGTGCAGACTTCATGGCCAGCCGTGATCAACCTGCCGACCAGGAACGCGAAGGGTTTTAATGCTCAGGTACATGCTCGACACGAACATCTGCATCTTCACTATCAAGAACAAGCCACAATTGGTTCGTGAAGCCTTCAACCGCCACCATGGTCAGATGGCAATCAGTACCGTTACGTTGATGGAGTTGGTGTACGGCGCAGAGAAATCAGCACACCCCGAGCGCAATCTTTCGATAGTGGAAGGCTTCGCTGCCCGCCTGGAAGTACTCGATTACGATAGCCAGGCTGCCGAGCACAGTGGCCAACTACGTGCAGAACTAGCACTGGCTGGCACACCGATCGGCCCATTCGACCAGCTGATAGCTGGCCATGCCCGGGCTCGGGGGCTGGTGCTCGTAACCAACAACCTGCGTGAATTTCAACGAGTGCCAGGTTTGAGAGTTGAAGACTGGCTGGTCAATCCAGGCCAGACCTAACGCGGAAATTTCCTACTCACCTCCTCCTCATCGGCAACGAAACGCTCAGAAATTTCCAAGTGGCCATTCGCCCACTGTGCGCTTTAGACTTTGCGCCTCCCCTCCGGAAGGCGTCGTTCATATGGAAATGCAATGGTGGATCTGGCTGGTCTTCGGTATCGGCCTGATCCTGCTCGAGCTGGTCTTGCCCACGTTCTTCATCATCTGGTTCGGCATCGGTGCCGTGCTGGTCTCGCTCATCGCCCTGGCCGCCCCCGCCCTGCAGCTGGACATGCAGGTGCTGCTGTGGGTGCTGTTCTCCTCGGTGACCACGTTCCTCTGGTTCAAGCTGTTCAAGCGCAAGCAACCGGACGTGCGCTGGACTGCCGACAGCGTGATCGGTGAAGTCGGGCTGCTGACCAGCAGCGTCTCGCCATTCCAGAAAGGCCGCGTGCGCTTCCAGAAGCCGCTGCTCGGCAACGAGGAATGGACCTGCGTCGCCGACGGCGACATCCCGGCAGGCGAGCGTGTGCGCCTCGTCGCCATCGAAGGCAATACCGCCCGGGTCGTCCGGGCCTGAATCGGCATTTAAAAGGAAGTTTGCATCATGACCAGTCTCATCGTCGTCGGCGCCCTCGCCCTGTTCGTCCTGATCACCGTGTTCAAGGGGGTGCGCATCGTGCCCCAGGGCGAGGAATGGATCGTCGAGCGCCTGGGCCGCTACCACAACACCCTCAAGCCGGGCCTGAACATCGTCATCCCGTACATGGACGTGGTCGCCTATCGCCTGCCGACCAAGGACATCATCCTCGACGTGCAGGAGCAGGAAATCATCACCAAGGACAACGCGGTGATCGTGGCCAACGCCCTGTGCTTCGCCAAGGTGGTCGACCCACAGAAGGCCTCCTACGGCGTGCAGAACTTCTCGTTCGCCGTCACCAGCCTGACCATGACCTCGCTGCGCGCCATCGTCGGTGCCATGGACCTGGACGAGGCGCTGTCGAGCCGCGAACAGATCAAGGCACGTCTACGTGAAGCGATGTCCGAACAGACCGAAGACTGGGGCGTCACCGTGCGTTCGGTGGAGATCCAGGACATCAAGCCGTCGGAGAACATGCAGCTGGCCATGGAACGCCAGGCGGCCGCCGAACGTGAGCGTAAAGCCGACGTGACCCGCGCCGAAGGTGCCAAGCAGGCTGCGATCCTCGAAGCCGAAGCACGCTTGCAGTCGGCCAAGCTGGACGCCGAAGCGCAGATCAACCTGGCCGAGGCCTCGGCGCGGGCAATCTCGCTGGTCAAGGAAGCGGTGGGCAACGAAACCGTACCCGCCATGTACCTGCTGGGTGAGCGTTATGTGGGCGCCATGGAGAACCTGGCCAGCAGCAACAATGCCAAGGTTGTGGTGCTGCCAGCAGACCTGCAGGAAACCGTGCGCGGCCTGATGGGCCGCAACAAGGCCTGAGATTGATTTGACCCTCTTCGCGGGCAAGCCCGCTCCCACGGGGACCGCACATGTTCAGGCATTGTGCGGCCCCTGTGGGAGCGGGCTTGCCCGCGAATGGGCTGCAAAACAGCCCCAGACTGCGTCACTTCACCGCACCCCACCATTTTTACCTATACTCCGCCTTACAATACCGCCCACGATTCCTGACCGGATCTCTCCATGCCCCCACGTCGGCACATTGCCTGGATAGCCTGCCTAGCAGTGCTGTTCAACCTGCTGGCCATGCCGCTGTCTTCTGCCGCGCCCAAAGGCCCGGCTGAGCAGCTGCTGTGGGGGGCTTTCTGTTCCAGCGTGGCTGGCAAGGCCAAGGTCGATGTTCAGGCCCTGGCCAAGATCGACCTCGGCAGCCAAAGCGATCAGCACTCCAACATGCAGCACTGCTGGTGCTGTTCGGGCGCTGCACCACTGCTGGCCCTGCCGGGTTATCCGCCGCAATTGCACAACCCGCCGACGCTGTTGGCCGGGCGCGAGCCGCCACCCGCCAGTTACCAACCCACGCCGCGCCAGCTATGGCCTGCGCTCAATCCCCGTGCCTCTCCGCTGGCCTGAGTTCATCACGCTGTCTGCCTGAACCTGAACAGATCGGAGACTCACCATGCTCAAGCAAGCTCTTGTACTGGCTGCCCTGCTGCTGCCCGGCGCCTACGCCAATGCCCATGAATACACCGTGGGTGACCTGCACATCGCTCACCCGTGGTCGCTGCAACTGCCGCCCAACGCCCCTAACGTCGCCGCCTATTTCGTCGTGCACAACAACGGCAAGGCCGATGACCGCCTGCTCAGCGTCAACAGCCCGATCAGCGATGACGCACAGCTGCATGAGCACGCCATGAGCGCCAGCGGCGCGATGAAGATGCAGCAGGTGCAAAGCGTGGCGGTGCCCGCCGGCAAAGACCTGGTGTTCGCCCCCAGCGCTTACCACGTGATGCTGATGCAGCCCAAGGACCGCAGCCTGCTTACCGACGGCAAGCGCTTCCCGCTGACCCTGCACTTCGAAAAGGCTGGCGACATCACTGTCGACGTGGCCGTACAGAAGCAGGCACCGGCGGACCAGCCCCAGGCTCACGAACACGCACACTGACGCCAGCTGACAGGCGCTCGCCAGCATGAGCCTGCCGCGCAACAGCCTCAGCCGTACCCCCCGCCCTGAACGCAGGCGCGTCGGTGGCGGCTGGCTGAGCCTGTTCGCCATGTGGATGATCTTCATCGGCCCACTGGTTTCCCAGTCGATGCCGATGGACCACCACGCCGGCATGAACATGCCGATGGACATGTCGATGTCCATGCCTGCAGGCAGTGATGCCCATCACGGCCACGGCAACGATGGCCAGCTGCATGTGATGTGGGAAAAGTGCGGCTACTGCAGCCTGCTGTTCAACTGCCCAGCCCTGCCGCAAACCCTTAGCCCACTCAGCGTCGCCAGCACAGCTCCCCCCACCCTCATCCCCGCTCCCACGCGCCAGGGCCACGCCCGGCAGGCCGTGTTCCCCGGTGCGCGCAGCCGCGCTCCGCCCCTTTCGATCAGCGTCTGACACCACCGTTATCGCACGGAGCCAGGAAGCTTCGCGCACACTCATGACTGATCGACTGGAATCACTATGTCCGGCTGCACCCCTGTTTTAGCTTCTTCCCTGCGAGGGACATTCGCCGCGCTGTGCGGCTCGCTGCTCGCGCCCATGGCCCTGGCTGCCGAACCTGGCCATGAAGGCCCTGAGGCCGAGCTGAGCCCAACGGTGATCACCGCGCTTGCGCCGAGTTCGCCACTGACCGTGGTCACCAACCCCAAGGACCCGCGCCAACCCGTGCCCGCCAGCGATGGGGCCGACTACCTGAAAACCATCCCTGGCTTTTCCGCCATCCGCGCTGGCGGCACCAATGGCGACCCAGTGCTGCGCGGCATGTTCGGCTCGCGCCTGAACATTCTCACCAACGGCGGCGTGATGCTCGGCGCCTGCCCCAACCGCATGGATGCCCCGACCTCCTACATTGCACCGGAAACCTACGACCGCCTGACCGTGATCAAAGGCCCGCAAAGCGTGATCTGGGGGCCTGGTGGTTCGGCGGGTACCATCCTCTTCGAACGTGAGCCGGAAAAGTTCGGCACCCTCGGCAGCCGGGTCAACGCCAGTTTGCTGGCCGGTTCCAATGGCCGCTTCGACAAGGTGCTCGATGCTGCGGCCGGCAATAGCCAGGGCTATGCGCGCTTCGTCGGCAACCAGTCGCACTCGGACGATTACGAGGATGGCAACGGCGACACCGTGCCTTCGCGCTGGGAAAAGTGGAATGGCGACGTGGCCCTGGGCTGGACACCCGACCAGGACACACTGCTCGAACTCACCGCCGGCAAGGGTGACGGCGAGGCCCGCTACGCCGGCCGTGGCATGGACGGCTCGCAGTTCAAGCGCGAGAGCCTGGGCCTGCGCTTTGAAAAGTCCAACCTCGGCGAGGTGCTCGACAAGGTCGAGGCGCAGGTCTACTACAACTACGCCGACCACGTGATGGACAACTACAGCCTGCGCACGCCATCAGGCACCGGCATGATGGGCATGCCCATGGTCAGCAACGTCGACCGCCGTACGCTGGGCGCTCGCCTCAAGGCCACCTGGCGCTGGGCCGATGTGCAGTTGATTGGCGGCATCGACGCGCAGACCAACGAACACCGCCAGCGCGGCGGCATGGGCGTCGATGCGCACAAGGGCCAGCCTTGGACCAAGGATGCCGACTTCCACAACTACGGTGCTTTCGGCGAGCTCACCTGGTACGCCACCGGCGAAGACCGGCTGATCACCGGTGCCCGCCTGGACCGTGCCTCGGCCCGGGACTTCCGCCAGGGCAGCGCCACGCAAGGCGACACCCGCGCCGACACGCTGCCCAGCGGCTTCGTGCGTTACGAGCATGACCTGGCGGCGATCCCCGCCACCACCTACATCGGCCTCGGCCACGCCGAGCGCTTCCCGGACTACTGGGAGCTGTTCTCGCCCAAGCTGGCACCACCCGGCGCGGCCAACGCGTTCGACGGCATCAAGCCAGAGAAGACCACCCAGCTCGACTTCGGCATCCAGTACCGCGACGAGCGCCTGGAGGCCTGGGCCTCGGGCTATGTCGGGCAGATCCGTGACTACATCCTGTTCGACTACCGCACCGGGATGATGGGCATGAGCACCTCCCAGGCACAGAACATCGACGCCCGCATCATGGGCGGGGAACTGGGCGCGGCCTACAAGCTCACCGAGCGCTGGAAGGCCGATGCCACCCTGGCCTACGCCTGGGGCAAAAACAGCAGCGATGGCAAGGCACTGCCACAGATGCCGCCGCTGGAAAGCCGCCTGGGCCTGACCTACAGCCGCGACAGCTGGAGCGCCGGGGCCCTGTGGCGCCTGGCGGCGGAGCAGAACCGCATCGCCGAAAACCAGGGCAACGTGGTCGGCAAGGACTACGACAAGAGCGCCGGATTCGGCGTGTTCTCGCTCAATGGCGCCTACAAGGTGAACCACAACCTCAAGCTCAGCGCAGGGGTCGACAACCTGTTCGACAAGGCCTACGCCGAGCACCTGAACCTGGCCGGGAATGCCGGGTTCGGCTACCCGGCCAATGACCCACAGCCGGTGAACGAGCCAGGCAGGACCTTCTGGACCAAGGTCGATTTCAGCTTCTGACAACAACAACGGGCGCGGCTTCGGGCGCGCCCATCAGCTGGTCAAACAGGAGGTTCCCATGAGAGGAACACGCATCAACTTCTATAACCTGGCCTGGCGTTGGCATTTCTATGCGGGGCTGTTCGTGGCCCCGTTCATGATCCTGCTGGCGATCACCGGGATCATCTACCTGTTCAAGCCGCAGCTCGACCCGCTGCTGTACCGTGACCTGATGGTGGTCGAAGCCGGCCATCATCGACAGGGCGCCGACACACTGCTGGCCGAAGTGCGCCAGGCCTACCCGAAAGGCCATGTCGGCCAGTACCTGCCGCCGATCAATGCCGAGCGCAGCGCGCAGTTCGTGGTGCATGACGGTGGCCGCGAGCTGAACGTGTTCGTCGACCCGTACAGCGGCAAGATCCTTGGCGAGCAGGACGGCAAGCAGAACCTGCAGGCCATCGCCCGCGCCCTGCACGGCGAGCTGATGGTCGGTACGGTCGGTGACCGCCTGGTTGAGTTGGCCGCCGGTTGGGGCATCGTGCTGGTGGTGTCCGGCCTGTACCTGTGGTGGCCACGCGGGCGTAACGGTGCCGGCGTGCTGTGGCCACGGTTCGCGGCGCAAGGGCGATTGTTCTGGCGCGACCTGCATGCGGTGACCGGGTTCTGGGGTTCGGCCCTGCTGTTGCTGATGCTGGTCAGCGGCATGACCTGGACCGGCATGTGGGGCAAGCAGTACGCCGATCTGTGGAACCGCTTCCCGGCGGCCATGTGGAATGACGTGCCCAAGTCGGATCAGCAAGCCCGCGAGCTGAACAGCGCGCACCGCCAGACCGTGCCGTGGGCGATGGAGAACACGCCGATGCCGCAATCCGGCGCGCATGCCGAACATGCCGGGCATCACATGATGGACAGTGCACCGGCTGCGCCTCAGGTGAGCCTGCAGCAGGTTGAAGACATCGCCACTTCGCGCCAGGTCGAACCGGGCTACAGCATCACCGCGCCGACCACGGCCGAAGGCGTGTACACCATCGCCGTGTTCGCCGACGACCCGCGCAACGATGCGACCCTGCATGTCGACCAGTACACCGGCAAGGTACTGGCCGATGTGCGCTGGCAGGATTACAGCCCGGTGGCTCGCGCTACCGAACTGGGCGTGATGCTGCACGAAGGCAAGATGTTCGGGCCGCTGAACCAGATCATCATTCTGCTGGTGTGCCTGATGATCCTGCTGGGTTCGGTGAGCGGCCTGGTGATGTGGTGGAAACGCCGGCCCGAGGGTGGGCTGGGCGTGCCGCCGCTGCGCCATGACCTGCCACGCTGGAAGACGGCTGTGGGGGTGATGCTGGTGCTGGGCGTGATGTTCCCGCTGGTGGGGGTGTCGATGGTGGTGATGTGGGTGGTGGATAGCCTGGTGGTGAGGCGCCGCCGGGTGCTGGCCAACGCCTGATCGCGCTTCAACCTGCACCGGCCTCTTCGCGGGCACGCCCGCGAAGAGGCCGGCACAGGAGAACAGCTGCTACCCAAAAGTCGAGTCGATCTGTCGCGCCCCGATCTGGCACGAGCGTGTTAGCCTAATCGGCTACCTCCGACAAGAAGACCGACCTTCCAAGGGAATGCAGCTTGATGACGCAAACTTCTCCCACCGCGCCAGATGAACACCATCTGCAGCGCAACCTGACCAACCGCCACATCCAGCTGATCGCCATCGGCGGCGCCATCGGCACCGGCCTGTTCATGGGCTCGGGCAAGACCATCAGCCTGGCCGGGCCGTCGATCATCTTCGTCTACATGATCATCGGCTTCATGCTGTTCTTCGTCATGCGCGCCATGGGCGAACTGCTGCTGTCGAACCTCAACTACAAATCGTTCATCGACTTCTCCGCCGACCTGCTCGGCCCGTGGGCAGGCTACTTCACCGGCTGGACCTACTGGTTCTGCTGGGTGGTCACCGGCATCGCCGACGTGGTCGCCATCGCTGCCTACACGCAGTTCTGGTTCCCGGACCTGCCGCAGTGGATACCAGCGCTGACCTGCGTGGCGGTGCTGCTGTCGCTGAACCTGGTGACCGTGAAGATGTTCGGTGAACTGGAGTTCTGGTTCGCCCTGATCAAGATCGTCGCCATTCTCGGCCTGGTCGCCACCGGCCTGTACATGGTCATCACCGGCTTCACCTCGCCAAGCGGGCGCACTGCTCAGCTGGCCAACCTGTGGAACGACGGCGGCATGTTCCCCAACGGCCTGATGGGCTTCTTCGCCGGTTTCCAGATCGCCGTATTCGCGTTCGTCGGCATCGAGCTGGTGGGCACCACCGCGGCTGAAGCGAAGAACCCCGAACGCACCCTGCCGCGGGCGATCAACTCGATCCCGATCCGCATCATCGTGTTCTATGTACTGGCGTTGATCGCAATCATGGCGGTGACCCCATGGCGCGACGTGGTGCCGGGCAAGAGCCCGTTCGTGGAACTGTTCGTGCTGGCCGGCCTGCCGGCGGCGGCGAGCATCATCAACTTCGTGGTACTGACCTCGGCGGCCTCCTCGGCCAACAGCGGTGTGTTCTCCACCAGCCGCATGCTCTACGGCCTGTCCCAGGAAGGCGATGCACCCAAGGCATTCGAGAAGCTGTCCAGCCGCTCGGTGCCGGCCAACGGCCTGTTCTTCTCCTGCGCCTGCCTGCTGCTCGGCGCTGTGCTGATCTACCTGGTGCCGAACGTGATCGAGGCGTTCACCCTGGTGACGACCGTGTCGGCGGTGCTGTTCATGTTCGTCTGGACGCTGATCCTGCTGTCGTACCTGAAGTACCGCAAGCACCGCGACGCGCTGCACCAGGCATCGAGCTACAAGATGCCGGGCGGGCGCTTCATGTGCTACGTGTGCCTGGCGTTCTTCGCCTTCATCCTGGTGTTGCTGAGCCTTGAGGCGGATACCCGCTCGGCGCTGGTGGTGACGCCGATCTGGTTCTTGCTGCTGGCGGTGACCTACCAGTTCGTGCGTAGCCGTCGTCATCCGCGCTCGGCTGTGCGTAACGGCTGATTCTGCTGGGGCTGCTTAGCAGCCCCAATCCTGTGCACGCCAATATCCCGGGCACCAACCTGGACCTGCAAAACGCCCCAACACCTCGCACAACCCCTCTACTACGCACCTCCCGCCGTTAGGCACACCCCTTGCAACGCCCCTCCCCGCTTGCCCAACACCATAAAAAACTCAGCGGAGAGAGCACATGAAGCGTCGCAGTCTGATCAAGGCCTTTACCCTCAGTGCATCGCTTGCGGCGATGGGCCTGAGCTGGAGCATCCAGGCCGCCGAAACCATCAAGGTCGGCATCCTGCATTCGCTGTCCGGGACCATGGCGATTTCCGAGACGTCGCTCAAGGACATGGCGCTGATGACCATCGACGAGATCAACGCCAAGGGCGGTGTGAACGGCAAGCTGCTGGAACCGGTGGTGGTCGACCCAGCCTCCAACTGGCCGCTGTTCGCTGAAAAGAGCCGTCAGCTGCTGACCCAGGACAAGGTCGCAGTGGTGTTCGGCTGCTGGACGTCGGTGTCGCGCAAGTCGGTGCTGCCAGTGTTCGAAGAACTCAACGGCCTGCTGTTCTACCCAGTGCAGTACGAGGGTGAAGAGATGTCGCCGAACGTGTTCTACACCGGCGCCGCACCCAACCAGCAGGCCATTCCGGCCGTGGAATACCTGATGAGCGAGGACGGCGGTAGCGCCAAGCGCTTCTTCCTGCTGGGCACCGACTACGTCTACCCGCGCACCACCAACAAGATCCTGCGCGCCTTCCTGCACAGCAAGGGCGTAGCCGACAAGGACATCGAAGAGGTCTACACGCCGTTCGGCCATGCCGATTACCAGACCATCGTCGCCAACATCAAGAAGTTCTCCGCCGGCGGCAAGACCGCGGTGATCTCCACCGTCAACGGCGACTCCAACGTGCCGTTCTACAAGGAACTGGCCAACCAGGGCCTGAAGGCCACCGATGTGCCGGTGGTGGCGTTCTCGGTGGGTGAAGAAGAGCTGCGCGGTATCGACACCAAGCCGCTGGTGGGTCACCTGGCGGCGTGGAACTACTTCGAGTCGGTGGATAACCCGGTCAACCAGAAGTTCGTCGCCGACTGGAAGGCCTACGCCAAGGCCAAGGGCCTGCCGGGGGCCGACAAGGCCGTGACCAACGACCCGATGGAAGCCACCTACGTGGGCATCCACATGTGGGCCCAGGCCGCCGAGAAGGCCAAGTCCACCGACGTCGACAAGGTCCGCGAGGCGCTGGCCGGGCAGACCTTCAAGGCACCGTCGGGCTTCACCCTGACCATGGACAAGACCAACCACCACCTGCACAAGCCGGTGATGATCGGCGAGATCCAGGATGACGGGCAGTTCAGCGTGGTCTGGGAAACCGAGCAGCCGCTGCGGGCGCAGCCATGGAGCCCGTTCATTCCGGGTAACGACAAGCGTCCGGACTATGCAGTGAAAGGTAACTGAGTGCACTGGGGCTGCTCTGCAGCCCATTCGCGGGCTCGCCCGCTCCCACAGGGGCCATGCAGTGTACCTGTGGGAGCGGGCATGCCCGCGAAGAATCCACCGCCGATTTTCAGGATTACCCGCATGCTCAGACTGCTGCTCACCCTGTTCCTGCTAATCCCTCTGGCAACCCAGGCCAGCGAGGGCGAATTCTTCCTCACCGCCAAGCCCGCCGAGCAGGCCCGACTGCTCGAAAGCTGGGCGGCACAACCCGATGCCGCGCGCCTGCCGCTGCTGGACAACCTGCGCCAGGGCCGCATCGCCGCCGATGACACGCGCAAGGTACGCCTGAACAACCGCCTGCGCGGCCTGATCGACAACGCCTTGGCCAGTCACCAACTGCTCAGCGACGACAACGCCACGCGCCTGGCTGCCGCCCAACAACTGCAAAAGAGCGCGCAACCGGCACAGATGGCCTTCCTTGACCGGCGCTTCGCCCTCGAAGTGGACCCCGCCGTGCACGCCGCCCTCGGCCTGGCCTTGGCCAACCTGCAACTGGGCGCCAGCGAGCCGGCTGTGCGCCTGGCTGCCGTGCGCCTGCTCGGCGAAACCGGTGACCCGCTGGCCCGCACCCGCCTCGAAGCGCTGTTGCAACCGGGCGCCGAGAGCGATGCGGCCGTGCGCACCGCTGCCGAAACCAGCCTGGCCCAGGTCAAGCGCAAGCTGCTGGTCGGCGAACTGCTCGGCCAGGCCTTCAGCGGCCTGTCGCTGGGCTCGATCCTGCTGCTGGCCGCGCTGGGCCTGGCGATCACCTTCGGTCTGCTCGGGGTGATCAACATGGCCCACGGCGAGATGCTCATGCTCGGCGCCTACAGCACCTACATGGTCCAGGTGCTGCTGCAGCGCTACGCTCCCGGCGCCATCGAGTTCTACCCGCTGATCGCCCTGCCGGTGGCCTTCGCGGTCAGCGCCGGGGTCGGCATGGCCCTGGAACGCACGGTGATCCGCCACCTCTACGGTCGCCCGCTGGAAACCCTGCTGGCGACCTGGGGCATCAGCCTGATCCTGATCCAGGCCATCCGTCTGTTGTTCGGCGCGCAGAACGTCGAAGTCAGCAACCCGGCCTGGCTGTCCGGCGGCATCCAGCTGCTGCCCAACCTGGTGCTGCCGTACAACCGCCTGGTGATCATCGGCTTCGCCCTCGCCGTGGTGCTGCTCACCTGGCTGCTGCTCAACCGCACACGCCTGGGCCTGAACGTGCGCGCCGTCACCCAGAACCGCAACATGGCGGCCTGCTGCGGCGTCTCGACCGGGCGCGTCGACATGCTCGCCTTCGGCCTCGGCTCCGGCATCGCCGGCCTGGGCGGCGTGGCCCTGAGCCAGGTCGGCAACGTTGGCCCGGACCTGGGCCAGAGCTACATCATCGACTCGTTCCTGGTGGTGGTGCTCGGCGGCGTCGGGCAGCTGGCCGGAAGCCTCTGGGCAGCGTTCGGCCTAGGGATAGCCAACAAGCTGCTGGAGCCGCAGATCGGTGCGGTGCTCGGCAAGATCCTCATCCTTGCGTTGATCATTCTGTTCATCCAGAAGCGCCCGCAAGGCCTGTTTGCCCTCAAGGGACGGGTAATCGACTGATGAACCAGCCACTGCTTGTCACCGCTTCGCAAAAGGCCGGGCCACGGCTGTCGCTGGCCATCGGCGCGGTCGTCGTCCTGCTGCTGGTGGCCCTGCCGCTGCTGTCGCTGCTACCGGCCGATCACGCCCTGCAGGTCTCGGCCTACACCCTCACCCTGGTCGGCAAGATCCTCTGCTACGCCATCGTCGCCCTGGCCCTGGACCTGGTCTGGGGCTATGCCGGGTTGCTGTCGCTGGGCCACGGCCTGTTCTTCGCCCTCGGCGGCTACGCCATGGGCATGTACCTGATGCGTCAGGCGGCCGGCGACGGCCTGCCCGGGTTCATGACCTTCCTGTCGTGGAGCGAACTGCCGTGGTATTGGGCCGGTACTCAGCACTTCGCCTGGGCCCTGTGCCTGGTGGTGCTGGCGCCCGGGCTGCTGGCGCTGGTGTTCGGCTGGTTCGCCTTCCGCTCGCGGATCAAGGGCGTGTACTTCTCGATCATGACCCAGGCCCTGACCTTCGCCGGCATGCTGCTGTTCTTCCGCAACGAAACCGGCTTTGGCGGCAACAACGGTTTCACCAACTTCCGCACCATCCTCGGCTTCGACATTACCGCGCAAGGCACTCGGGCCGTGCTGTTCCTGCTGACTGTCGGCCTGCTGCTGGCCAGCCTGTACTTGTGCTGGCGCCTGACCCAGAGCAAGTTCGGCCGCCTGCTCACTGCGGTGCGTGACGCCGAAAACCGCCTGATGTTCTGCGGCTACGACCCGCGTGGTTTCAAACTGCTGGTGTGGGTGCTCAGCGCCGTGCTGTGCGGCCTGGCCGGTGCGCTGTACGTGCCGCAGGTGGGCATCATCAACCCCAGCGAAATGTCGCCGACCAACTCCATCGAAGCCGCCGTGTGGGTGGCCCTGGGCGGGCGTGGCACGCTGATCGGCCCGCTGCTCGGTGCCGGCCTGGTCAATGGCATGAAGAGCTGGTTCACTGTGGCCTTCCCGGAGTTCTGGCTGTTCTTCCTCGGTGCGCTGTTCATCCTCGTGACCCTTTACCTGCCCAAAGGCGTGGTCGGCCTGTTGAAGAAAAGGAGCCAGCCATGAGAGGCGTGCCCCCGGTCCACCCGGAATTTATGCTGGAACCTGTGTTCGACACCCTCGGCAGCGGCCGCGAGGCGATCGGCCTGGGCCACAGCCGCAAGGCCGGCCTCGACACCCGCCACGGCACGGTGCTGAGCCTTGAGGGCATCAGCGTCAGCTTCGACGGCTTCAAGGCGCTCAACGCGTTGAACCTGTACATCGGCGTCGGTGAACTGCGCTGCATCATCGGCCCCAACGGCGCTGGCAAGACCACGATGATGGATGTGATCACCGGCAAGACCCGCCCCGACACGGGCAGCGCGTTCTTCGGCGACACCCTCGACCTGACCCGCATGAGCGAGTACCAGATTGCCCAGGCCGGCATCGGCCGCAAGTTCCAGAAGCCCACGGTGTTCGAGGCACTGACCGTGTTCGAGAACCTGGAGTTGGCGTTGAAGACCGACAAGTCGGTGTGGGCCAGCCTGGCTGCGCGCCTGAGCGGCGAACAGCGCCAGCGCATCGAGGACGTGCTGACCACCCTGCGCCTGCTGCCCCTGGCCCAGCGCCAGGCCGGCCTGCTGTCGCACGGGCAGAAGCAGTTTCTCGAGATCGGCATGCTGCTGGTGCAGGAGCCGCAACTGTTGCTGCTCGACGAACCGGTGGCAGGCATGACCGATGCCGAGACCGAGTTCACTGCCGAGCTGTTCAAGGGCCTGGCCGGCAAGCACTCGTTGATGGTGGTGGAACATGACATGGGCTTCGTCGGCAGCATCGCAGACCATGTGACCGTGCTGCACCAGGGTAGCGTGCTGGCGGAAGGGTCGCTGGAACAGGTGCAGGCGGATGAGCGGGTGGTCGAGGTCTACCTGGGTCGCTAGACAAGGAAACCTGCGCCGCCCCTTTCGCGGGCAAGCCCGCTCCCACAGGGGAATGCGTTCTTCTGTGGGAGCGGGCTTGCCCGCGAAAGGGCCAGCGCAGGCACAGCAACTCTTTCAGGAATGCGCACATGCTCAAGATCGACACCCTGCACCAGTACTACGGCGGCAGCCACATCCTGCGCGGCCTGTCCTTCGAAGCCAAGGTCGGCGAAGTCACCTGTCTGTTGGGCCGCAACGGGGTGGGCAAGACCACCCTGCTGCGCTGCCTGATGGGCCTGGTGCCGGCCCGCGAGGGCAATATCGAGTGGGAAGGCAAGCCGATCACCACACTCAAGCCCCAGCAGCGGGTCCACGCCGGGATCGCCTACGTACCCCAGGGCCGGGAGATCTTCCCGCGCCTGACCGTCGAGGAAAACCTGCTGATGGGCCTGTCGCGCTTCCCCGCCCGCGAGGCACGCGAAGTACCCGCGTTCATCTACGAACTGTTCCCCGTGCTGGAACAGATGAAGCAACGCCGTGGCGGCGACCTGTCCGGTGGCCAGCAGCAACAGCTGGCCATTGGCCGGGCTCTGGCCAGCCGCCCACGCTTGCTGATCCTCGACGAACCGACCGAAGGTATCCAGCCCTCGGTGATCAAGGAAATCGGCGCGGTGATCCGGCGCCTGGCCGAGCGTGGCGACATGGCGATCCTGCTGGTCGAGCAGTTCTACGACTTCGCCGAAGAACTGGCCGACCAGTACCTGGTCATGGCCCGTGGCGAGATCATCCAGCGCGGCCGCGGCGAAAACATGCAAGCCGAAGGTGTGCGCGGGCTGGTAACCATTTAATCTGCAATCAACGACCCTGCGAGACGCTGTCATGAGTTACCAAATCCGCGACGCCCTGCCTACCGACGTGCCGGGCATCCTCGACATCTACAACGACGCCGTGCGCAACACCACGGCGATCTGGAACGAAACCCCAGTAGACCTGGCCAACCGCCAGGCCTGGTTCGCAGCACGGGCGCAGCAGGGCTATCCGATCCTGGTGGCCGTGGATGAGACCGGTGTGCTGGGTTATGCCTCGTTTGGCGACTGGCGGCCGTTCGAAGGTTTTCGCCTGACCGTGGAACATTCGGTGTATGTGCGCGGCGACCAGCGTGGAAAGGGCCTGGGGCCGGTGCTGATGGCGGCGCTGATCGAGCGGGCGCGAGGGTGCGGCAAGCATGTGATGGTCGCGGCCATCGAAAGTGGTAATGCCGCGTCGGTGCGGCTGCATGAGCGGCTGGGCTTCGTGGTGACCGGGCAGATGCCGCAGGTGGGGGTGAAGTTTGGCCGCTGGCTGGATTTGACCTTCATGCAGCTGGTGCTGAACCCGGGTGCCGAACCAACCTGAGATTGATGTTGGCTGTGCTGGCCTCTTCGCGGGCTCGCCCGCTCCCACAGGGACCGCACAAGGCCTGAGAGCCGTGCAGTACCTGTGGGAGCGGGCATGCCCGCGAAGAGGCCGGGCCTGCAAACCTCACATCTGGGTGAACCTGCCTAGCCGCTGCTTCAGCATGCTGTTCTCGCTGCGCAATTGCTGCACTTCCTGCAGCAGCTCCAGCGCCAGCGCCACCCCTTCCCACTCCAGTTCCAGCTCCTGATGCAGTTTCGCCGCGCGCTTGGCCAACAGCGGCGCCTGATCGTCGAACAACCAGTCCTCCGGCGTTCGCCCCGAAGGTTCGACAATGCCGTGCTCGACGATTTCGATCACGTAGTCAGCCGTGATATCGGCTTCCTGACACAGGGTACGCATGTCCAGTTGAACGATCAGGGTGCTGCTCATGATCACTTACTCCATTGTGTCCTCGGGTCGAACGCCGCTTTCTCGGAAAGCTGGGTCCACAGTTCACGGGTAGCAGCGTCGGAAGCCGGCGGCATCACCACTTTCAGCTGCGCATAGAGGTTGCCGCGCTCGCCGTTCTTGTTGGCAAGGCCCTTGCCCGGCACGCGCAGGCGCTGGCCGCTCTGGCTGTCGGGGCGGATGGTCAGGTTGATCTTGCCATCCAGGGTCGGCACCGCCACCTTGGTGCCCAGGGCAGCCTCCCACGGCGCCAGCGGCACGGTGATGATCAGGTCATGACCTTCGACATCGAACAGCGGGTGCGGTGCCATGCGCACGGTCAGGAACAGGTCGCCAGTGGCACCACCGCCAACGCCCGGGGCGCCCTGGCCCTTGAGGCGGATACGCTCGCCGTCGGTGACCCCGGCAGGGATCTTCACGTTCAGGGTCTTGGTGGTGAACCCGGTGCGCTGGCCAGCCGCGTTGGTCTGCGGCACCTGGAAGCTGATCTGCTTGGATTCCTTGCTCAGGGTTTCTTCCAGGAAGATCGCCAGTTCCAGTTCCACGTCCTGCCCTCGCCTGCCGGCACTGCGTTGTTGTTGCCGGCCGCCACCACCGAACGGATTACCGCCACGGGCACCGAAGATCGAGCTGAAGAAGTCGGAGAAGTCGCCGCCCTCGAAGCCACCGCCAGCGCCACCCGCGCCGCCACGGCTCTGCCAGCCCGGTGGTGCCTGGAACGGCCGACCGTGCTGACCGCCGTACTTGCGGATTTCGTCGAATTCAGCGCGTTTCTGCGCGTCACCAAGCACCTCGTAGGCCTCGTTGGCCTCCTTGAACTTGTCCTCGGCGTCACGCTCCTTGCTCACGTCAGGGTGATACTTGCGCGCCAGCTTGCGGTACGCGGCCTTGATCGCCTTGTCGTCCGCCGTGGGCTCTACGCCGAGTATCTTGTAATAGTCTTTGAAGTCCATCTGTGGATCACCAATGTGAATTTTCGTGTTGCATCTGAAGATAGGGGTCAAGCATAGCCTTTCAAGGTTCGCTTGGGGTTGCCTCAAGGCAGACGATCGGTCTTGATTCTGTAGCCAACTGGCATACACTGCGCGGCCGTTTTGCCTCCGGAAGCTTTTTCCCATGTCTGACGTATCGCCAGCCCGCGCCCTGGGCATCGACTTCGGCACCTCTAACTCCACGGTCGGCTGGCACCGCCCGGGCGTCGAATCGTTGATCGCCCTGGAAGACGGCAAGATTACCCTGCCGTCGGTGGTGTTCTTCAACATCGAAGAGCGTCGCCCGGTGTATGGCCGCCTGGCGCTGCACGAGTACCTGGAAGGCTACGAAGGCCGCCTGATGCGCTCGCTCAAGAGCCTGCTGGGCTCCAAGCTGATCAAGCACGACACCAGCGTGCTGGGCAGCGCCCTGCCGTTCAAGGACCTGCTGGGGATGTTCATCGGCGAGCTGAAAAAGCGTGCCGAGGCTGCCGCCGGTCGTGAATTCGAGCAGGTGGTGCTGGGCCGCCCGGTGTTCTTCGTCGACGAAGACCCGGCCGCCGACCAGGAGGCTGAAGACACCCTGGCCGAAGTGGCGCGCAAGATCGGCTTCAAGGACGTGTCGTTCCAGTACGAGCCGATTGCCGCGGCGTTCGACTACGAGTCGGGCATCAGCCGTGAAGAGCTGGTGCTCATCGTCGATATCGGCGGTGGTACCTCGGACTTTACCCTGATCCGCCTGTCGCCCGAGCGCCACCTGGTGGCCGAGCGCCAGAGCGACATCCTCGCCACCGGCGGCGTGCACATCGGCGGTACCGACTTCGACAAGCAGCTGAGCCTGCAGGGCGTGATGCCACTGTTCGGCTACGGCAGCCGGATGAAGAGCGGCGCGCTGATGCCGACCAGCTACCACCTGAACCTGGCCACCTGGCACACCATCAACGCCCTGTACTCGCAGAAGTCGCAGCTGGCGCTGGGCAGCATGCGCTATGACATCGAGGACACGCTGGGCATCGATCGCCTGTTCAAGCTGATCGAAGAGCGCGCCGGGCACTGGCTGGCGATGGAAGTGGAAGCCAGCAAGATCGAACTGACCGAGCAGGTCAGCCGCCGCGTCGACCTCAGTCGTGTCGAGCGCGAGCTGGGCGTGGACCTGACCCGGGTGCTGTTCGAGGAGGCGATCGAAGGGCTGCTGGAGCGGGTGCGCGGCAGTGTGACCGAGCTGCTGGCCAAGGCTGGCGTGAGCGCTGGCCAGGTTGATACGGTGTTCTTCACTGGTGGTTCGAGCGGGATTCCGGCACTGCGCAACAGCGTGTCGGCGATGCTGCCGAATGCGCGGCATGTGGAAGGCAACATCTTTGGCAGCATCGGTAGCGGTTTGGCGATCGAGGCCCGCAAGCGCTACGGTGCTGCCTGAGCCATTTTGGGGCTGCTTTGCAGCCCTTTCGCGACCCAAGGCCGCTCCTACAAGGGAGCGCGATCACCTGTAGGAGCGGCCTTGGGTCGCGAAAGGGCCGCAACGCGGCCCCAGCAATCTGTCAGACTAGCTCCGCCCGCCGCAGCTCACTCTTCAGGTAGGCGTAATAGACCGGCCCCGCCACCACCCCCGGCAAGCCGAACGCCGCCTCGAACACCAGCATCGCCAGCAACAGCTCCCAGGCCTTGGCTCTGATCTGCCCACCGACGATCTTGGCGTTGAGGAAATACTCGACCTTGTGGATCACGATCAGGTAGCCCAGCGCTGCCGCCGCCACCCAGATCGACAACGACATGCCGACGATGGTGATCAGGGTGTTGGACATCAGATTGCCGATCACCGGCAGCAGCCCGAGCAGGAAGGTCAGCACGATCAGCGTCTTGGTCAGCGGCAAGTGCACGCCGAACAACGGCATCACCACGGCGAGGAAAATGCCGGTGAACGCGGTGTTGAGCATCGAGATCTTGATCTGCGCGAAGACGATGTTGCGAAACGCCTGCACCAGCAGGTTCAGCCGCTCGAACAGGGCCGCAGCCAGGGGCTTGCGCCGGGAAATGTCGGGAATGCGCTGCAGGGCGATGATGGCGCCGAGGATCATGCCGATCAGCAGGGTCACGAACATGTGCGCCATGCCCTTGCCCACCAGCTGCAGGTCGCTCAGGTGGCTCTTGATCCAGTCACCGATGGCCACCTTGAACTCCGCCGCGCTGGCCGGCAGGTAGGCTTCGATGAACGGCGGCAGCTGGCTGCGGGCACGCTCGACCAAGGTCATGAACTTGTCCAGCGAGGCACCGGGGTTCTCGGCTTCGTGCAGCAGGAAGCTGAAGGCACCGGCAATCAGCAGGGTCAGCATACTGACCACCAGCACCCCCAGCAGCGCCACCGCCAGCCAGCGCGCACGCTCCCCGGCGATCAGCGGTTGCAGGCGCGGGGTGAGCATGTTCACCAGCTCGAACACCAGCAGGCCAGCCAACAGGCTGGGGAGCAATTTCAGAGGCAGGGCCAGCAGCAGGCCGGCCATGACGATGATCAGGCTGGCCAGGGTGATCTGACGGGGGGTGAAAGTCATACAGCCTCTACGGCAGACAGCGGGAATGCCCGCAGTCTGCCAGCCTTCAGGACACAGGCATAGGCGCAGGTCACTTCTTCTTCAGGCAGTCGCTCATGTACGCCTTGCGCTCGTCACCCTTGAGCGCCTTGGTGGTGGCGTCGGCGTTGCAGGTCTTCATCTTGTCCTGCTGAGACTGTGGCACGTCCTTTTTCAGGCAAGTGCTCATGAACGCCTTGCGTTCATCGCCCTTGAGGGCCTTGGTCGTGGCGTCGGCGTTACAGGTTTTCATCTTTTCCTGTTGTGCCGTGTTGGCGGCAAATCCTTGCGCGCTGAACAGCACAGCCAGCGCCAGCAGTGGCACGTGCAACATCTTCATGGAGTGGTCTCCTTGTCTCCGCGCCCGATGCACGGGGTCAGGCTGAGTGTAGACAAGAAATCTTACACACCATGCCGGGCCTGCCGCCGGTACTGCTCAGGTGTACAGCGGGCCTGGCGCTGGAACATGGCAATGAATGCCGAAGCGCTGCTGTAGCCCAGGTCGAAGGCAATCGCCTGGATCGGCAGCCCGGCCTCCAGGGCCTCGATGGCGCGCAGAAAGCGCAAGCGCAGGCGCCATTCGCCGAAGCTGATGCCCAGTTCGCGCAGGAACTGGCGGGCCAAGGTGCGCTCGCTGACATGCACCCGGGCCGCCCAGTCGGCCAACGGCCGGTTGTCGCCGGGTTCGGCGGTGAGGGCATCCAGCACCTTGCGCAGGCCCTCATTGTGGGAGAAGGGCAAGTAGCAGGTCTGGGTCGGCGCCTGGTGCAGTTGGTCGAGCAATACCTGCACCAGGCGCTGGTCGCGTTCATCCTGCGCCACCCGCAGGTCGCGGCGGGCGAAGTCAGCGAGGATGGCCTTGAGGATGTCGCTGATGATCAGGCTGCACGGCTGCGACGGCAGTTCAGCGCACAGGCTGCGGTCGAGATAGACCGAACGATAGACGATGGCCTGGGGGTTGTAGCAGCCATGCTCGGTAGCTGGCGGCACCCACACCGCATAGTGGGGTGGCGAGAGGAAGCGCTGGCCGGCGACATCCAGATGCATCACCCCGTGGGCCGTGTAGTTGAGCTGGCCCCAGGCATGGCGATGGGGCGCACTGTGGGTGTCGGCGCCGAACTCGTCATGGCGGAAGTACACCGGAGCCGGGAGTTGGGCGAACTGAGGGATGTCGAGGTATTTGCGCGGCATGCTGTCTGCTTCGTGGGGCAGGTTGTCTGGATGGAAGTATAGGCTTATGAACAGACAGCCGATAATGAGCGTCCATGGGGCCTGCCTTTCGGCCCCAGCCAAGCCAGACGAGTAACCGCTTCATGAACTACCTCTTCCCTTTGGTCGCCATTCTCATCTGGGCCGGTAATACCGTGGTCACCAAGATGTCGGCCGGCGCCATCTACCCTGCCGAAATCGGCTTCTACCGCTGGCTGCTGGCCGGCGCGCTGTTCACGCCGTTCCTGCTGCCCGCCGTGTGGCGCAACCGTGCGGCCATCCGCCCGCACTTGGGCAAGGTGGCGATCCTCGGCGTGCTGGGCATGGCCGTGTATCAGAGCCTGGCGTACTTCGCCGCCGGTATCACCAGCGCCACCAACATGGGCATCATCCTCTCGCTGATGCCGCTGATGTCACTGGCCCTGTCCATCGCCTGGCTGGGCCAGCGCCTGAGCTACGGGGCCCTCGCAGGCGCCGTGGTGTCGTTCGTCGGCGTGCTCGAAGTGGTCTCCGCCGGCCAGCCCGGCATCTTGCTGGAACAAGGCTTGAACAGCGGCGACCTGCTGATGCTGGTAGCGACCCTGGCCTACGCGCTGTACAGCTTCTTGCTGAAGAAATGGCAATTGCGCCTGCCACCGTTGCAGCTGCTGTACCTGCAAGTGCTGGTAGCCATCCTGGTGTTGCTGCCGCTGTTCCTGCTTTCGAACAAGACCGGACTGAATGGCCACAACATCGGCCTGGTGCTGTACGCCTGCGTGCTCGCCTCGATGATCGCGCCGCTGGTGTGGATGCAGGCCGTGCATCGCCTGGGGCCAAGCCGTACGACGTTGTTCTTCAACCTGCTGCCGTTGGTGACCGCGCTGATCGCCGCAGTAGTCCTCGACGAACGACTGGCCAGCTATCACCTGATCGGTGGTTTGCTGACCTTGGTCGGCGTCATACTGGCCGAGCGCTGGACCACGCCGGTACGCCGCTAGAGCCCGGCCGCCTTGAGCCGAGCCGCATGTTCAGTGAACAGCCGCAGCGGCTCGGCGCCCTTGCCCACGGCGCCCAGCTGCTGGTTGACGATATCCAGGTGATCGAGCGGGTAGTCATCGCCGATCACCTGCCCCAGGTGCGAGCTGAAACGCCCGACCATGCCGTCGCAATGGCCCTTTTCCCTGACGAAACTGCGTGCGAACAGCCGGCAGAAGCGGTTGCTGCCGTCGAAGCGGTTGCGCCCCTGGTCAGTCAGCCCCGGCTGCAAGGTGCCGGACCAGGAGTAGTAACGCACGCCGCTGACCTCATACGCCCCCTCCCCGCCCCAGGTATCCGGTAGCCCCTGTGGATAAGCTTGGTTGAACAGGGCCACGCCAGCGCTGGTCAGGGCCTGGTGGGAAGCATGCACGTCGACCGGCAGCGGGTCGCGTCGCCAGCCGGTTTCCAGCCACACCAGCAACACCGCCAGGCCATGCAGGATGGCCTTGAGGATGCGCCCTTGGGGTGAATCACCAGGCGCCGTGCGCTCAAGGTGATCGGCCAGCTCCGAGCCATGATTGGGCCCCGCCACCGAAGTGACCGAGGCCACCCGATCCGGCCGCCTGGCCGCCGCATAACGTGCGTTCAGCGCGCCCTGGCTGTGGCCGATGAGGTTGACCTTGGCCGCCCCCGTGCGCTGGCAGATGTCTTCGATGATCGCCAGCAACTGCTCACCGCGCACCTCGTTGGAATGCAGCGGCGAGACCTGCACCGGGAACACCTGTGCGCCGCCCTTGCGCAACGCCGGCACGATGCCGAACCAGTACGGATAGAGCAGCACCCGGACAAAGCCGAGCATGCCCGGCACCAGCACCAATGGGTATCGCGTGGCCAATTCCTGCTGCATGGCTTGAGCCCCTTTCCGTGGACGATCGGCCAACACTAGCGCCGCTTCGATGACCATCGCAATCGAACTCCCGACGCGCTGCGCGGTTCCAAACCAGAACAGACCCTTTGCAAGGAGCGGGACCATGTACAAGCAGACCCTGGCAATCCTTCTGGCAAGCGCCGCGCTGGCCGCCTGCAGCAGCCACCCGGAAAACCCGGTGGACCATGTCACCTACCGCGACGAACCGCTGGTCAAGCAGGTGGAAAACGGCATGACCATGCAGAAGGTCATCGCCATCGGCGGCAGCCCATCGAACGTGATCGACTTGCCGCACGGGGGTACCTGCAACGACTACATCCTCAACCGCGACGGCCACCAGCAGCCGTACTACGTGCGCTTCGACGCCACCGGCCATGTCGATGCCAAGGGCTTCAAGACCTGCAAGCAACGAGAAGAGGACAGCAAAGCCGCCCACGGCGCTTGAGCCTTCTACCTACCGTGAACACCCGTCCTGATCTGTTTGGAGACAATCATGAGCAACGTTGAACTGACCGATGTGCAAACCCTGCGCAAACGTGCCCGCGAGCATGTCGAGCAAGGCGCGGTGACCGAGGGTTACCACGCCGACCGCCAGGAAATCCTGCGCCTGCTCAACGAGTCGCTGGCCACCGAACTGGTCTGCGTACTGCGCTACAAGCGCCATTACTTCATGGCCAGCGGGATCAAGGCCAGTGTGGCGGCCAGCGAGTTCCTCGAACATGCGAACCAGGAAGCCGAGCATGCCGACAAACTGGCCGAGCGCATCGTGCAGTTGGGCGGTGAGCCGGACTTCAATCCGGACAACCTCACCAAGAATTCCCATGCGCAATATGTGGCGGGCAGTTCGCTGAAGGAGATGGTGCTGGAGGACCTGGTGGCAGAGCGGATTGCCATCGACAGCTATCGCGAGATCATTCAGTACATTGGCGATAAAGACCCGACTACACGGCGGATCTTCGAGGACATCCTGGCCCAGGAAGAAGAGCACGCGGACGACATGTCCGATCTGCTTCAAGGGCTGTAATGACTGGGGGCGCTATGCGCCCCCACTCTATTTCTGCTTTTTCACCGCAGCCGGCGCCTTGCCGGCTTTCATCTGCTGCAGCAATGGCGTGCACTGGTTGGGCTCATCCCCACTGCTCGGCGCCACCAGCGCCAGCAACCCGGCAGCCGGCCCGGCAACCACGCCCAACGCCAGCATCCCCGCCCCGCGCAGCGCCAGTGGCACCGCCTGCACCCCGGCACTCGGTTTGGCAAACGGCCCGCGCACATACAGCGGCGAACGCAGCGAGAACAGCCGTAGCCCCTTGGATTCCGGGGTTATCTTCAAGTCCAGCTGCTCACTGGCAAAGTTGGCCGTGCCATTGATGTAGATGATCGCGTTCTCGGTATCGAAGATGAACAACCGCGTAGTCGCCAGCCCGTCCTTGATCCCGACATCCGCCGCCGCGCAGTTGATCTTCACGTCCTCGTCGCCGAACAGCTTGCCCACCACGTAGTTACCGACATTGAGCCCGGCAATCTCCATCAGGCTGCGGCTGATGGCGCCATCGTTGATCAGCATGCGCAGGTTGCCGTTGGCCGTGCCCAGCAACGCCGCCACCGAGTTGCCACGGCCACTGATGTCGGCATCGCCGTTAAGCTCGCCGAAGCTGGTCTGCATCGGTGCGAAGCTGGGGAACAGCTGCTTGAGCTTGAAGCCACGCGCCGTCAGCTGGGCACGCCCCTGCAGCGGCACGTTACGGCCGTCAAGGCGGATGTTGGAGGCCAGGCTGCCACCGGCCACGCCAAAGCGCAGCGGCTCCAGGCGCAGCAGGCCGTCGTCCAGGATCACGTGGGCAGACAGGTCATTGAAGGGCAGCTTTTCGCTGTGCACGATGCGCTTGCCGGCAAAGGTAACGTCGGCGTCCATGGCCCGCCAGCGTTCGGTGCGGAACTCTTCCACCGGCAGCACCTTGTCGGCCGGCTGCTTGCTGGCACCACCGCGGGCTTTCTGCTCGGCATTGGAGTCGGCACCGATCAGCGGGGCCAGGTCCTTGAACAGCAACTGGTTGGACACCAGGTTGCCGGAGAGCTTGGGCCTTGGCTGGCTGGCGACGAAGGCCAGGTCGCCATGGATGTCGCTGTCGCCGATCTTGCCGTTGAAGCCCTGGTAATTGAAGGTCGCGCCTTCTGCGGCATGCAGGTTGGCGCGGAGACGGCCGTCGGTGGAATAGGCCGGGGTGTCCGGCAGCGTCACGCCGGTCAACGGGTAGAGGTTGCCCAGGCTGGCACCGGACAGGCGCAGGCGCAGGTCCAATGCGCCGAGGTTACGCGGGTCGGTCAGTGTACCGGCGAGCACCACATGGGTATCGGCAATGCGCACGTCGGCCTGCAACGGGAACGGCTGATTGGCGTCTTGCAGCGCCAGCAAGCCGCCGATCTTGCCGGTGCCGGACACCGGCTGACCTTTGTAGCGGCCCTGAGCCTTGAGCCCGAACGCATAGTCCTGGGCGCCACCAACCTTTTCGGCGCCGGCCTTGCCGACGATTTCACTGAAGGGGATCGGTTTGCCCAGCGGGTCGATCTGCACCTTCATGCTGGTTTTCAAGGTCTGGTCATCGAAGCTCACATTACCCTGGTCAAAGCCGATGGCACCGATGTCCAGCTGCCACTTGGACGGCGCCTCGTTCTCGTCCTTGGGCCCGAAGTCGAAGGTCCAGTTCGCGCGTCCATCGGCCAGGCGCGTGAGGCTGGCGGTAGGCTTGGTCAGGTCGATGCGCGGGATGCTGATCTGCTGGAACAGCAGCGGCAGCGGCGCCAGGCGGAACTCCACGCGCTCCAGGCCGACCATCTGCGGTTCCTTCAGCCAGTCTGGGTTGCCCAAGGTCAGGTCTTCGGCAATGAAGTGCGGCCACGGCACCCACGCGCGCCAGCCGCCTTCTTCCGGCTCGGTGCGCCAGTGCACGGCGAGATTGCCATTGATCGCGAATGGCCGGTGCAAGGCCTCGGAAACCTTCTCGTTAAGCAGCGGCTTGACGCGGTTCCAGTCGAAGGTGGCGATGATCACTACCAGGATCGCCAGCAGGGTCAACAGGGTGGTTAAGGTCCAGACGAGGATTCTGGCGGGACGCGTCATTGCGTGATTCTCCTGACGGCAAGGCACAAAGCAGGCGTAACGATGGCACTCAATATCTCGGACTGATGAAAACCCCCTGGGTTTTATCGGAGACGGCCATGATAGCGAGTTTTTTTTGGGGTTCTTGCTTGGCTTTTGGTCTCGGCCAATGGCTGGTGTTACCTCAAGTCGTTACTGGCAAATAGCCGCATTACATCTCGAAAGCACCGAGATAGAGCCCCTGCAAAACGCTATCAATACCGTCGATTGTTACCATTACCCGTATGAACTTCTCTCTGGCGTCACCGGGCGTAGCATTGGCTTCGTACCCACTTTCCAGCCCCCGAGAGGAGCACCGAACCATGAAACGCACCCTGCTGACCCTGACCCTGTCGATCCTTGCTGCCAACGCCTTCGCCCTGCCGGCTGCCGACCAGCACCTGACCGCCGAATCGCGCTCCAGCGCAGCCGAGATCGCCCAACCGCTCAAAACCGTTGCCGAAGGTGGCTCGGATCGCCTGATCGAACGCTCTGCCCGTGTTGCCGAAGGTGGCTCGGACCGCCTGATCGAACGCAGTGGCCGCGTTGCCGAAGGTGGCTCGGACCGTCTGATCGAACGCTCTGGCCGTGTTGCCGAAGGTGGCTCGGACCGTCTGATTGAACGCAGTGGCCGCGTTGCCGAAGGTGGCTCGGACCGTCTGATTGAACGCAGTGGCCGTGTTGCCGAAGGTGGCTCGGACCGTCTGATCGAACGCAGTGGCCGCGTAGCTGAAGGTGGCTCGGATCGCCTGGTTGCAATCAGCCACGTGAGCTGATCGCCATGGCCGAAAAGAACAACCTCTGTCACACGGCTTGCTCCCCTCCCAGCCCGGTCCATTGACCGGGCTTCGTTTTTTTATCTAGAGTGCCCAGCCTCACCGTCACAGAAGCCCGCCCCATGCTGCCGCGCGCCGAACAGAAGCTACAGACCCGCCAGGCCCTGCTGGACGCCGCCTGCCAGCTCATGGAGAGCGGCCGTGGCTTTGGCAGCGTGAGCCTGCGCGAAGTGGCCAAGGCGGCAGGTATCGTGCCTACCGGTTTCTATCGGCACTTTTCCGACATGGACGCCCTGGGCCTGGCGCTGGTGGCCGAAGTCGACGCCACGTTCCGCCAGACCATCCGCCTGGTGCGGCATAACGAATTTGAGCTCGGTGGCATCACCGATGCTTCGGTGCGCATCTTCCTCGACGTGGTCGCCGCCCACCGCGCCCAGTTCCTGTTCCTCGCCCGCGAGCAGTATGGCGGTTCGCAAGCCGTGCGCCAGGCCATCGCCCGCCTGCGCCAGGACATCAGCGACGACCTGGCCACCGACCTTGCGCGGATGAAGCGTTGGCAGCACCTGGACAACGCCGCACTGGCGGTGATGGCCGACCTGGTGGTGAAGACCGTGTTCGCCACCTTGCCGGAACTGATCGACAGCCCGGAGCCGGGTTATCCACAGGTGCTGAGCGCCCAGGAAAAGATCACCCAGCAGCTGCGCTTCATCTTCGTCGGCGCACGCCACTGGCAAGGCCTGGGCAACCCGAGCTGATCGCTCTCCTGCTCTGGCCCTTTCGCGGGCAAGCCCGCTCCCACAGGTATTGTGTTGCCCTCAGGCCCGGTGCGGTCCCTGTGGGAGCGCGCTTGCCCGCGAAGAGGCCGGCACAGCCAACCCACAACCCCAGTTCTGCTACCATGGCGCCCTGCCCGAAAGCGACGAGCGCCAACATGCCCAACCCCCGCCCCACCCTGCCCGAACTGGCCCGCTTCAACCAGCACTTCGCCGAACGCATCGTGCCGCTGTGGCAAGGGCCGGGCTGGAACGCCGAGATGGCCCTGCCCTACGAGGCCCTGGACGCCCAGCATCGCCCGTTGCCGGTGCAGCGCTACCGGGCCATGGCCTGTGCGCGCCAGCTGTACCTGTTCAGCAGCCGCATCGAGCAACCGGGCGCCGCCGAGCGGGCGGCGGCGCTGTTCCGTTCATTGCAGAAGCACTTCCACGATGCCGAGCATGGCGGCTGGTTCTACAGCATCGACGCCGAGGGCAAACCGCTGGACCGACGCAAGGACCTGTACACCCACGCCTTCATCGTGTTCGCGTGCGCGCACTACTGGGGCAAGGTTGGCGAAGGCCTGGTGGAAGCCACCCTCAATGCTGCCCTGGAAGTGGTCGACGAGCAGTTCGCCCGGGATGACGGTCTGTATGAAGCCAGCCTTGGCGAAGACTGGGCCGACCTTGGCAGCGGCCCGCTGCAGAACCCGCAGATGCACCTGGCAGAAGCCTTCCTGCAAGTGCTGGCGGTACGTGAGGACGAGCACGTGCAGCAATCTCTGCTGCAGTTGTGCACAGCCCTGCAGGAACACTTCATCGAGCCGCAGCATGGGCTGATGCTGGAGAAGCCACGAGGCACTGTGGATAACTGGTTCGAGCCGGGGCACCAGTTCGAATGGTTCTACCTGCTGGAAACCTCGCCACTGCTGCGCGGGACCGCGCTGCATGCCTCCATCGAGCGGGCCTTCGGCTATGCCGAGCTGTGCGGGGTCAATAATGCGGCAGTGCTGGCCATGCTCGATGTGGAAGGCAGTGTGCTCGATGCGACCCAGCGGATCTGGGCACAGGCGGAATACCTGCGGGCACTGGTGTTGCGCTCGGGGAATGAAGCGAAGCTGCTGGTCCAGCTGAAGGCGATGGAACAGCAGTTCCTGCATGCAGGTGGCTGGTATGAGTGCCGCGATGGCGAAGGGGCGGTGAGCCGGCATGACATGCCTTCGACTACGCCCTATCACTTGGCGACCTGCCTGGAAGGCCTGCGACGCCTGGCCTGAAACCTCCCCTGTGGGAGCGGCCTTGTGTCGCGAAAGGGCTGCAAAGCAGCCCCAGCAATTTGTGCATTTGCGCTGAAAGCCCGGGGCTGCTGCGCAGCCCTTTCGCGACACAAGGCCGCTCCCACAGTTCGGTGGCAGAGCCTCGGATCAACCTCTGGTGGAACGGTCGATCGACAGCCCCGCAAAGTCCTGGCGCACCGGCATCAGCTCGAGGCTGTTGATGTTGATGTGCGCCGGCTGATTGAGGATCCAGAAGATCGTTTCGGCGATGTCCTGGGGCTGGATAGGCTCTGCGCCCGCGTAGGTGGCATCGTACTTGGCCTGGTCACCGCTGTTGCGCACCAGCGAGAACTCGCTCTCGCACAGGCCCGGCTCGATGTTGCTCACCCGCACGCCAGTGCCGCGCAGGTCGCAGCGCAGGCTCAGCGAGAACTGGCCGACGAAGGCCTTGGTGCCGCCATACACGTTACTGCCCGGGTATGGGTAGTTGCCCGCCACGGAACCGACGTTGAGGATTGACGCGCCACGACCATAGGCGATCAGGCGTGGCAACAGCAGGTGGGTGGTGTACATCAGGCCCTTGATGTTGGTGTCGACCATGGTTTCCCAGTCGTCCAGGCTGCAGTTCTGCGCCGCATCCACACCCAGCGCCAGGCCGGCATTGTTGACCAGGCCGCGCAGCTTGTCGAAACCGGCCGGCAGGCTGGCGATGGCCTGCTCCATGGCCTTGCGATCACGCACGTCAACGGCCAGGCCGTGCACTTCGGTCTTGGCCGACAGCTCGGCGCACAGGGCATCCAGACGTTCCTTGCGACGGCCGGTGAGCACCAGCTTCCAGCCGGCTTCGGCGAAACGGCGGGCGGTGGCCTCGCCAAAACCGGATGTCGCGCCAGTGATGAATACGGTGGATGTCATGCTCTGTTCCTCACGGTAGGTTGTCATCGACAGCTTTGCAGCATGCCCGCGCCGGGCGTTGGCAGCAAGCCGCACAGTTCGCTGTTCATTTTTTGTTCATATGTGGCAAACCCTTGTGGCAGAGCGCTCGGCGCCAGCTATGCGCATGTTATCCACAGGGCTTTCCCCACGGATTGGGGGCAACTTATCCACTGCGCGGAACCCTTTCAGCCCGTTGTGGTCGGTGGATATCTTTCGGTGATGGCGCAACGCTTTCAATCATGCCGTCTGCAGCGGTCTGTCCAAGGCTTTCCCACAGACTTATCCACAGGCTTTCGAGCACCTTTCGCAGATCTCGGCCTGTGCAAAAATGCGCGTGAAATCATGCACAAAGGGCATCTGATCATTTTATGACCAGAGCCTTGCAGGCCTTGCGGATAAAGGGATAGAGCGAGATGCCACCATGTTTTCCACAGGCGGTTCCACATTAATCGTGGAAAAGATCTGCCCTGTGGAAACAAGGGCTTGCGAGGGGATTGTCGAGTCGCTCGAGAAACATATGCGACAAGTTGTCCACATTGAACAAGGGGCTGCAGTGCAGCCCCCGCATATCACTCAATGCCCGCCAAGATAAGCGTTGCGCACCTCTTCGTTGACCAGCAGCTCCTGACCCGTCCCGCTCATGCGGATCTGCCCGTTGACCATCACATACGCCCGGTCCGACAACTTGAGCGCATGGTTGGCGTTCTGCTCCACCAGGAAGATGGTCATCCCGCTCTTGGCCAGTTCACGCAGGGTCGCGAAGATCTGCTTGACCACGATCGGCGCCAGCCCCAACGAGGGCTCGTCCAGCAGCAACAGTTTCGGCCGGCTCATCAGCGCCCGGGCAATGGCCAGCATCTGCTGCTCGCCACCGGACATGGTCATGGCCCGCTGGTTGCGCCGTTCCTTCAAGCGCGGGAACAGCTCGAACATGCGCTGCATGTCTTCAGTGGCGTATTTGTCGCCGATGGGGATGGTGCCCATCATCAGGTTCTCCTCGACGGTCATGTCGGGGAACACCCGGCGCCCTTCCGGCGACTGGGCGATGCCGTTGGAGGCGATGTAGTGCGACGACTTGCGGGTGATGTCGGTGCCCCGGTAGACGATATGCCCCGACGCCGCCCGCGGCTGGCCGAAAATCGACATCAGCAGGGTCGACTTGCCAGCGCCGTTGGCACCGATCAGGCTCACCGTTTCGCCTTCGTTGATGTGCATCGACACCTTTTTCAACGCCTGGATCGGCCCGTAGAACACGTCCAGTTCCTTCAGTTCGAGAATGGGTGCACTCATACCAGTTCCTCTTCGTCGGCACCCAGGTAGGCGGCGATCACCGTCGGGTTGTGGCGGATTTCCTGCGGCGCGCCTTCGGCAATCACGTTGCCGTGGTCGAGCACGACGATATGGTCGGAAATGCTCATGACCATGCCCATGTCGTGTTCGATCAGCACCACGGTGATGTCGTGCTCGTCACGCAGCACGCGGATCATCCGGCTCAGGGCCTCGGTCTCCTGCGGGTTGAGGCCGGCAGCCGGCTCGTCCAGGCAGATGATCTTCGGCCGTGTGCACATGGCCCGGGCGATTTCCAGGCGGCGCTGCTGGCCATACGACAGTTCACCGGCCAGGCGGTTGGCGCAGTCGACCAGGTCGACCACTTCCAGCCAGTAGAACGCGTGGTCCAGGGCGTCGCTCTCGGCCTTGCGGTAGGCCTTGGTGTTGAGCACCCCGGCCAGCAGGTTGCGGTTGACCCACATGTGCTGGGCTACCAGCAGGTTTTCCACCACCGACATTTCCTTGAACAGGCGAATGTTCTGGAAAGTCCGCGCCAGACCTGCGCGATTGACCAGGTGGGTACCGCCGAACATCTTGTAGTACAGACGGTTGGCAAAGCGCGCCGGCGACACGAAATCTGCCGCCTGGAAGCGCTCGCCAAGCAGCTGGATGACATTGGTGTGGCTGCCGCGCACGTTCAGCTCGATGCGCCCGCCACTGGCCTTGTAGAAGCCGGTCAGGCAGTTGAACACGGTGGTCTTGCCGGCGCCGTTGGGGCCGATCAGGGCGAAGATCTGGTTGCGCTTGACCTTCAGGCTGACGTCGCTGAGCGCCTTGATGCCGCCGAACTGCATCATCAAGTTGTCGACCGAGAGAATGATTTCGTCGCTCATGGCGCCACTCCTTTACGCGGGGTCACACCGGTACGGCTGATGCGGATCAGCCCACGCGGTCGCCAGATCATCATCAGCACCATCAGCACACCGAACAGCAACACGCGGTACTCCGAGAAGCTGCGCAGCAGCTCCGGTGCCACGGTCAGCACGAACGCTGCGATCACCACGCCAACGGTCGAGCCCATGCCGCCGAGCACGACGATGGCGAGGATCAGCGCCGACTCGAAGAAGGTGAACGACGATGGGTTGACGAAGCCCTGGTAAGTGGCAAAGAACACCCCGGCCAGGCCTGCGGTGGAAGCACCGAGGGTGAAGGCCGAGAGCTTGACCAGCACGTGGTTCAGGCCCATCGAGCGGCAAGCGATCTCGTCTTCGCGCAGCGCTTCCCAGGCGCGGCCGACCGGCATGCGGGTCAGCCGGTGCTTGATGTACAGCACCGCCAGCACGACCAGGAACAGCACGGCGTAGATGAACACGAACTTGAGGTTGGCGTTGTACTCGATGCCGAGGAACTCGTGGATAGGTACCCCGCCGTCCTTGGCCCTGCGGCCGAACTCCAGGCCGAAGAAGGTCGGCGACGGTGCCGGCATGCCGTTCGGGCCGCCAGTGAACGACAGCCAGTTGTTCAGCACCAGGCGGATGATCTCGCCGAAGCCCAGGGTCACGATCGCCAGGTAGTCACCGTGCATTCGCAAGACCGGGAAGCCGAGGATGCACCCCGCCAGCGCTGCGGCAATGGCCGCCAGCGGCAGCACGCTCCAGAAGCCCAGGCCGAGGTACTGGTAGCCCAGCGCCAGGCCGTAGGCACCGATGGCGTAGAACGCCACGTAGCCCAGGTCGAGCAACCCGGCGAGGCCGACCACGATGTTCAGGCCCAGGCCCAACAGTACGTAGATGAGGCCAAGGATGACCACGGTCAGCAGGTACTTGTTGGCGAATACCGGGAAGATGATGGCGATCACCACCAGCGCCGGGATGATGTAGCGCAACCGCGACTTGTAGTCCGGCGCGTTGACGTGCACGCCCGACCCGCCGCTGTCGAAGCCTTCGAGCATGCGCCGCCCGGCGGCGGTCTGCACGTAGAGGCTGAGCAGGAAGCGCCCGAGCATCACCCCGCCGACCAGCCACGCCACCCGGCGTGGTTCGGCGTTGAAGGTGTAGCCGTCGAGGACCACACCGACGATCGGGCCGAACACGATGAGCGCCAGCAGGCCGGCGACGATGGTCTCGAGCAGGCTGCGCTTGATATCGAAACCTTTGGTTTCAGAGGCAGAGGCAATCTTGGCAATCGACATGTTCACACCTTAGCCACGAGCGGGCGACCCAGCAGGCCTTGTGGGCGGAAGATAAGGATCATCACCAGCAGCGAGAAGCTGAACACGTCCTTGTAGTCGGAGTTGATCAGGCCAGAGAACAGCGACTCGGAAATGCCCAGGATGATCCCGCCGAGCATGGCGCCTGGCAGCGAACCGATGCCGCCGAGTACCGCGGCGGTGAACGCCTTGATACCGATGATGAAGCCGGCGTAGAAGTCAAAGGTGCCGTAGTTGAGGGTGATCAGCACGCCGGCCAGCGCGGCCATCACCGCACCGATGACGAACACGTAGGAAATCACCCGGTCGGTGTTGATACCGAGGATCGAGGCCATTTTGCGGTCTTGCTGGGTAGCGCGGCACATGCGGCCGAGCTTGGTGTACTTGATCACGTAGGTGAGCAGGCCCATGCCGACGAACGCCGCCACCAGAATGAAGATCTTGGTGTAGGTCAGTTGCACGAAGCCGGTGCCGACTTCGATGCGCATGGCGCCTTCGAGCAGGGTCGGCACGCCTTGCTGGCGGGCGCCCTGGCTGATCTGTGCGTAGTTCTGCAGGATCAGCGAGATGCCGATGGCACTGATCAGCGGTGCCAGGCGGGTGGAGTTACGCAGGGGTTTATAGGCGATGCGCTCGATGGTGAAGCCATACACGCCCGTGACGACGATGGTGAACAACAGTGTGCCCAGCATCAGCAGGGGGAACGACTCGACACCGAAATAGGCCAGCAATGCCAGGCTGATCGCCGCGAGGTACGCGGAGATCATGTACACCTCGCCGTGCGCGAAGTTGATCATGCCGATGATGCCATAGACCATTGTGTAGCCGATGGCGATCAGGCCATAGACCGACCCGAGGGTCAGGCCGTTGACCAGTTGCTGCAGGAAAATACCATCCATAACGCAATCTCACCTGAGCGAGACTGCACGCGCGCTGACCACCACAAGCCACGGATGAAGCGGGCCTGGCAGCGCAGAACCGTGCAGGTCTCCGAATAAGGACCGGTACCGCAGGGGCAATGGCCCGGACGGGCGTCCGGGCCAGCTGCCGTATTATTTTTGTTTTTCCAGCTGGTGGTACTTGCCGTCCTTGTCCCACTGGTAGACCACGTAGTCGGAGACTTTCAGGTCGCCCTTGCTGTCCCACTCCTTCTTGCCCATGACGGTTTCGACCGGGTTGGCCTTGAGCCACTTGGCAGCATCTTCGCCCTTGTTCGACTTGGCGCCGTTGAAGCCAGCGGCCAGGGCCTGGACCGAGGCGTAGGCATACAGGGTATAGCCTTCAGGCTCGGTGCCGGCCTTGCGGAACTCCTCGACCACCGCCTTGCTTTCCGGCAGCAGGCGCGGGTCGGCACCGAAGGTCATGTACACGCCATCGACGTACTGCGCGCCGCCGGCAGTGGACACCAGTTCGTCGGTGACGATGCCGTCATCGGACATGAACTTGACGTCCTTCAGGCCCTGTTCGCGCAGCTGGCGCACCAGCGGGCCGGCTTCCGGGTGCAGGCCACCGAAGTAGACCACGTCGGCACCGGCGGCACGGATCTTGGTGACCACGGCGCTGAAGTCCTTCTCGCCACGGGTCAGGCCTTCGTACAGCACCGGCTTGACGCCGCGCTTCTCCAGCTGCGCCTTGGTCGCATCAGCCAGGCCCTGGCCGTAGGTGTCCTTGTCGTGCAGCACCGCGACCTTCTTGCCCTTGAGCACGTCGACGATGTAGTTGCCAGCGACGATGCCCTGCTGGTCGTCACGACCGCACATGCGGAACATCGCGTTCAGGCCGCGCTCGGTGACCTGCGGGTTGGTGGAGCCCGGGGTGATGGCGATCACGCCGGCTTCGTCATACACCTCGGAGGCCGGAATGGTGTTGGAAGAGCAGAAGTGGCCGACCACGCCGATCACCTTGTCCTGGTCGACCAGGCGGTTGGCCACGGCCACGGCCTGCTTCGGCTCGCAGGCGTCATCGCCTTTCACCAGGACGATCTTCTCGCCATTCACGCCGCCAGCGGCGTTGATCTTGTCGGCCGCTGCCTGCGCACCTTTCATGTACTGCTCGCCAAACGCTGCGTTGGCCCCGGTCATGGGGCCCGCGACGCCGATCTTGACGTCGGCCTGAACATACGAAGAAACACCCAGTGCCGTAGCTACGGCAAGAGCCAGGAAACCTTTCTTGTAAAACGTCTGCGACATGAGGTGGTGCTCCTAGAGTTTTTTTAGTGTGGCACTACAACTTCTCAGCCCTGAGCTCAGAGCAAGGGCCGTGCCATCGGTTTTGTCTTCCGGGAAAACACACTGCAGAGGTCGACCCCAGGCGACCGACGGCCTTTTCTTTATTGAGCGTGCAACCGTCTGCCACGCGGCAGGCGCCACCACACGTACAGACAAGGAGCAACCGTCGAGCGCCATCATTGCAACCCTGGCAAGTGTTTACGTGCAACCGCCCTGTAACAGTGGACGTCACCGAAGTGCACACCGCTGGTGCGCGACTGCTACAGGCAGCACTGTTTCAAGGCTAGCTGGTGCACGGAAAAACACCTGATTTGGCTATTACGCGGCCTCTGTGGGAACGGGCTTGCCCGCGAACAGGCCGGCCCAGACACAACAAGACTCAAAAGACTGGCACAATGTCCACCATTCGCCGTTTCCGGAGCCCCCTTTGATGAGCGAGAGCGCATTCGCCGAGCGCATCGTGCACAACCTGCTCGACACCGACTTCTACAAGCTCACCATGATGCAGGGCGTGCTACACAACTACCCAGACGCCGACGTCGAATGGGAGTTTCGCTGCCGCAATGGCGAGGACCTGCGCCCCTACCTTGGCGAGATTCGCCACCAGCTCGAATTGCTCGCCGACCTGACCCTGGATGATGGCCAGCCGGCCTTCCTCGAACGCATCAGCTTCCTCAAGCCCGACTTCCTGCGCTTTCTGCGCCTGTTCCGCTTCAACCTGCGCTATGTGCGCATCGGCATCGAGAACGACCAGCTGTTCCTGCGCCTGAAAGGCCCCTGGCTGCACGTGATCCTGTTCGAAGTGCCGCTGCTGGCGATCATCAGCGAAGTGCGAAACCGCCACCTGCACCCGCGCATGCGCCTCTCCGAGGCCCGTGATCAGCTGTACCGCAAGTTCGACTGGCTGCGCGCCCACGCCAGCGACGACGAACTGGCCGAGCTGCAGGTGGCCGATTTCGGCACTCGCCGGCGCTTTTCCAGCCGCGTGCAGGAAGACGTGGTGCGTGTACTGCGCGACGACTTCCCGGGCCGCTTCGTCGGCACCAGCAACGTCGACCTGGCATGGAAACTGGACATCAAGCCGCTGGGCACCATGGCTCACGAGTGGATCATGGCCCACCAGCAACTCGGCCCGCGCCTGATCGACAGCCAGATCGCCGCGCTGGATTGCTGGGTCCGCGAGTATCGTGGCCTGCTCGGCATCGCCCTGACCGACTGCATCACCATGGATGCCTTCCTCAACGATTTCGACTTGTACTTCGCCAAGCTGTTCGACGGCCTGCGCCACGACTCGGGCGAGCCGGTGGCCTGGGCGGAAAAGGCCATCGCCCATTACCAGAAACTGGGAATCGACCCGATGACCAAGACCCTGGTGTTCTCAGATGGCCTCAACCTGACCCGCTCGCTGGAAATCTTCCGTGCCCTGCGCGGGCGCATCAACGTCAGTTTCGGCATTGGCACCAACCTCACCTGTGACATCCCCGGTGTGGCGCCGATGAACATCGTGCTTAAAATGACCGACTGCAACGGCTCGCCGGTGGCGAAGATCTCCGACGAAGCCGCCAAGACCCAGTGCCGCGACGAAAACTTCGTCGCCTACATGCGTCACGTATTCAAAGTCCCCAGCAAGGAGTAACCCATGCAAGCGGTTCAGCAAGAGATTGCCCAGGCGCTGAAGGTCCAGCCGCCGTTCGCCGACGCCGCTGCGCTCGAGGCCGAAGTTGCCCGGCGCGTGGCGTTCATCAAGGACTGCCTGGCCAATGCCAGGCTCAAGACCCTGGTGCTGGGCATCAGCGGCGGCGTCGATTCGCTGACCGCCGCCCTGCTCGCCCAGCGCGCCGTCAACGAGCTGCGCGCCGAAACCGGCGACCAAGCCTACACCTTCATCGCCGTGCGCCTGCCGTACCAAGTGCAGCATGACGAGCATGACGCCCAGGCCTGCCTTGAGGTGATCAAGGCCGATGAGGTGCACACCGTCGACATCGCCCCGGCCGTGCGCGCATTGGCGGCTGAAGTGGTGGAGTTGAAGAATGGCTCGCCGACACTGGTGGACTTCGTGGTCGGCAACGTCAAGGCACGGACGCGCATGGTGGCCCAGTACACCATCGCCGGCGCCCGCGCAGGCCTGGTGATCGGTACCGACCACGCCGCCGAGGCGGTGATGGGCTTCTTTACCAAGTTCGGGGATGGTGCCTGCGACCTGGCGCCGCTGAGCGGGCTGGTGAAGAACCAAGTGCGGGCGATCGCTCGCAGCTTTGGTGCGCCGGAATCGCTGGTGGAGAAGGTGCCGACAGCGGACCTGGAAGACCTGGAGCCGGGCAAGCCGGACGAGGCGTCCCATGGCGTGACCTACCAGCAGATCGATGCCTTCCTGCATGGGCTGCCGGTTGACCAGGCAGCGTTCGACATCATCGTCGCCACCTACCGCAAGACCCAGCACAAGCGCGAACTGCCGTTCGCCCCTTGAAAAGCTTCGCGGGCAAGCCCGCTCCCACAGGGTTCGGTGATCAACCTGTGGGAGCGGGCTTGCCCGCGAATAGGCCCTGAAGCCCTATACAGCTGTCGTTACTTGACGACAACCTTGCCCTTCATCATCGAGATGTGGCCCGGGAAGGTGCAGAAGAAGCTGTAGTCACCACCGGCTTCCAGCTTGGAAGTGTCGAACTTCACTTCGGTTTTCTTTTCCGGCGCGCCGATCATCTTGGTGTGGGCGATGATCCCGGCGTTGGCGCCGTTGATGTAGTCGTTCTCCAGGCCTTTGCTCATACCTTCGGTAGCAATGCCCTGCATGTCTGCAGTCTTGCTGATCACCAGGTTATGGCCCATGACGTTCTTCGGCAGGCTGCCGGAGTGGGTCAGTTCGACGGTGAATTCCTTGCAGCTCTTGTCGACGGTGAATTCCTTGCTGGTGTAGGACATCTGGTCGGTCGAGTCGACGGTCACCGAGCACTCGGCTGCGAAGACAGAGGCGCTGGCGAGGGTCAGCAGGGATACCGCTACAGCTTTCGCAAACATCATGAATCTCCTTGGCAGGGTTTTATCAATTGCGAGACTGCCTGAAACCGTTCTACCCCCTGCTGATATGGGTCAAGGGGGTGTCAAGTGGCCAGCCAGTTGAATTGTTCAATGGATTGTATACAACCAATCTAAGGGCACATCATGCCCTTTTAATAGACGATGGGACAACCCTCTCATTCAGGAGCCATCGCAATGTCCCTTTCAAGTTTCATGAACAGCATGCTCGCCGCCTACGCCCACGGGGCCACGGGTGCCAGCTGCGAATTCTCACGTCCGGAGTAAAACCGGCATTGGAGACGTCAGACTATTCGCTTTACCCTGTCAGCGATATGACTGGAGAAGCCCGATGTCTGTACGTTCCGTTTGTGTGTTCTGTGGCGCCAGTATCGGCGCCAACCCTGCCTACCGTGAGGCGGCCGCCGCGCTTGGCCAGGCCATTGCCCGCCGCGGCCTGACGCTGGTCTACGGCGGTGGCGCGGTCGGCCTGATGGGCACCGTCGCCGATGCGGCCATGGCGGCCGGCGGCGAAGTGATCGGGATCATTCCCGAAAGCCTGATGAATGCCGAGATCGGGCATAAAGGCCTGAGCCGGCTGGAGGTGGTCGACGGCATGCATGCGCGCAAGGCGCGTATGGCCGAGCTGAGCGATGCCTTCATTGCCCTGCCGGGTGGCCTGGGCACGCTGGAAGAGCTGTTCGAGGTGTGGACCTGGGGGCAACTGGGCTATCACGCCAAACCACTGGGGCTGCTCGATGTGAATGGCTTCTACGAGAAGCTGGGCGGGTTCCTCGACCATATAGTCGAAGAAGGCTTCGTGCGGCCGCAGCATCGGGCCATGTTGCTGCTGGCGCAGCAGGCCGATGCGCTGCTGGATGGGATGGAACGGTTCGAGTCGCCGGTGTTGCCAAAGTGGGTCGACAAGAAGCCTGACTGAAGGCTGATATCCTGGGACCGCTTCGCGGTCCTTTCGCGACACAAGGCCGCTCCTACAAGGAATCGCGTTAACCTGTAGGAGCGGCCTTGTGTCGCGAAAGGGCTGCGCAGCAGCCCCAAAGTGGATCAGCTTAACGCGGGATTACGGGCTGGCGTGGCTTCTTGCCCTTGCCGCCACCGCCCTTGGCCGCTTCCTTGCGCTCCTTGGCCGCCTGCTGGTTGCGGGCAAACGCCTCGGCCTTGGCCTTCTCGCGCTTGTCCCACGGCTTGCTGCCATCGCTGCCACGCGGTGGCAGGCCGGTGTGCTGGGTGAGGATCTTCTGATCCTTGCCCACCTTGTGGCTGCCGGCCGGGGTCGAGTTCTTGCGGCGCGCGCTCTGGTACGTGTCGGTCTGCGGCTGGTGCAGCGGTATCAGCTGGTGCTTGCCCGGCCCGATCAGGTCGGCACGGCCCATGCGCTGCAGCGCTTCACGCAGCATCGGCCAGCCCTTCGGGTCGTGATAGCGCAGGAACGCCTTGTGCAGGCGACGCTGCTCCTCGCTCTTGACGATCTCCACCCCTTCGCTCTTGTACGTGACCTTGCGCAGCGGGTTCTTGCCCGAGTGGTACATGGCCGTGGCCGAGGCCATCGGCGACGGGTAGAACGCCTGCACCTGGTCAGCGCGGAAGCCGTTGCCCTTGAGCCACAGGGCCAGGTTCATCATGTCTTCGTCGGTGGTGCCCGGGTGCGCGGCGATGAAGTACGGGATCAGGTACTGCTCCTTGCCCGCCTCTTTCGAGAACTTCTCGAACATGCGCTTGAAGCGGTCGTAGGTACCGATGCCCGGCTTCATCATCTTGTCCAGCGGCCCACGCTCGGTGTGCTCCGGGGCAATCTTCAGGTAGCCGCCAACGTGGTGGGTGACCAGCTCCTTGACGTACTCCGGCGATTCCACCGCCAGGTCGTAGCGCAGGCCCGAGGCGATCAGGATCTTCTTCACGCCTGGCAGGGCACGGGCCTTGCGGTACAGCTCGATCAGCGAGCTGTGGTCGGTGTTGAGGTTCTCGCAGATGCCCGGGAACACGCACGACGGCTTGCGGCAGTGCTTCTCGATCTCGTGGCTCTTGCAGGCGATGCGGTACATGTTGGCGGTCGGGCCGCCAAGGTCGGAGACCACGCCGGTGAAGCCCGGCACCTTGTCACGCATCTCTTCGATTTCGTGCAGGATCGACTCGTGGGAGCGGTTCTGGATGATGCGGCCTTCGTGCTCGGTGATCGAGCAGAAGGTGCAGCCACCGAAGCAGCCACGCATGATGTTCACCGAGAAACGGATCATCTCGTAAGCCGGGATGCGCTCTTTGCCGTAGGCCGGGTGCGGAATACGCGCGTAGGGCATGCCGAACACGTAGTCCATTTCCTCGGTGGTCATGGGAATGGGTGGCGGGTTGAACCACACATCCACTTCGCCATGCTTCTGCACCAGGGCGCGGGCGTTGCCCGGGTTGGTCTCCAGGTGCAGCACGCGGTTGGCGTGGGCATAGAGCACCGGGTCGTTACGGACCTTTTCGAACGACGGCAGGCGGATCACCGACTTTTCCCGGGTCACGCTCGGGCTGTCGAGGATCTGCACCACCTTGGCTTCATTCGGGTCTTCCTGGTCGCCCTTGGCCTGCTCGATGGCGCAGGCCTGGGTGTCCTGGGTATTCACGTACGGGTTGATGATCTTGTCGACGCGGCCCGGGCGGTCGATACGGGTAGAGTCGATCTCGTACCAGCCTTGCGGCGTGTCACGGCGTACGAAGGCAGTGCCGCGCACGTCGGTGATCTGCTCGATGCTTTCACCCTGCGACAGGCGCTGGGCCACTTCGACGATGGCCCGTTCGGCGTTGCCGTACAGCAGGATGTCGGCGCTGGCGTCGATCAGGATCGAATGGCGGACCTTGTCCTGCCAGTAGTCATAGTGGGCAATGCGACGCAGCGAGGCCTCGATGCCGCCCAGCACGATCGGTACGTGCTTGTAGGCTTCCTTGCAGCGCTGGCTGTACACCAGGCTGGCACGGTCCGGGCGCTTGCCCGCCAGACCACCCGGGGTATAGGCGTCGTCGGAGCGGATCTTCTTGTCCGCAGTGTAGCGGTTGATCATCGAGTCCATGTTGCCGGCCGCGACGCCAAAGAACAGGTTTGGCTCGCCCAGTTTCATGAAGTCGTCTTTGGACTGCCAGTTCGGCTGGGCGATGATGCCCACGCGGAAGCCCTGGGCTTCCAGCAGGCGGCCGATGATGGCCATGCCGAACGACGCGTGGTCGACGTAGGCATCCCCGGTCACGATGATGATGTCGCAGGAATCCCAGCCGAGCTGATCCATCTCCTCCCTGCTCATCGGCAGGAATGGTGCTGGCCCGAAGCATTCGGCCCAGTACTTGGGATAGTCGTAGAGTGGTTTGGCTGCTTGCATGTCAGTGACCGGTTTTGATGTGCAGGGAAATCGCGGGCGCGGAATATAGCACAAATTTTGATCAAATCCGACGGTGGTTGTCGGATTCATGTGAGGCCAGTGGCTTATTCGTCGTCGTCGAAGTTGTACATGCCCGGCGCGAGGTTCTCGAAGCGGGTGTACTTGCCGATGAACGCCAGGCGCACGAAGCCGATGGGGCCGTTACGCTGTTTACCGATGATGATTTCCGCCACGCCCTTGTGCTCGGTTTCGGGGTGGTACACCTCGTCGCGGTACACGAACATGATCACGTCGGCGTCCTGCTCGATTGCACCGGATTCACGCAAGTCAGAGTTAACCGGGCGCTTGTTCGGCCGCTGTTCCAGGGAGCGGTTCAGCTGCGACAGGGCGATCACCGGGCAGTTGAACTCCTTGGCCAGGGCCTTGAGGGAACGGGAGATCTCGGAAATCTCGTTGGTCCGGTTGTCACCGGCGGAGCCTGGAATCTGCATCAGCTGCAGGTAGTCGACCATGATCATGGCGATCTCGCCATGCTCACGGGCCAGGCGGCGGGTACGCGCACGCATTTCCGACGGGCTGATACCGGCGGTATCGTCGATGAACAGCTTACGGTCGTTGAGCAGGTTCACCGCCGAGGTCAGGCGCGGCCAGTCGTCGTCATCGAGCTGGCCGGAACGCACCTTGGTCTGGTCGATGCGGCCCAGCGACGAGAGCATACGCATGATCAGCGACTCACCTGGCATTTCGAGGGAGAACACCAACACCGCCTTGTCGGTCCGCAGAACAGCGTTTTCCACCAGGTTCATGGCGAAGGTGGTCTTACCCATCGACGGACGGCCGGCGACGATGATCAGGTCGGCCGCCTGCAGGCCGCTGGTCTTCTCGTCCAGGTCGGTGAAGCCGGTGGACACGCCGGTGATGTCGCTGTCGGAATTGAACAGCGTATCGATACGGTCGATGGCCATGGTCAACAGCTCATTGACGCCCACCGGGCCGCCGGTTTTCGGCCGCGCCTCGGCGATCTGGAAGATCTGCCGTTCGGCATCGTCGAGGATTTCCTCGGCATTACGCCCTTGCGGGTTGAAGGCGTTGTCGGCGATGTCGGTACTGATGCTGATCAGTTGGCGCAGCGTGGCCCGCTCGCGAATGATCGCGGCATAGGCCTTGATGTTGGCCACCGACGGGGTGTTCTTGGCCAGCTCGGCCAGGTACGCCAGGCCGCCGACCTGGGACGACAGGCCTTCCTTGTCCAGCTGCTCGTGCAGGGTCACCACGTCGAATGGCTGGTTGGCGTCGGCCAACTTGTGCACGGCACGGAAGATCAGGCGGTGGTCATGCCGGTAGAAATCGCCATCCGACACCTGGTCCAGCACCCGCTCCCAGGCATTGTTGTCCAGCATCAGGCCACCGAGCACGGCCTGTTCGGCCTCGATGGAATGCGGCGGCACCTTCAGGGCAGCGGTTTGCAGGTCGAGCTGTTCGGAGTTGGTGATCTCGTTCATGGCCACGAAAGAATTCTGGAGGATGAAAAAGACAAAGGGCACGGCCTGAACGAACAGGACCGTGCCCGATGTTAACCGGCTATCCCGTGAGGGACCACCAGTCAGCGCAGCTTAGGCAGCTACGACGACCACACGTACGGTGGCTTCAACGTCGCTGTGCAGGTGCACGGCTACGTCGTATTCGCCAACCTGACGGATGGTGCCGTTCGGCAGACGAACTTCAGCTTTGGCCACTTCAACGCCGGAGGCGGTCAGGGCGTCAGCGATGTCGTGGGTGCCGATCGAACCGAACAGCTTGCCTTCGTCGCCAGCGGTGGCAGTGATGGTCACTTCCAGCTCGGCCAGTTGGGCAGCACGGCTTTCAGCCGAAGCTTTACGGTCAGCAGCTGCTTTTTCCAGCTCGGCGCGACGCTCTTCGAACGCAGCCAGGTTGGCGGCGTTGGCAACGGTGGCCTTGCCGAATGGCAGCAGGAAGTTACGGCCGTAACCAGCCTTAACTTTAACTTTGTCGCCCAGGTTGCCCAGGTTAGCGACTTTTTCCAGCAGGATCAGTTCCATTTGGTAAAACCTCTTAACTTTTAACCTTCACCGTTCGCGGAGTCTTTCCCCGGAGGGGACTTGCGACCGCGAAAATCAATCAGGCTGTCGACAATGGCCAGGACCATCAGCAACGGGTAGATCAGCTGCATGATCAGCGGCAACGTCACGTACATGCCCACCAGCCAGAAACCGGCCAGTCGCCCCTGTGCCACAAGGCCGTGCATCAAGGCGATGCCAGCCAGCACCAGTACCAGGCTCGACGCCGATGCCAGGATGATGAACTGCGACCCGATAAACGGAGCCACCACCATCACTGCCACCAAGACCGCCATGGTCTGTTTCGGCAACTTCAGTTCGCGAAATTCGCGACCGAAGCCTCCAGGGTTGTACAACGCTGCCTGCCAATAACGCGCCAGCACCAGGGCCAACACGCTGAACAATTGCACCGTCACTGCTGTGGAAGCGACCAGCACAGGGCGGATCAGCTCACCGGAGAGCACCGGCTCCCCTTCGATTTTCGGCATGGCTTCGGCAAACGCCTTGGCCAGCACATCGAAGGTCTGCGCCAGGGCCATGTCGAGCACGAGGCTGAAAACCACGGCAAACACGGCACTGGCGACCAGCACACGGCTCCAGGGATGCTCGGCGCGCAACAGCGCGGCCAGGCCCAGGGCACCAGCAATCACCAGGAAGGTGATCGGATCGCCCATGAACCACACGGCCAGCCCGGCCAGCAGGCCGCCGGCGATGACCGTTGAAGCATCCTTGAACCCACGCCGCAGCAGCACAAGGCTGCCAGCAGCGGCACTCAACCAGAACAGCAGCGGCAGTACCGCGCTGATGACCACCACCAGGGTGGCCTGCACACGACCGCGCATGATGAAACTTGCTAACGCTCGCATGCTAATCCCTTACTGCTTGTCGACGACCCGGTCTCAGCGGCCGTGGCTGTCGGTGTAGGGCAGCAGGGCCAGGAAGCGGGCGCGCTTGATAGCGGTAGCCAGCTGACGCTGATAACGAGCTTTGGTACCGGTGATACGGCTTGGAACGATCTTGCCGGTTTCGGATACGTAAGCTTTCAGGGTGTTGAGATCTTTGAAGTCGATCTCTTTCACGTCTTCAGCAGTGAAGCGGCAGAATTTACGACGACGGAAGAAACGTGCCATTTAATAGGCTCCTCTAAAGGTCCGTGGATTACTCGTCAGCGTTATCGCTGGAGTCGCTGTCATTGCTGTCGTCGCCGTCGGCGGATTCAGCATGCTCAGGACGCTCACGACGCTCACGGCGCTCGCTGCGGTTTTCTTCAGCCTTCAGCATCTCGGACTGGCCGGTTACGGCTTCGTCGCGACGGATGACGAGGTTACGGATAACGGCATCGTTGTAGCGGAAGTTGTCTTCCAGCTCGGCCAGGGCCTTGCCAGTGCACTCAACGTTCAGCATCACGTAGTGAGCCTTGTGAACATTGTTGATTGCGTAGGCCAGTTGACGACGGCCCCAGTCTTCCAGGCGGTGGATCTTGCCGCCATCTTCTTCGATCAGCTTGGTGTAACGCTCAACCATGCCGCCGACTTGCTCGCTCTGGTCCGGGTGAACCAGGAAGATGATTTCGTAATGACGCATGAATGCTCCTTACGGGTTAGTAGTCTGCCAGCGTATCTGATCAGACAAGGAGTGAATGACACTGTATGTCTTGCACGGAGGGGAGGCACATAGGCGCCTGCCAGCTCGGCAAGGGGCGCAATTGTAGAGAAGGCGGGGCGTACAAGCAAGGAGAGTGGTGAATATTTGAACAGCTGGAAACATATTCACAGGCAACCGGCCCTTTCGCGGGACAAGCCCGCTCCTACACGATCCCTGTAGGAGCGGGCTTGTCCCGCGAAGAGGCCGGTGAAGCTTACGTGATCAGCGCTTGGCCTGACGCTGGCGCACGGCCTCGAACAGACACACGCCCGTCGCCACCGACACGTTCAGGCTGCTGACGCTACCGCTCATCGGCAACTTCACCAGGAAGTCGCAATGCTCGCGGGTCAGCCGGCGCATGCCCTTGCCTTCCGCGCCCATGATCATCACCAGCGGGCCGGTCAGGTCCTGCTGGTAGATCTCCTGTTCAGCCTCGCCAGCGGTACCCACTACCCAAAGGCCACGCTGCTGCAGTTTCTCCAGCGTGCGCGCCAGGTTGGTCACGGCCACCAGCGGAATCACTTCCGCCGCGCCGCAGGCCACCTTGCGCACCACAGGCGTCAGGGTGGCCGACTTGTCCTTGGGCACGATCACCGCCGTGGCACCGGCCGCATCGGCGGTGCGCAGGCACGCGCCAAGGTTGTGCGGGTCGGTCACACCATCCAGCACCAGGATCAGCGGTGGGGTTTCGCTGCGTTCGAGCAACTCCTCGAGCATCAACTCGCCCCACACCTGGCTCGGGCTCACCTCGGCGACCACGCCCTGGTGCACGCCTTCGACCCAGGCATCCAGCTCACGGCGCTCGGCCTGGCCGACCGGCACGCGGTTTTCCGCGGCCAGTTCCAGCAGCGCCTGGATGCGCGGCTCGCTGCGCCCTTCCGACAGCCAGATCTGCTTGACCCGCTTCGGGTGGTGCTGCAGCAGTGCCTGCACGGCGTGCACGCCGTAGATCTTTTCCAGCTGACTCATGACTTGCTCTTGCTCTTGCGTGGCGCGCCGGACTTCGGCGGGCCTTTACGGTGCTTGGTCGGTTTGCCGGACGGCTTGCCGCCCTTGTCCGACTTGCTGCTGGCGTGGCCGCTGGTGCGCGCCTCGCTCATCAGCGCCTTTTTCATTTCGCGGCTCTTGCGCACTTCGGCGTTGCGCTGCACGGCGTCTTTCGGGAAGTACGCCTCCGCAGCCTCGCTCTTGCGGCTGCGCGGCTTCGGCGTGGCCTTGGCCTCGACCGCTGGCTCGGACTTCTCGGCCTTTTCGGCGCCTGGCGCGGCAGCACCACGCCCCTTGCGGCCAATCGGCGCATTGAGTTGCTGCTCGGAGACCTCGAAGTCGATCTTGCGCTCGTCGAGGTCAACACGCATGACCTTGACCTCGATGGTGTCGCCCAGGCGGAAGCTGCGCCCGGTGCGCTCGCCCGACAGGCGGTGGTGCACCGGGTCGAAGTGGTAATAGTCGCCCGGCAGCGCACTGACGTGCACCAGGCCTTCCACATAGATGTCGGTCAGCTCGACGAACAGGCCGAAACCGGTGACTGCGGTGATCACGCCCGGGAAGGTCTCGCCCACGCGATCCTTCATGAACTCGCACTTGAGCCAGTTGACCACATCACGGGTGGCTTCGTCGGCACGGCGCTCGGTCATCGAGCACTGCTCGCCGAGCTGGTCGAGGGCATTCACGTCGTACGGGTAGATACGCGCCTTGGGGATGCTCATGGCCCCGGCCCGCTTGACGTGCGGGGTCTCGACCTTGGAACGGATGATGCTGCGGATGGCGCGGTGCACCAACAGGTCCGGGTAACGGCGGATCGGCGAGGTGAAGTGGGTGTACGCCTCGTAGTTCAAGCCGAAGTGGCCGTTGTTGTCGGTGCTGTACACCGCCTGGCTCAGCGAGCGCAGCATCACGGTCTGGATCAGGTGGAAGTCCGGGCGCCCGGCGATGCTCGCCAGCAGGGCCTGGTAGTCCTTCGGCGATGGGTCCTTGCCCTTGTGCAGGGTCAGGCCCAGCTCGCCGAGGAAGGCGCGCAGTTTTTCCAGGCGCTCCGGCGGCGGGCCGTCGTGCACGCGGTAAAGGGCTGGGACTTCGTGCTTCTGCAGGAACGCGGCGGTGGCAACGTTGGCTGCCAGCATGCATTCTTCGATCAGCTTGTGGGCATCGTTGCGCACGGTCGGGCGGATTTCCGCGATCTTGCGCTCGTCGCCGAAGATGATTCGGGTTTCCTGGGTCTCGAAGTCGATGGCACCCCGAGCGTGGCGGGCATCCACCAGCACCTTGTACAGGTTGTACAGGTTCTTCAGGTCCGGCAGGACTTCCTTGTACTCCTCGCGCAGCGCCTTGCCCTCACGGGTACGGGCATGTTCGAGCATGCTGCTGACCTTGTTATAGGTCAGGCGGGCGTGGGAGTGGATAACGCCTTCGTAGAACTGGTAGTCGACCATCTGGCCGGCTTTGTTCATGGTCATTTCACAGACCATGGCCAGGCGATCGACATGCGGGTTCAGCGAGCACAGGCCGTTGGACAGCTCTTCGGGGAGCATCGGCACCACGCGCTCGGGGAAGTACACCGAGTTGCCGCGTTGCTGGGCTTCGTTGTCCAGGGCCGAGCCAAGGCGTACGTAGCTGGAGACGTCGGCGATTGCCACATACAAGCGCCAGCCACCAGAGAACATGCGCAGCTTGCCCAGCGGTTCGCAGTAGACGGCGTCATCGAAGTCGCGGGCGTCTTCGCCGTCGATGGTGACGAACGGCAGGTGACGCAGGTCGATGCGCTTCTCTTTGTCCTTCTCTTCGACTTCGGAGCGGAACTTGCGCGCTTCCTTGACCACATCGTTGGGCCAGACATGGGGAATGTCGTAGCTGCGCAGGGCAACGTCGATTTCCATGCCCGGCGCCATGTAGTTGCCGATCACCTCGACCACATCACCCTGCGGCTGGAAGCGCGGGGTTGGCCAGTGGGTGATCTTGATCTCGACGAACTGGCCGATCTTGGCGCCACCGTTACGCCCGGCGGTCACCAGCACTTCCTGCTGGATCTTCGGGTTGTCCGGGGTCACGTAGCCGATGCCGCCTTCTTCGAAGTAGCGGCCGACCACGCTTTCATGGGCGCGGGAGATGACTTCGACCAGCACGCCTTCGCGGCGGCCACGGCGGTCGACGCCGGAGACGCGGGCCAGGCCGCGGTCGCCGTCGAACACCAGGCGCATCTGCGACGGGCTGAGGAACAGGTCTTCGCTGCCGTCATCAGGGATCAGGAAGCCGAAACCGTCACGGTGGCCGGAGACACGGCCACAGATCAGGTCCAGCTTGTCTACCGGGGCATAAGTGCCGCGCCGGGTATAGATAAGCTGGCCGTCACGCTCCATGGCACGCAGGCGGCGGCGCAAGGCTTCGATCTGGTCTTCTTCATAAAGACCGAACTCTGCCGCCAGCTCCTCGCGCGCGGCCGGTTCGCCACGGTCGGCGAGGCGCTGCAGGATCAGCTCACGGCTGGGAATAGGGTTGTCGTATTTTTCCGCTTCGCGAGCGGCCTCGGGATCGAGGGATTGCCAATCGGCCATCAGAAGGGGTTCACCTTGGGGTATATAGATAGGAATTCTGGCATGTGCGTATTGAAACCGGAAATGTCAGCCTTGGACAGCCCCCGCTGCTGTGTATAGAGAGGGGCAATAGGCCTTCGGAATCAACAAGTTGAATTTTTTGAAATTTTTTTCGCTTGGGGGGTTTACAGCCCCCCCGGACCGTCCGTATAGTGCGCACCACAACGACGGACAAGCCCGAAGTTGTAGTAGAGATGAGCGGCGCTGTAAAGCATCTTTTATCTCGAATGTGTGCCCAGGTGGCGGAATTGGTAGACGCGCTGGTTTCAGGTATCAGTGACCGCAAGGTCGTGGAAGTTCGAGTCTTCTCCTGGGCACCAAATATTTTCAAGTAACAGATGACCAAGGATCTGTTACTACTGTGTGAAAGCGAACGATAGTCGCCTTCTCCAGATGATGTAAAGCTTTGCCCAGGTGGCGGAATTGGTAGACGCGCTGGTTTCAGGTATCAGTGACTTAACGGTCGTGGAAGTTCGAGTCTTCTCCTGGGCACCATACAAAAACCCACTAGCTTGCTAGTGGGTTTTTTCTTGCCTGCGATTTTTTGTACCCCCCACCTCCCCTCGCAACCCCCGGCATTACACGTTTGTCTGCCGATGAATTTCTCGTCACCCGGCCACTTGAGAAACGATTTCGTTTACCATTGTTTCCGAATATGTAGCCGTAAGCGAGGAAGTACCCGCATGACGATTCGCCCGCAACCGCTGATGCGCACCCTGGCCGCCGCAGTTCTAAGCCTGGTGATCGGCGCTCCGGCCGCCCTGGCAGACGAACCGGTCACGCTGACCATGTACAACGGCCAGCACAAGGAAATCGGCGAAGCCATCGCCAAGGCCTACGAGGCCAAGACCGGTATCCACATCAATATCCGCAAGGGCAGCAGCAACCAGCTGGCCAGCCAGATCATCGAGGAAGGCGACCGCTCGCCGGCCGACATCATCTATACCGAAGAGTCCCCACCGCTGAACAACCTGGGTGAGCTGGGCCTGCTGGCGAAGATCGATGCCGCCACCGCGAACATGGTGCCCACGGAATACGTAGGCGCCAACGGTACCTGGATGGGCATCACCGCCCGTACCCGCATCGTGGTGTTCAACCCGAAGAAGGTCGACGAGAAAGACCTGCCGACCACGGTCATGGATTTCGCCAACCCGGAGTGGGAAGGGCGCGTCGGCTATGTACCGACCAGCGGCGCCTTCCAGGAACAGGCCGTGGCCATCCTGAAGATGCACGGGCGTGAAGCCACCGAAGAATGGCTGACCGGCCTGAAGGCCTTCGGCAAGACCTACACCAACAACATGGTCGCTCTCAAGGCCGTGGAAAAAGGTGAAGTCGCTGCGGTACTGGTGAACAACTACTACTGGTATGCGCTGCAGCGCGAGCGCGGCAAGCTCGACACCAAGCTCTATTACCTGGCCGATGGCGATGCCGGCAACCTGGTCACCATCTCCGGCGCTGCCGTGGTCAAGGCCAGCAAGCACCCGAAAGAATCTCAGGCCCTGCTCAACTGGATGGCCAGCGAAGAAGGCCAGCGCGTGATCACCCAGACCACCGCCGAGTACCCGCTGCACAAGGGCATGGTCTCCGACCGCGGCCTGAAACCTTTCGAAGACTTGCGCCCGCCGAAGATCTCGCCAGCCGACCTGGGCAATGCCGAGGAAGCGCTGGAGCTTGAACGCGAGGTCGGCCTGCTCTGATGACCGCCGCCCTGTCCGAGCCGGCGCAGGTACGTTTCGTGCCGCGCCGCAAGCGCCCCTCGATCTGGGTGCTGCTGCCTGTGCTGTTCCTGGTGGCGATGAGCTTGCTGCCGCTGCTGTACGTCGCCATGAAAGCCTGGGAGGCCGGCTGGCGCGAAGCCCTGCACCTGCTCTGGCGCCCGTTCGTCTGGGGGTTGATGAAGAACACCCTGATGCTGATGGCCGGGGTGACGCTGGCATGCATGGTAGTCGGCCTGGCCCTGGCCTGGCTGCTCGAGCGCAGCAACCTGCCCGGTCGGCGACTATGGGGCGTGGTGCTGTGCCTGCCGTTCGCGGTGCCGTCATTCGTCAGCAGCTTCACCTGGGTGTCGCTGAGCTCGGATTTCGAAGGCCTCGGCGGGGCGATCCTGGTCATGGCACTGTCCAAGTACCCGCTGGTGTTCCTGCCGGTGGCGGCAACCCTGCGCAACCTCGACACGTCGCTTGAAGAGTCGGCGCGCACCCTGGGTTACAGCCGCTGGGGCGTGTTCCGCAAGATCACCCTGCCACTGCTGTGGCCGTCGATGCTGGGCGGCGCACTGCTGATTGCGTTGCACATGCTGGTCGAGTTCGGCGCGCTGTCGATCCTTGGCCTGCAGACCTTCACCACGGCGATCTACCAGCAATTCGAACTGGAGTTCAGCAACGCCAACGCGGCGATGCTCTCGGCTGTGCTGCTGGCGCTGTGCCTGCTGATGCTGTGGCTGGAACTGCGCGTGCGCGGCAAGGCTCGGCATGTGCGTATCGGCCAGGGCGTGGCACGCCGTGGGCAGCCGGTGCGACTGCGTGGCTGGATGCCGTTGGCGCAGCTGTTCTGCCTGGGCCTGGCGATTCTCGGCAGCGGCATTCCGCTGGCCATGCTGGGTTACTGGTTGAGCGTGGGTTCGTCGGCGGCCTTCCCGGTGGCGGCGATCAGTAAAGCGTTGCTGACTTCGCTGTCGGTGTCGCTGGGTGGCGCAGGTTTCTGCGTGCTACTGGCCCTGCCGGTCAGCTTCCTGGTGGTGCGCTACAAAGGTCGCCTGGCGATCTGGGCCGAGCGCCTGCCGTACCTGTTGCACGCCCTGCCCGGCCTGGTGATCGCGCTGACGCTGGTGGTGTTCTCGCTGCACTACGTGCCGGCGCTGTACCAGACCACCGCACTGTTGCTGCTGGCCTATGCGCTGCTGTTCCTGCCGCTGGCCCAGGCGCCGGTGCGTACCGCGCTGAACAAAGCCTCGCCAACCCTCGAAGAAGCAGCCCGCACCTTGGGTGCCAGCAGCTTCGCGGCGTTCTGCCGGGTGACCTTGCCGATCATCTTCCCGGCGCTGGCGGCGGCGTTTGCGCTGGTGTTCCTTGATGCCATGAAGGAGCTGACCGCTACCCTGCTGCTTAGCCCGACTGGCATGACCACCCTGGCCACCGAGGTCTGGGCGCATACCGCCAACGTCGAGTTTGCGGCGGCAGCGCCTTATGCGGCGTTGCTGATTGTGGTCTCAGGGTTGCCGGTGTATCTGCTGACTACGCGGATGTATTTGAACAAGGCTTGAGAACGAATCCAGGCTGGCGAGCAGCCTGGATTTTCGAACAACAGACACGGACTTACCTCCAGTACTCTATCCAGACAAAAAACAGCACAATCAGTGCAATCAGCACAATTTGTACCGTCCACAAGCGCACTAACAGCCTCTGCAGGTCGACGGGAGCATTACTCACATCATCGCTATTTAATAGCCCCTTTCGAACACTAAAACTTCTCATAGATAGCATTGCAGAAATTGACCCTAGCCGCATGACTTTCCCGAGCAACCCAGCATGAGAATATATTTCTCTATTCACAGCCACCATTCGGCTATTTGACAAGACCGATTCGACGCGATCCAAATATCGATACGCAACAAATATCCACACACCAAACATCAAAAACGGCGAAGTCAATACAATCACACCAAGTAATGCCAGGTGTAAATTACTCATCGCACTGCCTCATACAGAATCTCTCCGACTCTTTCTCCCAAAACTTCGCCAAACTCACCGCCAGCGATACCTCCAGCCGCCCCACCCAAGACCACGCATGCGAAAGTTGCCGTTCCACCGGTGGGTATACCCACAGCAACACATGCGATTGGCCCCAAGACGCCCCCGACATATCCACCAACTCCTCCCAGCCCCAAGCCACCAACGAGCGAACTCCTCTCCACATACTTAGCCTCTCTACACTCCTCCTCCCGCCCAAGCACGCAAGCGTTACGAATTGACAGTTCGGTTGACGCCACATCAAGTGCCATCCCTAAATACGTACCTTTTTTACCCAATTAGCCGCCTTAGCCACACCAGATATTTTTGCTGCATACCCTTTAATCTCACCACCGTGAAGAAATCTTTTGGTAGATATATCCAGCGCATTCTTGATTTTGCCCCGTCTGCGCAACCCTGACCCATACGCAGCCATACTATCTAGCTGCGCCTCCAACTTCAAAAACAGCGCTGTACGCTTCGAGTAGAATTCATTACGAGCTTTCAACGTGCCTTGATGCAAGTAGTTTCGGTGTAGCTGCTCTATTTCCTCTAACGTTTTCTTGATAGCTTCAAGATGCTTACTCCAAGCGTCACTAGCTGTACCGGCGCCGATGGCCGCACGGGACAGCAAGCTCTGCAGCAGCTCAAAATTCTCCAGAAGGAACCCGTCAAACCCACCGCCGTTCAATTCGATGTCAAGGTGTATACCTAAGGCCTTACCCATGAGAAATGCCTCATGAGCAGTACAGGACGGCGTGCTTGGGTCACCTACGATTATCAGTTCGCCAGGGAAAACAACAGTGTTGACGATATGCGCGTTCAACACATCAAACTTGGCCCGCTGGTTCCCGTTCATGGGTGTATCGGCCTTCAGCGACCCATAGGACTGCGCCTGTGGATTGATGAAGCTACGTGCCTCGGACATGGTCGCACCTCACGCATACTTCTTGTTACTGATGCGATCCCAGCCGCCGGTCACATTGCCGCCGGCGCTACCATCGAGACGTTTCTGCCGCGTGTAGGTGGTCTTGATGCGTCCGTAGTTCAGCTGCACCACCTCCATTGGCACTCCGGTACTGGCACTCTGGGCGTAGTCGGCGATGATCACTTCTTCGAGGACGACTTCGTAGTATTTGAGCTTGTCACCACCGGCGCGGCAGACCACCAGCTTCACCTCCTTCAGGTGCTGACCGGCGCAGCTGGCGCTGTCCAGATGCTTGGTGAAGGAGAAGTTGGTGAGTGTGGTACGGCCTGATGATGCGCCGCCTGCAGAGCTGGCGGTGGCAGAGGTGCTCTGGTTGACACCGAACTTGTAGCCAGCAATCTCGATCCAGTTGGTGAATTGCTCGTCCAGTGCTTCGCCAGCAATTTCGGTGATTTGAATATAAGCATCGAAAGCCATGCTTACCTCTCCTTGGCAATATTTGGGCTGAATAACGACAGCGCTCTCGCATTGTCGTCTTGCGGTTGTGCCTGAAAAGCAGACGGCGGATTAGCACCGTCGCCTCGAGGCCTGGTTGACACTAGTTCCCTGTGCCAAGCCACGCAATAGCACGCACGTTCCCAAGCAAACTTTGGGAAATTGCCTACAAGATTGGGTAAAAATTCTGATTTATTAGGTAAGGATATGTTGCTTACCGACGTTTGAAACGATGGCCCTGCAGGTTGCCCAGCATCCGCCGCAAGATCACACCATGAACCCTTCCGACCGGCACCATGTACAAACGGCCGAAGGTGTTGAAGCACCTAACCGATGTGGTCACTTCCAACTGCGCGAGGCCGTACTCCCCTCTCGACACATCCATGCAGACCATCACCGCCAGGTGCGTATCACGCGAAGTCAGCACTAGTTGCTGGTCGCTGATGGCCTCGACGGTGAAGAAGTCCAGGTGCTCGCCGACAGCTGGCACATGCGCTGGATCGCGGGTAGAGAAGCCGTGGATATCGGCGACATTGAATCGACGCGAGATGAAGTCACGAATGCGGAAGGCCCTGGCTAGCCAGCCTGGGACATCCGAGGTCATGGCGCAGTAGGCTTGCAGGGCCGTCATCGGGGCAGTGAGCTTTACGCTGGCACTGTGGAGAAAATCGAGGTCGGCCTGGGCGGCGACCAGTTGGGCGGACATGAGCAACTCCCTTTGTCATGTGTCGCTGACAGCCTAGCAAAACCGCTCGGTGTGAGATCAGCTGTCTTGCTCAATTTCCAGAATTTAGCGCGATCCCCGTGGGAGCGGCCTTGCGTCGCGAAAGGGCCGCGAAGCGGCCCCAGCAATAGATGTGTTTACGCGGATATCCTGGGACCGCTTTGCGGTCCTTTCGCGACGCAAGGCCGCTCCCACAAGAGGGGACCGCGCAAGCTTCAAGCCCTGAACTGACCAAGGCTGGCGCGCAATTGGGCCGCCAAGTCATCCAGCACCTTGCTGCTGGCGGTGGTCTGCATCACCACTTCGGCCGAGCGCTCGGCTTGGGCATGGATGTTCTCCACCCGACCCCGCACCGCTTGCGCGCCATGGGCTTGCTGCTCAGCAGCGCGGGTCGCCAGGCCGATGGCCGCGTGCACCTGCTCCACGGCGGCCTGCACTGACTGCTGGCGACGCTCGTTATCACGCAACACCAACAACCCTTCGCTGGCCTTGAGTCCGGCTTGCCCGATAGTCGCCACCGCTTCCTTGGCACCTTTCTGCAGGGCGGCGATGTGCGCTTGAATGTCGCCAGTCGAGCTTTGGGTCTTGCTCGCCAGCGCACGCACCTCATCGGCCACTACGGCAAAGCCGCGCCCCGTCTCACCAGCGCGTGCGGCTTCGATTGCGGCGTTGAGGGCCAGCAGGTTGGTCTGCTCGGCGATGCCATGGATGACAGTCAGCACCACTTCGATCTGTTCGCTCTGCTTGGCCAGGCGTTCGATTACCTGCGAGCCGGTTTCCACCTGCCCGGCCAGGTTCTCGATCAGACTCGCCAGTTGCGTGGAGGAACGGCTGTTCTCGTCGGTTGCCTGGCGAATGTCCACTACCTGCTGCAACGCCGCCTGCATGGCGTGGCTTTCGGCCTGGGCCTCGTCAGCCATGCTCGACAGGTCGCGCAGACTGGCGGCCACTTCGTCACGCTGCAATGCCGCCGCGGCATCGGCACCAGCGTTGCGCTTGGCCATTGTGCCGATCTCGACGCCGGTACGCTGGGCTACCTCGCCGGCCTCGCGGACGATGGGCTGCAGTTTGTCGACGAAGCGATTGACCGCCGACGCCATGTCACCGATCTCGTCGCGGCTGTCGAGGGTCACGCGCTTGGTCAGGTCGCCTTCGCCAGCAGCCAGATCATTGAGCGCGGCGATCAGCAGGCGCAGCTTGCTGAGCACCCGGCGACCTAACACCACAGCCACCACCAGCAGCACACCCAGACCAACCACCACCAGGCCCAGGCCAATCCGCCAACGCAGCTCGGCGGCCGCATCACGCACGGTCTGTGCGGTGTTGGCCTGCATCGCGGTGGCGCTGGCCTGTGCGGTTTCCAGGCGCTCGCGCAGGGCTTTGCCACTGTCGGCAGCCGCAGCGCCCAGGCTATCGCCGACCAGTTGCTCGCCGCTGGCGATCAAGGCACTGAAGCGCTGGTCGAGGGCCTTGAGCTCCTGATCAACGCCAGCAGTAGAAACACCCATCAGGACTTTGCCGATCTCGGCACCATTGGGGTTGATCGGCGCTTCGACGAAATACACCGAAGGATCGCGACGCGCGGCGTCGAGCACCTTGTCCAGCGCTCGCTCGCCCTGCCCCTTCTCGATCAAAGCCTGGTTGATCGGGTTCTGCCGGTTCAGGTAGCGGGTCAGGTGTTGGCCCTGGGCGTCGTCGTAGATCACAAACAGCACGTTGGGGTTGCGCTGGGCGCGGCGGGCGAAGTCGGAGAGCATCGGCACGTCGTTATCCCAGATCGCCCGCGGGGCGACCGAGGCCAGCAGCTCGGCCATATCGTTGGCCGAGTCCTTGAGGTTTTTCTCCAGGGTGGCGCGCAGCTGCTGCTGTTCATCCTGCAGCCGCGTGGATAGGCCCGCACTCAGACGCTGACGAGTGCTGCTGGAAAGGCTCTCAAGGCCCCCGCGCACGTCCTGCCCGGCCTGCTCCAGCTCACCGGCGAGCTGGCGACTGTCATTGCCCAGGCGCTCGCCCAGGTCGGCCTCCAAGGCCGTCACGGTGCTACGGGTCAGCGCAACGGCAACCAGCACCTGCACCAAAAGGGCGATACCAAGGGCAACAAACACAGGCCGCAAGAGGCGGCTTCGTAACAGTGAAAGGATGGCAGACACGGTGTAACCCTCGTGTTTTCTGGCGCCACTATTTTGATGGCATCTACAGAAACTTCTTACAGCAAGGGTTGTGCCGCACACAGCAGGGATAAGCGCCAAGGTTTAGCAATGGGTTTTCCTGTACGGGCCTCTTCGCGGGTTTACCCGCGAAGAGGCCGGCACAGGTGAACCCCACAAATGAAAACGCCGCGATCCTTTTCAGGACCGCGGCGTCAGATCAGCCTGGAGGGCAGATCAGGCGAACGGATGACGCAGGACGATGGTCTCGTTGCGGTCCGGGCCGGTCGAAATGATGTCGATCGGCGCGCCTACCAGCTCTTCGATGCGCTTGATGTAGTCACGTGCAGCTTGCGGCAGCTCTTCCAGGGTTTTCACGCCCAGGGTCGATTCGCTCCAGCCTGGCATCTCTTCGTACACCGGCTCCAGGCCGATGTAGCTGTCGGCATCGGAAGGGGCGTCGATGACGGCACCGTTCTCGTTCTTGTAGCCAACGCAGATGTTGATGGTTTCCAGGCCGTCCAGCACGTCCAGCTTGGTCAGGCAGATGCCCGAGATGCTGTTGACGTCGATGGCACGACGCAGGATGACGGCATCGAACCAGCCACAACGGCGGGCACGGCCGGTGGTCGAACCGAACTCGTGGCCACGCTTGGCCAGGGTGGCACCGGTCTCGTCGAACAGTTCGGTCGGGAACGGACCGGAACCCACGCGAGTGGTGTAGGCCTTGGTGATGCCCAGGATGTAGTCCAGGTACATCGGGCCAACGCCGGAACCGGTGGAGATGCCGCCAGCGGTGGTGTTGGAGCTGGTGACGTACGGGTAGGTACCGTGGTCGATGTCCAGCAGCGAGCCCTGGGCGCCTTCGAACATGATGTCCTTGCCAGCGCGACGCAGGTTGTGCAGCTCGGCGGTGACGTCCAGCATCATCGGCTTGAGCTGTTCAGCGTAGGCCATGCACTCGTCCAGGGTCTGCTGGAAGTCGATGGCCGGCTCTTTGTAGTAGTTCACCAGCTGGAAGTTGTGGTAGTCCAGCAGCTCACCCAGCTTGGCAGCGAAACGCTCGCGGTGGAACAGGTCGCCGACGCGCAGGCCGCGGCGTGCAACCTTGTCTTCGTAGGCTGGGCCGATGCCACGGCCGGTGGTGCCGATCTTGGCTTCGCCACGGGCTTTTTCACGGGCCTGGTCCAGAGCCACGTGGTACGACAGGATCAGCGGCGCAGCCGGGGAGATGCGCAGGCGCTCGCGCACCGGTACGCCCTTCTCTTCCAGCTTGGTGATTTCACGCATCAGGGCGTCCGGCGCAACGACCACGCCGTTGCCGATCAGGCACTGTACGCCTTCACGCAGGATGCCCGAGGGAATCAGGTGCAGAACGGTTTTCTCACCGTTGATCACCAGGGTGTGGCCCGCGTTGTGGCCACCTTGGTAGCGCACTACGGCGGCAGCATGTTCGGTCAGCAGATCGACGATCTTGCCTTTGCCCTCATCACCCCACTGGGTGCCCAGGACGACGACATTCTTACCCATTACATTGGTCCTCATTCACGCAAACTTGGTTGCCGGCCTTTGCCGACGCAGAAACTCACTGGGCCAGCGGCAGAACCTGCCAGCGCCCGTCTTGCTGAATCAATTGCCGATCACAATCCGCCTCGAGAGCAGCACTCAACGGCTGGCCAGGCAGAGCCTGGACCACACGCTGGCCCTCGTTGCGCAACTGGCAGACCTGCTGCCAGAGGGCCGCGTCGCCACTGTCCGGCATCCAGATGCCGCCAGTTGGCAATACGACCTCCGCTCGCCCCAGTGTGACCAGGGTCTTCAAATCCGTGGAGAAACCGGTAGCCGGGCGTGCCCGGCCGAAGTCGGCGCCGATGTCGTCATAGCGGCCGCCCTGGGCGATCGATTGACCCTCGCCCGGGACGAACACGGCGAACACCACGCCGGTGTGGTAGTTGTAGCCGCGCAGCTCGCCGAGGTCGAAGTACAGCGGCAGGTCCGGGAAGCGCGACGCCAGCCGATCAGCGATCGCCAGCAGGTCGTCGAGCGCCGCCAGGACGCTGGCCGGGGCACGGCCCAGGCGCACGCGGGCTTCGGCCAGCACTTCACGGCCGCCGCACAGCTCTACCAGGGCGCGCAGCATATTGCCCAGGTCCTTCGGCAGATCGGCAGTCAGTGCCTGCACTTCATCGACCGACTTGCGCTGCAGGGCGTCGAACAGTTGCTGCTCGACCGCGCCCGACAGGCCAGCGGCACGGGCCAGGCCGCGGTAGATACCGACGTGACCAAGATCCATGTGCACGTCGGCAACGTCGGTCAACTGCAGCGTGGCGAGCATCAGGCTGATGACTTCGACATCGCTGGTCGGGCTGGCGTCGCCGTACAGCTCGGCACCCAGCTGAATCGGGCTGCGCGAGGTGGACAGGGCACGCGGCTGGGCATGCAGCACGCTGCCGGCGTAGCACAGGCGGCTCGGGCCTTCACGGCGCAGGGTATGGGCGTCGATGCGCGCCACCTGCGGGGTGAAGTCGGCGCGGAAGCCCATCAGGCGGCCCGACTGCGGGTCGACCACCTTGAAGGTGCGCTGATCCAGGTCCTGGCCGGCGCCGGTGAGCAGCGACTCCAGGTACTCGATATGCGGGGTGACGACCAGCTCGTAGCCCCAACTCTGGAACAGGTCCAACACCTGGCGGCGCGCGATTTCGATGCGCGCAGCCTCAGGTGGCAGTACTTCCTCGATGCCATCTGGCAGCAGCCAGCGGTCTACCGTTGCCATTACGCCATTTCCCCTCTGGTCCGGGCGGCTTGCCAGCTGGCGAGCCGTCAGTAAAGCCGGTATCGCGCACAGCAGCGGGCAGCACTGATCCCAGCGCAGCCACTGTACCCGATACCCTCAAATTGCCTTGCGAGCTGACCAAACCGTCAACTGGCGCTTTGCCAATCAACCTTGCAGACGCAAAAAAGCCGGGAAATTTCCCGGCTGCCTCATCATACACCCCTTTTCATTCAGGATGCACCCCGCCTGGTGTTTTAGCTGCCAGGCGGGGCGCCGCTGCATGAATATCAGGGCCTGAGCATTACGGCTTGCTCTTGTCCAGGAAGCGGAAGAACTCGTTCTTCGCGTCCAGCACCAGCACGTCGCTCTTGCTCGAGAAGCTGTCGCGGTACGCCTGCAGGCTACGGTAGAACGCGTAGAAATCGGCGTCCTGGGTGTAGGCCTTGGCGTAGATGGCGGCCGACTGAGCGTCGCCGTCACCACGGGTCTCTTCCGCCTCGCGGTAGGCTTCGGCCAGCAGTACACGGCGCTGGCGGTCGGCATCGGCGCGAATACCTTCGGCCAACTCGTTACCTTTGGCGCGGTGCTCGCGGGCTTCACGCTCACGCTCGGTGCTCATGCGGTCGAACACGCTGCGGTTGACTTCCTTCGGCAGGTCGATGGCCTTGACGCGCACGTCAACGACCTCGATACCCAGCTCCTTGCTGGCCATGCGGTTCAGCGATGCGGTGATGTCAGCCATCAGCGCGTCACGTTCACCGGAAACCACCTCGTGCAGGGTGCGCTTACCGAACTGGTCACGCAGGCCGCTTTCCAGACGACGCGACAGACGCTCGTCGGCGATCTGCTTCATGCCGGAAGTGGCGGTGTAGAAGCGCTCGGCATCCTTGACGCGCCACTTGGCGTAGGCGTCGACCATCACAGCCTTCTTCTCCAGGGTCAGGAACCGCTGGGTCGGGGCGTCGAGGGTCATCAGGCGTGCGTCGAACTTGCGTACCTGGTTCACGTACGGAATCTTCACGTGCAGGCCAGGCTGGACATCCGCCTGGACCACCTTACCGAAGCGCAGCAGTACCGCACGCTCGGTCTGGGACACGATGTAGAAGCTGTTCCAGGCCACAATGGCCAGAACCACGGCGGCGATCAGGGCGATCAGCGATCGGTTGCTCATCAGCGGCTCTCCCTAGTGCGCAGTGGCTGCTGTTGCTGTTGCAGGTCCTGCGCGGCACGCGTGGCCGCATCGTTGACCGACGGGCTGACGCTGGTGCTTGGCGCGGACGCGTTGCGGCTGCCTTCGACCATCTTGTCCAGCGGCAGGTAGAGCAGGTTGTTCTGCCCGTCCTTGGCCGTGACCAGGACCTTGCTGGTATTGCTGTAGACCTCTTGCATGGTCTCCAGGTACAGGCGCTGACGGGTCACGTCAGGGGCCTTGCGGTACTCGGCGACCAGCTTGGTGAAGCGATCAGCCTCACCCTTGGCGCGGGCGATGACTTCGTCGCGGTAACCGTTGGCGTCCTCGATGATGCGCTGGGCCTGACCGCGGGCTTCCGGCACCACGCCATTGGCGTAGGACTCGGCCTGGTTGCGGGCACGCTGCTCGTCTTCGCGGGCGCGGATCACGTCGTCGAAGGCTTCCTGCACTTCACGCGGGGCTGCCGCGCTCTGTACGTTGACCTGGGTGACGGTGATACCGGTGCGGTAGTTGTCGAGGAAGCGCTGCAGGCGCTCGCGGATATCCACGGCCATCTGCTCACGGCCCTCGGTCAGCACCTGGTCCATCGAGGTGGAACCCACCACGTGGCGCAGGGCGCTGTCGGTCGCATGCTGCAGGCTGACCTCAGGCTGGTCGACGTTAAGCACGAAGTCCTGCAGGTTGCTGATCTTGTACTGGACGGTCAGCGGCACCTCGACGATGTTCTCGTCTTCGGTGAGCATCTGCCCCTGCTTGGTGTAGGCACGCTCGCGCGTGACGTTTTCCATGTACTTGCGATCGATTGGCGGGAAGTAGATGTTCAGGCCGGGACCGACCGTCTCATAGTACTTGCCGAAGCGCAGCACCACGGCCTGCTCCTGCTCGTCGACCACGTACACGGCGCTGTACAGCCAGATTGCAGCAAGCACCGCCAGGCCAATGCCCAGCAGACCATAGCCGCCACCCTTGCCGACATTGCGGTCACCGCCGCCACGTTTCTTGCCACTGCCGAACATGCCGTTCAGGCTGTCCTGCAGCTTGCGGAAGGCCTCGTCCAGATCCGGCGGACCCTTCTTGTCGCCACCACCGCCGCCACCGCGACGGCCGCCCCAGGGATCCTGATTGTTCGAGTTGCCACCCGGCTCGTTCCAAGCCATAGCGCTCTCCATCTGATAAAGCAAAGACGCGCCCACGGCGCGCCGTCCAATGCTACAGAATGCCTGCCACTGCTGCCCGGCGACCTCACCGGGCATTTATTGCAAAGTGTGTTGCTCGACAAACACTTGCGGCTCCATGCCTTCACGACTGACCAGGCGATTCAACTCGACCCTGGGCAGGCGAACATTCAGCAGGCTGCGCCCTTCTTCGTCATGCTCTTCACTCCGCACGGCACCCAAGGCAAAGAATTGCGCGCGCAAGCGGGCAAAACGCTGCTCCAGACACAGGGTACCGACAAACAGATCATCCCCCAGCAACTCGGCAATCGCCTGGCCGACCAACTCCAGGCCACGTCCATCGCGTGCCGATACCCAGACCCGCTGCGGTTTGCCATCGGCATCGCGCTGAATCTGCGGCTCGACATCTTCGAGCAGGTCGAGTTTGTTATAGACCTCGAGGATCGGCAAGCCTTCGGCACCGATCTCGCCCAACACGGCCAGCACTTGCTCGATCTGCTCCATGCGCTCTGGCTCATGGGCGTCGATCACATGCAGCAGCAGGTCCGAGTTGCTCGATTCTTCGAGCGTAGCCCGAAATGCCTCGACCAGCTTGTGCGGCAGGTGACGAATGAAGCCCACGGTGTCGGCCAGCACGATCGGGCCCAGGTCGGCCAGTTCGAGCCGGCGCAAGGTCGGGTCGAGCGTGGCGAACAGCTGATCGGCCGCGTACACCTCGGATTCGGTCAGGGCATTGAACAGTGTGGACTTGCCGGCGTTGGTATAGCCGACCAACGAAACCGAAGGGATATCCGCGCGCTTGCGGCCACGACGGGCCTGCTCGCGCTGGCTGCGCACCTTTTCCAGGCGCCCCTTGATCTGGCGGATGCGTACCCGCAGCAGACGGCGGTCGGTTTCCAGCTGGGTTTCACCCGGGCCGCGCAGGCCGATACCACCCTTCTGCCGCTCAAGGTGGGTCCAGCCGCGCACCAGTCGCGTGCTCATGTGGTCGAGCTGGGCCAGTTCGACCTGCAGCTTGCCTTCATGGGTACGCGCCCGTTGGGCGAAGATATCGAGGATCAGCCCGGTACGGTCAAGCACACGACACTCGAAGACTCGCTCGAGGTTGCGCTCCTGACTGGGCGTGAGGGTGTGATTGAAAATCACCAGGTCTACCTGTTCGGCTTTGACCAGGTCGCGTAGTTCCTCGACCTTGCCGCTGCCAATCAGGTATTTGGCCGTAGGCTGATGCCTGGCTACCGTGGCCAACGAGACGATGTCGGCTCCGGCCGACAGTGCCAGTTCCTGAAACTCCTGCGGGTCTTCGCGCGCCTCAGGGTTCTGACCTTCCAAGTGAACGAGCAACGCCCGCTCACCACCACCGTGGCGCTCAAAGAACAATGCAGGCTCCTATCAGGCGTTGCCTGGCTCGCTGTCGCCGTGCTCGCCGTCGGTCGGGCTTGGCAGGCGGACCGGACGGGCCGGAACGACGGTCGAAATGGCGTGCTTGTAGACCATCTGGCTGACGGTGTTCTTCAGCAATACCACGAACTGGTCGAAGGATTCGATCGAGCCCTGCAGCTTGATCCCGTTGACCAGATAGATCGATACCGGGACCTTTTCTTTTCTCAGTTGGTTCAAGTAAGGGTCTTGTAGCGAATGCCCTTTTGACATATGCCGCACTCCTGTAAGGATAAATAAATAGAAAATCAGAAAAATTGATAAGTCAGGCCGCCCCTTCGCAAGAATAGACGGCTATCAGCAGGGACTCAGCTCAATATGGAGACGGCCCCAAGGTATTTCAAGGTGCGGGACAGATTGTCGCAGGCCAGGCTGTCAAGCCAATGCACGTCAGGCCAGCCACGCAACCAGGTGAACTGCCGCTTGGCCAGCTGTCGAGTGGCAATGATACCGCGTTCGCGCATCTCATTCTCAGTCAGCTTGCCGTCGAGGTAGTCCCAGACCTGTCGATAGCCCACTGCCCGTATAGACGGCAGTCCGGCGTGCAAGTCACTTCTGGCTCGCAGCGATCGGACCTCGTCGATGAAGCCCTGTTCCAGCATCTGTGAAAATCGTAACGCAATTCGCTTATGCAGAATGTGACGATCCGCAGGCGCAATCGCCAAACTTGCGACAGTATAGGGCAAATGCCCGCCAGCGCCTGCGTCTGCGCCGCTACTTTCCGCGAATTGACGCTGGCGATGAGCCGTCATGCTCTCGCCGCTCACCCGGTAAACTTCCAGCGCGCGGATCAGCCGCTGCGGGTCGTTGGGGTGAATGCGCGCCGCTGATTCCGGGTCGACCTCCGCCAGTTGCCGGTGCAACTCGGCCAGGCCCAGCGCCTCGGCCTGGGCTTCGAGCTCCGCACGCACGGCGGCATCGGCCGCTGGCATGTCTGCCAGGCCTTCGATCAGCGCCTTGTAATAAAGCATGGTGCCGCCGACCAGCAGCGGAATCTTGCCGCGCGCGGTGATATCGGCCATCGCTTCCAGGGCGTCGGCACGAAATTGCGCCGCCGAGTAGCTTTCAGCCGGATCGCGGATATCGATGAGCCGGTGCGGGTAGGCCGCCAGAATCTCTTTGGAAGGCTTGGCCGAACCAATGTCCAGGCCGCGATAGACCAGCGCCGAGTCGACACTGATCAGCTCGCAGGGCAGGACCTTGGTCAATTCGATGGCGAGGTCGGTCTTGCCGGCCGCCGTCGGGCCCATGAGGAATATTGCTGGGGGTTTGCCGCTCATGTCATCGACCGCGCAGGAATAGTTTGTCCAGATCGTCCAGGCCCATCTGGGTCCAGGTCGGACGGCCGTGGTTGCACTGGCCGCTGCGCTCGGTGTTTTCCATGTCGCGCAGCAGGGCGTTCATCTCGGGGATCGCCAGGCGCCGGTTGGCGCGCACGGCGCCGTGGCAGGCCATGGTGCCGAGCAGTTCGTTGAGGTGCGCCTGGATGCGGTCGCTGGTGCCGTATTCCATCAGGTCGGCGAGTACGTCCTGCACCAGGCGATTGGCCTCAGCCTGCTTGAGCAGCGCCGGAATCTGGCGGACCGCCAGCGTCTCCGGCCCCAGGCGCTGCAGTTCGAAGCCCAGGCGCTGGAACCACTGGCCGTGCTCCTCGGCGCAATCAGCTTCGCGCTGGCTCAGCGCCAGGGTTTCCGGCACCAGCAGCGGCTGGCCGCTGAGGCCTTCGCTGGCCATGGCCACCTTGAGGCGCTCGTACATGATGCGCTCATGGGCCGCGTGCATGTCCACCAGCACCAGGCCGATGGCGTTCTCGGCGAGGATGTAGATGCCCTTGAGCTGCGCCAGGGCGTAGCCCAGCGGCGGGATGTCGCCCTGGCTTTGCGGAAGCGCCGAGGGGGCAGGTGCGCCCTCGCTCAGTGGCTTGTAGAACTCGCGGTAGACCGCCTGGGACTCGGCGGCCGGCAACGGCTGCGAAGGGCGCGGGGTGTACTGGTACTGGTAACCGGCGCCACTGCCGCCATTGGAAATGGAGTGTTGCGGCTGTTCGAGCACTGGCGAGGCCAGGCGCATTTCACCCTGCGGGCCGAATTCACCGACCTGCTGCCCTGTCGGGCGAACCACTTCTGGCACGGCGGCGGGCGCAGCCAGCTGATCTTCCGGGCGCACGTCAGCCAGGGCCCGGTGCAGCGTGCCATAGAGGAAGTCATGCACCGAGCGGCCTTCGCGGAAGCGCACTTCGTGCTTGGTCGGGTGCACGTTGACGTCGACGCCATTCGGCTCGAGTTCGAGGAACAGCACGAAGGTCGGGTGCCGGCCGTTGAACAGCACATCGCGGTAAGCCTGGCGTACGGCATGGGCGACCAACTTGTCACGCACCGCACGGCCGTTGACAAAGAAGTACTGCAGATCGGCCTGGCTGCGCGAGAACGTCGGCAGGCCAACCCAGCCCCACAGCCTCAGGCCATTGCGCTCGACGTCGATCGGCAGCGCCTGCTCCATGAAGCCCGGCCCGCAGATGGCGCCGACCCGCCGCGCACGGGCAGTTTCATCATGCGCCTCATGCAGGCTGAGAATGCTCTTGCCGTTGTGGCGCAAGTGGAAGCCGACATCGAAGCGGGCCAGGGCCAGGCGACGGATGACTTCCTGCAGGTGATCGAATTCGGTCTTCTCGGCCTTGAGGAACTTGCGCCGGGCCGGGGTATTGAAGAACAGGTCGCGGACTTCCACCGAAGTGCCAACCGGATGCGCAGCGGGCTGCACGCGCGGGGTCATGTCACGGCCTTCAGTCTCGACCTGCCAGGCCTCACCAGCGCTGGCAGTACGCGAAGTCAGGGTCAGGCGCGCCACCGAGCTGATCGATGCCAGCGCCTCACCGCGGAAGCCGAGGCTCAACACGCCTTCCAGGTCTTCCAGCTCGCGAATCTTGCTGGTGGCGTGACGGGCCAGGGCCAGCGGCAGGTCGTCGGCGGAAATGCCACTGCCATCATCACGCACCCGCAGCAGCTTCACACCGCCCTGTTCGACTTCCACATCAATGCGCCGGGCACCGGAGTCCAGGCTGTTTTCCAACAGTTCCTTGGCCACCGACGCCGGGCGCTCGACCACCTCGCCGGCGGCAATCTGGTTAGCCAGCCGCGGGCTGAGCAGCTGGATGCGCGAACCACCACTCATTGCGAAGCCAGCGTGGTAGCGGGGATATCAAGGTGCTGGCCGACCTTCAGCTCATCGGTCTTGAGGCTGTTGTTACTGCGCAGGCTGCTCACGCTGACCTGGTAACGCACGGCGAGCATCGCCAGGGTTTCGCCCGGGCGCACGGTGTGTTCACGCGGCCCCTGGGCAATCTTGCCACTGTCACGCAGCCAGGCAATGTAGGTGCCGGGCGGCGGGTTCTGCTGGAAGTACTGGCGCACGCCGGTATGAATCGAACGCGCCAACGCCTGTTGATGGCTGGCGCTGGCCAGCTTGGCCGCTTCGTTGTTGTTCGAGATGAACCCGGTTTCAACGAGGATCGACGGGATATCCGGCGACTTCAGCACCATGAAGCCTGCCTGCTCCACCCGCTGCTTGTGCAGCGAGGTGACACGCCCCATGTTGCCGAGCACCTTCTGCCCGACGTTCAGGCTGGAGCTCAGCGTGGCGGTCATCGACAGGTCGAGCAGCACACCCGCGAGCATGCGGTCCTTGTCGTCGAGGCTGACGTTGCCGGCACCACCGATCAGGTCGGAACGGTTTTCCGTGTCGGCCAGCCAGCGTGCGGTCTCGGACGTCGCGCCACGGTCGGACAGGGCGAACACCGAAGCGCCGAAGGCGGCGCGCGACGGCGCGGCGTCGGCGTGGATCGAGATGAACAGGTCGGCACCCTTCTTGCGGGCGATCTCGGTGCGCTTGCGCAGCGGGATGAAGTAGTCACCGGTGCGGGTCAGCTCGGCGCGATAGCCCTTCTCGGTGTTGATCTGGCGCTGCAGTTCCTTGGCGATCTGCAGCACGATGTCTTTCTCGTGCTGGCCGCTTGAGCCGGACGCACCTGGGTCTTCGCCGCCATGGCCGGCATCGATGGCCACCACAATGTCGCGCTTGCCGCTAGGCACCGGTGGCAGCTTGATCGCTGGCTGAGCGGGGGTTACCGGCACAGCTGGCGTGGTTGCAGGGGTTTGCACCGGCGTTGGCGGCGGGGTCGGCGCCGTGGCGGCTATGGCGTCGGCCTCCTGGTCGTACAGATCGACCACCAGGCGGTTGCCGTACTGGGCATTGGGCGCCAGGGTAAAGCTCTTGGGCGTGACCGACTTCTTCAGGTCGACCACCACGCGCAAGTCGGTAGGGGTACGTTGGGCCGAGCGCACACTGCTGATCGGCGTATTCGCGGTCGACACGTTCAGCGGCGCGGCCAAAGTCGCACCGTTGATGTCGATCACCAGGCGATCGGGTGCACTGAGGGTGAAGACGCTGTGCTGCACGGGGCCGGACAAATCGAAGACCAACCGCGTGTTGTCCGGCGCGCGCCACAGGCGCACGCTCTTGACTTGAGTGACGGCCAGAGCGTCAACGGTCACCGCTGTCAGCAGCAATCCAACGACAGCGACCAGTGCGCGTATGCGCATACCTACCCCACTTACTGTTTATAGTGTTCGGCCAGTGCAGTGCACCAGGCCTCGCCGCGAGCCCCCTGCGGCGTAAGGTCAAGCGAGCGGCCGCCCGCTTGGGGGCTTATGGTAATGGTCAGGTCGGGCTTTGGCAAAACGCCCGCACCCTTTTGTGGCCATTCGAACAGGCACAGCGGATCGCCCTCGAAATAGTCACGAATGCCCATGAACTCCAGCTCTTCCGGGTCGACCAGGCGATACAGGTCGAAATGGAAAGCGCGTATTTCACCAATTTCGTAGGGTTCTACCACGGTGAAAGTCGGACTTTTCACTGCACCAGTATGGCCCAGCCCACGAATCAGGCCACGCGAGAGCGTGGTCTTGCCCGCCCCCAGGTCGCCTTCAAGGAAAATCACGCCACGACCGCCGGTCACCTCGGCCATTTTTGCGCCGAAATCGACCGTGGCCGCTTCATCGGCCAGAAACAGGGTTAAGCCAGACACGCAGAATGCTCCTCCAACAATTCACGAATGACCGGCGCCAGATCACTGGCTGCCAGGCCTCTACCTTTGACGCCGAGGCGCTCTCCTGCACAGGCGTGCAGCCATACCCCCAGGCCAGCCGCGCTCCAGGCATCCAGCCCTTGGGCCAGCAACGCCGCCAGCACGCCGGTCAGCACGTCGCCCAGCCCTGCACCGGCCATCGCCGGATGCCCCCGATTGCACAGCGCCAGCTGGCCGGCGGGGTCGGCCACCAGGGTGCCAGCGCCCTTGAGCACGCAGACGCTGGCATAGCGGCGTGCCAGCTTGCGCGCCGCCCCCGGGCGATCGGCCTGGACGGCCTCGGTGGAGATGCCCAACAACCGCGCCGCCTCCCCCGGGTGCGGGGTGAGGATGCTGCCGCTGGGTAGCGCCAGTGGCGTGCGAGCCAGCAGGTTCAGGGCGTCGGCATCCCACACCTGCGGCCGCTCGGCGTTGGCCACCGCTGACAGCAGGCTGCGACCCCAGGCAGCCTGACCCAGCCCGGGGCCCACCACCAGCACCGAGGCACGCTCCAGCACACCCATCAACTGATTGGCCGACTCGACCCCCAGGCACATGGCTTCCGGCATGCGCGCCAGCCCGGCCATGACGTGCTCCGGGCGCGTCGCCACGCTGACCAGCCCGGCACCGCAGCGCAGCGCAGCCTCGGCACTGAGCAGCACCGCACCGCCGGTGCCCAGGTCGCCACCGACGACCAGCACATGGCCGAAGTCGCCTTTATGGGCATGCGCATGCCGTGCCGGCAGGCGTGCAACGGTCACGCTGCTGAGCAGTTGCGGGGCGTTGCTGGGATGTTTGGTCTGCGGCATGGGGTCAAAGGCTCCAATGTCTGGCAGAATTATACGCACCTGAGCCCGTATTGCCTGCCCATCCATGTCCGCCTGTACGCCTGACCTCGCCCAACTGGCCCAATCCATCAAGATCTGGGGCCAAGAACTCGGTTTTGCCCACGTCGGCATCGCCGGTGTCGACCTTGGCGAACACGAACAGCACCTGCAGCGCTGGCTCGACGCCGGCTACCAGGGCGAAATGGAGTACCTCGGCGCCCATGGCAGCAAGCGCTCCCACCCCGACCAGCTGATACCCGGCACGGTGCGCGTGGTGTCGCTGCGCATGGACTACCTGCCCGGCGACACGCAGATGGCGCAACGCCTGGCCCAGCCGGAAAAGGCCTACGTGTCGCGCTACGCCCTGGGCCGCGATTACCACAAGCTGGTGCGCAAGCGCGTGCAGTTCCTGGCGGACCGCATCCAGGAAGCAATCGGCCCGTTCGGCTACCGCGCCTTCGTCGACAGCGCCCCGGTGCTGGAGAAGGCCCTGGCCGAGCAAGCCGGGCTGGGCTGGATCGGCAAGAACACCCTGCTGCTCAACCGCAAGGCCGGCAGCTACTTCTTCCTGGCCGAGCTGTTTGTAGATTTGCCGCTGCCGGTGGACGAGGCGCATACCAGTGAACATTGCGGGCGCTGTCAGGCGTGCCTGGACATCTGCCCGACCCAGGCCTTCGTTGGCCCTTATGTGCTGGATGCGCGGCGCTGCATCTCCTACCTGACCATCGAGTTGCGCGGGCCGATTCCGGTGGATTTGCGTTCGATGATGGGTAATCGCGTGTTTGGCTGCGATGACTGCCAGATCGTCTGCCCCTGGAACCGCTTTGCCAATCACAGCAAGGAGCAGGACTTCCAGCCACGGCATGGGCTGGAGAATGCCGAGCTGGCTGAAATGTTCCTGTGGGACGAGCGCACCTTCCTGCGCAAGACCGAAGGCGGGCCATTGCGGCGGGCGGGCTATGAGCGGTTCTTGCGCAACCTGGCGGTGGGCCTGGGTAATGCGCCTTCGACGATACCGGTGATCGAGGCGTTGAAGGCCCGACGGGAGGATGAGTCGGAACTGGTGCGCGAGCATGTGGAATGGGCGCTGGCCCGGCATGGTCTAGTTTAGATCGCGCTGTTGCTGACAAGTGTTTGCCAGGAGTCTTGCAGCGCCTGTGAGATCGAGCGCCGCCCGCGCGGCGCATCGCGGGCAAGCCCGCTCCCACATCTGTTTCGGGCCAGTCTCTCCTGTTGGCGGCACAGGAGTAACTGGCCCGAAACAGATGTGGGAGCGGGCTTGCCCGCGATGCGCCGCGCGGGCGGCGCTCGATCTCAAAACCAGCACAGAGCTAAAGGCGAGCCCCCCTCACTGCTGGTCGTTGTAGTGAAACTTGGGCATTTCCCAGTGGAAACGGATCGCCAGCAAACGCACCAGGAAGCCACCGAACAAGGTCAGCAGCATCGCCTGCTCCGCCGGTAGCTTGAAGTACACGCAGCCCAGATAGAACCAGGCCGCCGCGAACGACACGCTGGCATACAGCTCGCGACGGAACACCAACGGGATGTCGTTACAGAAGATATCCCGCAGGATCCCGCCAAACACCCCGGTAATCACCCCGCTGATCGATGCCACAAGCATGCCCTGCCCCATCTCCAGCGCGGTCATGCAGCCAATCAGGGTAAAGGCCACCAGACCCAGGGCATCCAGCACCAGGAACAACGAACGCAAACGGCGCATCATCGGCGCGATGAAAATCGTCAGCAGCGCGGCGCAGCTGGTCAGCACCAGGTATTCCGGGTGTTTCACCCAGGTCAGCGGGTAATGCCCCAGCAGCACGTCGCGTACCGAGCCGCCCCCCAGGGCGGTCACGCAGGCGATCAGCACCACGCCAAACCAGTCCATGCCGCGGCGGCCGGCGGACAGGGCACCGGTCATGGCTTCGGCGGTGATGGCGATCAGGTAGAGCATCAACAACATGGCGCGGGTCCGTGCAGGAAAGCCGCGCAGTCTAACCAGTTGCCCGAGGCACCAAAAGAGGGCGCGAGCACATTAGCTGCGCCCTTTCGGCTCATACCTTGATGAAATGCTCGCGGTAGTGCCGCAGTTCGGCGATCGACTCGCGAATATCGTCCAGCGCCAGGTGGGTGCTGCCCTTCTTGAAGCTGTCACGCACATCCGGTGCCCAGCGCGCGGCCAGTTCCTTCAGGGTGGAGACATCGAGGTTGCGATAGTGGAAGTAGTTTTCCAGGCCGCGCATGTGGCGGTAGAGGAAACGGCGATCCTGGCAGATGCTGTTGCCGCAGATCGGCGACTTGCCTTTCGGCACCCATTGCTCGAGGAAGGCGATGGTCTGCGCTTCGGCTTCAGCCATGCTGATCTTGCTGTCACGCACGCGCTGGGTCAGGCCCGAGGCGCCATGGGTGCGGGTGTTCCACTCGTCCATGCGCGCCAGCACTTCGTCACTGTGGTGGATGGCGATCACCGGGCCTTCGGCCAGGGTGTTGAGCTCGCTGTCGGTGACGATGGTGGCCATCTCGATGATGACGTCGTGGTCCGGATCCAGGCCGGTCATTTCCAGATCGATCCAGATCAGGTTCTGTGGGTTGTGCATGAAAGGGCTCCTCGTATAGGCCGTCATATTAGCCTAGCGACGCCGGCCTGCGCATGCGCGGTGCAAAGGTAACCAGAATGGTCCGTGAGCGGGCGTGCTAAACTGCCTGCCGTTTTCAACTTGCCCCACCTTGGAAGGTCCATGGCCAAACGCCAGCTCAATCGTCGCCAGAACTGGCGTATCGAAAAAATCCAGAACGAACGCGCTGCTCGCGCCGCCAAACGCGAGCAGCACGTGCTGCAAGAGCTGGAGGGTGGCGACCTGGGCCCGGAACAATTGGGCCTGGTCATTGCCCATTTCGGTGTGCAGGTCGAGGTGGAAGCCCAGGATGGCGAAGTCGCCGGCCAGGTATTCCGCTGCCACCTGCGGGCCAACCTGCCGGCGCTGGTCACTGGCGACCGCGTGGTCTGGCGCGCCGGCAACCAGGGCATCGGCGTGATCGTCGCGCAGATGCCGCGCAGCACCGAACTGTGCCGGCCGAACAACCACGGCCAGCTCAAGCCGGTCGCAGCCAACGTCGACCTGATCGTGATCGTCTTCGCCCCGGCGCCAGAGCCGCACCCGAACCTGATCGACCGTTACCTGGTGGCCGCCGAGCACGCCGGTATCCGCCCATTGCTGCTGCTGAACAAGGCCGACCTGATCGACGAAGAAAACGGTCCGGGCCTGCACGCGCTGCTCGAAGTCTACCGCGAGCTGGGCTACCCGCTGCTGGAAGTCTCCGCGCACCACGGCGACGGCATGCAGCGCCTGCAGCAGATGCTCGACGGGCACATCAGCGTGTTCGTCGGCCAGTCGGGCGTGGGTAAGTCGTCGCTGGTCAACAGCCTGCTGCCAGATGCCGGCACCCGCGTCGGCGACCTGTCCGAATGGTCTGGCCAGGGCCAGCACACCACCACCACGGCGCGCCTGTATCACTTCCCCAACGGCGGCGATTTGATCGACTCGCCGGGTATCCGTGAATTCGGCCTCGGCCATGTCAGCCGCGACGACGTGGAAGATGGCTTCATCGAATTCCGCGACTTGTTCGGCACCTGCCGCTTCCGCGACTGCAAGCATGATCGCGAACCAGGATGCGCACTGCTCAAGGCCCTCGAAGAGGGGCGTATCAAGCCGCAGCGGATGAACAGCTACCGCTCGATCATCGCCAGCCTGCCGGAAGACAGCTACTGATCTGTAGGAAATATTACCGGGGCGCGTAGGACGCCTCCGGTTTTCCTGCCATCTATTGCCCTGACCGTTGCTTTCCCGGAAGGTCGTGACTTCTATCAGGGAGGGCAACCGCGATGCCGGTTTTGATCAGTTACCGCCACGAAGAGCGGCTTGACGCCTTCATCCTCAACGAACGCCTGCTGCTCGAAGGCATCACCGCGCAGCTGGTGGAGTTCGGTGGCAATGGGCAGACCCGCGAAGACGCTCATGGCAGCGCTTGCCAACACATCAACGACGCAACCCACTGGATTGGCCTGCTACCCGCAGAAGCAGGCGATGACTGGTGGACTGCCGGGCTGCTGGAAGCTGCGGTAACAGCCAATCGACGGGTGAGTTTCTATCGCGGAGGGGGCTGTGAGCTACCCGAGCACTTCGGCAGGTGGCCGGTGATGCGCGAGCGCGCGCATATCGATCTGTTCGTGCGGGCGTATCACGATGAGTGCACGTTTCAGCGGGCGATGACTCTGCCGGCGGAGCCTGGGTCGGGTGTCGACCAGGACAATGCAGATTTCTTTCACGCCGATCTCAAGTCCAAGATCAGGCGGGGGTTTTGAGGAAACTGAGGGCGCTTTGCGCCCCCAGGGTCACTGATCCTTCTGCTCATCCATCTTCAAGGTCCCATCCTCGAAGATATTCAGCTTCTGGCGCAGTTCACGCGGTTGCATCGGAGCAGCATCCCCTGCCGCCGGCGCTGCCGGGGCCGCGGCCCCAGGCGCTGCACCTGTTGGCGGAGCCGGTTGGGCTGGCGCCTCGGGTGCACCCTGCTCACCCTCGATGTTGCGCTGCGCCTTCTTGGTCAGGACGATGATGTCGATACGGCGGTTGACCGGGTTGAACGGGTCCTTGCGGTCGAACAGCGACGACGAGGCATAACCCACCACCCGTGCCACCTGGCCATCCGGATAGCCACCGGCAACCAAGGCACGACGCGCGGCGTTGGCGCGGTTGGCCGACAGCTCCCAGTTGCCGAAATCGCCAGTGCCAGCGTACGGCTTGGCATCGGTGTGGCCACTGATACTGATCTTGTTCGGCACCGCCTTGATGGTGTCGGCCATGGCCAGCAGGATGTCTTCGAAATACGGCTGCAGGCGCGCACTGCCGATGTCGAACATCGGCCGGTTCTCGGCATCCATGATCTGGATGCGCAGGCCGTCCTGGGTAATTTCGAACAGGATCTGGTCCTTGAACTTCTGCAGCTGCGGGTTTTCCTCGACTTTGTTCTGCAACTCCTGCAGCAGCAGCTCGAGGCGCTCGCGCTCGACCTGTTCGGCCATGGTCTCGACCTGGTCCTTGTCCAGCTGGATGCTGGTGTCAGGTGTAGGCTCGGACTTCTGCTCCGGGTTGATGGTCTTTTCCGGCGCCAACTGCGGCGAACCACCCAGGTCGATGATGTAAGGCGTGCCACTCTCGGAAAAACCGATCGGGTCCTTGAAGTAGCCGGCAATGGCGATCTTCTGTTCAGGCGTGGCCGTGGACAACAGCCACAGCACCAGGAAGAACGCCATCATCGCCGTGGCGAAGTCGGCGAAGGCGATCTTCCAGGCGCCACCATGGTGCCCGCCACCGAAGCGCTTGACGCGCTTGATGATTATCGGCTGATTGTTCTCCATGACTCAGCGACCGCGAACCGCTTGTTCCAGCTCGGCAAAGCTTGGGCGATGCTTCGGATACAGCACCTTGCGCCCGAACTCCACGGCCAGCGAAGGCGGCATACCGGAAGCCGAGGCCACCAGCGAGGCCTTGATCGACTCATAGAGGTTGAGCTCTTCCTTGGCATCGTGCTCCAGGCACTTGGCCAGCGGGCCGAAGAAGCCATAGGCCGCGAGAATACCGAAGAAGGTACCGACCAGCGCCGCACCGACGTGCATGCCGATGGCCTTCTGATCGCCGTCTCCGAGCGATGCCATGGTCACCACGATACCCAATACCGCCGCGACGATACCAAAGCCCGGCATGCCGTCGGCGATGCCGGTGACCGCGTGCGACGGATGCTCGAGCTCTTCCTTCATGCTCAGCAGCTCCATGTCGAACAGGCCTTCGAGCTCATGGGGTGCCATGTTGCCGGTGGACATGATGCGCAGGTAGTCACAGATGAACGCTGTCATGCGCTCGTCGCCCAGCACCGCCGGGTACTTGGCGAAAATCGGGCTGGCTGCGGCGTCTTCGATATCGCTCTCGATCGCCATCATGCCTTCGCGACGGCTCTTGTTGAGGATTTCGTACACCAGGCCCAGAACTTCCAGATAGAAAGCATGGGAGAAGCGCGAGCCGAACATCTTCATCGACTTCTTGATTACATGCATGGTCATGTAACCAGGGTTGGCCTGCATGAAGGCGCCAAAGGCTGCACCGCCGATGATCAGCACTTCGAACGGCTGGATCAGCGCCGCGATCTTGCCGTGGGAGAGTACATATCCGCCGAGCACGCTCGCGAATACGACGATGATGCCGATAATTTTAGCCATAGGATCAAAGCACTTGCTGTCGTGGTCAGGGAGTGGGACGGGAGCTTTAAAACTCTTCTTCTACTTATCGGCAGAACTGCGCCAGACTATAGCCACTAAAAGCGAAAAGCCAGTTCGGACTGATGTCAAAATGCCAATGGAATCCAAGGTGCCCACTCAGAATCCGCGTACTGTAGAAGCCTGGGTCAAGCTGCTCGACGGTGTTCGTGTACCGGTCCCGAAGCAGAGTTACGACCGAGTCATGAGCGCGATCAACGACAGTCGACGCTCGTTGCGCGAAATCGCCGAACTGATGCAGGACAGCCCCGCCCTGGTGTTGTCGGTGATGCGCGAGGCCAACCACCCCGCCAACGCCAGCCAGGCCGAGCCCGCCGAAAGCCTGGAAGTCGCCCTCAACCGCCTGGGCCTGGCACGCAGCAGGGAACTGCTGATGCGCCTGCCGGCCTTGCCGGAAGACGACATCCCGCCGGTGCTGCGCCAATTCCTGTTGATCAGCCAGCACGCCGCGCAACAGGCCAGCGGCCTGTTCGCCAGCCGCCTGGCGCGCCTGTGGCAGGAGATCCACTGGGGCAGCCTGCTGTTCCTCGCCCCCCTGTGGCCGCTGGCCCAGGCCCAGCCCAAGCTGCTGGACGCCTGGGAGCTGCGGGTTATCCACAAGGGTGAAACTGCCGCCGACGTGGAACAGGAACTGTTCGGTGTGCGCATTTTCGCCTTGTGCCAAGCGATGGCCGAGCACTGGCGCCTGCCCAAATGGGTTACCCAAGGCTATCGGCTGCTGCTCGAAGAGCGCGACCAGTTGGCGCTGGTACTGAGCATCGCCCGCGAAGAATACCTGCTCATCCAGCAACATCGCCTGGACGAAGCACCTGGCTTGCGCCGCTGGTTCAACGAACCGGCCAATACCGTGCTATTGGCCAACAACCTGGCCCTGGCGGCGCAGGTGGGCTGGGACAACCCACACTTGTTGCGTTGGCAGCTGCTGACAGCGCTCTACCTGCAAACTTCACTGGAAGACGTGCAGCAGCAGGTGCACCAACAAGCTGCCGCCAGCGCTCGGCGTCACGCCCGCCATGCCCTGTTCCACCCCGCCGAGGCGCTGATCTGGCCTTGGGATCAGCGTCGCCCGCACCCGGACATGCTCACCCCGCCGCCGCCCTCCAGCGAGGCACTGAGCCGCTGGCGCAAGCTGTGCCAGGAACTGCTGACCCAACCCAGCCCGTTCACCAATGCCGTGCACCTGGCTACCCATGCGCGCGAAGCACTGGAAGCCTGCGGGATGCAGCGCATCATGCTGCTGAGTCTGGACAAGGCCGCCGATTACCTGCGTGTGCAACAGATCGCCGGCCTGCCCAAGGAAGCAGGTGGCATCGCCCTGGACATCGAGCAGAACAAGCTGCTGCAAAAGCTGATGAGCAAGGCCGGCCAACTGCGCCTGACGCCCGAGAATCACGCCCAGTTCTCGGCACTGCTGCCAGCGCCGCTGCGTGCGCTGTTCCATAGCGAACACCTGTTGCTGCGTTCGCTGGCCGTAGGCGATCAGGTGCTGATGCTGGCGGTGGCCGACCAGGGCGGCAAGCCTCTGGCCGATGTCAGCGTTCAGGCCTTCGGCAAGACTTCGCAATGTATCGAGCGTGCGCTGGCGGTGTTTGCCAACCGCGGCGCCTGAGCCTTGCGCTACAATCGCCCCTCTTTCCACTCTGGAGAACGTGGATGACTGACTTTTCCGGCCTGCCTTTGGTGATCGAAGCCGCAGACCTGCTGCCGCGCCTGGATTCACCCCAGCTGATCCTGGTCGACCTGAGCAGCGCCAACCGCTATGTCAGCGGGCACATCCCCGGCGCCCGCTTCGTCGAAGGCAAGCGCACCCAGCTCGGCCAACCGCCGGCGCCCGGCCTGCTGCCGGCCCTGGGCGACCTGGAAAAGCTGTTCAGCGAACTGGGCCACCGCGACGACGCCGTCTACGTGGTGTACGACGATGAAGGTGGCGGCTGGGCCGGGCGCTTCATCTGGCTGCTCGATGTCATCGGCCATACGCGCTACCACTACCTCAATGGCGGCATCCAGGCCTGGCCGGCGGACAAGCTCTCCACCGACGTGCCAACGCCGGGCAATACCCCCGTGCATCTGCAACTGCACAGCGAACCGACTGCCACCCGCGAATACCTGCAAAGCCGCCTGGGCGCCGATGACCTGGTTATCTGGGACGCCCGTGGCCCACAGGAATTCAACGGCGAGAAAGTCCTGGCCGCCAAGGCCGGGCACATTCCCGGCGCCGTCAATTTCGAATGGACTGCTGGCATGGACCTCAACGATCACCTGCGCATCCGCGCAGACATCGCTGAAGTGCTGCAGCAACTGGGCATCACGCCAGACAAGGAAGTGATCACCCACTGCCAGACCCACCGCCGCTCCGGTTTCACCTACCTGGTGGCCAAGTCCCTCGGCTACCCACGCATCAAGGCCTATGCCGGTTCGTGGAGCGAATGGGGCAACCACCCGGACACGCCTGTCGAAGTTTAAGGACATTCAACTCAATGAAATCCCGTCTGTTCATCCTCAGCCAATACCTGCTGCCGCACCACTTGCTGTCGCGCCTGGCTGGCTGCGTCGCCGAGTGCCGTGCGCGCTGGTTCAAGAACGCCTTCACCGCCTGGTTCGCCAAGCGTTACCAGGTGAACATGAACGAAGCGCTGGTCGAAGACCTGACCGCCTACGAGCACTTCAACGCCTTCTTCACCCGCGCCCTCAAGCCAGGTGCACGCCCGCTGGACGAAACCCCAGGCGCAATCCTCTGCCCGGCCGATGGTGCCGTAAGCCAGCTGGGCCCGATCGAACACGGTCGTATCTTCCAGGCCAAAGGCCACAGCTTCAGCGCGCTTGAGTTGCTTGGCGGTGATCCGGCACTGGCCGCGCCGTTCATGGGCGGCGAATTCGCCACCATCTACCTGTCGCCGAAGGATTACCACCGCGTGCACATGCCGCTGGCCGGCACCCTGCGCGAGATGGTCTACGTGCCGGGCCGCCTGTTCTCGGTCAACCAGACCACTGCCGAAAACGTTCCGGAACTGTTCGCCCGCAACGAGCGCGTGGTGTGCCTGTTCGATACCGAACGCGGGCCAATGGCCGTAGTGCTGGTCGGCGCCATGATCGTCGCTTCGATCGAGACCGTATGGGCAGGCCTGGTCACTCCGCCAAAGCGTGAGCTGAAGACCTTCCGTTACGACGAAGAAAGCCGTGCTCCAATTCACCTGGAAAAAGGCGCCGAACTGGGTCGCTTCAAGCTGGGTTCGACCGCCATCGTGCTGTTCGGGCCAGACCAAGTGAAATGGGCCCAGACCCTCGGCGCAGCTTCGGCTGTACGCATGGGCGAACTGCTGGCAACCCCTGCCCAGGCTTGATCCTGGCAATAAAAAAGGCCCTGCATGCGCATGCAGGGCCTTTTTTTAACGGCGGATCAGCCGCGGGCGTCGCGGTCGCGCAGGCCCAGCAGGTACAGCACGCCATCCAGCCCCAGGGTGGAAATCGCCTGCTTGGCCGACTGGCGCACCAATGGCTTGGCGCGGAAGGCCACGCCCAGGCCGGCCAGCGACAGCATCGGCAGGTCATTGGCACCATCACCCACGGCGATGGTCTGCTCCAACTGCAGGCCTTCCTCGCTGGCCAGCTGTTGCAGCAGGTCAGCCTTGCGCTGGGCATCGACGATCGGCTCCACGGCCACGCCGGTTACCTTGCCATCGACCACTTCCAGTTCGTTGGCGAACACGTAATCGATACCCAGGCGCGCTTGCACCTGCTTGGCGAAGTACGAGAAACCACCGGACAGGATCGCCGTCTTGTAGCCCAGGCGCTTGAGCTCGGCGAACAGGTTTTCGGCACCTTCGGTCAGGCGCAGGGAAGCACCGATCTCGTCGAGTACGCCGACATCCAGGCCCTTGAGCAGCGCCATGCGCTCCTTGAAGCTGGCGCGGAAGTCCAGCTCGCCGCGCATGGCCCGCTCGGTGATCGCGGCAACCTGCTCGCCCACGCCGGCGGCCTTGGCCAGTTCGTCGATGACTTCCGCCTCGATCAGTGTCGAGTCCATGTCGAATACCGCCAGGCGGCGGTTGCGGCGGAACAGGTCGTCCTTCTGGAACGCGATGTCGATGTTCAGCTCTTCGGACAACGCGAAGAAGTCAGCACGCAATGCCTGGGCGTCGCTCGGCACGCCACGCACGGAAATTTCCAGCGCCGCCTTGCCCTTCTCGCTCGGAGCGCCCAGGGCAACCCGCGCCGACAGGCGCTCGATGCGTTCGATGGTCAGGCCATACTGGCTGATGACAGCGCTGACGCGCTGCAGTTGCTCGGGGGTGATCTTGCGGCTGAGCAGGGTCGCGATATGTCGCGCTTCGCCCTGGGCATCGGCCCAATGCTGGTAGTCGGCCTCGGAAATCGGCGTGTAGCGCGCTTGCAGGTTCAGCTCGTGGGCCTTGGACTGCACGCTCTGCAGCAGGCTGGTAGCCACTTCGTTATCCGGAATATCGACCAGGATGCCGAACGACAGGGTGCCGTGCATGACCGCCAGGCCGATGTCGAGGATGTTCACACCGCCCTGGAGCAGGACGCCGGTAATGGCGGCAGTGAGACCCGGGCGGTCCTCACCGGTGATGTTGATCAGAACGATTTCGCGCACAACCTGGCTCCGACTTCGATGAAAAATGCGCATTCTACCGATTTTCCATGACCATCGGGCGCCAACTCTACTTTGCCGACAAAACACTGCTCGCTATACTGCCCAACACTTTTATGCCATTAAGAGCCGCGCTCTGTGAACCGGCCCACGCCCGTCAAAACCGACAACTTCTTCATCATGATCTTCCGAGCCCTGCGCCAACGTCGCGTGCCTCTGGCATTGCGCATCGCCACCACCAACATTTTCCTGGTGGCGCTGGCGCTGGTGATCTATGCCTGCGTGATGGGCCTGCAGTTCAAGCAGGCCATGCACGAGCAGGCCGACGCCCTCGGCCAGAGCCTGACCACCCAGACCGCCACCTCGGCAACCGAGCTGCTGGTGTCCAACGACATCCTCAGCCTCAACGTGCTGCTAGGCAACCTGGTGAAGAACCCGCTGGTAGCCCATGCGGCCATCTACAGCGTGGATAACCGCATCCTCGCCGAGGCTGGCCAGCGCCCGCGCAACAGCCTGCTGGGTGAGGCCGAAGGCTTGTACCAGACCAAGATCACGTTCCAGGACGTGACTGCCGGTCAGTTGCGTATCAGCCTGGACATGAGCCAGTTCCAGCAGCCGATGCTGATCAGCCTGCAGAGCATGGGCATTCTCGCCGCCATCCTGCTGGCCCTGGCGCTGAGCTTGAGCCTGCGTCAAGGCCGCCACATCACCCTGCCGTTGCTGCAATTGCGGGTGTGGCTGCGTGACCCGCACCCTTACACCCCGGCCATCGACCGCCAGGACGAGATCGGCGACATCGCCCGCCAGCTGCACGCCCGCCTGGCACCGCCACCTCCGCCAGAGCCGGAACCGGATGAAGAAGAGTACGAGGACGAGTTCGACGAGCTGCGCGACGAAGTCCCGGCCAAGCCTGCACAGCGCGCCAAGGCCGTGGTCCAGGCGGACGAGGACGACGACGCTGCCTTCGCCGGGCTGCTGGACGACGAGGAGCAGCCAGCGGCCAAACCTGCCGTGGTCGAATCTGACGAGCCACAGAACACCGCCGTGCTGGCCGTTCAACTGGGCTCCCAGGAGCAACTGCGCCGCCTGCCGCGCACGCGCCTGACTGAGTTGCTGGAGCGCTACCGTGGCTGCCTGGAGCAGGCAGCATCGCTGTATGAAGGCGAGGTTCACACGCTCAATGATGGCAGCACCCTGGTGCTGTTCCACAGCCGCGACTGCGGCGAGGATTACCTGACCAACGCCATTTGCTGTGGCGAGCTGCTGCGAGCGCTGGGCCATGCCCTGCAGATCGAAGTGGCCGACAGCGGCATCACCCTGCAACTGCAACTGGGCCTGGCCCTGGGTGATGACCTGCAAGGGCTGGAGCAGGTCGACCTGCTGATGGCCGAGAAGGCCCAGGACGCACTGGCACTGTCGCAGCACAGCCGTAACCTGCTGCTGGTGGAGCGGCAGATCAGTGATGACGAACTGATCCGCAAACGTGCGCGCATTCGCCCGATTGCCAGCCCTGAAGGGGCTTGTTGTGTAGAGCGGTTGCTGGAGCCTTACCCGTCGATGCTGGAGCGCCAGCTGGCGCGGATGCACGAGCGCCGGGCCTGACTTCAGATCCAGGGGGTGCTTTGCGCCCCAGCAGTTCAAGCCACCCACAAAAAAGCCCGCGAGCATGCGGGCTTTTTTGTGTCTGGCTGTTGGATCAGAACCGATAGACTTCCATATCGGTACGAATCGGCGAAGCCATCGGGATCTTCGATTTCCCGGGTTCTTTCTTGACCTGGACCGGCGCTGCCTGCTTCTTCGGCGCCTCTTCAGCAACTGCTGGCTGATTGGCCAGCGGCTTGACCGCCGTGCTCAACTGTTCGGCCAGCTTCTGCAGCAACTGCCCCTGGGCCTGAACCTGGGACGACTCGCTGCCCTCGTGCGGCTGCTCGAGGTGAACGATACGGTTGTCACGCACATGGCCACGACGGTCGAGCAGGCGCCATTGCGCATCGAGAATCGCTGGCTGGTTCTTGCCCGAGTCCAGGCGAGTGATCGACAGCAGCACCTGCACGTCCGGGGTAAAACCCGTGCTGGCCGGAGCCAGCACCACGCGCTGGCTGTCCAGGCGCCAGGCCAGCTGACGCACCAGCAACTGATCGATGTCTGCCGACAGGCTACCGGCCCAACGACCGTCGGTCGCCGAACTCAGGCTGCCATCGGCCTGACGCTGCAAGAAGGTTTCGCGCTGCAGGTAATCGGCTACCGACACCGGACCGAGCACCACGGCCATGCCTGCACTCTGTGAAGGCTGGCCTGGATCACCGCTGTCGAGTTGGTACAGGGCAACCGGCTGATGCATGCTGCACCCGCTCAGCCCCAGCAAACCCGTCATCAACAGCGCAAATGGAAGGCGCAGGAATTTCATTCAACCCATCCAGGCGGTCGCCACCAGGCAAACCGCAGTGATACTGATAGAGATTCAATCGGGCACACGGCCACGCCGGCACCGCAGGGGCACTATCATCCGCGAAATATCGGCCCGACTCCAGCATTTCTGCCTGGAACGGCGCTGAAATTGCCGTTCCAGACATTTCGTCGGATTATGCCGGGCCTTCTACCTGCAGGCTGTCGACCCGCTGGAAGCCCCGGGGCAGCTTGCTGCCGCGTCGGCCACGTTCGCCCTTGTAGTGCTCCAGGTCGTCTGGCTTAAGAGACAGGGTACGCTTGCCGGCCTGCAATACAAGGGTTGCACCCTCGGCAATCACCGCCAGATCGGTGACAAATTCTTCACGACTGGCGACCCGATCACTGGGCACACCGATGATCTTGTTGCCCTTGCCTTTGCCCAGCTGTGGCAGGTCGGAAACCTTGAATACCAGCAGGCGACCTTCGGTGGTCACCGCCGCCAGCCAGTCCTGTTCACGGTCCGCCACCGGCCGCGGCGTGATGACTTTGGCGCCGTTAGGCAAGCTGAGGAGCCCTTTGCCGGCCTTGTTCTTGGCTTGCAGGTCTTCACCCTTGACCACGAAGCCGTAACCGGCGTCCGAAGCCACCACGTACAGCGCTTCATCGTCTGGCAACAGCACGCATTCGAACGTCGCCCCAGGTGGCGGCGTCAGGCGGCCGGTCAGCGGTTCGCCCTGCCCCCGCGCCGATGGCAGGGTATGCGCGGCCACCGAATAACTGCGCCCGGTGGAGTCGATCAGCACGGCAAACTGGTTGGAACGGCCCGCAGCAGCGGCCTTGAAGCCGTCGCCAGCCTTGTAGGACAGGCCGGTGGCGTCGATGTCGTGACCCTTGGCACAGCGCACCCAGCCTTTTTCCGACAACACCACGGTGACCGGTTCGGTCGGCATCAGCTCGTTTTCCGACAGGGCCTTGGCTTCGGCGCGCTCGACGATTGGCGAGCGGCGGTCGTCGCCATAGGTTTCGGCGTCCTTGATCAGTTCGCTGCGCACCAGCTTGCGCAGCTTGGCGTCGCTGCCCAGCAGGGCCTGCAGCTTGGCCTGTTCCTTGAGCAGCTCGTCCTGCTCGCCGCGAATCTTCATCTCTTCCAGGCGCGCCAGTTGACGCAGGCGAGTCTCGAGGATGTAGTCGGCCTGGATCTCGGTCAGCTGGAAGCGCTCGATCAGGGCCTGCTTGGGGTGCTCTTCGGTACGGATGATGTGGATCACTTCATCCAGGTTGAGGAACGCGGTGAGCAAGCCTTCCAACAGGTGCAGGCGCTTCTCGACCTTGTCCAGACGGTGCTGCAGGCGACGGCGAACGGTGTTGGTGCGGAACTCCAGCCACTCCAGCAGCAGCGCGCGCAGGTTCTTCAGCTGCGGGCGGCCGTCGAGGCCGATGATGTTGACGTTGACCCGGTAGCTGCTTTCCAGGTCGGTGGTGGCGAACAGGTGCTGCATCAGTTCATCGGCATCGACGCGGTTGGAACGCGGGATGATGACGATGCGGCATGGGTTCTCGTGGTCCGACTCGTCACGCAGGTCGGCGACCATCGGCAGCTTCTTGGCCTGCATCTGCGCGGCGATCTGCTCCAGCACCTTGGCCCCGGAGACCTGATGCGGCAGTGCGGTGACAACGATGTCGCCATCTTCGACGCGGTACACGGCGCGCATGCGGATCGAGCCGCGGCCGCTTTCGTAGATCTTCTGGATTTCGGCACGCGGGGTGATGATTTCGGCTTCGGTCGGGTAGTCCGGGCCCTGGATGTGTTCGCACAGCTGCTCGATGGTGGCCTTGGGCTCGTCGAGCAAGCGCACACAGGCGCTGGCCACTTCACGCAGGTTGTGTGGCGGCACGTCGGTGGCCATGCCCACGGCGATACCGGTGGTGCCGTTGAGCAGGATGTTAGGCAGGCGCGCCGGCAGTACTGCAGGCTCCTCCAGTGTGCCGTCGAAGTTTGGTACCCAGTCGACGGTGCCTTGGCCCACTTCGCTGAGCAGCACTTCCGAGTAACGCGATAGACGTGCCTCGGTATAACGCATGGCGGCGAACGACTTCGGATCGTCCGGTGCACCCCAGTTGCCTTGACCATCGACCAGTGTGTAGCGATAGCTGAACGGCTGCGCCATCAGCACCATGGCTTCATAGCAGGCCGAATCACCGTGGGGGTGGAACTTGCCAAGCACGTCGCCGACGGTACGGGCAGACTTCTTGTGCTTGGCGTCGGCATTGAGCCCCAACTCGCTCATGGCATAGACGATACGTCGCTGCACCGGCTTCAGGCCATCGCCGATGTGTGGCAAGGCCCGGTCCATGATCACGTACATGGAGTAGTTGAGGTAGGCCTGTTCGGTGAAGTCAGCCAGCGAGCGGCGTTCGACGCCATCCAGGCTGAGTTCCAGTGAGTCGCTCATGCGGGCCTCGTCATTTCAGGTTCTGGCGCAGCAGCATGGTGCCGCCGCGCTGGGTAAATTCAAGTTGTTTCAGGGCGCTCATACCCAGCAGCACGGTCTGCCCGTCCAGGCCTGGCACCACCAGGGCGCGCACGTTCTGCAGGCGGATATCGCCCAGTTGCAGGGTATCCAGCCGGGTGCGGTAGCCTTCGGTACGGCCATTGGCAGTGCTCAGCATCACCGGGCTGCCGCGCTGCAGGTCCAGGTCCTTGGCCAGCGACTCGGGGATCGCCACGTCGGTGGCGCCAGTGTCGAGCATGAAATGCACCACCTGGCCGTTGATCGCGCCGTCCAGCACGAAGTGCCCCTGGCCATTGCTCAGCAGGCGCACTTCGATGAAACCGTCGCCATGGGACGACTGCACCTGGGTATTCGGGTTGCGCTCATGGTCTTCCCAGTGCCCGAAGAAACGCGTGGCAAGGAACAACCCCGCCGCCCAGGCGAGCATCATCAGTACCTTGCCCGCGCGTTTGCCCGGTGGCTGGCTCATGGCGTGACGCTCCAGCCGCCCTGCGGCGCGTCAAAGCGCCAGACGATCGGCCGGCTTTCGCCATCGGCACGATCACCGTTGTTGTTGTCCAGGCCGATCCAGGCGCCCTTGGCATCGATCACCAGCGCTTCGGCCAGGCCGTACGGCTGGTCGTAGCGGCGTTCCGGCACCAGTGCCTCGGCGGCGAATGACCAGCACTGCTCGACCTTGCCATCGGTGGCATCACGCCGGCACACGCGGTAGGCATTGCGTTCCAAGGTGAACAGCTTGCCCTCGAACCAGGCGAGGTCGGCAAAATCACGCGACAGTGCCCGCGGGTTGGGCATCTGTGGCGGCTGCATCTCGACCCCGGCTTCGCTCAGCAACACGCAGCTGCGCCCGCAGGTCCAGACCGACTGCTGGCGTTCGATGGCCACCAGGCCGCGCCGTTCACGCTCTGCCGCCAGCCACAGGCGATCACCTTGCGGATTGATGGCCAGGCCCTCGAACAGGGCATTGAAGTTCAGCAGCATGCCGCTGGCACGGGCCTGACGCACCATCATCGGGTCGATTTTCAACCACTCCGGCTCACCCCCGTCAGGCAGCTGCAACACCGCCGCATGGGCTTCACTGACCAGGTAGAGGTTGCCCGCCTGGTCACAGGTGATGCCTTCGTAATCAAGCTCGCCACCGCGCACGTAGGACGCTGCCCAGTTACGCGATTTCAACCCCCACGGCAGGCCACTCTCAGGCACCGGCGGTGGTGTGAAGGTCAGCGGCTGCGCGCGCCAGACGGCGTTCTGCTGGTCGAAGCGGTAAATGCGATCGTCATCACGGTCGGAAACACCCCACAGCCCGCCCCGGCATTCGACCAGGCCAGACAGGTTGCCGCCGCGCATGCCCTCGATCGGGTGCTCGGAGGCCAACTTCAGTTCCGGCCAGCTGCCCGCCAGGCTCGGCAGGGCAACCAGCGCCAGGCAGGCCGCGACCAGCAGACGAATCAAACCAGCACCTCAGCCAGGTTGCCTTTGGTTTCCAGCCAGTTCTTGCGGTCGCCGGCGCGTTTCTTGGCCAGCAGCATGTCCATGATCTCGGTGGTGCCCTGCACGTCGTCCAGGGTCAGCTGGACCAGGCGCCGGGTATTCGGGTCCATGGTAGTTTCACGCAGCTGCGGCGGGTTCATCTCGCCCAGGCCCTTGAATCGGGTGACCTGCGGCTTGCCGCGCTTTTTCTCGGCCACTAGACGGTCGAGGATGCCGTCACGCTCGGCTTCATCGAGGGCGTAGTAGATTTCCTTGCCGAGGTCGATGCGGTACAGCGGCGGCATGGCAACGTAGACGTGGCCGGCCTCGACCAACGCACGGAAGTGTTGGACGAACAGTGCGCAGAGCAAGGTGGCGATGTGCAGGCCGTCGGAGTCGGCGTCGGCGAGGATGCAGATCTTGCCGTAGCGCAACTGCGACAGGTCGGCCGCGCCCGGGTCGACACCAATGGCCACTGCAATGTTGTGCACTTCCTGGCTGGCCAGCACTTCGCCGCCGTCCACTTCCCAGGTGTTGAGGATCTTGCCGCGCAGCGGCAGGATGGCCTGGAATTCCTTGTCGCGGGCCTGCTTGGCCGAACCACCGGCGGAGTCACCCTCGACCAGGAACAGTTCGGCGCGCATCGGGTCCTGCCCGGCGCAGTCGGCCAGTTTGCCTGGCAACGCCGGGCCCTGGGTGATGCGCTTGCGCTCGACCTTCTTGCTGGCCTTGAGGCGCCGGCCGGCGTTGCTGATGGCCAGTTCGGCCAGCTGCATGCCCAGCTCGGGGTGGGCGTTGAGCCAGAGGCTGAAGGCGTCCTTGACCACACCGGAGACGAACGCTGCCGCCTCACGGGACGACAGGCGTTCCTTGGTCTGGCCCGAGAACTGCGGCTCCTGCATCTTCATCGAGAGCACGAAGGTGATGCGCTCCCAGACGTCTTCCGGCGCCAGCTTGACGCCGCGCGGCAACAGGTTGCGGAACTCGCAGAACTCGCGCATGGCATCGAGCAGGCCTTGGCGCAGGCCGTTGACGTGGGTACCGCCCTGGGCGGTGGGGATCAGGTTGACGTAGCTTTCCTGAACGCTGTCACCGCCTTCGGGCAGCCACAGCAGGGCCCAGTCGACAGCCTCCTTGTTACCCGCCAGGCTGCCGCAGAACGGCTCGTCGGGCAGGCGCTGGAACTCGCTGACCGAGTCGACCAGGTAGGAACGCAGGCCATCTTCGTAGTGCCACTCGACCTTCTCGCCGCTGGCCTTGTCCTCGAAGCTGACCAGCAGGCCCGGGCACAGTACGGCCTTGGCCTTGAGCACGTGCTTGAGGCGGCTGATGGAAAACTTCGGCGAATCGAAGTACTTCGGGTCCGGGCTGAAGTACACGCTGGTACCGGTGTTGCGCTTGCCGACCGAGCCGACCACTTCCAGCTCGCTGGCCTTGAAGCCATCGGCGAAGGTCATCTGGTACTCGTTGCCGTCGCGTTTGACGCGCACGCGCACCTGGGTCGACAGGGCGTTGACCACCGAAATGCCCACGCCGTGCAGGCCGCCGGAGAACTGGTAGTTCTTGTTAGAGAATTTACCGCCGGCGTGCAGCTTGGTAAGGATCAGCTCAACGCCTGACACGCCCTCTTCAGGGTGGATGTCCACCGGCATGCCACGGCCATCGTCGCTGACTTCCAGCGAGTGGTCGGCATGGAGGATGACCTGCACCGAACGGGCGTGGCCGGCCAGGGCTTCGTCGACACTGTTGTCGATGACTTCCTGGGCCAGGTGGTTAGGCCGGCTGGTATCGGTGTACATGCCCGGGCGTTTACGCACCGGGTCGAGGCCGGAGAGGACTTCGATGGCGTCTGCGTTATAGGCGCTAGCGCTGGGATTGGCCATGGATTCTCGTCGTCAGTCTGGTGAATGCAAAAAAATCAAAATACAGAAAAATCGAGCGCCGCATACTGCTGCCGGGCAATACCGGCGAAGGCCAGCAGGCCTGGCAGCTGCTCGGCAAAGCCCTGGAAGCTGTGGTCGCCACCGGCCTGGATACGCAGGGCGCAAGCCCGGTAATAATGCTCGGCGTGGCGGTAGTCCAGGGTTTCATCGGCGGTCTGCAGCCACACTTGATAGCGGCATGGGTCGGTCGGTGCCGGCACTTCCAGTTCGGCCAGGGCCTGCACATGGTCCAGGGTCAGCTCCCAAGTCTCGCCAGTGTAGTGGTTGCGCTGGGTACCCAGATAACCGTCGAAGCGCTTGTGCGGGGTGACTGCCGGGTTGACCAGCAGGGCTTTCAGCCCGTGGCGCTCGGCCAGATGGGTGGCATAGTAGCCGCCGAGCGAACTGCCGACCAGCAGGGGCGCCCCGAGCTCGGTGATGGCAGCTTCGAGCTGGACCATGGCCTGGCGAGGGTGGTGGTGCAGTTCCGGAACGCGCAGCTGCTGCGAAAGGCCCAACTGCTGCATCACCGCCGCGAGCTGGCGCGCCTTGGTGGAAAGCGGCGAGCTGTTGAAGCCATGGATATAGAGGATGGAACCCGACATGCTGCCCCCGGAATCTGTGGCTTCGCGCCCGATGGTGCGGGCGCAGGGACGCGCAGTGTAGCGCGTTCGCCGGGTTTTGGCGCCGCGGCAGGGATTTAGCAACAAATTCTTCAAGAGCTGGGGCGCGCAGCGGCCCCAAAATTTTCAGTATCCCGGACTATTGAAGTCGAGCCTGACTTCGAAGTCTCTGGCCCGCTCTACTCCAGTCTCAACTCGCCCATCGGCATGCAGGCGCAGCCAGCGATAACCCGGCTGCTCTTCGCTGACCTTGAAGTCCTCGCTGCCCGCCGCGAACTGGATGCAGGTCGACGGCGTGGCCAGCAGGCGCAAACCATCGCGCTGTTCATCCCATTCCTGGTGAATATGCCCCCAGAGCAACGCCTTCACCTGTGGATAACTGTGCAACCGCTGCAGCAGTTCATCGGCATTGCGCAATCCGATCGGAGCAATCCAGGCGCAACCGATATCCACCGGCTGATGGTGACAGCACACCAGGCAATGGCGTTCGCCGGCCGAGGCCAGGGCATCATCGAGGGTCGACAACTGGTCCTGTTCGAGCAACCCATGGGTAGCGCCCTGCACCGCCGTGTTGAGCATGACCACGCGCCAGTTGCCGATGTCGGTCACCGACTGCACCAGATCCGGCGCTACCTCGGCCATGACCTTGGCTTCATCATGGTTGCCCGGCAACCAGCGAGTCGCTACGGCAAATTCGCCGGTCAGCTCAACGAACGCTTCATACGAAGCGACACTGCCATCCTGGGACAGGTCACCGGTGCACAACAGCAAGTCGACACGCGGCTGCTCGCGACGCACCTGGGCCACCACATGGCGCAGGCTGTCGCGGGTATTGAGGCCCAGCAAGGTGCCCGCCGGGTTGGCGAACAGGTGGGCGTCGGTCAGTTGCACCACATGCACGGGCGCAGGGGAAGGGTCTGGGTGCGGCAACGGCCGTCTCCTCGAACGGATTCTGCACGAATTATGGCGCTGGAATGGTTGCGAGCAAACACTCGAAACCGACCCAGGTCACATTTCAGCGCACACTTGCCAGTTCGTGGCCGCAGGCCAGGCAATGGCTGAGCCATTCGCCGAGGAACAGATTGAGCTGCGCCTTCTCGTCCGGCTGGTGCATGGCCTCGTTGGGGTACGGGTAGATGCTGCGCAGGCGGCGGGTGTGCTCGGCGCTGATCACTTCGGCCATGCGCGCATCGTGATACACCTGCACCTCCAGGTGCGGCACCGGCAGCCAGGGCAGGCTGTGCTCCTGGCGTACCCGCAGGGTAGTGGTGTACGGGCAGGCCAGCAGCACATCGAGCACCAGCACACCGAGCATCTGGTCGCCCTGGGTCATGCCGATGCGCCGCGAACTCTGGGTGGTACGCATATCGGGCAGCAAGCGCATGAGCCGGGCATAGTTGGCCTCGCAGGCTGCTTGCAGCCCGGCCAGGTCGACCCGATAACGCTCACGCAAGAGGTTCACTTCCACATACCTCGAACTTCATCTTTGTTCAGCGCCAGCCACTGCAGGCTGATGATGGTCGCCGCGTTGCAGATTTGACCATCGCGTACGGCCTGAATTGCATCGTCGAATGACCACACGCGTACGCGGATGTCCTCGCTTTCTTCTTCCAGGCCATGCAGCCCACCCGCGCCTTCACTGGTGCAACGGCCGAGGTACAGGTGCACGTACTCATCACTGCCGCCGGGTGAAGGGAAGTAACGGGTGATCGGCCACAAGGCGCCTATCGCCAGCCCGGCTTCTTCCTCGGCTTCACGATGCGCGACCTCTTCCAGCTCTTCTTCCCTGTCGATCAGCCCGGCGACCATCTCGATCAGCCAAGGGTTGTCGACCTTGCCCAAGGCGCCGACACGAAACTGCTCGATCAGCACCACTTCATCGCGCAGTGGGTCATACGGCAGCACACAGACCGCATCGTGACGCACGAACAGCTCACGGCTGATCTCACCGCTCATGCCACCGGCGAACAGTTCATGGCGCAGCTGCACCTTGTCGAGCTTGTAGAAGCCCTTGAAGCAGTTGTCCCGCTTGACGATCTCGACCGCCTTGGGCACCGAATTCAACGTGTCTGACATGGAAATCCTCATGACCTCAGTTACCGCATCGCGCCATCCTACTCTGCACGGTTGCCCGTTTCACCCCTTTCCGGCAACCGTTCGCGCACTCGGGACAGCACGTCTTCACTCTGATAGCTTAGTGGCGAACTGAAGGCCGCGCAGACGGTCAAAGGCCGACTTTTCCCTGTTCTGCAAGGATCACCATGACACTTGTCAAACTGACTTCCGTGGCCGTGCTGGCACTCGCTCTGGGCGCCTGCCAGAGCCTGTTCGCACCCAATTACCGGACCCCGCTCGAGGTCAAGCGTGATGCCTGGGAGCACGTCAAGCCCGGCTGCAGCGCCAGTGACTGCCCGCTGGTGAACATCGACACCGTGCACTTCCCGGCCCAGCCCAAGCTCGATGCCATCGTCGAAAAACGCCTGCTGCAGCTGACCGAAGATAATCAGCATGGCACCGCGCCAAGCACCCTGCAGGCCTACGAGCAGCAATACCTGGCCACTGCCGACAAGCGCAACAGCAGCTACCTGCAAGCCAAGGTACGCGAGCAGCATGACGGGCTGGTGATCATCGAACTGTCGAGCTACCTCGACAGCGGTGGCGCCCACGGCATGCCGGGCCGCGGCTTCATCAACTACTCGCGCAAGCTGGACAAGGTGCTGACCTTGCAGGACATGCTGGTGCCAGGCCAGGAGGAGACCTTCTGGAAGACCGTGGAAGCGTCGCACCAGGCCTGGTTGATCAGCGTGGGCATGGACAAGGATGCCGAGTTCGTCAAGACCTGGCCCTTCAAGCGCTCGCCACACATCGCCCTGACGTACGGCGCGCTGGTGGTGAAGTATGAGGTCTATGCCATCGCGCCCTACTCCATGGGCCACGTGGAACTGAAGATCCCTTACCCGCGCCTGAACGGCGTGCTCAAGCCTGAGCTGTTTCCCGGCCGCGGCTGAAACTCAGCAGGCCATGCAGCCCACCTGCCAGCAGCAGTGCTGGCAGGGTAGCCCCCAGCTCCGGCGCCTTGGCGGCGATCACATGATAGGCCGCCACACCCACCACCCAGGCCAGCAGCGCCTGCCAGTGCAAGCCACCGATCTGCGTCGGCAGACGACGGCGGCGGATCACGTAGTGGTCCATCAGCACCACGCCGAACAGCGGTGCGAACACCGATCCGATCAGCAACAGGAAGTTCTCGTACTGGGCCAATGGCGCCAGCAAGGCGATCAGGGTGCATAGCACACCAATGGCCAAGGCCAGGTGCTCGACTTTCAGTGGCAACAGCACGCCACTGGAAACGGCAGCCGAGTGAATATCGGCAAAAGCCTTTTCCGACTCGTCCAGCAGGATCAACAGCAGTGGGATGCCCATGCCGGCGCCTGCCAGCGCAAGCAGCAGCGCATTGACTTCGCCGCTTGCGGCAAAGGCCAGGGTGTACGCCACGCCCAGGCTCATCAGCCAGGTGTTGCCGATGAAGTAGCCCAGGACGGTTCCGCCGAATACATGTTTGCCGTTACGGGCGAAACGCGAGTAGTCGGCGATCAACGGCAACCATGACAACGGCATCGCAATGGCGATGTCGAAGCCCACGGCCAGCGACATCGAACCATCCCCGGCGCGGTTCCACAGCTCGGCCAGGTCGGCCTTGGCGAACAGGTTCCAGGTCAGCCACAGGCACGCCCCCAGCAGCAGCCAGATACCCCAGGCACGCAGCACCTTGCGCACGAACGCCAACGGGCCGCTAACCGCCAGCAAGGTGGCCAGGCCACCGAAGCACAGTGTCCAGAGCATCGGGCTGTTCCAGGCACTGTCTTCGCCGAACGCCCGTGCACCCAGCAGGCTGGCGGCGTCGCGCATGACGATGATCTCGAAGGCGCCCCAGCCTACCAGTTGCAGCAGGTTGAGCAGTGCCGGCAAGCGCGCGCCATGGCTCCCCAGGCTCAGCTTCAGGGTGCCCATGGCCGACAGGCCGGTGTCACTGCCGATGACCCCGGCAGCGCCGAGCAGCAGCACACCGACACCAGTGCCAAGGGCGATGGCCAGGATTGCTCCGGCCAGGCCAAGGCCAGGGGCCAGCATGGCGCCGACCTGCAGGACCATCAGGCCGATGCCGAGGGAGAACCACAGCGAGAACAGGTCACGGGCGCCGAAGATGCGCTGGTGAGTGGGGACCGGGTGGTCGGGGGAGAATTGGCTGGGTGATGTCATGTTTGGCGCTCGCCGGCAATGTTGTTGGTGTTCTTGGCGAGGACTGCGTCCTCGAATCGCGACACAAGGCCGCTCCCACAAGAACTGCGCAGACCTTCAGCCTTGCGCGATCCCTGTGGGAGCGGCCCCTGCGTTCTTACACTTTGTGGTACAGCTGGCTGCCTTCCTGGCGGAACCGTTCGGCCTGCTCGCGCATGCCTTGCTCGACCGTCACGTCCACGGCCTCGATCTTGGCCGCGTATTCACGCACTTCCTGGGTGATCTTCATCGAGCAGAACTTCGGCCCGCACATCGAGCAGAAGTGCGCGACCTTGGCCGATTCCTTCGGCAGGGTTTCGTCGTGGTAGGCACGCGCAGTGTCCGGGTCCAGGCCGAGGTTGAACTGGTCTTCCCAGCGGAATTCGAAGCGTGCCTTGGACAAGGCATTGTCACGAATCTGTGCGCCCGGGTGGCCCTTGGCAAGGTCGGCAGCATGTGCGGCGATCTTGTAGGTGATGATGCCGGTCTTGACGTCATCCTTGTTCGGCAGGCCCAGGTGCTCCTTGGGCGTGACATAGCAAAGCATGGCGCAACCGAACCAGCCGATCATCGCCGCACCAATACCGGAGGTGATGTGGTCGTAACCTGGGGCGATGTCAGTGGTCAGCGGGCCGAGGGTGTAGAACGGCGCCTCGTCGCAGCATTCCAGCTGCTTGTCCATGTTTTCCTTGATCAGTTGCATCGGCACGTGACCAGGGCCTTCGATCATGCACTGCACATCATGCTTCCAGGCGATCTTGGTCAGCTCGCCGAGGGTTTCCAGCTCACCGAACTGGGCGGCATCGTTGGCGTCGGCGATCGAGCCTGGGCGCAGGCCATCGCCCAGCGAGAAGCTGACGTCGTAGGCCTTCATGATTTCGCAGATCTCGTCGAAGTGCGTGTACAGGAAGTTTTCTTTGTGGTGCGCCAGGCACCACTTGGCCATGATCGAGCCACCGCGGCTGACGATACCGGTGACCCGCTTGGCGGTCAGCGGCACGTAGCGCAGCAGTACACCGGCGTGGATGGTGAAGTAGTCCACACCCTGCTCGGCCTGTTCGATCAAGGTGTCGCGGAACAGCTCCCAGGTCAGGTCCTCGGCCACGCCGTTGACTTTCTCCAGTGCCTGGTAGATCGGCACGGTACCGATCGGCACGGGCGAGTTGCGGATGATCCACTCGCGGGTTTCGTGAATGTGCTTGCCGGTGGACAGGTCCATGACGGTGTCCGAGCCCCAGCGGATGCCCCAGGTCAGCTTGGCCACTTCTTCCTCGATCGAAGAGCCCAGGGCACTGTTGCCGATGTTGCCGTTGATCTTCACCAGGAAGTTGCGGCCGATGATCATCGGCTCCACTTCCGGGTGGTTGATGTTGGCCGGGATGATCGCGCGGCCACGGGCGATTTCCTGGCGAACGAATTCCGGGGTGATTTCTTTCGGGATGTTGGCACCGAAGCTGTGGCCGGCGTGCTGCTCGTTGAGCAGGCCGGCGGCGCGGGCTTCCTGCAGCTTCATGTTCTCGCGGATGGCGACGTATTCCATCTCGGCGGTGATGATGCCCTGGCGGGCGTAATGCATCTGCGAGACGTTGGCGCCAGCCTTCGCCCGGCGCGGGTTGCGCACGTGGGCGAAGCGCAGCTTGGCCAGCTCGGCATCGTTCAGGCGCTGCTGGCCGAAGTCGGAGCTCAGGCCACCCAGGCGCTCGGTGTCACCGCGCGCGTCGATCCACGCCGAACGCACGTCGGCCAGGCCTTTGCGCACATCGATGATGACGTTGGGGTCGGTGTAGGGGCCAGAGGTGTCGTAGACCAGTACCGGCGCATTGCTTTCGCCGCCGAAGTCGGTCGGGGTGTCGTCCAGGCTGATTTCACGCATGGGCACGCGGATGTCCGGGCGCGAGCCCTCGACATAGACTTTGCGCGAACGCGGGAACGGTTGCACGGACTGCTGATCGACTTGCGCCGATTCGCTGAGGTTGATCGTTTTTTCTTGTTTGGTCATCACAGGCTCTCCAGACGGCTTCCTAGCAGTGGAATGTCGGGGTGAACCTGAAAGACGTGGACGCACCCGTTGACGGGTGCAGTGCCGGATATGGGGGTGCCTGAAGCTGCATGCAGCTGCGACATTCCCGGACCTGGCACAAGAGGCTCCCCGGGAAGGCGAGCAATCTTGTTCCCTACGCAGGCGCTAACCTGATCAGGTTCAACGGGATCCGCACCTCTGCGATCTCAGCCTTTGCTTCAAGGCACCCCGACAAGAACATGCGCAGTCTAGACTGGAGTGGTCGGCAAAGCCAAGCGGGTAAAACGCAGGGGAGATGAAAGGCGCAACCTATGATTGTTGGCGGATGCGCATGGCACTACACTGGCCCGTCGCTCGATACTCAACAGTTCAGTAATTAAATTTCGTACAAGGATTGCCTTTATGCTGCGCAAACTTTCACTGGCGATTGCCGTGTCTTGTGCGTCCAACGGAGTGGTCTGGGCAGCGGACATGCCCACGACGGTAAAGACCGATCTGGTCAGTGTTTACCAGGAAGCGGTCGACAACAACGCCGATCTTGCTGCCGCCCGTGCCGATTATGGCGCCCAGAAAGAAGTGGTGCCGCAGGCCCGCGCGGGGCTGCTGCCAAACCTCTCGGCCGGTGCCGAGATGCAGAATACCCGCACCAAGCTCGACCAGCCTTCGACGACCATCAACCGCAGCGGCAACAGCTGGAGCGCGACCCTTTCGCAACCGATCTTCCGCGCCGATCGCTGGTTCCAGCTGCAGGCTGCCGAAGCGGTCAACGAGCAGGCGGCACTGCAACTGTCGGCAACCGAGCAGAACCTGATCCTGCAGACTGCGCAGGATTACTTCACCGTGCTGCGGGCCCAGGACAACCTGGCGGCGACCAAAGCCGAGGAAGCAGCGTTCAAGCGCCAGCTGGACCAGTCCAACGAACGTTTCGACGTCGGCCTCTCCGACAAGACCGACGTGCTGCAGTCCCAGGCCAGCTACGACACCGCCCGGGCCAACCGGATCGTCGCCGAGCGCCAGGTACAGGATGCCTTTGAAGCTCTGGTCACCCTGACCAACCGCGAATACAGCTCGATCCAGGGTGTTGTCCACACACTGCCGGTCAAGGTGCCGACCCCCAACGACGCCAAGGCCTGGGTGGAAACCGCTGGTCGCCAGAACCTCAACCTGCTGGCCACCAACCACGCCGTTGCCGCTGCCGAAGAAACCCTGCGCCAGCGCAAGGCCGGCCACGCTCCGACTATCGATGCGGTGGCCCAGTACCAGAAAGGCGACAATGACAACCTTGGTTTCAGCAACTCGGCTGCCCTGCCCAATGTGCATTACAGTGGTGACGTGGAGCAGACCACCGTCGGCCTGCAGCTGAACATCCCGATCTACAGCGGTGGCCTGACCAGTTCGCAAGTGCGCGAGGCCTACCAGCGCCTGAGCCAGAGCGAGCAGCAACGTGAAAGCCTGCGCCGCCAGGTGGTGGAGAACACCCGCAACCTGCACCGCGCGGTGAACACCGATGTGGAGCAGGTGCAGGCGCGCAAGCAGTCGATCATCTCCAACCAGAGTGCGCTGGAAGCCACCGAGATCGGCTACCAGGTCGGTACCCGCAACATCGTCGACGTGCTCGACGCCCAGCGCCAGCTGTACACCTCGGTGCGCGACTACAACAACAGCCGCTACGACTACATTCTCGACAACCTGAGCCTGAAGCAGGCTGCAGGGACCTTGAGCCCGCAGGACCTGCAGGACCTCAAGCAGTACCTGAAGCCGGACTACAACCCGGACAAGGACTTCCTGCCACCGGACCTGGCGGCCGCCTCGGCCAAGAACTTCGAGCGCAGGCCTTGAGACAGATGTTGGCTTCTTCGCGGGCAAGCCCGCTCCCACAGGTGAGGCGAAGGTCTTAAGCCTTGCACTGTACCTGTGGGAGCGGGCGTGCCCGCGAAGCAGTCAACACAATCATCAGCTGAGAAGCTTGCCCAGCCCATCCAGCAAGCGCTGCAAGGCGCCCTGGTTGGCCTGCATCACCGCCCTGCCCGCCTCGCCCATGCGCTGCGCATCCTGCGGCAGCTCGATCAACCGCCGTACCGCTTCGGCCAGCCCGTCGGCATCATCGACCTGCTGCAACGCCCCCGCCTCGCGCAGCATCGCGCTGATTTCAAGGAAGTTGAACACATGTGGTCCCATGAGCACCGGCAATGCTAATGCCGCAGGCTCCAGCGGGTTATGGCCGCCCGTGGCCACCAGGCTGCCGCCGACAAAGGCGATGTCGGCCAGGGCATAGAGGAACAGCAACTCACCCATGGTGTCGCCAAGCAGCACCTGAGTCCGGGCATCCACCGGCGTGCCGGCAGAGCGGCGCACCGTGGCGAACTGCCCGGCGCACAAAGCATGTACGGCATCGAACCGCTCAGGATGCCGCGGTACCAGGATCAGCAGCGCATCACCATGCACCTGCAGCAACTGCCGGTGCGCCTGCAGGATCAAGGCATCCTCACCCTCATGGGTGCTCGCAGCGATCCACACCGGGCGCTGGTCGGCGCCCCACTGTTCGCGCAATGCCTTGGCACGGGGCGGCAACTGCTCGTCGATTTTCAGGTCGAACTTGATCGAGCCGGTCACCTGGACGCACTCGGGGCGAGCGCCCAGATCACGGAAACGCCGGGCCTCGGTTTCGGTCTGCACGGCAATCAGGCTCATCTCACCCAGCATCGGCCGGGTCAGCTTGGCAAAGCGCCCATAGCCACGGGCCGAGCGCTCGGAGAGCCGGGCATTGGCCAAAGCCACCGGAATGCGACGCCTGGCGCACTGGTGGATATGGTTGGGCCATAGTTCAGTTTCCATGATGATGCCCAGGCGCGGGCGCACATGGTCGAGAAAGCGCCCGGCCGCCCATGGCAGGTCATAGGGCAGGTAGCAGTGCTGGATACGCGGCTCATCGGCGAACATCGCGCGGATACGCTCTGAGCCGGTCGGGGTCATGCAGGTGAGCGTGATCGGCAGGTCCGGGTAGGCCTTGAGCAGCGCACGTACCATCGGGGCGGCGGCAATGCTTTCACCGACCGACACCGCATGCACCCAGATTCCGCCCTGGCGCATGGCCGGCAGGTTGCGGGCAAAGCGCTCGCCGATGCGCTGGCCGTAGGCCGGTGCCTTGCGTGCGCGCAGGTACAGGCGCAGCGCAACCAGCGGCAGGCCCAGGTGAAACAGCAAGGTATAGAGTGTTCTGTTCATGGCCGCGGAGTTTACCCGATCGCGCGCAGGTGCACCGCAAAGCGCTCCGCCAGCCATTGCGCAGCAGGGCCCAGCGGCTCATCGCGGCGCCAGGCCAGTTCGGCCACCAGCGCGGGCGGGCGCCATTCGCTGTCGAGCTCGACCATGTGCGCCTGGTAGGTCGGGTATTGCACCACATGCCGCGGCAGCCAGGCCCAGCCCAGGCCACGCATCAGCAGCTCGGCCATGGCGTAGAAGCTGTCGGCACGCCAGACTTGCGGGCTGATTGCCTCGCCGCCGGGGTAACCGCTTTGCTGCGGGGTGATCAGCAATTGCCGATGGCGGGCCAACTGCTGGCGGGTAACCTGGCCTTGGCTCGCCAGCGGATGCCCAACCGCACAGACCGTGACCATTTCCACGCTGCCCAACGCACGACGCTCCAGTGATGCCGGGATGCTTTCGTGGTGAAAGAACAGCCCCAGGTCGGCGCGGCGCTCGGCCAGCTTGCGGGCGACATCGCCCTGGGCGCCACTGGCCAGTTGCACCTCCAGGTACGGGAAACGGCTAGCCAGTTCGTCGAGGCTGTCGATCACTGGCTGATAAGGCATCGCCTCGTCCTGAGCCACCCGCAACAGGGCTTCCTGGCCTCGCATCAAGGCCAGGGCACGGCCATCGAGGCGTTCGCACTGGCGCAAGAGTTCGCGGGCATCTTCGAGCAGCGCCGTGCCATTTTCAGTCAGTTTCGGCTGGCGCCCGCTGCTGCGCTCGAACAGCGTGACACCGAGGTCAGTCTCCAGCAGGGCGATGGCATTGCTGATGGCCGACTGTGCCTTGCGCTGTTCGCGGGCCACCGCAGAAAACGAGCGCAATTCGGCGACACGCAGAAAGGTGCGCAGTTGTTCAAGGTCCCATTGTTCGGCCATCAACCCATCTCCACATCAGATAGGTAATGACTTTACCGCATCTGGGTAATCACTAGAATGCCGAGCCAGTTACCGGAGGATCCCGTCATGAATGCCTATACCTATCTCGCCATCGCCATCTGCGCCGAAGTCATCGCCACTGCCTCCATGAAGGCGGTAAAAGGGCTGAGCACGCCGTTGCCGTTGCTGCTCATGGTGGTCGGCTACGGGATCGCATTCTGGATGCTGACCCTGGTGGTGCGCAGCATTCCGGTGGGCATCGCCTATGCAATCTGGTCGGGCCTTGGCATCGTGCTGATCAGCGTGGCGGCGCTGGTGGTCTATGGGCAGAAGCTGGATGTACCGGCGATGCTGGGCATGGCCATGATCGTGGGCGGCGTGGTTGTGATTCAGCTGTTTTCCAGAACTGCCGGGCACTGAGGCAGCCTGTATACTTGCCAGCTGTCCCAGTCTTCGAGGTACCGCCATGCCAACCGCCATTTCCACTGACGTACTGATCGTCGGCGCCGGGGTCGCAGGCCTCTGGCTCAATGCCCGCCTGCGTCGCCTGGGTTACTCGACAGTGCTGGTGGAGCGCGCCACCCTCGGTGGCGAGCAGACCATCAAGTCCCAGGGCATCATCCATGGTGGTACCAAGTACGCCCTGCACGGCGCCTTGACCGGCGCCTCGGAAGCCATCGCCGACATGCCGCGACGCTGGCGCGAAGCGATCGATGGCAACGGCGAACTGGACCTGACCCGCACCCGCCTGCTTTCCGATGCCCATTACCTGTGGTCGCCAGGCACCCTGGCCGGCAACCTGACCAGCTTCTTCGCCAGCAAGGCCGTGCGTGGCCGGGTCGATCAGGTAAAGGGCGAACAATTGCCACCGGCCCTGCAGGACCGCGGATTCAAGGGCAAGGTCTACCGCCTGGCGGAACTGGTGATCGATGTGCCCAGCCTGCTGGCCAACCTGGCCGAACTGGCCGGTGACAGCCTGCTCGCTGGCGAACAGATCGAACCGCTGCGCGAGGGCGACGAACTGGTCGGCCTGCGCGTCGACGGTCGTGAAATCCGCGCCCAGCGCATCGTGCTCAGCGCCGGCGCTGGTACCGAAGACCTGCTGCATGCCCTGGGCCTGAAGCAACCGGCCATGCAGACCCGGCCATTGCACATGGTCCTGGCCAAAGGGCCGAACCTCAAACCGCTTTATGCGCACTGCCTGGGCGGTGGGCCGAAGCCGCGTGTGACCGTCACCACCCACCCGGCCGCCGACGGCCAGTGGGTCTGGTACCTCGGCGGCGATATTGCCGAAGCCGACGGCGTGGCCCGCGAGCCTGCCGCGCAGATTGCCGCCGCGCAGAAGGAAATCGCCAGCCTGCTGCCATGGGTCGATCAAAGCCAGGTGCGCTGGGCGACCCTGCGCGTCGATCGCGCCGAACCTGCGCAGTCTGGCCTGGTGCGCCCCGACAATGCCTTCCTCGCCGAACAACAACGCCTGCTGGTGGGCTGGCCGACCAAGCTGGCACTGGCACCGGATTTCAGTGACCGCGTACTGGCCAGCCTCGACCGCGATGGCGTGCGCCCCGCAGCGCAGGCTGATCTTTCCGGCCTGCCGCGCCCGGCCCTGGGTGTTCCAGCCTGGGAGCAACTGCTGCCATGACCTTGCCAACCTTGCATGGCTTGCACCGCCCATTGGGCAGCACCGGTTTCAAGGTTTCGCCACTGGGCCTGGGCACGGTCAAGCTAGGCCGCGACCAGGGCGTCAAATACCCCAATGGCTTCACCATCCCCGGCGATGACGAAGCCCGGCTGCTGCTGGCCCAGGCCCGCGAACTGGGTATCAACCTGATCGACACCGCCCCGGCCTATGGCCGCAGTGAAGAGCGCCTGGGGCCGCTGCTGCGCGGCCAGCGCGATGAATGGGTGATTGTCAGCAAGGTGGGTGAGGAATTCGAAGACGGTCAGTCCAGCTTCGACTTCAGCGCCGCCCACACCCGCCGCTCGGTGGAGCGCAGCCTGCGTCGCCTGGAAACTGACCGCATCGAGCTGGTGCTGGTGCACTCCGATGGCAATGACCTGGCAATCCTCGAACAGGAAGAGGTCTACCAGACACTGGCCGCGCTCAAGCAGGAAGGCAAGATTCTCGGCTATGGTCTTTCCGGCAAGACCGTCGCCGGTGGCTTGAAAGCGCTGGAGCAAGGCGACTGCGCCATGGTCACCTACAACCTCAACGAGCAGGCAGAACGCCCGGTGCTGGACTACGCTGCCGAACACGGCAAGGCCATTCTGGTGAAGAAGGCGTTGGCCAGCGGGCATATCTGCCTTGCCCCTGGGGTCGATCCGGTGCAAGCCAGCTTCGAGTTGCTGTTCGCCCACCCGGGGGTGAGCAGTGCTATTGTCGGCACCATCAATCCATTGCATCTGGCCCACAACGTGGCCACCGTCGCCCGCATCCTTGGCCAGCATTGAGTTGTCACCCAGCCAAGATGGGCCTGGAGACTGACCCGACGCAAGGAGGAGCCTCGTGGCGCGTACGTTGATCCGCAAGAACCCGAGCAACTTCAAGACACTGCCGCTGCATGTCGAAGCCACCGCTGAAGGTCTGGTCTACCAGAGCATCGGCATGCCTCTGAACTTCGCCCAGACCCAGCAGCGCCGGCGTGCAATCCAGCTGGCCGACAAGCAGCGCTTCGTGGTGGAGCTGGCCAACCTTGGCGTTTCCGTACGCCTGACCCTGCACTGGCAGCACCGTGATTATTGGGTGCTGGTGAGGCAGCGCCGCCAGGACCGCGGCGATGTGGTCCTGAAATTGATTTCCGGCTATGTCCCCGCCCAGGAACTCAACCTGCCGCTGCACACCGCCGTCCAGGAAGTGGCTGAAGAATGCCTGCTGGAGACCCCGGAAGGCTGGCTGAGCGGGCGTTTCAATGACACCTGGCTGCCAGCCCCCTATGCCGCCGCATTGCATTACCGCGAAGCCTTGCCTTTCGTACTGACACCGGAGTCGGGTGCTGCCCGCCCGGTGCACTGCGGCAACCTGATGCTGCTGGAACGGCCACGGGCCTATGTGCACTTGCCGACGGCTTCGCTGCAGCTGATCTACGACATGCGCCTGCAGGTGCCGAGGGAGGCCAAGAAGCTCAGCCTGTTCCATGTCGATGAGCGGCTGGAAGGTGACCAACTGGTGGCGCGACTCAACCGCAAGCGGCCGGATCTCTACTTGATGCCGGTGCAGGATGGGCAGCCGTTGGCCGAGCTGTACACGTTGAAGAAGGATGAGCTGGTGCCGGCGAGTACCCGTGGGCTGTACCTGGCCGAGAGTTTTGCCCGGCAGGAAGGCTGGGTAGTGGCCGATGAGCGGATTCGCTGGAAGGACTGGGTGAAACAGCAGGGGTTGGTGGAGCGCAAGGTGGCGCCGGCTTCACATCTGCAGCGCTTTGGCGACAAGGCACGGGCGCTGCTGGAACGGGCCCGCACTTCACTTCACAAGTAGCATTTGGGGCCGCTTTGCGGCCCCAGCAATCGATCAGTTCTTACGGATCTTCTCGACGATGGCTGTGGTCGAGCTGTTTTCGACCAGCCCCAGCACCTTCACGGTGCCGCCATAGCCCTTGACGATATCGGCACCCACCACCTGGTCGATACCGTAATCCCCGCCCTTGACCAGCACATCCGGCTTGACCTGGCTCAGCAGGTTTTCCGGGGTGCCTTCAGGGAAGCTGATCACCCAGTCCACCGCGCCCAGGCCAGCCAGCACGGCCATGCGCCGGTCAACGCTGTTGATCGGACGGCCCGGCCCCTTCAGGCGGCTGACCGATGCATCGTCATTGACTGCGACGATCAGGCGATCGCCCTGTGCCCGCGCCTGTTCCAGGTAGGTGACATGCCCGGCGTGGAGGATATCGAAGCAGCCGTTGGTGAAGACGATCTTTTCTTTGTGCGCCCGTGCATCGTCGATGGCCAGCAACAATTGCTCCAGGCCCAGCACGCCACGCTCGGAACCTTCTTCACGCTGGATCGCCCGGCGCAACTCAGGGGCACTGATTGCGGCAGTACCCAGTTTGCCGACCACGATGCCCGCAGCCAGGTTGGCCAAAGCCACGGCGTGCGGCAGGTCTTCGCCTGCGGCAATGGCCGCCGCCAGCGTCGAAATCACGGTATCGCCGGCACCGGTCACATCGAATACTTCGCGAGCCCGGGCAGGCAGGTGCAGCGCCGGCTGACCGGTGCGCAGCAGGGTCATGCCGTGCTCGCCACGGGTTACCAGCAGCGCGCCGAGGTCCAGGTCCTGAAGCAATTGCAGGCCTTTGGCGACCAGTTCGGCCTCATCGGCGCAGCGGCCGACGATGGTCTCGAACTCGCTGAGGTTCGGGGTTATCAGGCTGGCGCCACGGTAGATGGAAAAATCCTTGCCCTTGGGGTCGGCCAGCACGGGGATGCCCTTGGCACGTGCAGCCTGGATCAGGCTCTGGTGGTTCTTCAGCGCGCCTTTGCCGTAGTCGGACAGGACCAAGACCTTGACGCCTTCGAGCAAGGTATCGACTTCAGCCCCCAGCGACAGCGGGTCGGTGGCGAACGGCTCTTCGAAATCGATGCGCAGCAATTGCTGGTGACGGCTCATGACACGCAGCTTGACGATGGTCGGCTGGTGCGCGATGCGCTGGAACACCGAACGCACGCCAGCGGCCTGCAGGCTGTTGGCCAGGCTGTCGGCGGCCTCGTCCTGGCCGGTGACACCGATCAACGAGGCTGGCGCGCCAAGGGCGGCGATGTTCAAGGCAACGTTGGCCGCGCCGCCGGGGCGATCCTCGATCTGATCGACCTTGACCACCGGCACTGGCGCTTCAGGCGAGATACGCGAAGTACCGCCATGCCAGTAGCGGTCGAGCATGACATCGCCGACCACCAGTACCGGGGCTTGATCGAAACGCGGCATGGACAACTTCATGGGCAACCCATATGGAAATAATGAACAGGGGCAGGATATTAGCACAGGGTAGGCGACGGCTTTACGGCCAGATACACCCTGGAACATTCCCGTGACAATCGGGGCCGATACGGCCCCGATCAAGGCGGGTCAGGTGATATCGGCCTTGGCCGGCTCATCCAGGCCCATGGCATGCAGGCGGGCATAATGGCCATTGGCCGTGAGCAATTCGGCATGCGTACCGCGCTCGACCAGACGGCCCTGGTCCATGACCAGAATCAAGTCGGCCTTCTCGATGGTCGACAGGCGGTGGGCGATCACCAGCGTGGTGCGGCCTTGCATGACGTGATCCAGGGCCGCCTGGATATGCCGCTCGGACTCGGTATCCAGCGCCGAAGTCGCTTCGTCGAGGATCAGCAGTGGAGCATTTTTCAGCAGTGCCCGGGCAATCGCCAAGCGCTGGCGCTGGCCACCGGAGAGCAGCACGCCGTTTTCACCGACTTCGGTATCGAAGCCTTTTGGCAGGCGGTCGACAAATTCCTTGGCATAGGCATCAGCGGCTGCCGCTTCGATATCGGCACGCGGGGCGCCTGCCAGATCGCCATAGGCGATGTTGTTGGCCACGGTGTCGTTGAACAGGGTGACGTGCTGGGTCACCTGGGAAACATGACGACGCAGGTTGCGCAGGCGATAGTTCTCGATCTCCACACCGTCGAGCAGGATCTCACCCTGATCGTGGTGGTAGAAACGCGGGATCAACGCCGCCAGGGTCGACTTGCCGCTGCCTGAGCGCCCGACCAGTGCAATCATCTGCCCAGGCTCGGCGACGAAGCTGATGTCGCTCAGCACTTCGCGCTCGGTACCGGGGTAGGTGAAGCTCAGGTTGCGTACTTCGAGGCGGCCTTGAACACGGTCCTTCTCGACGGTGCCGGTATCGATCTCTGGCTCTTCGTCCAACTGCTCGAAAATGCTTTCGGCACCGGCAAGGCCTTTCTGGATGGTCGAACTGACTTCCGACAGCTGGCGAATCGGCTTGGGCAGCAGGCCTGCCGCCGTGATGTAGGCCACCAGGTCACCGGCGGTGGATTCACCACGCAGGAACAGCACCAGGAACATCAACGCCGCCATGGCGGTGTAGATCACCAGCTGCAGCAGCGGCGTGTACAGCGAACCGGTCTTGGTCATGTGCAGCTGCTTGTCGGTGTTGCTCTGGCTGGCGTTGCCGAATCGCTGCTGTTCGTAGGCCTCACCGCCGAAGCTGCGGACCACGCGATAACCCTGGATGGTCTCGGACGCGACATGGGTCACATCGCCCATGGCGGACTGGATCTTCTTGCTCTGCTTGCGGAATTTCTTGCTGGCAATGCTGACCATCACTGCGATCACCGGCAGGATGGCGACCATCACCAGGGTCAGGTGCCAGTTCATCCACAGCAGGTAGCCAAACAGGAACACCACCGTCAGGCCTTCACGGATGACGACCTTGATCGCATCGGTGGCAGCGCCGGTGACCATGGTCACGTTGAAGGTGATCCGCGAAATCAGGTGGCCAGAGTTGTGGTTGTCGAAGTAGCGGTTGGGCAGCACCAGCAGCTTGTTGAACAACTCGACACGCAGGTCATGCACCAGGCACAGGGAAACCTTGGCCAGGAAATAGTTGCCGAGGAACGAGCCCAGGCCCTGCCACGCCGCGATCAGGATGATCAGCAGCGGCACTGCCTGCAGCAACTGCAGGTCGCGCAAGTACGGGACATTGGGGAACAACACCGCTTCCGGGTTGCTCAGCCCGTCGACGAAATACTTGAGTATCCCGGCCAGCATGGGCTGGGTCGAAGCAAAGATCACAAAACCGACAATGCTCAGCAGGAAAATGCCGACATAGGGTTTCACATAGCTCAGCAGCCGGAAGTAGATCTTCAGGCTGGAGGTGTGCTCCGCCGGTAGCGGTGTTTCGGCCATCATCGAGCTCGCTGTTCAGGTTGAACCGGAAATTTTACCACAGGCGTCATTTTCGGCACGCATCCATGGCAACAACATGACCAGAGCAACCGGCAGCCAACTGACGAACCATTCCGCACGGGGCGTCGTGGTGAGACTGGCGGCGTCGAACTGCATGGCCATGGTCGAGTAGATCCAGAGACAGAGCAGCATCTTGCCAAAGACCGTGTCGCGCGCTCGAACGATCTCTGCGAGGGTGAACAACCACACTGCAATCCACAGCAGCATCCCGGGCAACCCGAGTTCAACCGCAGCATGGGTGAACATGTTGTGGGTGTGATCGAACTGCATGCCCGCGGCCTCTACCTTGTAGTAGGCACCCAACCCGAGGCCACCCCATGGGTGCTCACTGATCATGTGCAGCGTCGAGCGGAAAATTTCGGGACGGAAGGACGAGCCACGCAAGGCGATAAGGTCATAGACGGCGTAGAAGGCCAGCCCGGTGCTCACCACCGCGAGCAGCGCCATGAGCTGGCTGTGCCTGTCACGGAACCACAGGGGTGCCAGGATCACGGGAATGACCAGCGCCAGCACCGCGCCACGGCTTTGGCTCAAGGCGACAAATAGGGCCAGGCAGGCCAGTGCCAACAACCACCCCAGGCGCAAGGCATGCTGTCGCGGCAGATCGTACAGCAGCAGCAATGCCGCTGTGCCGACAACATAGGCGCCAAGGATCGGGTGGGAGATCTCGCCGATACCTTCCAGGCGCGTAACCAGCGGCATGGCCTGGACGCCATAGAACCTGACAATCGAGATCAGTGCGGCAATCGCCAGCAATACAGACCCTATCCGTAACAACTGGCGAATACGGGCCGTCCCCAATTGGCCCATGATCGGGAACGCCAGCAAGAACACCAGAATGTAAAGCAGCCGCTTGCCTTCACGCCAGAATTCCTGGTTGTTGGACCAGGCCATGCTCAGCGCGCCCCAGACGAAAAACAGTGCCAGTGCCCCCCAAAGCGCGGGCTGACGCTGCCAGGCATCAACCAGAACCCGCCTGGCCGACCATGCCACTAGCAAAGTAGGCAGCCACATGAACAGGATCATGCCTTGCTGATACAGCTTGTTGCTGGGAGCCAACGCAATGGCCGCCAGAAACCAGATCAAACCAAATGCCAACCAGGCCTTGGCCCAGTTCTTCTGATACAACATCCACACTCCCCGGTAACGCGAAATGACACCAGACATGGTGCAACAGCTTTATTTTGGGCATTATTGCCAGTCATTTTTGCTTGCCAGACGACAAGGCCCTAGACATGCAGTGCTCCCGCCTCTCCCAGGTCGAATTCGATCAGCTGACACTTGGAGCCCAGGTGCTAGAGGCAGATAGCCATGGCGCCAAAGTTTACCTGCTCAGGGATGGAAATTTCCTAAAGGTTTTTCGTAGGAAGCGTCTAATTTCATCTGCGCTGCTTCGACCATATTCGCAACGCTTCGTTGACAATGCGGCTCGCCTGCAGCAACTCGGGATTCCCACGCTCGAAGTGATCAGCCAGCACAAGCTGGATATGCCAGGCCGAACAGCCGTACTGTACCGCCCTCTGCCAGGGCGCACACTGCTGCAGTTATCGCGTGATGCCGGGTTCAGCTGGGGCAACTACCTGCCCCGGCTGATCGAATTGATCCGCCAACTGCACTGCAATGGCGTGTATTTCCGCTCGCTGCACCTGGGCAATGTAGTCGAAACGCCTGACCAGCACCTCGGCTTGATCGATGTGGCAGACATGCGGTTCCTGCGCCCGCCACTCTCTGCCCGGATGGTCAGGCGCAATGTGCAACACATGGTGCGTTACATCGAGCGGGAAAACCTGGGTAACCAATTCCCACTCGCCGACTTCGAGGCGGCTCTGCTGGCGCGCTGATTTCAACCACGCAGCAGTTTCTGCGCCCCATCACAGAACGCCTGCCATGCCGCCTCCGGTGCCAGCGCCTCGCGCTGACGGGTGGCCATGGCCTGAGCGCTGAGGGCATCGCAGCGTGCGATCGCCTGGGACCAGACTTCGACGCCGCCAACCGGCAGGTAGCAGCCCGCTTCCCGCAACTGCTCACGAAACACTGGCAGGTCGCTGCAGATCACCGGTAGATCCGCCATTACCGCTTCTTGCACCACAAGGCCCAGACCCTCGGCACGCGACGGCACCAGCAGCCAGTCAAACGCCCGGTAGAGTTGCTGCAAATCATCGTGGTGGCCACACAAGATCACACGCCCGGTCAGCCCCAGATCATCAATTTGCGCCTGCAAGCTAGTGCGTAGAGGGCCATCACCGACAATCGCCAGACGCATGTCCGGCCGGCCGGCTGCGCCCTTGGCGAATGCCTCGATAAGCATCTCGAAGCCTTTGCTTTCTACCAGCCGCCCCACGGCCCCGAGTACCTGCCCAGAGGATTGCTGCAATGCCAGCGCTTGGCGAGCCTGCTCACGGCCGAGTAGCGGCCTGGCGAAGGCCTGCGGGTCGAATGCCATACGTAGCGCCTGCACAGGACGACCAATATCCCGCTCAAGCGAGCGCGCCAACGTCTGCGAGACTGCTGCGATGCTCAGCCGCTCTGGGGGCAACTGGTTCAACAAGCTCACATCACTGGCATTCAGCCGGGTACTGCCATGGAACAGCACTTTGACCCGCACTCCCGGAATTTGCTGCAATACCGGCAGCACCAAGCGTGCGACCCCGACACCGTCGAGCAGGATCACATCAGCCTGGGCTTGTTGCAGCGCCCTGCGCAGGCGCAGGCGCTGCCAAGGCAGCAATAGACGCCAAAGGCTTTTGCCCTTCAACACACGCTGCGGTATGTGCCACACGCGGGTCGGGCCACGGCCATGGCATAGCTCACCCCCGAGCAACAACCAGTTACTGATAGAGGCATCGGCCCCCGCGTGCGACAGCACCTGCTGGTGGACCTTGTGGATGGACATGTACGGCGAACCGCCTGCCCACATCATGTTGACGATATTCATGGGGATAGCGCCCCTCTCCCGTGCAAGCCAGGTGGGACTGCAACTTCAATAAACAAGAATCGGATTTCCCATGCAGACAAGGGCGCCCATAGCCAGCGTCAATGCCGGTCTCACCCGACATGGCGTCGGGAAAGCGCCCCTCTCCAGCATAGGCCGGAAATGCTGGACAGTACTGCAGCCCATTGGAGGACCCTGGCAACGCCGGTTAGTGCCCGGCATCACCATGAAATTCTCAGCGAACACTGTCATCGGACATGCTGATGATCAGAAGCCGAGTTTCAGGCGCAAGCGCTGCCACGCAGACAGCGGTGGCTGAGGCCTGAGTGCCGGGCGCATATGCTCGACAATGCTCCGCCCCACTGCAGCAAAACTGAAGCGCGACACGGCCAGCTCACGACCCTTTTCGGCAATCTGCTGCGCCAGCGCAGGGTTTTCACGCAGGGTGCGCAACTTCGCCTGCAGTGTCGGAATGTTGTCATAGAACACGACGTTGACCATGTCCTGCAGCCCCAGCGCGCGATTCTCTGCTTCGCCCTGGTCGTATGCCAACAGCACGCAGCCACAGGCCATAGCCTCGAAGTTCTTGATCATGTACTCGCCCATGCCAACATCGGCGCTGACAAAGAAACGAATACGGTTCAGCGTGTTGCAGTAGTCCTCGCCCGACTTGGTGCGGGTGACCACCAGGTTCTCGACCTGCCCCAGTTCATCCAGCAGCGCCTTGCGCCCGCTGTAGGCAACACTGTTGGTGCTGCCGACGAACGCCAGTTCGATATCGCGCTCACGACCCTGGTCGGCGAGCAATTGCTCATCGTAGCCCTTGGGCACGAACACCGCGTCGAAGCCCTCTTGGCGCAGGCGCTCGCTGACCATGTAGCCCGAGCTGATCACCCGCGCCCACGGCAGCTTGCGGTAATGCGCGCTGAACTTGCCGGTGTACTTGCAAGGGATGTAGTTCTGGTAGGCGTCGTGCTCGAGGATGACCAGGTTTGGCACCGTGCGGATGAAGGCCGCCTGGCGGATCTCTTGCTTGAAGCGCAGGAAGAAGACGATACGGTCATAGCGCTCGACCTGCACTTCACGCTTGAAATAACGGCGCAGGTTGCGCTGGTCTTCGCTGGTCAGCCAGCGCAGGTCGCATTCGCAATTGGCCGCGACGCCGTCGTACAGGCGATCGAGGATCGCGCGCTGTTCCTTCTGTACCAGAAATAGGACTTTCATTGCTTTCCTTGGGCGCTCTGCGCCATCGCGGTCGGGTTTACAGCTCACGCCGCCAGAACAGTTCATGCCGACGCACGGCCTTGCGGAAGAACTCGTTCTCCCCGTAAGGCGAAGGCCGGCGCCCCGCCAGCCAGCGCTGCAGCAAGCGACGCAGGCGGCGCTTGAACGGTGCCGGGGGCTGCAGGTCGTGCATCATGCCCAAGGCCATGGCCTTGTCATGCTGGGTAGCGACATCCAGCAGCAGGGTGCACGGCGCCCAGGCCTGATCGGCACTCAGTTGCGGCGGCAGGGCCACGCCATCGCCGCTGTCGCCCATTGGCCAGCGGTCGTTGTCATGCAGGTGGTTGGCGTAGCACAGCAGTGTTTGCGGCTGCCAGGCCAGGCCCTGCAGGGCCTCCATGACAGCCGCCTGGGCGCAGATATGGTCGGGGTGCGGGTCTAGTTGCGGATGCGGCATGACCAGCACTTCAGGCTTGGCCATTTCCAGCAGGGCCCGCAAGTCGGCCAGCAGGTTGTGCCAGGTTGGCGCACCATCGCGGTCTGCCGGCAGCGGGAACGGGTTGAACTGGCGGAACGGGCGGATATCGGCCATGTCCGCTTCGCGGGATGCAGCAGGCTGATCAGGGGCGGCCTGCATGACGGGCAGCTGCAGGCAGAAATACCCCAACTGCACACAGCGTGCCTCAGGCACGCCGGCCCAGCGCGGTACGGCGATGCTGTCCCAGGCGCGCAGGCGGCCCTTCAAACGGGCAGCGTCCGACTTGCCCAGCCCCATCTGCTGATAGTGCTCGGCCTCGATTTCACCCGCAGTCAGGGTCACCACCCAGGTCTCGTCCGCCTGGCTGTACAAACCGTATGCCGCCAGCTCGGCATCATCGGCATGCGGCGCGATGACCATCACGCGGCGGCGCTGAAGCTCGATGCTGGGCGTTATCCACAGGCGTGGCTCACCCAACAGCCGGCAGTGCCGACCGCGCAGGCGCAGTGTGCCGGCTTGCAGAGGTGTCGCCAACCCGGTGAGGTTGAGGAAACGCAGCCCATCAACACCGCGCTCGAAGGTTTGCCGGTCAGTGCATTCGCCGCCGCTCAACTCGACCCGCGGATCGAGGAAGCGTCCCAGCCAACTACTTTTCACCCGCACTTCAAGCACCAGGGTTTCATCGCCCTGCATTGCCGCGTCCACCTTGAGCAGCCCGTCGCGCAGCACGACCGGTGCTTCGCGGCTCAGCTCGCCGAAGCGGTAGGCGTAATCCTCGCCGGGCGCATAGAACAGGTGGTCGGCGAACCAGGCTTCGTGGGCAGCCCAGAGCAGCGGCAGCAGCAACAGCGGCAGCCACCACCAGGTGAAGACACCCAACGCCACCAGCGCCACCAGACTGGCCAGCAAGCCCAGGCGTTTGTTGCGCCGATGGCGCTTGAGCAACTGCTGCTTGCGGCTCACGCCTGGAATACCGGCACAGGGTTGCACCACCGGTCCTTGTACTCCCGGTCGGCACGGCCGAACGAGAAGCGCAGCGGCTTGTTGCGCGCCCGGGCATCTTCCCAGGCCGCCTGGGTATTGAGGAAGCTCAACACGCTACCCGGGCTGAAGGCCTTGGTTTCCGGATCGACACCGCCGTTGATGTACTCGACGCTGATCCACTCAGGCGCTTCGACGCGATACACCAGCTGGATGGCGATTGGCTTGTCGTCGAGCATCAGCACCGAGCCGATCAGCAGCTCGCGCAGGCGCTCCAGCACATCAGCCATGCGCTCGGCACCGGTGGCCGGGAAGCCCCAGCGGCGCTGGAACAGGTCGCAGTACATGGCGGCGATCTGCTGCGCGCTGAAGTCGCTGATCGGACGCACCACGCCGCCCGCTTCTTCCAACAGGCGCAATTCGCGGCGTTGGTTGTAGCGGAACTTCTTCGACAGGTCTTCATGGGCGCGGGCCATGGCCAACTGCTCTTTCTGCACCTTGAGGCCACTGAAGCGGCCCTGGTTCAGCTCGGAAAGGTAGCGTGCGGTGTGGCGCAACGGTGCGCCGGCGTCTGCCGCCGCCGGCAGGATGAGCTCGGCATTGCCAAGGTCGAACAGGGCCTTCTTGCCGGCACGCTTGAGCACCTCCTTGGACAACGCCAGATGACGCCCCCAGGTGGGAAGGGCGGCTTTGAGCTCACCCGCCTGGTACCAGCCCAGGTAGCGCACCGGAATCTGGGCCAGATCGGCCAGTTGCTCGACCACCAACGGGTGCGTCGCGACACTGCCACCAAAACGTGCCCACGCCTGCGCGTAGGTCGGCGCATCGATGGCCTGCCAACCGCGCTCGCGGAAGGCCTGGATATGATTGAGCATCAAGCCTCCCCCACCAGCGCACGAACCTGTGGCAACTGCCAGAATGCTTCGCGAACGGCATGGTCGGAGAAACGCTCGTGCAGGCGCCGCAGCATATGCGCGGCGCAGGCTTCACGTTGCTGCTCATCCAGCGCGGCCATGTGCTTGAGGCCCTGCGCCAGTTGCCCGGCATCGGCCAGCGGGAATAGCACGCCAACACCCTCGACCACCTCACGCGCACCGCCACAGGCCGTGGCCAGCACGGGCACGCCGGCGACCATGGCTTCGAGCAGGACCATGCCGAACGGCTCATGGTCAGAGCTCAGGGCAAACACGTCGAAGGCCTGGAAATAGCGGCGGGCATCCGGCACCTGGCCGAGGAAGTCCACCTGCGCGGCAATGCCCAGCTCGGCAGCCTGTGCCTTGAGCTTGGCCTCCAGGCGGCCCTTGCCAAGGATTGCCAGGCGTGCGCCGGCCGGCAGGCCCGGCAGCGCCTCGGCAAAGCCACGCAACAAGGTCGCCTGGTCCTTGTCGGGGTGCAGGCGGCCGACGTTGCCGACCACCCATGCCTGGGCATCCAGGCCCAATGCCTTGCGGGCCTCGGCACGGGGTACCAGGGCAGCTTGCAGGGCGTCGATGTCGATACGGTTGTACAGCGTCTGGATACGCTCGGCTGGCCACTGAGGCAGGCAGCGGCGCATGTCGTCACGCACCGCATCCGACACACCCAGCAGGCTCAGACGCTTGCTGAACAGGTTGGCGAACAGGCGCCGCCCCTTGCGCTCATAGTCGCCAAACGCATGGTGCACGCCGATCACCGGCAAGCCGGTGCCCAGCAGTGCGACATAGATCGGCTTGAACCGGTGAGCGATGCAGAAACTGAAATTGCGCTCGGCCGCGATGCGTCGCAGGGCGCGAATTGCGCCGAGCTTCAGGCCACGCACGGCCTTGGAGCTGAATTCGAGAAACAGCACCTCGTCCGACGCGCAACCTGCCGCAACCTGCGGGTCGGCGGCGCCGGTGAGGAACACGGTGGTGACCTTGTAGCCGCTGCCCTGGAACAGGCTGGCGTACTGACGGGCACAATCGAGGAACGGCCCGTCATAGCCATGGCAGAACTGCAGGATCCGCGTTTCAGAGCGGCTGGTCATAGGCGGCGGCGCCGTCCTTGACGACCAGGATGTCTTCCATGATCAGGTACTGCAGGTCCGAACCGAAGAACATGTTCAGGGCGTCGGTCGGCGAGCAGATCATCGGCTCACCACGGCGGTTCAGCGAGGTGTTCAGCGACACACCGTTGCCGGTCAGGTCCTCCAGCGCCTTCATCATGTCGTAGTAGCGCGGGTTGTATTCGCGCTTGAGCACCTGGGCACGCGAGGTGCCGTCCTCGTGGACCACTTCCGGAACACGGGTCTTCCACTCTTCAGCCACTTCGAAGGTGAAGGTCATGAACGGCGCCGGGTGGTCGACCTTGATCATCTGCGGGGCGACGGTGTCGAGCATCGACGGGCAGAAAGGTCTCCAGCGTTCGCGGAACTTGATCTGTTCGTTGATGCGGTTGGCTACACCCGGCACGCTCGGGCAACCAATGATCGAACGACCACCCAGGGCACGCGGGCCGAATTCCATGCGCCCCTGGAACCATGCCACCGGGTTGCCTTCGACCATGATCTTGGCGATACGCTGCGGCATGTCGTCGAGCTTGCGCCACTTCGGCGCGTTCGGGTGACGGGCGCAGGCGGCGATCACGTCTTCATTGGAGTACGAAGGGCCGAGGTAGACGTGTTCCATCTTCTCGACCGGCACGCCACGGGCGTGGGAAACGTAGGCTGCAGCACCGACGGCGGTACCGGCGTCGCCGGAAGCCGGCTGGACGAACAGTTCCTTGACGTCAGGACGGGCGATGATCTTCTGGTTGAGCTTGACGTTCAGCGCGCAGCCGCCAGCGAAGGCCAGCTTGCCGGTTTCACGCAGGGTGTCGCCCAGGTAGTGGTCGATCATCTGCAGAGCGATCTTCTCGAACAACGCCTGCATGCTGGCCGCGTAGTGGATGTACGGCTCGTCGGCGATGTCGCCTTCGCGCTTGGGCCCCAGCCATTCGATCAGCTTCGGCGAGAAGTAGAAGCCCTTGCCCTTCTCTTTATGGCGGCGCAGGCCGATGACGTTGGCGTACTCGGTGTTGATCACCAGTTCGCCGTTCTCGAAGCTGGCCAGGCGGGAGAAGTCGTACTTGCTGGCGTCGCCGTACGGCGCCATGCCCATGACCTTGAACTCGCCGTCGAGCATCTCGAAACCGAGGAATTCGGTGATTGCGCCGTACAGGCCACCCAGCGAGTCCGGATCGAAGAATTCCTTGATCTTGTGGATCTTGCCGTTTTCGCCGTAGCCGAAGAAGGTGGTGGCGTACTCACCCTTGCCGTCGATGCCGAGGATCGCGGTCTTTTCCTTGAAGCCCGAGCAGTGGTAGGCGCTGGAGGCGTGGGCCAGGTGGTGCTCGACCGGTTCGATCTTGATCTTCTTCGGGTCGAAGCCCAGCTGCTCCAGGCACCAGACGATCTTCTTGCGGTAACGCTTGTAGCGACGGTTGCCCATCAGGATCGCGTCGAGGGCGCGATCCGGGGCGTACCAGTAACGCTTGGCGTAGTGCCAGCGGGCCTTGCCGAACAGGCTGATCGGGGCGAACGGAATGGCCACCACGTCAACGTCGGACGGTTTGATGCCGGCTTGTTCCAGGCAGAATTTCGCCGACTCGTAGGGCATGCGGTTCTTCGCATGCTTGTCACGCACGAAGCGCTCTTCTTCGGCGGCGGCAATCAGCTTGCCGTCAATGTACAGGGCCGCGGAAGGGTCATGGCTAAGGGCGCCGGACAGGCCAAGAATCGTCAATGCCAAGGGATTAGCCTCTTCATTCGGTAGAGATGCGCCAGCGGCCTCATGGGCGGGTGGCGGCTAAAAGGCGAGATTATAACGCAGCGCCGTTTATTCGGCGATCAGCCAGTCCATGCGGAAGCTGCCGGCAGTCTGCGCCAGCTCCTTGGCCAGCCACGGCAGCAGTTCGCGCAGCTCCTCCTCCAGCCCCCACGGCGGATTGGCAATGGCCAGGCCAGAACCGTTGAGGCCCTGCGGACTGTCCTGATGGTGCACATACAACTCGACCCGCAGCAGCTTCGGCGCACCCGTGCTGGTCAGGTCCTGGTAGAAGCGGGTCAGCGAGCGCTGGTCCTTGATCGGATACCAGATGGCCGCGACGGTCTGACGCATGCGGCCGATCGCCTCTTTCATCGAGGTGGTGCAACGCTTGAGCTCGTCAGCCTGCTCGAATGGCGGGTCGATCAGCATGATCGCCCGCTTCTCCTGCACCGGCAGCAAGGCACGCGGCACATGCCAGCCTTCGCCCAGGTGCACGACCACGCGCGGGTCCTTCTTCATGTTCTCTTTGAGCAGCGGCCCGTCTTCCGGGTGCTTTTCGTTGAGCAGCGCACGATCCTGCTCGCGCATCAGGCGACGCGCCAGCTCGGGCGAGCCCGGGTAGTAGCGCAGTTCGCCATCGGCATTCAGGCGCTTGATGATACGCAGGTAGTCTGCGGCCATGACCGGCAGGTCATCGCGGTTCCACAGGCGGGCGACACCCTCCAGGTACTCGCCGGTGCGGGTCGCCTGGTCGCCCTGCAGGTCATACAGACCGAGGCCGGCGTGGGTATCGATGTAGGCGAATGGCTGCTCCTTGCGCGACATCAGGGCGATGAGGCGGGTCAGCACGATATGTTTGAGGACGTCGGCGTGGTTGCCGGCGTGGAAGGCGTGACGATAGTTCATGGCAACTCCTGCGGGGGTGGCAAGTTTACCTCGTAAGGCGGGTGCAGTCAGGTATGTTGGTCACTTTCAGAGGCATCCCGACCCCTTTCAGCCGCCCAATTCACAGGCAGCTTTACCCTGTTCTCCGATGCGGCCCACCAGCCAACAATCGTGCTCCCACTCACCAAGGAGCACTTCGCATGAAAGCTTCCATCAAGTTTGACAACACCACGACACCACTACTGCACGGCGACCTCGGCATCGCCAATGCGCCATACACTGCCATGCTTGAAATCACCAAGCCCGACGGCAGCACTGACAACCTGGTCGTACCAAGCTCGACCGGTACAACCTGGGCGGTGACCGTGGGCGAATACGCCGCCGGTGAATACGACGCACTGATCCGCCCAAGGGAAGCCGGCGCGTTCGAAGCGACCCGAGTGAAGTTCACCCTGTAAATACACTTCACTAATAACGCAAGCGGCCCGAACAATCAGATTGTTCGGGCCGCTTGCGTTTACCGGGCCAATGCCCGACAGATCACAACCAGCAGGCAGCGCCAGGCCCGACTGCTGGTAAAGCATCACTTGTCAGCGTGATACGCCGCATCAGCGGTTTCGAAGCGCTGCACCATTGCCCGCGACGGGCTGCCCAGCTTGCTCACCAGAACGATGGCAATGCTGGCGAACAGGAAGCCCGGGATGATTTCGTACAGGCCGAGCGTGTCGAAGTTCTTCCACAGGATCACGGTCAGCGCACCCACCACGATACCGGCCAGCGCGCCGTTGCGGGTCATGCCTTTCCACAGCACCGAAATCAGCACCACCGGGCCGAAAGCCGCACCGAAACCGGCCCAGGCGTAGGCCACCAGGCCCAGCACGCGGTTTTCCGGGTTGGCCGCCATGGCAATGGCGATCAGGGCCACGGCCAGCACCATCAGGCGGCCGACCCACACCAGCTCACCTTGCGAAGCGTTCTTGCGCAGGAAGGCCTTGTAGAAGTCCTCGGTCAGGGCACTGGAGCAGACCAGCAGCTGGCAGCTCAGGGTGCTCATCACCGCCGCCAGGATGGCTGACAGCAGCACACCAGCGATCCACGGGTTGAACAGGATCTTGGCCAGCTCGATGAACACGCGCTCATGGTTCTCGGTGACCGGGCCGGCCAGGTCAGGGTGCGCCGAGAAGTAGGCGATACCGAAGAAGCCCACGGCGCAGGTACCGGCCAGGCACAGGATCATCCAGGTCATGGAGATGCGACGCGCCTTGGCGATCGACTTGACCGAGTCGGCGGCCATGAAACGCGCCAGGATGTGCGGCTGGCCGAAGTAACCCAGGCCCCAGCCCATCAGCGAAATGATGCCGATGAAGGTTGCACCCTTGAACATGTCGAAGTGCGCAGGGTTCTGCGCCTCGATGGCCAGGAAGGTGGTGTCGAAGCCACCCGTCGAGATCAGCACGATGATCGGGGTGAGGATCAGTGCGAAGATCATCAGCGAGGCTTGCACGGTGTCAGTCCAGCTGACCGCCAGGAAGCCACCGATGAAGGTATAAGCGATGGTAGCCGCAGCACCGGCCCACAGGGCGGTTTCATACGACATGCCGAAGGTGCTTTCGAACAGGCGCGCACCCGCAACGATGCCAGAGGCACAATAGATGGTGAAGAACACCAGGATGACGATCGCCGAGATGATCCGCAGCAAACCGCTATGGTCTTCGAAGCGGCTGGAGAAATAGTCCGGCAGGGTCAGCGCATCGCCGTTGTGCTCGGTCTGCACGCGCAGACGGCCAGCGACGAACAGCCAGTTCAGGTAAGCGCCTACGGTCAGGCCGATGGCGATCCAGGCCTCGGAAAGGCCGGAGAAGTAGATGGCACCCGGCAGGCCCATCAGCAGCCAGCCGCTCATGTCGGAAGCACCGGCGGAGAGCGCGGTGACCACGCTACCCAGGCTGCGACCGCCGAGGATGTAGTCGGAAAGGTTCTTGGTGGAGCGATAGGCCGCGAGACCGATCAGCACCATTGCCGCGATGTAGATCACGAAGGTGATCGTTAGTGGATTGCCCATGCGTGTGCCCTGGCGTTTGTTTTTATCTCATGCGCAACCGTCTTGACGATGGTTGCACCCAGGCGGCGAATGCTATGCAACAACGCAAAGTCGGTGCAACCATTTTTCATTTGCAAGTTGCACCCGCCCGTGCGCTTTGTAAGAAATCCGGTTTTTTGCTCCCTTTTGGAGCAAAAACACGATTTTTCATAAGAAAACGCACCGTTATGAACGCTTTCTAATCTGTAGGAAGCTTCCTCAGACGAGTTGCACCTTTTCCTTAAAAAAATGGGGTTGCACCTGGTTGCACCCGAAAACGGCTACAGCTAATCTTGGCGCAGCTTAAGCCACAACCGTGGCAATAATGAGGATAAGAAATTGGCGACGACCACCCTTGGGGTCAAACTTGACGACCCGACCCGTGAGCGACTCAAGGCAGCTGCGCAGTCCATCGACCGCACGCCGCACTGGTTGATCAAGCAAGCGATCTTCAATTACCTGGAGAAGCTCGAGGGTGGCGCCACCCTGACCGAACTCAACGGTCACGCCAACAACCTGGCCGATGATGCAGGCGAAGTCCAGGCAGACCACGCCCACCAGTGCTTCCTCGAATTTGCCGAGAGCATCCTGCCGCAGTCGGTACTGCGTTCGGCGATCACCGCCGCCTACCGTCGCCCCGAGCAGGAAGTGGTGCCGATGCTGCTGGAGCAGGCGCGCCTGAGCGCGCCACTGGCCGAAGCCACCAACAAGCTGGCTGCCGGCATCGCCGAAAAACTGCGTAACCAGAAGAGTGCTGGTGGCCGTGCCGGTATCGTCCAGGGCCTGCTGCAGGAGTTCTCCCTGTCGTCCCAGGAAGGCGTGGCACTGATGTGCCTGGCCGAAGCCCTGCTGCGCATCCCCGACAAAGGTACCCGCGATGCCCTGATCCGCGACAAGATCAGCAACGGCAACTGGCAGCCACACCTGGGCAATAGCCCGTCGCTGTTCGTCAACGCCGCCACCTGGGGCCTGCTGCTGACTGGCAAGCTGGTCTCCACCCATAATGAAGCCGGCCTCACCTCCTCGCTCACCCGCATCATCGGCAAGAGCGGCGAACCGATGATCCGCAAGGGCGTCGACATGGCCATGCGCCTGATGGGCGAGCAGTTCGTCACCGGCGAAACCATCGCCGAAGCCCTGGCCAATGCCAGCCGCTTCGAAGCCAAGGGCTTCCGTTATTCCTACGACATGCTCGGCGAAGCCGCACTGACCGAACACGACGCGCAGAAGTACCTGGCCTCCTACGAGCAGGCGATCCACTCGATCGGCAAGGCCTCCCATGGCCGCGGTATCTATGAAGGGCCGGGCATCTCGATCAAGCTGTCGGCGCTGCACCCGCGCTACAGCCGCGCCCAGTACGAGCGCGTGATGGAAGAGCTGTACCCGCGCCTGCTATCGCTGACCCTGCTGGCCAAGCAATATGACATCGGCCTGAACATCGACGCCGAGGAAGCCGACCGCCTGGAGCTGTCCCTCGACCTGCTCGAGCGCCTGTGCTTCGAGCCGGCCCTGGCGGGCTGGAACGGTATCGGCTTCGTCATCCAGGCCTATCAGAAGCGCTGCCCGTACGTGATCGACTACGTCATCGACCTGGCCAAGCGCAGCCGCCACCGCCTGATGATCCGCCTGGTGAAAGGCGCCTACTGGGACAGCGAAATCAAGCGCGCCCAGGTCGAAGGCCTGGAAGGCTACCCGGTCTACACCCGCAAGGTGTACACCGACGTGTCCTACGTCGCCTGTGCCCGCAAGCTGCTGGCCGTGCCAGAAGCCATCTACCCGCAGTTCGCCACCCACAACGCCCACACCCTGTCGGCCATCTACCACATCGCCGGTCAGAACTATTACCCGGGCCAGTACGAGTTCCAGTGCCTGCACGGCATGGGTGAACCGCTGTACGAACAGGTTGTAGGCAAGGTCGCCGACGGCAAGCTGAACCGCCCATGCCGCGTGTACGCCCCGGTCGGTACTCACGAAACCCTGCTGGCCTACCTTGTCCGCCGCCTGCTGGAAAACGGCGCCAACACCTCGTTCGTCAACCGCATCGCCGACCACTCGATTTCCATCCAGGAACTGGTCGCCGACCCGGTCGCCAGCATCGAACGCATGGGTACCCAGGAAGGCAGCATCGGCCTGCCGCACCCGCGCATCCCGCTGCCGCGTGAGCTGTATGGCAGCGAGCGGGCCAACTCGGCCGGTATCGACATGGCCAACGAACACCGCCTGGCGTCGCTGTCCTGCGCCATGCTGGCCACGGCCAACAACGACTGGAAAGCTACCCCGCTGCTGGCCTGCGCCGCCAGTGAGGCTGCTGCCGTGCCAGTCCTGAATCCGGCAGACCACCGTGACGTGGTCGGCCACGTCCAGGAAGCCACAGTCGCCGACGTCGACAATGCCATCCAGTGCGCGCTGAACGCCGCACCGATCTGGCAGGCCACCCCGCCAGCCGAGCGTGCCGCGATCCTCGAGCGCACCGCCGACCTGATGGAAGCCGAAATCCAGCCGCTGATGGGCCTGCTCATCCGCGAAGCCGGCAAGACCTTCGCCAACGCCATCGCCGAAGTGCGCGAAGCCGTGGACTTCCTGCGCTACTACGCGGTGCAGGCACGCAATGACTTCAGCAACGACGCCCACCGCCCGCTGGGTCCTGTGGTGTGCATCAGCCCGTGGAACTTCCCGCTGGCAATCTTCACTGGCCAGGTTGCCGCTGCCCTGGCGGCCGGCAACCCGGTACTGGCCAAACCTGCCGAACAGACGCCGCTGATCGCCGCCCAGGCCGTGCGCCTGCTGCTGGAAGCCGGTATTCCGGAAGGCGTGCTGCAACTGCTGCCAGGCCGCGGCGAGACTGTCGGTGCCGGGCTGGTCGGTGACGAGCGCGTCAAAGGCGTGATGTTCACAGGCTCCACCGAAGTTGCCCGCCTGCTCCAGCGCAATGTCGCTGGCCGCCTGGACAACCAGGGCCGCCCAATCCCGCTGATCGCCGAAACTGGCGGCCAGAACGCCATGATCGTCGACTCCTCGGCACTCACCGAACAGGTGGTGATCGACGTGGTGTCCTCGGCCTTCGACAGCGCCGGCCAGCGCTGCTCGGCCCTGCGCGTGCTGTGCCTGCAGGAAGACTCCGCCGACCGCGTAATCGAAATGCTCAAGGGCGCCATGGCCGAAAGCCGCCTGGGCTGCCCGGACCGCCTGGCCGTGGACATCGGCCCGGTGATCGACGCCGAAGCCAAGGCCGGTATCGAGAAGCACATCCAGGGCATGCGCGAGAAAGGCCGCACGGTCTATCAAGTCGCAATCGCCGATGCGGCCGAGATCAAGCGCGGCACCTTCGTCATGCCAACCCTGATCGAGCTGGACAGCTTCGACGAACTGAAGCGTGAAATCTTCGGCCCGGTGCTGCACGTGGTGCGCTACAACCGCCGCAACCTGGACCAGCTGATCGAACAGATCAACGCTTCCGGCTATGGCCTGACCCTCGGCGTACATACCCGCATCGACGAGACCATCGCCAAGGTGGTGGAGACCGCCAACGCCGGCAACATGTACGTCAACCGCAACATCGTTGGCGCCGTGGTGGGCGTGCAGCCATTCGGTGGTGAAGGCCTGTCCGGCACCGGCCCGAAAGCCGGCGGCCCGCTGTACCTGTACCGCCTGCTGTCGACCCGCCCGGCCGACGCCATTGGCCGCCACTTCCAGCAGCAGGATGGCGACGGCCAGCCGGACCGTGCCCTGCACGACCAGCTGATCAAGCCGCTGCACGTTCTCAAGGCCTGGGCCGAGAGCAACCAGCAGGCCGAACTGGCCGCCCTGTGCAGCCAGTTCGCCGGCCAGTCGCAGAGCGGCATCGCCCGCCTGCTGCCAGGCCCGACCGGTGAGCGCAACACCTACACCATCCTGCCGCGCGAGCATGTGCTGTGCCTGGCAGACAACGAAGCCGACCTGCTGGCACAGTTCGCTGCCGTGCTGGCGGTGGGTAGCTCGGCGGTGTGGGCTGACAGCGAGCCAGGCAAAGCCCTGCGCGGCCGCCTGCCGCGTGAGCTGCAGGCCAAGGTCAAGCTGGTGGCGGACTGGAACAAGGACGAAGTGGCGTTCGACGCCGTGATCCACCATGGCGACTCGGACCAGCTGCGCGGCGTATGCCAGCAGGTGGCCAAGCGCGCGGGTGCGATCGTCGGTGTGCATGGGCTGTCCAGCGGCGATCACCAGATTGCCCTGGAGCGCCTGGTGATCGAACGGGCGGTGAGTGTGAACACGGCGGCGGCGGGTGGTAATGCCAGCCTGATGACCATTGGCTGAGGCCATGGGTGGTTGATAAAAAAGGAGAGCTTCGGCTCTCCTTTTTTATGGGCGCATGGTTTTGATGAGCTGGGAGTGACTTTCGGAAATGGACTACAAGGTACAGTAAAGATCTGAGATTTTTCAGGATTCTCGGGAACTTTACACTGGCAAATCCAACGATCACTTCTTGAGGTTTATCATGATCGCAAACCTGCGCGACCCATTAGAGGTCGGAATGGCTGCAGAAGCCCCCAACAAGCCGAAGACTGATAAACCGTACATAGAATCTGCTCAGCGCATTCGACAGCTAGCCCAGATACTCGCCGACAATCCGGCTGAGGCCAAAGCATTCCGCGCCATGACGGGTGTGTTCACTGCTAAAGGCAAACTCAGAGCCCGTTATCGATAAATGTACCAACAGCCCCCTTCAATCGTTCTCGGGTTTCATGGCTGTCATCGCGGCCATCCCGCATACCCCCTCCTTTCTACTTTCACCCACGCCTTCTCCACAGCCACCAAAGGCTCCAAGCTTTAGCCCCTTCAGAGGCAGCGATCAAACTCAACCAAACCCACGTACTGACATCAGGCAAAAGTAAAATCAACGCAAAGGACGGAATTACAAAGAAGACTCGAAAAGGAAGTTGAATGGCAGCCAGGTAAACTCCCGAAACCCTGCCAAGAAAAAGCAATAGACTACTAGCTATAATTGAGACCTGGGCAACAAGCCCCATCCACACCATAAACTCAAGCCCTCCCCCCCAATGCTCCATGCTTTCGAGGGCAGACTTGAAGTCACTCACGAAGGGCGTCACACCTCTATTGAAACTACCAAGCACAACAAAGAAAATGTAAAAGGCATCCATCCCCCCCCAAAACAACTCAACGAAACGCTTCAATTTTGGACTCCACATCATTTGCCTTTGAACTCGTATTCCTCATCTGCGACGACTGGCCGCCAATGCCATGAAGATCCCGAAATATCCCAAGCATCGTCAGCTTCCACATAGATTTGCGTAATCTTATGCTCCTCCCCATATCGATGAATTGCAGAGGACGACGTGAAATCGCGCTCCTCATTCCCAAGCGGCACCCATCTCTGAGTTACCGTCCTTGTCGTGTTTGCAAAATCTTTCCCTGAGGATAAGAAAATCCGGCCCTCATCCCCTCTCGACGCCAGAAAATTAGCAACAAAAGCAGCACTGGAAGCAAATTTATTAACCCGTATATCTACTATTTTCCATTTACCCGGACCCATCGTAGTCGATATAGTGTTAAGCAACCTGTCAGTATCGAATCTATTGCTGCACATCTTTGCATACCAATTCCCTTCAAGATCTATCGGCTTGAAAGCCTCATTTCGAATGAGCATCCATTCACCTGATGCAACCCGACTGAGCACCCTATCAATTTGAATGCTATCCAGATTAAGCGGGTCATACAATCCACACTCTCTTAGGAGATCGCTCACGCCATGTATCTTTTGCACATAGCGCATGCTTTTCAAGTACTCTCTAATTATGGATGTCGAAAAAAATGGATCTTCGACCCTGCATAGTTGTTCTTTTTTTACCTTTGACCAGCGAACCAAGTCTTTCATTGCCAATCCTTCCGTACAAAAGACTGACATTTACATTATTCCGCTCGACGATGCCCTATGAGAGCTTCCGAAAAAGTTGTAGGAAATTTCTCTTTTTAGGGCTGTTATCACGAACACCAGACCACTAGGTTTTCATTGCACCTTCTATAGCCATATCACCCAAACCTATTAACCTCCCCTTACCCCCTCACAACCCCCTAGACTCGAAGCATCCCGCCTCAGGACCGCCCCCATGCCCGAGACCCTGCTCAGCCCCCGCAACCTCGCCTTCGAACTCTACGAAGTCCTCAACGCCGAAGCCTTGACCCAACGCCCGCGTTTCGCCGAGCACAGCCGCGAAACCTTCGATGCCGCCCTGGCCACCGCACGCACCATCGCCGAGAAGTTCTTCGCCCCGCACAACCGGAAGGCCGACGAAAACGAGCCGCGCTACGTGGACGGCCGCGCCGAGCTGATCCCCGAGGTGAAGCCCGCCGTCGATGCCTTCCTTGAAGCCGGCTTCCTCAACGCCAACCGCGACTTCGAAGTCGGCGGCATGCAGTTGCCCAGCCTGGTCTCGCAAGCCTGCTTCGCCCATTTCCAGGCAGCCAACGCCGGCACCACGGCCTACCCGTTCCTGACCATGGGCGCGGCGAACCTGATCGAAAGCTTCGGCACCGAGGAACAGAAGCGCCTGTACCTGCAGCCGATGATCGAAGGTCGCTACTTCGGCACCATGGCGCTGACCGAGCCCCATGCCGGTTCGTCGCTGGCGGATATCCGCACCCGCGCCGAACCCGCTGGCGATGGCACTTACCGGCTCAAGGGCAACAAGATCTTCATCTCTGGCGGCGACCACGAACTGTCGGAAAACATCGTGCACATGGTACTGGCCAAGCTGCCGGACGCACCGCCCGGCGTTAAGGGCATTTCGCTGTTCATCGTGCCGAAGTACCTGGTCAACCACGACGGCAGCCGTGGCCCGCGCAACGACGTGCTGCTGGCCGGGCTGTTCCACAAGATGGGCTGGCGCGGCACCACCTCCACCGCGCTGAACTTTGGCGACAACGGCCAGTGCGTCGGTTACCTGGTCGGCCAGCCGCATCAGGGCCTGGCGTGCATGTTCCAGATGATGAACGAAGCACGCATCGGCGTCGGCATGGGCGCGGTGATGCTTGGCTACGCAGGCTATCTGTACTCGCTGGAATACGCCCGCCAGCGGCCGCAGGGCCGCCTGGTGGACAACAAAGATCCGCAGAGCCCGGCCGTGCCGATCATCGAGCACACCGATGTGAAGCGCATGCTGCTGGCGCAGAAGGCTTATGTGGAAGGCGCCTTCGACCTGGGCCTGTATGCCGCACGACTCTTCGATGACACCCACACCGCCAGCGACGAAAACGCACGCAAGCAGGCCCAGGAGTTGCTCGACCTGCTGACCCCGATCGTCAAGTCCTGGCCCTCGGCCTTCTGCCTCAAGGCCAACGAACTGGCGATCCAGATTCTCGGCGGCCACGGCTACACCCGCGAGTATCCGGTGGAGCAGTACTACCGCGACAACCGCCTGAACCCGATCCACGAAGGCACCGAGGGCATCCAGTCGCTAGATCTGCTGGGCCGCAAGCTGGCGCAGAACAACGGTGCCGGCCTCAAGCAGCTGATCCGCCTGATCGCCGCCACTGCCGAACGCGCCAGCCATCACCCAGGCCTGGACACCCTGCGCCAGCCGCTGGAGCAACTGGTCAACCGGCTGCAATCGGTAACCCTGGCGCTGCTTGGCGATCTAGCCCAGGGCAAGGTCGCTGGCGCCCTGGCCAATTCCGCCCTGTACCTCAAGGTCTTCGGCCACTGTGTGATCGGCTGGCGCTGGCTGGAACAGGCCATCCACGCCGAACTAGGCGTGCTCGACAGCAACCCCGCCGACCGCGACTTCTACCTTGGCAAACTGCAGGCCGCGCGTTATTTCCTGACCTGGGAAATCCCCGCCTGCCATAATGACCTGGCATTGCTCGAGGCACGCGACGACACGTGCCTCGCCATGCAAGACGGGTGGTTCTAGGGGGAGCCACCGTGAAAACGGAGGCTTCCAGATGTTTGATTCCAGCGCCCTGCTGCGCCAGCGCTTTGCTGCGCTGCGCAGTACGGCCGAGTTGTTTTCCCTGCGCCATGTGAAACAGTCGCACCAGGCGCTTTCGGTTCGCCGCAATGTGGCTGAGCCGCCCGTCTTCAGCCACGACGAGGGCGCCATGCTTACGGTGCGGGTCAATGGCGTGGAAGCGTACGCGGCCACCGCCGACCTGTCACAGGCCGGCCTGCAACGGGCACTGGAACAGGCCGAGGCACTGGCGCGACAGATCGCTCCGTACAGCTTGCTCGACCTGAGCGAGCAGCCGGCGACCAGCGCTCGCCACGACCACATCTCACCCAACTTCGACCAGCCGGTACCGAGCCTGGCCGACTGCCTTGGCCTGCTCGCCGCCGAATCAGCCAGCGTGCCCAAAGACAGCCGCCTGGTGGACTGGCAGGCCAGCCTGGGCCTGAGCCTGGTCGAGCAGACCTACCTGAACTCGGCTGGCGCCGAACTGCGCCATGCCCAGCGTTTCCTGTTCCCAGGCCTGAGTGTCACCGCCAGCGACGGCCAGGACAGCCAGAGCCGCAGCCTGGGCCGTGACAACTTCGGCCAGCAAGGCGGCTTCGAAATCGTCGAGCGCTGTGGCCTGGTCGGCGCTGCCCACCAGGTCGCCGATCAGGCACTGCAACTGCTGCTGGCGCCGAACACCCCCAGCGGCGCACGCGACCTGCTGCTGATGCCCGACCAGATGATGCTGCAGATTCACGAATCCATCGGCCACCCGCTGGAGATGGACCGCATCCTCGGCGACGAGCGCAACTACGCTGGTACCAGCTTCGTCAAAGCCAGCGACTTCGGCCACCTGCGGTACGGCTCCGAATTGCTCAATGTGACCTTCGACCCAACCATCGGCGAAGAACTGGCCAGCTACAGCTTTGATGACGACGGCACAGAAGCCAGCAAGCAGTTCCTGATCCGCGATGGCCTGCTGCTACGCCCGCTGGGCGGCGCGCTGTCGCAGTTCCGCTCTGGCCTGGACGGCGTTGCCAACAGCCGTGCCTGCGGCTGGAACCGCGCGCCGATCGACCGCATGGCCAACCTCAATATCGAGCCGGGCGACCAGTCCCTCGACCAGCTGATCCAGGGCATCGAGCACGGCATCCTGATGCGCACCAACCGTTCCTGGTCCATCGACGATGCGCGCAACAAGTTCCAGTTCGGCTGCGAATGGGGCCAACTGATCGAAAACGGCGAGCTCAAGGGCATCGTCAAGAACCCCAACTACCGCGGCATCTCCGCACAGTTCTGGCGCAACCTTGCGGCGGTCGGCGACCGCAGCACCTTCCAGGTTCTGGGTACACCCAACTGCGGCAAGGGCGAGCCCAACCAGGTGGTGCGGGTCGGGCATGCTTCGCCCGCCTGCGTGTTCCGCCAGATCGACGTTTTCGGAGGAGACGCCTGATGAAACACATTTTCGAAGCCCTGATCGCGGATGTGCGCCAGGCCCTGAAGGCCGACGAGCACTTCACTCTCGGTTACAGTGCAGAGCAGTCGCAATTCGTGCGTTTCAACCACGCCAAGGTGCGCCAGGCTGGCGAGGTAAGCCAGGCCAGCGCGCAACTGCGGTTGATCCGCGATGGCCGCCAGGCGGAACAGCAGGTGACCCTGAGTGGCGACGCGCAACTTGACCAGCAACGCTTGCTTACAGCCTTGGAGCAGTTGCGCCAGACCCTGCCATTGCTGGCCGTCGACCCGTATCTGAGCCTGGACGAAAGCGCATGGCACAGCCTTAGCCAGCAGGAGCAGCCGTTACCTGCGCTGAACGAAGTGCTGGCCCTGCTCGAACGCGAGACCGGCGACCTGGACCTGGTCGGCATCTACGCCGCCGGCCCGATCTGCCGCGGCTTCGCCAGCTCGTTCGGGGCGATTGGCTGGCACCAGGCCAACAGTTTCAACGTCGACTGGAGCCTGTTCCACGAAAACGGCGAGGCGGTGAAGGCCAACTATGCCGGCCAACTCTGGAGCGCCGACGACTTCACCGCCCGCCTGCGCCTGGCTCGGCAACAGCTGGGTTTCCTCGGTCGCCCGGCAGTGACCCTCAAGCCCGGCAGCTACCGCGCTTACCTGGCACCAGCGGCCATGGACGAGATCGCCGGCATGCTTTGCTGGGGTGGTTTTTCCGCACAGGCCCTGGCCACCGGCAACAGCGCGCTGCAGCGCCTGTACAGCGGCGATGCGCGACTGCACCCGCTGGTGAGCTTCAGCGAACAGGTCAGCGGCTCGCTGAGCCCGGCATTCTCCGACGAGGGCTCACCGCGCCTGGACGTGCCACTCATTCAGCAGGGTAATGCAATGCAGCGGCTGGTCAGTGCCCGCAGCGCAGCGGAATTCGAGTTGCGGGCCAATGGCGCCGACAGCTACGAGTCGCCGTGCGCGCTGAGCCTGGCGCCGGGCAACTTGCCCAGCGAGCAGATCCTTGAGCGGCTCGGAACCGGGCTGTACATCAGCAACCTGTGGTACCTGAACTACTCTGACCTGCCAGCGGCACGCATGACCGGGCTGACCCGTTTCGCCACCTTTTGGGTGGAGAACGGCGAGATCCAGGGGCCGGTGAGCACCATGCGTTTCGATGACAGCCTGTACAGCCTGCTGGGCAGCCAGCTGGAGGACCTGACCCAGGAGCGCGAGATGATCTTGTCGACCAGCACCTATGGGCAACGCAGCACCGGGTCGAGCCATTTGCCGGGGGCGCTGGTCAAAGGGCTGACCCTGACATTGTGATGGGACTTGCCGGCCTCTTCGCGGCTAAAGCCGCTCCCACAGAAGTCGCATAACCCTTGTGGGAGCGGCTTTAGCCGCGAAGAGGCCGGCACTGACAAACGAGGAAGTCATGCCTGAACGCGCACCGCTGGACCCTGTCACCGCCCGCTGGATCCCTTGGGTAGTGGCCATCGCCTTCTTCATGCAGTCCCTGGACGGCACCATCCTCAACACCGCCCTGCCGGCCATGGCCCGCTCGCTGGCCGAAGACCCACTGCGCATGCAGGGCGTGATCATCGCCTACATGCTTACCGTGGCCTTGCTGATCCCCGCCTCCGGCTGGATCGCCGACCGCTTCGGCACCAAGCGCATCTTCTTCAGCGCCATCCTGCTGTTCAGCTTCGGCTCGCTGTTGTGTGCCATGGCCAACAGCCTCGGTTTCCTGATCTTCGCCCGCGTCGTGCAGGGCCTGGGCGGCGCACTGATGCTGCCGGTCGGGCGCCTGGTGGTGCTGCGCGCCTACCCACGCACCGAGCTGGTGCGGATCATGAGCTTCATCACCATCCCCGGCCTGCTCGGCCCGCTGCTGGGCCCGACCCTGGGCGGCTGGCTGGTGGAGATCCTCAGCTGGCACTGGATCTTCCTGCTCAATCTGCCCGTTGGCCTGGTCGGCTGCTACGCAGTCTGGAAGTTCATCCCCGACCTGCGCGGCGCTGAACGCACCCGCTTCGACACGCCTGGCTTCATCCTGTTCGGCGCGGCGATGGTGCTGATCACCATTGCCATGGAAGGCCTGGGCGAGCTTCACCTGCCGCACCTGCGGGTGATGTTGCTGCTGTTCGCCGGCATGGCCTGCCTGGCGGCCTACTGGCTGCGCGCCGGGCGCGACCCGGAGCCGCTGTTCTCGCCGAGCCTGTTCCGCGTGCGTACCTTCGCCATCGGCATCCTCGGCAACCTGTTCTCGCGGCTGGGCAGCGGTGCCTTGCCGTTCCTGGTGCCGCTGCTGTTGCAGGTAGCATTGGGCTATTCGCCGGCCCAGGCCGGCATGAGCATGATTCCGCTGGCCGCCTCGGCGATGCTCGCCAAGTCCGTCGCCCGACCCTTGATCGAGCGGCTGGGCTATCGCATCGTGCTGACCGGCAACACTTTGCTGCTGGGCATCCTGCTGGCCAGCCTGGGCCTGGTCGACGAGCAGACGCCGTATGCCCTGCTGCTGGTGCAACTGGCCCTGCTTGGCGCGGTCAACTCGATGCAGTTCACGGCGATGAACACGGTGACCCTGATCGACCTCGACGACGCCAGCGCCAGCAGCGGCAACAGCCTGCTGTCAGTGGTCGCGCAGCTGTCGCTGAGCCTCGGCGTGGCCTGCGCCGGTGCCTTGCTCGGCGGTTTCACCGCGGCAGGTAGCGCCGAGGGCGTGGAGACCACCCTGGGCGCGTTCCAGCTGACCTTCGTCACCATCGGCGTGATGGCCATGCTGGCGGCGGCGATCTTCCTGCAACTGTCGCCGACGGACGGAAGGCGTGCCCGTCGTCCGGAACAACACATGGAGTCGTAGGGCGAATGGCCATGAGGCTGGTAGACTGTGCGGCATTTTTCGCTTCGCACCGCAGGCCCGCCTCGTGACCACCGAATCCACCGCCTTTGCCACCTTGCCGCTGTCCACCGCCATGCTGGCCAACCTGGACGCCCTCGGCTACGCCTCGATGACGCCGATTCAGGCCCAGAGCCTGCCCGTCATCCTGCGCGGCCAGGACCTGATCGCCCAGGCCAAGACCGGCAGTGGCAAGACCGCCGCCTTCGGCATCGGCCTGCTCAACCCGATCAACCCGCGCTACTTCGGCTGCCAGGCGCTGGTGCTGTGCCCGACCCGCGAGCTGGCCGACCAGGTGGCCAAGGAGCTGCGCCGCCTGGCCCGGGCCGAGGACAACATCAAGATCCTCACCCTCTGCGGCGGCGTGTCGCTGGGCCCGCAGATCGCCTCGCTGGAGCACGGTGCTCACATCATCGTCGGCACTCCGGGGCGCATCCAGCAGCATCTGGACAAGGGCACCCTGGTGCTCGACGGCCTGAACACACTGGTGCTGGACGAAGCCGACCGCATGCTCGACATGGGTTTCTTCGATGCCATCGCCAGCATCATCGGCAAGACCCCTTCGCGTCGTCAGACCCTGCTGTTCTCGGCCACCTACCCGGCTGGCATCGAGCAGCTGGCCGCCGACTTCATGCGCAAGCCGCAGCAGGTCAAGGTCGAAAGCCTGCACGCCGACAACCAGATCGAGCAGCGTTTCATCGAGATCGACCCGCAGCAACGTCTGGAAGCCGTCACCCGTGTGCTTGGCCACTATCGCCCGCAATCGTGCGTGGCGTTCTGCTTCACCAAGCAGCAGTGCGAGGACGTGGTTGCCCACCTGACCGCCAAGGGCATCGTCGCCCAGGCCCTGCACGGCGACCTGGAGCAGCGTGACCGCGACCAGGTGCTGACCATGTTCGCCAACCGCAGCAGCTCGGTACTGGTGGCCACTGACGTGGCGGCCCGCGGCCTGGATATCGACGGCCTGGACATGGTCATCAACGTCGAGCTGGCGCGTGATGCCGAGATTCACGTACACCGCGTGGGCCGTACCGGCCGTGCCGGTGAGAAAGGTGTTGCAGTCAGCCTGGTGGCGCCAGCCGAAGGCCACCGTGCCCAGGCCATCGAAGACCTGCAGAAAAGCCCGCTGCGCTGGGACCAGCTGGACAGCCTGAAGAACAAGGGCGAGCCGCTGCTGCCACTGATGAGCACGCTGTGCATCGCAGCCGGGCGCAAGGACAAGCTGCGTCCGGGCGACATCCTGGGTGCGCTGACCGGCGATGCCGGGATCCCGGGCAAGCAGGTGGGCAAGATCGCCATCTTCGACTTCCAGGCCTTTGTGGCTGTGGAGCGGCCATTGGCCAAGCAGGCCATGCAGCGCCTGAACAGCGGCAAGATCAAGGGCCGGTCCCTGAAAGTCCGTATCGTCTGACCTATTTTGGGGCCGCGTTGCGGCCCTTTCGCGACACAAGGCCGCTCCCACAGGGTATTGCGCAAATTTCAGATCTTGTGCAATCCCTTGTGGGAGCGGCCTTGTGTCGCGAAAGGCTGCAAAGCAGCCCCGGCAATTCTGAAGAGGTAAAACCGTGCACTCCACCGATGTGATCATCCTCGGCGCCGGCGCCGCCGGCCTGATGTGCGCCCAGCTCAGCGCCCGCCGTGGCCGGCGGGTGCTGCTGCTCGACCACGCCAACAAGCCCGGCAAGAAGATCCTCATGTCCGGCGGCGGGCGCTGCAACTTCACCAACATGTACACCGAGCCGGCCAACTTCCTCTCGCACAACGCGCACTTCTGCAAGTCGGCCCTGGCCCGCTACACCCAGTGGGACTTCATCGAACTGGTGAGCAAGCACGGCGTTGCGTACCACGAGAAGAAGCTCGGGCAGCTGTTCTGCGACAACAAGGCCAGCGACATCCTCGACATGCTGCTGGCCGAATGTGAAGACGCGGGCGCTGAAATCCGCATGCACACCAGCATCGAACACATCGAGAAGACCGAAAGTGGCTACCTGCTGCAGACCAGCGGCGGCCAGTTCGCCTGCCAGTCGCTGGTGATTGCCACCGGAGGCCTGTCGATTCCGACCCTGGGCGCCACCGGCTTCGGTTACCAGGTGGCCCGCCAGTTCGGCCACACCCTGCTGCCGACACGCGCCGGGCTGGTGCCGTTCACCATCACCGAGCCCCAACTAAAGGCACTGTGCACCGAACTGTCGGGTACTTCGCTGGACTGCACGGCCAGCTGCAACGGCACCAGTTTCCGCGAGAACCTGCTGTTCACCCACCGCGGCCTGAGCGGCCCGGCGATCCTGCAGATCTCGTCGTTCTGGGAAGCCGGCGACACGGTGGAGATCAACCTGCTGCCCGACCGCGACGCGCTGAGCTGGCTGCAACAGATGCAAGCGGAGCGTGCCAACGCCGAACTGAAGACCGTGCTGGGCGAGGTGTTCACCCGCAAGCTTGCCAACCTGCTGGCCGAGCAGTGGTTCGAGTCCAAGCCGATGAAACAGTACACCCCGGCGGAACTGGCACAGATCGCCGAAAAACTGGCGAACTGGCAGGTGGTGCCGGCCGGTACCGAGGGCTACCGCACTGCGGAAGTGACCCTCGGTGGCGTGGACACCCGCGAAGTGTCGTCCAAGACCATGGAATCGCTGAAAAGCCCCGGCCTGTACTTCATTGGCGAAGTGCTCGACGTCACTGGCCATCTGGGTGGTTTCAACTTCCAGTGGGCCTGGGCATCTGCCAACGCCGCTGCGCAGTTCGTGTAGAGTAGAATCCATTCAGCAGCACGGAACGCTTCTTGCTGGCCGTGCTGCAATGCATTCATTCGATCACTGCCTAGCAGGCCATCATGTCATCGAGTTCGTTCCGTCAGTCACTGCGTCGCCTGTGGGGCCAAGACAAGTTCAGCTACAGCATCCGGGTTACCATCGCCCTCACCGGCAGCCTGGCCCTGTGCTGGTACCAGAACGAGATGGCGCTGCTGATTCCTCTGTTCCTCGGCATCATCGCCAGTGCCCTGGCCGAGACCGATGACAGCTGGCAGGGCCGCCTCAGCGCCCTCGCCGTTACCCTCACCTGCTTTGCCATCGCCGCACTGGCGGTCGAGCTGCTGTTCCCCTACCCGTGGATCTTCGCCATCGCCCTGGCGCTGGCCGCGTTCGGCCTGACCATGCTCGGCGCCCTGGGCGAGCGCTATGGCGCGATTGCCTCGGCGACGCTGATCACTTCGGTGTACACCATGATCGGCGTGGACCAGCGAGGCGGCCTGGTCACCGACTTCTGGCACGAACCGATGCTGCTGGTGGCCGGCGCTGCCTGGTACGGCCTGCTTTCGGTGCTGTGGCAGGCGCTGTTTTCCAACCAGCCGGTGCAGCAGAGCCTGGCCAAGCTGTTCTTCGAACTCGGCAGCTACCTCAAGCTCAAGGCCAGCCTGTTCGAGCCGATCCGCAACCTCGATGTCGAGGCCCAGCGCCTGGAGCTGGCGCGGCAGAACGGCAAGGTGGTGGCGGCGCTCAACGCGGCCAAGGAAATCATCCTGCACCGGGTCGGTAACAGCCAGCCGAACGCCAAAGTCAGCCGCTACCTCAAGCTGTACTTTCTGGCCCAAGACATCCACGAACGGGTCAGTGCCTCGCACTACCCCTACAACGCCCTGAACGAGGCGTTCTTCCACAGCGATGTGATGTTCCGCTGCCAACGCCTGCTGCGCAAACAGGGGGCCTCCTGCCAGGAACTGGCCCGCTCGATCCGCCTGCGTCAGCCTTTCGTGCTGGCGTCCGGTTTCGCCGAAGCCCTGGAAGACCTCAACGCCTCGCTTGAACACCTGCGTATCCAGAGCAACCCGGCCTGGCGCGGCCTGCTGCGTTCGCTGCGCGCCCTGGCCGCCAACCTGGCGACCCTCGACCGCCTGCTCAGCGCTGCCAGCAACCCCGACAGCCTGGCCGACGCCAGCGACAGCAGCCTGCTCGACCGCTCACCTCGCAACCTCAAGGACGTGTGGACGCGCCTGCGCACCCAGCTGACGCCGACCTCACTGCTGTTCCGTCACGCCCTGCGCCTGCCGCTGGCGCTGTCGATCGGTTACGGCATGGTGCACCTGATCCACCCGACCCAGGGCTACTGGATCATCCTCACCACACTGTTCGTCTGCCAGCCCAACTATGGCGCCACCCGGCGCAAGCTGGTGCAGCGGATCTTCGGCACTGCGATCGGCCTGACCGTCGGCTGGGCGCTGTTCGACCTGTTCCCCAACCCGGTCATCCAGTCGCTGTTCGCCGTGGCTGCGGGCGTGGTGTTCTTCGTCAACCGCACCACCCGCTACACCCTGGCCACCGCAGCGATCACGCTGATGGTGCTGTTCTGCTTCAACCAGATCGGCGATGGCTATGGGCTGTTCCTGCCGCGCCTGTTCGATACCCTGGTCGGCAGCCTGATCGCCATCCTCGCGGTGTTCCTGTTCCTGCCCGACTGGCAGGGCCGGCGCCTGAACAAGGCGCTGGGCAACACCCTGGCCTGCGCCAGCGTGTACCTGCGCCAGATCATGCAGCAATACGCCCACGGCAAGCGTGATGACCTCGCCTACCGCCTGGCCCGGCGCAACGCCCACAACGCCGATGCGGCGCTGTCGACCACACTGGCCAACATGCTGATGGAGCCGGGGCATTTCCGTAAGGAGGCCGACGTCGGCTTCCGCTTCCTGGTGCTGTCGCACACTTTGCTCAGCTACCTGTCAGGGTTAGGTGCGCACCGCGATACGGCCTTGCCGGCAGAGGTGCAGGAGCAGTTGATCGATGGCGCCGGGCAAAGCCTGGCCAATAGCCTGGACGAGATTGCCAATGGCCTGGCGGCGCAGCTGCCGGTGGCGATTCACAGTGATGCCGAAGAGGCGCTGGCCGATGCCCTGGAGCAGATGCCGGAAGAGCTGGATGAGCACCAGCGGTTGGTGCAAACACAGTTGGCGCTGATCTGCCGGCAGCTGGGGCCATTGCGAACCTTGGCAGCTCACCTGATCAAAGAGGCTCCAGCGGCCTGAGTTCGCCTGTGCTGGCCCTTTCGCGGGACAAGCCCGCTCCTACAAGGAATCGCGTACCCCTGTAGGAGCGGGCTTGTCCCGCGAAAAGGCCAGCACAGGCGATAGAGATCAAAAGCCATGCTGCCGCATCAGCCGTGCATAGCTGCCATCGGCCTTCATCGTGGCGATGGCTTGTTCGAAGCGCTCAACGATCTGCTGGTGGTCGGGGTGCTTCAGGCTCACCAGAATATGCAGGCTGTTCTCTGCCAGCAGCGGCTCCTCCAACGTCACACCCTCGCGCACATCCTGTGGCTCGCGCTGCAGGTTGTAGCGCGCCACGTATTCATCTTCCACGGCCAGGTTCACTCTGCCGGCTGCCAGCATGCGCACGGCAGTCGAGAAGTTGCGCACCTGCACCTTGTGCAAGCGGGTATCGCCATCGAACGCCGGTGAATAGGCGTAGTCGCGCACCACCGCGATGCTGTAGGGATAGAGGTCGCCCTGATTTTTGTAGCGGAACGTGTCGCCCTTGCGCTTGAGCAGGCGAATGCGGTTACTCAGGTAGCCTTTTGAAAACTGCCCGATCTGTTTGCGCGCGTCGTTGTACCAGGCGCTGATCAGCACGTCGTAGCGCCCTTCGCCGATGCCCATCAACGCCCGCGCCCAAGGCACTTCCTCGTAGCCGCTGGCATAACCGGCGCGGGCCAGCGCCGTGGTGACCAGGCTGGTGGCCAAGCCGCCACCTGGCATGGCGCTGTCGGTGAACGGCGGCCAATTGTCGGCCACCAGCCGCAGCCTGTCCTGGCCAAGTGCAGGCGCTGCCAGGAACACACCCAGCAAGCCTAACGCGCAAAGCAGTGGCCGCATGCAGGAGTCCTTTTGCAGTGGGAGGCACACGCTGTGGAAGGCGATTCGCAGATGAGATTACACAAAGCCGTTGCCTGGGGCAGCGGCCAATAATGTCATTTAGCCTCTATTTTGGCCGAGCTTTGAAAATTTGCGATGATCAGCCATCCCTATCAGGAGTTACCCCATGTCCATCCACTGGCTTTGCAAGCATCACTCCGACCTCGACAAGCATGAGCTGTACGCCATCCTGCAACTACGTACCGCCGTGTTCGTGGTCGAGCAATGCTGTGCCTACCAGGAAGTCGATGGCCAGGACCTGACGGGTGACACCCTGCACTTGATGGGCTGGCAGGACGACAAGCTGGTCGCCTACCTGCGCCTGCTCGATCCGCAGTCGCAGGGCGGCGATGTGGTCATCGGGAGGGTGGTGACTTCACCCGAGGTGCGCGACCTGAAACTCGGTCATCCACTGCTGATGAAAGGGCTGGAAGCGGCCGAACACTGCTGGCACGGGACGCCGGTCTATCTGTCGGCGCAGGCGCACCTGCAAGGGTTCTATGCCCGGCACGGCTTTGCAGTGGTGGGTGAGCAATACCTTGAGGATGACATCCCGCATATCGGCATGCGCAAGGTCATGGATAGCCCAGTACTTCCCTGATCTGCCGCAGGTGCTGGATGATCCACTGCTTGTCGATCGCCCCCCAGTCATGGATGCGATAATGCCCGGCATGGTTGCGTGCGCCTTCCTGCTGCTCAAACTCGCAGACGATGTCCAGGTCGGCAAGTGCGGCGATGGTGTCCTGCGCCGTACGCCGTGGCATGCCGGTGGCCTCCATCAGTGCCGGCACGCTGGTGGCGGTCTGGCTGTCGATCAGCCAGGCCACGTACAGGCGACGGTAGAAACTGCTCTTGGTCTTGCTCACATCCATGCTGCGTGATCCTTACAGGTTGCCTGGCAACTCCCGGTAGGTCAGGTAGACGCGCAGGTCGAATTCCAGTTGGTGGTAAGCCGGCTCCATGTGCTGGCAGAGCTGGTAGAACGCCTTGTTGTGATCGCGCTCGCGCAAGTGCGCCAGTTCGTGCACCACGATCATGCGCAGGAACTCCGGCGCCGCCTCCTTGAACAGCGAGGCAATGCGGATTTCCTTCTTCGCCTTGAGCTTGCCGCCCTGCACCCGCGAAACCGCGGTATTGAGCCCCAAGGCCCGATGGGTCAGGTCCAGGCGATTGTCGAACAGCACCTTGTCCAGGTTTGGCGCGCTGCGCAGGTATTGCTGGCGCAGGTCCTGGGCATAGCCATACAGCGCCTTGTCGCTCTGCACGTCATGGCGGCCGGGATAGCGGCGCTGCAGGTACTCGCCCAGGCGGTCGCTGTCGATCATCTGCCGCACCTGCTCCTGCAGGTGCGGTGGGTAGGCTTGCAAATAGCGTAATACGGTCATGGCACGGCATTCGGCGTAACGAATGCCGATTCTAGCCAATCACGGCCGCAGCCAGGGAAAAATCGCCGGGAAGCCCGTGGCATCAGTCGCCGTCATCGGGTGCGCGACCAGAAAACCCTGGACGTAAGCGCAACCGTTTGCCTTCAGCCACGCAGCTTGGGCCTCTGTTTCAACCCCCTCAGCGATCACGGTGATGCGGTAATCCGCGCACAAGCCGATGACACTGCGCACCAGCGCGGCATCCGCCGCCGAGTCCGGCAGGCGCGCCACCAAATGGCGGTCCAGCTTCAACGTGTCGATGGGCAAGTCGCGCAACATGCGCAGCGAACAGTCGCCTGCACCGAAGTCGTCCAGCGCCACGCGCACACCTAGCTCGCGCAGGCGGTGAATCTGCTTGATCGCCGTGTCGATGTTGTACATCAGCGAGGTCTCGGCCACCTCGACCTCCAGTTGCGCCGGGTCGAGCTGGTAATCCTGGATCACCCGCTGCAGTTCATCGACCAGGCTGGGCATGGAGAACTGTGCACGGCTCAGGCTGATACCCAGCACCAGTTCCGGTGCGAAGCGCTGGCACCAGGCCTGGCGCTGGGCGGCACCCTGGCGGTAGATCCAGCTGGCCAGGCGGTTGATCAACCGAGCCTCTTCCAGCAAGGGTATGAACAGCCCGGGCGGCACATCGCCGACGCTGGGGTGCTGCCAGCGCAGCAGGGCCTCGAAACCGCGTAGCTGGCCATCGGCAAAGGCCACCTGGGGTTGATACACGAGGTTGAAATCCTGGGCATCGACGGCATTGCGCACGCTGTCTTCCAGCATCAGCCGCGAGCGGGCGCGACCATTGAGTTCCTGATCATAGAAGCGATACTGCTGGCGACCGGCCTGCTTGGCCGCATACATCGCGGTATCGGCGGCGCGCAGCAGCCCTTCTACATTGCCGCCGCAGTCGGGGTAGGTGGCGATGCCGATGCTGACCCCCAGGCACACATCCATCCCCTCCACCTGCTGCTGGATCGACACCCGTTCGAGCAGCTTCTCGGCATGGCGCCCGGCTTGCTCGGGGTAAGGCAGGCCGTCGAACAGCGCCGTGAATTCGTCACCGCCCATGCGTGCCAGCAGCGCCTCGCTACCCAGGCAGTCCTTGATCTGCTCGGCGACCCAGCGCAACACCCGGTCGCCGGCCTCATGGCCCAGCGAATCGTTGATCCGCTTGAAGCCATCGAGGTCCATGTACATCAGGGCCTGGGTCTTGTTCGAGCGCTCGCCGCGCAGTAAAGCGCCTTCGGCGGCCTGGTAGAAACCGCGGCGGTTGAGCAGGCCGGTCAAGGGGTCAGTCACCGCCTGGTATTCGAGCTGCTGGTGCAGATTGCGCTCCACCGACATGTCCAGCACCGTGACCACCATCGCCTGCTGCTCCGCCGGCAGCGGCGCGCACGACAGTGCCACGGGCACCAGCTGACCACCCGGAATGCGCAGGTGGGCGTCATGGACCCGCACGATCTGCCGTGAGAGATAGGCGCTGTGGAATTCGGATTCGCTCCACAGGGTGGCGTTGGCCAATTGCAGCAGATCGAGCAGGTGGACACCCTGCAGTTGTTCGACCGGGGTATGCATCAATCGCGAGATTGCCGGGTTGGCAAAGCTGATGACACCCTCGGCTTCGACCACCAGGATGCCTTCGGCGGCATTTTCCAGGATCGAGGCGTTGAACGCCCTGGCGGCCTCCAGCTCACGGGTCAGTCGCTGCAGCATGCGCCGGTTGCGCTGCTGGTCCAGCTGCGCCTGCACCTTGGGCTTGAGAATCTGTGGATCGAACGGTTTGAACAGGTAATCCACCGCACCGCTGGCATAGCCCTTGAGCACGGCGGCATCGGACTGCTCGTTGGCGGTAAGGAAGATGATCGGGGTCAGCCGGGTTCGCTGGCTGCCGCGCATCAGGCGGGCGACCTCGAAGCCGTCCATTTCGGGCATCTGCACATCGAGCAGGACCAGATCGACCTCGTGTTCGAGCAAGGTACCCAAGGCTTCCATCCCTGAGCTTGCCGTCAACACTTGCCAATCGTTGCGTGCCAGCAAGGCCCGCATGCTGATGAGGTTTTCCGGGTAATCGTCTACCACCAGGAGAACCGATTGGCCATCCAGTGGTTGAGGGTAAGCGCCATCCATGCTGCTTCTCTTGTTTGACCGACTTCGACTTGCTATTGGATCCGATTAATACTCTAGACCTGCAGTTGCGACAAGCAATGCAATCAGATCGCTATCAGTGGATAAGTTTCACGGTAGCCGACTAACGGTCGTCTTGCAGCATTTTCGACGCATAAAAAAACCCGCATCGCTGCGGGTTTTCTTGGTACACCTGTGGATCAGTTGACCTTGGCGGCCAGTTCACCCTTCAGGTAGCGCTGGAACATGCCTTCCAGGGAGATCGGCTTGATCTTCGAGGCATTGCCGGCAGTACCGAATGCTTCGTAACGGGCGATGCACACGTCACGCATGGCTTTGACGGTTTCACCGAAGAACTTGCGCGGGTCGAACTCGCTCGGGTTCTGGGCCATCAGGCGGCGCATGGCACCGGTGGACGCCAGGCGCAGGTCGGTGTCGATGTTGACCTTGCGCACGCCGTGCTTGATGCCTTCGACGATCTCTTCGACCGGTACGCCGTAGGTCTCTTTGATGTCACCGCCGTACTGGTTGATGATCGCCAGCCACTCTTGCGGTACTGAGGAAGAACCGTGCATCACCAGGTGGGTGTTAGGGATGCGCTTGTGGATTTCCTTGATGCGGTCGATGGCCAGCACGTCACCGGTAGGCGGCTTGGTGAACTTGTAGGCACCGTGGCTGGTGCCGATGGCGATGGCCAGGGCGTCGACCTGGGTCTTCTTGACGAAGTCGGCGGCTTCTTCCGGGTCGGTCAGCATCTGGCTGTGGTCCAGCACGCCTTCGGCACCGATGCCGTCTTCTTCACCGGCCATGCCGGTTTCCAGCGAACCCAGGCAGCCCAGCTCGCCTTCCACCGAAACGCCGCAGGCGTGGGCCATGGCCACGGTCTGCTGGGTAACGCGGACGTTGTACTCGTAGTCGGTCGGGGTCTTGCCGTCTTCACCCAGCGAGCCGTCCATCATCACCGAGCTGAAGCCCAGCTGGATCGAGCGCTGGCAGACGTCAGGGCTGGTGCCGTGGTCCTGGTGCATGCACACCGGGATGTGCGGGAATTCTTCGATGGCGGCCAGGATCAGGTGGCGCAGGAACGGGGCACCGGCGTATTTGCGGGCACCGGCCGAAGCCTGGACGATCACCGGGGAGTCGGTCTTGTCGGCCGCTTCCATGATGGCGCGCATCTGCTCGAGGTTGTTGACGTTGAAAGCCGGAACGCCGTAACCGAACTCGGCGGCGTGGTCCAGCATCTGGCGCATGCTAATGAGTGCCATTGTGTATCTCTCTCCCGACAAGCGTCGTTTGTTTCGTGCAAGCCTGCCGCAGGGGCGGTTGCTGTTCAAGTAGTGTGGGCCGCCTGTGCGGCCCGGCCAGTCACGGTGCCTTGCAGCCCCGCCCAATCAGATCGTTGGTTGCCACCCAGTACACCAGGCCTTCTTCGCCCTTGGTGTGGAAGGCCAGCACGCCATCGCTGTACAGCGCGCCAGAGGCGCCCGGCTCGGCCTTGAGCCGATAGACCTGGTCTCCGCCGCCGAGGCGCACATCAACTTGGTCCCGTTGTGCATCAGCGAAGCGCCACAGCACTTCGGCTTGGGTGTCACAAACCCAGCGGGTCCAGTTGTCCGCCGGGGCGGACGGTGCAGGCTGCATCAGCGAGCATCCTGCCAGTGTCGCCAGGGCCATCGAGGCCAGCAGCGCTTTCATTACATATCCTCTAGATGACCACACAGCGGTCGCTTGGTTGCCTGCCCCGACGAAACGCTTGATTCCGTCGTTCTCTTCAAGGGCAACCCGGCGCCTGGTGCTGGTGTTCTTCGTCGTACTTTTCCAGGCCTTGCGGGCCTACGCGCTTGCTGATGACCGGCACAGTCTCGGCTTGCCACTCGGACTGGTAGCAACCGCCCTTGGGCGGCTGCGCCGGGTCGGCATCCGAAGACGGGCTGCTGGAGCAGGCGCCCAGCAGGCCGGCGAGGATCATCACAGGCAATTGCTTGACCATCAGGCCACTCCCTTTGCCAGGCGCCGCCATTGTCAGGCTTTTGCCCGCTCTTCCAGGATCGCCACGGCTGGCAACACTTTACCTTCGACGAACTCGAGGAAGGCACCGCCACCGGTAGAAATGTAGGAGATATCCTTGCTGACGCCATATTTGTCGATGGCCGCCAGGGTATCGCCACCACCGGCGATGGAGAACGCAGCGCTTTCAGCGATGGCCTTGGCCAGCACCTTGGTGCCGTTGCCGAACTGGTCGAACTCGAACACGCCGACCGGGCCGTTCCACAGGATGGTTTTCGACGACTTCAGCAGCTCGGCGAAGTTGGCAGCGGTCTGCGGGCCGATGTCCAGGATCATGTCATCGGCGGCTACGTCGGCGATGGCCTTGACGGTGGCTTCGGCGTCTTCGGCGAACGCCTTGGCAACCACGACGTCGACCGGCAGCGGCACGCTGACCTTGGCAGCAATGGCCTTGGCGGTGTCGACCAGGTCAGGCTCGTACAGCGACTTGCCAACCGGGTGGCCGGCAGCAGCCAGGAAGGTGTTGGCGATGCCGCCACCAACGATCAGCTGGTCGCAGACGCTGCTCAGGCTGTTCAGCACGTCCAGCTTGGTCGATACCTTGGAGCCGGCGACGATGGCAGCCATCGGCTTGGCCGGGGCTTTCAGGGCCTTGCCCAGTGCGTCCAGCTCGGCAGCCAGCAGCGGGCCAGCGGCAGCGACCTTGGCGAACTTGGCGACGCCATGGGTGGAGCCTTCGGCGCGGTGGGCGGTGCCGAAAGCGTCCATGACGAATACGTCGCACAGGGCAGCGTACTGCTGCGCCAGTTCGTCGGCGTTCTTCTTCTCGCCCTTGTTGAAGCGCACGTTCTCGAACAGCACCAGGTCACCGGCGTTGACCTGAACACCGCCCAGGTAATCGGCAACCAGCGGCACTTCGCGGCCCAGGGCCTTGCTCAGGTAGTCGGCAACCGGCTTGAGGCTGTTCTCGGCAGAGAACTCGCCTTCGGTCGGGCGGCCCAGGTGCGAGCAGACCATTACCGCCGCACCCTTTTCCAGGGCCAGCTTGATGGTCGGCAGCGCTGCCAGGATACGCGCATCGCTGGTTACCACACCGTCCTTCACAGGTACGTTGAGGTCTTCGCGGATCAGTACGCGCTTACCTTGCAGGTCGAGGTCGGTCATCTTCAACACGGTCATGAATGCAGTCCTTCAGGGCTGTTTGCTGCGGGTTGGGTGGACGACGTGCAGATAATGTTCGGCAACGTCGAGCATACGGTTGGCGAACCCCCATTCGTTGTCGAACCAAGCCAGCAGGTTCACCAGGCGTGGGCCTGAGACGCGGGTCTGGCTGGCATCGACGATGGCCGAATGCGGGTCATGGTTGAAATCACAGCTGGCGTGAGGCAGCTCGGTATAGGCCAGCAAGCCTTTGAGCGGGCCGCTCTGCGCCGCCTCGCGCAGCACCCGGTTGACCTCGGCCGCGCTGGTGTCGCGGGCGGTCTGCAGGGTGATGTCCAGGCACGAGACGTTGACGGTCGGCACGCGTACCGCTTTGGCCTGGATTCGCCCGGCAAGTTCCGGAAGCAGGCGTTCGATGCCGCGCGCCAGGCCCGTGGACACCGGGATCACCGACTGGAAGGCCGAGCGCGTGCGGCGCAGGTCTTCGTGGTGATAGGCGTCGATCACCGGCTGGTCGTTCATCGCCGAGTGGATGGTGGTGATCTGCACGTACTCGATGCCGAACGCCTGGTCCAGCACGCGCAGCAGCGGTACGCCGCAGTTGGTGGTGCAGGAGGCGTTGGACACCAGGCGCTCGTTACCCGTCAGGCAATCCTGGTTGATGCCATAGACCACGGTGGCGTCGACATCGGCCTCGCTGGCCATGGGCTGCGAAAACAATACGCGCGGTGCACCGGCATCGAGGAAACGCTGGCCATCGGCACGGGTGTGGTAGACGCCGGAGCACTCCAGCACCAGGTCGACACCCAGGGCGGCCCAGTCGATGCCTTCAGGGGTGGCGCTGCGCATGACTTTCACGCAGTCGCCATTGATATGCAGACAGTCGCCGTCGACTTTCACCTCGCCGGGGAATCGCCCGTGGGTGGAGTCGAAGCGTGTCAGGTATTCGATGCTGGCCTGGTCGGCCAGGTCGTTCAGCGCAACGATCTCGAAACCGGCCTTTGCCCCCCGCTCGAACAGTGCGCGCAGGACACAGCGGCCGATGCGGCCGTAACCGTTGAGTGCAACTTTGTAGGGACGCGGGTGGGACATTCGGTGCTCACGAGACAGTTTTATTGTCATCAGCCTGCGGCATTGAGTGTCGCCCCTATTCGCGGGCAAGCCCGCTCCCACAGGGTCATCTGCAACCTCTGTGGGAGCGGGCTTGCCCGCGAATCAGGGGCGACACCGCCCGCAGATCTTTACATCAGTCTTCCAGCAGCTCTTCGGCGGTGCCCAGGATGTTTTCCAGGGTGAAGCCGAATTCCTCGAACAGTGCAGCGGCCGGGGCCGACTCACCGTAGGTGGTCATGCCGATGACACGACCTTCCAGGCCGACGTACTTGTACCAGAAGTCCGCGTGGGCAGCTTCGATGGCGATGCGCGCAGCGACTTCGACCGGCAGTACCGACTGCTTGTAGGCAGCGTCCTGGGCATCGAACACGCTGGTGCAAGGCATGGAAACCACGCGCACCTTGCGGCCCTGCTCGGTCAGCTTGGCCTGAGCCTGAACAGCCAGGCCCACTTCCGAACCGGTAGCGATCAGGATCAGCTCAGGCTCGCCAGCGCAGTCCTTGAGCACGTAGCCGCCGCGGCTGATGTCGGCGATCTGCTGGGCGTCGCGCGCCTGGTGCTGCAGGTTCTGGCGCGAGAAGATCAGCGCCGACGGGCCGTCCTTGCGCTCCAGGGCGTTTTTCCAGGACACGGCCGACTCGACCGCGTCGGCTGGGCGCCAGGTGTCCAGATTCGGCGTGCTGCGCAGGCTGGTCAGCTGCTCGATCGGCTGGTGAGTCGGGCCGTCTTCGCCCAGGCCGATGGAGTCGTGGGTGTAGACGTGGATCACACGCTGCTTCATCAGCGCCGACATGCGCACGGCATTGCGGGCGTATTCCATGAACATCAGGAAGGTTGCGCCGTAAGGTACCAGGCCACCGTGCAGGGCAACGCCGTTCATGATGGCGGTCATGCCGAACTCACGCACGCCGTAGAACACGTAGTTGCCGTTGGCATCGTTGGCTTCGACGCCCTTGCAGCCCTTCCACAGGGTCAGGTTGGAGCCGGCCAGGTCAGCCGAACCGCCGAGGAACTCAGGCAGCATCGGGCCGAAGGCGTTGAGCGCATTCTGGCTGGCCTTGCGGCTGGCGATGGTTTCGCCTTTGGCGGCTACTTCATTGATGTAGGCCTGTGCCTTCTCGCTGAAGTCGGCCGGCAGCTCGCCGCTGTCACGGCGCTTGAACTCGGCAGCCAGCTCTGGGTAGGCCTTGGCGTAGGCGTCGAAACGCTGGTTCCAGTCGGCTTCGGCCTTGGCACCGGCAGCCTTGGCATCCCACTCGGCGTAGATGTCGGCCGGGATCTCGAACGGGCCGTGGTTCCAGTTCAGTTCCTTGCGGGCCAGGGCGATTTCGTCGTTGCCCAGCGGTGCGCCGTGGCAGTCTTCCTTGCCCTGCTTGTTCGGCGAACCGAAACCGATGATGGTCTTGCAGCAGATCAGGGTCGGACGGTCGCTCTTGCGCGCGGTCTCGATGGCCATCTTGATTTCGTCGGCATCGTGGCCGTTGACGTTACGGATGACCTGCCAGTTGTAGGCTTCGAAGCGCGCCGGGGTGTTGTCAGTGAACCAGCCGTGCACTTCGCCGTCGATGGAAATGCCATTGTCGTCGTAGAAGGCGATCAGCTTGTTCAGGCCCAGGGTGCCGGCCAGCGAGGCGACTTCATGGGAAATGCCTTCCATCATGCAGCCGTCGCCGAGGAACACATAGGTGTTGTGGTCGACGATGTTGTGGCCGTCACGGTTGAACTGGGCGGCCAGCACTTTCTCGGCCAGGGCGAAGCCCACGGCGTTGGCAATGCCTTGGCCGAGCGGGCCGGTGGTGGTCTCGACACCTGGGGTGTAGCCGTATTCCGGGTGGCCCGGGGTACGGCTGTGCAGCTGGCGGAAGCCTTTGATGTCATCAATGGTGACATCGTAGCCAGTCAGGTGCAGCAGCGAGTAGATGAGCATCGAGCCGTGGCCGTTGGACAGCACGAAGCGGTCACGGTCAGCGAACTTCGGGTTGCTCGGGTTGTGCTTCATGTAGTCGCGCCAAAGCACTTCGGCGATATCCGCCATGCCCATAGGGGCACCTGGGTGGCCGCTGTTGGCCTTTTGCACGGCATCCATGCTGAGGGCACGAATGGCGTTGGCACGTTCACGACGGCTGGGCATCGCTTATCTCCTGGGGCTTGAATAGGTGGTGTCACGAAAAAGGCGGCCATTTTCGCCCACTGCGGGGGCCGGGGGCAATGACGGATGGTCGCAGTTGGGGGATTTTCCTGTGATTGGCCTCCATAACGGCGAAAAAACCGCCAGGGCCTCCCGCCCATCAGTCAATATCAAAACTTTTTGATATTGACCTTGCGGGGGCAGCCCTGCCTGTCTAGACTGCCGCCCCATGAACCTCCGTGCGCAACCGATCCCTCAGCAAAGCGACACACTGGCCGCCCTGTGCAAGGCCAGTGGCGATGAGCTGCGCCTGAACGTATTGCGCGCCCTGGCCAGTGATTCGTTTGGCGTGCTGGAACTGGCGCAGATCTTCGACGTCGGCCAGTCGGGCATGAGCCACCACCTCAAGGTACTGGCCCAGGCCGAACTGGTAGCCACGCGGCGCGAAGGCAATGCGATTTTCTACCGTCGTGCCCTGCCCGACGGCCAGCGCTTCGGCGGGCGCCTGCACATGGCCCTGCTCGATGAGGTCGACGACCTGACCTTGCCGGAAAGTGTCCAGGCCCGTATCGCCCAGGTGCAGCAACGCCGCGCCGCCACCAGCCAGGACTTCTTCCTGCGTGTGGAAGAAAAATTCCGTGCCCAGCAAGACCTCATCGCCGGTTTGCCACAGTACCGCGAAAGCCTGTTGGCGCTGCTCGACAAGCTGAACTTCGCGCCGACTGCCAGCGCCCTGGAAGTCGGCCCCGGCGATGGCGGTTTCCTGCCAGACCTGGCACGGCGCTTTGCCCAGGTCACGGCCCTGGACAACAGCCCGACCATGCTCGAGCTGGCGCGCCAGGTTTGCGAACGCGAACGCCTGGGTAATGTAAACCTGCAGTTGGCCGATGCACTGGGTGCAACGGATGTGGAAGCCGACTGCGTTGTGCTGAACATGGTCCTGCACCATTTCAGCGACCCGGCCCTGGCCCTGCGCCAGCTGGCCAAACGGGTGAAGGCAGGCGGCAGCCTGCTGGTCACCGAACTGTGCAGCCATGACCAGGGTTGGGCGCGGGAAGCCTGCGGCGACCTCTGGCTCGGCTTCGAACAGGACGACCTGGCCCGTTGGGCCACAGCAGCCGGGCTGGCCCCCGGGGACAGCCTCTATGTGGGCTTGCGTAACGGTTTCCAGATCCAGGTCCGCCATTTTCAGCGGACGGCTGGCGACACTCACCATCGGTAAATTTTAGGAACCCGTCGAGATGAGCGAATACTCCCTTTTCACCTCCGAGTCCGTGTCCGAAGGGCATCCGGACAAGATCGCCGACCAGATTTCGGACGCGGTCCTTGATGCCATCATCACCCAGGACAAGTACGCCCGCGTAGCGTGCGAAACCCTGGTCAAGACCGGTGTCGCCATCATCGCCGGCGAAGTCACCACCTCCGCCTGGGTCGACCTGGAAGAGCTGGTGCGCAAGGTCATCATCGACATCGGCTACAACAGCTCCGACGTCGGCTTCGACGGCGCCACCTGCGCCGTGATGAACATCATCGGCAAACAGTCGGTGGACATCGCCCAGGGCGTCGACCGCTCCAAGCCGGAAGACCAGGGCGCGGGCGACCAGGGCCTGATGTTCGGCTACGCCAGCAACGAAACCGACGTGCTGATGCCAGCGCCGATCTGCTTCTCGCACCGTCTGGTCGAGCGCCAGGCCGAAGCGCGCAAGTCCGGCCTGCTGCCGTGGCTGCGCCCGGATGCCAAGTCGCAGGTCACCTGCCGTTACGAGAACGGCAAGGTCGTCGGTATCGACGCGGTGGTGCTGTCGACCCAGCACAACCCTGAGGTCTCGCTGAAAGACCTGCAGGAAGCCGTAATGGAGCTGATCGTCAAGCACACCCTGCCGGCCGAACTGCTGCACAAAGGCACCCAGTTCCACATCAACCCGACCGGCAACTTCATCATCGGTGGCCCGGTGGGCGACTGCGGCCTGACCGGCCGCAAGATCATCGTCGACTCCTACGGCGGCATGGCCCGTCACGGTGGTGGCGCGTTCTCCGGCAAGGACCCGTCCAAGGTCGACCGTTCCGCCGCCTACGCCGGCCGCTACGTGGCCAAGAACATCGTTGCCGCCGGCCTGGCCGAGCGTTGCGAGATCCAGGTATCCTACGCCATCGGCGTGGCCCAGCCGACCTCCATCTCGATCAACACCTTCGGCACCGGCAAGGTTTCCGACGACAAGATCATCCAGATCGTACGCGAGTGCTTCGACCTGCGCCCGTACGCCATCACCAAGATGCTCGACCTGCTGCACCCGATGTACCAGGAAACCGCAGCCTACGGCCACTTCGGCCGTGAGCCACAGCAGAAGACTGTCGGCGACGACACCTTCACCACCTTCACCTGGGAACGCACCGACCGCGCCCAGGCGCTGCGTGACGCTGCCGGCCTGTAATTCTCCTACAGCGGTAAATGAAAGCCCCTGCCGAGTGATCGGCAGGGGCTTTTTTTGTGACATATCGGCTGACAACTGCGCGGCGCAACGCTCGCTGCCGTTGCCTAGGCTGAGGCTTCCCCTCCGCCAAGCAAGGATGCTGGCCATGCCGTTCGTGCTCCTGTTCCTGCTCTTTCTATCGCTCAACGCGCAAGCCGCTGACTGCCCAACCTGGTCAGCCGAACGGGCTCGCACAGAAGTCACCCGCCTGCGCGAGGCGGTCAGCCAATGGGATGACCACTACCATCGCCTGGGCGAGTCGCTGGTGCCCGATGAGGTCTACGACCAAAGCCGCCAACGCCTGCTGCATCTGCAAAGCTGCTTCGCACTGCAGAGCGAACTGGATTCACTGGCCAGCGCACGCGGGCCGATTGCCCACCCGATCCGCCACACTGGCGTCGACAAGCTCTCGAATGAACAGGCCGTCAGCCAATGGATGGCCGGCAAGACAGGCGTCTGGCTGCAACCGAAGGTCGATGGCGTCGCGGTGACCCTGGTCTATCGCCAAGGCAGGCTGGTCCAGCTGCTCAGTCGGGGCGACGGCAAACAGGGGCATGACTGGAGCCGGCATATCGAGGTTCTGGACGGCATCAACCGGCAGTTGCCCAAGCCACTGGACCTGATTCTGCAAGGGGAGCTGTACCTGCGCCTGGATGACCATGTGCAAGCGCGCAAGGGTAGCGTCAATGCTCGTGGCACCGTCGCGGGATTGCTGGCGCGCAAGCAACTGGCCCGTGAACAAGGCGCTGGCATTGCGCTGTTTGTCTGGGACTGGCCACAAGGGCCAAGCGATCAGGGCGAGCGCGTGGCTCAGCTGGCTGCACTGGGGTTTCCCGATAGTCAGCGCTACAGCGTGGCCATCAACAGCGCTGGCGAGGCTGCGCACTGGCGCCAGCATTGGTATCGCTCTGCCCTGCCCTTCGCCACGGATGGCGTGATCCTGCGCCAGAACACACGGCCAGCCGCTGAACGCTGGCAGACCAATGCACCTTACTGGATTGCAGCCTGGAAGCATCCCTTTGCCCGGGTGTTGAGCGAAGTACGTGACGTGCACTTTCGCATAGGCCGCACGGGCCGAATCACACCGGTCCTGAAGCTGCAGCCGGTACAACTCGACGACCGCCGTGTTACCCAGGTGAGCCTGGGCTCCCTGGCTCGCTGGCAGGCACTCGATATTCGCCCGGGGGACCAGGTAGCCATCAGCCTGGCGGGGTTGACCATCCCGCGATTCGAACAAATTGTGCACCGCGCCACCGAGCGCCAAGACTTGACGGTTCCTGCGCTGGATCAATACGGCGCCTTGACCTGCTGGCAAGCTGGTGAAAACTGCGAAGAGCAATTCATAGCTCGCCTCACCTGGCTCAGTGGCAAACATGGCCTGGCCATGCCGGGCACCGGGCCCGGCACTTGGCGACGGCTGGTACAGGCAGGGCTGGTAACGTCGCTGAGCGACTGGCTGGAGCTGGACGCCGAGCGACTGGCCCAGTTGCCTGCCATCAGCGATACCAGCGCCAGGCGCTTGCAACGGAGCTTCGAGGCTGGGCGCGCCAGGCCTTTCGACCAATGGATCAGAGGTCTTGGCGTGCCGATACCACGCAATTTGCCGCTCGAGGACGACTGGGCGACCCTCGCCCGGCGCTCAGCCGCCGAATGGCAAGCCCTGCCCGGCATTGGCGCAATCCGTGCCAGCCAACTACAAGCATTTTTTGCGGCTGAGCACGTGCAGGCCCTGGCTCAACAGCTGAGCGAAAGCGGCATCCAGGGGTTCCCTGCCGCTGCCACCCGTGTGAGGCAATGAGTTTTAACAAAAACTGTTGTAGGAATATGCCTGGATTGTTCCAGAAATATCCAACAAGGGTTCCTAAATCGTCAAAAGCAAGGCAGGATTTGCCCCATCTTTTGCTGCCCCGCCCCCTCAAGGAGGCTTTGATGAAATTGATTTCCACCCTGGCACTGCTGACCACGCTGGGTCTCGCTGCCGGCGTCGCCCAAGCCGCCCAACCCGAAGAAGGCCTGACCGGTTGCGCCGCCAAGCGCAGTGCCATCGAGAACCAGCTGAAAATCGCCCGCGACCACGGCAACAGCGATCAGGTGTCAGGGCTCGAGGAAGCACTGCGTGGTGTCGACAACTGCACCGACGCCAGCCTGCGCAAAGAGCGCGAGCAGAAAGTGCTCGATGCCCGCCATGAAGTGGCACAGCGCGAGAAAGACCTGAAGAAGGCCGAGAAAAAAGGCGACGCGGAAAAGATCAACAAGCGCAAGGACAAGCTTGCCGAGTCCCGTAAAGAGTTGCAGGAAGCCGTGGACGACCTGGACCGCTGATCCTTACTGATCGCCTGTTGACCCAGGCGATCAATGATTGCGGAATTCGTTATGGCACGCCTTGCACGCCGCCTCAACCTTGTCCATCGGTGCCTTCAATTGCGCCGCGTCCAATGGCTGGGTCCGCGTCACGTCGACCAACTCACCGGTCACACCCTCCAGTTGCCGGGCAAGGTCATGGAAGTGCGCCTGCCGCTCCCACACCTCCGGCCGTGCGCTACTGTCGCCCTCATCCCGCACCTGCGGAAAATGCTGCCACGGCGCATGGGCAAGGCCATCGAGCTTCAACGCACCATCGGCGAACTTCACCCCGTCGAAGGGCAAGCGGCCGCGCAACATGCCGCCCATGTCTTCGCTGGTCTTGAGCATGTCCTTGAAGATTGCCTTGCGCTTGCCCAGCGGCGAGTTGGGGTCGACCCGGTCACAGGCAGTCAGGGCAAGGGCAGCCAGCAGTACTACGGTCAATCGCTTGAACATCACGGTCACTTCAGCCTACGCAAAGGGGCGGCCAGTATCGCCGCCCGCCAGGCAAAGACCAATAGCCACATAAAACACAAGGGCGAATCTTCATGTTCGCCATCCACAGGTACCCATTGATGAAATCTGCCCTGCGCCATCTGGCCTGGACACTCCCGGCACTCGCCCTGCTGGCCGGCTGCAACGGCGGCGAAAACGCCAAGCCCGAGCCTCATGCCATCGCCACCTATGCCCCTGCCACCTGGAAAGACCTGCCCGCAGTCAGCGATGAAGATCTGCTGGCCGGCTTCTATGCCTGGCGCAGTGGCTGCGAAAAGCTCAAACGCGACCCGGTGTGGGCCGCCACCTGCGAAGCGGCCGGCAGCGACACGGCGAGCGCCACCCAGGTGCGCACGTTCCTTGAGCAGAACCTGCAGGTGTATGGCCTGCGTTCCGCCGACAACAACGCCAACGGCCTGATCACCGGTTACTACGAACCGGTCTACCCTGGCAGCCTGAAGCGTACCGAAGTGGCGCATGTGGCGGTTTATGGCGTACCCGATGACATGATCGTGGTCGACCTGGCCAGCGTGTACCCAGAGCTCAAGGGCAAGCGCCTGCGTGGCCGCCTGGACGGTCGCGTGCTCAAGCCCTATGACACCGCCGAAGTGATCAGCCGCGATGGCGTCAAGGCGCCCGTACTGGCCTGGCTGACCGACCCGATGGACCTGCAGTTCCTGCAGATTCAGGGCTCAGGCCGGATCCAACTGGAAGATGGCCGCCAGCTGCGGCTGGGCTACGCCGACCAGAATGGCCACCCCTACCGGCCAATCGGCCGCTGGCTGGTAGAGCAAGGCCAGTTGAAAAAAGAAGACGTGACCATGGGCAGCATCCACGCCTGGGCCATGGCCAACCCGCAGCGCGTGCCGGAACTGCTGGCCAGTAACCCTAGCTATGTGTTCTTCAGTGCTCGCCCGGACAGCAACGAAGGGCCGCGCGGCTCGCTGAACGTGCCGCTGACCGCTGGATATAGCGTGGCCATCGACCGCAAAGTGATTCCGCTGGGTAGCCTGCTGTGGCTGTCCACTACGCGCCCGGATGGCTCGCCGGTGATACGCCCGGTGGGGGCTCAGGACACGGGCGGAGCGATTGCTGGCGAAGTGCGCGCGGACCTGTTCTGGGGGACCGGGCCAGAGGCTGGGGAATTGGCGGGAAACATGAAGCAGCAAGGGCAGATCTGGATGCTGTGGCCAAAGGGCAAGCCGCTGCCTGAAGTACCGAAAGTCCTCTGACTCGGCGTTGGATGCTTCGCGGGCTCGCCCGCTCCCACAGGTACACCACAGCCCTTGAATGCTGCGTTTTACCTGTGGGAGCGGGCAAGCCCGCGAAGCAGGCGACTCGGTTTCAGACAGAAACCACGAAGAACGACACGATCAACGCCAACCCGGCAAACCACACGAGAGACCGCAGCGCCGCCCAGTCCGCCAGATAGCAGATGATGTAGAGCAGGCGACTGGTGATATACATCACCCCCAGCACATCCTGGGTCACCTGCTCGGCATTACCGACGATATCGGCCACCAGCACCGCCGCCGCGAACGCCGGAAAAGCCTCGTAGCTATTTTGCTGGGCAGCATGCGCACGGCGCGGCAAGCCCGACAGCGTGTCGAGGAAGGCGCGCGGGTCGTGGTTGTCCTTGAGGCCAAAGCGGCCGCTCGAAACCTTGGCGATCAATGCGCACAGCGGCGCCAGGAACAACGCGATGAGAATGCACCACAGGGCAACGGTCATGGACTGGATTCCTTGTTCGATCGAGAGGTCAGAGCTTCATCACCAGCATGCCTGCCAGGACCAGCCCGCAAGCTAGGAGTCTCGGCCCGCCAAAAGGTTCTTTGAGGTAGCGCATGCCCAGCAGTACCACCAGTATCACACTCAATTCGCGCAAGGCCGCCGCTTCGGCCACCGACCCCAGGTGCATGGCCCACAACACCAGTGCGTAACTGAACAGCACGCAGAAGCCCACCGCCAACCCCAAGCGCCATTGGGTGCGCCAGAACAGCACGAACGGTGCCCGCCGGGCCACGCTGGCCAGCAACGGGAATGGCCAGGCGCTGAGCAGCGTCAACCACACCAGGTAGTCCCAAGGCTTACCCCACAACCGCACCGCCTGGCCGTCAAACCAGGTGTAGCAACCGATGCACAGCCCGATCAGCGCAACCACCGGCAGCATCGACCACGGCAACCGGTCACCGCCGCCGCCCTGCCACAACAGGCACGCCATGCCACACGGGATCAGCAGGATGCCGATGATCTGCTGCGAGCTGAGCGACTCACCGGCAAACGCCAGGGTCAGCCCCAGCACCACCAGCGGCGACAGACCGCGCATCAGAGGATAGACCAACCCCAGGTCACCGACCCGATAGGCCTGGATCAGCAGAAACCGGTACAACTGCTCGGCCAGCGCCGAAGCCAGCAGCCAAGGCCAGATCTCGGCGGGAGGGAACTCGGTGAAGGCCACCGCGCACACGGCGAACAGCAGAGCCACGACGTCCATGCTGGCGATCACCAGCAAGCGCTCGGCACTGAATTTGATCAGGGTGTTCCAGGTCGCGTGCAGCAGGGCGGCGACCAATACCAAAGAAGTTGCCAGCACGCGAGAGAGTCCTTGCCTTGGGTTCAAATGGGTTCGCAGCACTATACCTCGGGGCAGAGTCCGGCTACGGAAAAAGACTACAAGTTCAGTCGAAGTTTCAGTCCTCTCAGAAAGCCGTCTCTCTCCGCATCATTCAATACACTCATCACGGACCGCACCGCACGTAGTTGTGCGCTCGTGCTGCACCTGAACGCAGCCACCACTACGAATACACACTCACTTACGAAACACGATTGACGCTTCAATACTCGCAGGTTTAGGATCGCCGTAACGCATGGGGTAACCCGTGCCTACCTTCCGAGGCCCGCGATGCGCAAGCAAGCGGGCTTTCGTGTTTCTGGGGGCAAGGAAACCCGGAACTCATGACTCACTTTGTGGCCTATCTCGACGAATTCGGCCATGTCGGGCAATACATCTCGCGTACACACAGCCACTTCAAGACCAGCCCCGTGTTTGGCCTGGGTGGGATTCTTCTCCCAGCTGAAGAAGTGCGAGAGTTCGCCATCTTCTTCTATCAACTGAAATGCCAGCTACTTGCCTGGGACATCGCCCATGAGAATCCCAGGCGCCTCCCCGCCTACCAGTGGGAAAAGAAAGGTTCCAAACTCTTCACGACACGTAACGTCACGCAATACCGATCATTAAGGCAGGCAACGTTTCGCCTGCTCAATCACATCCGGAAGATTGGTGGGTATGTCATCTATGCGGGCGAGCACAAGACCGGTCCAACCAAGCAGCACGACGCGACTGATACATTCCGACGCCAACTGTTACACGCAGTAAGAACGATCGATCGTTACTGCATTCCGTCCGCCTCGACCTTCATGCTCCTGCTGGATGAGCAGCGCGCTGGCAATGAGTGGCGTGAACGAAATGTAGAAGCCTGCACACTGGCAATGTTCGAAGATGCCACTGAAAAATGCCGAAGCCTGGTAGAGCCTCCCCTGCAGGGCGAAAGCCACCTCTTCCAGACCCTGCAATGCGCAGACTGGATCTGCGGCTTGGTGGGGCGTTTGATGGCGATGTCTGTTTCACCTGAGGAGTACCCTGACTGGGAGCCTTTCGACAGATATTTCTCAGACCGAATCGCTGAAGTCGCCCTGCCGGGCTCAGGTTTGCAGCGTCAGCCCGTCAAGTTGCCGGTCGGCAAGCACCCAACGGCCAGAACAGAAGCCTGAAGCCACATGCAGGAAACCTCGCAATGGATACGCGGTCTACCTGTACAGTCAAAAAGTGTGTCCCGCCCCCCTCGCCAGATCATCAAAGAACTGCCCGAGCCATTCGGGTAACGACTTGGAAGCCACTGTCACAGGATTCGGGATGCTTGAACTAGTTGCCGCGTTTATCTGCCTCACCACCCTCCTCACCTATGTCAATTACCGCTTCATCGGCCTGCCACCCGCCATCGGCGTGATGGTCACGGCGTTGCTGTTCTCCCTGATGCTGCAGGGCCTGAGCCTGATCGGCTTCCCTGGCCTGGAAGAACGCGTCGAAGGCCTGATGAACCAGATCGATTTCAACGACCTGCTGATGCACTGGATGCTGGCCTTCCTGCTGTTCGCCGGCGCACTGCACGTCAACCTCAGCGACCTGCGCAGCTACCGCTGGCCGATCGGCCTGCTGGCCACCCTGGGTGTGCTGATTGCCACCGTGGTGATCGGCTACCTGTCGCACTGGGTGTTCGCGATGTTCGGCTGGCAGGTGCCATTGATCTACTGCCTGCTGTTCGGCGCACTGATCTCCCCGACCGACCCGATCGCCGTGCTGGGTGCACTGCGTACCGCCAACGCCTCCAAACCGCTGAAAACCACCATCGTCGGCGAATCGTTGTTCAACGACGGTACCGCGGTCGTGGTGTTCACCGTCCTGCTGGGCATCATCCAGCTCGGCGAAACGCCGAGTGTCTCCGACACCGCCCTCCTGTTCGCCCGCGAAGCCATCGGCGGGGTGCTGTTCGGCGGCGTGATCGGCTATGCCACCTACCGCATGATCAAGAGCGTCGAGCAGTACCAGGTCGAGGTCATGCTGACCCTGGCACTGGTGATCGGTGGTTCGGCGATGTGCTACGAGCTGCATGTTTCAGCTCCGATCGCCATGGTGGTCGCGGGCCTGATCATCGGTAACCTGGGCCGCAACCTGGCGATGAACGACATGACCCGTCGCTACATGGACGGCTTCTGGGAACTGATCGACGACATGCTCAACGCCCTGCTGTTCGCCCTGATCGGCCTGGAACTGTTGCTGCTGCCGTTCAACTGGCTGCACTTGGCGGCGGGTGGCGTGCTGGCGTTGGCGGTGCTGTTGTCGCGGCTGCTGACCGTGGCCCCGGCGATCGTGCTGTTGCGGCGCTGGCGGCCGGTGCCGAAAGGCACCGTGCGGGTGCTGACCTGGGGCGGATTGCGTGGCGGGGTATCGGTGGCCCTGGCGCTGTCGCTGCCACTGGGCGCGGAACGTGACCTGCTGCTGTCGATCACCTACATCGTAGTGTTGTCGTCGATCCTGGTGCAGGGACTAAGCATTGGTCGCGTGGTGCGCAAGGTCAGCGCACAGCCTTGAAAAGGCAGGGGCCGCTTTGCGGCCCCTGACATTCACTCGACTGCGGAATCCGGGAACTGGTCCTGGACGTACTTGATCTCGGTACGCCCATGGGCCGCCGGCAAGCCGTCTTCGCCCAGGTTGACGAAGACCATCTTGTCGACCGTCAGAATGCTCTTGCGAGTGATCTTGTTGCGTACTTCACACTTGAGGGTGATCGAGGTACGGCCAAACTCGGTGGCGGTGATGCCCAGTTCGATGATATCGCCCTGACGCGAGGCACTGACGAAGTTGATCTCCGACATGTACTTGGTCACCACGCGCTGGTTGCCCAGCTGGACGATGGCGTAGATCGCCGCTTCTTCGTCGATCCAGCGCAGCAGGCTGCCGCCGAACAGCGTGCCGTTGGGGTTGAGGTCTTCGGGTTTAACCCATTTGCGGGTGTGAAAGTTCATCTGTACTCCTGACCGGCTTGGCTAACGTGAAGTAATGATGGCAGAGCGGCCGCCAGCGCTCCATTGAACATCGACTATCGTCGCGATAAATCGACAGAAAGCCTTGGGTGTGTCACACAGCCACGGCTATAATCGCTGCCGATTCTCATGGCTGCCCGCAGTGGCGGCCATCCCGCCACCCATCCGAGGGGCGCTGCAGCAGGCTCGGCCTGTCAGGCTCGGTTGGGGCGTTGTCCGCTGAAGCGGACGCTCAACGCACAACGGCGCCCATTCGCACACTACGAATGGAGGCTCTCAATGAGCGCTGTAAACACGCCTGCTGGTTTTTCCGACTTCAAGGTCGCCGACATCTCCCTGGCCGACTGGGGCCGCAAGGAAGTCATCATCGCCGAATCGGAAATGCCGGCACTGATGGGCCTGCGCCGCAAGTATCAAGCCGAGCAACCGCTCAAGGGCGCCAAGATCATCGGCTGCATCCACATGACCATCCAGACCGCCGTGCTGATCGAGACCCTGGTCGCCCTGGGCGCCGAAGTCCGCTGGTCGTCGTGCAACATCTTCTCCACCCAGGACCAGGCCGCTGCCGCCATCGCCGCCGCCGGCATTCCTGTGTTCGCCTGGAAAGGTGAAACCGAGCAGGAATACGAGTGGTGCATCGAGCAGACCATCCTGAAAGATGGCCAGCCTTGGGACGCCAACATGGTGCTGGACGACGGTGGTGACCTGACCGAGATCCTGCACAAGAAATACCCGGCCATGCTGGAAAAGATCCACGGCGTGACCGAAGAAACCACCACCGGTGTGCACCGTCTGCTGGACATGCTGGCCAAGGGCGAGCTGAAAGTCCCGGCGATCAACGTCAACGACTCGGTCACCAAGAGCAAGAACGACAACAAGTACGGCTGCCGTCACAGCCTGAACGATGCCATCAAGCGCGGCACCGACCACCTGCTGTCGGGCAAGCAAGCCCTGGTAATCGGCTACGGTGACGTGGGCAAGGGCTCGGCCCAGTCGCTGCGTCAGGAAGGCATGATCGTCAAGGTCACCGAAGTCGACCCGATCTGCGCCATGCAGGCCTGCATGGACGGCTTCGAAGTCGTTTCGCCATTCAAGGACGGCATCAACACCGGTACCGAAGCGGGTATCAACGCCGATCTGCTGGGCCGCATCGACCTGATCGTCACCACCACCGGTAACGTCAACGTCTGCGACGCCAACATGCTCAAGGCCCTGAAGAAGCGTGCCGTGGTCTGCAACATCGGCCACTTCGACAACGAAATCGACACTGCCTTCATGCGCAAGAACTGGGCATGGGAAGAGGTCAAGCCGCAGGTGCACAAGATCCACCGCACCGGCGCGGGTACTTTCGACCCGCAGAACGACGACTACCTGATCCTGCTGGCCGAAGGCCGCCTGGTGAACCTGGGTAACGCCACTGGCCACCCAAGCCGCATCATGGACGGTTCGTTCGCCAACCAGGTGCTGGCACAGATCTTCCTGTTCGAGCAGAAGTTCGCCGAACTGCCAGCTGCCAAGAAGGCCGAGCGCCTGACCGTGGAAGTGCTGCCGAAGAAACTCGACGAAGAAGTGGCCCTGGAAATGGTCCGCGGCTTCGGCGGCGTGGTCACCCAGCTGACCCCGCAACAGGCCGAGTACATCGGTGTGACCGTTGAAGGCCCGTTCAAGCCGCACGCCTACCGCTACTAAGCGGCAGGCTTGAAGCGACACGCTTCAAAGCCGAAACCTGAACGATGCCCAAGCCAGATCGGCCTTCACCGATCTGGCTTTTACTTGCAGCTTGCTGCTTGAGGCTTGCTGCTCGAGGAACGCCAGATGTCCCAAGATCGCCGTTACAGTTTCGAGTTCTTCCCAACCAAGACCGACGCCGGTCACGAGAAGCTGATGGGCGTTGCCCGCCAGCTGGCCGCGTACAACCCGGACTTCTTCTCCTGCACCTACGGTGCCGGTGGCTCTACCCGCGACCGCACGCTGAACACCGTGCTGCAGCTGGAAAGCGAAGTGAAGGTCCCTGCCGCGCCACACCTGTCGTGCGTCGGCGACACCAAGGACGAACTGCGCGCCCTGCTGGCCGAGTACAAGGCGGCCGGCATCAAGCGCATCGTTGCCCTGCGTGGGGACCTGCCGTCGGGCATGGGCATGGCCAGTGGCGAACTGCGTTATGCCAGCGACCTGGTCGAGTTCATCCGCCAGGAAAGCGGCGACCACTTCCACCTGGAAGTCGCTGCCTATCCGGAAATGCACCCACAGGCGCGCAACTTCGAGGCCGACCTGGGCAACTTCGTGCACAAGGTCAAGGCCGGTGCCGACAGCGCCATCACCCAGTACTTCTTCAACGCCGACAGCTACTTCTACTTCGTCGAGCGTGTGCAGAAAATGGGTGTGAACATCCCGGTGGTGCCCGGCATCATGCCGATCACCAACTACAGCAAACTGGCACGCTTCTCTGATGCCTGCGGCGCCGAAATCCCGCGCTGGATCCGCAAGCAGCTGGAAGCCTACGGCGACGATACGGCGAGCATCCAGGCCTTTGGCGAAGAAGTCATCACCCACATGTGCGAGCAACTGTTGCAAGGCGGCGCACCGGGCCTGCACTTCTATACCCTTAACCAGGCCGAGGCGAGCCTGGCGATCTGGAACAATCTGAAACTGCCACGCTGAAACTTTTTGGCATCATCAGATTCTGAAACAATTAAGGCTTTAGTCGTAGACTAGGGCCTTATTTACTTTCTGGCTCTGATAGGTGTCGCCTGCAATGCAACATTTCCTGCCATCTCGCCCTCAGCTCGTGTACCTGGCGTTCGGCCCTGCCACCTATCACCAGGAAGCCTGCTTCAGCATTGTCAGCGCCCTCGCGCACCTGGGGGGTAGTGCTGATTTCCCCATCGACATTCAGGTCTACACCGACAATGCCGAGCCGTACGGGAAACTGCCGGTAACCGTTCATCTGCTCGACGAGGCTACCCGCAAGGCCTGGAACCAGCCCCATGGCTATCACTTTCGCAGCAAGCATGTGCTGCTGCGCCAAGTGCTGCAGCAACATCCTCAGGCTGTGCTGATCGACACCGATACCTTCTTCCGCAAGTCGCCGCTGCAACTATTCCAGCGGGTCAAGCCCGGTACGCTGCTGTGCAACGCCATTGGCGCGCGCTACGGCGCGAATCAGCAGTGTCTGCTGTACACGAACCTGCTCGGCATTCTCGAGTCACGCGGCCTCGCCGACTGCCAGATGCCGCTGGTCAACTCTGGCGTGATCGGCCTGTGCGCCGAGGACACCGACGTGCTGGAGCGCTCCATTGCCATGATGGACGAGTTCTACCCGTTGGCCCGCACCGCCTATACCCTGGAAGAGTTCTGCCTGGCGGTGGCCGCGTACCGCAAGATGGAACTGGCCGAATGCACCGACGTGATCCACCACTACTGGAGCCGCAAGGCCCAGTTCCGCGCCAAGATCCAGGCCTGGCTGCGCAAACACGGCGATAACCCGCTGGGGCCGGCGGCGCTTGCCGATGTGATACTGGTCAACGACCAACTGCCCCGCCCACCGACCTTGCAGCGCCTGGGTTACAAAGCCTTGAGCCTGACCATGCCCAGCCGCGAGCGCCAGTTCGTGCGTGAACTGCTGTATGGCTGCTACCCCTACCCCAACGAGTTCGATCGCGCCTGTGCAACGGCCTGGTGGGACAAGGCGCTGGAGAACCTCAATGAACGCCACGGGCGCATCGAGCCCGAGCAACTGCGCCAGTGCCTGCGCCACCCGAGCCTGCGCCTGTCATTGGGCGGCCGGCGCAAGGATATCGAGGCGCATCTGCTGCGTTCCTCCCATCGCTGAGGCCGAAAACGGGGGCTTTGATCTTCACTGGCCTTGCCCATGTTGAGCGCGTAATCTCGCGCCATGCCCCACATCGCCCAATTGCTGTGCATCCTGCTGCTCGCCTGCCTGAGCCCGATGGCGCTGGGCGAGCGGTTGCGCCTGGTGAGCGACGACTGGGCGCCTTATGTGTATCGCGATGGTGGCCAGGCCAAAGGGATCGACTACGAAGTCACCACCGAAGTATTCCGCCGCCTGGGTGTCGAGGTGGACTGGCAGTTCCTGCCGTGGAAGCGCTGCCTTGCTCTGGTGGAACAGGGCCAGGCTGACGGCGTGATGGACATTTTCCAGGTTGAATCGCGCAAGGCCTATCTGGTCTACCCGGCAGAACCCATGTCCGATGTCGAGTTCGTGCTGTTTCAGGCCAGCGACCGGCGCCATGCCATCCGCCAGCTGGATGACCTCAGCGGCCTGACCGTAGGCACGTCGCCGGGTTACGCCTACGACAGGGCGTTCAATGAATCCCAGGCGTTCCGCCGCGAAACCGCGCCGAGCCACGAAGCCAATTTCGGCAAACTCATACGCGGGCGCATCGATCTGATGGTCACCGACCGCCTGGTCGGGCGTTACCTGCGCAAGCAGCTTGGCCTCGAACAGCAGGTCGAAGAGCTGCCCCTGGTCATCAGCCGTCAGGCGCAATACCTGGGCCTGGCACGCAAACCCGGGCGCGAACAACTGGCCCAGGCGTTTGCCGAAGAACTGCGTCGTTTCAAGCAGGAACCGGCGTTCGAGGCGATTATCGAACACTACATCGGCGACGCAGGCGATCTTGCTGGCGCCGTTGAGCAGCAGGAAAGCAGCACGCTGCGTTAGCTCTGTTATACTCGGGCCTTCCCGCCCGGCTCACGCCCGGACGCTCGGCCTCGCAACAGGCATCCCGATCGGCATCGACGCAATTTAGCGTCCACCTTCCGCTTCCCGGATGTGCAGTGAAAGCCCAGCTGGACCGGACGCGATCGCATCCCATCGATGCCCGTCGCGCCAGGCAGAATATCCCAACGGGCCCAGCCCCCACGAGAACAGGATTGCCCATGTCCTTTGCTTCCCTCGGACTCTCCGAGGCTCTTGTCCGCGCTATCGAGGCAGCGGGCTACACCCAGCCGACCCCGGTGCAACAGCGGGCCATCCCCGCCGTGTTGCAAGGCCGCGACCTGATGGTCGCCGCACAGACAGGTACTGGTAAAACCGGCGGCTTCGCCTTGCCGATCCTCGAGCGCCTGTTCCCGGCCGGCCACCCCGACAAATCCCAGCGTCATGGCCCGCGCCAGCCGCGCGTCCTGGTCCTGACCCCGACTCGCGAGCTTGCCGCCCAGGTACACGACAGCTTCAAGGTGTACGCCCGCGACCTGCCTCTGGTCAGCGCCTGCATCTTTGGCGGCGTCGGCATGAACCCGCAGATCCAGGCCATCGCCAAGGGTGTCGACGTGCTCGTCGCCTGCCCGGGGCGCCTGCTCGACCTCGCCGGCCAAGGCAAGGTCGACCTGGCCCATGTGGAAATCCTGGTCCTCGACGAAGCCGACCGCATGCTCGACATGGGCTTCATCCATGACGTGAAAAAGGTCCTCGCCCGCCTGCCGGCCAAGCGCCAGAACCTGCTGTTCTCGGCGACCTTCTCCAAGGACATCACCGACCTGGCCGACAAGCTCCTGCACAACCCGGAGCGCATCGAGGTCACCCCGCCGAACACCACCGTCGAGCGTATCGAGCAGCGCGTCTACCGCCTGCCCGCCAGCCACAAGCGTGCCCTGCTGGCACACTTGATCACGCTGGGTGCCTGGGAACAGGTACTGGTGTTCACCCGCACCAAGCACGGCGCCAACCGCCTGGCCGAATACCTGGAAAAGCACGGCCTGACCGCCGCCGCGATCCACGGCAACAAGAGCCAGAACGCCCGCACCAAGGCCCTGGCCGACTTCAAGGCCAACAGCGTGCGCGTGCTGGTAGCCACCGACATCGCCGCCCGTGGCCTGGACATCGACCAGCTGCCCCACGTGGTCAACTTCGAGCTGCCGAACGTCGAGGAAGACTACGTGCACCGCATCGGCCGTACCGGCCGTGCCGGGCGCTCGGGCGAAGCCATCTCCATGGTCGCGCCGGATGAAGAAAAGCTGCTCAAGAGCATCGAACGGGTCACCAAGCAGAAGATCCCGGATGGCGACCTTATGGGCTTCGATGCCAGCCAGGTAGAAGCTGAAAAGCCTGAAGTGCGCGAGCGTCAGCAGAACAACGGCCGCGGCGGCCGCAACCAGCAGCAAGCCCGTGGCGAAGGCAGCAAAGACGCCAACGGCGGCCGCAAGGACAAGGGCAAGGACAAAGGCAAGGCCAAGCAGCAGGCTGCTGACAAGCCGGCCGACAAGGAAAAGTCCGGCGACAAGCCACAGCAGCAGCGCAAGCCGCGTGACAAGAAACCGCGTCAGCAACAGCAAGCCAACAACAGTCCTGTACCGAAAGCCGCTGCCGACCGTGATCCGGAAGAGTTCCTGGACGACGATGTCGACAACTTCGGTAACCGCGCCGACTACGTCAGCCCTTACCAGAACGGCAAAGGCCAAGGCCGCAACCGCCGTCCGGGTGGTGCAGGTCAAGGCCAGGGCCAAAGCCAAGGTGGCGGGCAGCGCAGCAACAACGGTGGTGGCCAAGGCCAGGGCCGCAATGCTGGCGGCCAGCAGCGCAGCGCCAGCGGCGACAAGCGCCCACGCAGCAACAACGGTGGCGGCGCCCGTCGTGACAACAATGGCGCTGGCCGCAACCGTTCGGCCGGCCGTGACGATGCAGCGCGTCAGGAGCCGGCAGTACGCAGCACCCGTGAACAGCACCAGCCAGTGATCATCCGCAAGGAATCCAAGCTCGACCGTTACCCAACGCCAGAGCAGCTGGACGACCTGCCGAGCCGCCCGCGCGGTGAGCGCCCTGCACTGCTCACCCGCAAGGGCTGAGTCGCGCAGCAGGCATAAAAAAACGCCGCCCAATGGGCGGCGTTTTTTATTGCATGGGCAATGCTTACTTCTGCTTCACACCTTCGACACTGATGTCCAGGTCCAGGGTCTGCGAAGTCGGGCCTGGGCCCTTGATGCCGAAGTCGTTCAGGTTCACGGTAGTGGTGGCGTTGAAGCCAGCGCGCTCGCCGCCCCACGGATCCTTGCCCTCACCGTTGAAGGTGGCCTTGAAGGTGACTGGCTTGGTCACGCCGTGCAGGGTCAGGTCGCCGGTCACGTCAGCAGTCTTCTCGCCAGTCGATTTGACGGCAGTGGAGACAAACTTGGCATCCGGGTACTTGGCGACGTCCAGGAAGTCCTTGCTGGCGATGTGCTTGTCACGTTCGGCGTGGTTCGACCAGACGCTGGCGGTCTTCAGATCGACGCTGATCTTGCTGGCCTCAGGCTTGGCGCTGTCCCAGGAGAAGTCGCCGCTGAAGTCCTTGAAGGTACCGTGGATGAAGCTGTAGCCCAGGTGGCTGATCTTCCAGTCGACGAACGCGTGCTGGCCTTCCTTGTCGATCTTGTACTCGGCAGCCATGGCCTGGCCGGCGGAGAACAGAGCGGTACCGAGCGCCAGAGCGGCAAAAGTCTTTTTCAACATCCTTACTTCCTTCCTATGCAATTGAGGTTGAGAGTCAAGCTTTGCGGCCCAGCATGCGGGTCAGGGTCGCGTCACGGTCGATGAAATGGTGTTTCAGGGCGGCCAGGGCATGCAGCACGGCGAAGATCACCAGGCCCCATGCCAGCCACAGATGAATCACGCCGGCCACGTCCGCCTGGTCGGGCAGGTCGCTGATCAGCGCCGGCACGTCGAACAGGCCGAACACTGGAATACCGACGCCGTCGGCAGTGGAAATCAGGTAACCGGCGATCATGACGGCAAACAGCCCCAGGTACAGCGCCAGATGCCCAAGCTTGGCCGCCATGCGGGTGAATGCCCCATGGTTGGCCGGTGCCGGCGGTGGCGGGCTGACGAATCGCCAGACCACACGCAACAGCATCACCGCCAGCAACACCAGGCCGATGCTCTTGTGCAGGTCAGGGCCGGCCTTGCGCCACGGGTCGTAGTAGTCGAGACCGACCATCCACAGGCCCAGGCCGAACAGGCCGAAGACTGCCAATGCAACGCCCCAGTGCAGGACGATGCTGACCACGCCATAGCGAGAAGGTGAATTGCGCAGTTGCATGATGACGTGGTTCCCCGTGAAAGCTGTGCACAGACTAACGCGTAACGTATCGAATAAAAGCTTAAAAAACTGCTTTGGATTATCGAGAAATACGATGATTAGTGTGTGAGTTTCCTATTAAGGAAACATTAACAATAGTCGGAGAGTTTAAGGTTGCCAGTACTGGCCTCTTCGCGGGCGCGCCCGCTCCCACAGCTACAGCGCAGTACTTTGTGGGAGCGGGCGTGCCCGCGAAGGGGCCAGAACAGGCTTTAGTTTGCCTTGGCCTGGGTATTGTCCACCGGCTTCTTCACGGGTTCGGACTTGACCGTGGCTTTTTTCGGCTCGACCGCCTTTTTCGCCTGCTTGGCCGCAGGCTTGTGCGCCGGCGTATGCTTGGCCGGTGCGGCCTTGGTCGCGGCAGGCTTGGCCGGTTCTTCCTTGGCGATTTCAGCAGGGGCAGGTGCTACAGGGGCTGCCGCAGGCGCCGGTGCTGGCGCCGGTGCAACTTCCTCGGCCTTGGCAACCGGAGCAGCCTTCACGTCAGGCTTGTCCGAACCCCCGAACAGGCGCGAGAAGAACCCGCCACCACTGTCCTTCTTCGCCACCGCTGCACCCGCTGTCGCCGCTGCCGCGACGGTCGCAGCCTTGGCCGGGTCGAACGACTTGCCGGCGAGCAGGTCCTGCACCTGGCTGGCAGCACGCTGGCCGCTGCGCAGGGCGCCTTCGAGGGTGCCTGGGTAAAGCGCATCGGTGTGTTCACCGGCAAAGGTGATGCGCTGCACCGGGCGCTCCCACAGGCGCCAGTACTTGCTGATCTGCCCTGGGCCATAGGCCAGGTAGGCGCCGCCGGTACCGGCATCGATGCTGTAACGCTTGACCTCATAACCGGTGAACGCGCCACGGGCCTGTGGGTAGAACGCATGCAGGCGGATCAGCACCTGGTCGACCATCTGTTTGTCGCCAAAGGCCTGCAGCAGACGCGCATTGTCGCCCGACAGGTTGATCACCACGTTGGCACCACCCTTGAGCGCCGGCTCGATCCACAGCATGCCGAGGCCGGCGTTGCTGAAGATTTCGCCCGACATGCGCGCGCGGCTTTCCCATACAGGTTGCTTGAACTTGAGCATCAGCTGGTCGCGCCAGCCGTAGTTGGTGCCCTTGAGTGCTGCCACGTGCTGGTTGTCCAGGCCTGGCGTGATCTGGATCTTGGCCAGTGCCCGCAGAGGGATCGCCATCACCAGGTAGTCGGCCTTGTAGTCCGTGCTGCCGACCTTGACGCTGACGCCATCCTTGTCCTGCACGATCGCCGTGACCGGCGAGCTGGTCTTGATGGTCTTCAACTGCTTGACGAACGCCTGGGCCAGCACCGGGCTGCCGCCAGGCAGGCGCGCGGCGCGCAGGTCGCGATCACTGACGCCACGGTAGACGCGGTTCTGCTGGGCGAAGTAGAGCAGCGACAGGCGCGATGGCTCGTCATAGCGGGTGCGGATCTGCTGGTTGATCAGCTGGCGCGCGGTGGTCGGCAACTGCAGCTTGTCGAGCCAGGTGGACACGTTCATCTGGTCGAGGGCGAACAGGGTGCTGTTCGCCTGCGGGTTGAGCGGGTCATCGATCGAACGGGCCAGGTCGTCGAGGGTTTTCTCGTAGCGTTTGAGCGCCTCGGCGGTGGCCGGCTGCTTGGTGGTCAGGTCGGTGGCGCTGAAGTACTCACCGTCGATCAGGTAGCCCGGGGTACGCACGAATTCCGGCGCGGGCAGTGTTTCAAGCTTGAAACGGTCGAGGTACTGGTTGAGCACTGGCTGTGCCTTGGCATTGCCGATCCACTCGCTGGTGGCCAGGCCCGAACGGCCGCCCATGCCCGACTTGGCTTCCAGCAGGGTGACCTGCCAACCTTTGTTCTGCAGCTCATAGGCCGCGGTCAGGCCCGCCAGGCCGCCACCCACCACGATTGCCGAAGGTGTCTTGTCCTTTGCCAGCGCGGCGCCGCTGGACACACCGATCAATACCAACGCGCACAGGCGCACCCAAGCAGCAGCCATGTCGGCGAACTCCGAGTTGAAATAGCAGGGATGGGAAGAGGCGGGAATGCCCCGAGAGTCGATGCGCTAAGAATACGTCAGGTATCTGGACCCTGCCAGCACGGCGACATCAAGTGCCTTTGGCAACTGGCATTTTTGTCAGTAGCCAGGCTTCTGGGCGTTAGGTGAAGCTGGCGAAGGTGGCTGAAAAAACCGACAAAAGGAGCTGCACCATGACCTATGAGGAGCATTTCGCACAGGTAGAAAGGCAATTCTTGTGGCACAACCAGACAGTACTGACCCCCTCAGGCCTGAAAATCCGATCCAACGGTACGTCATGGACCGGCCTGCATGAAGCCTTCAAAGGCGATGAAGGCACCGAGCTGGTGATTGGCGAGCACAGTGACGTGGAAATCACCTTCAACCAGGAAGTCGAATGCCTGCGGCTGGAGTACTACGTTGTCAGCGACCAGCATTTCGACGATGTGCAGATGCTGCTGGATACCGACGGCTACGATATGGACCTGATCGCCCCGGTCCCGCGCAACTTCTACTGGCTTACTCTCTCCGGCAGCGGCTATACCGATTTGAGGCCTGGCCCGATTTCCACACACCCCTACCATCAAGTCATCGAAGGGCCTTTTCGCCGCCTGACCATATCCACTTCACAGGCCGGAACCGTTCATATCCGCAAACTGGAATGGACCCGCACCTGCCGCCATTGAGCACTAGCGGTTGTCCTGCCCCCTGGCTTTGCTTAGGCTTACGCGGTCAAAGCAGGCAGTAAGCCAGGAGAAGTGCCCATGGGCCTCAACGATCAGTGGATGCAACGCGACCTCAAAGTCCTGTGGCACCCCTGCACCCAGATGAAAGACCACGAGCAGCTGCCCCTGATCCCGATCCGGCGCGGTGAAGGCGTGTGGCTCGAGGACTTCGACGGCAAACGCTACCTGGATGCCGTGAGCAGCTGGTGGGTCAACGTGTTCGGCCACGCCAACCCGCGCATCAACCAGCGCATCAAGGACCAGGTCGATCAGCTGGAACATGTGATCCTCGCCGGCTTCAGCCACCAACCGGTGATCGAGCTGTCCGAGCGCCTGGTCGCCATGACGCCCGCCGGGCTCGACCGGGTGTTCTATGCCGACAATGGTTCGTCGTGCATCGAAGTGGCGTTGAAGATGAGCTTTCACTACTGGCAGAACATCGGCAAACCGGCGAAAAAGCGCTTCGTGACCCTGACCAACAGCTACCACGGCGAAACCATTGCCGCGATGTCGGTCGGCGACGTGCCGCTGTTCACTGAGACCTACAAGGCGCTGCTGCTCGACACCATCAAGGTGCCAAGCCCCGACTGCTACCTGCGCCCCGAGGGCATGGGCTGGGAAGAACACTCGCGGAATATGTTCGCCGCCATGGAGCAAACACTGGCCGAACACCACGAGACGATCTCGGCGGTAATCATCGAACCGCTGATCCAGGGCGCCGGTGGCATGCGCATGTACCATCCGGTGTACCTCAAGCTGCTGCGCGAAGCCTGCGACCGTTATGACGTGCACCTGATCCACGACGAAATTGCCGTCGGTTTCGGCCGCACCGGCACGATGTTCGCCTGCGAGCAGGCCGGCATCCGCCCGGACTTCCTGTGCCTGTCCAAGGCGCTGACCGGTGGCTACCTGCCGCTGGCCGCCTGCCTGACCACCGACAAGGTGTACCAGGCCTTCTATGACGATTACCCGACCCTGCGCGCGTTCCTCCACTCGCACAGCTACACCGGCAACCCGTTGGCCTGCGCCGCTGCCCTGGCGACGCTGGACATCTTCGAGCAGGACAACGTGATCGAGGCCAACAAGGCCCTGGCCGCGCGCATGGCCAGCGCCACCGCGCACCTGGCCGATCACGCCCACGTCGCCGAAATCCGCCAGACCGGCATGGCCCTGGCCATCGAGATGGTCCAGGACAAGGCGACCAAGGCTGCCTACCCGTGGCAGGAGCGTCGTGGCCTGAAAGTATTCGAGCACGCCCTGACCCGCGGCGCCCTGCTGCGCCCGCTGGGCAGCGTGGTGTACTTCCTGCCGCCCTATGTGATCACCCCGGAGCAGATCGACTTCCTCGCCGAAGTGGCCAGCGAAGGCATCGACATCGCCACCCGCGACAGCGTCAGCGTCGCCGTACCGGCCAACTTCCACCCCGACTTCCGCGACCCGGGCTAGTAAACCTGCAAGTCCACCGCCGAACTCTGTGGGAGCGGGTTCACCCGCGAATGCGATAGTGGATTCACCGCCGCATTCGCGGGTAAACCCGCTCCCACAGCCGCCATGTGATCCTATTCCGTCCGAGCTGAACCATGAGACTGTCCCGCTTCTTCATCGACGCCCCCCTGGGCATTGGCGAGCACGACCTGCCCGAAGCCCAGGCCCACTACATCGGCCGCGTCCTGCGCATGGCCCCTGGCGATGCCGTGCAACTGTTCGACGGCAGTGGCCAGGAATACCTCGGCCAACTGCTCGAAGTCGGCAAGAAGACTGTACGCGTCAACCTCGACCAGGCCCTCGCCGGCCAGCCCGACTCACCGCTGCACGTCCACCTCGGCCAGGGCCTGTCCCGCGGCGAGCGCATGGACTGGGCGATCCAGAAGGCCACCGAACTTGGCGCCAACGCCATCACCCCGATCGTCAGCGAACGCTGCGAAGTGCGCCTGAAGGACGAGCGCGCCGACAAGCGCCTGGCCCACTGGCGCCAAGTGGCGATCAGTGCCTGTGAACAATGCGGCCGTTCAACCCTGCCGGTCATTCATTCGCCAGTGACCCTGGCCGAGTGGCTCAAGGGCACCGAAGCCGACCTCAAGCTGGTGCTGCACCCGGTAGCCGAGCCCCTGACCAGCCATGACAAGCCGGCAACGCTGGCGTTCCTGATCGGCCCGGAAGGTGGCCTGAGCGAGGCGGAAGTCGAACAGGCCAAGGCTGCTGGCTTCCATGCTGCACGCCTCGGCCCGCGGGTGTTGCGTACCGAGACAGCGCCGGTGGTGGCGCTGTCGGTAGCGCAGCAGTTGTGGGGCGATTTTTCGTAAACAAAAGCTAACGCACGTAAAGCGACACCGCCACGAAGTGCATGAGGCTGCCGACAATCACAAACAGGTGCCAAATGCCATGGGCATGGCGCAAGCGACTGTCGAGGGCGAAGAAAATGATACCGACGGTGTAGAACACACCGCCGGCCGCCAGCCAGGCGAAGCCGGCGGTGCCAAGGCTGTTCAGCAGTGGCTTGACCGCCACCAGCACGATCCAGCCCATCACCGCGTAGATGATGATCGACAGGATGCGCGCCTCTGAGCGCGGCTTGATCTCCTGCAGCATGCCGATCACCGCCAGCCCCCAGACCACCCCGAACAGGCTCCAGCCCCAGGGCCCGCGCAGGCTGACCAGGCAGAACGGGGTGTAGCTGCCGGCGATCAGCAGGTAGATCGACAGGTGATCGAGCTTGCGCATGATCACCTTCGCCCGCCCGCGGGTGCTGTGGTAGAGGGTGGAAATGCTGTAGAGCAACAGCAAGGTGCTGCCGTAGATGGAGAAACTGACGATCTTCCAGGGGTCGCCCTGCAGGCCCGCGACGACGATCAGCCAGATGGCACCGATACAGGCCAGGACGGCACCGACCAGGTGGGTCCAGGCATTGAAGCGTTCACCGTAGTACATGCAAACACTGACCTCCTGATCTGGGCTGGGTTCCTGAGCCAGCCTGTTCCGGCCTCTTCGCGGGTAAACCCGCTCCCACAGGGATCGCACATGTTTCAAGGGCAGTGCAATACCTGTGGGAGCGGGCTTGCCCGCGAAAGGGCCATCAGCCTTGCATCCTACCCAAGGGCAGGTTGCAGTTCAGCGTCACGCACCAATCTTTCCAGCCCTGCCAGGTCCGGCACCCGCGCCACCTGTTCGCCCACCTGCACGGCGGCCAGCTCCAGGCTGCCCAGCGGCACATCCACGTAATTGAGCTGGCTGTCCAGCTTGCACGAGCGTGGAATGTCCTGCAGCAGCACTGCCAAGTAGCGCAAGCCGGTATCCCCCAGCGCATTCAGCACCACGATCCGTGCCCGCTCGCCACACGGCGTCTCACCGCCACACGCGGCCTCGAAACCGATCAACGGCAAATGCTGCTGCCGCCAGTCGATCCACCCCAGGTGCCAGGCCGGGTCGCCCGGTTCGCACACCAGGTTGCGTTGGCCGATCAGTTCGACCACGGCGACGTTGGGCAATACCAGGGTGCGGTCACCCAACGGCAACAGCAGGCCGGTCAGGCTGCTGCGTTGCCCTGCAATCAGTTCAAGCATGGGTCTGGCTCCAATGGGCGATGCTCTGCAACAGCACCGACTCCTGATAGGGTTTGCCCAGGTAATCGTTGACGCCGATGGCCATGGCCCGGTCGCGATGCTTCTGCCCGGTGCGCGAGGTGATCATGATGATCGGCAGGTCTTTCAGGCGCTCGTCACGGCGAATGCGGGTGGCCACTTCGAAGCCGTCCATGCGCGGCATCTCGATGTCCAGCAACAGCACGTCGGGGCGGTGCTCTTCCAGCAGGGCCATGGCATCGACCCCGTCCTTGGCCGTCATCACGCTCATGCCATGGCGCTCCAGCAGGCGGCTGGTGACCTTGCGCACGGTGACCGAGTCGTCCACCACCATCACCAGCGTGGCCCGCCGTGGCGCCGGGCCGAACAAGGTGCGCTGCACCCCGCTGCCACCGGGCAGACGCGCCAGCCGCCGCTGCTGGCCGCGCAGCTGGCCCAGCAGGTCGAGGATCAACACCACCCGGCCATCACCGAGCAAAGTCGCCCCCGACAGACCCGCCACGGCGGCGAACTGCGGGCCGAGGCTCTTCACCACGATCTCGCGGCTCGGCGACAGGCTGTCCACCTGGATGGCGAACGACTGCTCCTGGGAATGCACCAGCAACACCGGCAGCGGCACGCTCTGCCCCAGCAGCACCGGGCGCGGCAGCCCTTGCAGCAGCTCGCCCAGATAGCGCAACTCGTACGCGTGGCCGCCATATTCATAACGCGGGGCGTCCTGCTGGTAGCAAGCGGCCAATTCGGCCGGTGGCACCCGCACGATGCCTTCGATGGTGTTGAGTGGAATGGCGTACTGCTCTTCGCCCAGGTGCACCATCAAGGCCCGGTTGATCGACACGGTGAACGGCAGGCGGATCAGGAAACGCGCGCCCTTGCCCTGGGCCGACTCGATGGTCATCGAGCCGCCCAGCTGCTTGACCTCTTCGTGGACCACGTCCATGCCCAGGCCGCGCCCGGAAATCTGGGTGATCTTCTCTGCCGTGGAAAAGCCCGGGCGCAGGATGAATTGCAGGATCTCGTGGTCGCTCAGCTGCGCCTGCGGGTCTAGCAGGCCACGCTTGATTGCCTTGCGCCGCACGGCTTCCAGCGGCACGCCGGCGCCGTCATCGGTCATCTCGATGACGATGTCGGCGCCCTCATGCAGCAAGTTCAGGTGAATGGTGCCCTGCTCCGGCTTGCCCGCAGCCAGGCGTGCATCGCGCGCTTCCAGGCCATGGTCGACGGCATTGCGCAGCATGTGTTCCAGTGGCGCGACCATACGCTCGAGCACGCTGCGGTCCAGCTCGCCCTCGGCGTTGCCAACCACCAGCTCGACCTGCTTGCCCAGCTCGCTGGCCACCTGGCGCACCACCCGCTGCAAGCGCGGCACCAAGCGTTCGAACGGCACCATGAGGGTCGCGGTCAGGCCTTCCTGCAACTGGCTGTTCACCCGCGCCTGTTGCTGCAGCAGGCTGTAGGCCTCCTGGGCGCGCTGGGTAAGGGTTTCCTTCAGGTCGAGCAAGTCGGAGGCCGACTCGAACAGTGCCCGCGACAGCTGCTGCAGCTGCGAATGGCGGTCCATTTCAAGCGGGTCGAAATCTTCGTAGGCATCACCCTCGAACGCCTGCCGGCTACTGATCCGCCCCTGGGTCTCGATGTCCAGGCGCAGCAGCTGATCGCGCATGCGCTCCAGGGTGGTTTCCATCTCGTTGAGGGCAAACTGGGCGTCGTTCACCTGCTGTTCGATGCGGCCACGAATGATCGAATGCTCACCGGCCAGGTTGCCCAGGTCGTCGAGTAGCTCGGCATCGACTTTGACCATGTCGCCCGGCGCCCGCTCAGGTGCCGCGGCCGGTATCTCGGCGGGTGCGGTGTCCGCCGGGGCCTGGCCGGCCGCGCTGTCGGTCAGCGCGGCGCTGCTGAAGTTGCGGATGTAGTCGATCAGCGCGGTCGCGGTGTGCAACGGCTGGCCCAGGCGCACGGCGTCGAGCATGTGCGCCAGGCGGTCGTGGCAGTTCTGCAGCAGCGCGAACAGCGGCGGGCTTGGCGGCAGGCGCCCGGCGGCGAGCAGTTCGTAGAGGAATTCGAGTTCATGGGCCAGGTCGCCGATGGCGCTGATCTCGACCATGCGCGCACCACCCTTGAGGGTGTGCAGGTCACGCAGCAGGTTCTCCACCTCGACACTGTTGCGCGGGTCGGCCTGCCAGCGCGCCAGGGCGGCGGCAGCGCTTTCGACGATATCCGAGCTTTCTTCGAGGAAGACGTCCAGCAGCGCCTTGTCGTCCGGACTATCAGGCTCATCCTCCTGCTCCAGCGAGCCAGACAGCGGCGTCACCGCATCAGGGCTTACCAGGCCGGTGGCATCCGGAGCCAGCGCGCCATCCAGCAGTTCGCGCAGGGCGTCGACACAGTCGGGCCGCGGGCTGAGTTCCTGCCCGGCGGCCACTTCGTCGAGCATGTCCAGCAGGGCTTCATGGGCTTGCTGGGCCACGGTGAAGAAGCGCGGGCTGGCGCCCAGGCTGCCCTCTTCCACGGCACCGTAGAGGTCGAGCAGCGCCTCGCAGACGGCATCCATTTGCCACAGGTCAGCCAGGTGCGCGGCGTGGCCAAGGCTGGTCAGCTCATCGAGCAAGGTCTCCAGCGGTTCGCGCTGCCCGGGCTGCTGCTGCCAGCGCGACAGCAGCGACTCGGCATCCAGCAGGATGTCCATGGCCTGGGCCAGGAAACTGGCGATCAGCTGTGGGTCGCGCTTGCCATGGCGAGTGTGCTGGGGCTCGGCATGCAGGCTGGCCAGGCGCAGATCCACCGCTGCGCCGACCTGCTCGATCAGCTGGGCCGCGCCCGGGATGGCTGCCAACGGCGTACTGCCCAGTTGCGCCAGGCCTTGCTGGAACAGGCCATGGGCGGTCTGCAGCCAATGCATCTCCGCCGCCTGCAGCGGCAGCTGGTGCCCGCGGTATTCGCGCACCAGGCGGTCGAAGGCGGTGGCCAGCTCGGCGATCGGCATGACCCCGGCCATGGCAGCGCTGCCCTTGAGGGTGTGCAAGGCGCGCTGCAGGCTGTCGCTGACGTCGCCGCCCTGGCCGTCGGCACCCTGCAGAAAGCCGTCCAGGCTGGCCAGGTGGCCTTGTGCCTCGTTGCGGAAGATATCCAGCAGCTGCGGGTCGAGGCCATCGATATTGGCGCTGACCGGGGTGTTGTTCTCAGCCAGGGCGTGCAGGTGGCCCGCCAATTGTTCGATCTCGGTCAGTTGTGGCAACTGGCCGGCAGCAAAGTCGGCCAGCAGGTCCGGCAGATGGACGAATACCTGCTGCAGCGCCACTGCGCCTTCCGGAGTCAGGGCAATGCGCCCTTCCAGCACCCGGTTGAGCAGGTGCTCTGCGCCCCAGGCCAGCTCGGCCACTGCCTCGGCATGCACCATGCGCCCGCTGCCCTTGAGCGTGTGCAGGTCACGGCGTACCTCGATCAGTGCGTCGCGCAGGTTGTTGTCGGCGCGCCAGCGCAGCCAGTGCCGCTCGATCTCCGGCAGCAACTCGCCGGCTTCTTCGAGGAACACCTCGCGCAACTCATCATCGATACCATCGCTGCCATCCTGCGCCTCGGACGGGCCCGCATGGCTGCACTGCACGCCCAGCGCCGTCAGGCTGGCGCGGGCCATGTCGAGAAACGGTTGAGCATCGGCCAGCGGGTCGGCGACCCGCCATTGCAGGTAGCACTCGGCGGCGCTGAGGGCTTCGGCCAGATGGGTCAGTTCATCCGCCGGTGGTTCCACTTCCAGGTGCTGCAGCCAACCCTGCACATAGCCCGCGCAGCCGGCAAACACCCCGGCGGCGGCCGGCAGCATGAGCATCGCCAACGCACCGCGTACCTGCTGCAAGAGGCCCGGCAGCGGCTGCAGGCGCTGGCGCGGCCAGCCGGACTCCAGGCAATCGCCGATCAAGTCCTTGGCCTGCTGCAGCACTGATAGCGACTCGCTCAGCACCAACTGGCGGATCTCGGCCAGGTCGGAGCCGGGCAAGCCGCCCTGCCCGCCCTCCTCCAGCGGCAGCACCATGCCGTTGAGCGAGGCCTCCACATACAGCAGGGCACCGGCGACATCCATCAATACCGCGTCGTCCACCGCACGCTCACCCAGGGCCAGGGCTTGCAGCGCCAGCACTTGGTCAATGATCACCCGGCGTGGTTGCTGGAAGCCCAGTACCGCCAGGGTGTCGGCTACATGGCGCAACGGCGCGAGCAGCGCGTCCAGCTCTTCGCTGTGCTGGCGGTCACCGCGCACGAACTGGTCCAGGCGCTCCTTGATCCGCATCAGGTCGTCGCACAGGGCGTTGACCACCGAGCGCAGGGCATCACGCCCAGGCCCGGCCTGGATCTGCTCGCGCCAGTTACCCAGCGACAGGTCAAGGTTGGCCAAGTCATCGGAACCGGCAAAGCGCTGCGCGGCGCCGCTGATCAGGCTGGCCTGGGCCAGCGGCTCGACGCCACGGCAGGCACGCAGCTGGTTGAGCAGCGGCAGCATCACCAGTGGCAGGTCATGGCGCGCACCGCGCAACCGCTCCAGGTACGACGGCAATTGCTCCAGGCCACGGAACAACGGCCCCAGGCAGTCGCCGCGGGGGCTTACCTGGCCCTCGGCCAAGGCCTTGGCCAGCAGTTCCAGCTCTTCGGCCAGGCGGGTGGCGCCGCGCAGCTCGAGCATGCGCAGGCAGCCATGCACCTGGTGCAGGTTATCCACAACAAAGGCCAGCATCGACAAGTCGTCGGTCTCGCCGGCAAAGCGCTCCAGGGCCTGACGGGCCTGGCTCAGGCAATCGAGGATGGCGGCCCGGGTCCAGGCCAGGGCCACGGTATCGTGGCGCTCGGGGCTTACGACGGCAGAAGCCATGGGCTTTCCTCAGCTTCGCTCGGCAGGCGCCGGCAGGGTGAAACCAGAGACCGAACGGCGCATCTCGCTGGCCATCCGCGCCAGGTGGCGGATGCTGTCGGCGGTGGCACCGGAGCCGGCAGAAGTTTGCGCGGTGATCTGCTGGATCACCGCCATGGTGTGGGAAATCTGCCCAGCCGAAGAGGTCTGCAACTGAGCTGCATCAGAAATGCTGTGGATAAGTTCGGCGAGGTTCTGCGATACGCCTTCGATCTCGGCCAGTGCCACGCCAGCATCCTGGGCCAGGCGCGCACCGCGCACCACCTCGGCGGTGGTCTGCTCCATGGAGATGACTGCCTCGTTGGTGTCCGCCTGGATGGTCCGCACCAGCGCTTCGATCTGCCGGGTCGCCGAGGACGAGCGCTCGGCCAGGCGCTGCACCTCGTCGGCGACCACGGCAAAGCCGCGGCCGGCCTCACCCGCCAGCGAGGCCTGAATCGCCGCATTGAGGGCGAGGATGTTGGTCTGGTCGGCAATATCGTCGATCAGGCTGACGATGTCGCCGATTTCCTGGGAAGACTCGCCCAGGCGTTTGATCCGCTTGGCGGTGTCCTGGATCTGCTCGCGGATGTTGTCCATGCCGTTGATGGTGTTGTGCACCACCTCGTTGCCCTTGTTGGCGATCGCCACCGAGCGCTCGGCGACCTTGGCCGACTCATAGGCGTGGGCAGAAACCCGGTCGATCGATTCGACCATGTCGCCGACCGCCTCCGATGCCTCGCTGATCTGCGCGGCCTGGTGTTCCGAAGCCTTGGCCAGCTGGCGTGCGGTGTTCTGCGTGTCCTGCACGGCAGCGGCGACCTGCACGGCACTGTGGTTGATGGTGGCCACCAGGTCGCGCAACTGGTCGACCGAGTAGTTGATCGAGTCGGCGATGGCGCCGGTGAAGTCTTCGGTCACCGACACGGTGACGGTCAGGTCGCCGTCGGCCAGCTCTTCGATTTCATCGAGCAGGCGCATGATCGCCTGCTGGTTACGTTCGTTCTTTTCGGCGGTTTCATGCAACTGACGGTGGGTGGTGCGGACCATCACCAGGCCGATCAGGATGATCGAAGCCAGCGCCAGCAGGCCCAACGCATAACCCCCGACGGTATCCAGGGTACGGCCACTGGCCAGGTTCTCGAACCCGTTGGCCAGGTGCGAGGCCTCATCAAGCAGGGTCTGCGACAGGCTGAAAATGTTGCCGGCCGCTTCGCGCACGCGGAACAGCTCGGGCGAGGTTTCGAGGATTTCATCGACAGAACCGGCCACGAACTGGAACAGCTCGGCGATTTCCGCCAGGCGCGCACGGGCGTCAGCGTCCTCGACGCGGGTCACCTGGATGGCCGGGTTGCCACCCAGCATGCCCTCGAGCACCTGGCCGAAGCGGCTGGCATCGCGGCCGAAGGTATCGGCGGCCTGCGCCGCCGTGTCGTCACCGGCCAACACGGTGTTGACCGAACCGAGAATGCGCTCGGCCAGCAGCAGCTGGCGCTGGGCGACGACCACCTGGTTGGCCGGGGCACCGCTCTGCAACAGGATCTCGACCACCTTCTCGTATTCGACCTGCAGCTGCGGCACGGTTTCGGCGAGGGTCGCCGCCACCTGGTGCAACGACAGCACGGTCTGTTCGCTGGCCAGGATGGTGTCGGTGTTCTTGCGCAGGTTTTCCCAGTCCTGACGCACCGCCTCCATTTCATCGCGGACCGCAGCCGGCGCCGCAGGCAGGCCGGTGGACTTGTCGCCTTCACGCAGGTAGCCCCAGCGCCGCTCGAAGTCGTTACGCGCATCCGACAGCAGCTTGAAGGCCAGGGCCTTGCCCGCCGCTGCCTCGGTGGCGTTCTTGGCGATGCGCTGGGACAACACCCGCAGCTCACCGGCGTGGCCGATGTACTGCTTGTCGTGATTGGCCTGGGTATTGAGGTAGGCGAAGTTGGCGAACAACAGGATGATCGACAGGATCAGGATCACGAACAGCACGGTGATCTGCACGATGCTGCGCGTGCGTGGTGTCATGCTGGCGGGGGCGACGGGTGTGGCCGGCTTGTTCACGTTTGAAAATCCTATAGCGCCACGTCAAGAAAACCCGGCGCCTGGGCCAGGGCGAAGGGGCTGAAGATCGCCCAGTTGCGTTCACGCGGGAAGTGCCCCTGCACGAAGCGGGCAGCAGCCCGCAGCAGCGGTTGCGGTGGCGACAGTTCCAGGCTGCTGAGGGCGAAATGCTGAAGGCCCAGCACCTCGTCGACCAACAGGCCGACGAACAGGTCTTCGTGGTCCAGCACCAGCACCCGCCGCTGCTTGCCTGGCGCAACAGGGCCAAGGCCGAAGAAACTGCTCAGGTCCATCACCGGCAACAGCCGGCCCCGCAAGTTGGCCACGCCACACACCCACGGTTGCACGCCAGGCACGCGGCTGCTGCGCGGCTCGCGCAGCACCTCGGCGACCTCGCCCATGGGCGCGACGAACCACTGCCCGGCGATACGAAAGCCGATACCGCTCCATTGCTGCAGGCGGGTGTCCTGCAGCGGCTGGTCGGCCACCAGCAGGCGGCAGCGCCGGTCGATGTCCAGCAACAGCTCGAAGGCGGTCAGCGACGCGCCTTGCGGGCGGGTGGTCAAGCGCCCAGCACTTCTTTGAGCTTGGCGATCAGCGCGTCCTCTTCCACCGGCTTGGTCAGGAAGTCGCGGGCACCCTGGCGCGTGGCCCAGATACGGTCGGTTTCCTGGTCCTTGGTGGTCACCACCACCACGGGGATGGCGCTGGTTTCCGGGTCCTTGCTCAGCTGGCGGGTGGCCTGGAAGCCGTTCATGCCGGGCATGACGATGTCCATCAGCACTGCATCGGGCTTTTCCTGGCGGGCCAGGGCCACGCCGTCGGCACCGTTGTTGGCCTTGAGCACCTGGTGACCGTGCTTTTCCAGCCATTCGGTCAATCTGTACATCTCTGTCGGCGAGTCGTCGACAATCAGAACTCGGGCCATGCTGTTTCCCCATCAGGAAATTGAAGGCCGCGCCGGCGCGGCGCGGTCAGGGTGCGGGTTGTTCGGGCGCGGCGAAACCGGGCACATGGGCCCTGATCGCGTCGAGCAGTTCTTCCTTGCTGAATGGTTTGGTCAGGAACTGGTCGGAACCGACCACCCGGCCACGGGCCTTGTCGAACAGGCCATCGCGAGACGACAGGAGAATCACCGGGATATCCTTGAAGGCACTGTTGTGCTTGATCACCGCACAGGTCTGATAACCGTCCAGACGCGGCATCAGCACGTCGACGAAGATGATCTGTGGCTGGTGGTCGATGATCTTGGCCAAGGCATCGAAGCCGTCACTGGCGGTGATCACCTCGCAGCCCGCTTCGCCGAGCAACATCTGCGCGGTGCGGCGGATCGTGCGGGAATCGTCGATCACCATCACCTTCAGGGGCTGTTCCATAAGTTGCGCTACCATCGCTGCACAGTGTGGGCTGCGAGCCACTGATGGCTTGCAGCTTGAAGCTGAGGGCATTTTTAGCACACTCCGGGGGCCCGTTCCATCTGCCGCCCCCTTGACCGGCGGCGCTCACGGCGCCACCCTGAGCCACTTTTCTTTCGATCGACCGCGGCCAGCTGCCGCCAGAGGAACCACCCCATGAGCGTTCGCCTCGGCATTGTCATGGACCCTATCGCGTCCATCTCCTACAAGAAGGACAGTTCGCTGGCCATGCTGCTGGCCGCCCAGGCCCGTGGCTGGGAGCTGTTCTACATGGAGCAGCGCGACCTGTACCAGGGCGAAGGCAAGGCCCGCGCGCGCATGCGCCCACTGAAAGTGTTCGCCGACCCTGCACGCTGGTTCGAGCTGGGCGACGAGCAGGACAGCCCGCTGGCCGAGCTGAACGTGATACTGATGCGCAAGGACCCACCATTCGACATGGAGTTCGTCTACAGCACCTACCTGCTGGAGCAGGCTGAGGGTGAAGGCGTACTGGTGGTGAACCGCCCGCAGAGCCTGCGCGACTGCAATGAAAAACTGTTCGCCACGCTGTTCCCGCAGTGCACGCCACCTACACTGGTCAGCCGTCGGCCGGACATCATCCGCGAATTCGCGGCCAAGCATGGTGACGTGATTCTCAAGCCGCTGGATGGCATGGGCGGCACGTCGATCTTCCGTCACCGAGTGGGCGACCCCAACCTGTCGGTGATCCTCGAGACCCTGACCGCCCTGGGTGCCCAGCAGATCATGGCGCAGGCGTACCTGCCGGCCATCAAGGACGGCGACAAACGCATCCTGATGATCGACGGCGAGCCAGTCGATTACTGCCTGGCCCGTATTCCCGCCAGTGGCGAGACCCGTGGCAACCTGGCTGCCGGCGGCCGTGGAGAAGCCCGCCCATTGACCGAACGCGACCGCTGGATCGCTGCCCAGGTCGGCCCGACCCTTCGTGAAAAGGGCCTGCTGTTCGTCGGCCTCGACGTGATCGGCGACTACCTCACCGAAATCAACGTCACCAGCCCAACCTGCATCCGCGAGATCGACGCAGCCTACAACACCGATATCGGTGGCAAGCTGATGGATGCCATTGATCGCCAGCTCAAGGCGCGCTGACCGCCGACGCGGAGCAAATGCGCGGAGTGGGGTATGATGCCGGTCCTTTTCGACTGAGCTGCTGCCCCGCCCTGCGGTTGCTGGATACCTGATGACGCTGCCTGCCGACATCCCTTCCGACCTGCTGCCACCGCGCGTTCGCCCGGTGGACCGGCTTGGCTTTACCCTGTTCCTGGCTGCCTTGGTGCACCTGGCGCTGATCCTTGGTGTCGGCTTTACCGTGGTCAAACCGGCGGAAATCCGCCAGACCATGGACATCACCCTGGCCACCTTCAAAAGCGAAAAAGCGCCGAAGAAGGCTGATTACCAGGCCCAGGCCAACCAGCAAGGCAGCGGTACCCTGGAAAAGAAAGCGGTGCCGACCACCACCGAGGTGGCGCCGTTCCAGGACACCAAGATCAACAAGGTCACCCCGCCGCCTGCCGCCAAGCCTGAGGTAATACCACCGCCTGTGCCGGAGAAATCCGCCGTGGCAACCAAGGCGCCAAAAGCGCAGAAGGTCGAGCCCAAACCCAAGGAAAGCAAGCCGCAGCCCAAGCCGGCAGCTGCAACCCCGGACTTCGACAGTTCGCAACTGTCGAGCCAGATCGCCAGCCTTGAGGCGGAACTGTCCAACGAACAGCAGATGTACGCCAAACGCCCTAAGATTCACCGCCTTAATGCGGCGTCGACCATGCGCGACAAGGGCGCCTGGTACAAGGAAGAGTGGCGCAAGAAGGTCGAGCGGGTGGGTAACCTGAACTACCCCGACGAGGCACGCCGGCAGCAGATCTACGGCAACTTGCGGATGATGGTGTCGATCAACCGCGATGGCTCGCTGTACGAGGTGCTGGTGCTGGAGTCGTCCGGGCAGCCGGTGCTGGACCAGGCGGCCCAGCGCATCGTACGCCTGGCAGCACCGTTTGCGCCGTTTACCGGGGACCTGGCCGAGTTCGACCGGTTGGAGATCATCCGCACCTGGCGATTTGCCCGTGGTGACCGCTTATCCAGTAACTGAGTCGGCGGACATCGACCTGTTATTTCTGCCAGTTTCGCCCACATCGCGAACGCCCTCTAATTGCGCTTCCATTCCTGATTTGGAAGAGCGCCATGAAACACCTGAAAAGCAATGACAGAACTTGGCAGGTCGAGCGACAAGAGCAAGCTAACCGGCAAGTGACGTTACCCGCGCCAGTGCTTCGCAATCCCATCGACATGACCATCGAGCTGACTATCGATGACGCAGTTCGCCGCAGTTCTGTTGGCCAATGCCACCTCGATGGCAAAACCTATCTCGCGTTCTTTTTCTATCCAGGCGATGAATTCAAACCCGAAATAGAAGTGGAGGCCATCGTCTTCATTCATGATCAAGCGCCTAATACGGGTGAGTTCGATATTACCGATACCTTCGCCAGCGGCAGCTATTCAGCCCTTTTCGGCCTGGGAAGGATCGTCAGCGGCCAAGCGATAATCCGCGGAGACAGCTGGGGCAGCGGAACGATGGTCATCAAGCGCGTGACCTCGACCCACCCAGGTATTACCACGCTCGATGCAACAGCGAAGTTCGAATTCACAGATCACAAGGGCATAACCTTCAAAATTGACGTGACCAAACTGGTTGCATCCGACCCAAATATCGGTGTGCCTCGATAGGCAAGCCGCCTAGCTGGACAAATGCCATCCAGCCCCCCTCCTGACGCAGCCCGAAAGCGGATCGGCTCCACTTCCGGGCTGTGCAGCCGGCCCCGCTTCAAGACCTTGTCAGCCTCGCCACCTGGCGCCACACTATCCCCCATGAAAACCCTCACCCCGAGCTACCTCAAGCATCAGTTCCTGATCGCCATGCCGCACATGGCCGATCCGAACTTCGCCCAGACCCTCACGTACATCGTCGAGCACAACGCCAATGGCGCCATGGGCCTGGTGGTCAACCGACCGCAGGAGCTGAACCTGGCCGACATTCTCGAGCAGTTGCGGCCAGACGAACTGCCGCCGGCCAGCACCTTGCAGGTGCCGATCTACCAGGGTGGCCCGGTGCAGACCGACCGTGGTTTCGTGCTGCACAGCAGTGAATGCAGCTTCCAGGCCACCGTGGCCCTGGAAGGGTTGTCGCTGACCACCTCGCAGGACGTGCTGCTGGCCATCGCCACCGGGGTGGGGCCGAAACAAAGCCTCATCACGCTCGGCTATGCCGGCTGGGAAGCGGGCCAACTCGAAGCCGAACTGGCCGACAACGCCTGGCTCAACTGCCCGTTCGACCCAGAGATCATCTTCGGCCTGGCCAGCGACCTGCGCCTGGACGCCGCCGCCGCCAGCCTGGGGATCAACCTCAGCCTGCTGACCAGCCAGGCGGGGCACGCCTGATGAGCGAACTGCGTTTACTGCTGGGCTTCGACTACGGCACCAAACAGATCGGCGTGGCCGTCGGCCAGGTGGTGACCGGCCAAGCCCGCGAACTGTGCACCCTGAAGGCGCAAAACGGCGTGCCTGACTGGGCCCAGGTGGAAAAGCTCATCGCTGAATGGAAGCCCGACGCGATCGTCGTCGGCCTGCCGCTAAATATGGACGGCACACCAAGCGAAATGAGCGAGCGCGCAGAAAAGTTCGCCCGCCGCCTCAATGGCCGCTTCAACCTGCCGGTGCACACCCACGACGAACGCCTGACCACCTTCGAGGCCAAAGGCGAGCGCCTGGCCCGTGGCGGCCAGCGCGGGAGCTACCGTGACAACCCGGTTGACGCCATCGCCGCCGCCCTGCTGCTGCAAGGCTGGCTGGAGGCCAATACCTGATTTTTCCCGCGTTTACGTCGGGGCTATCACAACGCCACCCGGCGCCCCCAGGAGATACGCAATGAGCCTACCCAATCCCGCCGACCTGATCCGGCAGATGGCTGTCGACCTTCGCGCCCATCTGGCCCGCCGCAACATCACCGAGCCGCGCTTCATCGGCATTCGTACCGGCGGCGTCTGGGTTGCCCAGGCCCTGCAGGCGGAAATGGCCGACCAGAGCCCGCTCGGTACCCTGGACGTGTCGTTCTATCGCGATGATTTCAGCCAGAACGGCCTGCACCCGCAGGTGCGTCCGTCGGAGCTGCCGTTCGAGGTCGAAGGCCAGCACCTGGTGCTGATCGACGACGTGCTGATGAGCGGTCGCACCATCCGTGCCGCACTCAACGAACTGTTCGATTATGGCCGTCCGGCCAGTGTCACCTTGGTCTGCCTGCTCGACCTGGATGCCGGCGAACTGCCGATCCGCCCCAATGTGCTCGGCGCTACCCTGTCGCTGGCGGCCCATGAACGGGTAAAATTGACCGGACCCGCACCGCTCGCCCTCGAGCGCCAGGACCTCGCCACCGCTTCCGCCCTTTAAGAGTCCCCTCGCGATGACGCCAATCGACGCCAAGCGCCCGCTGCAGCTCAATGATCAGGGCCAGCTGCGCCACTTCCTCTCGCTCGACGGTTTGCCCCGCGAACTGCTCACCGAGATCCTCGACACCGCCGACTCGTTCCTCGAAGTCGGCGCCCGGGCCGTGAAGAAAGTCCCGTTGCTGCGCGGCAAGACCGTGTGCAACGTGTTCTTCGAGAACTCGACCCGCACCCGCACCACCTTCGAGCTGGCCGCCCAGCGCCTGTCGGCCGACGTGATCAGCCTGAACGTGTCGACCTCCTCGACCAGCAAGGGCGAGACCTTGTTCGACACCCTGCGCAACCTCGAAGCCATGGCTGCCGACATGTTCGTCGTGCGCCACTCCGATTCCGGCGCCGCGCATTTCATCGCCGAGCACGTGTGCCCGGACGTCGCCGTGATCAACGGCGGTGATGGCCGCCACGCACACCCGACCCAGGGCATGCTCGACATGCTGACCATCCGCCGCCACAAAGGCAGCTTCGAGAACCTCTCGGTGGCAATCGTCGGCGACATCCTGCACTCGCGCGTGGCCCGCTCCGACATGCTCGCGCTGAAGGCACTGGGCTGCCCGGACATCCGCGTGGTCGGCCCGAAAACCCTGATCCCGATCGGTATCGAGCAGTACGGCGTGAAGGTCTACACCGACCTCGCCGAAGGCCTCAAGGACGTCGACGTGGTGATCATGCTGCGCCTGCAGCGTGAACGCATGGCCGGTGGCCTGCTGCCCAGCGAAGGCGAGTTCTACCGCCTGTTCGGCCTGACCACCGCGCGCCTGGCCGGTGCCAAGCCCGACGCCATCGTCATGCACCCGGGCCCGATCAACCGCGGCGTAGAGATCGAGTCAGCGGTGGCCGACGGCAAACACTCGGTGATTCTCAACCAGGTCACCTACGGCATCGCCGTGCGCATGGCCGTGCTGTCCATGGCCATGAGCGGGCAGAACGCGCAACGTCAATTCGACCAGGAGAACGCCCAGTGACCATCAGCATTCTTGGCGCCCGGGTCATCGACCCTGTCAGCGGCCTGGACCAGGTCACCGACCTGCATCTGGACGGTGGGCGCATTGCCGCCATCGGCGCTGCACCGGCCGGTTTCAGCGCCAGCCGCACGATCGCAGCTGACGGCCTGATCGCCGCACCCGGCCTGGTCGACCTCGGCGTCTCGCTGCGCGAGCCGGGCTACAGCCGCAAGGGCTCCATCGCCAGTGAAACCCGCGCCGCCGTGGCCGGTGGTGTCACCAGCCTGTGTTGCCCACCGCAGACCAAGCCGGTGCTGGATACCTCGGCAGTGGCCGAGCTGATCCTCGACCGCGCCCGCGAAGCGGCCAACAGCAAGGTCTACCCGATCGGCGCCCTGACCAAGGGCCTGGAGGGCGAGCAGCTGGCCGAACTGGTTGCCCTGCGCGACACCGGTTGCGTGGCCTTCGGCAACGGCCTGAAGGAAATCCCCAACAACCGTACCCTGGCCCGTGCCCTGGAGTACGCCGCCACCTTCGACCTGACCGTGGTGTTCCACTCCCAGGATCGCGACCTGGCCCAGGGTGGCCTGGCCCACGAAGGCGCCATGGCCAGCTTCCTCGGCCTGCCCGGCATCCCCGAGACCGCCGAGACCGTGGCCCTGGCGCGCAACCTGCTGCTGGTGGAACAGACCGGCGTGCGTGCGCACTTCACCCAGATCACCAGCGCCCGTGGCGCCCGGCTGATCGAGCAGGCCCAGCAGCTGGGCCTGCCGGTGACCGCCGACGTGGCGCTGTACCAGCTGATCCTCACCGACGAGTCGCTGCGTGAGTTCTCCAGCCTGTACCACGTACAGCCGCCACTGCGCACCGTCGCCGACCGTGATGGCCTGCGCGCGGCGGTGAAGTCGGGGGTGATCCAGGCAATTTCCAGCCACCACCAGCCCCACGAGCGCGATGCCAAGCTGGCCCCGTTCGGTGCCACCGAACCGGGTATCAGCAGCGTCGAACTGCTGCTGCCGCTGGCCATGACCCTGGTCGAGGACGGCCTGCTCGACCTGCCGACCCTGCTCGCCCGTCTGAGCAGCGGCCCGGCCAAGGCCATGCGCCTGCCGGCCGGTGAGCTGAAAGTCGGCGGCGCCGCCGACCTGGTGCTGTTCGACGCCAAGGCCTCGACGATTGCCGGTGAGCAATGGCTGTCGCGTGGTGAAAACTGCCCGTTCATCGGCCACTGCCTGCCGGCTGCGGTGCGTTATACCTTGGTCGATGGGCACGTCTGCCACGAGGCCTGAGTAACCCCTGTGGGAGCGGCCTTGCGTCGCGAAAGGGCTGCGTAGCGGCCCCAGGATCTCTGCATCATGCATAGATTGCCGGGGCCGCTTTGCGACCCTTTCGCGACACAAGGCCGCTCCCACATTGGTCGCGCTCAACCTTGAGCCTGCGGCGACCATTCATCCCCCGCGGTTGAAATCCTTCCCCCCACCCCCATATGAGTCTGCATCAGGCAATTTTGCCCCGCTGCGTGGAGACTCTCCCCTTGACCACCATCGTTTCTGTCCGCCGTAACGGCAAAGTCGTCATGGGCGGCGACGGCCAGGTATCCCTCGGCAACACCGTGATGAAAGGCAACGCCAAAAAGGTCCGTCGCCTGTACAACGGCGAAGTGATCGCCGGTTTCGCCGGTGCCACCGCCGATGCCTTCACCCTGTTCGAGCGCTTCGAAGCCCAGCTGCAGAAACACTCCGGCCACCTGGTGCGTGCCGCCGTCGAGTTGGCCAAGGAATGGCGTACCGACCGCTCCCTGAGCCGCCTGGAAGCCATGCTGGCCGTGGCCAACAAGGACGCATCGCTGATCATCACCGGCAACGGTGACGTGGTCGAGCCGGAAGACGGCTTGATCGCCATGGGTTCCGGTGGCGGTTACGCCCAGGCCGCGGCCCGCGCCCTGCTCAACAAGACCGACCTGTCGGCCCGGGAAATCACCGAGGCCGCCCTGAACATCGCCGGCGACATCTGCGTGTTCACCAACCACAACCTGACCATCGAGGAGCAGGACCTGGCCGAGTGATCAGCTGTTCTGGCGCCCCATCCCGGCGGTGGGGCTTTTCCACGCTGACACATTCTGCTTCAGGACCGTATAGATCATGTCCATGACCCCCCGCGAGATCGTCCACGAACTCAACCGCCACATCATTGGCCAGGACGACGCCAAGCGCGCCGTCGCCATTGCCCTGCGCAACCGCTGGCGGCGGATGCAGCTCCCTGCCGAGCTGCGTGCCGAGGTAACGCCGAAGAACATCCTGATGATCGGCCCTACCGGCGTCGGCAAGACCGAAATCGCCCGCCGCCTGGCCAAGCTGGCCAATGCGCCGTTCCTCAAGGTCGAAGCCACCAAGTTCACCGAAGTCGGCTATGTCGGCCGCGATGTTGAATCGATCATCCGTGACTTGGCCGATGCCGCGCTAAAAATGCTGCGCGAGCAAGAGATCGTCCGCGTGCGCCACCGCGCCGAAGACGCCGCCGAAGACCGCATCCTCGATGCCCTGCTGCCGCAGGCGCGGGTCAGCAGCTTCAGCGAAGAAGCCGCGCAGACCAGCAGCGATTCCAACACCCGCCAGCTGTTCCGCAAGCGCCTGCGCGAAGGCCAGCTGGACGACAAGGAAATCGAGATCGAAGTGGCCGAGAACATGGGCGTCGAAATCGCCGCGCCACCCGGCATGGAAGAAATGACCAACCAACTGCAGAGCCTGTTCGCCAACATGGGCAAGGGCAAGCGCAAGGCCCGCAAGCTGAAGGTCAAGGACGCGCTGAAAATGGTGCGCGACGAAGAAGCCAGCCGCCTGGTCAACGAGGAAGAACTCAAGGCCAAGGCCCTGGAAGCGGTCGAGCAGCACGGCATCGTGTTCATCGACGAAATCGACAAAGTGGCCAAGCGTGGCAATGTCGGCGGTGCCGATGTATCCCGTGAAGGCGTGCAGCGCGACCTGCTGCCGCTGATCGAAGGCTGCACCGTCAACACCAAGCTGGGCATGGTCAAGACCGACCACATCCTGTTCATCGCGTCCGGTGCATTCCACCTGAGCAAGCCAAGCGACCTGGTGCCAGAGCTGCAGGGCCGTCTGCCGATCCGTGTCGAACTGAAGGCACTGACCCCGGAAGATTTCGAGCGCATCCTGAAAGAGCCACATGCCTCGCTGACCGAACAGTACAGTGCACTGCTCAAGACCGAAGGCCTGAACATCGAGTTCGCCGCCGACGGCATCAAGCGCCTGGCCGAAATCGCCTATCAGGTGAACGAGAAGACCGAGAACATCGGTGCCCGCCGCCTGCACACCCTGCTCGAGCGCCTGCTCGAAGAGGTGTCGTTCAGTGCCGGTGACCTCGCCAGCACCCACGACGAAGCACCGATCATCATCGATGCCGCGTATGTGAACGGCCACCTCGGTGAGCTGGCGCAGAACGAAGACCTGTCGCGCTACATCCTGTAAGACTGCGTCACCTTCTTCGCGGGCACGCCCGCTCCCACAGGGACCGCGATCCCCTGTAGGAGCGGGCGTGCCCGCGAAGAGGCCCTTGAATCCCTGCACGGGAAGCTGGAAGCTTGCTTCATCAGCTCACAAGGGATTCCCGCCATGGCCCGCCTGCCCACCGCCATCAACCTGCACAAAGCCTCCAAGACCCTCAGCCTCACCTACGCCCCCGGCGAGGTCTACCAGCTCCCCGCCGAATTCCTGCGGGTGCACTCCCCCTCCGCCGAGGTCCAGGGCCACGGCAACCCCATCCTGCAATTCGGCAAGATCAACGTCGGCCTCATCGGCCTGGAACCTGCCGGCCAATATGCACTGAAACTGACCTTCGACGACGGCCATGACAGCGGCCTGTTCACCTGGGAATACCTCGAGCAGCTGTGCCTGCGCCAGGAGCAGCTGTGGGCCGAGTACCTCGACGAGTTGCACAAGGCCGGCAAGTCCCGCGACCCGGCGGAATCGGTGGTCAAACTCATGCTCTAGCTCAAGCCTTCCAGGCTTTAGAGCGCATTTTCTAATCTCATCTGTTTGAATGCCTTACAGACAACTCTTAAACGGGTTGTCTTGCGCATTACATGAAAGTCGGGTAACCAATGGAGCTGGCAAGTTCCCTGCATCGCCTTGAAGGCAATCAGGCACTGGCCGGTATGTAGAGGTCGCGAGCGAAAGCAGGCTGTCTTCACACGCAGAATCCCCCGCAGCTCATCGCCGAATGCATCCGGCCCGCAGCACCGCTGTTCCTTATCACTGGTCACCCGAGTAGCAGTACCGGGCTGTCCGCTGTGCATTGCGCCACAGCAATCCGGTACTCGTCTCAGGACAACGGAGCGTCGTAGATGAGTAACAAGAACAACGATGAGTTGCAGCGGCAAGCCTCGGAAAACACCCTGGGGCTGAACCCGGTCATCGGCATCCGCCGCAAGGACCTGCTGAGCTCTGCGCGTACCGTGCTGCGTCAGGCCGTGCGCCAGCCGCTGCACAGTGCCAAGCATGTGGCGCACTTCGGCCTGGAGCTGAAGAACGTCCTGCTGGGCAAGTCCAGCCTCGCCCCGGAAGGTGACGACCGTCGCTTCCAGGACCCAGCCTGGAGCAAGAACCCGCTTTACCGCCGCTACCTGCAGACTTACCTGGCCTGGCGCAAGGAGCTGCAGCAGTGGATCGGCAACAGTGACCTGTCGCCCCAGGACATCGCCCGCGGCCAGTTCGTCATCAACCTGATGACCGAAGCCATGGCGCCGACCAACACCCTGTCCAACCCGGCAGCGGTCAAGCGCTTCTTCGAAACCGGCGGCAAGAGCCTGCTGGATGGCCTGTCCAACCTGGCCAAGGACGTGGTCAACAACGGCGGCATGCCGAGCCAGGTCAACATGGAGGCGTTCGAGGTCGGCAAGAACCTCGGCACCAGCGAGGGTGCGGTGGTCTACCGCAACGATGTGCTGGAGCTGATCCAGTACAGCCCGATCACCGAGCAGGTGCATGCCCGCCCGCTGCTGGTGGTCCCGCCGCAAATCAACAAGTTCTACGTGTTCGACCTGAGCCCGGAGAAGAGCCTGGCGCGCTTCTGCCTGCGTTCGCAGCAGCAGACCTTCATCATCAGCTGGCGCAACCCGACCAAGGCCCAGCGCGAGTGGGGCCTGTCGACCTACATCGACGCCTTGAAGGAAGCGGTGGATGCGGTGCTGGCAATCACCGGCAGCAAAGACCTGAACATGCTCGGCGCCTGCTCCGGCGGCATCACCTGCACCGCCCTGGTCGGCCACTACGCCGCGCTGGGTGAGCAGAAGGTCAATGCCCTGACCCTGCTGGTCAGCGTGCTGGACACCACGATGGACACCGAGGTGGCACTGTTCGTCGACGAACAGACACTGGAGGCCGCCAAGCGCCACTCCTACCAGTCCGGGGTGCTCGAAGGCAGCGACATGGCCAAGGTGTTCGCCTGGATGCGCCCCAACGACCTGATCTGGAACTACTGGGTCAACAACTACCTGCTCGGCAACGAGCCACCGGTGTTCGACATCCTGTTCTGGAACAACGACACCACGCGCCTGCCTGCCGCCTTCCACGGCGACCTGATCGAACTGTTCAAGAACAACCCGCTGACCCGCCCGGATGCCCTGGAAGTGTGCGGCACCGCCATCGACCTGAAGAAAGTCCAGTGCGACATCTTCAGCGTCGCCGGCACCTCCGACCACATTACCCCGTGGCAATCGTGCTACCGCTCGGCGCACCTGTTCGGCGGCAAGATCGAGTTCGTGTTGTCCAACAGCGGCCACATCCAGAGCATCCTCAACCCGCCAGGCAACCCCAAGGCGCGCTTCATGACCGGCGCCGACCGCCCGGGTGACCCGGTGGCCTGGCAGGACAACGCCGAAAAGCATGCCGACTCCTGGTGGCTGCACTGGCAGACCTGGCTGGGCGAGCGCGCAGGCGAGCTGAAAAAGTCACCGACGCGCCTGGGCAACCGTGCCTACGCCGCCGGCGAGGCAGCACCGGGGACTTACGTCCACGAGCGTTGAGTCGCAATGCCGTGGCCGCTTGGAGCGCGCCACGGTACATTTTCACGCCACAGAGCCACGCGCATGCCGCTACCCTACATCTTCCGCACCGTCGAGCTGGACGACCAATCCATCCGTACCGCGGTGCGCCCGGGCAAGCCGCACCTGACGCCGTTGCTGATCTTCAACGGCATCGGCGCCAACCTGGAGCTGGTGTTCCCGTTCATCGAGGCACTGGACCCGGACCTGGAAGTCATTGCCTTCGACGTCCCCGGCGTGGGCGGCTCGTCCACGCCACGCCACCCTTACCGCTTTCCCGGCCTGGCCAAGCTGACGGCGCGCATGCTCGACTACCTGGACTACGGCCAGGTCAATGTCATCGGCGTGTCCTGGGGCGGCGCCCTGGCCCAGCAGTTTGCCCACGACTACCCCGAGCGCTGCAAGAAGCTGGTGCTGGCGGCCACCGCTGCGGGCGCAGTGATGGTACCGGGCAAGCCCAAGGTGCTGTGGATGATGGCCAGCCCCAGGCGCTACGTGCAGCCATCGCATGTCATCCGCATCGCGCCACTGATTTACGGCGGCGGTTTTCGCCGCGACCCGGACCTGGCCATGCATCACGCGGCCAAAGTGCGCTCGGGTGGCAAGCTAGGCTACTACTGGCAGCTGTTTGCCGGTCTTGGCTGGACCAGCATCCACTGGCTGCACAAGATCCAGCAGCCGACCCTGGTGCTGGCCGGCGACGACGACCCGTTGATCCCGCTGATCAACATGCGTCTGCTGGCCTGGCGAATTCCCAATGCCCAGCTACACATTATCGACGACGGTCATCTGTTCCTGATCACCCGGGCCGAGGCCGTCGCCCCCATCATCATGAAGTTTCTCCAGCAAGAACGTCAGCGCGCGGTCATGCACCCCAGTCCGGCCTCTGGTGGCTGAATTGTTGCTTGCTGTTGTACGAGCACGACTGATGAGTACGACCGTGGCCTGACAAGGGAGTTGTTGCCATGAAAGAAAAACCGGCCAAAGGAACGTCAACGCTCCCCGCCACCAGCATGAACGTGCAGAACGCCATCCTCGGTGTGCGCGGCCGCGACCTGATTTCCACCTTGCGCAGTGTTGGCCGCCATAGCCTGCTCAATCCACTGCACACCGCCCGCCACCTGCTGACGCTGGGCGGGCAGCTGGGCCGGGTGATGCTCGGCGACACGCCTTATCAGCCGAGCGCGCGTGATGCCCGTTTCAACGATCCTACGTGGAGCCAGAACCCGTTCTACCGGCGCAGCCTGCAGGCCTACCTGGCCTGGCAGAAACAGACCCGCCTGTGGATCGAGGAAAGCCACCTGAACGACGATGACCGGGCCCGTGCGCACTTTCTGTTCACCCTGATCAACGACGCCCTGGCACCGAGCAACTCGCTGCTCAACCCGCTGGCAGTCAAGGAGCTGTTCAACACCGGCGGGCAGAGCCTGGTGCGTGGCGTCGCCCACCTGCTCGACGACCTGCGCCACAACGACGGCCTGCCGCGCCAGGTGGACGAGCGTGCCTTCGAAGTGGGCGGCAACCTGGCATCCACGCCCGGCGCCGTGGTGTTCCGCAACGATCTGCTGGAGCTGATCCAGTACAAGCCGATGAGCGAGAAGCAGTACGCCCGGCCCGTGCTGGTGGTGCCGCCGCAAATCAACAAGTACTACATCTTCGACCTGCAGCCGACCAACAGCTACGTCCAGTACATGCTCAAGAACGGCCTGCAGGTGTTCATGGTCAGTTGGCGCAACCCCGACCCACGCCACCGCGAGTGGGGCCTGTCGAGCTATGTGCAGGCCCTGGAAGAAGCACTCAACGCCTGCCGCAGCATCAGCGGCAGCCGCGACCCGAACCTGATGGGCGCCTGCGCTGGAGGCCTGACCATGGCTGCGCTGCAGGGCCACCTGCAGGCCAAGCACCAGCTGCGCCGGGTACGCAGCGCCACTTACCTGGTCAGCCTGCTCGACAGCAAGTTCGACAGCCCGGCCAGCCTGTTCGCCGACGAGCAGACCATCGAGGCGGCCAAGCGTCGCTCGTACCAGCGTGGCGTGCTGGACGGTGGCGAGGTGGCGCGGATCTTTGCCTGGATGCGGCCCAACGACCTGATCTGGAACTACTGGGTCAACAACTACCTGCTCGGCAAGACCCCGCCGGCCTTCGACATTCTCTACTGGAACGCCGACAGCACACGCCTGCCAGCGGCCTTGCATGGCGACCTGCTGGACTTCTTCAAGGTCAACCCGCTGACCCACGCTGCGGGCCTGGAGGTGTGCGGCACACCGATCGATCTCAAGCAGGTCGACCTCGACAGCTTCACCGTAGCGGGCAGCAACGACCACATCACCCCGTGGGACGCGGTGTACCGCTCGGCCTTGCTGCTCGGTGGTGACCGCCAGTTCGTCCTGGCCAACAGCGGGCACATCCAGAGCATCATCAACCCACCCGGCAACCCCAAGGCCTACTACCTGGAAAACCCCAAGCTCTCGAGCGACCCGCGCGCCTGGTTCCATGACGCGCAGCGCCGCGACGGCAGCTGGTGGCCGTTGTGGCTGGAGTGGATCACACCGCGCTCCGGCCCGCTCAAGGCGCCGCGCACGGAACTGGGCAACACCACCTATCCACCGCTGGGCCCTGCGCCAGGCACCTATGTCCTGACCCGATGAGCACCACGACTGGATGAAGACCCGCGACCGTATCCTCGAATGCGCCCTGCAGCTGTTCAACACGCAGGGCGAGCCGAATGTCTCGACCCTGGAGATCGCCAACGAACTGGGCATCAGCCCGGGCAACCTGTACTACCACTTCCACGGCAAGGAGCCCTTGATCCACGGGCTGTTCGACCGCTTCGAGGAAGCGTTGATGCCGCTGCTCGACCCACCACTGGAGGTGCGCCTGGAGGCCGAGGACTACTGGCTGTTCCTGCACCTGATCGTCGAGCGCATGGCCCAGTACCGCTTTCTGTTCCAGGACCTGTCCAACCTGACCGGGCGCCTGCCCAAGCTGGCGCGGGGCATGCGCAGCCTGATCAATGCGCTCAAGCGCACGCTGGCGGCACTGCTGGCCAGCCTCAAGGGCCAGGGGCAAGTGGTCAGTGAGACGCAGGCATTGGGGCAACTGGTGGAGCAGATAACCCTGACCTTGATGTTCTCGCTGGATTATCAGCGAGTGCTGGGGCGCGAGGGGGATGTGGGGATCGTGGTGTATCAGGTGATGATGCTGGTGGCGCCGCATCTGGATGTGCAGGCACGGGCGGCGGCCGAGGAGTTGGCGGTGCGGTACCTCGAGGGATAGACCTGACAGCTCGGTGCCGCGCCCTTCGCGGGACAAGCCCGCTCCCACAGGATTACCACATGCTTCAGGTATGTGATCGACCTGTGGGAGCGGGCTTGCCCCGCGAAGGGCATTACACCGCTATCAGAGCAGAGAGCCGGTGCTGGCCGGAGCCGAAGGCGGGTTGCTCGCTGGGGCCGCAGTAGGCGCCGGGGCGGCGGTAGCGGCCGGAGCGGTGCTGGCCGCTGGTGCTGCCGGCTTGGCGGCGGCCGGTTTGGCCGGGGCCTTCTTCACTGCCGGCTTCTTCGCTGCGGCAGGCTTGGCTGCAACAGGCTTGGCAGCCGGTTTCGCCGCGGGCTTGGCCGCTGCAGTCTTGGCAGCCGGTTTCGCCGCTGCTGGTTTGGCTGCCGCGTTTTTTGCCGCCGGCTTGGCCAATGGCTTGGCCGCTGCCTTGCTTGCTGCCGGCTTGGCCGCTGCTGAGCGCGAGGAGATCGGGGTGACCGATGCGCCGGTCAGTTTCTCGATCTGCTTGGTCAGGCTGTCGACCTGCTGGTGCAGGGCCTTGATCTCGTTGCGGCTCGGTACACCCAGACGCGAAATGGCGCTGTTCAGGCGCTTGTCGAAGGCCTCTTCGAGTTCGCTCCACTTGCCCAGTGCGCGGTCCTTCACGCCAGACACGCGCGAAGTTGTCGAGGACTTGGCGGTTTCAGCCACATCTTCGGCAGTCTTCTTCGCTTGCTTCTCGGCTTTCTCGCCATCCTTCACCAGCGAGTCGAACAGCTTCGGGCCGTCCTGGTCGACTTTCGAATAGATACCCAGCCCCGCCAGCCAGATCTTGCGGGAGTACTTCTCGATCCCGCCGATCCAGGAGCTGCCTTCTTTGTCGGTATTCTTCTTGCCAGCCATCCTGCTCTCCTTATGGTTTGTGCGCGACGCGCTCGAGCAGCTCATGCAGCTGTTCAAGCTTGATGGACAACGCCTCAACGTCATGTTTAGACGGAATGCCAAGGCGATTCAAGGCGCGGCCTACCCGTGCGTCGAAAGCTTTTTCGATCTTGTCGAGTTGGACTTCGACTTTGCCGCGTACGCGGCTGACTTCTTCACCGGCCTCGTCGAGCTGGTGGTTGGCAGCATCGAGCTCTTTGTCGATGCGTTTCTTGCCACGTTTCTCGACGCCTTCACCGGCCTTGACCAGTTCCTTGAAGTAGTCGGAGCCTTCCTGGCCTACACGGGCATAGGCGCCGATACCGGCCAGCCAGATCTTGCGGGCGTAACCACGCACCTCGCCAAGCGTGCCCAGGGCTTCTTCCTTTTTCTTCGCAATCACTTTGGCCATGCTGTGTACCTCATGTTCATGAGTGGAGGAAAAACCGCCCATGGAGGTTGGGCTTGTGCACAAGGTAGGGAGAAAAATTAGAAACCGCACCCTAAGGTCGCGGCGCTACATTCATGTACCTCATCAGCAGGGGGCAACCCGCTAGGGTCTTGGGCTTCATTCGACCGGAGCCCCGTCCATGCACGCATCCAGCCCATCATCGACAATCACCTTCAAGCAAGCGGTGGCGGCCTGCTTCCGCAAGCGCCCGGGTCTGCGCGAGGTCCTGGCAGACGAAGCGTTCAAGGCCCTGATCGACCGCTATCCGATGATCCCGGAGAATTATCCACAGCTGTCTTCGCTCGACGGATTCGCGGTCATGCGCAGGGCGTCCTCACCGGACGATACCCGCCCAGTGTCGTTGCTGGACGAATTGCTGCGGCACTACCTGGCCGGTACTCCCCTGCAGCTGACGACGAGCGACGCACTGACCCTCGCCGCGCCAGCCGTCTTCCTTCCACAGCCGCAAGGTATCGACAGCACCCGGCAGCCCCGGATCTGCCTGGACATGGCCAAACTGGACGCGGACCTGGAAAAGGTCCTGGGCAAGCTGCCAAACGCCTTCGCGCAAGCCCAGATCAGTTTCTGGAACGGTTTCGACGAACATTCCGACACTTCGCGGGCGCAGTGGCTGGCGAACCTCATCAAGGCCGCCCTGCTGAACAATATCCCTCGCCAGGGGCTGGATGCCGAGGACCAGGCTTTGCTTTACGCCATGCTCGAAGATGCTGGCCAGAACGTGGCGGTGAACGTCATTCAGATCACCTTGAGCATCGACGGCAAGGGCTGGTCCCGGTTGTTGCCAGACCTGCTGCTGAGCTCGGGCAACGGTTCAGACCAGCGAGTGCTCTGGTGCAAACCCTCTGGCGTGATTCGCCGATACATCGATCGGGCAGGCTTCGCTACTGCCTTGCAGGAAGAACTGGCGGATCGCTACCGCTACGACAGCCTGTCCTGGGCGCAGCGGCCGCTGAGTGGGGCGTCGGCAGACTTCCAGGCCATGCAACTGCTCAATGGCATGCTGGACGACCTCAGGCGCCTGCGCGTTACTGGCCTGGGTTCCATCGATGCCCTTGAAAAGCACTTCGCCGCAGCCTGCGATCCCTCAGGCCACTTCCTCGAGCAACCTCTGCAGGTACCGGACCTGCCAGCAATCGCGCTGCCAGGCTGGCTGGAGAAGGCCGGCCCACAGCAGCGCTTCGCGTACCAGGGCGCCCTGCTCGACCTGGCCGCCAGCCAGGGGCAATCGCGTGGCCGTACGTCGCTCGGTGACATCGACGACATTCAACGCTACGCCCGTCGTCGCCTGTGCGAACAGATGCGGCTTGATCACCCGGGTGAATCCCCCTGTGACCCCGACCATGTGTTCATCAGTATCGACCAGGTCCTCGCCAGCTCCTTGCCCGCGCAACCGCAAGCCCAATACCTGCGCGACGAGAGCCTGACCGCGCTGGCCATTGCTCGCCTTGGGCCCGGCGAGGTGATGGCACGCATCAGCGAACGCCAAGGCCAGAGTCACACTGGCTGGTTGACGATCCGCCATGTCGAGGCCTTGATCCGTTCGGTCGACATCGCCGGCACCTATCCCGCCTATCTGCGCAGCCTGGTCAATGCCCAACCGCGAAAGCACGAACGTATCGCCCAGTTCGCCAGGGAATGGCGACAGCGCTTGCGTTTCGACACGCTCAAGGCGCGTATTGACCAGCAGCTGAGCGAAGCCCAGAGCGCGGCGCTGCTGGTTTTTTGCAATGGCGCTGGCGACGAACAGCAGGCCATTGCCCCGCTGACGCTGCGTCGGCAGCCGGGCGTGACAACCAGCGACCGGGTGCATGGCATGTTCCTGATCCAGTTGCCTGACAGCTGGGTGCTTTACCGCCCGCTCCACGACGGTGACCCGCTGCTGGCGTTCACCAGCCGCGAGCTGATGCTGGAGCATGTACGCAGCCATGCCGAAGTGCAGAAGAGCGTCCTCGATGCACTGGACGACGACGCCCGCCCGATCTACGAAAAGGGTGGCTTGCGCATACCCCACTTGCATGTCGGCCTGGATGAACTGGAAGCCTCGCTGAACTTCGGCTCGGTAGTGACCGAACTGGCCCTGGAAAAGACCAGGCACCCGGTCGAGGTGGCGTTCTCCCCCTGGTCCAGCGACCTGGATGGCCACCTGCTGGATGCCAGGGTGGAGGCCATGCTGCATTTCGCCGCACGCAGGAGCGTATCCAATGCCCAGATCAAGGGCGAACTGGTCAGGCAGGTAGCCTGGGCCATCTTCAATGGCGCCACACTCCTGTGGCGCGGCCCCCTGGCCGGTATCACCTGGCTGATCGTGGCGCTTTCGGCCTCCGCGGACGACCTGCGGACCCTCGCCGAAGGCAGCGACGATGCGCGAATCATGGCCGCCACTGACCTGCTGACCAACCTCGCCATGCTGGTCGTGCCGCATGGCGCCGAGGCCGTGCCCCAGCCTGAGCGCGCTCCGCTGCTGCACTTCGCCGAGCCGGCCGAACGCGGCTCGAACCGGGTCGAAGTGGCCAGCCCCGTGCAAGAACGGAACTGGCACGAAGCTGTGCTGGAGCAACAGTCGGTCCTGCTCAGTGGCAGTCGCTGGGGCGATGGCCAACGCCTGGACAAGTTGTCCTCCGAGCAGCGCCAAGCCTTGGCCAGGCTTCAGGCCAGGCAGTCGCTGCCGGAGCAGGCGCGGCTGGAAACCGGGCGCCTGCACGGCCTCTACCGGGTTGACGGGCGGCTCTATGTGAAGCTCGCCGATGCCGCCTTCGAGGTTCAGGAAAGCTGGAGCGGCATGCGCATCATCGGCCCTGACCTGAGCAAAGGCGAGTGGGTCGCCCAGGGCGGTTCCGACGATGGTTACCACATTGTCGGGCGCGAGCGCGCCATGGGGCCCTGGGTGAGCCGCTGGAACGGCGAATGGTCGATCAGCCTGAACCTGCCGGGCGGGGCGCCGGTAAAGACTCCCGACAAGATCGAGCAGCGCAGGCTGGTCAACCGGCTGCTGGCGAATCAAGCGCCGCTCAAGGAAGTCGATGCAATGATCAACAGCAACCTGGCAACCTTGGCCCCGCTGGACGAGCATGAAAAAGCCTACTCGCAGGTGCTCACGGAACAGCGCAGCCAGCAGAACCAGGAAATACTCGTCGAAACGCCACGCATGGCTGACATGCGCGTGGAGCGCGACAGGCTCAGGGCAACTCATGCCAGTACCGTACGGGCCATCAGCAAGCTCTACGAACAACGGGCGGTCCTGCTGCAGTCCAACATCGAGCTGCTCAACTTCCTGAAGACGCCAGCCATGCGGCGTTTTGGCAGCATCGACTACCAGGCAGAGGTCGGTCCCTGGTACGAAACACTGATCCAGAACGATGCCCAGCTGTACACCCGCCTGCTGTCGCAAGTCAGTTACGAGAGCATCGACCGGCAGGCCTTGGCGATTACGCGGTTACCGGCCACGCCCGCCCAGCGCGACGCCTATGCCGCTTATCGCCAGACCCGAGAGTGCGCCCTGGCCATTCATAAACGCCTGCTTGGCGTCAGCCAACGGCTGGACGAGGTGATCACCGAAGCCCTGGATGACCCTCGGATTGTCTATCCACAAAAACACAGTCACCTCAGGGAGATTATCGATACGCGCCCTTACTCCACGCTGGTCGTGCATGCCCAGATCATCTCCGACCTGCAGGCGCTGACCCTTGATCGCATGCAACTGAATGCCGAGAACGTCGACAGGATGTATCAGGAACAGCTGAACCTGCGGAACAAGGACATGCACCAGGCCATGCTCAGCCATGATGGTCTGTTGCGTGCGGACCCTTCTGTGCAAGACCAGATCGCCGTCCTGGAGAGCAGCCTGCAACAATACAAAACAGGACTGGGCACAGCGAGATACCTGCTGACGCTGGCGGACCCGGCTTGGCACATGGAACACCTGCAGGCCTACATCAGGGAGACGACGACGCTCAGGCACATGGCCGAGCGTGCATTGGACCACGCCAACGCCCGCCTGGATGCCGAACAACACCCCAACTGGCCGGTGGCCAGGCCAGCGCCCCCGGCCAGGCCACAGAACACGCGCCGCGCACGGCTGCGGGTGATCCGCACGGCCCGCCACAAGGCCCTGTTGGTGGATGAGACACTGCGCGACGGTAAAGCCGTTCAGTACGACCCTGTCGCCATGCAGCCGGTTGCCGAATACGAGGCGCAAGGCAACACCTGGGTCGAGCTGCAGCCGCAGCCGCGTGCCAGTCAGAAAGCGTTGCGCAGCCTGGGCACCCGCCTGGTGGCCGAAACGGATGACGAAATTGCCCGAGCCAGGCTGTTCGACGACGAACCGAACAGCCTTACGGAAGTGCTCGACCATCACATCGAAAGAATGACGGCCGTGACCCGCCAGCTCGAACGTCAATCCAGCCCGACGTTGCTCGACAACTTGAACGCCGCCATCGAGCGCGTGCAAAAGGAAAAGCACAATCGGCTGAAGGCCATCTACCTCGCCACTCGCCACCCCGACAGCAAGGCGCTGCGCTTTCTGCTGCAACACAACCTGGTCGAGATCAGGCCTACCGTCACCCGCCGCCCCCTGGGCCAACGGGACTTCCTCGACGTCTATACCCTGTACCGGACGGAATCGAACAGCAACGCCATCCTCTGGGAGGCTCACTTTCACTACACGCGCCAGGACGCGGCGCCAAGGGACTTTGCCAAGGGGCATCTGAAGTTCGCGACGGCGAAGATGCGCGACGCCCAGCTGGAGGACGCCCTCAGCCCGCATGAGCGACTCAAGGTCTACCGCGGCGATCTGACTTATGAGCAGGTCAAAGACCTGATTCCGTTCCCCACCGCCTGACTCACGGTATCGCCCGGGCTGCCCGCGCCGCCTGGGCGATGCGCATCAGGCGAGAGCCTTGTCCAGGGCGCGCTCGATCTCGCCCTTGATGGTGGTGCTCATCATCGAGAGCATCATGCCGAGCTTCAGTTCCACGCGAATGCTGTCTTCGCCGATGTGCACGCTGCCGTTGGCACCGCTGCGGGCCACGTCGACCCGGTCACCGTTCCAGGTAGCCTTGAGGTCGTACTCGCGGCTGAGCTTGTCGACCAGCGCTTCGGCCTTGGCGCGGGCGGCATCGCGGCCGAGGGAGTGTTTGCGTTCGACGCTGATCTGGGTCATGCGGGTGTTCCTGAATATGTAGACATAATCTGCATTATGCCCGCCCCTGCCCCAAGGCACACCCCGCCAAGACAAATCCGCCCATTCGCCCTAGAATGGCGGTAATTTTTTCCGGTGAAGCGATATGAACGACCAGCGCAAAGGCGACCACGCCGAACCCACCACCCATTTCGGCTACCAGGACGTCCCTGAAAGCCAGAAGGCGAAAAAAGTCGCCGAAGTGTTCCACTCGGTGGCCGCCAAGTACGACCTGATGAACGACGTGCTCTCCGGCGGCATGCACCGCCTGTGGAAGCGCTTCACCATCGAGCTGTCGGGCGTGCGCGCCGGCAGCCGCGTGCTGGACATCGCTGGCGGTACCGGCGACCTCGCCGCCAAGTTCTCGCGTCTTGTGGGCCCGACCGGCCAGGTGGTACTGGCCGACATCAACGATTCGATGCTCAAGGTCGGCCGTGACCGCCTGCTCGACCGTGGTGTGGCTGGCAACATCGAGTTCGTCCAGGCCGACGCCGAGAAGCTGCCATTCCCGGACAATCACTTCGACTGCGTGACCATCGCCTTCGGCCTGCGCAACGTCACCCACAAGGACGAAGCCATCCGCTCGATGCTGCGTGTGCTCAAGCCGGGCGGCCGCCTGTTGATCCTGGAGTTCTCCAAGCCGACCAACAAGCTGATGTCCAAGGCCTACGACGCCTACTCGTTCGCCTTCATGCCATTGGCCGGCAAGCTGATCACCAATGACTCCGAGAGCTACCGTTACCTCGCCGAGTCGATCCGCATGCACCCCGATCAGGAAACCCTCAAGAGCATGATGGTCGAGGCCGGTTTCGACCGCGTCACCTACCACAACATGACCAGCGGCATCGTTGCCGTGCACCGGGGAATCAAGCCCTGATGCTGCTGGCCGGGCTGCTCGCCAGTGTCGAACATGGCCTGAACCGCGTCCTGCGCATGGACAGCACGGCCTTGCCGCGGCTGGCCGCGCTGGAAGGCAAGGTCATCGAGATCGACTGCCGCCAACCGGCCCTGCAGGTGTTCATCCTGCCCGATGAAGAAGGCCTGATGCTCGCCGCCCACTGGGAGGGCGAGGTCGACTGCAGTCTGCGTGCCCCGGCAGGCAGCCTGGTGCAACTGGCCGTGGCCCGGGACAAGACCGCCGTGCTGCACAGCCCGCAAGTCGAACTGCATGGCGACAGTGCCGTGCTGCTCGACCTGTTCGGCGTGCTGCAGGACTTGGAACTGGACTGGGAACACGAGCTGCAGCGCTGGCTTGGCCCGGTCGCCACGGCCATGCTCGCCGGCCACATCCGCCTGCGCGCACGCTGGACCCGCCAGGGTCTGGCGCGTTTCAGCCAGAACCTGTCCGAATACCTGGCCGAAGAGTCCCGCACCTTGGTCGGCAAGCGCGAAGCCGAAGCCGCCTTCAGCGAACTCGATGCCCTGAAACTCGACACAGAACGCCTCGAGGCCCGCCTCAAGCGCCTCTCCCGATCCCTTGATACCAGCGATAACGCATGAAGCTGCTCGCCGTCCGCCGTCTTTTTCGCATCCAGCGTGTGGTGATCCGCTACCGTCTCGATGACCTGTTGTTCGAACAACCCCTGCTGCCCTGGTGGCTGGCCAGCCTGCGCCTGCTGATGCCTTGGCGCTGGCTGCCGCGCAAGCCCTCCGAACTCAGCCGCGGGGCGCGTCTGCGCCTGGCGCTGCAGGACCTGGGGCCGATCTTCATCAAGTTCGGCCAGTTGCTGTCCACCCGCCGTGACCTGCTGCCCACCGACATCGCCGACGAGCTGATGTTGCTGCAGGACCGCGTGCCGCCGTTCGACCCGCAAAAAGCCGTGGCGATGATCGAAGATCAGCTCGGCGCCAAGGTCGGCGAAGTGTTCAGCCGCTTCGACGTCGAGCCACTGGCCTCGGCCTCGGTCGCCCAGGTGCACGCCGCCCGCCTCAAGAGTGGCGAAGAGGTGGTGGTCAAGGTGGTTCGCCCAGGCCTGAAGCCGGTCATCGCCCAGGACCTGGCCTGGCTGTTCCTGATCGCCAAGGCCGCCGAACGCGCCTCGGCCGACGCCCGCCGCCTGCACCCGGTGGAAATCGTCGGCGACTACGAAAAGACCATCTACGACGAGCTCGACCTGCTGCGCGAGGCGGCCAACGCCAGCCAGCTGCGGCGCAACTTCGAAGGCTCCGAGCTGATGTACGTGCCCCAGGTGTACTGGGACCTGTGCCGCCCCAAAGTGCTGGTGATGGAGCGCATCTATGGCGTGCCGGTCACCGACATGGCCACCCTGGCCGACCAGCGCACCGACATGAAGATGCTGGCCGAACGTGGCGTCGAGGTGTTCTTCACCCAGGTGTTCCGCGACAGCTTCTTCCACGCCGACATGCACCCGGGCAACATCTTCGTCAGCACGGTCAAACCCTGGAGCCCGCAGTACATCGCCATCGACTGCGGCATCGTCGGCAGCCTTACCGCCGAGGACCAGGACTACCTGGCGCGCAACCTGATCGCCTTCTTCAAGCGCGACTACCGCCGCGTTGCCCAGCTGCACATCGACTCGGGCTGGGTACCGGCGCATACCAAGGTCAATGAATTCGAAGCGGCGATCCGCACGGTGTGCGAGCCGATCTTCGAAAAACCGTTAAAGGATATTTCCTTCGGCCAGGTGCTGATGCGCCTGTTCCAGACCGCCCGGCGCTTCAACATGGAAGTCCAGCCGCAGCTGGTGCTGCTGCAGAAGACCCTGCTCAACATCGAGGGCCTGGGCCGTCAGCTGTACCCCGATCTGGACCTGTGGAGCACCGCCAAGCCATTCCTGGAACGCTGGATGCGCGACCGCATGAGCCCCAAGGCGGTAATCGGCAACCTCTATAGCCAGGCTGAACAGTTACCCCACCTGGCCGGTATGACCCGCGACCTGCTGGAGCGCCTGTCGCAGCCGCATCTGGAAGACCCGCAACTGCCGGAGCGCCGCCGCCAGGGCGACCGTTGGGCACTGCGCCTGCTCGGTGCCGGCTTGCTCGGTGGCGGCGCAGTACTGGCCGCCGGTGCCGCCGAAGCCGCCAGCCTTGCCGCCCCGGCCGCCTGGCCGGCCTGGCTGATGCTGGCCGCCGGCCTTTACCTGATCGTGCGCCAATAGCCAGCCGCGCTGCTGGCTGGCACACTAGCGCAAAGGGCCCGGCACAGGAGCGGGCCCGCTTTGGAGTCGACGATGAAAGACTGGCTGGACGAGATCAAGTGGAACAGCGATGGCCTGGTACCGGCGATCGCCCAGGACCACAAGACCGGACGCGTGCTGATGATGGCCTGGATGAACCGCGAATCGCTGGCGTTGACCGCCGCCGAGCAACGCGCCATCTACTGGTCGCGTTCCCGTGGCAAGCTGTGGCGCAAGGGCGAAGAGTCCGGCCATGTGCAGAAGCTGCATGAAATGCGCCTGGACTGCGATGCCGACGTGATCATCCTGATGGTCGAGCAACTGGGCCATATCGCCTGCCACACCGGCCGCGAAAGCTGCTTCTACCGCGTCTTCGAAGACGGCCAGTGGAAAACCGTCGACCCGGTTCTGAAAGATCCGGATGCCATCTACAGCGCAGGACACTGACATGAGCGACACCCTCAACCGCCTGGCCGAAGTGCTCGAAGAGCGCAAACAAGCGGCTCCCGACAGCTCCTATGTGGCCAGCCTGTACCACAAGGGCCTGAACAAGATCCTCGAAAAGCTCGGCGAAGAGTCCGTCGAGACCATCATCGCGGCCAAAGACGCCGCCGTGAGCAAGGATTACAGTGATGTCATCTATGAAACCGCAGACTTGTGGTTCCATAGCCTGGTCATGCTCAGCGCGCTGGGCCAGCATCCACAAGCCGTGCTTGATGAACTGGAGCGCCGTTTCGGGCTTTCCGGGCACGATGAAAAGGCCGCGCGTCAGCCATCGGCCTGAGCAAACCGCATTTAGGAGAGCACCATGGGTATTTTTGACTGGAAACACTGGATCGTCCTGCTGGTCGTTGTGGTCCTGGTGTTCGGCACCAAGAAGCTGAAGAACTTCGGCAGCGACCTGGGCGAGTCGATCAAGGGCTTCCGCAAAGCCATGAGCGAAGAAGAGAACAAGCCGGCCGAGCAGACCCCGCCGCCCGCCCAGCCCGTGCCGCCGGTGCAGAACACTGCCCAGCCGCAGCAAGGCCACACCATCGATGGCCAGGCCCAGCCGGTCCAAGAGCCGCAGCGGAAAGACTGACCCATGTTCGGCATCAGCTTCAGCGAGCTGTTGCTCGTCGGCCTGGTCGCCCTGCTGGTGCTCGGCCCCGAGCGCCTGCCTGGCGCCGCGCGTACTGCGGGGCTGTGGATCGGGCGACTGAAACGCAGCTTCAATGCGATCAAGATGGAGGTCGAGCGCGAAATCGGCGCCGACGACATCCGCCGCCAGCTGCATAACGAGCACATCCTGCAGATGGAGGAGGAAGCCAAGCGCATCCTCAACCCACTGACGCCACCCGCGCAGCCGCCGGTGACCACGGCCAGCGTGCAGCCACCTGCCGGGCTCGAAGCCAGGCCGGCCGAGCCACCTGCCGCCCCGGCCGCACCTTCTGAACCGCCTCAACCGCCGCGAGCCCCATGAGCGAAAATCCGGACCACGACCAGCCAATGCCGCTGGTTTCGCACCTGACCGAACTGCGCACCCGCCTGCTGCGCTGCGTGGCGGTCATCTTCCTGATCTTTGCCGGGCTGTTCTCCTTCGCCCAGCAGATCTACACCCTGGTCTCGGCGCCGCTGCGCGAACACTTGCCGGCCAACGCAACGATGATCGCCACCGACGTGGCCTCGCCGTTCCTGACGCCGTTCAAGCTGACCATGATCGTCTCGCTGTTCCTGGCGATCCCGTTCATCCTCCAGCAGATCTGGGGCTTCATCGCGCCAGGCCTGTATCGCCATGAAAAGCGCATCGCCATTCCGCTGTTGGTGTCGAGCATCCTGCTGTTCTACGCCGGCATGGCTTTCGCCTACTTCCTGGTGTTCCCGCTGATGTTCAGCTTCTTCGCCAAAGCCACGCCGGAAGGCGTGGCGATGATGACCGACATCGCCGCCTACCTCGACTTCGTGATGACGCTGTTCTTCGCCTTCGGCGTTGCCTTCGAGATCCCGGTGGCCGTGGTGCTGCTGGTATGGATCGGCGTGGTCGACGTGAAGTACCTGAAGAAGGTTCGCCCGTACGTGATCATCGGCTGCTTCGTGGTCGGCATGATCCTCACCCCACCGGACATCTTCTCGCAGACGCTGCTCGCCGTGCCCATGTGGCTGCTGTTCGAGATCGGCGTGCTGTGCGGCAGCCTGATCCGCAAGCGCAGCCATGCTGACGACGAAGCCACCAACGACCATAACGACCAGCCGCCAGCGACCCAGCCGTGAACCTGTTACTCCTTGAAGAGGCCGACTTCGTCTCGGCCGACCGCGTCGTTCTCGCTGATCGGCGCTTCACCCACATGCAGGACATCCACCGTGTCGCCGTGGGCGACACACTGCGCGTGGGCCGCATCAACGGCCTGATGGGCAAGGCCACGGTGCTGCGCCTGGAAAAGCATGAAGCCGAGCTGGAGGTCGCCTTCGACCAGCAGCCACCGGCCAAGCTGCCGCTAACCCTGGTGCTGGCCGTGCCGCGCCCGAAAATGCTGCGCCGGCTGTTCCAGACCGTGGCGACCCTGGGGGTACCGCGGCTGATCCTGGTCAACAGCTACAAGGTCGAAAAAAGCTTCTGGCAAACGCCCTTTCTCCAGCCTGAAACCATCCGCGAGAACCTGATACTCGGCCTGGAGCAAGCCCGTGACACGGTGCTGCCCGAGGTAATCATCGAAAAACGCTTCAAACCGTTCGTCGAAGACCGCCTGCCTGCCATCGCCGACGGCACCCTCGGCCTGGTCGGCCACCCCGGCCCCTACCCGGCCTGCCCACGTGCGGTTGAAGGCCCGGTAACCCTGGCCATCGGCCCCGAAGGCGGCTGGATCCCTTATGAAGTCGACCTGTTCGGCAAGGCTGGCTTGGCACCTGTTCAGCTGGGTGATCGCATCCTGCGGGTGGAAACCGCCGTAACTGCCCTGCTCTCAAGGATTTTCTGACAGGCGGGTCAGCTTTTCACTATCAAGTTTCCCCGGCGCAAGCCGATGGTGTTGGCAACACAACAAAAATCTGTGCTGCCACGTTGCCGGGGAGTCGAACATGTACCAATGGTTTTCCCAATCGCTCGGGAATGTAAGCGTCAATCGCAAGCTGGGGCTGGGCTTTGGCCTGGTGCTGTTGTTGACTCTGGCCATCACCTTTACCGGTTGGCAGGGCCTGAACAGCATCACCGAGCGGGGTGACAAGCTGGGCAACATTTCGGTGATCCACCAGTACACCCAGGATTTGCGCATCGCCCGCCAGCACTACCAGCGTGACCGCAACGATGCGGCCATCGGCGAGCTGGAAAAGGCCCTGGGCAATCTCGAGCGCCAGATCAGCTTCATGCTCGGGCAGATCGAGCAACCCACCGACCGCCAGCGCCTGCAACAGCAGCAGGCCGCCGTCAGCCAGTACCAGCAAGCCTTCAACGACATCAAGCAGGCCGGCCAGCGCCGAGAGGCTGCTCGCGATGTGCTGGGCGCTAGCGCCGACAAGGCCGTCGAGCTGATCAATCGGGTGCAACAGCGCCTGCTGCAGGGCGGCGACATCAGCCAATACCAGCATGCCGTGGACGTCAGCGCACTGGTGCAGCAGGCGCGCTACCAGGTACGTGGCTATACCTACAGCGGCATCGCTGACTACCAGCAAACCGCGCTGAATGCCGTCGACCAGGCACTGGCCGAGCTCAAGGCACTGCCGGCCAGGCTGCCAGCTGAATATGCCGCCAGCCTCGACGATTCGGCGACCGCGCTTGCAGGTTACCGCGATGCGGTGGCCCAGTTCGCCAATGCCCAGAGCGCCAGCGAGCAGGCGCTGCAACGCATGGCCGACCAGGGCACGGTGCTGTTGCAGACCAGTGAGGCGATGACCGTTTCGCAGACCGAAGTGCGCGATGCCGGCACTGCCCAGGCCAAAGTCATGCTCGGCGGTGCCACGGCCCTGGCCCTGGTGCTGGGTTTGCTCGCGGCCTGGGCCATTACCCGGCAGATCATCATCCCGCTGCGCCAGACCTTGGCTGCCGCCGAGCGCGTGGCCAATGGCGACCTGCGCCAGGACCTGCACTCGACCCGCCGCGACGAACTTGGCCAGCTGCAAGCCAGCATGCAGCGCATGACCCAGGGCCTGCGCGAGCTGATCGGCGGCATCGGCGATGGCGTGACGCAGATCGCCAGCGCCGCCGAAGAGCTGTCGGCGGTGACCGAGCAGACCAGCGCCGGGGTCAACAATCAGAAAGTCGAGACCGACCAGGTGGCGACTGCGATGAACGAAATGGCGGCCACCGTGCACGAAGTGGCGCGCAATGCCGAGCAGGCCTCGGAAGCGGCGGCCATGGCTGATCAACAGGCGCGCGAGGGCGATCGGGTGGTCAGCGAGGCGGTCACGCAGATCGAGCGCCTGGCCAGCGAAGTGGTCAACTCCAGCGAAGCGATGAACCAGCTCAAGGCCGAAAGCGACAAGATCGGCAGCGTGCTCGACGTGATCAAGTCGGTGGCCCAGCAGACCAACCTGCTGGCACTCAATGCCGCCATCGAAGCGGCGCGTGCGGGTGAGGCCGGGCGCGGCTTTGCGGTGGTCGCTGACGAGGTGCGCAGCCTGGCCCAGCGCACCCAGCAATCCACCGAAGAAATCGAAGAGCTGATCGCCGGCCTGCAAAGTGGCACCCAACGCGTGGCCAGCGTGATGGACGCCAGCCGTCAACTCACCGACAGCAGCGTCGAACTGACCCGCCGCGCTGGCAGTTCGCTGGAGACCATCACCCACACGGTGTCGTCGATCCAGGCCATGAACCAGCAGATCGCCACCGCCGCCGAGCAGCAGAGCGCCACTGCCGAGGAGATCAACCGCAGCGTGATGAATGTGCGCGATATCTCCGACCAGACGTCGGCGGCAAGTGAGGAGACCGCCAGTTCCAGCGTCGAACTGGCCCGCCTGGGCACCCACCTGCAGGGGTTGGTCGGACGGTTCAGGCTCTGATGCTTCACGACTTGCGCTGAATTTTCCTACAGAACTTTCAGGTCAAGTCCTACAAGCCCTCCGCCGATGGGCAGGGATGGGATGCCAGCACTACGCCAGCACCCCATCCCTATCAACTGGACGGAGACCTGCCATGTTCGGCTACCTCAATCACAGGCTCGGCAACATCAGTGTCGGCGCCAAGCTCGCCCTGGGCTTCGCCGTAGTCCTCGCGCTCACCCTGGCCACCACGGTCAGCGGCTGGCGTGCGCTCGACGGCGCCATTACGCGCTCGGAACAACTCAGTGAAATCGGCCGGATCAATGATCTGGTCAAAGACCTGCGCGCCGAGCGCATCACCTACCGGGTGCTGGCGGACGACGCCAGCAAAGCGCAGATCGCCGGTACCCTGCAGCAGCTGGATGCCCTGCTGACCACCCTGCAGCAGCGCAGCAGCGTCGATGAATCTCGCCAGGTGCTGACCCAGAAGCTGCAGCTGCTGCAGCGCCTGCGCGAGAACTTCACTGCCCTGCAAGGCAGCGTCGAGGAGCGCCGCGCGCTTCGCGCAGGCATGCAGGAGCAGGAGCAGAAGCTGAACGACGTCATCGACGATCTGCAGACACAGGCATTGCTGAAGATGCCCGCCGACAGCCAGGGCGGCGTGCTGGGACTGATGGAAACCTTGAGCCGCCAGGTCGACACCGCCAACCAGCAGAGCCTGGTGCCGGCCTACACCTTTTCGCCGCTCTCGGACTTTGCCAAGGTCGGCGATAGCGCATTGAACGCTGCCGATACCAGCCTCGGCCAGCTGCTCAGGGGCCTCGCTTCGTTGGGCCTGCCCCGCGCCCTGACAGAACAACCCGGCATCGAACTGGCCAAGTACCGCACCAGCCTTGACCAGTACCGCCGCAAGGCGCTGCAGGTCGAACAGCTGCAGAACGAAATGGAACAGATGGGCAACGAGCTCAGGGCGGTCAGCCTGGAGCTGGGTGAAAGGAAGGTCGAGCAACGCGACAACGAAGCTGTGGCCGCACGTTCCTTGCTCACCAGCGTGGCCCTGCTGGCGCTGATTGTCGGCATCGTCGCCGGCTGGCTGATTACCCAGCAGATCACCCAGCCCCTGCGCCAGACACTGGCGTTGGCCGCACGTATCGCCAAGGGCGACCTGAGCCAGCTCGAACCTGTGCAGCGCCGCGACGAGATGGGGCAGCTGCAGACCCGCATGGGCGAAATGACCGTCAGCCTGCGCGAGCTGATCGGCGGTATCGACCAAGGCGTCGGCCAGCTGTCCCAAGCCGCGTCGCAGCTGGCCGCCAGCAGTGAAGACACCAAGCTGCGCATCAACCAGCAGCGCGAAGAAACCGACCAGGTCGCCACCGCCATGAACCAGATGAGCGCCACGGTGCAGGAAGTGGCGCAAAACGCCGAGCAAGCGTCACTGGCAGCCACCAATGCCGACCAGCAGGCACAACTGGGTGACCAGGTAGTAGGTGAAGCCATAGGTCGTATCGAACAGTTGGCGGGCCAGATGGACCATTGCCTGGCCGCCATGCAGCACCTGGCCGGCGAAAGCCAGCGGATTGGCAGCATTCTCGATGTGATCAAGTCGGTCTCGGAGCAGACCAACCTGCTGGCACTGAACGCGGCGATCGAAGCCGCCCGTGCGGGTGAAGCGGGCCGTGGCTTTGCCGTGGTTGCCGATGAGGTGCGCGGGCTGGCGCAACGTACCCAACAGTCCACCGAAGAAATCGAGCAACTGATCGACAGCCTGCACAGCGGTACCGACGAGGTCACCCACCTGCTCGACGACAGCAAGCGCCTGACCGAGCAGAGCGTGGAGTTGAGCCGCAGGGCCGGGCATGCCTTGGGGCAGATCACCGACACGGTCTCGAGCATTCAGGGCATGAACCAGCAGATTGCCACGGCCAGCGAAGAGCAGAGCGTGGTGGCCGAGCAGATCAACCGGAGCGTGATCAGCGTGAGGGATGTGTCGGATCAGACCAGTGCGGCCAGTGAACAGACGGCGGCTTCAAGCGGGGAGCTGGAGCAGCTGGGGCGGCAGTTGCGGGGGATGGTGGGGCGATTCAGCCTCTGAGACCGAGTCGCCTGCTTCGCGGGCTTGCCCGCTCCCACAGGTACTGCATCGCAATTGAGGCAGTGCAGAATCCTGTGGGAGCGGGCAAGCCCGCGAAGAGGCCGGTGCGGTTACAGCACCTGGCGCAGGAAGGCCTGCGCGCGCGGGTCCTTCGGCGCTGCAAAGAACGCGGCCGGCGCCGAATCTTCCAGCAGCTTGCCGTGATCGAAGAACAACACCCGGTCGGCCACTTCCCGGGCAAAGCCCATTTCGTGGGTGACGCAGACCATGGTCATGCCTTCCTGGGCCAGGGTCTTCATCACGTCCAGCACCTCACCGACCATTTCCGGGTCGAGCGCGGAGGTCGGTTCGTCGAACAGCATCACCTTCGGGTCCATCGCCAGGGCCCGGGCGATCGCCACCCGCTGCTGCTGGCCACCGGAGAGGCGCGACGGGAACTCGTTGGCCTTCTGCGAGATACCGACCTTCTCCAGCAATGCCCGAGCCTTGGCTTCACGCTCGGCCTTGTTGCGCTTGCGCACCACCCTCTGCGCCAGGCACAGGTTTTCCAGCACGGTCATGTGCGGGAACAGGTTGAAGTGCTGGAACACCATGCCAACTTCGCGGCGGTAGGCGTTGATGTCGGTCTTCGGGTCGGCCAGTTGCAGGCCGTCGATGGCCACGTGGCCTTCGTCGAAATGCTCCAGGCCGTTAAGGCAGCGCAGGAAGGTCGACTTGCCCGAACCCGAGGGGCCGAGCACCACCACCACTTCGCCCTTGGCGACCTGGGTGGTGACGTTATCCACAGCCCGCACCACATGGCCGCGGGTGTCGAAGACTTTCAACAGATCACGGACTTCAATCACTTTGCGCAAGTCTCCGCTCGAGCCGGCTGGCGATATGCGACAGCGGCAGGTTGATCAGCAGGTACAGGCCTGCCACGCAGAACCAGATCTCGAAGGTCGAGAACGACGTGGTGATGGCCTCGCGGCCGCTCTTGGTCAGTTCGGTAATGGCGATCACCGACACCAGCGAGGTGTCCTTGACCAGGCTGATGAACTGCCCGGCCAGCGGTGGCAGCACGCGCTTGAACGCCTGCGGCAGGATCACGTGGCGCATCGACTGGCCGGCGTTCAGGCCCAGCGAGCGAGCAGCCTCGTTCTGGCCCTTGGCAATCGACTGCACGCCAGCGCGGACGATTTCCGCTACGTAAGCGCCGGTGAACAGCGCCAGTGCCGCCACCCCGGCAAACTCCCGGGACAGGTTGAGCACGGTGCCGATGAAGAAGTAGAAGATGAAGATCTGCACCAGCAGCGGCGTGCCGCGCACCAGTTCGACGTAGACGGTCGACAGGTCGCGCAGGGTCGGGTTGTTCGACAACCGGCACAGGCCGGCGAACAGGCCGATCACCAGGCCCAGCGCACCGGACACCACCGAGATCCACAACGTGGTCCACAGGCCCCAGGCCAGAGGGCCAGCCGCCCAGTGGCGGGTCACGCCGACCTGGTCGCCCTCGGCGACGTCGTCACCGCGGCTCAGTTGCAGGCTGTCCTTGGCCACGTCGAGCACTTGCTCTTCGCCGTTTTCATCCTTGAGCGTGACACGCGCGGTGTCACCGGAAACGACGATCTCCTGCACGCTACCGTTACCTGCGGCACGCTGTACGTCCTCGGCCTTGTAGGCGAAGTACTGCGGTACGCGGTTCCAGCGCCACTCGTAGGAAATCATCGAGGTGGCCATGTACAGGCTGAACGCCAGGCCCACCAGGACCAGGGCAGTCAACCCGTGCCAGGGCCACTGGGCTTTCTTGTGTTTGATCACGTGGGGTACTTCCGTAAATGCGAACGCGCAGGGTTTGCCTGCGCGTCGGGGTCATAAAGCCGGGCTTGTGGCCTGGGCCTTATTCCATGTCTTTCAGCCAGTCCTTGTTCTTGAACCACTTGTCGTGAATACGATCGTAGGTCCCGTCATGCTTGATCTGGTGCAGGAAGTTGTTGATGAAGTTGATGCTGTCGTAGTCGCCTTTCTTCAGGCCGAAGGCCAGCGGCTCGTAGGTGAAGGGTTCTTCGAGGAACAGCAGCTTGCCGGCGCCGGCCTTCTCGACTGCCACCACGTTGTACGGCGCGTCGTAGACGAAGGCGTCAGCCTTGCCGTTGACCACGTCCATCACCGCTTCCTGCTCGTTGTCATAGCCGTGGTACTTGGCTTTGCCGATCAGCTTCTTGGACACCATCTCACCGGTGGTACCGAGCTTGGAAGTCAGGCGGTACTTCTCGTTATTCAGGTCCTTGTACGACTTGATCTCGCCCGCCAGCTCCTTGCGGATCAGCAGGGTCTGGCCAACCACGATGAAGGGTTCGCTGAAGTTCAGGCGCAGGTTGCGTTCCTGGGTCAGGGTCATGCCGCTGCCGATCATGTCGAACTTGTCGGTCAGCAGGGCCGGGATGATGCCGTCATACGCGGTGGAAACAGCCTCGAACTTCACGCCCATGGATTTGGCCATGGCTTTGAGGATATCGACTTCGAAGCCGATGATCTCGCCGCGCTTGTTGGTCATCTGGAACGGCATGTAGGTTGGGTCCATGCCCACCCGCAGGGTGCCGCGCTTGACCGCCTCATCGATGGCGCCGGCCTGGGCCGCAGTTACGGCGACCAGGGCGGTAACACCGACCAACAGTCGCGAAAGGTATTTCTTGATCATCACCAAGTCCCCTAGAAAAGTAAGAAGCGAATCTTATTGTCTTGGCATGGCCGTGCCGGCCGATGCGGATTATCGGAGAGGGATGCTAACGCATGGCGGCGCTCGGACCTAGAGCCGGGGGGGACTTTGTTGGCCAAAATCGAGGGAAGGCCCTAAAAGCTTCGCGGGCAAGCCCGCTCCCAGTGTGGGAGCGGGCTTGCCCGCGAAGAGGCCCTATCAGGCGCCGACGAGTGCCGGTTGGCCTTCATTCTCCGGATGCAGCGGCAGCAGCGGCGAATGCGGGTCGTTCTTGATCGAGGCACGCCACACATCGATCCACGCCGCATTGTGCTCGGCCCAGACCCGCTCGTGCAGGCGGCTCAAGGCGACCGGGTCGCTGAGCAAGGCCAGGCGGGTGTTGAGGTCCAGCCCTTTCGGCCCGACCTCCATGGCCTTGGCCACGCGCTCGGCACGCAGCGCTTCGATCGGCGCGGCCTGACCGTGACGGGCAGTGGCCATGGCGCAGGCCAGGGCGTTCTGCCGTGGGTCGACCACTGCACGCACGAAGCCGTCATGCAAAGCATGCCAGCGGTTCTCGTGGGTGTACTGGTCGGTGGCCAGCAGCTCCTGCGGCGTCGCGTATTCCTCGGGAATGAGGAACAGCTTCTCGTCCTTGGCCGCCAGGCCCAGGCGCGTGCGGCTGGAGATGACCGATACCGGGATCGACAGCACCAGCGAGCCGACAATTGGCGCCAGCCACCACAGGAAGCTCGGGTTCAGCCAGGCCACCAGCCCGGCCCAGGCGAAGCCCAGCAGGGTCTGCGGACCATGGCGACGCAGCGCTTCGCTCCACGGAGTGGAGTCGTCATCACGCTGCGGCGAGTTCCAGGTCGCCGCCCAGCCGAGGAACGCGGCCAGCACGAAGCGAGTGTGGAAGATCATCCGAACCGGCGCCAGCAGCATGGAGAACAGCATCTCCATCAGCATCGACAGGGTAACCTTGATGCGCCCGCCGAACTCGACCGCGCCCTTGGCCCAGATCAGGATGACGCTGAGCAGCTTGGGCAGGAACAGCAGCACGATGGTGGTGGAGAACAGCGCCACGGCTTTTTCCGGGTGCCACTGCGGCCACAGCGGGTAGAGCTGATACGGCTCGATGAAGTACTGCGGCTCCATCAGGGTGTTGGTTGCCAGCAGCGCGGTCGACAGCACCAGGAACAGGAACCAAAGCGGCGCCGACAGGTAAGACATCACGCCAGTGAGGAACACCGCACGGTGCACCGGGTGCATGCCCTTGACCAGGAACAGGCGGAAGTTCATCAGGTTGCCGTGGCACCAGCGGCGGTCGCGCTTGAGCTCGTCGAGCAGGTTCGGCGGCAGCTCTTCGTAGCTGCCCGGCAGGTCATAGGCAATCCACACGCCCCAGCCGGCACGGCGCATCAGCGCGGCTTCGACGAAGTCGTGGGAGAGAATGGCCCCGGCGAACGCGCCCTTGCCCGGCAACGGCGCCAGGGCGCAGTGCTCGATGAACGGCTTCATGCGGATGATCGCGTTGTGGCCCCAGTAGTGCGACTCGCCCAGCTGCCAGAAGTGCAAGCCGGCGGTGAACAGCGGGCCGTACACGCGGGTGGCGAACTGCTGCATGCGCGCATACAGGGTGTCCATGCCCGAGGCTTTCGGCCCGGTCTGGATGATGCCGGCGTCCGGGTTGGCCTCCATCAGGCGCACCAGGCTGCTCAGGCATTCGCCGCTCATGACGCTGTCGGCGTCGAGCACGACCATGTACTTGTATTCGCCACCCCAGCGACGGCAGAAGTCGTCGAGGTTGCCGCTCTTGCGCTTCACGCGGCGACGGCGGCGGCGGTAGAAGATGCGGCCGAAGCCCTTGGTTTCGCGGCACACGTCCAGCCAGGCCTGTTGCTCGGCCACGGCGATGTCGGTGTCGTTGGTGTCGCTGAGCACGAAGAAGTCGAAACGGTCGAGGTTGCCGCTGGCCGCCACCGACTCGAAGGTCGCCCGCAGGCCTGCGAACACGCGCGGCACGTCTTCGTTGCAGATCGGCATCACCAGCGCGGTACGCGCCTCGGGGGCAATCGGCTCGTTACCGGCACTGCTACCCGAAATCTTGTATTTGTCACGCCCGGTGAGCAGCTCGAGGAAGCCCATCAGCGCGGTCCAGAAGCCTGCCGAAACCCAGCAGAAGAGGATACCGAACAGCACCAGGATGGACGTCTGCAAGGCATACGGCCAAACCTGCACCACGGTGTCCCACAGCGGCTGGTTGACGATTTCGTTCAGGTCGACGAACGACCAGCCCTGGTACGGCAGGATGCCCTTCATGTACCAGCCGGCGACGACGGTCTGGCCGATCATCAGGGCGAGCAGGATGTAGCGGCGGATCGAACCGACCGTGCGCCAGCGCGCTGCGGGCAGCTCGCGCTTGGGCGGCTGCGGGGCGTTGGTGCGACCGGTCATGCGCCGCCACAGGCGGATCAGCACGTTGGTGCGCCATGGCTCGGGCACGACCTTGGTGCGCTTGATCGGCGGCGCGATCTTCAGGCACAGGCGGCCGCTGCCGTCGACACCGAGCATCTCGGCGTCTTCCAGCTCGGCGGCGCTGCCCACGGTCAGGCGCGGGCCGACCGAGGCCTGCACGGCCTCGGTGGTGCTGGCGGCCGGGTTGGCCGCCAGGCGTTGGTGCAGCTCACTGAACGAGGTGCAGCTGGCGAGTTCCGCGCGCTGCTCATCGCTCAGTGGGAGGTGGGCCAGGTATTCGCCAAGCGATTCCGGCCTTGCGCTTGAGTTACTCATCGGCAGGCAACTGATAGCTCCAGGTCTCGGTCAGCACTTTTTCAGTGGTGGCCGGGGTCCCGTTGGTGGGCGCCGCATCGGCGGCAGGTTGTTCGGCCTTGGCTGGTTCCGCCTTGGCGGTCTTCTCATGCTTGGCGTGCTTGGCCGCGGCCTTTTCCTGCTTGGCTTCAGCAGCAGGCTTGGCCGGCTCGACCGGCACGTCACGCACCAGCGCAGCGCGCATTTCGGTGGACTTGTTGGCTTCCTTGACCTTCAAGCGCAGGGTCAGGCGCCAGCCCTTGGTCTCCGGGTTATAGCGCAGATTGTTCTCGACCACCTCGGCGTTGTCGCCAACGCTGATCTGGCTGCGCACCGGGGTGTCTTCCGGCAGGGCGGCAAGGGCCGGGCCGGCGAAGTCGACCAGGAAGGCGACGCTACCGTCTGGCTGGCGGATCAGGTTGGATTGCTTGACGTCACCGGTGGAACGCAGGGTCTGCTTGACCCAGCCCAGGTCAGGTGCCTGGAACTGCTGCTCGTCGATGGTCCAGTGCAGGCGGTAGGCGTATTCGAACGGCTTGCCTGGCTCAGGCAGCTTCTCCGGGCTCCAGAAGGCAACGATGTTGTCGTTGGTCTCGTCGGCAGTCGGGATCTCGACCAGGTCGACGGTGCCCTTGCCCCAGTCACCCTTCGGCTCGATCCAGGCGCTCGGGCGCTTCTGGTAGTTGTCGTCGAGGTCTTCGAAGTCACTGAAGGCGCGTTGACGCTGCATCAGGCCGAAACCACGCGGGTTCTCGACGCTGAAGTTGCTCACGGCCAGGTGTTTCGGGTTGTTCAGCGGGCGCCACAGCCACTCGCCGTTACCGGCATGGATCGACAGGCCCTCGGAGTCATGCAGGGCCGGGCGATAGTTCAGCACCTTGGACGGCTGGTTGGGGCCGAACAGGAACATGCTGGTCAGCGGGGCGATACCCAGGCGGCTGACCTGGTCACGCAGGAACACGCGCGACTGCACGTCGACCACGGTGTCGGTGCCCGGGCGCAGGATCAGCTTGTAGGCGCCGGTGGAACGTGGCGAATCCAGCAGGGCGTAGATCACCAGGTGCTTATCGGCAGGCTTGGGCTTCTCGACCCAGAACTCGGTGAAACGCGGGAATTCTTCACCCGACGGCAGCGCGGTGTCGATGGCCAGGCCACGGGCCGACAGGCCGTACACATGGCCCTTGCCGACCACGCGGAAATAGCTGGCCCCCAGCAGGGTCATGATCTCGTCCTGCTTGTCGGCCTTGTTGATCGGGTAAAGCACGCGGAAGCCGGCGTAACCGAGGTTCTTGACGGTTTCCGGGTCGTGCGGCACGTCACCGAACTCGAAGCGGCTCGAGTCGTACTTGATTTCCTCGACATTAGTGGCGGTGATCTCGTTGATCTTCACCGGTGTGTCGAAGTGCATGCCCTGGTGGTAGAAGGACAGCTTGAACGGGGTCTTGTCCTTGGCCCACTCGGCCTTTTCCTGCAGGAAGTGGATCTTCTGGTAGTCCGCGAACTTCATGTCGCGGAAGGCAGCAGGCAGATTGCTCTTCGGTGCTTCGTATTTCTGGCCGGCCAGATCCTTTGCCTTGGCTGCAACATCGTCAAGATTGAATGCCCACAGCTGGCCCGCGCTCATCAGGCCGACCAGTGCCACACTGGCCATCAGCGCCTTGCGCAGCCCGGTGCCGGGGATTCTTGATGCTTTTTGGGGACTAACAATCACGAGCAACCCTCGCCGAAAACAGATCATGAAACCAACGGCCAGCGACAAATGCCGGGTTGGCGAGCACTGTTCGGACCCCATGAGGGCGTAATGATTCCCCAAACAGGTCCAGACAATGCTCGAGTCAGAGTGAAACGAACCTGCGAACGCAGGCTCACGCAGCGCGCGATTATCCAGCAGGATGCGTTACAACGCATCAGTGTGGACCAACTATTTATCGTACAAAACCCCTTGTTTTCCTATAAACAAAGGGTTTTTCGACCTCATATTTGTAACAAGAATGTCACCGGGCCATCATTGACCAGGTGCACCTGCATGTCTGCGCCGAATCGCCCGCTCGCCACATCGGCATGCTGGCCGCGCGCCTTGCTCAAAAGATAGTCGAACAATTCGGCCCCGAGCGCTGGTGGCGCGGCGGTCGAAAAGCTCGGGCGCATGCCGCTGCGGGTGTCAGCCGCCAGGGTGAACTGGGACACCAGCAGCAAGCCGCCACCGACATCCTTGAGCGACAGGTTCATCTTGCCCTGATCGTCGCTGAATACCCGATAGTTCAGCAGCTTGTGCAACAGTTTATCGGCATGCTCACGGGTATCTTCAGGCTCGACGGCCACCAGCACCAGCAACCCCTGGTCAATGGCACCGACGATTTCCCCGCCGACCTCCACGCGTGCGCCACGCACGCGTTGCAGCAAACCCCTCATGCTTCTTCCAGCGGCAGGTCAAGCAGACGGCGGGCCATCTGATCGGCTGCACGCACCAGGGCATCGGTGATGCCTGGCTCGGAGGCGGCATGGCCGGCGTCGCGGATGACCTTCAGCTCGCTGTTCGGCCAGGCCTGGTGCAGCGCCCAGGCGTTGTCCAACGGGCAGATCACGTCGTAACGGCCATGCACGATCACCGCGGGCAGGTGGGCGATCTTCGGCATGTCGCGAATCAGCTGGTCTGGTTCCAGGAACGCGTTGTTCATGAAGTAGTGGCATTCGATGCGGGCGATCGACAGCGCGCGCTGTGGCTCGGAGAAGCGGTCGACCACCAGCGGATTCGGGCGCAGCGTGGCGGTGCGGCCTTCCCAGGTGGACCAGGCCTTGGCCGCGTGCATCTGGGCGATCTGGTCGTTGCCGGTCAGGCGCTTGTGGAAGGCCTTGACCAGGTCGCCGCGCTCTTCCGGTGGGATCGGCGCAATGTAGTCCTGCCAGTAGTCCGGGAACATACGGCTGGCGCCTTCCTGGTAGAACCATTCGATTTCCTGCGGGCGGCACAGGAAGATGCCGCGCAGGATCAGGCCGTGCACGCGCTCGGGGTGGGTCTGGGCGTAAGCCAGGGCCAGGGTCGAACCCCAGGAGCCGCCGAACAGCACCCATTTATCGATGCCGAGATGCTTGCGGATGCGCTCCAGGTCCTCGACCAGGTGCCAGGTGGTGTTGTTCTCCAGGCTCGCGTGCGGCGTGGAGCGCCCACAACCGCGCTGGTCGAAGGTGATGATGCGGTACAGGTTGGGGTCGAAGTAGCAACGGCTCTGGGCATCACAACCCGCGCCCGGGCCACCGTGGATGAACACCACGGGCAGACCTTCCGGCGAGCCGCTTTCATCGACATACAACACATGCGGCGCTTCCACGGCCAGATCATGCCGGGCGTAGGGTTTGATCTGCGGGTACAGGGTCTGCATTGCGCACTCCGTGTGAGGTTTGGGTCGGCCGAGGGCCATCATAAACCTGAATTGCGCTTTGAGCATGTGTCTACGGCGAGATCATGTTATGCACGGCTGCCTGTTGTGCTGAATAGCATCGAAGCCTTCGACAAATGCGAGGCTCATCATGATCGAATCAGCGCGACACCCAATCCCCGACACTGGCCACCCACAAAACCTGATCGCCAGCAAATTGCCCGCCTGGGTTGCCGGGCTTCACGCCGCAGAGCACCGACTGATGCGCGATGCTGCAGGCCGGCGAGACCTCCCGTTCGAGCAAGCCTGCCAGGCCGAGCCTGAAATCGCCCGGCAACTGGTGCAGCAGTATGGCACCCACAGGCAGGCGGAGGACCGGTTGCACGCACTGCTGGCAAGCTTGCCAGCGCTCGAGCCGTTCGCGGCCGGACTGTTGACCGAGGCAATCAGCCAGCGCTTTGGCCAGCACCTCGATGTCAGCGCAACCTACCTGCTGAATGTCAGCAAAGCTGCCACTTACAAAGAGGTGATGGACGGCGATCCGCTGGTCAGCAGCGATCGCGCCGTGAAGCTGGCCACGCAGTCCCTGCTGCATTGGGCATTGCAGAACTTCGAGGCATTCGAGGCAGAGGCTGGGGGCCTGGAAGCAGGCGGCAACAGATCGCTGGTCTTGGACAGCAACAAAGTCAGCATCATTTCCTCATCGATAAAGCAGTTGCCCATTGTTGCCGAGGAGTTCGCGGCAATGGTGCGTGAACTGGATATTGGCGGTCAGTACCAGAAACTGATCGATTCGCTCCTCACCTCGACGCCCGCTGCAGGCGATCAAGCGGCCCCGGAGGTTTTCAGCCACGCCGAACTGTCCACCTTCCGCTTGCATGTCCAGCGCGCCTATCTACAGGGTGCGATCGACAAGGCCAGCCATGACGCACTGCTCCAACTGGCCGTCGATGGCAAGGCAACCTACCAGGGGCGACCGATATTGTGCTCGCGCCTCAGCCTGCTACGCGCCACGCTGACCGGGGCTGCTGTATTGGGTGTCGCCGCTCCCGGCTTCTCCGGCGGCGGACGGTTTACGCCGCCCACCTTCCCGTATGGCGGCTGGCTGGTAATCTACTTACCGGGGATGCCGGAACCACTGACAGCGCACGCCAGCCGGGCGGATGCCGAAGCATTCTTGCTGGCCCAGATGCCCGCCCTTCGCCGCCCTGAACACCTGCGGCTGGTTCCTGAACGTGAAAAGTCCGCTTTTCTCGCCAGCCTCAGGGACACGCTTGAGCCCTACACCTGGAACCCGGCGAAAGGCTTCAAGGAGCGCATGGCTGACCCGAATGCCCGGATCACCCTCCACGTACAGCCATTTACCCAGCCTTTTGTGGACGAACTGGTCACCCAGCGCCTGCAGCGCCTCAGGGACGACGGGTTATTCCACGCCGTGCCGACAGCCTCGAAAGACCAGGACAGCCTCGACAGGACTCGGGCCTACTTCGAGTCCGTGGTATTGGGCAGCCTGAACATCGGCGCCTTTTTCATCCCGGGGCTTGCGCCTTTGATGCTGGGCCTGACAGTGCTGCAGCTTGGCCATGAGGTCTACGAGGGACTGGCAAGCTGGAGCGATGGCGAGCGCGAGCAGGCCTTTGCCTACCTGATGGATGTGGTGGAAAACGCCGCCCTCATCGCCGCCTTGGGCGCCACAGGCGCAGCGGACGCCCAGCCCGCGGTGCAGCGGATTGCCGTGGAGTCACCCTCGTTCATCGAAGAACTCGACACCGTCGAGCTTGCCGATGGTAGCCAGCGCCTCTGGCGGCCAGACTTGCAGCCCTTTGCCCATGACGTTGTGCTGCCGGCCGATAGCAGGCCGGACGCATTGGGCCTGCATCACCACCAAGGCAAGACCTGGCTTGCCATCGAAGACAGGGCCTACTCGGTTCGGCACTTAGCTGATGCCAGCGAATACCGCTTGCAGCCGGTGCACGCTGACAATGGCTATCAGCCTGCGGTACAGCAGAACGGTGCCGGGGCCTGGTTGCTGCCAGCGGAAAATCCCGCGCTCTGGCCGCAGTTGAAGCTGTTCCGCCGCTGCGGTCACCTCAGCAGCCGCTTCGATGATCAGACTGCCACGCGCATCCTGAGCATCTGCGGCATCGAAGAGGACGTTCTGCGCCGGGCTGTCAGTGACAACCTGCGGCTCCCGGCCCTGCTCGAAGACACCATGGCCCGCTTCGAGCTGGATCGGGCGCTCGATCAATGGCCAGGCGACCGGCACGCCGAATTCCAGGTTCGCTACGACCACCTCCCTGCCAGCGAATGGCCCCAAGCGCGTGTCATCGCGCAGCGCTACCCAGGCCTGCCGACGCCGGTTGTCGACGAGTTGTTGCGCAACGCCTCCCTTGAGGAGTGGAGGGCACTGTCACAAGCAACGGTACCTGTGCGCATGGCCGAAGAAATTCGCGTCTACCAGCAGCAGATCCGCCTCAGCCGCACCTATGAAGGGCTCTATCTGGAAGGGCCACGCAACTGGGACAGTGATCGACTGGTGTTACATAGCCTGGAGCACCTGCCGGGTTGGCAAGCCGACACTGGCATTACGCTGGCGCGACAGCTGAGTCCGTTTCAGGTCGACACCGTCGGTAGCACACCCGATGCGCCGGGCAAAACCATCTTCAGCCTGCAAGCGGGTTACCTGGTCAGCCACGTCGATACCGCCGTAGCAGACGGCCCGGTGTTGCCATCGATGTTTGCCGCGCTATTCGAGGTGCTAAGCCCGGCCCAACGCGCAGCGCTGGGTGTGGAAAGCGCTGCGGACCTGCGTGGGCTCATCCAGCGCACGCCCTTGTTGCCGCGTGCAACAACACGAAAATTGCTCGGTATGCAGCCAGTTCGGCCCGGCTATCGCTCCCCCATGCGCCTGGCCGATGGTCGCTTGGGCTACCCGCTGGGTGGCAGCCGCGCGCGCACCGGCAGTGTGTCGCGGCACAACCTGCTGGCCCGCATCCGCCAGCTTGGCCAGGCGGCTCCGCAGCCGCGCCCTGCCGAGCAGATTCTGACGGCCCTGGAAAACCAGCAGCTGACCCGTGCGCACATCGACGATTTGCTACAGGACCTGAGCAGTCAACACAGGCAATTGCAAAGGCAGCTGACCGACTGGCGCGACCTGGCAACGTTGCTCCATCGGCAAACGCCCGACGAACTCCAGCGCCTGATGGACGCCATTTCCCAGCACTGGTATGACCGCGCGTTCCTGCCCCCCAACGAAACCCCGCCGCCACTGCGCCTGGAGCGCCTGTCGCTGCTGGATTTCCCGCTGAACTTGCCCGAGCGCTTCACCGCCAGCGTCACTGACCTGCAGCTGGTCGACAGCGAACCGCAGGCATTCGCTGGCTGGAGCCAGCACGCGCCCCAGCTGACCAGCCTGCTGCGCCAGTTCGGTCACCTGCGTTCCTTGCAGGTCAGCCGCAGTTACCTGGCCAACGCGCACCCCTCGCCGTTCCAGTTCAGCCTGCCGGTGATCGCCCAGCATTTGCCGCAACTCGAGTCGCTTGGCCTGATCAATCAGAACCTGTCAGTGTCCTCCACTGACATCGACAGCCTGGCGGGTCTCGAACACCTGCGCCGGCTGGACCTGAGTGGCAATCGCCTGTCCGAACAATACACACCCAACTTCGACGAACTGACGCTGGACTTCCTTGGGCTCGACCGCGTGGCACTGGATCATTGGCCGGACGGCCTCGGTCGCAACAGCATGGCGCAGATCCGACACCTGTCACTGCGTGACAACCACATCACACTGTTACCGGACTTCCTGCTTGAGGGCCGCATCAGCCTGGCCGAGCATGCGCACATCGACCTACAGGGCAATGCCATTCTCGACCAGCACCTGCTGCGCATTCTGCTGAGCGAACAGGCGCGTGCCACTTGCTTCCAGCTGGACCAACCCGCGGAACTTCGGCAGTACCTGGCAGAACAACTGCAATTGCGCAGGCAACTGCATGAGTTCGTCGACAACTATGTCAACGCCTCCGGATCCACATCCACGCCAAGCCAAGCCGTACTGACCTCTCGCACGCGAATCGCCACCGCGTTGAACGAGTTCTGGCAACACCAGGAAATGGGCAACACGCATGCCCCCCTGCGCCTGACCGGCGTCGCGCTCGAGCACATGCCCAGCCGTTTGCCGAGTTTCTTCAGCGAGCGGGTAGGCAACCTCACGCTGGAAGCTGTCAGTGGCGTCACCGCACAGCTCGATAGCATGCTCGCGCAGTTTCCCAACGTCACCCGCCTGACCATCGATGGCTACACGAACGCGCAGGCGAGCCTGCCGTCAGCCCTGCTGCGCCTGCCTCGCCTGACCGACCTGGCTTTGCGCAACATCGGGCTGCAGATCGACGAGCAGCTACTCGCCGGCCTGGCCAGGCTGCACGGCCTGCAGTCGCTGGACCTGGGCGGCAACCGGCTGGCGGAAATCGCCCATGCCCCGGGCGAACTGCGGTCGCTACGCCGCCTTGACCTGAACGACATGAACCTGAGCCAGTGGCCTGCCTGGGTCAACGACCTGCTGCCGCTGGACATGCTCGACCTCAGCGACAACCAGCTGAGCGAACTTCCAGAGTTTGTCCTTTCCAACCTCGAAAGCGGTTTTCCGATCACCTCCATCCAACTGTTCAACAACCCGATCAGCGATCAGACCTACCTGCGCGCCCGGACGTCGTCCGATAGCCAGCACAGTTTCACGTTCGCCATGGACGTGCCGGACCACTTGACCGATTCCTCGGATGACGGCCTGCCGTTCGGCCACTTCCACATTCCATTGCTTGACCCCGCAGGTGACCGCCCCAACCTGAATGACTGGCTGCTGGGCTCGGACGTAGAAAACGAAGCCATGCGCAGTTGCTGGAAACAACTCGAAGAAGAGGGCAACGCGGCAAACCTGCTGGCGCTGGTGGGCCGCCTGCGACAATCAGGGCCCTACTCCAATGTGTCGACGCGCGTGGCCTTCAGCCAACGGGTGCGCCAGGTACTGGTAAAAGCGGCGGTGGATAGCGTCGACCGTGCAGTGCTCAATCTTCAGGCCAGCGAAGCACTGCTACAGGAGTCGGGTGATCTGACCTGCCACGACGGGGCGCTGCTGGTATTCCAGGACATCGAACTGTTCATCGCCAACCAACGTCTGGAGGTCGCTCAGGAGGAAACCGAAAACAACAGGTACCTGGAGCTGCGACGTCTGTTCCGGCTGCATGCGCTGGACGAAGTAGCCAAGAGCGAGGCCGGCGCCCGCGATGTGGCGGAAGTCCAGCTGACCTACCGAAGGGAGCTGAACGCCACGCTGCAACTTGGCCTGCCGGACGACAACCTGCGCTACGCCGTCAACACCTCACTGGACGAACTCATCTACGCCGAGCAAGAGGTGCAACGCGGGGAGCTGGGTGAAGCCTTCCTGGACTTCGCAGCGGGCAACGAACGCTGGGTGGCGCAACTTCGCCTTACCCATGCGGCGCGCTTTGCGCAGATCGAAGAAGATTACCAGGCCCAGGTGCTGGCATTGCCAGAACAGTATCCAGACACGCCCCTCGAGCAACTCAGTCCGCAATTCGAGGCGCTGGAACGGAGCAGGCGAACTCGCGAACGACGCCTGGTTCGCGAGCTCACTTCATTTGCCAACCCCGAGCGCAAACCGCGTTCATCCAGCCAGTAACGCGGCAGCTGGCGGTTAATGCCCGTAACGCTGGCGCCCCCAGGCCAGCATGGCTTCGAGCAGCTGACTCAGCACCCGTTGAGTCGGCTGCGCGAGGTCTTCGCGGTAGGCGAACGGTTCAACTTCTTCCATGTAAGTGCTTTGTGCCAGCTCCAGTTGCACCGCATGGATATGGTTGGCCGGGTCACCATAGTGACGGGTGATGTGCCCGCCCTTGAAACGACCATTGAGCACATGGCTGTAGTTGCCCGCCTCGGCGCACACACCTTGCAACCGCTCGGCCAGCTGTGGATCGCAACTGGCACCATTGAAGGTACCCAGGTTGAAGTCCGGCAGCTTGCCATCGAACAGGTGCGGGATCAGCGAACGGATCGAGTGAGCATCCCACAGCAGTGCATAGCCATGGGCTTCGCGCAGGCGCGCCAGCTCGCTCTGAAGGGTGTTGTGATAAGGGCGCCAGATCGACTCCAGATAAGTCTTGCGCACCTCAGCGGTCGGTGCCTGGCCTTCCTTGAACAGCGGCTCGCCGTCGAACAGCGTGGCCGGGTACAGACCGGTGGTGGCACCGACGTACAGCGGTTTGTCGTCGTCCGGGCGGTTCAGGTCGATGACGAAGCGCGAATACTCTGCCGCCACCACGCTGGCGCCCAGCTCACGGGCGAAGTCATACAGGCGCGGGATGTGCCAGTCGGTGTCAGGCAGGCTGCGGGCCTGTTCGACCAGGCCGTTGTCCACGGCCGGGGTCAGCTTGAGGCCGGCATGGGGCATGCTGATCAGCAGCGGCAGGCGGCCTTGGTGGAAACTCAATACCTTGTCCATCGTGCCTCGCTCAGTTGGAAATTTCATGGCCCTTGCGCACCACGCGCTTGGGCAGGTCACCGCCGAGCCAGTAGGCCAGGTCGGCAGGACGGGCGATCTGCCAGGCGACGAAGTCGGCGACCTTGCCGACCTCCAGCGAGCCGTGGCTGTCACCCAGGCCGAGGGCAGTGGCGGCATGCAGCGTGACGCCAGCCAGGGCCTCTTCCGGGGTCATGCGGAACAGCGTGCAGCCCATGTTCAGCATCAGGCGCAGTGACAACCCCGGCGAGGTGCCTGGGTTGAGGTCGCTGGCCAGGGCAATCTTCACACCGTGGCGACGCAGGGCATCCATCGGCGGCAGCTGGGTTTCGCGCAGGAAGTAGAAAGCGCCCGGCAGCAGCACGGCAACCGTGCCAGCTGCGGCCATGGCAATGGCATCTTCCTCGGTCATGAACTCCAGATGATCGGCCGACAGTGCCTGGTAGCGCGCTGCCAGGCTTGAGCCATGCAGTGAAGACAGCTGCTCGGCATGCAGTTTCACCGGCAGGCCCAGTTCATGCGCCTTGATGAACACCTTTTCGACCTGTGCCGGCGAGAACGCCAGGTGTTCGCAGAAGGCGTCCACCGCATCCACCAATCCTTCGGCGGCCAGGGCGGGCAGCATCTCGTCGCAGATATGGGCGATATAGTCATCGGAGCGGCCGGCATACTCCGGCGGCAAGGCATGGGCGGCCAGACAGGTGGCGCGTACCGCCAGCGGCAGCTCGTCGGCCAGGCGCCGTGCCACACGCAGCATCTTGCGCTCGTTGGCCAGGTCCAGGCCATAGCCGGACTTGACCTCGATGGTGGTCACGCCATCACGCATCAACGCCTGAACCCGCTGACGAGCACTGGCGAACAGCTCGTCCTCGCTGGCCGCGCGGGTGGCCCGCACAGTGCTGGCGATACCGCCGCCCTGGGCGGCGATCTCGGCATAGCTCACGCCCTGCAGGCGCTGTTCGAACTCGCCGCTGCGGTTGCCACCGAACACCGCATGGGTGTGGCAGTCGATCAGCCCCGGGGTGACCCAGGCGCCGCCCAGGTCCACCGTGCGGTCAACCTCGAAGGGCTGCAGCTCGGCGCGGGGGCCGATCCATTCGATCAGCCCGGCGCTGGTGACAATGGCCGCGTCCTCGATGATCGAGTAACGGCCCTCGGCCAGGGTTGCCGCGTGGCAGTGCTGCCAGAGGGTTCTCATGTGCAATCTCCTTGACTAGCGGTGCAGCTCGACTGGCACGTGCTTGCCTGCGCGCGGCTTGCACCACAGCAGGTAGGACGCCACCAGGAACACCACCCAGACCACACCGACCAGCAAGGCCGCCTGGGTATCCGGGAAGTAACCGAGCACACCGAAAATGAACACCATGAAGGCAATGGCCATGGCCGGGCCGTATGGCCAGAACGGTACCGGGAATTTCAGCTGGGCCGCCTCTTCAGCGCCCATGCTGCGGCGCATGGCAACCTGGGTGACCAGGATCATCAGCCATACCCACACGGTGGCGAAGGTGGCGATGGAGGCGATCAGCAGGAACACGTTTTCCGGGATCAGGTAGTTGAGCAGTACGCCGACCAGCAGCGCCGCGCCCATCACCAGCACGGTCATCCATGGCACGCCGTGCTTCGACAGCTTACCGAAGCTGCGTGGCGCGTGGCCTTGCTGGGCCAGGCCGTACATCATGCGGCCGGCGCCGAAGATGTCGCTGTTGATGGCCGAAATCGCCGCCGAGATCACCACGATGTTCAGCACGGCAGCCGCCGAGCCAATACCGAGGTGGCTGAAGATCTGCACGAACGGGCTGCCTTCGCTGCCGATCTGCGGCCATGGGTACAGGCACATCAGCACGAACAGAGTCAGCACATAGAACAGCAGGATGCGCAGCGGCACGGCGTTGATCGCCTTGGGGATGACGCGCTGTGGGTCCTTGGCTTCACCGGCGGTGACGCCGATGATCTCGATGCCACCGAAGGCGAACATCACCACGGCGAACGAGGCGATCAGGCCGCCGATGCCATTGGGCATGAAGCCGCCATGCTCGATCAGGTTGCTGATGCCCACGGCATGCTCGCCACTCACCTGGCTGAAGCCGAAGGCCATGATGCCGAGGCCGGCCAGGATCATCGCCACGATGGCGCCGACCTTGAGCAGCGACAGCCAGAATTCCATTTCGCCGAACACCTTGACGTTGCACAGGTTCAGGCCGCCGATCACGAAGACGATGCCCAGTACCCAGATCCAGCGGGCCACTTCCGGGAACCAGAAACCCATGTAGATACCGAAGGCGGTGATGTCGGCGATGGCCACGATGACCATCTCGAAGGCGTAGGTCCAGCCGAGGATGAAGCCGGCCATGGGGCCGAGGTAAGTGGTGGCGTAGTGGCCGAAGGAGCCGGCCACCGGGTTGTGCACGGCCATCTCGCCGAGGGCGCGCATGACCATGAACACCGCAGCACCGCCGATCAGGTACGCCAGCAGCACGGCCGGGCCGGCCATCTGGATGGCCGAGGCGGAGCCGTAGAACAGGCCGGTGCCGATGGCGGAGCCAAGGGCCATGAAACGGATGTGGCGGGCCGTTAGCCCGCGCTTGAGACCTTGAGCTTGTTGCATGTCACGTCCTTAAATTGTTTTTGTGGTCGTGAGTTTGAAGGGGGCTGCTTTGCAGCCCTTTCCGACCGGTCCGGCGCCCCGGCAAGGCCGCTCCTACAGGCAACGCATTACCTTTGTAAGAGCGGCCTTGCCGGGGCGCCGGACCGGTCGGAAAGGGCCGCGAAGCGGCCCCGGGGGCATCACAGGCTAGGCAGGACACCAGCAGGCAGCAGCCCGGTCAGGCTGCCCTTGGCCAGCAGCTCGACGGCTGCCTCGATGTCCGGTGCGAAGAAGCGGTCACGGTCGTAGTGCGGCACTTCACGACGCAGCGCCTGGCGCGCCTGCTCCAGCTTCGCCGAAGTCTTCAGGCCTTTGCGCAGGTCCAGCCCCTGACACGCACCCAGCCATTCGATGGCCAGCACGCCACGGGTGTTCTCGGCCATTTCCCACAGGCGCTTGCCAGCAGCCGGGGCCATCGACACGTGGTCTTCCTGGTTGGCCGAGGTCGGCAGGCTATCGACACTGTGCGGGTGCGACAAGGCCTTGTTCTCGCTGGCCAGGGCGGCAGCAGTGACCTGGGCGATCATGAAGCCGGAGTTGACCCCGCCGTTTTCCACCAGGAACGGCGGCAGCTGGGACATGTGCTTGTCCATCATCAGCGAGATGCGGCGCTCGCTCAGCGAACCGATTTCGGCGATCGCCAGGGCGATGTTGTCGGCGGCCATGGCCACCGGCTCGGCGTGGAAGTTGCCACCGGAAATCACGTCGCCTTCGGCGGCGAACACCAGCGGGTTGTCCGACACGGCGTTGGCTTCGATGCCCAGCACTTCGGCGGCCTGGCGGATCTGGGTCAGGCAGGCGCCCATGACCTGTGGCTGGCAGCGCAGCGAGTACGGGTCCTGGACCTTGTCGCAGTTCTTGTGCGACAGCGAGACTTCGCTGGAGTCGCCCAACAGGTCGCGGAAGCAGGCAGCGGTGTCGATCTGGCCACGCTGGCCACGCACTTCATGGATGCGTGCATCGAACGGCGAACGCGACCCCAGTGCCGCTTCGACGCTCAGGCCGCCGCAGGCGATGGCAGCGGCATACAGGTCTTCGGCGTGGAACAGGCCGCGCAGGGCATAGGCGGTGGAAGCCTGGGTGCCGTTGAGCAGGGCCAGGCCCTCCTTGGCAGCCAGGGTCAGCGGCTCGAGGCCGGCAACCGCCAGGGCTTCGGTGGCCGACAGCCACTGGCCCTGGTGGCGGGCCTTGCCTTCACCGAGCAGTACCAGCGACATGTGCGCCAGCGGTGCCAGGTCGCCGGAAGCGCCGACCGAGCCCTTGAGCGGGATGTGTGGGTAGACCTCGGCGTTGACCAGGGCGATCAGCGCATCGATGACCTTGCGGCGGATACCGGAGAAACCACGGCTGAGGCTGTTGATCTTGAGGACCATGATCAGCCGCACCAGGGCGTCGTCCAGCGGCGCACCGATACCGGCAGCGTGGGACAGCACCAGCGAGCGCTGCAGGTTCTCGAGGTCGTGGCTGGCGATACGGGTCGAGGCCAGCAGGCCGAAACCGGTGTTGATGCCGTAGGCGGTACGGTCTTCGGCAATGATCTGCTCGACGCAGGCAACGCTGGCGTCGATGGCTGGCGCGGCGCTGGCATCCAGTTGCAGGCGCACGGGGGCGGCGTGGATGGCGCGCAGCTGGGCCAGGGTCAGGGTGCCGGGCTTGAGGGTCAGGACGGTCACTTCGCTACTCCAATTCTGTCAGGGGCCCTCAGGCCCCTCTTGTTATTCAGTATCACTCAAAGCGCAGCGATCAGCCTGTGATCATTGGCAAGTCGAGGCCCTGCTCCTTGGCGCAGTCGATGGCGATGTCGTAACCGGCATCGGCGTGGCGCATCACGCCGGTCCCTGGGTCGTTGGTCAGCACGCGAGCGATACGCTCGGCGGCTTCATCGGTACCGTCGCAGACGATGACCATGCCCGAGTGCTGGGAGAAGCCCATGCCCACGCCGCCGCCATGGTGCAGCGAAACCCAGGTGGCGCCGCCTGCGGTGTTGAGCAGGGCGTTGAGCAGCGGCCAGTCGGAGACGGCGTCGGAGCCGTCGCGCATGGCTTCGGTTTCGCGGTTGGGGCTGGACACCGAGCCGGAGTCCAGGTGGTCACGGCCGATCACCACCGGTGCCGACAGCTCGCCGCTGCGGACCATTTCGTTGAAGGCCAGGCCCAGCTTGGCGCGCAGGCCCAGGCCAACCCAGCAGATACGGGCCGGCAGGCCCTGGAAGCTGATGCGCTCACGGGCCATGTCCAGCCAGCGGTGCAGGTGGGCGTCGTCCGGGATCAGTTCCTTGACCTTGGCGTCGGTCTTGTAGATGTCTTCGGCCTCGCCAGACAGCGCCGCCCAGCGGAACGGGCCGATGCCGCGGCAGAACAGCGGGCGAATATAGGCCGGGACGAAACCTGGGAAGTCGAAGGCGTTGGCCACGCCCTCTTCCTTGGCCATCTGGCGGATGTTGTTGCCGTAGTCGAAGGTCGGGATGCCCTGCTTCTGGAAGTCGAGCATGGCCTGTACGTGCACGGCCATCGACTGCTTGGCGGCCTTGACCACTGCAGCCGGCTCGGTCTGCGCGCGGTCGCGGTACTGTTCCCAGGTCCAGCCGGCTGGCAGGTAGCCGTTCAGTGGGTCGTGGGCGCTGGTCTGGTCGGTGACCATGTCCGGGCGCACGCCACGCTTGACCAGCTCTGGCAGGATTTCGGCGGCGTTGCCGTGCAGAGCGATGGAGATCGCCTTGCCTTCGGCGGTGTACTTGGCGATGCGCGCCAGGGCGTCGTCGAGGTCAGTGGCCTGTTCGTCGACGTAGCGGGTTTCCAGGCGGAAGTCGATGCGGCTCTGCTGGCATTCGATGTTCAGCGAGCAGGCACCGGCCAGGGTCGCGGCCAGTGGCTGGGCGCCGCCCATGCCGCCGAGGCCGGCGGTGAGTACCCACTTGCCTTTCAGGCTGCCACCGTAGTGCTGGCGACCGGCTTCGACGAAGGTTTCGTAGGTGCCCTGGACGATGCCCTGGCTGCCGATGTAGATCCAGCTGCCGGCGGTCATCTGGCCGTACATGGCCAGGCCCTTGGCGTCCAGTTCGTTGAAGTGTTCCCAGTTGGCCCAGTGCGGCACCAGGTTGGAGTTGGCGATCAGTACGCGCGGGGCGTTGCTGTGGGTCTTGAACACGCCGACCGGCTTGCCCGACTGCACCAGCAGGGTTTCGTCGTCTTCCAGGCGGGTCAGGGTTTCGACGATCTTGTCGTAGCAGGCCCAGTTGCGCGCGGCGCGGCCGATGCCGCCATACACCACCAGCTCTTTCGGGTTTTCCGCGACCTGCGGGTCGAGGTTGTTCATCAGCATGCGCAGTGGCGCTTCGGTCAGCCAGCTCTTGGCGGTCAGCTTGTTGCCACGTGGGGCACGGATTTCAACGTCACGGTATTTGTTGTTGTCGGTCACGGGAAGGTCCTCGGCGGTTGTCCGCGGGCAGTTGTGTCGTGGCCAATATACAAACACATCTTTACTTGTATGTACAAGCATGGACAACCAAATTTATCGGACCACTGCTCCGAATTCATGAAAGCACTGGGGCCGCTGCGCGACCCTTTCGCGACACAAGGCCGCTCCCACAGGTTCAGCGCCAACCTGAGCCATCGCGCTGTACTTGTGGGAGCGGCCTTGTGTCGCGAAAGGGCTGCGCAGCAGCCCCAGCTATTTCAGTTTGAAATGAGTTCGATCAGGCAGAACCGCCCTTGAACGTCCAGCCCCAGCAACCCGTCGTTACCCTCCAGCCGCAGGCAGTCGTAGAGACCCAACGTGTGCGTTTCCCCAGCCATCGCCACTTCAACCTGATTGCTCGCCGCAAACAGCAACACCGTCGACGCCGAGCTGTACAGCCGGCTGGTGCCGTCAAACCACTGCAAGCGCGCCCGATAGCGCTGCGGCGCATAGATCAGGTTGAAATCACGGATCGGCCCACCGAGCAGCTTGCAGCTGACCTGGCTCTCGCCACTGAAGGCGAAGGCATCGAACGGCAGCAGCGGCCGGCTGGCCTGGTCATCGACCAGCAAACGCATGCCGTCACCCTGGAGCACGGTGATGATCCGCTGGTAACCGGCGAACACGGAAAACCCGCCCGACTCCTCGATATCGGCGATCGACAGGCGCCAGCCGAAGCCATCAAGCCCCTCGCCGTTGTCGCGGGTGATCTCTTCGGTGAAACCGCCACCGTTCTTCCAGGGCATGCGCGGGTAGTCCTGCGCACGCAGCAACTGCAACTGGGTCATTTACTGAAACGTCCTTCAAGGCGGTGACGGGAACCAGGGTGGATCAGTCGCGCCGCCGTCACGGGCTGACGGCCAGACCAGGTGCGACGGCGGATCAGCAGGCAGGGCTCGCCGCGCTCGATCTGCAGCAGGCGACACTCTTCGGGCTCGGCGAGAATCGCCTCGACCACGTGCTCGCCCTCGGTCAGCGGCGCGACCTGGGACAGATAGGCATAGGGCGTCTGCCGGGTGAAGTCCTGCTTGAGGTACTCGGGGGCAATCGCCGCGTTGACGTAGCGGTCTTCGATCTGCACCGGCACGCCGTTTTCGTAATGCACGATCAACGAGTGGAACACTCGCTGCCCTTCGCGCATGTCCAGGGCCAGGGCGCGCTCGGAACCGGCGGCCTCCTCGGCCAGCTTGATTACCTGGCAGCTATGCTGGTGGCCACGGCCGGCGATCTCGTCGGCGATGTTGTTGACCTCGAACAACGCCGAACGGGACTTGGGCTCGGCGACGAAAGTGCCCACGCCCTGCATCCGCACCAGCAGGCCTTCAGCAGTGAGCTCACGCAAGGCACGGTTGATGGTCATGCGGCTGAAGCCCAGCTCGCTGACCAGTTCGCTCTCCGAAGGCACCCGGTGATGCGGTGGCCAGCTGCCGTTTTCGATCTGCTGGATGATCATCTGCTTGACCCGGGCATACAGCGGCGCCGGGCCCTCGCCCATCTGGGCAACCAGCGCGGAGACAGGAGGTGTCGGCACGGCGTTGAGTCCTTAGGCAATGGAATGAGCGGTAGCTTGCCGCAGTTTACCCGGCAGGCAAACGCCTGTATATGTATATACAAGTTAAACAATAACAGGATTTTTGCCGATGTCCGCCTATTTTGCCGAACGCGCCCTGCTGCCCACGGGCTGGGCCAGTAACGTCCGCTTCGAAGTCTCCAGTGATGGCCTGCTGAGCCGGATCGAAGCCGACGCCTCGGCCGACGGCGCCGAACGCCTGGCCGGGCCGCTGCTACCGGGCATGCCCAACCTGCACTCGCATGCGTTCCAGCGGGCCATGGCGGGGCTGGCGGAAGTCGCGGGCAACCCCAATGACAGCTTCTGGACCTGGCGTGAACTGATGTATCGGCTGGTCGGCAAGATCACCCCGGAGCAGCTGCAAGTCATTGCCCGCCAGCTGTATATCGAGATGCTCAAGGCTGGTTACACCTCGGTGGCAGAATTCCACTACGTGCACCATGACCAGGCGGGCAAGGCCTACGCCGACCCGGCCGAACTGTCCCGACGCATCAGTGCGGCGGCAGCCAGCAGCGGCATCGGCCTGACCTTGCTGCCGGTGCTGTACAGCCATGCCGGTTTCGGCGGCCAGGCACCGAACGAAGGGCAGCGACGCTTCATCAACTCCACCGAACAGTACCTGCAACTGCAGGCACAACTGGCACCGGTACTGGCAGCGCAACCGGCCCAACAACTGGGCCTGTGCTTCCACTCGCTGCGCGCGGTCACGCCCGGTCAGATCGCCGAGGTACTGGCAGCTGGCAATCAACACTGCCCGATTCACATCCACATCGCCGAACAGCAGAAGGAAGTCGACGACTGCCTGGCCTGGAGTGGGCTGCGGCCGCTGCAATGGCTGTATGAACATGTCGAAGTGGACCGCCGCTGGTGCCTGGTGCACGCCACCCACGCCGAAGCTGACGAAGTCACCGCCATGGCGCGCAGTGGCGCAGTGGCCGGCCTGTGCCTGACCACCGAAGCCAACCTGGGCGACGGCATCTTCCCGGCGGTGGACTTCCTCGCCCAGGGCGGGCGCATGGGCATTGGTTCGGACAGCCATGTGTCGCTGAGCGTGGTCGAGGAACTGCGCTGGCTGGAATATGGCCAGCGCCTGCGCGACCAGCGGCGCAACCGACTGTACCGTGGCGACCAGCCGATGGTCGGGCGCACGCTGTATGACGCGTCACTGGTCGGCGGTGCGCAGGCATTGGGGCAGCCGATTGGCGAACTGGCGGTGGGCAAGCGGGCCGACTGGCTGGTGCTGGATGGGCAGGACCCGTATATCGCCATGGCAGAGGGAGACGGCATTCTCAACCGCTGGCTGTTCGCGGGCGGCGACCGTCAGGTGCGGGATGTGATGGTCAATGGCAAATGGGTAGTGCGTCAGGGGCAGCATGCCCACGAAGAGGAAAGCCGACAGGCGTTTGCTGAAGTACTGCGGCAACTCTTGGGCTGAGTGTTATGGGGCTGCTTTGCAGCCCTTTCGCGACACAAGGCCGCTCCCACAAGAGAACGCGATCTCCTGTAGGAGCGGCCTTGCCGGGGCGCCGGACCGGTCGGAAAGGGCCGCAGAGCGGCCCCAGTATTCAATGCATCTGCACGATCTGCTTGTCCGGCGTACGCCAGATCAGCCGGCTGGTGTCATAGCCCTGCTGACGGGCCTTGGACATCAGGCTCTCGCGCTCCCATACCGGCAGTGTCGGTGTGCGCGACAGGATCCACAGGTACTTGCGATCCGGGCTGCCGACGATCGCCGTGCGATAGTGGTCGTCCACGTAAAGGATCCAGTACTCGCCCTTGGCCACGCCCGGTACCAGGCGGGTAAACCAGTTGTCGAACTCCACCCACAGCCTGTCGGTATGGCCCGGCTCCTGGATGTTGGCGTGCCCTTCGGCGCGCAGCCATTCATCCCCCATCGTGCGGCAGCGGTTGAGCACACCGTACGAGCCATCGGGCTTAAGGTTGTAATGCGCTTCGGACTGCGCGCAGTCGGCCTGATACTTCATCGGTAGACGCGCCAGTTCGTACCACTTGCCCTGATAGCGCTTGAGGTCGACATTACCGGCGGTCTTCGGCGCCAGCGGGTCGGTGGCGGAGGTGGCACAGCCCCCCAGCAGCATCACCAGGCACAGCCCCAGCAGTACGTGCAAACGCCTCATTTGAGGCCCTGCCCGGAGTAGATCAGCACCTTGTCGGCCGCGTATTGCACGCTGATAAAGCTCTTCTCGTCCCCCCAGGTACAGCTGCTCATGCCCAGCGCGCCGGAGCACTCGGTGGGCGTGCCGAGCAGTTGCTCGACCTCGGCCTTGTTCATGCCGGCCTTGAGCTTGGAATAGTTTTCCTGATTGATCTTGCTGCACGCAGTCAGGACGACGCACAAGGACAACAGGGCGAGGGAACGCAACGACATGAAGGGACACTCCTGGAAAATAGACACAGGCGAGTGGCCTGCAGTGATCTTCGACGGGAAAATCCCTCCCTGGTTCCCTGGCGACACCGCTTTAGTCGTACGCCGTTGGTCGGCTGGACCTGCGCAAACGATTAATGTTTTGCCGCGCCACGACGACACAGCGAGCACGCTGTGGCGCATTGCCACAGCGCCCTCCTATGCCTTGCCTTGTGCAGACCAGAAAAATGACCAAGAACCTCAAGTTCAGCCACAAGATCCTGCTGGCCGCCGCCCTCGTGGTGGCCGTTGCCTTTACCTGTTTCGTGCTGTTCAACGACTACCGACAACGCCAGTCCCTGCGCAGCGACACGCAGACCAACCTGCAGGACCTGGGCAACCTCACCGCCGGCAACATCCGCAACTGGCTCGACAGCCGCATCCAGTTGCTCGACTCACTGGCCCAGCAAGTTGCCGTCGATGGGCCGGGCAAAGCCAGCCTGGACCGCAGCCTGGCCTTGCCGGTGTACGGCAAGAATTTCCAGCTCACCTATTTCGGCGGCCAGGACGGCAGCATGCAGTCGGTACCGGTAGGTAACCGCGCCGCCGACTACGACCCGCGGGTGCGGGGCTGGTACAAGGCGGCCAGCGCCAGCGGCCAGACCATTGTCACCGAGCCGTACATCTCGGCCTCGGCCGGCAAGCTGGTGATCACCCTGGCCACCCCGGTGCAGCAGGCGGGCCGGCTGATCGGCGTCAGCGGCGTCGACACCGACCTGCAGACCATCAGCAACCTGATCAACGCCCTGAACTTCGACGGCCAGGGCCATGCCTTCATCGTCAACGGCGAAGGCAAGATCCTTATCCACCCCAAAGCCGACCTGGCCCTGAAGACCCTGGCTGACGTCTATCCGCAGGACACGCCGCGCATCGGCAGCGGCCTGAAGGAAGTCGAAGTCGATGGCCGCAAGCAGTTCATCAGTTTCACCCACGTCGACGGTGTGCCGTCGGCGGACTGGTACGTGGCCCTGGTACTCGACCAGGATGCAGCGTTCGCCATGCTGGGTGAGCTGCGCACCTCCGCCATCATCGCCACCTTGATCGCGGTGGTGGCGATCATCGCCCTGCTCGGCCTGCTGATCCGCGTGCTGATGGAGCCACTGCACCTGATGGGCCGCGCCATGCATGACATTGCCGAAGGCGAAGGCGACCTGACCCGGCGCCTGACCATTCACGCCCAGGATGAATTCGGCAGCCTTGGCCAGTCGTTCAACCGCTTTGTCGAGCGTATTCACGAGTCGATCCGCGAAGTGGCCTCGGCCACCGGCCAGGTCAACGCCGTGGCTGCCCAGGTGGTGACCGCTTCGAATGCCTCGATCAACAATGCCGACCAGCAGTCCAGCCGTACCAGCAGCGTGGCGGCAGCCATCAACGAGCTGGGCGCCGCCGCCCAGGAAATCGCCCAGAACGCCGCGCTGGCCTCGCAACATTCCAGCGAAGCGCGTGGCCTGGCCGAGGACGGCCAGCAAGTGGTCGGGCGCACCATCGATGTGATGAACCAGCTGTCGGCACGCATCAGCGACTCGTGCGGCAACATCGAGACGCTCAATGCCCACACCGCCAACATCGGCCAGATCCTCGATGTGATCAGCGGTATTTCCCAGCAGACCAACCTGCTGGCGCTCAACGCCGCGATTGAAGCGGCCCGTGCCGGCGAGGCCGGGCGTGGCTTTGCCGTGGTGGCCGATGAAGTACGCAACCTGGCCCACCGTACCCAGGAGTCGGCACAACAGGTACAGCGCCTGATCGAAGAACTGCAGGCCGGCGCACAAGTGGCGGTCAGCACCATGAACCAGAGCCGTGAGCACAGTGACCACAGCGTGGGGATTGCCAACCAGGCCGGCGAACGCCTGGGCAGCGTGACCCAGCGTATTGGCGAGATCGATGGCATGAACCAGTCGGTGGCCACCGCCACCGAAGAGCAGACGGCCGTTGTCGAGTCGATCAATGTCGACATCACCGAAATCAATACATTGAATCAGGAAGGGGTGCAGAACCTGCAGAGCACCTTGCGTGCCTGCACCGACCTGGAGCATCAGGTCGAGCGGTTGAAGCACCTGGTAGGCAGCTTCCGGATCTGAATCCGCTGGGGCCGCTGTGCGGCCCTTTCGCGACACAAGGCCGCTCCTACAAGTGACCGCGATCTCCTGTAGGAGCGGCCTTGTGTCGCGAATGGGCTGCAAAGCAGCCCCAGGGATCTAGAACCTGGACCCAGGCTCCAGCAGGAAGTCCATCTCTTCACTGGTACTCGGTCGCCCCAGTACCAGGTTGCGATGCGGGAAGCGACCGAAGCGGGCAATCACCCGCTGGTGCTGCTCGGCATAATCGAGGAAGCCTTCGAACAAGCGCCGGTGATCCTCCGGCTGCTCTTCCAGCAGCACCTGGTAACGCTCGACGCACAGGTTCTGCCAGTCCAGCACCTCGGCATGTTCCAGCACCAGCAGCACGAACACCCGCTGGATCGGCAGCAACTGGTAATCCCAGTTTTTCTGCAGACCCTGCATGGCCACCACCTGGGCACGCCGGTCGCCTTCAAAGGCGCGCGGCGTGTCGCGGTAGAGCATGCGCGGCAGCTGGTCCAGCAGGATCAGCAAGCCGAGCCAGCCCTGCGGGCTCTGCTGCCACTCGTCGAGCCCACCCGCCAGGGCGTGCTCGACCAGGTCGCCAAACAGCGCCTGGGCTTCGGCATCGTGATGCTTGCCGAACCACAGCGTGCTCTTCTCGTCAGCCACGGCCTGGGGACTGGTGCCCCAACCGAACCACCACTCCAGCAACGGCTGCCAAGGTGCGAGCATGACTTACTCCTTGTGATAGGCGGTAACGCGCTCGACCTCTTCCTTCGAGCCGAGGATCACCGACACGCGCTGGTGCAGGCCCTCCGGCTTGATGTCGAGGATGCGCTGGTAACCATCGGTGGACACGCCGCCGGCCTGTTCAATGATGAACGACATCGGGTTGGCTTCGTACATCAGGCGCAGCTTGCCCGGCTTGCTTGGGTCGCGGGCATCGCGCGGGTACATGAACAGGCCGCCACGGGTCAGGATGCGGTGCACGTCGGCCACCATCGAGGCGATCCAGCGCATGTTGTAGTTCTTCTTCAGCGGGCCAGTCTCGCCTGCCAGCAGTTCGCCCACGTAGCGCTGCACCGGGGCTTCCCAGTGACGCTGGTTGGACATGTTGATGGCGAACTCGGCGGTGCTTTCCGGCACGCGGATGTTCTCGTGGGTCAGGACGAAGCTGCCCAGTTCACGGTCCAGGGTGAAGCCCTTGACGCCGTTGCCCAGGGTCAGGATCAGCATGGTCTGCGGGCCGTAGATGGCGTAACCGGCAGCGACCTGCTGGGTGCCTGGCTGCAGGAAGGCGTTTTCGTTCAGGGTTTCGTTCTGGCTCAGGTACTCGTTAGGGCAACGCAGTACCGAGAAGATGGTGCCGACCGAAACGTTGACGTCGATGTTGGACGAGCCGTCCAGCGGGTCGAAGACCAGCAGGTAGGCGCCTTTCGGGTACTTGCCCGGGATCTGGTAGGCGTTGTCCATTTCCTCGGACGCCATGCCGGCCAGGTGGCCGCCCCATTCGTTGGCTTCGAGCAGGATGTCGTTGGAGATCACGTCCAGTTTCTTCTGGACTTCGCCCTGCACGTTTTCAGTGCCCATGCTGCCCAACACACCACCGAGGGCGCCTTTGGACACGTGATGGCTGATTTCCTTGCACGCACGCGCCACCACTTCGATCAGGAAGCGCAGATCGGCAGGGGTATTGTTGCTGCGGGTCTGCTCAATCAGATAGCGACTCAGGGTAACGCGGGACATGTATGGCTCCGAAAGGATAGGGGGTGAAAAACCCCCGCAGTTTACAGGGAGAGTTGCAGCCTAGCGAGCAAAGAGACTCGACTTCCGGCGTTGAGTTCAGCAAGTGCGCGGCCAATGGTCGGTTACACGGCACACATTCGGCCAACTGCACGGACTCTGTGGGAGCGGCCTTGTGTCGCGAAAGGGCCGCAAAGCGGCCCCGGGGATTTCAGCTGAGTTGCATAGATTGTGGGGCTGCTGCGCAGCCCTTTCGCGACACAAGGCCGCTCCCACAATGACCGCATGCCCTGCCTCAATCCAGTGCCTTCCAGATCTCGGTGGCGTATTCACGAATGGTCCGGTCCGAGGAGAACCACCCCATCCGCGCCGTGTTCAGCACCGCCATGCGCCACCATTCCTGCGGCGTGTGCCACAGCTCCTCGACGCGCCGCTGGGCATCCCAGTAGGCATCGAAGTCGGCGCACACGAGGAAGCGGTCATAGCCCACCAGCCCATCGATCAGCCCCGCATAGCGCGCTGGATCATCCGGCGAGAACACCCCGCTGCGGATCGCCTGCAGCACATCGTTCAGGCGGCTGGATGCGGCAATCGCCACATTGGCACCGAAGTCTCCCGCCTTGCGCCGCGACTCCACCTGCTGCGCGGTCAGGCCGAAGATGAACATGTTGTCCGCCCCCACCTGCTCGCACATCTCGACGTTGGCACCGTCGAGCGTGCCGATGGTCAGCGCGCCGTTGAGGCCGAATTTCATGTTGCTGGTGCCGGACGCCTCGTAACCGGCCGTGGAGATCTGCTCCGAGAGGTCCGCCGCCGCGATGATGCTTTCGGCCAGGCTGACGTTGTAGTTGGGCAGGAACACCACCTTGAGCAGGCCGCGCACGGTCGGGTCGTTGTTGACCACCCGGGCGATGTCGTTGGCCAGCTTGATGATCAGCTTGGCCTGGTGATAACTGGCCGCGGCCTTGCCGGCGAAGATCTTCACCCGTGGCACCCAGTTGGTACCGGGGTCGTTGCGCATGGCCTGGTACAGCGCCACGGTGTGCAGCAGGTTGAGCAACTGGCGCTTGTACTCATGGATGCGCTTGACCTGCACGTCGAACAGCGCCTCGGGGTTAACCGTAACGCCAATCCGGTCCTGGATGATGCTGGCCAGGGCACGCTTGCTGTGCAGGCGCTGGGCGGCAAACTGCTTGCGGAAGCTGGCTTTGTCGGCGAACGGCACCAGCCCGGCCAGGCGCCCCTCGGGGTCGTCCTTGAGCTCCGGCCCGAGCGCCTCGACCAGCATTTCGGTCAACTGCGGATTGGACTGGTATAACCAGCGGCGGAAGGTGATGCCGTTGGTCTTGTTATTGATCCGCTGCGGGTACAGCTTGTGCAGCTCGGCGAACACCGTGCTCTTCATCAGCTTGCTGTGCAGCGCCGACACGCCATTGACGCTGTGCGAGCCAAGGAATGCCAGGTTCCCCATGCGCACCCGACGGCCGTTGTCCTCTTCGATCAGCGAGACCGCGCGCAACACATCGAAGTCGTGCAGGCCTTTGGCCCGCAGGCTGTCGATATGGTAGGCATTGATCAGGTAGATGATCTGCATGTGCCGCGGCAGCATGCGTTCCATCAGCGCCACCGGCCAGGTCTCCAGGGCCTCGGGCAGCAGGGTGTGGTTGGTGTAGGCCAGCGTGCCGACCGTCAGCTCCCAGGCCTTGTCCCAGGGAATTTCGTGCTGGTCGACCAATAGCCGCATCAGCTCGGCCACGGCGATTGACGGGTGCGTGTCATTGAGCTGGATCGCGGCCGCATCCGGTAGGTTGAGCAAGTTCTGGTGCATGTTCAGATGGCGGCGCAGCAGGTCCTGCAGCGACGCCGAAACAAAGAAGTACTCCTGGCGCAGTCGCAGCTCCTGGCCGGCCTCGGTGCTATCGGCCGGATACAGCACCCGCGAGATGCTCTCGGCCCGCGCCACTTCGGCGACGGCACCCAGGTGGTCACCGGCATTGAAGCGCTCCAGGTGCAGCTCTTCCAGTGCCCGCGCCCGCCACAGGCGCAAGGTGTTGACGCTGGCGCCGCGCCAGCCGACCACGGGCGTGTCGTAGGCTACGGCCCGCACCGTCTCGCCCGGCGACCACACCTGGCGTTGCTGGCCGTGGGTATCGAGCACAGTTTCGACGCTACCACCGAAACTGATCGGGTAGATCACCTCGGCGCGCTCGAATTCCCAGGGGTTACCGAAGTCCAGCCAGTTCTCGGTCTGCTCCTGCTGCCACCCATCGACCACCGCCTGGCGGAACAGCCCGTGCTCGTAACGGATGCCGTAGCCATGGGCGGCGATGCCCAAGGTCGACATGCTCTCCATGAAGCAGGCCGCCAGGCGGCCAAGGCCACCATTGCCCAAGGCGGCATCCGGCTCCAGCAGGCGAATGCGCTCCAGATCGACGTTCAGGCCTTCGAGGGCGTCCCGGGCGATATCCAGCAAGCCGAGGTTGCTCAGGCTGTCGTAGAGCAGCCGGCCGATGAGAAATTCCAGGGAAAGGTAGTAGACCCGCTTCTGGCTGCGTCGATAGGCGCGGCGGGTGTGGTCCATCCAGTGGTCGACCATGTGATCGCGCGCGGCCAGGGCGATGGCTTCGAACCAGTCGTGGTCGAAGGCATGCTCCGGGTCCTTGCCGACCGCGTAGGTCAGCTTATCCAGTACAGCAGCGCGAAAATCCGCGACTTCGGCGTCACGTGCTTTAGGTTCCTGGGACATGCGGCATCCTCGGGCAAGTTGACGAAAGCGGAGGGAGACTGTTGAGCCTAGACGCTTCGACCAAGAGCGACAGCCCGTGTTCGCGGTTTTCATGAACCTTTGCGCATTCGGTCAAAAGGTTGTTCATAAATTGAACAATTCCGGTATGATCGCGCGCCCCAAAGACCGTGATTCACCCCCATAACGATGAAAACGACCCTGATCGCCGCGGCCGAAGTCGACCGCCTGGAGACCTGGCAGCGCTACACCAGCAACATGTGCCATGGCTGCCATTCGACCTGCTGCACCCTGCCGGTGGAGGTGAAGATCAAGGATCTGATCCGCATCGGCGTGGTCGACGAGTTCGAAAAAGACGAACCGCCGAAGAACGTGGCCAAGCGCCTGCAGAAGGAAGGCATCATCGAGCGCTTCAACCAGAAGTCGGGGATCTTCACCCTGACCCGGATGAGCAACGATGACTGCATGTACCTGGATCGCAAGAGCCGGCTGTGCACCATCTATGACAAACGGCCGGACACCTGCCGCAACCACCCCAAGGTCGGGCCGCGGCCGGGGTATTGTGCTTACAAGCCGAAGGTGGTTGGGCGGTGATCGCCTTTTGATCGGGTGATGGCCATCGGGCGCATGCCTTGGTTGTGATGGTGTGGCGGAGATCGAGCGCCGCCCGCGCGGCGCATCGCGGGCAAGCCCGCTCCCACATCTGTTTCGGGCCAGTCACTCCTGTGCCGCCAACAGGATTCGCCTTGGTGCATGGCTGGAGACCGATGATAGGCCTTCGTGCATGACTGGAGACAGGTGAAGCGGCATCAGCGCCCACCGAGATGCATTGTCATGTCAACAAGGCGGTCCCTGTTGGCTTTACAGGAGAGATTGGCCCGAAACAGATGTGGGAGCGGGCTTGCCCGCGATGCGCCGCGCGGGCGGCGCTCGATCTCATAGGCGCAGAAAATGTCGAGGCGGACCCATGGTGGCCCACCTGCAACCTAAAGACAGGCCCATCCCTGCACCATTCCTACTCGACCGCCAGACATTTCCTACAAATCCGATCTAGCGATCTCAATCCCTGCGAAATACCCTACAAACCCTGTCGACTCGCGTCTGATTGTTACTGGAAACCTGTCTCTCTAGGCTTTCCAGGTCGCTGAACAGTTCAGCGATCGAGGTGTGGAAACCTCGGCAATTCAACATGGAGGCTGTCGTCATGACAGCTGTACGCGGGAGGCTTTCGAGCCTACCGGGTTTGCCATGTGCCTGGTTTTCCACCCCGTGTACAGCTGTCACCCCAATGTGTGGAAACGGACGGGTGGCACATGAATCACATGGAGCCGATATGAAAAAGCTAGTCCCCGACCCACCCCACCACTTCGACCTCCCAGACGGCACGACCCTCACCCACGCCATCTGCGAAAACCTCGTCCCCCTCGACCACGTTGTGGTCAACATCACCCACTACCTGATGATCGCCTACAACCACAGCCACCGCGCCCTCGACGGCATCGAGGATGACCGCACGCGGGAGTCGCTGGTGAATGGCTTGCGGGCCATGCAGTTGGCCTGGGGGCAGGCGGATGCCTTGTCGCTCGCCTTGGAACGTGCCGGCAGCACGCATTGATGTTCGCCGCTTCGCGGGTAAACCCGCACAGGTACGGCGCCGGCCGTGGGCATTGCACATCTCCTGTGGGAGCGGGTTTACCCGCGAACACCGGCAGAGCCGGTGCCATCCACAACGAAGATTCAGGGAGAGGAACCCGTGAAAGAAAACAATCAGATCACCCCCGGCAAAACCTGCTTCTACCAGGGCGAAGAGCACAAACAACCCCTGTTCCAGGTCTGCGCAGGCATCCCCTGCCAGGACGCCCGCGATCAAGCTTCCGAACTGCTGGGTTGCGTGCGCGACCTGACCCTGACCGCCGTCATGGACAATGACCCGCAACTGATCTGGGCCGCGCACTACCTCAGTGCATTGGCCAAGGCCCTGCTGGACGACGCCGAACTGGGCATGACGCACTGAGCCTGCTGCTCACGCACCACCCGCCGGGAAGCTGCGGCAAGCACCACCGTGATTGGTCGGCGGATGCGCGGGGTATGTCTGCGGCAGCACGCTGACCGGGCTGGTGGCGATGAAGCCATCAGCGAACTTCGCTTCGACGAACTGCGCCTGCCACCCCGTCGCTGGCGCCGTGCGTTGCAGGGTGAAGTGCTGCTGAGGCACCAGCGTCTCGGACTGGTAGCGCACCCCGCAGGCATAGCGGAAATCGCGATCCTGGCTGTTGCTTGCCGTCCACACCCTCACTGCCACGGGCGGTTCGGAGAAGTCGACAGCCATCAGCCCAGGCTGCCCGCCCTGTGACACCTGCACGCTCGGCAGCGCTTTGCCATCGCGCAGGCGCGTTACCACCGGCACCAAGGTGCTGACCACCTGCTGACGCACCCCACCGTGGTCCGAGTTCGGCAACACTCTCAGGCTGGTCTGGCCTGGCAGGCGTTGCTGATAATCGGTGACGGGGTCGGGCGCGAAGAAATCATCGCCGCTGGCAGACACCAGGTACTTGGGAATCGCCAGGCGCTGCCCCTCCTCGTTCAGGTACTGCATCGGGTCCACCAGCGCCATCAGCCGCTCGAATGCCGGGGTGCCCAGTTGTTGTAGCACGCCAGCCTGCTGGTAGGAGCCCAGTGCCAAGGGCCAGTGACCGCCATAGCGCTTGCGCAATCCAGCCAGCATGTCCGAGGTGTCCGCCACGTCGATTACCGCAGGTACGATGGCCACCACCCGCTCATCGGCCAGCGCCGTGAGCCACGCACTCCAGCCACGCTTGGAGGCACCCGTGATGATGAAACTGTCCACCGTGAGCCCTTGCTTACCCAGTTCCAGCACGGCCAGGTCCATCGCCCGGCTCGCCGCCGCAGCCATCGGCACATGCAGTGGTAGTTCCGGCGCGGCACCGCGCAGCGAATGTGCCCAGGTATGCGCCACGGCGTCATCCTCGCGCAGGGGCTTCTCGACATCACTGAAGGTCACGTACTGGTTGGGCGCATCGCTGATCATGACCACGGCCATATGCGACTTTAGAGCCACTTCGCGCAATGCTTCGCGGGTATAGTCCGGGCTCTGCGCCGGCCCGTGCCTTACGCCGTTGTTCACCACCAGCAAGGCTTTGCCGGGCACTGCATTGCGCGGTACGTGCAGTTCGACATCGTGCTCCCAACGACGTGGTTCAACCACCGGGACCGGGTCCCACACCTGCGAAACCATCTGCAGGCGACGGAAATCGTAGCCAGGTTCAGAGGCCTGTTCGAGCAGTACGGCCTCCAGAGGCTTCTGGCGCACATTGCCGATGTGGCAGTGAACGACTTCCTGCGGGCGCAGGCCGCTACAGTCCTGCAGAGCGCTGGCATGGAAACTGGCCATCAGGCAGGGGATGGCAAGCGCAAATCGGTACTTCATGGGCGTGCTTCCTTCTGGAGAAAGCACGTCACGCTAGGCGGCCCTACAACCGCACACAAGGCGTGAACGCGTCTGAAAGAAGCTCCCTACACCTGCTAGAGACATAGGCTACAAATTGCGTCTCACAAACAAAAACGCCCCCGGCCTTTCGACCGGGGGCGTTTTCATTCAGCCTGAGCTAACTCAGTTCTTGGCTTTCTTGGCAGCGCGGGTACGCTCGCCTTCGTCCAGGATCTTCTTGCGCAGACGGATCGACTTAGGAGTGACTTCGCACAGCTCGTCGTCCTGGATGAATTCCAGAGCCTGTTCCAGAGTGTGGCGAACTGGCGGAACCAGGGCGATGACTTCGTCTTTGCCCGAAGCACGCATGTTGTCGAGCTTCTTGCCTTTGGTCGGGTTCACGCCCAGGTCGTTGTCACGGCTGTTCAGGCCGATGATCTGACCGTTGTAGATCTCCTGGCCGTGCTCAACGAACAGCTTGCCGCGAGCCTGCAGGGTTTCCAGCGAGTAGGTCAGTGCCTTGCCGGTTTCAACCGAAACCAGAACACCGTTCAGACGGCCGGACATCTGGCCCGACTTCATGGTGTCGTAGCGGTCGAAGATCGAGGTCAGGATGCCTGCACCGTTGGTCAGGGTCAGGAACTGGTTACGGAAACCGATCAGACCACGGGCTGGAATGTTGTACTCCAGGCGCACACGGCCCTTGCCATCCGGCACCATGTTGGTCAGGTCGCCTTTACGCAGACCCATTTCTTCCATGACCTTGCCCTGGGATTCTTCAGGGATGTCGATGGTGACGTTCTCGAACGGTTCCTGCTTCACGCCGTCGACTTCGCGGATGATCACTTCAGGACGGCCTACGGCCATCTCGAAGCCTTCACGGCGCATGGTTTCGATCAGAACGGACAGGTGCAGCTCACCACGGCCCGATACCTTGAACTTGTCAGGGGAATCGGTTTCCTGAACGCGCAGAGCAACGTTGTACAGCAGCTCCTTGTCCAGACGGTCCTTGATGTTACGGCTGGTGACGAACTTGCCTTCCTTGCCGCAGAACGGCGAGTCGTTGACCTGGAAGGTCATCGAAACGGTTGGCTCGTCAACGGTCAGCGGCTTCATCGCTTCTACCGCGTCCGGGGCGCACAGGGTGTCGGAGATGAACAGCTCGTCGAAACCGCTGATGCAGACGATGTCGCCAGCCTGGGCTTCTTCGACGTCGACGCGGTGCAGGCCGTGGTGGCCCATCAGCTTGAGGATACGGCCGTTACGCTTCTTGCCGTTGGTGTCGATGGCGACAACCGGGGTGTTTGGCTTGACGCGGCCACGGGCGATACGGCCAACGCCGATAACGCCGAGGAAGCTGTTGTAGTCCAGTGCGGAGATCTGCATCTGGAACGAACCGTCACGGTCAACGTCCGGCGCCGGTACGTTGTCGACGATCGACTGGTACAGGGCGGTCATGTCTTCGCCCATGGCGGTGTGGTCCAGACCGGCAATGCCGTTCAGGGCCGAGGCGTAGACGACTTTGAAGTCCAGTTGTTCGTCGGTGGCACCGAGGTTGTCGAACAGGTCGAAGATCTGGTCCAGAACCCAGTCAGGACGCGCGCCCGGACGGTCGACCTTGTTGATCACGACGATCGGCTTCAGGCCGGCTTCGAACGCCTTCTTGGTCACGAAGCGGGTTTGCGGCATCGGGCCGTCCTGGGCGTCGACCAGCAGCAGCACGGAGTCGACCATCGACATTACACGCTCAACCTCGCCACCGAAGTCGGCGTGGCCGGGGGTGTCGACGATGTTGATGTGGTAGCCGTTCCAGTTGATGGCGGTGTTTTTCGCCAGAATGGTAATACCGCGCTCTTTTTCCTGGTCGTTGGAGTCCATGACGCGCTCGTCGTTGAGCTCGTTACGCTCCAGAGTGCCGGACTGACGCAGGAGTTTGTCGACCAGGGTGGTTTTACCATGGTCAACGTGGGCGATGATGGCGATGTTACGCAGATTTTCGATCACAACTGTATCTCGATCAGAGGATTCGGTTGCCACCTAGTGTAGGCGGCGAATATGTACGCTTTTAGGCTCAGCGGGCCCGATGGTCGGGAGGGCGATGGCGGATGCTGCCGCCATACAGCCCTGGCGTCTTATGTCGGACGATAAACACGCACATTGGCATGTCCCTCACTGAGCAGGTGGTGTGCGTGCAAACGGCTCATCACACCTTTGTCGCAATACAGCAAGTACTGGCGCGTAGGGTCCAGGTGTTTGAACTTGCTGTTGATCGCATAGAACGGCATGGCCTGGACTTCGATGCCTTCCAGGGCCAGAGGTTCGTCTTCCTGGGCGTCGGGGTGACGAATGTCGATGACGATCTGGCCAGGCAGCGCCTCGGCCACTTCCTCGATTTCGATGTCCTTGCCCAGCTCGTCGATCACGTGGTCGATGGAGATGAACTTGGCACGCTCAAGGGCGCGCTCCAGCACGGCCATGTCGAACTGCTTTTCTTCGTGCTCCATGCGGTGACGCTTGGCATGGGTAGTCGGGTTCACCGAGATCACGCCGCAGTATTCCGGCATGTGCTTGGCGAAGTCGGCGGTGCCGATTTCAGTGGCCTGGTCGATGATGTCCTGCTTGTGGCTGGCCAGCAACGGGCGCAGTACCAGCTTGTCGGTGGCAGAATCGATGATCGACAGGTTCGGCAGGGTCTGGCTGGAAACCTGGGAAATCGCCTCGCCGGTAACCAGCGCGTCGATCTGCAGGCGGTCGGCCATGTGCGCGGCACCACGCAGCATCATGCGCTTGAGGGTCACGCCCATGTAGCTGTTGTCGACCTTGTTGAGGATCTCGCCGACCACTTCTTCGAACGGCACGCTGATGAACAGCACGCGCTGGCTGCTGCCGTACTTTTTCCACAGGTAGTGGGCGACTTCCATCACGCCCAGCTCGTGGGCACGGCCGCCGAGGTTGAAGAAGCAGAAGTGGGTCATCAGGCCGCGGCGCATCATCTGGTAGGCCGCCACGGTGGAGTCGAAACCACCGGACATCAGCACCAGGGTCTGCTCCAGGGCACCCAGCGGGTAGCCGCCGATACCGTTGTGCTGGTTGTGGATCACGTACAGGCGCTGATCACGGATCTCCATGCGCACCACGACTTCAGGCGTCTTCAGGTCGATGCCGGCGGCGCCGCACTGCTGGCGCAGCTGGCTGCCGACGTAGCGGTCGACGTCCATCGAGGTGAAGTCGTGATGGCCGCCGCGCTTGCAGCGCACCGAGAAGCGCTTGCCGGCCAGCAGGTGGCCGAAGTGGTGCTTGCACTTGGCGACGATGTCGTCGAAGTCGCCCAGCGGGTATTCCTCGACCTGCAGGAAGTGGGTGATACCCGGGGTGCAGGTGAGGCGCTCGATCATCTCGCGCTGGACCTTCTCGTCCTCGACGCGGGTGACCACCTCGAGATTGTCCCAGACACCATCGACCGCGAGCTCTGGATCGAGATCCTTGAGCACGTTACGGATGTTCTTGCCGAGCTGGCGGATGAAGCGCTTGCGCACCGGCCGGCTCTTGATGGTGATTTCTGGGAAGACTTTGACGATAAGTTTCATTGGTTAACAGCGCGCGCAGGGCCTGCCGAAAATGAGGGGCGCGAATTATAGCGGAAATTGCTCAGGATTTGACCAACTTTTGATCAGAAGCTTTGAGATAAATGCAGGGAGGGGGTTTTGTGCCGCCTGTTCCGGCCCTTTCGCGGGTAAACCCGCTCCCACAGGGACCACACAAGTTTCCAGCACTGTGCGGTCCCTGTGGGAGCGGGCTTGCCCGCGAAAGGGCCCTCAAAGAAAGCACAGCTTTCGAGCCATGCACTAATTTGGTGCCTTACCCTGAATTCCTGCCTCCTAAGGGTGCACTTTTGTCCGCTGCCACCCAGGCAAATGCCCGCAAACGCCCCTTTTTATCTCGCCCTCGCCATTTTCGGGCACTGGCATGCAATTTGCTCCCTTGTGAGGCAGGTAAGCTTGGCCGACTATCCGCGCCCGGCAACACCCTTTTTCCAGAGCAGCGGCCTACCGCGCTCTAGACCCTCCGGAGGACAACATGTCGAAGTCGGTTCAACTCATCAAAGATCATGACGTCAAGTGGATTGATCTGCGTTTCACGGACACCAAGGGCGTACAGCATCACGTGACCATGCCGGCGCGTGATGGCCTGGACGAAGACTTCTTCGAAGTCGGCAAGATGTTCGACGGCTCCTCCATCGCTGGCTGGAAAGGCATCGAAGCTTCCGACATGATCCTGATGCCGGTCGACGAGACCGCCGTTCTGGACCCGTTCACCGAAGAACCGACCCTGATCATCACCTGCGACATCGTCGACCCGTCGAGCATGCAGGGCTACGATCGTGACCCACGTGCGATCGCCAAGCGCGCCGAAGAGTACCTGAAGAGCACCGGCATCGGTGACACCGTCTTCGCTGGCCCAGAGCCAGAGTTCTTCATCTTCGACGAAGTGAAGTTCAAGTCGGACATCTCCGGCTCGATGTTCAAGATCTTCTCCGAGCAAGGCTCGTGGATGTCTGACGCTGACGTGGAAGGCGGCAACAAAGGCCACCGTCCAGGCGTGAAAGGCGGCTACTTCCCGGTTCCGCCGTTCGACCACGACCACGAAATCCGTACCGCCATGTGCAACGCTCTGGAAGAAATGGGCCAGACCGTTGAAGTTCACCACCACGAAGTGGCGACTGCCGGCCAGAACGAAATCGGCGTCAAGTTCAACACCCTGGTGAAGAAGGCTGACGAAGTACAGGCCCTGAAATACGTCGTGCACAACGTTGCCGACGCTTACGGCCGCACCGCTACCTTCATGCCGAAGCCACTGTACGGCGACAACGGCTCGGGCATGCACGTGCACATGTCGATCTGGAAAGACGGCAAGAACACCTTCTCCGGTGAAGGCTATGCCGGCCTGTCCGACACCGCTCTGTACTTCATCGGCGGTATCATCAAGCACGGTAAGGCCCTGAACGGCTTCACCAACCCGTCGACCAACTCGTACAAGCGTCTGGTCCCAGGCTTCGAAGCCCCGGTAATGCTGGCCTACTCGGCTCGCAACCGTTCCGCCTCGATCCGTATTCCTTACGTCGGCAGCCCGAAAGCCCGCCGTATCGAAGCACGCTTCCCGGACCCATCGGCCAACCCGTACCTGGCCTTCGCAGCCCTGCTGATGGCTGGCCTGGACGGCATCCAGAACAAGATCCACCCAGGCGATGCTGCTGACAAGAACCTGTATGACCTGCCGCCTGAAGAGGCCAAGGACATCCCGCAGGTTTGCGGCAGCCTGAAAGAAGCCCTGGAAGAGCTGGATAAAGGCCGTGCGTTCCTGACCAAAGGCGGCGTGTTCTCCGACGACTTCATCGACGCCTTCATCGAGCTGAAGAGCGAAGAAGAAATCAAGGTCCGCACCTTCGTACACCCGCTGGAATACGAGCTGTACTACAGCTGCTGATCTGATTGGCGCCTTGCGCCGATGACCTGATCAAGACGGCCTCCTTCGGGAGGCCGTTTCTGTTTCTGCCTTCAGGATCTTCTACAAGGCCCAGTGGATTAACCTGACCCAACAAGCCCTGACTCCCGCGCCCGGTCAACTGTGCGATAAATCCTGAAACCTCTATGCTCTATATTGGTGCACGCAAGGACCTTACGCCCCTGGATACACCCCAAAACAGGTCACGTGAAACGTTAAACCCAGACAATCTGGTCCGAATTTGCGCAATTGCAGGCCTTTATCGGCAAATTCCGCTTCTTTTCGGAGCCTTGGTTTGTTTCTTGCATTTTGCTGGCATCAGCGGATCCACTGCGCGCCCGAGCTGGCTCAAACCAGTGCCGGAAAAGCGCCAAAAGAGGTCAACGACGCCTTATGACCATCAGCGATGCACAGCACCGTCTGCTTCTGGACAACCTGACCACCGCAACGCTCCTGCTCAATGCCGAGCTGCGCCTGGAGTACATGAACCCGGCTGCGGAAATGCTCCTGGCGGTCAGCGGCCAGCGCAGCCATGGGCAGTTCATCAGTGAACTGTTCACCGAATCGACCGAGGCGCTCAATTCGCTGCGCCAGGCCGTGGAACAGGCGCACCCCTTCACCAAGCGTGAAGCGCAACTGACCTCGCTGACCGGGCAAGCTATCACCGTCGACTATGCCGTGACGCCGATCCTGCATCAGGGCAATACCTTGCTGCTGCTGGAAGTACACCCGCGTGATCGCCTGCTGCGCATCACCAAGGAAGAGGCCCAGCTGAGCAAGCAGGAAACCACCAAGATGCTGGTGCGCGGCCTGGCCCACGAGATCAAGAACCCCCTCGGCGGTATCCGCGGTGCCGCACAGCTGCTGGCCCGTGAACTGCCCGAAGAGGGCCTGCGCGACTACACCAACGTGATCATCGAAGAGGCCGACCGCCTGCGCAATCTGGTCGACCGCATGCTCGGTTCGAACAAGCTGCCGTCGCTGGCCATGACCAATATCCATGAAGTACTGGAGCGGGTCTGCAGCCTGGTCGAGGCCGAAAGCCAAGGCTGCATCACTTTGGTGCGTGACTACGACCCAAGCCTGCCGGACGTATTGATCGATCGCGAGCAGATGATTCAGGCCGTCCTTAACATCGTGCGCAACGCGATGCAGGCGATCAGTTCGCAGAACGAGCTGCGCCTGGGCCGCATCACCCTGCGCAGCCGCGCCGTGCGCCAGTTCACCATCGGCCATGTGCGCCATCGCCTGGCGGCACGTATCGAGATCATCGACAACGGCCCGGGCATCCCTGCGGAACTGCAGGACACGCTTTTCTATCCCATGGTCAGTGGGCGCCCGGACGGTACCGGGCTCGGCCTGGCCATTACCCAGAACATCATCAGCCAGCACCAGGGCCTGATCGAGTGTGAAAGCCACGCAGGGCACACCGCCTTCTCGATCTTCCTGCCCCTGGAACAAGGAGCCACCGCCTCATGAGCCGAAGTGAAACCGTATGGATCGTCGATGATGATCGCTCCATCCGCTGGGTCCTGGAAAAAGCCCTGCAACAGGAAGGCATGACCACCCAGAGCTTCGACAGCGCCGATGGTGTGATGGGCCGCCTGGCCCGCCAGCAGCCGGATGTGATCATTTCCGACATTCGCATGCCCGGTGCCAGCGGCCTCGACCTGCTGGCGCAGATTCGCGAGCAGCATCCGCGCCTGCCGGTCATCATCATGACCGCCCATTCCGACCTGGACAGCGCCGTGGCGTCCTACCAGGGCGGTGCCTTCGAGTACCTGCCCAAGCCGTTCGACGTCGATGAAGCAGTGTCGCTGGTCAAGCGTGCCAATCAGCATGCCCAGGAACAGCAAGGCCTCGATGTGCCGCAGGCCTTGGCCCGCACCCCGGAAATCATCGGCGAAGCGCCGGCGATGCAGGAGGTGTTCCGCGCCATCGGCCGCCTGAGCCACTCCAACATCACCGTGCTGATCAACGGTGAATCCGGAACCGGTAAAGAGTTGGTGGCGCACGCCCTGCACCGTCACAGCCCGCGCGCCGCCTCGCCGTTCATTGCCCTGAACATGGCGGCCATCCCCAAGGACCTGATGGAGTCGGAGCTGTTCGGCCACGAGAAAGGCGCCTTCACCGGGGCGGCCAACCTGCGCCGCGGCCGCTTCGAGCAGGCCGACGGCGGCACCTTGTTCCTCGACGAGATCGGCGACATGCCCGCCGATACCCAGACCCGCCTGCTGCGGGTGCTGGCCGATGGCGAGTTCTATCGCGTTGGCGGCCATGTGCCGGTGAAGGTCGATGTGCGCATCATCGCGGCGACCCACCAGAACCTGGAGTCGCTGGTGACGGCCGGCAAGTTCCGTGAAGACTTGTTCCACCGCCTCAACGTAATCCGCATTCATATTCCACGCCTGGCCGACCGCCGTGAGGACATCCCGGCGCTGGCCCGCCACTTCCTCGGCCGTGCTGCCCAGGAACTGGCCGTCGAGCCGAAGCTGCTCAAGCCGGAAACCGAGGAGTTCATCCGCAACCTGCCATGGCCAGGCAACGTGCGCCAACTGGAGAACACCTGCCGCTGGATCACGGTGATGGCCTCCAGCCGCGAAGTGCTGATCGGCGACTTGCCGCCGGAGCTGCTGAACCTGCCGCAGGACGCCGCGCCGGTGACCAACTGGGAGCAGGCGCTGCGCCAGTGGGCGGATCAGGCCTTGGCACGTGGGCAGTCGAACCTGCTCGACAGCGCGGTACCCAGCTTCGAACGGATCATGATCGAGACGGCCCTCAAGCACACTGCCGGTCGCCGGCGTGACGCGGCGGTGCTGCTCGGCTGGGGCCGCAATACCCTGACCCGCAAGATCAAGGAACTCGGGATGAACGTGGATGGCGGGGATGATGATGAGGGTGAGGACCACTGACCCCTATTGACCCGTGAAACCTCTGGGGCCGCTATTGCGGCCCCAGTCATTTCCACCCATCAGTGCACCGATGCTGTGCCCGATGCACCTCACGAAGGCACAAAACCCCTCAAAACTCGGCAAAAACACCCTGAAACCCAATGTTTCCGGCTTTTTCAAAACTGGCACGTCCCCTGCAATAGCTAATACATACCCAGTTTCGGGGGCCCTGGTACAGGCAGGCCGGGTGACCCCTCTTTTATTCGCAGTAACGCCAGTTTTGGGGACCTCGGTACAGGCAGGCCGGGCCATCCCCCCTTTAATTCGCTGTAAGCCCTTTTGGGGACCTTGGTACAGGCAGGCCGAGATATCCCCTCTTTTATTCGTGCAGCTTCACCTGCACCCGCCAACGTCCAGCGTCCTCTGCACCGGCCCACTCACCGTGCAGGGGACGCGCGGCAATCACCGTCAGCAGCAGCCCTTTGTCGCTATTCTGCAATCGCCAGCCGACCGGCTTGCCCTGCAGGTCCAACTGACCACGCTGTGCCTTGCCCTCGGCCTCGAACAGCAGCGCCACGGTACCTTCGACATTTTCGCCATGCAGTTTGGGCTCTTCGTTGAACCACAGGTTCAGACCATCCTGTACCACCTCGACCTGCTCGAGCACATGCTCATCCGGAGCAGTCAGGCGGCCTATCATCAGGCCCACCAACACGCCGAACAGCGCCAGGGAAAGCAGCATGCGCGGCCAGGCCTTCGAACGCAGGTCGGGTTCAGGGGTAGAATGCTCGTCATCTTCACGTTTGGAGCCGTGCATGTTTCACGTCATCCTTTTTCAACCAGAAATTCCGCCGAATACCGGCAACATCATCCGCCTCTGCGCCAACAGCGGTTGCGCCCTGCACCTGATCGAGCCGATCAGCTTCGAACTGGACGACAAGCGCCTGCGCCGTGCCGGGCTGGATTACCACGAGTATGCCACGCTCAAGCGCCACGAAAGCCTGGCCGGATGCCTGGAAAGCCTGGGCAATCCGCGGCTGTTCGCCTTTACCACCAAGGGCTCGCATCCGTTCCATGAAGTGGCTTATCAGCCCGGTGATGCGTTCCTGTTCGGGCCGGAGAGCCGCGGGCTGCCAGCTGACGTGCTGGACAGCTTGCCGGCCGAGCAACGCCTGCGCCTGCCGATGCGGCCAGGGTGCCGGAGCCTGAACCTGTCCAATACTGTGGCGGTGACGGTGTATGAGGCCTGGCGGCAGAACGGGTTTGCCGGGAGCTGATCGCTAGCCTGTACCGGCCTCTTCGCGGGTAAACCCGCTCCCACAGGTACGGCGCCAGGCTTCAAAGTCGCGCAATACTTGTGGGAGCGGGTTCACCCGCGAAGAGGCCGGTACAGGCAACAAACAAAAAAGCGCCCCGAGAGGCGCTTTTTTTAACCCGGCAGGATTACTGCACGGTCGGGGTTTCGCCAGCTTCCTGCATGCGCTGCAGCTCTTGCGCGTACAGGGCATCGAAGTTGACCGGCGACAGCATCAGGGCCGGGAACGAACCGCGGGTCACCAGGCTGTCCAGGGTTTCACGGGCGTACGGGAACAGGATGTTCGGGCAGAACGCGCCGAGGGTGTGGCTCATCGACGAAGCGTCGAGGTTCTTGATCAGGAAGATGCCAGCCTGCTGAACTTCAGCGATGAAGGCCACTTCGTCGCCGTTCTTGACGGTCACCGACAGGGTCAGTACCACTTCGTGGAAGTCGCCTTCCAGGGCCTTCTGCTTGGTGTTCAGGTCCAGGGCAACGCTCGGCTCCCAGGTCTGACGGAAGATCTGCGGGCTTTTTGGGGCTTCGAACGACAGGTCGCGCACGTAGATACGCTGCATGGAGAACTGAGGGCTGTTGTCTTCTGCAGCAGCGCCGTTGGTCTGTTGGTCAGTCATGGCAGATCCTTAATCCTAATGTTTTTGAATGCAGTGCAAATCAGGCCGCCAGCAGCGCGTCGAGCTTGCCGGCGCGCTCCAGGGCATAGAGGTCATCGCATCCACCGACGTGGGTGCTGCCGATCCAGATCTGCGGCACCGAAGTACGGCCGGCCTTCTGGCTCATCTCGGCGCGAACCTGCGGCTTGCCGTCGACCTTGATTTCCTCGAAGGCCACGCCCTTGCTCTCGAGCAGGTACTTGGCGCGCATGCAGTAGGGGCAGTAGTCGCTGGAATAGACGATGACGGGCTTCATATCACTTCACCAGGGGCAGGTTATCGGCTTTCCAGCTGGAAACGCCACCGCTCAGTTTGGCGGCAGTGTAACCGGCCTTGATCAGCTCGCCGCAGACCGCGCCGGACTGCTGGCCCATCGCGTCGACGACGATCAGGGTCTTCTCTTTGTGCTTCTCGAGCTCGGTCATGCGGTTGGCGATCTTGTCCTGCGGGATGTTCAGCGCGCCAACGATGTGGCCGGCGGAATATTCCTTGGAAGGACGAATGTCGATGACCAGTGCCTTGTCGGCATTGACCAGCGCGGTCAACTGGCCGTTGCTCAGGCTCTGGCCGCCGCGGCGCAGTTCATTGACGAGCAGTGCAACCAGCAGAACCACGAAGATCGCCACCAGGATGTAGTGATCTGTCGCGAATTGAATCAGGTGAGCAACCATCAGCGGTGTTCCAGGCGATTGAAAATGCCGGCCAGTATACACAGCCCCCCAGTACCACCAAAGCCCGAAGGGCCGGCGGTAAAGGTACCTTCATGTTACCGGGTTGCCTGCGCCGGTCGGGCAACAGGACGATTATTCGCCGTTGATGGCGCATTTGCCCTAAAATGCGTGTCTTTATCATCTTTGAACAACCGTGAGTTTGATTGATGACGAGTACGCCCAAACCCCTGGTCCTGATCATCCTGGATGGATTCGGCCACAGCGAAAGCCCCGAATACAACGCCATCTATGCCGCCAACACACCGGTCTATGACCGCCTGCGCGCTACCCAGCCGCATGGCCTGATTTCCGGATCAGGGATGGATGTCGGCCTGCCGGACGGGCAGATGGGCAACTCCGAAGTCGGTCACATGAACCTCGGCGCGGGTCGCGTCGTCTACCAGGACTTCACCCGGGTGACCAAGGCCATCCGCGATGGCGAGTTCCTCCAGAACCCGGTGCTCACCGGCGCGGTGGACAAGGCTGCGGGCGCCGGCAAGGCGGTGCACATCCTTGGCCTGCTGTCCGACGGTGGCGTGCACAGCCACCAGGACCACCTGGTCGCCATGGCCGAACTGGCCGCGCAGCGCGGTGCCGAGAAGATCTACCTGCACGCCTTCCTCGATGGCCGTGACACCCCGCCACGCAGCGCGCAATCGTCGATCGAACTGCTCGACGCGACCTTCGCCAAGCTCGGCAAGGGCCGCATCGCCAGCCTGATCGGCCGCTACTTCGCAATGGACCGTGATAACCGCTGGGACCGCGTCAGCGCCGCCTACAACCTGATCGTCGACAGCGTTGCCGACTACACCGCCGACACCGCGCTGGCAGGCCTTGAAGCCGCCTACGCCCGCGAAGAGAACGACGAGTTCGTCAAGGCCACGCGTATTGGCGAGGCAGTCAAGGTCGAAGACGGCGACGCCGTGATCTTCATGAACTTCCGCGCCGACCGCGCCCGCGAACTGTCACGTGCCTTCGTCGAACCGGACTTCAACGAATTCCCGCGTGCCCGCCTGCCGAAGATGGCCGCCTACATCGGCCTGACCCAGTACTCGGCAAAAATCGCCGCGCCGGCAGCCTACGCCCCGTCCAGCCTGAACAACGTGCTCGGCGAGTACCTGGCGAAGAACGGCAAGACCCAGCTGCGCATCGCCGAAACCGAGAAATATGCACACGTCACCTTCTTCTTCTCCGGTGGCCGCGAAGAGCCGTTCGAAGGCGAAGAGCGCATCCTGATCCCGTCGCCGAAGGTCGCCACCTACGACCTGCAGCCGGAAATGAACGCACCTGAAGTGACCGATCGCATTGTCGAGGCCATCGAGCAGCAGCGTTTCGACGTGATCGTGGTCAACTACGCCAACGGCGACATGGTCGGCCACACCGGCGTGTTCGAGGCTGCCGTCAAGGCAGTCGAAGCCCTGGATACCTGTGTCGGACGCATCGTCGAGGCGCTGGAGAAGGTCGACGGCGAAGCCCTGATCACCGCCGACCACGGCAACGTCGAGCAGATGGAAGATGCGTGCACCGGCCAGGCGCACACGGCGCATACCAGCGAGCCGGTGCCGTTCATCTATGTCGGTAAGCGCAAGGTGAAAGTCCGCGAAGGCGGCGTGCTGGCTGACGTCGCGCCGACCATGCTGAAACTGCTGGGCCTGGAAAAGCCGGCAGAAATGACCGGTACTTCGATCCTGGTCGACGCCTGATTCGGTGTACCGGGGCCGCCTAGCAGCCCCTTTGTACATGAATTCCGGACAAACGCCCCGCTGCCCCCGCAGCGAGGCGTTTTTTTTGCCTGCCCGCACGGGCATACTAGGCCAGTCTCCATCCTTGGTACGCCAAACCCCATGCTACGCGCCCTGATCCCTTTAGCCCTGTCCTGCCTGCTCAGCCCGGCCTTTGCCGATGAGCGCGCACAGACCCAGCAGCAACTGGACGCCACCCGCCAGGACATTGCCGAGCTCAAGAAGACGCTGGGCAAGCTCCAGGAAGAAAAGGCCGGCGTGCAAAAAGACCTCAAGGCCACTGAAACCGACATCGGTAATCTGGAGAAGCAGGTGGAGGCCCTGCAACAAGAACTAAAAAAGACCGAGGGCGAGCTGGAGCGCCTTGATACCGAGAAAAAAAAACTCCAGAGCGCCCGCGTTGAACAACAACGGCTGATCGCCATCCAGGCCCGTTCGGCCTACCAGAACAATGGCCGCGAGGAATACCTCAAGCTGCTGCTCAACCAGCAGAACCCAGAGAAATTCGCGCGCACCCTGTCCTATTACGACTACCTGAGCAAAGCGCGCCTCGAGCAGCTCAAGGCGTTCAACGAGACCCTGCGCCAGTTGGCCAGTGTCGAACAGAACATTTCCCGCGAGCAGGAACAACTGCTGGCCCAGCGCGCTGACCTCGACACCCGCCGCCAGGCGCTGGACGCCGAGCGCGGCAAACGCCAGCAGGTACTGGCCAAGCTCAACAGCGACGTGAAAGACGGCGACCAGAAGCTGCAGGCCCGCCAGCAGGACCAGGCCGACCTGGCCAAGGTGCTCAAGACCATCGAAGAAACCCTGGCCCGCCAGGCCCGCGAAGCCGAAGAAGCACGCAAGAAAGCCCTGCTCGCCCAGCAGGAAGCCGAGAAACGCCGCCAGCAGGAGGCCCTGGCCGCCCGCGCGGACAAGGAAGATGCCGAGCCGCCGAAAAAGGCCCGCACCACCCTCGGCCCGCTGGTTTCCAGTGACGGCGCCAGCTACGGCGGTGCATTTTCTGCAGCACGGGGAAAACTTCCCTGGCCGGTCAATGGTCGATTGCTGGCACGCTTCGGTGATGCCCGCGGCAGCGATGCCCGGGCCAAGTGGGACGGCGTGATGATCAGCGCCAGCCCCGGCACCCAGGTACACGCAGTACACGGCGGGCGCGTGGTGTTTGCCGACTGGTTGCGTGGCGCTGGACTTCTGGTCATTCTCGACCATGGTAATGGTTACCTGAGCCTGTACGGCCACAACCAGAGCCTGCTCAAGAGCGCCGGCGACATCGTCAAGGCCGGCGAGGCCATTTCCACCGTTGGCGACAGCGGTGGCCAGGACAGTGCAGGCTTGTACTTCGCCATCCGCCAGCAGGGCCGGCCTACCGACCCTTCGCAGTGGTGCCGCGGCTGACACATTACATACGGCATGGCGCCAAGCGCTGCGCCGATGCTCCGCAGGGAGCGTTTACAGGATCAGGAGTTCGTTCGACATGCTGCACTCGCCTCGCCTCACCCAGCTGGCCCTGACCATCGCCCTGGCGATCGGTGCGCCCCTGGCCAGCGCCGCGGAGCCGGCGAAAGCCTCGCCAGCCAAGACTGCCGCCGTGCCAGCCACCGAAGTGACCGCCAAGGCGCCACTGCCGCTGGAAGAGCTGCGCACCTTTGCCGAAGTCATGGACCGTATCAAGGCTGCCTACGTCGAACCTGTGGACGACAAGACCCTGCTGGAAAACGCCATCAAGGGCATGCTCAGCAACCTTGACCCACACTCGGCCTACCTCGGCCCTGAGGACTTCCAGGAGCTGCAGGAAAGCACCAGTGGCGAATTCGGCGGCCTCGGCATCGAAGTGGGCCAGGAGGACGGCAACATCAAGGTGGTGTCGCCGATTGACGACACCCCGGCATCGCGTGCCGGCGTGCAGGCCGGCGACCTGATCGTCAAGATCAACGGCGCGCCAACCCGTGGCCAGACCATGACCGAAGCCGTCGACAAGATGCGCGGCAAGGTTGGCGAGAAGATTACCCTGACCCTGGTGCGCGACGGCGGCAATCCGTTCGACGTGACCCTTGCCCGTGCGGTGATCCAGGTCAAGAGCGTGAAGAGCCAGCTGCTGGAGAGCGGCTATGGCTACATTCGCATCACCCAGTTCCAGGTCAAGACCGGTGACGAAGTGGGCAAGGCCCTGGCCAAGCTGCGCAAGGACAACGGCAAGAAGCTGCGCGGGGTGATCCTCGACCTGCGCAACAACCCCGGTGGCGTGCTGCAGGCTGCGGTGGAAGTGGCCGACCACTTCCTGACCAAGGGCCTGATCGTCTACACCAAGGGCCGCATCGCCAACTCCGAGCTGCGCTTCTCCGCCGACCCGGCCGACGCCAGCGAAGGCGTACCGCTGGTGGTGTTGATCAACGGCGGTAGTGCCTCGGCCTCGGAAATTGTCGCCGGCGCCCTGCAGGACCATAAACGCGGCGTGCTGATGGGCACCGACAGCTTCGGCAAGGGCTCGGTGCAGACCGTGCTGCCGCTGGCCAACGACCGTGCGCTGAAGCTCACCACTGCGCTGTACTACACCCCCAATGGCCGCTCGATCCAGGCCCAGGGCATCGTCCCCGACATCGAAGTGCGCCCAGCCAAGCTGACCGCCGACGCCAGCGACAATGACACCTTCAAGGAAGCCGACCTGCAGGGCCACCTGGGCAACGGCAACGGCGGCGCCGACCGCCCGACCGGCAGCAGCAAGCGCCAGGAGCGCCCACAGGACAGCGACTACCAGCTGAGCCAGGCGCTGAGCCTGCTCAAGGGCCTGAACATCACCAAGGGCGACTGATCCACCCCATGCGTTATCTGCTGTGTCTGCTGTTCTGCCTGATGGCCGGGGTCGCGCAAGCGGCGCCGGCCGGCAAGGCCTACCTGAGCATCATCATCGACGACCTGGGCCAGAGCGCCGATCGCGACAGCCGAACACTCGCCCTGCCCGGGCCGGTGACCATGGCGATCATGCCCGATACCCCGCATGCCACCGACTTCGCCCGCCAAGCCCACAAGGCCGGCAAGACGGTGATCCTGCACATGCCCATGGACCCGGCCACCGGGCCCTATGCCTGGCACCCAGGCATCCAGATCGAAGAGCTGGCGCGACGCCTGGACGCTGCCTTGGCCAAGGTGCCGTACGCCGCTGGCATCAACAACCACATGGGCAGCCGCATGACCGCCCAGCGTGAGCCGATGGCCTGGTTGATGGGTGAGTTGCAACGCCGGCACCTGTTCTTCGTCGACAGCCGCACCAGCGCGGCCACGGTCGCAGCGGCCGAGGCCCAAGCCCAAGGGCTGGCGCATGTGTCGCGGGATGTGTTCCTCGACGACGTGCGTACCACCGAGGCAATTACCGCGCAGTTGCAACAGGGCATCGCCCTGGCGCGCAAGCAGGGCTCGGCGGTGCTGATCGGGCATCCTTATCCACAGACCCTGGAAGTGCTGGAGCGCGAGCTGCCACGGCTCAAGAGCCAGGGCATCGAGCTGATCCCGCTCAGGCAGATGATCGCCGTGCGCAGCAACCTGGCGATGCCGGGGCATGGCAAGAACGGGCGCTACACCAACCGCTGACATTGCAGTACGCACGGTCATTGTGGGAGCGGCCTTGCGTCGCGAAAGGGGCGCGTAGCGGCCCCAGGGTTTCAGCCACGCGGCACAGATTGCCGGGGCCGCTTTGCGGCCCTTTCGCGACACAAGGCCGCTCCTACAAGGGACCGCATAGCCTTCCAGGCATAAAAAAACCCGCTCAGGTGAGCGGGTTTTTTGTTTGCCTCAAGGCCGATCAGCTATACACACGGCCCAGCAACTGCCGGTGGCTTTCGAACTGGTCAAGCACATCGCGCACGATCTGCTCTGGCGCAAAGCCCATCAGGTCGTACTCCTGGCTGCCATCGTGCAGGTACACCTCGGCACGGTAGAAGCGCTGGCGCACTTCCGGCTCGCCTTCCACCGGTGCTTCACTCGGCGCAGCCATGTAGCCGTCCAGGCTCACTTCGTAAACGAACGGGTTGCCCTCGTCCATCATCACCCGCAGGCCCATCATGTTGCGCGACTGGCCAACGCGGGTTTCCACCTCGAAGCCCAGGGTCTGCAGCTGTGCGGCAGCTTCCTTGAGTGCCGGGCTGACCTGCTTGTCCATGAAGCGCTGCACCACGGCCTGGGTCGGCTGCAGGTCCAGCTGGCTCAGGCGCTCGGTGAAGCCGCGGCGACCACGGGCGGCCAGCTCGGCTCGCTCCTGCTCGACTGCCACGTCCTGCTTCATGGCCTTGTACAGGCCGAACATGAACAGTACCAGCACCACCGAGAACGGCAGGCCCGCCAGCACCACCATGGTCTGCATGGCCTCGAAGTTGCCGGCGAACAGCAGGCCGATGGTGACCAGGGTGATGACCACCGACCAGAACACCACCATCCAGTGCGGGGCGTCTTCGTCGACCTTGCCGCCTTTGCACGACAGGTTGGCCATCATCACCGCGCCGGAGTCGGCCGGGGTGAGGAACAGCACGAAGCCGACGAACACCGCCACACCGATCACGATCTTGGCCGCCGGGAAGTATTCCAGCAGCTGGTAGATCGACATCGACGGCTGTTCAAGGGCGGTCTTGCCCAGCTCCACGGCGCCCTGGTTGATTACCAGGTCCAGCGCGGTGTTGCCGAAGATCGACAGCCAGGCCAGGGTGAAGCCCAGCGGGATCAGCAGCACGCCGCTGACCAGCTGGCGCACGGTACGGCCCTTGGAGATACGGGCAATGAACATGCCGACGAATGGGCCCCAGGAGATCCACCAGGCCCAGTAGAACACGGTCCACAGGCCCAGCCAGCGCTCGGACTTGCCGGCTTCGCCTTCATACACATAGAGGTCGAAGGTCTTCAGCACGATGCCGTTCAGGTAGTCGCCGATGTTCTGCACAAAACCGTTGAGCAGGTGCAGGGTCTCGCCGCCCAGCAGGACGAAGATCAGCAGGCCGCTGAACAGCATGATGTTCAGGTTGGACAAGCGGCGGATGCCGTTTTCCACACCCGATACCGCCGCCACAGTGGCCACGCCGGCCATGACCAGGATCACCACCAGCAGGTTGGTCTTGCTGTGGTCCATGCCGAACAGGTATTCCAGGCCGGACGAAACCTGCATCGAACCGATGCCCAGGTTGGTCACCAGGCCCAGCAGGGTCACGAACATGCCGAAGATGTCCACGGCATTGCCCGCAGCGCCCTTGACCCAACGCTCACCGACCAGCGGGTACAGCGCCGAGCGCAGTGCCAGCGGCTGGTTGTGGCGGTAGGCGAAGTAACCCACGGCCAGGCCGACCAGGGCGTAGATCGCCCAGCCATGCAGGCCCCAGTGCAGGAAGGTCAGCTGCAGGCCCTGGCGCGCGGCCTCGAGGCTGGCAGAGGTGCCTTCCGGTGGGTTGAAGTAGTGGTCCAGCGGCTCGGACGCGCCGAAATACAGCAGCGAAATGCCGATACCGGAGGAGAACAGCATGCCGGCCCAGGCGCCATAGCTGAAGTCAGGCTGGTCGTCCTTGCCGCCAAGCTTGAGCTTGCCGTAGTCGGAAAACGCCAGGTAGATGACGAACAGCAGGTAACCGCCGATCACCAGCATGTAGTACCAGCCGAAGGTGCGCGTCAGCCATTTCTGGGCCACGCCCAGCACCTGGCCGGCGGTTTCAGGTACAGCGATCAACAAGGCAGTCAGAACGAGGATCATCAGCGCGGAGGTGAAGAACACCACGCGGTTGACCCGTACCCTCTCGGCGGGGGGCTTGGTAAGTGAGGCAGAACTCATTGCACGAATGCTCCGGGCAGTACGGCTGTGGAGGCTAATCAGTCTTTTCCCGAGCAATTGGTGGAATTCCGCCACTGCATCAGGTGTTATAAAAGCACCCTGGAAACCGCGATCCCGAATCGATACGTTGCAAAAAAACAGACAGGTGGCCTGCTGAAAATGCCACGCCTCAGCGGAGGTGCGCGCATTCGTCACAGATCACCCCGCCCGCTCCAAGGGCCTGTCGCAGGGCCAGTGACCGTACGGCAGAATCTGCATTTCGCATCGCTCATGCCCGTCAACGCCTTGTATTCCGGGGGTTACGCGATTTCCTGGGGTGTCAATCAGTGCCTTCTCGACAGCCTGAAAAACTGTCAATGGCACAAATTGTCGCAGAGCTTATTCTTTATTGATTGAACGTTCAATCAAAACAAAATAGACTGGCCTTCGCCGAGTCAGCCGCCTGTCGTCTGCTCGCAGGCCTGAGGAGATAGCAAGATGCCCAAGGTCGGTATGCAACCCATCCGCCGCCAGCAGTTGATCGAAGCCACATTGCAGGCGGTCGATCAGGTCGGACTGGGTGACGCCAGCATTGCGCTGATTGCCCGTTTGGCCGGTGTGTCGAACGGCATCATCAGTCACTACTTTCGGGACAAGAACGGCCTGATCGCAGCGACGATGGGTTACATCATGAACATGCTCAACGAAGGCGTTAGAGCACGTCGCCAGGCCCTGACGGACGACAGCCCGCGTGCCCACCTGAAAGTGATCATCGAGGGCAACTTCGATGCCAGCCAGGTGAACGGCCCGGCAATGAAAACCTGGTTGGCCTTCTGGGCTTCCAGCATGCACCAGCCCGATTTGCACAGGTTGCAGCGGATCAACGATCACCGCCTGTATTCCAACCTGTGCTGCCAGTTCCGCCGCACCCTGCCGCTCTACCATGCGCGCAAGGCAGCCCGCGGCCTGGCGGCCCTGATCGATGGCCTGTGGCTGCGTGGTGCCCTGTCGGGAGATGCATTCGACACCGACCAGGCAGTACGGATTGCATACGAATACATGGATCTACAACTGGCTAAACAGCACACCCTGGGCACAACCGACCAGGCCGCTGATCAAGCACGCACGGCTCACGCCAACCCGGCAGGAGCGTGACGCGCAAGCCAACCACACACTGCACTTGCGAGGACACTATGGCCCGTTTCGGAACGCAAAAACTCTACATTGATGGCGCTTACGTCGACGCTGGCAGCGATGCCACCTTCGAAGCCATCAACCCGGCTACCGGCGAAGTCCTCGCCCACGTGCAACGTGCCACCGAGGCCGACGTCGAGAAGGCCGTGGAAAGCGCCGAGCGCGGCCAGAAGGTCTGGGCTGCGATGACCGCCATGCAGCGTTCCCGCATCCTGCGCCGCGCCGTCGACATCCTGCGCGAGCGCAACGATGAACTGGCCATGCTGGAAACCCTGGACACCGGCAAGTCGTACTCGGAAACCCGCTATGTCGACATCGTCACCGGCGCCGACGTGCTGGAGTACTACGCTGGCCTGGTACCGGCCATCGAAGGTGAGCAGATCCCGCTGCGCGAATCGTCCTTCGTCTACACCCGCCGCGAGCCGCTGGGCGTGACCGTCGGTATCGGCGCGTGGAACTACCCGATCCAGATCGCCCTGTGGAAATCCGCCCCGGCCCTGGCCGCTGGCAACGCGATGATCTTCAAGCCATCGGAAGTCACTTCGCTGACCACCCTGAAACTGGCCGAGATCTACACCGAAGCCGGCCTGCCGAACGGCGTGTTCAACGTCCTGACCGGCAGCGGCCGCGAAGTCGGCACCTGGCTGACCGAGCACCCACGCATCGAGAAAGTCTCCTTCACCGGCGGCACGACCACTGGCAAGAAGGTCATGGCCAGCGCCTCGAGCTCGTCGCTCAAGGAAGTCACCATGGAACTGGGCGGCAAGTCGCCACTGATCATCTGCGCCGACGCCGACCTGGACAAGGCCGCCGACATCGCCATGATGGCCAACTTCTACAGCTCCGGTCAGGTCTGCACCAACGGCACCCGCGTGTTCATCCCAGCTGAAATGAAGGCGGCCTTCGAAGCCAAGATCGCCGAACGCGTTGCCCGCATCCGCGTTGGCAACCCGGAAGACGAGAACACCAACTTCGGCCCACTGGTCAGCTTCCAGCACATGGAAAGCGTGCTCGGCTATATCGCCAAGGGCAAAGAAGAAGGTGCTCGCGTGCTGTGCGGCGGCGAGCGTCTGACTGCCGGTGACTTCGCCAATGGCGCCTTCGTGGCCCCGACCGTCTTCACCGACTGCACTGACGACATGACCATCGTCAAGGAAGAGATCTTCGGCCCGGTGATGAGCATCCTCACCTACGAAACCGAAGAAGAAGTCATCCGCCGTGCCAACGACACCGACTACGGCCTGGCCGCTGGTGTCTGCACCAACGACATCTCCCGCGCCCACCGCATCATCCACCAGCTGGAAGCCGGTATCTGCTGGATCAACGCCTGGGGCGAATCGCCAGCCGAAATGCCGGTTGGCGGCTACAAGCAGTCGGGCGTCGGCCGTGAGAACGGCGTCAGCTCGCTGGCTCAATACACTCGCATCAAGTCGGTCCAGGTCGAGCTGGGCGGCTACAACTCGGTCTTCTAAGGCCCTGTCCAGCCACGCCCGTGCCACTGCGCACGGGCGTTTCCGCTCCCTGATCACCGCCAACACGAGGGTACTTCCATGTCCCAAGAATTCGATTACATCATCGTCGGAGCAGGCTCCGCCGGTAACACCCTGGCGACCCGCCTGACCGAAGACGCCGGCGTGACCGTGCTGCTGCTGGAAGCCGGTGGCCCTGACTACCGCTTCGACTTCCGCACCCAGATGCCGGCCGCCCTGGCCTTCCCGCTGCAGGGCCGCCGCTACAACTGGGCCTACGAGACCGACCCGGAGCCGCACATGGACGGCCGCCGCATGGAATGTGGCCGCGGCAAGGGCCTGGGTGGCTCCTCGCTGATCAACGGCATGTGCTACATCCGCGGCAACGCCAAGGACTTCGACGGCTGGGCAGAACTGCCAGGCCTGGAAGACTGGACCTACCTGGACTGCCTGCCGTACTTCCGTAAAGCCGAAACCCGCGACATCGGCCCGAACGACTACCACGGCGGCGACGGCCCGGTCAGCGTGGCCACGCCGAAAGCCGGCAACAACCCGCTGTTCCACGCCATGGTCGAAGCCGGCGTGCAGGCCGGTTACCCGCGCACCGAAGACCTCAACGGCTACCAGCAGGAAGGCTTCGGCCCGATGGACCGTTCGGTGACCAAGAACGGCCGCCGCTCCAGCACCGCCCGCGGCTACCTGGACCAGGCCAAGAAGCGCCCGAACCTGACCATCGTCACCCACGCCCTGACGGACCGCGTGCTGTTCGACGGCAAGCGTGCCGTTGGCGTGACCTACCTGGTCGGCGACAGCGAAGAGCGCGTCGAAGCCCGTGCCCGCAAGGAAGTGATCGTCAGCTCCGGCGCCATCGCTTCTCCACAGCTGCTGCAGCGTTCCGGCGTTGGCCCGCGCGCCCTGCTGGAAAGCCTCGAGATCCCGGTCGTGCACGACCTGCCGGGCGTCGGCGAGAACCTGCAGGACCACCTTGAGCTGTACCTGCAGTACGCCTGCACCCAGCCGGTGTCGCTGTACCCATCGCTGCTGTGGTGGAACCAGCCGGCCATCGGCGCCGAGTGGATGTTCAACGGTACCGGTATCGGCGCCAGCAACCAGTTCGAGGCCGGCGGTTTCATCCGCACCCGCCCTGAGTTCGAGTGGCCGAACATCCAGTACCACTTCCTGCCGGTCGCGATTAACTACAACGGCTCCAACGGCGTGAAGGAACACGGTTTCCAGGCGCACATGGGCTCGATGCGCTCGCCAAGCCGTGGCCGCATCCAGGCCAAGTCGAAGAACCCGCGCCAGCACCCGAGCATCCTGTTCAACTACATGGCTACCGAGCAGGACTGGCAGGAATTCCGTGACGGCATCCGCCTGACCCGCGAAATCATGGCCCAGCCGGCGCTGGACCCGTACCGCGGTCGCGAGATCAGCCCGGGCGAGCACGTGCAAACCGACGAGGAACTGGACAAGTTCATCCGCGAGCACGCCGAAACCGCCTTCCACCCGTCCTGCTCCTGCAAGATGGGCACCGACGACATGGCAGTGGTCGACGGCGAAGGCCGCGTGCACGGCATGAAGGGCCTGCGTGTGGTCGATGCGTCGATCATGCCGATCATCATCACCGGCAACCTCAACGCCACCACGATCATGATCGCCGAGAAGATCTCGGACAAGATCCGCAACCGTAAGCCGCTGCCGCGCAGCACCGCCAAGTACTACGTGGCCAACGGTGCACCGGTGAAGGGCAAGGCGATGCGTGAGGTGAAGCAGGCGTAATCCTGCCCCGGCCTCTTCGCGGCTAAAGCCGCTCCCACAGGGTTCGCACAGGTTTTGAAATCTGTGCAGTACCTGTGGGAGCGGCTTTAGCCGCGAAAGGGCCCTCCCAGGCAACACCCGAAAAGGCACCCTCCGCGGTGCCTTTTTTTCATCTGCAGAAACGCTTTACAGCCTGCCAATTCATCAGGTTAGAATCAATTGGCACGCGACTTGCCAAGTCAAGGAGCCAAGCCCCTTTCCCGCGATATCCCGGAGTACCTGCCTTTGGATGCCAGCACCATCAACAGCCTGTTCTTGATCGGCGCATTGCTGGTGGGCGCAAGTATCCTGGTCAGCTCGCTGTCGTCGCGCCTGGGCATCCCTATTCTGGTCATCATCCTCGCCGTCGGCATGGTCGCCGGTGTCGATGGTGGCGGCATCATCTTCAACAACTACCCGACTGCCTACCTGGTGGGCAACCTGGCATTGGCCGTGATCCTTCTGGACGGTGGCCTGCGCACCCGGGTGGCGAGCTTCCGTGTAGCACTGTGGCCGGCGCTGTCGCTGGCCACCGTCGGCGTGATGATCACCACCGCACTCACCGGCATGGTCGCCGCCTGGCTGTTCAACCTGAGCCTCATCCAGGGCCTGCTGATCGGCGCCATCGTCGGCTCTACCGACGCCGCGGCAGTCTTTTCGCTGCTCGGCGGCAAAGGCCTGAACGAGCGGGTTACCGCCACCCTGGAAATCGAATCGGGCAGCAACGACCCGATGGCCGTATTCCTCACCGTTACCCTGATCGACATGATTGCCAGCGGCCAGACCGGCCTGCACTGGAGCCTGCTGGGCCACTTGCTGCGCGAGTTTGGTATCGGCGGCCTGCTGGGCCTGGGTGGCGGCTGGTTGATGCTGCAGCTGGTCAACCGCATCAACCTGGCCGGTGGCCTGTACCCGATCCTGGTGGTGGCCGGCGGCCTGGTGGTGTTCTCGCTGACCAACGCCCTGCACGGCAGCGGCTTCCTCGCCGTTTACCTGTGTGGCCTGGTTTTGGGCAACAAGCCGATCCGCAGCCGCCACGGCATCCTGCACATGCTCGACGGCATGGCCTGGCTGGCCCAGATCGGCATGTTCCTGGTGCTGGGGCTGCTGGTCACGCCCCACGACCTGCTGCCGATTGCCCTGCCAGCGCTGGGCCTGGCGCTGTGGATGATCCTGGTGGCGCGGCCGCTGTCGGTGGTGGCCGCACTGCTGCCCTTCAAGGCCTTCCACGGCCGCGAAAAGGGCTTCATCTCCTGGGTCGGCCTGCGCGGCGCGGTACCGATCATTCTGGCGGTGTTCCCGCTGATGGCCGGCTTGCCGGACGCCCAGCTGTTCTTCAACCTGGCGTTCTTCATCGTACTGGTGTCGCTGCTGGTGCAAGGCACCAGCCTGCCGTGGATGGCCAAGCTGCTGAAAGTCACCGTACCACCGGACCCGGCGCCTATTTCCCGCTCGGCGCTGGAAGTGCACGTCACCAGCGAGTGGGAGCTGTTCGTCTACCGCCTGGGCGCGGAAAAGTGGTGCATCGGTGCTGCCCTGCGCGAGCTGAAAATGCCCGAAGGCACGCGTATCGCCGCACTGTTCCGCGCCGAACAGTTGCTGCACCCGTCCGGCAGTACCGTACTGGAAGTCGGCGACATGCTCTGCGTGATCGGCCACGAACATAACCTTCCGGCACTGGGCAAACTGTTCAGCCAGGCACCACAGCGCGGCCTGGACCTGCGCTTCTTCGGCGACTTCGTGCTCGAAGGCGATGCCGAGCTGGGCGCGGTGGCCGCACTTTATGGCCTGAAACTGGACGGCCTGGACGCGAAAATGCCACTTGCGCAGTTCATCCGACAGAAGGTCGGAGGCGCTCCAGTAGTAGGCGACCAGGTCGATTGGCACGGCACGATCTGGACGGTGGCGACCATGGACGGGAACAAGATTCAGAAAGTCGGCGTCAGATTCCCCGAAGGAACGCGACCCGGACCAGGATTGTTCCTCTAAACTCCGTTTCCGCCTGATCCACAAGTAGTCTGCCTATGTCCTTGCGCGTGTACCTTCGCACAGCCCTGCTGGGGTTGTGCCTGTCCCTTCCTGTCGCGGTCAACGCGGCGGAAACCCCGAGCACCGCCAGCATCCAGAACAGCCTCGACAAAATTGCCGAGCGCAAGTTGCCCGAAGCCGACCAGAAGGCCCTGCAGCAGGTGCTCGAGCAGACCATGGCCCTGCTAAACAGCAAGGATGACAGCGAGAAGAAGCTGGCCGCGCTCAAGCAGCAGCTGACCAGTGCCCCCAAGGAAACCAGCGACAGCCAGAAAGAACTGGCCCGGCTCAAGGAAAGCAAGGCACAGCCAGTCGCCCAGCGCTATGCCAGCCTGACCGTGCCGCAGCTCGAGCAGATGCTCAGCGAGCGCAACACCCAGCAGGGCGAGCTGCAGAAGGCGCTGTCCGAAGCCAACAGCCTGATCATCAACTCGCAGACCCGACCCGAGCGCGCCCAGGCCGAGATCAGCAACAACCAGACCCGCACCCAGCAGATCAACAACAGCCTCAAGAGCGGCAAGGACGGTGGCAAGCCGATCAACGCCGACCAGCGCAACCAGCTCAATGCCGAACTGGCCTCGCTCAACGCGCTGACCCTGCTGCGCCGTCAGGAGCTGGCCGGCAACGGCCTGCTGCAAGACCTCGGCAACGCCCGCCACGACCTGCTGATCGAGCGTGCCGCGCGCCTGGAGCAGGAAATTCAGGACCTGCAGACGCTGATCAACGAAAAGCGCCTGGCCCAGTCCCAGCAAACCGTCACCCAGCAGTCGATCGAAGCGCAGAAAGCCGGCGGCAGCAGCCTGCTGGCCACTGAGAGTGCGGCCAACCTGAAGCTTTCCGACTATCTGCTGAAAAGCACCGACCGCCTCAACGAGCTGACCCAGCAGAACCTGCGCACCAAGCAGCAGCTCGACAGCCTGACCCAGGCCGACCAGGCCCTGGATGAGCAGATCAACGTACTCAAGGGCAGCCTGCTGCTGTCGAAGATCCTCTACAAGCAGAAGCAGGCATTGCCGCACCTGAAGGTCGACCGTGACCTGGCCGACCAGATCGCCGACATTCGCCTGTACCAGTTCGAGATCAACCAGCAGCGCGAACAGATGAGCAACCCGGTGACCTACGTCGACAAGCTGCTGGCCAACCAGCCGCAGGAAGACGTCACGCCGCAACTGCGCAAGGCCTTGCTGGAGGTGGCGATCACCCGCAGCGACCTGCTCGAACGCCTGAACCGCGAGCTGTCGGCGCTGCTCAACGAATCGATCACCCTGCAGCTCAACCAGAAGCAGCTGCTGGGCACCGCCCAGGGCCTGCGCAACACCCTCGACGAGCAGATGTTCTGGATCCCCAGCAACAAGCCGCTGGACTGGGACTGGCTGCGCCTGGTGCCGGAACGCTTCCCCGAACAGGTTGCCAGCCTGCCCTGGGGCTCGGGCATCAAGGAGCTGGCCGACGGCCTGAGCCAGCGGCCGCTGCTGTTCCTGCCGCTGCTGCTGGCGATCGGTGCCTTGCTGTGGCGGCGCAAATACCTCTACCAACGGCTGGGCAAGGTGCACCAGGACATCGGCCACTTCCGCCGTGACAGCCAGTGGCACACCCCTCAGGCCATCCTGATCAACATCCTCCTGGCGATGCCAGTGAGCCTGGGCCTGGCGCTGTGCAGCTACGCCCTGCAGATCGACGCCCGCGGGCAGAACGCCAACCTCGGCGCGGCGCTGTGGCAGCTGGCCCAGGCCTGGCTGGTGTTCTACACCGCCTACCGCATCCTCGCCCCCGGTGGCGTGGCGGAAATCCACTTCCGCTGGCACAAGCCGCAGGTCGAGTTCCTGCGCGGCTGGGTACGCCGGCTAGGTACCGTGGTACTGGCGCTGGTCGGTGTGGTGGCAGTCGCCGAGCACCAGCCTTCGGCACTGGCCGATGACGTGCTCGGCATCGGCGTGGTGCTGACCTGCTACGCATTGATGGCCTGGCTGCTCAGCCGCCTGCTGCTGAGCAGCCCGGCGCACCGTGACACGTCGCTGTTCCGCAGGGCTGTCGGGGTGGCCTTCACCGCCCTGCCGATCGCGCTGTTCGTGGCCGTGTGCTTCGGCTACTACTACACCGCGCTGAAACTGACCGACCGACTGATCTACACCCTCTACCTGCTGCTGTTCTGGCTGGTGATCGAGGCCGCCTTCGTCCGCGGCCTTTCGGTGGCTGCACGACGCCTGGCCTACCAGCGCGCGCTGAGCAAGCGCCAGGCCGCCAAGGAAGGGCTGGATGGCGAAGTCATCACCGAAGAGCCGACCCTGGACATCGAACAGGTCAACCAACAGTCGCTGCGCCTGATCCGCCTGGCCCTGCTTGGCGGCTTCATCGCCGGGCTCTACTGGGTCTGGTCGGACCTGATCTCGGTGTTCGCCTACCTCAACAACTTCGTGCTGTACGAGTACACCAGCGGCACCGGTGCCGCCGCCAGCATGGTGCCGATCAGCCTCGGCGACCTGCTCGGCGCGCTGGTGATCGTCGGCATTACCTTCGCCCTGGCCGGCAACTTGCCGGGCCTGCTGGAAGTGCTGGTGCTGTCACGCCTGAACCTGGCCCAGGGCAGCGCCTACGCCACCACCACGCTGCTGTCGTACACCATCGTCGGTGTCGGCATCGTCAGCACCCTGTCGACCCTCGGGGTGAGCTGGGACAAGCTGCAGTGGCTGGTGGCGGCACTGTCGGTGGGCCTGGGCTTCGGCATGCAGGAGATCTTCGCCAACTTCATCTCCGGCATCATGATCCTGTTCGAGCGCCCGGTGCGGATCGGCGACACCATCACCATCGGCAACCTGTCCGGCACGGTGAGCAAGATCCGCATCCGCGCCACCACCATCACCGACTTCGACCGCAAGGACATCATCGTCCCCAACAAGACCTTCATCACCGGCCAGCTGATCAACTGGTCGCTGACCGACACCGTCACCCGGGTGACGCTGAAGCTGGGCATCGACTACGGCTCCGACCTCGACCTGGTGCGCGACCTGCTGCTCAAGGGCGCCCACGACAACCCACGGGTGCTCAAGGACCCGGAGCCGATCGTGTACTTCCTCAACTTCGGCGAGAGCTCGCTGGACCACGAGCTGCGCATGCACGTGCGTGACCTCGGTGACCGCAACCCGACGCTGGACGAGATCAACCGCTACATCAACCGCGAGTTCAAGGCCCACAACATCAAGATCTCGGTACGCCAGGTCGAAGTGTTCCTGATGGACCCGAAAGGCGGCAAGCAGCAACTGATCCCGATGGAGCAACCTAAACCGGATGGCACTGCACCGGCCTGAGTAAGCTCGAATGCTTTATTCTGTGCTGAATCTCAGGAGCAGCCCGTGAAAGCCCTCGACCAACTCACCTTCGACAATCGCTTCGCCCGCCTGGGCGATGCGTTCTCCACCCAGGTCCTGCCCGAGCCGATCGCCGAGCCGCGCCTGGTGGTGGCCAGCGAGTCGGCCATGGCCCTGCTCGACCTCGACCCGGCCCAGGCCAATGAGCCAGTGTTCGCCGAGCTGTTCAGCGGCCACAAGCTCTGGGAAGAAGCCGATCCGCGGGCGATGGTCTATTCCGGCCACCAGTTCGGCTCCTACAACCCGCGCCTGGGCGATGGCCGCGGCCTGCTGCTGGCCGAAGTGCTGAATGACCAGGGCGAGCACTGGGACCTGCACCTCAAGGGCGCCGGCCAGACGCCTTACTCGCGCATGGGCGACGGCCGCGCCGTGCTCCGCTCGTCAATCCGCGAGTTCCTCGCGTCGGAGGCCCTGCACGCGTTGGGCATCCCCAGCAGCCGGGCCCTGTGCGTGATCGGCTCGAGCACCCCGGTGTGGCGCGAAACCCGCGAGAGCGCGGCAATGCTGACCCGCCTGGCGCAGAGCCATGTGCGTTTCGGGCATTTCGAGTACTTCTACTACACCAAGCAGCCGGAACAGCAACGCGTGCTGATCGACCACGTGCTGGAGCAGCACTACCCCGAATGCCGCGATGCCGAGCAGCCTTACCTGGCCATGTTCCGCACTATCGTCGAGCGCAACGCCGAGCTGATCGCCCGCTGGCAGGCCTATGGCTTCTGCCACGGGGTGATGAACACCGACAACATGTCGATCCTCGGCATCACCTTCGATTTCGGCCCGTATGCCTTCCTCGACGATTTCGACGCCAACTTCATCTGCAACCACTCCGACGACCGCGGCCGCTACAGCTACGCCAACCAGGTGCCGATTGCCCATTGGAACCTCAGCGCCCTGGCCCAGGCCCTGACCACGGTGATCGAGGTGGAATCGCTCAAGGAAGCGCTGGGCCTGTTCCTGCCGCTGTATCAGGCGCACTACCTCGACCTGATGCGTCGGCGCCTGGGCCTGACCACTGCAGAAGACGACGACATGGCGCTGGTCGAGCGCCTGCTGCAGCGCATGCAGAGCGGTGGCGTGGACTACAACCTGTTCTTCCGCAAGCTGGGCGACCAGCCCATCGCCGAAGCGCTGAAGGTAGTGCGCGACGACTTCATCGACCTCGCCGGCTTCGATGCCTGGGGCACGGATTACCTGGCCCGCTGCGAACGCGAGGCGGGCAATGCCGAAGGCCGTCGTGAGCGCATGCATGCGGTGAACCCGCTGTACGTGCTGCGCAACTACCTGGCGCAGAAGGCCATCGAAGCGGCCGAAGCGGGGGATTACAGTGAGGTGCGCCGCCTGCACCAGGTGCTGAGCCAGCCGTTCGAGGAGCAAGCCGGCATGCAGGCCTACGCCGAGCGCCCACCGGAGTGGGGCAAGCACCTGGAAATCAGCTGTTCTTCCTGATTAACGCCAAACCCGCTCCCACAGGGATCTGCGATACACATATTGGAGATGAAATGTCCGACCCACTGGTAATCCCCTGCCCCCACTGCAACGGCCTCAACCGCCTGCCGGCGGCACGCCTGGGCGACGCCCCGAAATGCGGCCGCTGCAAACAGGACGTGCTGCTGAGCCAGCCCTTCGAACTCAGCGAGGCCAACTACGCCAGCCAGATCAAGGGCGACCTGCCACTGCTGATCGACGTCTGGGCCGACTGGTGCGGCCCCTGCAAGTCCTTCGCCCCGACCTTCGAACAGGCTGCCCGTCAGCTCAGCGGCCGCTGCCGCCTGGCCAAGCTCGACAGCGAAGCCAACCGCAACCTGGCCGGGCAACTGGGTATCCGCTCGATCCCCAGCCTGATCCTGTTCAAGAACGGCCGCGAAGTCAGCCGCCAGGCCGGCGCGTTTCCACTCCAGTCGTTGCTGGAGTGGTTGCGTAGCCAAGGGGTTTAAGCGTTCTCTTCGAGCAGCGAATGCAACTCGACAAACTGCTGTGTCAGCTTGTGCCGCGGCTCCAGGTGAATCAGCGGCAGGTTGGCATGGTGCGACTCGCGCATTTTTACCGAACTGCCCAGGTACACCGGTAACACCGGCAGCCCTTCGGCCAGCAGTTCGTCAAGCATCTGCTGGGGCAGGCTGGCGCGGGACTGGAACTGGTTGACCACGATGCCTTCGACTACCAGGTCTTCGTTGTGGTCGTCCTTGAGCTCTTCGATTTCGGCCAGCAGGCCGTACAGTGCCTGGCGCGAGAAGCTGTCGCAGTCGAAGGGGATCAGCACGCGATCAGCGGCGATCAATGCGGAAACCGCATAGAAGTTGAGCGCCGGTGGCGTGTCGATGTAGATACGCTCGTAGTCCTCGTCCAGCTCGTCGAGCAACTTACGCAGCTTGTTGATCTTGTGCTTGGCCTCAAGCTTCGGCTGCAAGTCGGCCAGCTCCGCCGTGGCGGTGACCACATGCAGGTTGTCGAACGGGGTTTCGTAGATATCGACCTTGTTCTTCTTGCTGAACGGCCCACTGGACAGGCTCTGCTTGAAGAAGTCGGCGATGCCCATGGGGATCTCGTCGCCAGTCAGGCCGGTCAGGTACTGGGTCGAGTTGGCCTGGGCATCCAGGTCGATCAGCAAGGTCCGATAACCTTCGCTGGCGCTCACTGCCGCCAGGTTGCAAGCGATGCTCGACTTGCCCACGCCACCTTTCTGATTGAACACCACGCGCCGCATGATTGACCTCCGTGTATCAACGAATGCCCGAGTATGTGGCGGCGCAGCGGCAATGGCCAGTGCCATTTGCCCATTCGCTGGCCCCGCCCGGAATCATCACCCTTGGCCAGCCATCAGCCCCGTCAGCAACTCGGCAAACGCCCGGGCCATCGCCGAACTGCCACGCTCGCGCTGCACCAGCCACACCGCCGACATCGCCCCTTCATCCAGCAGCGTGCGGTACACCACGCCTTCGATGCGCATGCGCTGGAACGATGCCGGCAGCACCGAGACCCCAAGCCCGGCGGACACCAGGCCAATGATGGTCATCGCCTCCCCCGCCTCCTGGGCGAAATGCGGGCTGAATCCGGCCTGGCGCGCCAGGCTCAACAACTGCGCATGCAAGCCGCTGCCGTAGCTGCGCGGGAAGAACACGAACGGTTCCTGGGCCAGGGCAGCCATGTGCACGCCCTGTTCGGTGCCTTCGGCCAACGGGTGTGAGGCATTGATCACCGCCACCAGTGGTTCGCGGAACAGCTCAGTGGCCACCAGGCCCTCCGGCAGCGGCATCGGCCGCATCAGACCGACCTCGATGGATTCGTCGAACACCCCTTCGGCGACATCCCGGCTGCTCATTTCCTTGAGGTTCAGGTGCACTGCAGGGAAGCATTGGCGAAAGGCATGAATAGCCTTGGGAATCTTCGACGTGAACGGTGCCGACGAGGTGAAACCGATCTTCATTTCACCGAGTTCACCCAACTGCGCACGCCGGGCCACATCGGCTGCCTTCTCCACCTGCGCCAGCACCTGGCGCGCCTCTTCGAGAAACAGCCGGCCAGCCTCGCTCAGCTCGACCCGACGATTGGTCCGCTCGAACAGACGGGCACCCAGTTCCTGCTCCAGCGCCTGGATCTGCTGGCTCAATGGCGGCTGTGAGATGCCCAGCTGCTGGGCCGCACGGCCGAAGTGCAGCTCTTCGGCAACGGCGATGAAGTAACGCAAATGGCGCAGTTCCATGATCGGCTCCAATCAGGTCGCTAAACGTCTCAAATAGGTCGAACAATATATTGGATCTAATCATTAGCCAGCTATATGCTTTTTTCATTGCGCCAGAGGTACCGCCCGTGAAAACTGCTGTAGCCCCCCTTCCTGCCGGCCCAGAACCTGCCCCCCTGAACGACATGTGGATCGAAAAAGGCACCCCCGCCTTCATGAAGACCGTGCTGGCCCTGTTCAGCGGCGGCTTCGCCACGTTCGCCCTGCTGTACTGCGTGCAGCCGATGATGCCGCTGCTGTCGAAGGAGTTTTCCATCAATGCGGCGCAAAGCAGCCTGGTGCTATCGGTATCCACTGCGATGCTGGCGTTCGGCCTGTTGATCACCGGCCCGATCTCCGACCGCATCGGCCGCAAGCCGGTGATGGTCTTTGCCCTGGTCTGCGCCGCCCTGTCGACCCTGGCCAGCGCGATAATGCCAAGCTGGGAACTGGTGCTGGCCACCCGCGCCCTGGTGGGCCTTTCGCTGAGCGGACTGGCGGCGGTGGCGATGACCTACCTCAGCGAAGAAATCCACCCGCAGCACATCGGCCTGGCCATGGGCCTGTACATCGGCGGTAACGCCATCGGTGGCATGAGCGGGCGGCTGATTACCGGGGTACTGATCGACTTCGTCAGCTGGCACACGGCGATGTTGACCATTGGTGGCCTGGCCCTGGTGGCTGCGCTGGTGTTCTGGAAAGTGCTGCCCGAGTCGCGCAATTTCCGCCCGCAGTTGATGAGCCCGCGTAGCCTGCTGGACGGTTTCGTCATGCATTTCAAGGACGCCGGGCTGCCTTGGCTGTTCCTCGAAGCTTTCCTGCTGATGGGCGCCTTCGTCACCCTGTTCAACTACATCGGCTACCGCCTGCTGGCCGAGCCCTACCACATGAACCAGGCGCTGGTCGGCTTGCTGTCGGTGGTGTACCTGTCGGGCATCTACAGCTCGGCGCAAGTCGGCGCACTGGCTGACAAGCTGGGCCGACGCAAGGTGTTCTGGGCCAGTATCGTGGTAATGGCCGGCGGTCTGCTGATGACCCTGGCCACCCCGCTGGCGCTGGTGATCGTCGGCATGCTGGTGTTCACCTTCGGCTTCTTCGGCGCGCATTCGGTGGCCAGCAGCTGGATTGGCCGCCGGGCGCTGAAGGCCAAGGGGCAAGCTTCGTCGCTGTACCTGTTCAGCTATTACGCAGGGTCCAGCGTGGCCGGCACGGCCGGTGGCGTGTTCTGGCACCAATGGGGATGGAACGGGATCGGCTTGTTCATCGGCAGCCTGTTGGCGGTGGCGTTGCTGGTGGCCCTGCACTTGAGCAAGTTGCAACCCAAAGCTGCCTGAAAGGCCGAGGCATCATGCCTCGGCCAGTATCATCACGAAACGCGCCTGAAGCAGCTCGCCTTCGGCTTGCAGCTGGAGGCTGAGCGGTTTGCCACCTTCCTGCTCCAGTACGTGCAACCAGGCCAGCACGGCAGCCGCAGCGCCTTCCAGGCTGACATCCACTTGCCCGGACCTGGCCTCCAGGTTGGTGATACGCAGGCCCGCAGCCTTGGCGCGCTCGTTCAATCCCGCAGGTGTCAGCACCTCGACGGGAGTTGACGACCGAGGTGGCCCCTGCACGATTCGCTGCAGTTGGGCACCCAGTTCATGTTCGCGTGCCAGGTCTCGCTCAGCCTGTTGCAGGCGGGCCTGCCCCGGCAGCCACAGTAGTTGGCAAATGACGATCAAGCTCAGGCCCCATGAAGCGGCCTTCAATAGCGTGCGTCGGCTGGTTGATAGCTGTTGCCACTGGCGTACCAACGCAGATTCCCTCCAGTACTTCATTCAGCCTCCCGCCAGGACAGGGTCGCCCGCACACCTAGGTCGGCCTGCCGCCCCTGTTCCATCCGCATACCGGGAACGCGAGCGCCAAGCCGTTCGAGATCGTCAAAGCCGTGGGCAACAACGTCGACGCGCCAACCCTGTTCAGGTGTCGATTCAGCCCGTTCGATCACCACATTGCCTGCGCCGACCAACTGCTCCGAAAGCAGCGCCAACTGCTCCACGGTAGTCGCCTGCCTTGGGCGGTGTTCGAGCAACCTGATCTGCGTAGCCAGGTCGCCGCCTGGAGCCTGCTCAGGTGCCCAGCGCTGCAACACCCGAACACTCTGGGCATGCAGCTGTGATGCCTGCTGCATAAGCCACTGCGCACGCACCTGATCGACCAGGCAAGCCATGAGCAAAGCCAGCACCACGCCACTTGCCAGGCCTCGCCATGCCGGCCGTATGCGCCGCCGACGCATTGCGCCCTGGCGCAGGTCCACAGCGCCAGCACTGCCTTGCATCAGGATGCCCACGGCACTGGCGACTTGCTGATCACAATCGACCGCACCTGTTGAGCCGGCCTCGGCCATCCAGGGCATCGAAGCATATCTCTGCTTCAGTGCCTGTGCGGCCTGGGCACTGAGCGCCAGGCAAGCGCCCTCGCTGCCCCCCAACAGCCATCGCCCCTCGAACCACAGGGCGCATGCCCGCTCGGCACTCAGCAGGTCGGCATCGACGTGTACGGCGATGGGGTCGATGCCCTGCTGCTGAAGCGTCGACAGCAGCTGGCGCAAGCATTCCCGCGCGATCACCCACACCTTGCGCCGGCCCTCTTCATCTTCTGCCCCGAATGCCAGGTGCAGCGCCTCCAGCGGTGCTGCCAGCTGTTCTTCCGTCGCATAGCCCAACGTCTCCCGGCTGGGGCGCCTGCCCGGTATCGGCCCGATCACGCAGTAGCCCGCCAGCTCCATCGGCAAGACAAGCACCACCGCTGCAGCGGCCAGCTCTGGCGGCAAGTTGCCCAAGCGTGACCGGTACTGGTGGCCCTGCGCTGTGCGCACGAGCACCGGCCATGCGCCGTCGTCTTCGACTACGCCCCCGGCCAGCAGAAACAGGTAAACCTCACTCATCTTGCATGTGCTCCGGCTGTGCAGAAAAAAACCGACGCAGCACACGCACCTGATGTGTGTTCGGGTCGATTTCAAGGTCGCTGTAGAGATAACCAAGGCTGCCTTCCAACGCGGCCTGTACCTCCAGGCGGTACCAGCGGCTGGTCACCGACAACCCATGGCTGTCGATGCCAAGCCCCACCAGCTGCGGTTGCGCCAGAAACTGCTGAACGCTGGCATAGCCCCCTTCGGGCCGCTTGCCCATCACGCTCCGTGCAATGGATGCATCGACGCCTTCAAGGCCTTCGAGCACTCGCACCAGGGCGGTATTGACGTTGAGCCCTGCCTGGGTGGGCAACGCCACGACCCATGGCTGCAAGCGTGCCATCACCTGCGCATCAACGCCCGGCAAGGCGCGCAACTGGCTGGGGTCGAGCATGCGCTGCCCGGCCAGAGACTCCAGCGCCGGCGCCTCGATCTGCAAGGCATGGCACAACCGCTGCCAACGTTCGAGCAGCACAGGGTCGGGGGTTTTCCGTGCGGTCAGCGCAGCGATATTGAAGCGCCCGGAGAGATCCTCCAGGCGCAGCCGGAGCTGCCCCTGCTCAAGTTCCAGCAAACGGGTTTGCGCCCAAGGTTGACCGCCATGGGTCACCTGCAACAGGGTCGTAGCCTGCTGCTTCAGCTGCTTCAAGGCATGCTGTTCGCCAGCGTGGGCGAGTTGCAGCAAGCGCGAGGCATCGATCTGCTGCCGGATGCTGCCCAGCATCCCCTGGTGGCTACGCAACATGCTGGCGACCAGCAGGGTCGACAGTGCCATTACCAACAGAACGGTGATGAGCGCCACGCCCTGTTGCCCCGAGTTTTTCACAGGCTTGCCCCCGCCAGGGGCAGTACTCGGCGAATCCCCTGAAAGCGCTGGGTCGACAAGGTGATTTCAAGAGCCTGGGGCGGTTGCACAGCAGTCCAGCGGGAGACCCATCCGCTTTCTGCTCCATACAACCTCCAGCGCAGTTCCTCGACACCTTCAAGCAACCGTTGAGGGTGAACCTGCCCGTGCTCCAGCGTCCGCCGCTGACGCCACAACACACCGTCCTCCAGCCAGTACTCGACAACCCGCAAATCGCTGCGCGCAAACGATTGTCGATCACGCTCGGCAGCAAGCAACCAGCCCACCCGCTGCGGCGTCAGCAACACCCCATGACTCCCACCCTTCTTGCTGCTCGTGGGCCAGTACCCTTGCAGTGCATCCCGCTGCATCAAGCTCATGGCCCGCCCCAGGGCACGCAATTCATCGGCCTGGGCCTGACGTGCGGCATCTGCCCGTACCAATGCAGCCAACAATTGGCTGGTACCTGCCGCCAGCAAGGCAAAGATGGCGATGGCCAGCAACAGCTCCAACAGGGTAAAACCGCGCTGGATAAAGGCAGACTCACTGCGTTGCATCGGCAACCTCCAGCCAGCCAACGACGTGGTAAAGCGGCTGCCGGTCCGATGCCAGGCCGACACTCACGCCAACTTCGACAAGTGCCAGCTCAGCCTGATGACGCCTCGACTCAACGATGAACCAGGCGCGCTGATCGAACTGGATCTCGTGGGGCCGACGTTGTGCAGCCGCAGTCGCGTGCAAGCGAAGCTCGTTAAGGTGGTTATCGGCGATCCAGCTGGCAAACAGTCGATCACGCATACCCTGCGACTGTGCCAGTACCTGCTGGCTGGCAGTGGTCACCGCTGCGGCCAGCACGGCGAATACAGACAGCGCCACCAGCACTTCCAGCAACGTGAACCCACGCTCAGCGTTCGAGCCAGGGGTCATTGAGGCCATCGCTTGAGAGTTGAGCAAGGCCGACACCCGCTTCATCGAATGACAACGAGAAAGGGGTGTACTCGTCGTTACGGGCAAACACCAATTGCGCGGTGCTTCCTGGCCCGGCGAGCATCACCGGGAAGCCGTCGATACTCAGGCGCAAGTCCAGGCCAGTATCCCGGCGCGGCCCTGCCGCTATCCAACTGCTGCCGGACGCCTTCATCAGCTGATAGCCGCGGGCATCAATGTGCACACCCATCTCCTGCCCCTCCAGCACAGCCTGCTGCCTGGCATGTTCGACCAGTTGCAGGAACAAACCGGCCTCCTGGCTGGCCAGGCGTTGCGGGTCGCGCCCCAACTGCAACCCCGCCATGCCCATGACAACCCCTGCCAGCAATAGCACCAGCATCATTTCGAGCAGGGTGAAGCCTTTCGCGCGACGCAGACTCATTCGACCCAGTTACCAATATCGGCATCCGCATCTTCACCGCCAGGCTGGCCATCGGCTCCCAGGGAGAACAGGTCGTACCCCTGCCCCGATCGCGTACCGGGGTTGCTGTATTGATAAGGCATGCCCCATGGGTCCAGCGCCTGGCTCTTGAGGTAGCCTTGGGCATTCCACTGGCGTGGCAAAGGTGCAAGGGTCGGCCGCCGGATGAGCGCCTCCAGGCCTTGGGCGGTGGTCGGATAGCGCCCATTGTCCAGGCGGTATATTTCCAGAGCCGTGGAGATTGACTGGATATCGGTACGCGCCGCCGTGAACTTGGCATGGTCCGGGCGGCTCATCACGTTGGGCAGCACCAACGCGCCGAGGACGCCCAGAATGATGACCACCACCATGATTTCGATGAGCGTGAAGCCACGCTGGGCACGCCGTGCAAAGCCAGAAGACATATCAGTTGACCAGTTGGTTGAGGTTGAGAATGGGCAGCAGGATGGCCAGCACGATGAACAGCACGATGCCGCCCATCAGTAACAGCATCAGGGGTTCGCACAGGCTCACCAGCAGGGTTATGCGACCAGCCAGTTGCCTGGCCTGGAGCTCGGCGGCACGCTCGAGCATGCAGTCCAGTTCCCCGGCACGCTCACCACTGGCGATCATGTGCAACATCAGTGCGGGCATGCTCTGGCTCCGTGCCAGGCTATGGGCCAGCGTTGCGCCTTCACCCACTTCACGCACCGCGGTTTGCAAGCGCTCGCGCAATACCAGGTTGCCCACCACGGCTGCGGCGATGTTCATGGCATCGACCAGCACGACACCACTGCGGCCAAGAATCGCCAAGGTACTGATGAAGCGCGTGGCCTCACTGGCAAGAACAAAGCTGGCGTAACCTGGCAAGCGCAGGGCCATGGCATGCCACTGCTTTCGCCTCGCAGGCGCGCGCAATAGCAAGGCAGCAGCGGTAACCCCTGCCAGCAGTACCAGCAAGGCCAGCAACCCAAAGCGGCCAAACCCATCGCTGAGTGCAATCAGCACCTGTGTCGCCAGCGGCAACTGTGCCTGGTCGCGGGCAAATGCCTGCACCACGTCCGGCACCACATAGCCGAGCAGAAAGCCCACCACCAGCAGCGCGACGATCGTCAGTATCAGCGGGTAGAGCATCGCCAATTGCACTTTCTGGCGCAGGGCCTGTTGATCTTCACCATGCCCAGCCAGGCGCTCCAGTACCCCTGCCAAGTGCCCGGAGCGCTCCGCCGCCTCGACCGTGGCGCGGTAAACCAGCGGGAAGGCCAATGGGTAATGGGCCAGTGCATCAGCAAAGGTATTACCTTCGGCGACTCGCTCAGCCACGCCGAGCACTACCTGCCTGGCCTGACGCTGGCCACTTTGCGCCGCCACCGCCTGTAGCGCCTCGCTCAGTGGCATGCCCGCCTGCAACAGCGTCGCCAGCTGCCGGGTCAGCAAACAGCGGCGCGCCAGGGAAAGACGATTGCCTGGAACCAAGGCGGCAAAAGGCGAAGGCTTCAAAAGTTCGATCGTCATGACCGACCAGCCCTGCTCGCGCAACTGCTGCCGGGCCTGACGCGCACTGGCAGCCTCTAGCGTGCCGCGCTGGCGAGCGCCATCCAGGCGTTGGGCCTGATACCGGAAGACCGCCATGTTCAGTCCTGGCCCGTCACGCGCAGCAATTCCTCAAGACTGGTCTGCCCTTGGCAGACACGCTGAACGCCATGTTGAAACAGGCTGGTCGTGCCCGGGCGAAGTAGACCCTGCATCTGTGCCAACGATGCGCGGCCATGGATTGCCTGCGCCATCTGCGGGGTAATGACGACCATCTCATGCAAGGCCATGCGCCCGCTGTAACCCATCTGACACAGCTCACAACCTACAGCCTGGTAAAGCTGCCGCGGCAGGTCGTCAGGGTTGCCCAGGGCGCTGGCGGTGGCGTCATCCACCTCGTACGCGGCCTTGCAGTGCGGGCACAACACCCGTACCAGGCGCTGTGCCATGACACCGGCAAGGGAGGATGCCAGCAGGCAGGTGTCTACCCCCATGTCCGCCAGCCGCGTGATGGCACCCAAGGCACTGTTGGTGTGCAGGGTCGACAGCACCAGGTGGCCTGTCAGCGAGGCCTGCACGGCAATTTCCGCCGTTTCCCGATCACGGATCTCCCCGACCATCACAACGTCCGGATCCTGCCGCAGGATCGCCCGAAGTCCACGGGCAAAGGTCATGTCGACCTTGCTGTTGACCTGGGTCTGGCCGATGCCGGGCAAGTGGTATTCGACTGGATCTTCGACGGTGAGGATATTGCGCGACTCACGGTTCAGTACCGAAAGCGCCGTATATAGCGTGGTGGTCTTGCCCGAACCGGTCGGGCCTGTCACCAGGAAAATACCGTGGGGTTTTTCCAGCAAGGCCAGGAACGCCTTCTGCACCGAAAGCTGCATCTGCATGTGCTGCACATCCAGGCGCACAGCCTGCTTGTCCAGCAAGCGCAGCACCACCCTTTCCCCATGGGCCGCAGGCAAGGTGGACACACGCACATCCACCTCATGGCCGGCCAGCCGCAGGCTGATGCGGCCATCCTGTGGCACGCGCTTTTCAGCAATGTCCAGTCGCGCCATGACCTTGATCCGCGACACCAGCAAAGCCGCGAGCGCTCTGGGTGGCGACAGCACTTCGCGCATGACCCCATCGACGCGCATGCGAACACGCAACTGCTGTTCGAACGTTTCCAGGTGGATATCGGAAGCGCGCGACCTGACCGCTTCGCTGAGCAAGGCATTGAGTAAACGGATGATCGGCGCATCATCCTGTTGATCGAGCAGATCGCTGGTCTGCGGCAACGCCTCAGCCAGGCTTGACAGGTCAATGTGCTCATCCAGCCCTTGGATGACCGATTGCGCTGCATCCTGGGCGCCGCCGTAGCAAGCGGCGAGGCGCTCTGCAAACTGCTCGCCATCTACCAGGCGCAGTGGCCAGTTCTGCCCCACGACACGCAGCGCCTCTGAAAGCGCTTCGAGAGAAGCATCGTCGCGCATCAACAACACGGGTTCGGCTGCCTGCCGGTCCAGCAAAATGCCATGACGCCGTGCGAAGCCGAATGGAATCAACGGGTTCAAGGCTATGGCTCCCGGCCTTCCGGCATCGACCGCGCTTCGAACAACCTGCGGGGGTCCTGGGGCACGCGCGCCGGGTCGGTGGCGCGAACATCATCGTAAGCACGAAGCCCGGACTCCACCAGTTCAGCCTGGGTACGCAAGATGGTAGGCCGCAGGAACACCATGAGATTGGTCTTTTCCTGGGTATCCCTGGTCCAGCGGAACAAGCCACCTAGCAGAGGCAAACGGCTGAGCAAAGGCACGCCGCGCTGCTCTGTGCGCACACTGTCCTTGATCAGGCCACCGATCACGATGATCTCGCCGTCCGCCGCAAGGATGGTGCTCTTGAGCGTTCGCTTGCTGGTGACCAGGTCACCTTCAAGCGTGCTGGGTGCCAGTACCGAGCTTTCCTGCTCAACCTCAAGGCGCAGGCTTCGGCCTTCGTTGATGTGCGGGCGAACCTTGAGGCTGATGCCGATATCCTTGCGTTCCACGGTGGTGAACGGGTTATCCGCGCCATTGCCCGAAGTGGTGTACGAGCCGGTCTTGAAAGGCACGTTTTGCCCCACCAGGATTTGCGCCTCCTGGTTGTCGAGCGTGAGCAGGCTGGGGGTGGACAGCAGGTTGCTACGGCTGTTGCTGGCCAATGCGGAAACCAGCAGACCGAAGCGGTCGGAGCCCAGCGCCAGCGCTGCGCCACTGGGCAGCGCCTTGTCTGCCCCCAGTACATCGGCCAGTAGCGCACCGCTGTCCGGGAATGTCACCCCGCCTTTGAGGCTGCCGCTGTTCATTCCCCACTGCAAACCCAAGGCCTCATTGATATCGCCACTGACTTCGACAATGGCCGCATGTATCAACACCTGTGCACGGGGCTGGTCCAGTTGCTCGATGATCTTCACCACGCTCCCCAGCGCTTTCGGTTCCCCCAGCAGCACCAGGGCGTTCTGGCTGGAGTCTGCCTTGACCATCGCCCCGGCCGCGAGCGGCTGACCCAAGGCTTCTGTGCCCGCCTTGCCATCCAGCCGCTTGCCCACCTCACCGAGGACCTCGGCCAGCTGCTCGGCATTACCATGCTGGAGGCGCACCACGCGCCAGTTATGCGCGTTTTCAGGTGCCGGTACATCCAGCTCGCGGGCCAGTCGTGCCAACCGTTGGCGGGACTTTTCCGGCCCAAGCACGAGCAGGCGATTGCTGCGCGTGTCTGCCAATACCCGCACACCGCTGTCCGGGCTGCCAGCCGAAGCCTCGACGACAGGCAACACATCGGCGGCTTGCGCTATACGCAGCGTTACCACTTCGTAGTCATGCCGCTGACCGCTGTCCAGTTGGCCCACCAAGGCATGCAAGCGCTCGAGGTTGGCAGCCGAGTCGGTGACGACCAAGGCATTGGCGGAGCTGGACGGGCCGATATAACCGTTGCTCGACACCAGCGGCCTGAGCAGGCCGGCCAGGTCGGCGGCAGTGCTGCCAGACAGGCTGAACACACGCGTGGTAAATGCGGAAGGAATCGCATCGGCCTGCTGGTTGGCCCAGGCCTTGGCTTCGCTTGCCGGTAAAACAAGCAAGCGGTCACCATCGTTCACTGCGGCAAAGCCTTGCGCATTCAAGACCGAGTAAAACAACCTTCGTACACCCTCACGGTCGTGCGCCTCATTGGACAGAACGGTGATGCGCCCTTGCACACGAGGGTCCAGCACAATCGTCTGGTCAAGAATGGCCCCGACTTCGCGAACCACATCACGCACATCGGCATCGCTCATCGCCAATTGCCAAGTTGGCGCATCAGCCAAAGCCAGTGGGCAGGTCAAGGTCAGGCAAGCCCCAAGTGAGGCGGCCCGCAGGTAACGTTGAAAAATCATTGCACCTCCCGCAACAGGCGGGGTGAATCGGCAGGGGCAGGACCGCGCACGGCGCTACTGCCAGATTGAACGAAGACGTTGGCGCGGCCGCCGGACAAGGTCAGGGTTTCTTCACGCCCGTCGACCCAAAGGGTGATCGCTCCCACGTCGATACGCCGTAACACACTGCCTCCCGGCAAGCGCTCGCCCACGCTGTAGAAACTGTCACCCTCGCGGCTTCCCACCAACGCACGGGTTTGGCCACGACTGGGGATGAAACACGCCTTGAGCACCAACCCGGCCTGGCTTGCCAGCCGTTCCCCTGGCTCGCTAAAACCAAAGGCCAATGCCAGGGTCGCCGTGGGTAATAGCTGTTTCGCGGGTAAAGCACTGGCCACACTGACTTGCCCGACAGCTTCAACCAAGCCGGGGCGCGTCACTTCGCGCCAGGCCAGCACGACCAACGCCAGAAGAGGGATTGCGACCCAGGACAAGACCGAAGAATGCTTCATTGGATTAAGGCAGCATTCGGCGAAACACACGCCGCCCGGCAAACTCGTGCATGGCAACTGCCCCCACGTGCAACGCCACGAGCAAAGCCAGGGCGACGTTTGCTGCGATATGCAGCGTCAGCCAGGCGCTTAGCCAGAACGGATCAGTCAGCCAGGGCGGGATTGCAAACCAGCCAAACACGTCGATCGCACGGTCCATCATCAGCACGCCTGAGGTCAGCACCAACGCGGTCAGCCAGTAGATGCCTTCGTGAACAACATGCGCAATGCGCCGTACAAAAGGGTTTTCGTTCAGCGCGCGCGGCCTGGGCTTGAGGTAGCGCATCAACCAACGCAGCAGAAACACCGGAATAAACAGCGTGGTCAGGCCAACATTCACGAAACCGACCCATTGAGCTGTGGCAGGTTCGACAGTAAAGCCTGATACGTAAAAGCCGCTTACCAGCGCCCAGACGATCACCAAGGCAGAGACCCAGTGCAACAGGATCTGCTGCATGCAATAAGTGTGTTGTTGCATAAGAAGACCTGGCATGCCCTATTGGGCTGCCAGGCCGTACTCCTCTTTAGCGCTTGATCCAGGCGTCTTGCCAGTTGCTGCCTACACCCGGCTCATAGTGGTTGGCACTTTCCGAGTAGCTCTTGCACCAGCCCTCGAACGGGAATGGCTTGCACTCGAATACCTCGCCGGTCTTGGGCTGCAGGACAAGCGTGCCTTCCTTGTAGCTGGCAATCGATTGAGGGAATTCGAAGTCGTAGCCTTCAGCCGCGGCTTTGAGCGCGACATCACGTTGCTCTTGCAGCAACACGCGCTGTGCCTTGTCGACACCAACGACCTTGAGCGTGTGCGGGCCCTCGACGCTGCTGGCTTCCAGCACCAACTTGCCAGTGCCTTCGACCTGCTGGCGAACATAGCCAACCTGCTTGTTGTCGGCATCGAACAACCGCGCGCTCACCTGCAGGTTCTTGTTGCTCATGACCGTGAAGTCGAGGGTGGTCTTGCCATCCTTGAGCGGGTACTCAGGCTTCAGGTCATGCAGATGCAGGTAGCCAGGCTCAGGGGTCGCAGCGTCGATTTCCAGCTCGAAGCTGGTGATGCCGCTCTCACGCTTGGCGTAGAGCGTGTTGGCGCCTTGCACGGGCTCGAAGTCGCCATCCGCATTAGGCTTGCCAGCTCGCACGAGCGCTTGGGTTTCATTGATACGACTGGCCAGTTTATATGCCCAGTTGAAGGCAATGCCTTCCTCGGCATGCTCAATGGCGATAGATGTACTCAGTTGTTCACTTTCCGCCCCATTGGCAAAAGCGCGGACCTTGACCTTGTCACCAACTTCCAGGTCGCGATGCGGGTTGATCGTGCCAACCACGGGCCATTCCGGCGCGGGCCCACCTTCAGCCTGGATGTCGACGTCGATCACATTGTGGAATGCGGCAGCGGTGTTGTCGATTGTCCACAGCCCCAGAATGACATGGTGCCCGGTGCGATCGGCTGGCAATGTACATGCGTGCTTTTCAGGCGCCGGGCCACTGCCCTCATGCTCGCCGCCGGTAGCAGGCTTACCATGGCCGTCCACAGTGCAGAAAGGTCTGCTTTCAAATGCCTCACGAGCCAGCGGCGCATTGGGATTCCAGCCTGCCTTGGTAATGAAATACTCCCACTTGGTGGTCTTATGCCCAGTGGTGTAGTACCAGTCGAAGTTGATCTGACGGTCGAGAATGGGTGTCAGATGCCAGCGAGCGGCTGACTGCTCATCAACCAGGGCGAAATCAGGGCGAACACCACCGCTCGCGATTTTTCCATTCTCCGGGCCGAGTTGGGGGAAACCTTTAGCAGCCTCTCCCACAGATTGAGGCTCAAACGTGGCACCACCACACTCGGTATTCAAACCTAACTTACACGCATAAGCGCGGGACGGCGGCTCACTGGCATAGCCATGCGCATTGGCCAACTGGGCATGCATACCCGCACCGGCAACCGCCAGCCAGAGACCGCTGGCAGCAAACTTGCGCAGATTCATTCTTGTACTCATGACGCACTCCGGACTACTTGAGCTTGCGTCGGGGAGGCCCGACAGAAGTGCACGAGTCTAGGAATGGCCATGGCGCCGATATGTAGGAAAAGACCTGAGGATCTTCGGGCTCTTCTTTCTTCAACAAAAAGCCCGGCACTTGGCCGGGCTTTTCGTCTCAGCGCACTTACTGGTGGTACTGCGCCGACAGTTCATGCACGGCGTTGATGAATACACCTGCGTGCTCCGGGTCGACTTCCGGGGTGATGCCGTGGCCGAGGTTGAACACGTGGCCAGTGCCCTTGCCATAGCTGGCCAGGATGCGCGCCACTTCCTTGCGGATGGCTTCTGGCTTGGCGTAAAGCACGGTCGGGTCCATGTTCCCCTGCAGGGCTACCTTGTCACCCACACGGCGGCGGGCGTCGCCAATCTCGCAGGTCCAGTCCAGGCCCAGCGCATCGGCGCCGGCTTCGGCGATGCTTTCCAGCCACAGCCCGCCATTCTTGGTGAACAGGATCACCGGCACCTTGCGCCCCTCGTGCTCGCGGATCAGGCCGCTGACGATCTTGCGCATGTAGGCCAGGGAGAACTCCTGGTAGGCCGCTGCCGACAGGTTGCCGCCCCAGGTGTCGAAGATCTGCACCGCCTGGGCGCCGGCAAGGATCTGGCCGTTGAGGTAGCTGGTGACCGACTGGGCCAGCTTGTCCAGTAGCAGGTGCAGGGCTTGCGGGTTGTCGTAGGCCATGGCCTTGGTCTTGCGGAAGTCTTTCGACGAACCGCCTTCGACCATGTAGGTGGCCAAAGTCCACGGGCTGCCAGAGAAACCGATCAGCGGCACGCGGCCATTGAGCTCGCGACGGATGGTGCTGACCGCGTCCATCACATAGCCGAGGTCTTTCTGCGGGTCGGGGATCGGCAGCGCTTCGATATCGGCCGGAGTGCTGATGGTCTTCTTGAAGCGCGGGCCTTCGCCGGTTTCGAAGTACAGGCCCAGGCCCATGGCGTCGGGGATGGTGAGGATGTCCGAGAACAGGATCGCTGCGTCCAGCGGGTAGCGGTCCAGTGGCTGCAGGGTGACCTCGCTGGCGAACTGCGGGTTCATGCACAGGCTCATGAAATCACCGGCCTTGGCGCGGCTGGCGCGGTACTCCGGCAGGTAGCGGCCGGCCTGGCGCATCATCCAGACAGGGGTGACGTCAACGGGTTGCTTGAGCAGCGCACGCAGGAAACGATCGTTCTTCAGGGCAGTCATGTCGGCATCCGGAAAAATAGTGCGGGCATTTTCTCAGACGCCAGCGCAAAAGGCACGGTCAAGGCCATGCGTTTTGTCTATTGGGTGCCACAGATCAAACGATTTTGTATACAAAATGTGCTGCAAGGGTGGCACCGGCTTCGCCGGTGTTCGCGGCTGAAGCCGCTCCCACAGGTTCTACGCTGCCTTCGAAGCTGCGCGATCCCTGTGGGAGCGGCTTTAGCCGCGAATGCGATGGATCAGACTTCGAGGTAGTCCAGGATGCCTTCGGCAGCGTTGCGGCCTTCGAAGATCGCGGTCACCACCAGGTCCGAACCGCGCACCATGTCGCCACCGGCGAACACTTTCGGGTTGCTGGTCTGGTGCTTGAACTTGGCTTTCTCCGGTGCCACCACGCGGCCCTGGCTGTCCAGCTGGATACCATGCTGCTCGAACCACGGTGCCGGGCTCGGGCGGAAGCCGAAGGCGATCACCACGGCGTCGGCCGGGAGGATTTCTTCGGAGCCCGGGATCGGCTCGGGGCTGCGGCGGCCACGGGCATCCGGCTCGCCGAGACGGGTCTCGACTACCTTCACGCCTTCGACCTTGTCTTCACCGACGATGGCAATGGGCTGGCGGTTGTAGAGGAACTTCACGCCTTCTTCCTTGGCGTTCTTCACCTCTTTGCGCGAGCCCGGCATGTTGGCTTCGTCACGGCGATAGGCGCAGGTCACCGACTTGGCGCCCTGGCGGATCGACGTACGGTTGCAGTCCATCGCGGTGTCGCCACCGCCCAGCACCACGACCTTCTTGCCCTGCATGTCGACGAAGTCTTCTGGCGACTTCTCGAAACCGAGGTTGCGGTTGACGTTGGCAATCAGGAAGTCCAGTGCATCGTGCACGCCTGGCAGGTCTTCACCCGGGAAACCACCCTTCATGTAGGTGTAGGTGCCCATGCCCATGAACACAGCGTCGTACTCGGCGAGCAGCTGTTCCATGGTGATGTCCTTGCCCACTTCGGTGTTCAGGCGGAACTCGATGCCCATGCCGGTGAAGACTTCGCGGCGATTGCTCAGCACGGTCTTCTCCAGCTTGAACTCGGGGATGCCGAAGGTCAGCAGGCCACCGATTTCCGGGTTCTTGTCGAACACCACCGGGGTTACGCCACCACGCACCAGCACGTCGGCGCAGCCCAGGCCAGCCGGGCCGGCACCGATGATGGCGACGCGTTTGCCGGTTGGCTTGACCTTGGACATGTCCGGGCGCCAGCCCATGGCGAAGGCGGTGTCGGTGATGTACTTCTCCACCGAACCGATGGTCACAGCGCCGAAACCGTCGTTCAGGGTGCAGGCACCCTCGCACAGGCGGTCCTGCGGGCACACGCGGCCGCACACTTCCGGCAGGGTGTTGGTCTGGTGCGACAGTTCTGCCGCGGCCAGGATGTTGCCTTCGGAAACCAGCTTCAGCCAGTTGGGGATGAAGTTGTGGACCGGGCACTTCCACTCGCAATACGGGTTGCCGCAGCCCAGGCAGCGGTGTGCCTGCTCCACGGACTGCTGCGGCTTGAACGGTTCGTAGATTTCCACGAACTCCTTCTTGCGCTGGCGCAGCAGCTTTTTCTTGGGGTCCTTGCGGCCCACTTCGATGAACTGGAAGTCGTTGTTCAGACGTTCAGCCATTTTTCAAAACCTCTTTACCGCAGTTGCCAGCCTCAGGCTGCAAGCTGCAAGACGATCACTTGAGCACGACAGGCCCCGCGCACGGGGCCGTCACTTGCAGCTGTTCTTACTGCGGGTTGGCGCGGGTGCTGGACAGCAGTTGCTTGAGGTTGGCTGCCTTCGGCTTGACCAGCCAGAAGCGCCGCACGTAGTCGTCCAGGTTCTCGAAGAGCTCACGCCCCCACTCGCTGCCGGTCTCTTCCACGTATTCGCCAAGGACCCGCGCCAGGTGGCTGCGGTAGGCTTCCATCGCCTCACCACTGATGCGCTGGATTTCCACCAGCTCGTGGTTGAGTTTGTCGACGAAGCTGTTGTCCATGTCGAGCACGTAGGCGAAGCCGCCAGTCATGCCAGAACCGAAGTTGTAACCGGTCTTGCCCAGAACGCAGACAAAGCCACCGGTCATGTATTCACAGCAGTGATCGCCAGTACCCTCGACAACAGCGTGGGCGCCGGAGTTACGTACAGCGAAGCGCTCGCCTGCGGTACCCGCGGCGAACAGCTTGCCGCCGGTGGCGCCGTACAGGCAGGTGTTGCCGACGATGGCGCTATGCTGAGTGGCGAACGGGCTGCCGGCTGGCGGCACGATGGTCACCTTGCCACCGGTCATGCCCTTGCCGACGTAGTCGTTGGCGTCGCCTTCCAGGTGCAGGTTCAGGCCACCGGCGTTCCACACGCCGAAGCTCTGCCCCGCAGTACCCTTGAAGCGGAAGGTGACCGGCTTGTCGGCCATGCCCTGGTTGCCGTACAGCTTGGCGATTTCGCCAGAGATACGGGCACCGATGGAGCGGTCGCAGTTGCAGATGTCGAGGCTGAACTCGCCACCGGCCTGGTCGCGGATCGCCGGCAGGGCCATCTCGACCATCTTCTCGGCCAGCTCGCCCTTGTCGAACGGCGGGTTCTTGTCGACTTCGCAGAACTGCGGCTTGTCAGCCGGGATATGCGAGCTGCCCAGCAGCGGGGTCAGGTCCAGGTACTGCTGGCGCTCGGTGTCGCCTGGCAGCACGTCGAGCAGGTCGGTACGCCCGATCAGCTCGCCGAGGCTGCGCACGCCCAGCTTGGCCAGCCACTCACGGGTTTCTTCGGCGACGAAGGTGAAGAAGTTGATCACCATGTCGACGGTGCCGATGTAGTGGTCCTTGCGCAGCTTCTCATTCTGCGTGGCTACGCCGGTGGCGCAGTTGTTCAGGTGGCAGATGCGCAGGTACTTGCAGCCCAGGGCGATCATTGGCGCGGTGCCGAAACCGAAGCTCTCGGCGCCGAGGATCGCGGCCTTGATCACGTCCAGGCCGGTTTTCAGGCCGCCGTCGGTCTGTACCCGCACCTTGCCGCGCAGGTCGTTGCCGCGCAGGGTCTGGTGGGTTTCAGCCAGGCCCAGTTCCCACGGGGCGCCAGCGTACTTGATCGAGGTCAGCGGCGACGCACCGGTACCACCGTCGTAACCGGAGATGGTGATCAGGTCGGCATAGGCCTTGGCCACGCCGGCGGCGATGGTGCCAACGCCAGCCTCAGCTACCAGCTTGACCGAAACCAGGGCCTGCGGGTTGACCTGCTTGAGGTCGTAGATCAGCTGGGCCAGGTCTTCAATCGAGTAGATGTCGTGGTGCGGCGGAGGCGAGATCAGGGTCACGCCCGGTACCGCATAGCGCAGCTTGGCGATCAGGCCGTTGACCTTGCCGCCTGGCAGCTGGCCGCCCTCACCGGGCTTGGCGCCCTGGGCAACCTTGATCTGCAGCACTTCGGCGTTGACCAGGTATTCCGGGGTCACGCCAAAGCGGCCGGTGGCCACCTGCTTGATCTTCGAGCTGCGGATGGTGCCGTAGCGCGACGGGTCTTCACCGCCCTCACCGGAGTTGGAGCGTGCGCCCAGGCGGTTCATCGCCTCGGCCAGGGCCTCGTGAGCTTCCGGCGACAGTGCACCCAGCGAGATACCAGCGGAGTCGAAGCGCTTGAGGATGGCCTCCAGCGGCTCGATCTGATCCAGCGGCAGGGCCTCGTCGGCCACTTTCACTTTCAGCAGGTCGCGGATCATCGACACCGGGCGCTGGTCGACCAGCGTGGTGTATTCCTTGAACTTGGCGTAGTCGCCCTGCTGCACGGCGGCTTGCAGGGTGTTGACCACGTCCGGGTTGTAGGCGTGGTATTCGCCACCGTGGACGAACTTCAGCAGGCCACCTTGCTGGATCGGCTTGCGCGCGCTCCAGGCTTCGGCTGCCAGCAGCTTCTGGTCACCTTCGAGGTCGACGAAGCGCGCACCCTTGATGCGGCTGGACACGCCCTTGAAGCTCAGGCCGACCACTTCCTCGGCCAGGCCCACAGCTTCGAACAGCTGGGCGCCACGGTACGAGGCGATGGTGGAGATGCCCATCTTCGACAGGATCTTCAGCAGGCCCTTGGAGATGCCTTTGCGGTAGTACTTGAAGACTTCGTCCAGATCGCCCAGCACTTCGCCGGTGCGGATCAGGTCGGCCAGCACTTCGTAGGCCAGGTACGGGTACACGGCCGAGGCACCGAAGCCCAGCAGCACGGCGAAGTGGTGCGGGTCACGGGCAGTGGCGGTTTCGACCAGGATGTTGCTGTCGCAACGCAGGCCCTGCTCGGTCAAGCGGTGGTGCACGGCGCCCACCGCCAGCGAAGCGTGCACCGGCAGCTTGCCCGGGGCGATGTAGCGGTCGCTCAGCACCAGCTGGGTCTTGCCACCGCGCACGGCTTCTTCCGCCTGGTCGGCGATGTTGCGGATGGCCGCTTCCAGGCCGACGCTCTCGTCATAGTTGAGGTCGATCAGCTGACGATCGAAGCCTTCGCGCTCCAGGTTCATCAGCGAACGCCACTTGGCGGGCGAGATAACCGGCGAGCTGAGGATCACCCGCGAAGCGTGCTCCGGGGATTCCTGGAAAATGTTGCGCTCGGCGCCCAGGCAGATTTCCAGGGACATGACGATCGCTTCGCGCAGCGGGTCGATCGGCGGGTTGGTCACCTGGGCGAACTGCTGGCGGAAGAAGTCGTACGGCGAACGCACGCGCTGCGACAGCACGGCCATCGGCGTGTCGTCACCCATCGAGCCGACCGCTTCCTGGCCCTGCTCGCCGAGTGGGCGCAGCACCTGGTCACGCTCCTCGAAGGTGACCTGGAACATCTTCATGTACTGCTTGAGCTGGTCAGCGTCGTAGCTGGCCACGCCCTGGTCGTCGGTCAGGGTCGCCTGGATGCGCAGGGCGTGCTGACGCAGCCAGCGCTTGTACGGGTGACGCGACTTCAGACGGTTGTCGATGGCGTCGGTGTCGAGGATCTGGCCGGTCTCGGTGTCCACGGCAAGGATCTGACCCGGGCCGACACGGCCCTTGGCCAGGACTTCCTCAGGCTGGTAGCCCCACACGCCGATTTCCGAGGCGATGGTGATGTAGCCATTGGTGGTCGTCACCCAGCGCGCCGGGCGCAGGCCGTTACGGTCGAGCAGGCACACCGCGTGGCGGCCTTCGGTCATGACGATACCGGCCGGGCCATCCCACGGCTCCATGTGCATGGAGTTGTATTCGTAGAAGGCGCGCAGGTCGGCGTCCATGGTCTCGACGTTCTGCCAGGCTGGCGGTACCAGCATGCGTACGCCACGGAACAGGTCGATGCCGCCGGTGACCATCAGCTCCAGCATGTTGTCCATGCTCGAGGAGTCGGAACCGACGCGGTTGACCAGCGGGCCGAGCTCTTCGAGGTCGGGGATCAGGTCGTTGGCGAACTTGGTGCGTCGGGCCATGGCCCAGTTGCGGTTGCCGGTGATGGTGTTGATCTCGCCGTTGTGGGCGAGGAAGCGGAACGGCTGCGCCAGCGGCCATTTCGGCAGGGTGTTGGTGGAGAAGCGCTGGTGGAACACGCAGATCGCGGTCTGCAGGCGCTCGTCACCGAGGTCTGGATAGAACGCCGCGAGATCGCGCGGCATCATCAGGCCTTTGTAGATGATGGTCTTGTGCGAGAAGCTGCAGATGTAGTGGTCGGCGTCGTGGGCGTTGGCCACGGACGAACGGCGACGGGCACTGAACAGCTTGATGGCGAATTCCTGATCGCTCAGGCCTTCACCGCCGATGAACACCTGCTCGATCTGCGGCAAGCGCTCCAGGGCCAGGCGGCCGAGCACGCTGGTGTCGATCGGGACCTTGCGCCAGCCGACCAGCTTCAGGCCGGCAGCGACGATCTCGCGGTCCATGTTGGCGCGGGCAGCTTCGGCTTTGACCGGGTCCTGGTTGAAGAACACCATGCCGACGGCGTACTGCTTGGGCAGCTCGACGGCGAAGTGCTCCTGGGCCACGGCCCGCAGGAACTGATCGGGCTTCTGCATGAGCAGACCGCAACCGTCACCGGTCTTGCCGTCGGCGTTGATGCCGCCGCGGTGGGTCATGCAGGTCAGTGCCTGCATGGCGGTTTGCAGAAGGTGGTGGCTCGGCTCGCCCGTCATATGGGCGATCAGGCCAAAACCACAGTTGTCCTTGAATTCTTCGGGATGGTACAGACCTGTTTTCATAGACACTTTCTCACCAGGTTCACCTCTCAACCGGAGGCAAATCTCTTTTATGTACAACCACTTACCATCCACGCCGATCAAACGCCAGCTTTTTTGCGGTGGCCATGGAAAACCATTGTTGCACAGCGACAGTCATACCCACAAATTTTCATGTCTCACCATTGAAAATTTATGTCGCAATTTTGAATGTTTTTGCGCCATGCGCCGTGATAGCGGCTTGGCTCGAGTCTGAAGCGTTTCAGCCATGACTGCAACAGAGGCTTGTGGCCGGCAGTCTGGGACAGAAAAGCCTGCCGCGCTCAGGCGCAGCAGGCTATTCGAATGTCGTTAATCGCTCAGCAACTGGGCGGCGGGGTGATGCCGCCCGGCAGGTATCAGCGGGCCGAGGCCAGCTCTTGTTGGACGCTGGCGACGGTACGTGGCCAAGGTTTACCAGCCTGGACCTTCGCTGGCAAGTTCTTGATTGCCGCAACCGCTGCGTCGCGGTTGGCGAAGTTGCCGTAGGTGACTACATACAGGGGTTTGCCCTGCAGGTTTTTCTTGAAGTAGCGATAGTCGCCACCCTGCGCCTTGACGAAGGCCTGAGCCGACGCCTCGGAGCTGGTGCCGAGGATCTGCACCACGTAGTTGCCTGGCTTCTGCCCCGAGTACCAGCCACTGCTACCGCTGGTACTGGCGCTGGCGGCCGGCTTTTCCACCGGCTTGGCGGCTGGCTTGGCGACAGCGACCTGAGTCGGTGCCGATGCTGGCTTGGCAGGTGCAACCGGCTTGACCGGCTGGGTGGCGACAGGTTTCGGCGCAGGCGCAACCGGCTGTACCGGCGCAGTAGCTTGGGCCATGCTCGGCGCCGGGCCAGCAGGAACGCCCTGCGGCGGCGCGATCGTGGTCACGGTCGGCGGATTGCCTGGCTGCAAGGCGGTGTTGCCGGCCGGGCTGCCTTCTTCGCCATCACCCATGCCGGCAGCTTGCGCCAGCGGCTCGCGCATGACCGGCTGGGACTGACCCACCAGCGGCAGTGGCATCGGCTGCGACTGGCCGGAGAATTCGATGGCCGGGTTGCCGTTGTTCGACTGGGCGCCACCTGGCTGGCCCTGGCCCAGCGGCAACTGGGCCTGGGCCACAGGCGCCTCGGCAGGGGCCTTGTCGCCTTTCTTGGGCATCAGAACCGCAGCACCTACGGCGACCACGACGACAGCGGACAGCGCGAGTACGTGTTTCTTAGGCATTTTGAACCCCATGGATGGTCGCTTGACCGTGGTACGGCTGGCGATCATGGCTTCGATCAAAGTGTCGCGGGCGACCTGGTTGATGTTGCCAGGCCATCCGTCGGAGTTTTCGTGAATATCGACTAGCTGTTCACGGGTGAACACCTCGATGCCCCGACCAGCGCCTTCCAGGCGTTGCTCCAGGTACTCGCGGGTTTCTTCCTCGCTGTAGGGGGCAAGCTCAATGACGTGGAAGCGCTCTTCCTCGACCTGGATCTCGTCCAACCCGGCAATCAGCGAGGGCTCGCCGAACAGGAACACGTGCGGGCGCCCTTCCGGTAGCCCTGCTGCCAGTTCCAGCAACGCTTGGAGTGCCGACTCGTCGAGTTGTTCCGCATCATCAACCAGCAAATAGACTTCCTGCCCGGTCAGTGCCAGCTGCACCACCTTGTTCAGGATCGCCTGCACTTCAGGCTGGGCCACTTCCAGCGTCTGCGCCACCTGGCCGAGCACACTGGCGGCGTCGCTGGCGCCGCGGGCAGAGACCACCACGCTCAGCACCGACTGCTTGTTGGTGCTGGCCACCAGAGCCTGACGCAGCAGGGTCTTGCCGCTGCCCACGGGGCCGGTGACCACCAACATCAGCTGGCTGTAGCGAGCCAGGTGATGCAGCTGGCCCAGCACCGGCTTGCGCTGGGCGGGGAAGAACTTGAAGCCGGGCACACGTGGCGCGAACGGATCGTGGCTCAACTGGTAATGTTCGAGGAACGCCTCATCGGCATGCAAACTGGTCATTACGCTGTCACAACCTCAAAGCTGGGCCACGATCGCGCGGTAATCCGCCGACAGCGTGGCCTGAAGAATCTCTTTCGGATAGTCGTCAGTGATCACGGCTTCGCCCAGCTGGCGCAGCAGCACCAGCCGCAGGCGGCCATCGAGGACCTTCTTGTCGACCGCCATATGCTCCATGAAATGCGCCGGGGTCATTTCCTGTGGTGGCACCACCGGCAAACCTGCGTCCTGCAGCAGGCGGATACCGCGATCACGCTCGGCCTGGTCGATCCAGCCCAGGCGCATGGACATTTCCAGGGCCATCACCGTGCCTGCGGCCACGGCTTCACCGTGCAGCCACACGCCGTAGCCCATGTGTGTTTCGATGGCATGGCCGAAGGTATGCCCCAGATTCAGCGTGGCACGCACGCCGGACTCACGCTCGTCAGCGCCAACCACGGCAGCCTTGGCAGCACAGGAGCGGCTGATCGCTTCGGTCAGGGCGGCGGGCTCCAGGGCGCGCAGGGCCTGCATATTGTCTTCAAGCCAGGCGAGGAACGGCTTGTCGCAGATCAGGCCGTACTTGATCACTTCGGCCAGGCCCGCCGACAGCTCGCGCTCGGGCAGGGTCTTGAGGCTGGTGGTATCGATCAGCACCGCGTTGGGCTGATAGAAGGCACCGACCATATTCTTGCCCAAGGGGTGGTTGATACCGGTCTTGCCACCCACCGAAGAGTCAACCTGAGACAGCAGGGTGGTCGGCACCTGGATGAAGTCGACGCCACGCTGGTAGCAGGCCGCCGCAAAGCCGGCCATGTCACCGATCACGCCGCCGCCGAGGGCGACCACGGTAGTACGGCGGTCATGCCGCGCCGTCAGCAGGCCGTCGAAGATCAGTTGCAGGGTTTGCCAGTTCTTGTGAGCTTCGCCGTCCGGCAGGATTACCGACACCACCGAGTAGGCACCGAGGGTCTTGCTCAGGCGTTCGAGATACAGAGGCGCGACGGTTTCGTTGGAAACGATGGCTACCTGCCGCCCGCGGATATGCGGCGCCAGCAGTTCAGCCTGGTCCAGCAGGCCTTCGCCAATGTAGATCGGGTAGCTACGCTCGCCGAGGTCGACCTTAAGTGTCTGCATGTATCCCCACAATGTACTTGGGCGCGGCGCCGGCTGTACGACCCGCGCGGTAACGTTGAACCTCGCCTCGGCGCTGGCCGAGAATAGTCCCGGCTTAGCGGGGCGGCAACTGCTGCAGCCGCTCGAGAATATCGAGCACCACCATGCGCGGTGGCCGTTCGTCGGTTTCCACCACCAGGTCGGCGATTTCGCGATAGAGCGGGTCGCGCGCTTCCAGCAAGGCACGCAGGGTCGCCTCCGGGTTGGCGGTGCGTAATAACGGGCGGTTGCGATCGCGCGCCGTGCGCCCGACCTGCTGCTCCACCGAGGCGTGCAGGTAGATGACCCGGCCGCCCTCGTGCAGCGCCTGGCGGTTTTCCGCGCGCATGACTGCGCCACCGCCGGTCGCCACGACCACGCCATCGAGCGCGCAGAGCTCGGCGATCATCGCCTGCTCACGGTCGCGGAAGCCCGGTTCGCCTTCCTTATCGAAGATCCACGGGATGTTGGCGCCGGTTCGCAGTTCGATTTCCTTGTCGGAATCTTTGAACAGCAGGCGCAGCTCTTTGGCCAACAGGCGCCCGATGGTGCTTTTACCAGCGCCCATGGGCCCTACAAGTATCAAATTTCGCACAGAATCAACGACTCACAGCAATCGCCTGGTCACTCATGATACGCGGAGTCAGGAAGACCAGCAGCTCGGATTTTTTCTCTTGTAATGCATCGCGTCGAAACAGCCGCCCAACATACGGCAGATCGCCGAAAAATGGCACCTTGTCGACCACATTGTTTTGCGTGGTCGAGTAGACGCCACCGATGACGATGGTTTCACCATCCGCCACTCGGACCTTGGCATTGACCTCGTTCTTGCGAATCGGCGGCACGTCATTCAGGGCATTGACGAAGTCAGGCTCGTCCTTGGTCACCTTGACAGTCATGATGACCTTGCCGTCCGGGGTGATCTGCGGCGTGACCTCCAGCGACAGCGAAGCCTCGCGAAAGGCCACCGAGGTGGCGCCACTCTTGCTGGTCTCCTGATAGGGCACCTCGGTACCCTTGAGAATCCTGGCGGTTTCCTTGTCAGCCGTGACCACCTTGGGCTGAGAGATGATTTCACCGTTGCCGCTTTTCTCCATGGCACTGAGTTCCAGATCCAGCAGCATGCCGCCACGTAACAGGCCTACGCCGATACCGGCACCGCCCTGCTCCACGCCCAAGTCGACAAACAGTTCCTTGCCCAATTGTCGCGGTGCTTCACCATACAGCTGCCGCCCCCAGCGCACGCCCAGACCTTTCTCGTAGTCGACATTGGCCTCCACGATGCGCGCCTCGATCTCTACCTGCCGTACCGGCACATCCAGCTGAGCGACCAACTGCCGCAACTCGGCAAGGCGGTCCGCAGGCTGGTGCGCGACCAAGGTATTGGTGCGAGCGTCGACACTCAGGCTGCCACGCCCCGTCAGAATGCCGTCATCCGCCAGGGTTGCCAGTAACAGCTCGGCAAGCTCGGAAGCCTTGGCGTGATGAATCGGCAGCAATTCACGCTGCAAGGGTTGCAGCTGCGCATCCAGCTCTTGCCCGATACGGGCTCCGCGCGATTGCTCGGCCAACTCGGCAGCTGGCGCCACCAGCAGCACATTGCCTTCTTCACGCCGAGCCAGCCCTTTGCTACGAAGAACCAGCTCCAGTGCCTGATCCCAGGGGACTTCGTGCAGCCGCAGGGTGATATTGCCATGCACCGTGTCACTGGCCACCAGGTTGATCCCGGCGTAGTCAGCCAGCACCTGAAGCACCGAGCGCACCTCGACATCCTGAAAATTCAGCGAGATGGGCTCACCCCGATAGGGCGCCGCCAGGCACCACTGACTGGATATCAACGCCACCACCACCCACTTCAACAGCCATTTCATCACCTTCCCTGGCCTCCGTTGTCACGCTCTTCCTGAGCGTCAGCATCACCGTGCGCTCACGCCACACGCCTCCTAAGAACAGTCGCTCACGTACCTCCAGCTGCCGTTCGCCGACTTCCATCACAACGCCGCCATCACGCCCCAGCCGATCACCGGATCGCACGCGGTACAAGCGACCTGCCGCCAACAGCAACGCTTCGTGCTGCCGCCCCCGTTGCAGGCTACCGACCATCTGCAGTTGGGCCAGCGGGACGCTGACAAGCCCCGCCTGGGCGACACGCGTCGCCCAGACGGAAAACGGATCGCGAGCCACTGGCGGCACCTCACCTCGAGCAGGTGAATCGGCCAGGAACAAAGGCTCAGGCACGACGCCGTCGGCTTGATAGGCATGCACGCGCATGCCAAGGCGCAACAGGCCCGGCCGGTCATTGGCCGCTGCCAGCCACAACCCTTCGGCGCGCAGCAGACGAGCCTGGCCAAGCCAGTCGTCCAACCACATTCGCAGCCCCGAATAGCGCCCCACGACCAGCACATCCAACGGTGTCTGCCAGTAGCCGGGCTGCTTTATCTCATCAAGTACATCGAGTCGCTCGAAATGCAGTCCATGCGCGTGGCCCGAGGCCGCTAGCTGGTCAAGCAATTCGCTCATGTCGCCCCCGGCGGCAAGGCGCCAGCGAGCATCCTGCAAGCGCTGCCGTGCGTCATCGAGGCCCTTGCGCATTTGCGACAATGCCAGCACTTCGGCAGCCTTGCTTTCGTGCGCCTGAACCAGGCGAACCTGCCTGGCGAGCGCTTCTTCCTGAAGCTGCAGCCAATGCGGCAAACGAAACAAGCAACCAAACCCGACCACGATGAGGCCTACGGCGAATGGCAGCGCGCAGCGAAAGCACCGCGAGCGCTCGATGAGGGCCAGCCATGCGCCGTTGTGCAACAGGTTCACGACCAGGACGCCGACATGCGGGCCAACAACTGAAACTCGTCGCCACCCGGCTGACTGTTCAGGCTTTTGAGTTCCAGTTCACGCATCGCACCAGACCGCTCCAGCTCACGCATCAACTGCGCCACGACTGCACCGGAGGCGGCTACACCAACCATGCGCAACCGTGAGCCTTGCAGTTCGAGCCTGAGCAACTGAACGCCCTCCGGCAGCGCCCGCTCCAGATCCGCAAATACAGCGGTCACCAGCCCCTGCTCAGCACGCAGGTCAGCCAGCGCCACAGCCTGCGCTCGCACCTCATCATAGGATTGCCTGATACGCTCATGTTTAGCCACCTGCCTCTCAAGTACCTCGATTGCCGCTTGCTGGCTATCGCTGGCAACGGCTTGCTGTCGGGCTCGCTGTCGGGCCAGTTGGTCGATCAGCAATACCGCAGACAACGCCAGCACAGCCGCCCCCAGCAACATCAGGCGCAAACGCCGGAGCGCCGCCAAGCGCTGGCGCTCTCGCCACGGCATCAGATTCAGACGTAGCATCAGCGCACGCTCCCCATTGCCAGTGCGAAAGCCAAGGCCATGCAGCCGTCACTGCAATCCACGCCAGCCACAGGCGGCAATGGCCGGCATGGCATGCCAAAACGCTCGCTCAATCGATCAATCAAGCCTTGTCCGGTCGCTGCAGCGCCGACGACAAGCACTTCTTCCGGCCCTGCCCCTTCAGCGAAAACGTCACCAGGCAAATCAGGCACCGCGCCCGGGAGCCACTCCCGCCGTAAAGGCAGCGTATCTTCAAGCCAGCCATGCAACGTCGAGCTGCCCGGCTCGATCCGCAGCAGCGCTGCCGGGCCTTTGGCCTGTTTAGGCATCAGACGGCGCAAGGCAATGCTGTCCACTTCCGCGACTTCCAGCTCCAGCCCCGCCGCTTCGAATGCTGCCTGCACAGGCTGCAATGCACTCTGACGACTGGCCGCGACCAGCACATCCATGCTCCCGGGGTGCAGCAGCGAGGCGCCCAGCACCTGAAAGTCCAGCACCAGGTCTTCAAGGGGAAAGGGGAACAGCCGGTCTGCTTCCGCCAGCAGTTGCGCCTCCATTTGACTTGGGGCCTGACTGACCGGCAGCTGACACAGCTTGCAGATGACTTGTGAGGCAGGCAGTGCCACAGCAGCCCGGCGCTCGCGGCAGCCAGATTGCCGATAGGCACTGCGCAGGGCAGTGACAATCTGATCAGGGTCGTGCCGGCCGTTGCCAGCAGCAAATGGCTCGACCGCCCAGACCAGCTGCTTATAGCGCCCCCTGTGGCGCCGCAGCTGTGCAATACGTATGGAGTCGGAAGCGATTTCCACCCCAAGCAGTGAACTGGCATCCTTGCCAAAACGTCCAAGCATAGCGACTTCCTTGTTACAACCATGAACCGCCGCGTTGCCGGGCCTGACCGGCCAGACGGTGCAGCGGGCCGCCTGGCCGGTCACCCGGCGAGGCGAAAAATGCTTATAATGCCCAGCGTTTTTTCGTCCGCCGGCCCCGTGCGCAATTCACCTCTCAATCTGGACACCGAAAAGCCTTGATACGCCTGCTGAAGTTCTTCTGGTGGTCTTTTGTCGCAGTCATCTGCGCGCTCGTACTCGGTGTGAGCGGTGCGTTTCTGTATCTTAGTCCCAACCTGCCGTCGGTCGATTCGCTCAGAAGCGTTCAGTTGCAAATCCCCCTGAGGGTGTACAGCAGCGACGGCAAGCTGATCGCAGAATTCGGCGAAATGCGCCGCTCGCCGATCCGTTTCGCGGAAATTCCGCCACAGTTCATTCAGGCGCTTCTGTCAGCCGAGGACGACAATTTCCTCAATCACTACGGGGTCGACCCGAGCAGCCTGATGCGCGCCGCGACCCAGTTGGTGAAAACCGGCCACATCCAGACCGGCGGTAGCACCATCACCATGCAGGTGGCGAAGAACTTCTTCCTCAGCAGCGAGCGCAGCTTCTCGCGCAAGACCAACGAGATTCTCCTGGCCCTGCAGATCGAACGTGAGCTGACCAAGGACGAAATCCTCGAGCTGTACGTCAACAAGATCTACCTGGGTAACCGCGCCTACGGTATCGATGCGGCCGCGCAGGTGTATTACGGCAAGTCGATCCGTGACGTGAGCCTGGCGCAGATGGCCATGATCGCCGGCCTGCCCAAGGCGCCGTCGCGCTTCAACCCGCTGGCCAACCCGGTACGCGCCAAAGAGCGTCGTGACTGGATCCTCGGTCGCATGTACAAGCTCGGCAAGATCGACGAGGCGAGCTACCAGGCCGCCCTGGCCGAGCCGCTGAATGCCAGCTACCACGTACCGACCCCTGAGGTGAACGCGCCCTACGTCGCCGAAATGGCCCGCGCCGAAATGGTTGGCCGCTATGGCAGCGACGCCTACACCGAAGGTTTCCGCGTCACCACCACCGTGCCGAGCGACATGCAGGACATGGCCAACAAGGCCATTCTCAACGGCCTTACCGAATACGACGAACGTCACGGTTATCGCGGCCCGGAAGCACGCTTCCCGGGCAAGACCCACGCCGCCTGGCTGCAGGAGCTGAGCAAGCAACGCAACCTCGGTGCGCTGGAGCCGGCCATCGTCACCCAGGTCGAGAAAAACGGCCTCAAGGTGCTGACCCGTGACGGCAAGGAAGAAATCGTTGCCTGGGACACCATGAAGTGGGCACGCCCGTTCATCAACACCAACGCCCAAGGCCGTGCGCCGCAGTCGCCTGCCGACGTTGCCCAGGTCGGTGACCTGGTCCGCCTGCAGCGCCTTGACGAAGGCAAGCTCAAGTTCAGCCAGGTACCCGGCGCGCAGAGCGCGCTGGTCACCCTCGACCCATACAACGGCGCCATTCGCGCCCTGGTTGGCGGCTTCTCGTTCGAGCAGAGCAATTACAACCGTGCCATGCAGGCCAAGCGCCAGCCAGGCTCCAGCTTCAAGCCGTTCATCTATAGCGCGGCACTGGACAGCGGCTACACCGCCTCCAGCCTGGTCAACGATGCGCCGATCGTGTTCTTCGACCAGTACCAGAACAATGAGTGGCGACCCAAGAACGACACCAACACCTTCCTCGGCCCGATCCGCCTGCGCGAAGCGCTGTACAAGTCGCGCAACCTGGTGTCGATCCGCCTGCTGCAGGCCATGGGCGTGGATCGCACCATCGACTACATCGCCAAGTTCGGTTTCAACAAGCAGGACCTGCCGCGCAACCTGTCGCTGGCGCTGGGCACTGCAACCCTGACGCCGATGGAGATCGCCACCGGCTGGAGCACCTTTGCCAACGGCGGCTACAAGATCAACCCGTACCTGATCGACCGTATCGAGAGCCGCAGCGGCGAGACCCTGTTCACCGCCAACCCGGCACGCGTGCCGCAAGGCGCCGAAGACCATGCCGGCCTCGCGGCACCAGAGCAGCCGATCAGCACCGCCGCCCTGCCGGGAGAGGCACCGTCCGCCCTGGGTCAGATCGCCCCGCCACCGCAGACGCCCGCTATCGCCGAGCAGATCATCGATGGTCGCACCACCTATATCCTCACCAGCATGCTGCAGGATGTGATCAAGCGCGGTACTGGCCGCCGGGCATTGGCCCTGGGCCGTACTGACCTCGCCGGCAAGACAGGTACCACCAACGAATCCAAGGACGCCTGGTTCTCCGGCTACAACGCCGATTACGTGACCACCGTGTGGGTCGGCTTCGACCAGCCGGAGACCCTCGGTCGCCGCGAGTACGGCGGCACGGCGGCGCTGCCGATCTGGATGAGCTTCATGGGTGCGGCACTGAAGGACAAGCCAAGCCATGCACCGGCGGAGCCGGAAGGCATCCTCAGCCTGCGGGTCGACCCGGTCAGCGGCCGTGCCGCTTCGCCAAGCACGCCAGATGCCTACTTCGAGCTGTTCAAGGCCGAGGACTCGCCACCGTCGGTAGATGAGCTGGGCAATGGCACTGCGCCGGGCAGCCCGCTGCCAGCGGACGAAGCAGCGCCGATGGATCTGTTCTAAAAACAGGGTCCCTGTGGAGCGGCATTAGCCGCGAAGGGTCGGGCCTGGTGGTAGCCAGGGCTGGCCTCTTCGCGGGCAAGCCCGCTCCCACAAGTGCCGCGCCCGACAGTCAGGCCGAAGGCTGGGTCATAGTGTCCAGGTCGCCTTCATGGTCAGTTCAAAACAGCTCTCCAGAGCGCCTGGCTCTACTCATCTTTCAGTTTTTTCCGCTTACTTGTAGGACCTTTCTGAATTACAGTCCCAAGCCGCTTAAGCCATTGCGATGATCTGGGCTGGGCTCTAGTCTCGGGCGGTCGCTGCGAAATCAGCGACCGGCTTTGACAGGCCGTCCTAGTCAAACACATGGCTTTGCCTCTATGGCAGCTGTGCATGGGGCACTTCACGTGCGCCGGGTTTTTGTTTGCCTACCGGTCTGTCAACCCATGTACAGCTGCCGCCTTCTTGTTTGACAGCAAGCGTGTGGTGGCCCCAAGAGGCAAACGATCATGCTTAAGATTGTCCCCGATCCACCCCACACCTCCCTTTCCCTCGAAGACACCCTCATCCAGGCCACGGACTATGCGCTGTGTGCCCAAACCGTCGCGCATCAGGCGATTCTGCTGCAGCCCAAGTCGCCGGCCTCGATTCTGATCATGGCCACGATGCATGAGCTCGAAACGCTGCGCATGCTGCTTGAAACGGCCTTGATCCAGGTGCAGATACCGGCTGAGCCGCGAACCCTGCATTAAGGGCTCAAGCCTTGTGTTGCCTTGGCCGGCCTCTTCGCGGCTAAAGCCGCGAAAGGGCCGAGCCTGGCAGTCGAGATACTTCAGGGAGATCGCAAGATGACCAGCGACGACACCAAGACCACCGTAGGCACGACCTTTTTCTACCAGGGCGAAGGCCAGACCCACCCGCTGTTCTGCATTGCGCCGGGCATTCCCTGCCAAAGTGCGCGCGAACAGGCTTCGGAACTGATGGGCTATGTGCGGGATTTGACCATTGATGGCCTGATGGACAACAAGCCGCAGTTGCTTTGGGCTTCACACTATCTGAGCGCGTTGGCCAAGGCGCTGATGGATGATGCTGAGTTGGGGATGATGCGCTAAGCCTTGTGCTAGCTGGGCCGGCCTCATCGCCGGCAAGCGCGGCTCCCAATGTGATCGCGCCAGCTTTAAGGCAATTGGGCAAGACACCGGCAAACAAAAAGCCCCGGCTCTCACGAGCCGGGGCTTTTTTGTGTCGCTACAGCTGCAATCAGCCGTTGAACACTTCATCCACGCTGTTCAGCGGGTAGTGCTTCGGATACGGCAGGGTAGCCACACCGGATTCGATAGCAGCCTTGGCCACAGCGTCGGAAACGACGGTGATCAGGCGAGCGTCCAGTGGCTTCGGAATGATGTACTCGCGACCGAACTCCAGGCCTTCAACACCGTAGGCCTCGCAGACTTCCTTCGGCACTGGCAGCTTGGCCAGGTCTTTCAGGGCGATGGCGGCGGCGATCTTCATTTCTTCGTTGATGCGCTTGGCGCGAACGTCCAGGGCACCACGGAAGATGAACGGGAAGCCCAGTACGTTGTTGACCTGGTTCGGGTAGTCGGAACGACCGGTAGCCATGATCACGTCGCTGCGAGTGGCGTGCGCCAGCTCTGGGGAGATTTCCGGATCCGGGTTCGAGCAGGCGAACACGATCGGGTTGGCCGCCATCGACTTCAGGCCTTCCGGGCTCAGCAGGTTCGGGCCGGACAGGCCTACGAACACGTCAGCACCGTCCAGGGCATCAGCCAGGGTACGCTTGTCGGTGGCGTGGGCGAACTGGGCCTTGTACTGGTTCAGGTCGTCGCGGCCAGCGTGAATCACGCCGCTGCGGTCGATCATGAAGATGTTTTCGACCTTGGCGCCCATGCTGACCAGCAGCTTCATGCAGGAAATGGCGGCAGCGCCGGCACCCAGGCAGACGATCTTGGCGTCTTCCAGCTTCTTGCCGGCGATTTCCAGGGCGTTGATCATGCCGGCCGCGGTAACGATCGCGGTGCCGTGCTGGTCATCGTGGAATACCGGAATGTCGCACTGCTCGATCAGGGTGCGCTCGATTTCAAAGCACTCTGGCGCCTTGATGTCTTCGAGGTTGATGCCACCGAAGGTGATCGAGATGCGGCGAACGGTGTCGATGAAAGCCTGCGGGCTTTCCGATTCGACTTCGATGTCGAACACGTCGATACCGGCGAAACGCTTGAACAGAACGCCCTTGCCTTCCATCACTGGCTTGGAGGCCAATGGGCCGAGGTCACCCAGACCGAGGATGGCGGTGCCATCGGAAATGACCGCGACCAGGTTGCCCTTGCCGGTGTATTTGTAGGCCAGCTCAGGATCACGGCCGATTTCGCGCACGGGTTCTGCTACGCCTGGGCTGTAGGCCAGGGCGAGATCGCGGGCGGTGGCGGTGGGCTTGGAGAGCTCGACGCTCAGTTTCCCCGGACGAGGTTGAGCGTGGTATTCGAGAGCGGCGGTTTTCAGGTCTGACATGGTGGGCATTCCGCTATTTACTGTTCTGACGGACCGCCGAGGATACGCAAAGAGCCGGGGAGCCACAAGACTGGTCAGTCACTTGTGTCAAGGCCTTTGGCCTACGACTTTAAGCTATCACGCACGGGGGCATTCGACCCACAGTGTGTACAATCCGATAGCGAACTGTCTACATCTTTTCAGCCTGAAGTACGCTCCAGCATCCCGGGATCGGTCAGCGGCAACACCCAACGTCGCTGCCCTGGCTTGAGCCCACCCTTGCGGGAACGATCCAGCACCCAGCCGCGCGCTTCGACCTGGCGTCCCTTGAGGTTAGCGAAGAAGCTGTTGGGAAAGGTGCGTTGCAGACGAGCGGGAATCTGCAGCACCACGGCGTCATCCAGTTCGAGCCAGATACCGCCACGATTGCGTTCGATGCCACGGATGGTGCCGGAGACGATGGCAAACCCGGATTGCCGGATATCTGCCGCCCTGCGCACGGGCGAACTGCGCCACAACCCGGCCCGCGCCTTGCGGGCCAGCCGCTCGGCTGCTTGCTGGCAACCCGCCAGGCGCACATTGGGTGCAAACGCTACGCGGTAGCCAAGCCCTTCGCTGAGCAGCCGTGCCTCAAAATTGTCACCATTACGGCCATAGATGTTCGCCAGGGTGCGGCCGTACTTGTCCTTGCCCTCGACCCCCGGCACCAGCCCGACGCGCCCGTCACTGGCCTTGACCAATGCCTGCAGGCGCTGCCGGGCAGCCTCGGCGTACGGCTCACTGGTACGCCCCTTGCGCCCGATTTCCGGGGCATTGATGCCGATCATGCGTACACTGCGACCGTCGGTCAGGCGCAGCGTGTCGCCATCCACCACCTGGCGCACCGCCACCTGCTGCGGCTTGTCGGGCAGCGGGCAGACCGCCAGGGCCGGGAGCTGCCAGATTGCGCCCATAAAAAAGGCGCCCACAAGGGGCGCCTTTTTCAGCAACAACGCGAAGCCCGAAGGATTCGCCATGCGCATGATTACTTCTTGGTACCGAACATACCGAAGCGATCGGCGAACTTCTGTACGCGACCACCGGTGTCCAGGACTTTCTGCTTACCGGTGTAGAACGGGTGGCACAGGTTGCAAACGTCGATCGCCAGGGTGTTGCCCAGGGTCGAACGAGTTTCGAACTTGTTACCGCAGCTGCAGGTGACTGCAACTACTTCGTAGTTCGGGTGGATACCTTCTTTCATGGTCACTTCCTCGAGCTGCGTGCCGCCACCCAACACCTATTGTTGAATACCGCACGTAATTAGGCGGCGAATAATACCAGAGCACCACGCCAACGCAAGTTGTCGCTTGCACCGACCGTCGTCTGCTAGGCTCGCCAGTCTTTGAAACACCCTCTGAGACCTTTCGCGTGTCCGACGTCATCCTGCGCCTTGCCCTGCCCTCCCCGTTGCGCCGCCTGTTCGACTACAAGGCGCCAGCGAGCATGGCGCGTCAGGTGCTGACCCCTGGCATGCGCATCCGCGTGCCCTTCGGGCGCCGAGAAATGATCGGCGTGCTGGTGGAGGTGTGCGAGCAGAGCGAAGTGCCTGCCGACAAGCTCAAGCCCGCCAGCGCCTTGCTCGACCCGGTTTCGCCGATCCCTGCATCGCTGTTCAAGCTGTGCCTGTGGACAGCCCAGTACTATCAGCACAGCCTCGGTGACACACTGAGCTGGGCTCTACCCACGCTACTACGCCAGGGCGAACCTGCCGAAATGCGCCAGGAGCGCTTCTGGCACGTGGCACCTGGCGCACGCCTGGAAGACCCGCGCATCGCCCGTGCCCCGCGCCAGCGCGACGCCCTCAAGACCCTGGCCCAGCACCCGCACGGCGTAGCGCACAGCCTGCTGAGCAAGCTCAACCTGAACAAGGACAGCCTCGACCTGCTGCTGGCCAAGGAGCTGGTTCAGCTGGAAGTACGTCGCCATCTGCCGACGCATCGCCACGAGCACTGGCTGGCACAGCCGGAGCTGCCGCTCAATGAAGAACAGCGCGAGGCCTTCGACGCCGTGCGCGAGGGCTTTGGCGGTTTCGGCGCCTTCCTGCTGGCCGGTGTCACCGGCAGCGGCAAGACCGAGGTGTACCTGCAACTGATTCGTGAAACCCTTGAAGCCGGCAAGCAGGCGCTGGTATTGATCCCCGAGATCAACCTCGGCCCGCAGACCCTGGCGCGCTTCGAGCAGCGCTTCAACGCCCGCATCGCCCTGCTGCATTCGGCCGTGAACGACCGCGAGCGCCTCGATGCGTGGCTGGCCGCCCGCGACGGCGAGGCCGACATCATCATCGGCACGCGTTCGGCGCTGTTCACGCCGATGAAGAACCCCGGCCTGATCATCATCGACGAAGAGCACGACGGTTCCTACAAGCAACAGGAAGGCCTGCGCTACCACGCCCGCGACCTTGCGCTGGTGCGCGCCCACCAGGAAAACATCCCGATCCTGCTCGGCTCTGCCACACCTTCGCTGGAAACCCTGCACAACGCGCTCACCGGCCGCTATCGCCTGCTGCGCATGAACCAGCGCGCGGGTGGCGCCCGCCCACCGCGCATGCTGCGCCTGGATGTGAAGAGCCTGCCACTGGACAGCGGGATCAGTGGCCCGTTGCAGCAGGCCATCCGCCAGACCCTGGAGGCCGGCCAGCAAGTCCTGGTCTTCCTCAACCGCCGCGGCTTTGCCCCGACCCTGCTGTGCCATGACTGCGGCTGGCTGTCCGAATGCCCCCGCTGTGATGCCCGCATGACCGTGCACCAGCGCTCTGGCGTACTGCGTTGCCACCACTGTGGCTACGACGAGCGCCTGCCGCACCAGTGCCCGCAGTGCAACCACGTCGACTTGCGGCCCGTTGGCGCCGGCACCGAACGCGCCGAAGAACGTTTGAAAGTGATCTTCCCGGATTACCCGATCCTGCGCGTGGACCGCGACAGCACGGCGCGCAAGGACGCCATGCACACCTTGTTCACCACCATCCAGCGCGGCCAGCCAAGCATTCTGGTGGGCACCCAGATGCTGGCCAAAGGTCACCACTTCCCACGGGTAACCCTGGTCGCCATTCTCGATGCCGACGGCGGGCTCTTCTCCGGCGACTTCCGCGCCAGCGAGCGCATGGCCCAGCTGATCGTCCAGGTGGCCGGCCGGGCCGGGCGTGCCGAAGAGCCCGGCAAGGTAATCATCCAGACGCACCTGGCCGATCACCCGCTGCTGGTGCAACTGACCGAACAAGGTTACTTCGCCTTTGCCGAGCAGGCCCTGGACGAGCGCCGCAATGCCGGGCTGCCGCCGTTCTCTCACCTTGCCCTGCTGCGCGCCGAAGCACACAAGCCCGGCCAGGCTGAAAGCTTCCTCGACGAAGCTTGCGCCGCCGCCGAACGCCTGGTCGCCGAACAGCGCCTGCCCGGCATCGAACTGCTGGGGCCGGTGCCTGCCCCCATGGAACGACGCGCCGGGCGCTTCAGGGCGCAATTATTGATTCAGGCCAACACCCGAGCCCCCTTGCATCGACTGATCAGCGCCTGGTTGCTAGTGTTGGAGCAACTGCCGAGCGGGCGCCAGGTACGCTGGTCACTGGATGTCGACCCGGTCGACCTTTATTAAGCTTGGGCCCCAAAGGTTGGCAACCCGCCCCCGGCAACGGATAATGCCCAGTTTTTCCACCTGCGCATCCAGGCGCTCCACCGCGCTTGCGGTCGAAAAGAGATCCCCATGAAAGACACCATTCGCCAGCTGCTCCAGCAAGCCCTCACCCAACTCGTCACCGACGGTGTGCTGCCTGAAGGGCTGTCGCCGGCGATTCAGGTGGAAAACGCCCGGGACAAGACCCACGGCGACTTCGCCAGCAACATCGCCATGATGCTGGCCAAGCCGGCCGGCATGAAGCCGCGCGACCTGGCTGAAAAACTGATCAACGCCCTGCCGGCCAGCGCCGACATTAGCAAGGTCGAGATCGCCGGCCCAGGCTTCCTGAACTTCTTCCAGAACACCGACGCCCTGGCCAACCGCCTGGACGCCGCCCTGGCCGACGCCCACCTGGGCGCACGCAAGGCTGGCCCTGCGCAAAAAGTGGTGATCGACATGTCGGCACCGAACCTGGCCAAGGAAATGCACGTCGGCCACCTGCGCTCGACCATCATCGGTGACAGCGTCGCGCGGGTGCTGGAGTTCCTCGGCGACGAGGTGATCCGCCAGAACCACGTAGGCGACTGGGGCACCCAGTTCGGCATGCTGCTGGCCTACCTGGAAGAAAACCCGATCACCAGCGACGAACTGTCGGACCTGGAGAACTTCTACCGCGCCGCGAAGAAGCGTTTTGACGAGTCCGAAGAATTCGCCACCCGCGCACGCGGCCTGGTGGTCAAGCTGCAGGCCGGCGACCCGGAATGCATGGCGCTGTGGACGCGCTTCAAGGACATCTCGCTGTCGCACTGCCAGAAGACCTACGAGCTGCTCAACGTCAAGCTGACCATGGCCGACGTGATGGGCGAAAGCGCCTACAACGCCGACCTGGCCAACGTGGTGTCCGACCTCAAGGCCAAGGGCTTGCTGGTCGAGGACCAGGGCGCGCAGTGCGTGTTCCTCGAAGAATTCAAGAACAGCGAAGGCGAGCCCCTGCCGGTGATCGTGCAGAAGGCTGACGGCGGCTACCTGTACGCCACCACCGACCTGGCTGCCGTGCGCTACCGCAGCAACGTGCTCAAGGCCGACCGCGCCCTGTACTTCGTCGACCAGCGTCAGGCCCTGCACTTCAACCAGGTGTTCGAAGTGGCCCGCCGCGCCGGCTTCGTCGGCCACCCGATGCAGATGGAACACATGGGCTTTGGCACCATGAACGGCGCCGACGGCCGCCCGTTCAAGACCCGCGATGGCGGCACCGTGAAGCTGATCGACCTGCTCACCGAGGCCAAGGAGCGCGCCTACGCGCTGGTCAAGGAAAAGAACCCGGAGTTTACCGAAGAGGAGCTGCGCCACATCGGCGAAGTGGTCGGCATCGGCGCGGTGAAATACGCCGACCTGTCCAAGCACCGCACCAGTGACTACAGCTTCAACTTTGAGCAGATGCTCAACTTCGAAGGCAACACCGCGCCTTACCTGCTGTATGCATACACCCGGGTTGCCGGCGTATTCCGCAAGCTGGGCAAGGGCTTCGATGAAGTTGACGGCAACATCGTGCTGCAAGCTACTCAGGAACAAGACCTGGCCGCGAGCCTTGCGCAGTTTGGCGAGATCCTCAACAGCGTCGCTGACAAAGGCACGCCGCACGTGCTGTGCACCTATCTGTACGACCTGGCCGGCCTGTTCTCCAGCTTCTACGTGAACTGCCCGATCCTCGCCGCCGAAACCGCTGAACAGCAGCAGAGCCGCCTGCGCCTGGCTGCCCTGACCGGCCGCACCCTCAAGCAAGGTCTGGAACTGCTCGGCCTGGAAACCCTGGAGCGCATGTAAGTTGGCTGCCAAGAAAAAACCAGCTCCAAAACGCGGCGCCAGCCGTCAGACGGCACCAGCCAAACAGCCGATCCCCGGCTGGGTATGGCTGGCGGTCGGCCTGACGGTCGGTGCGTTCATCGTCTTCCTGATGAAACTCGAGCCTGGTGGCGGTGATATCAAGCGCACCAAGCCCGAGCAGCAGAAGCCGGAGAAAGTGGCCGAGGCCAGCAAGGCGACCACCCCCGCAACGCCACAGGCGCCGGTGAAGCCGAAGTACGACTTCTACACCCTGCTGCCGGAGTCCGAGGTGATCGTGCCGCCTGAGGCCGTGCCGGAGAAGACCCCGCCAGTGCCTGCGCAGCCGGTAACCCCGGTGACGCCGGCTGAAGCGGCGAAAATCGACACCGCCCGCGCCCAGGCCGCACTGCTGGGGCAGACACCGCCACCCGCGCCACCGGTGATCAAGCCGGCGGCGACCACGCAATACTTCCTGCAGGCCGGCTCGTTCCGCAAGCAAGCCGACGCCGACAAGGTCCGCGCGCAGATCATCCTGCTCGGCCAGGTGGTCAAGGTCGAGTCGGGTACCGTCAAGGAAGAAACCTGGTACCGCGTGCTGGTCGGGCCGTTCAGCAACCGTGAACAGCTGACCGTGGCGCAGAAACAGCTAGCGGGGGCCGGGTTCAGCAACCTGCTGCTGCAGCAGCGACAGACCCGCCAGTAACGAAAAAGGCCTTGCCGCACAGCGCGACAAGGCCTTTTTTGTGGGCGCCTCGCACCCTATCGGCTGCGGGCGTTGGCTTCGGAAATCTGGCCGTTCAAGGTCCAGAAGTCATACAGCACACCCACCAGGAACAGGCCGCCGGTGAAGAAGTAGATGATCGCCGAGATCCACTTGCCCTGGTACAGGCGATGCACACCAAAGATGCCCAGGAAGGTCAGCAGGATCCAGGCGATGTTGTAGTCGATACGGCCGGACTGGAAACGCATGTCAGCCTCCCGGTCCATCGACGGAATCAGGAACAGGTCGATCAGCCAGCCGATGCCGAGCAGCCCCAGGGTGAAGAACCAGATGGTCCCGGTGACCGGCTTGCCGTAGTAGAAACGGTGCGAGCCGGTAAAGCCGAATATCCACAGCAGGTAGCCGATGACCTTGCTGTGGGTGTCGTGATACGGCGCCCCTTGCTGATAACTGTTCATTCATAGCCCTCGTGGGTTATCCGAAAATTTTCTAAAGAAAAATGTGACTTTTTCATCGCGGCCCGACGTACGGCAGCATGACAATCGACCAACGGCCCTGAAAGGGAGCAAAAAGCTGTTATAAAGTTGCGCGCCAAACACATAAACATTACATAAGAGCTTCATCTATGCCGCCTTTATTCAAGACATGGCTGACCCTCTGCCTATTATTGCCCCTGGCCGCCCACGCCACCAATCGTGAGCAACGTCTTCCCAATGGTTTCACCGGTTACACCAGCAATGCTTCGGTGAAACACGCGCCCGTCAAGCAGGCCACGCTGCACGCACGCTCTAACCATTCGGGCAAGGGCCACAACCTGCCTGCCGTTGCGGCGATGTCGCCGAAGCAGAGCAGCGATGTGCTCAGCCGTGCGGTCAACGTGCTCGGTACCCCTTATGTTTGGGGCGGCAGCAACCCGAAAAAAGGGTTCGACTGCAGCGGGCTGGTCAAGTATGCGTTCAACGACGTGGCAGACGTCGACTTGCCGCGTACGTCCAACGCAATGGCCCAGGGCCACGGCGTGAAAGTGGCCAAGAGCGACCTCAAGCCTGGCGACCTGATCTTCTTCAACATCAAGAGCCGTCGGGTCAATCACGTTGCCATCTACCTGGGTAACGACCGCTTCATCCATGCGCCGCGCACCGGCAAGCGGGTGAGCATCGACAGCCTGAACAAGCCTTACTGGCAGCAGCACTATGTGGTTGCCAAGCGGGTGCTGCCGAAAGAGCAGCAACAGCTGAGCCTGGCCAAGCGCTGATCCTGTCGGCGCTTTCCTGTACCGGCCTCTTCGCGGGCAAGCCCGCTCCCACGGGATAGTGGGAGCGGGCTTGCCCGCGAAAGGGCCGGAACAGCCACTACAGATTGCTGATCAGCCCCTTCTCCCTCAGCCCCCGCATCGCCCCCTCCATCGTCCGCATCCCTTCCGCCGCCCCGGCCTGCATCACCGAACACAACTGTGCCATCCGCCCCTCACGCACCAGGTTGCGTACCGCAGGCGTCGCCACCAGTACTTCTCGCGCCGCCACCCGGCCGCCGCCCACACGCTTGACCAGCACCTGTGCCACCACCAGGCGCAACGATTCCGCCAGCATCGCCCGCACCAGCGGTTTCTCCTCTGCCGCAAACACCTCAACCAGCCGGTCAATGCTGCTGGCCGCGGACCGTGTATGCACCGTGGCCAGCACCAGATGCCCGGTCTCCGCTGCGCGCAACGCCAGGCGGATGGTCTCCAGGTCGCGCAGTTCACCAATCATGATCACATCCGGGTCCTGCCGCAGGGCACTGCGCAGCCCTTGGGCGAAGTCACGGCAATGTCGGCCAATCTCACGATGATTGACCAGGCTGCGCTGGCTGCTGTGGATAACTTCAACAGGGTCTTCAAGGGTGATGACATGCAGCGCCCGCTCTCGATTGAGCCGGTCGATCAGTGCCGCCAGGGTGCTCGACTTGCCGCTACCGGTCGGCCCGCCTACCAGCACCAGGCCATCCGTATGCTGCGCAACGGCTTGAAACACTTCTTCAAGACCAAGTTCATCGACACGGGCAATACGTTTCGGAATCAGGCGAAACGTGGCTGCCAGGCCGTTCAGCTGCCGAAACAGATTGAGACGAAAACGCCCCAGTGATGGCAACTCCAGCGCTAAATCCAGCTCATCGCCCTGCAACCATTGCCGGCACTGGCCCTGGTCGAGCAGCGGCGTCAGTGCGTCGTTCAATGCTGCTGACGTCACGCCCGGCAGCGCCATGCGCCGCAGCTCGCCATCCACGCGCAGCGTCGGTATCTCGCCCGCAGCCAGATGCAGGTCGCTTGCCCCTGCCTCCACGGCCCGGGCCAACAGGTCGGTCACGTCCATGAGACTCCCCAATAGCCATCAAGCAGGTAGAATGCCGAAGATCTCCAGAGCCGACGGCATCGATCCATGTCCACCATAGCAGACAACCTTTCCGCCCTCGCCGCCCGCATCCACAGCGCTGCCCAGGCTGCCGGACGCGACCCGGCCAGCGTTCAGCTGCTGGCCGTGAGCAAGACCAAACCGGCCAGCGCCATTCGCGAAATCCACGCTGCCGGCGTGCGTGATGTCGGTGAAAACTACCTGCAGGAAGCCCTGGCCAAGCAAGAAGAACTGCGCGACCTGCCCTTGATCTGGCACTTCATCGGCCCCATTCAGTCGAACAAGACCAAAGCCATTGCCGAACATTTCGACTGGGTACACTCCGTGGACCGCCTGAAGATCGCCCAACGCCTTTCCGAACAGCGCCCTGCGGGCCTGGCACCGCTGAACATCTGCCTGCAGGTGAACGTCAGCGGCGAAGACAGCAAGTCCGGTTGCGCCCCGGCCGACCTGCCAGCGCTGGCCAAGGCCGTGGCAGCGCTGCCAAACCTGCGCCTGCGAGGGTTGATGGCGATCCCCGAGCCGACCGAAGACCGTGCCGCCCAGGAGGCCGCCTTCGCCAACCTGCGCCAGCTTCAGGAAAGCCTCGGCCTTGGCCTGGACACCCTGTCGATGGGCATGAGCCATGACCTGGAAGCGGCCATCGCTCAAGGCGCGACCTGGGTACGTATCGGTACCGCCCTGTTCGGCGCGCGCAATTACGGCCCCGTCTGATTCCATGCTTTACTCACTCTTTCCTTCAAGGACCTGACATGAGCAAGACACGTATTGCCTTTATCGGCGCCGGCAACATGGCCGCCAGCCTGATCGGCGGCCTGCGTGCCCAAGGCCTGGACGCGGCGCAGATCCGCGCCAGCGACCCCGGCGCCGAGACCCGCACCCGCGTCCAGGCCGAACACGGCATCGAGGCTTTCGAAGACAACGCCCAGGCCATTGCCGGTGCCGATGTAATCGTGCTGGCGGTGAAACCTCAGGTCATGAAGGCCGTGTGCGAGGCACTGAAGCCGAACCTGCAAGCTGGTCAACTAATCGTCTCGATCGCCGCCGGCATCACCTGCGCCAGCCTGCAGACCTGGCTCGGCGCCCGCCCGGTGGTGCGCTGCATGCCCAACACGCCGGCGCTGCTGCGCCAAGGCGTCAGCGGCCTGTACGCCACCGCTGAAGTGTCCGCCGAACAACGCCAGCAGGCCGAACAACTGCTGTCGGCGGTCGGTACCGCCCTGTGGCTGGAGCAAGAGCAACAACTGGACGCCGTCACTGCGGTCTCCGGCAGCGGTCCTGCCTACTTCTTCCTGCTGATCGAGGCGATGACCGCTGCGGGCGAAAAACTGGGCCTGCCCCGCGAAACCGCCTCGCAACTGACCCTGCAAACCGCCCTGGGCGCCGCGCACATGGCCGTGGCCAGCGATGTCGACGCTGCAGAACTGCGCCGCCGCGTCACCTCGCCAGCCGGCACTACCGAAGCGGCGATCAAGTCGTTCCAGGGCAATGGCTTCGAAGCCATCGTCGAGCAAGCGCTGGCAGCGGCGTCGAAGCGTTCCGCCGAGCTGGCCGAACAACTGGGCAAATAAGGAGCTGTTGATGAATGCACTGTCCGGCGCCGCGATCTTCGTGGTGCAAACCCTGGTCAGCCTGTACCTGGTGATCGTCCTGCTGCGCTTCGTGCTGCAGCTGGTCAAGGCCAACTTCTACAACCCGCTGAGCCAGTTCGCCGTGCGCGCGACCCAGCCACTGCTCAAGCCGATCCGCCGGGTGATCCCCAGCATCGGCGGCCTGGACACCTCGTCGCTGCTGCTGGCGATCGTCATCCAGGCGCTGCTGATGGGCTTCGTGCTGATGGTCACCTACGGCACCTTCGGCGACGTCCTGCACCTGCTGATGTGGGCCATCATCGGCATCACCTCGCTGTTCCTGAAGATCTTCTGGGTGGCGATGATCGTCATGGTGATCGTTTCCTGGGTCGCACCGAACAGCCACAACCCGGCTGCCGAGTTGGCCTGGCAGATCAGCGAGCCAGTGCTGGCACCGTTCCGCCGCATCGTGCCCAACCTGGGCGGCATGGACATCTCGCCGATCTTCGCCTTCCTGGCGATCCAGGTGATCCAGTCGTTCGTCATGCCGCCGCTGGCCGCCTATGCGGGCATGCCACAGGAACTGTGGCGGATGATCTGACCCCATGCGCACCTGGCGGCAAGCCTTTGCTTGCCGCTGGGGGTAGCGCTCTTTAGACTTACGCCTCCGTCAAGCGTGAGCAGGGTCGATGTCCACTGTCCTTCCCGAAGATTCCGTCGGTCTGGTTACACCGCAAATTGCCAAGTTCGATGAACCGTTGGCCCTGGCCTGCGGCCGTTCGCTGAACAGCTACGAGCTGGTCTACGAAACCTATGGCACCCTGAACGCCAGCGCGAGCAATGCCGTGCTGATCTGCCATGCCCTGTCCGGCCATCACCATGCCGCTGGCTACCATGCCGCCACCGACCGCAAACCGGGCTGGTGGGACAGCTGCATCGGCCCCGGCAAGCCGATCGATACCAACCGTTTCTTCGTGGTCAGCCTGAACAACCTCGGCGGCTGCAATGGCAGCACGGGCCCGAGCAGCATCAACCCGGCCACCGGCAAGCCCTATGGCGCCGAGTTCCCGGTTCTGACCGTGGAAGACTGGGTGCACAGCCAGGCGCGCCTGGCCGACCGCCTGGGCATCCAGCAGTGGGCGGCCATCGTCGGTGGCAGCCTGGGCGGCATGCAGGCCCTGCAGTGGACCATGACCTACCCCGATCGCGTGCGCCACTGCGTGGATATCGCCTCGGCACCCAAGCTGTCGGCGCAGAACATCGCCTTCAACGAAGTGGCACGCCAGGCCATCCTCACCGACCCCGAGTTCCACGGCGGCTCGTTCCAGGATCAGGGCGTGATCCCCAAGCGCGGCCTGATGCTGGCGCGCATGGTCGGCCACATCACTTACCTGTCCGACGACTCGATGGGTGAGAAATTCGGCCGTGAGCTGAAGAGCGACAAGCTCAACTACGACTTCCACAGCGTCGAATTCCAGGTCGAGAGCTACCTGCGCTACCAGGGCGAGGAGTTTTCCGGCCGTTTCGACGCCAACACCTACCTGCTGATGACCAAGGCCCTGGACTACTTCGACCCGGCCGCAGCCAATGGCGGCGACCTGGCCGCGACCCTGGCCCACGTCAAGGCGGATTACTGCATCATGTCGTTCACCACCGACTGGCGCTTCTCGCCGGCCCGCTCGCGGGAGATCGTCGACGCCCTGATGGCGGCGCGCAAGAACGTCTGTTATCTGGAGATCGACTCGCCTTACGGCCACGATGCCTTCCTGATCCCCACGCCTCGCTACATGCAGGGTTTCGCGAACTACATGAACCGCATCGCCATCTGAGGACAGCATGAGAGCCGATCTGGAAATCATCCACGACTGGATTCCCGCCGGCAGCCGGGTACTCGACCTGGGCTGCGGCAGTGGCGAGCTGCTGGCCTCGCTGCGTGACCGCAAGCAGGTCACCGGCTATGGCCTGGAGATCGACCCCGACAACATCGCCGCCTGCGTGGCCAAGGGCGTCAACGTCATCGAGCAGGACCTCGACAAGGGCCTGGGTAACTTTGCCAGCAACAGCTTCGACGTGGTGATCATGACCCAGGCCCTGCAGGCCGTGGAGTACCCTGACCGCATTCTCGACGAGATGCTGCGGGTGGGCCGCCAGTGCATCATCACCTTCCCCAACTTCGGCCACTGGCGCTGCCGCTGGTACCTGGCCACCAAGGGTCGCATGCCGGTTTCGGACTTCATGCCGTACACCTGGTACAACACGCCGAACATCCACTTCTGCACCTTTGCGGACTTCGAAGAGCTGTGCCATGAGCGTCGCGCCAAGGTCCTTGACCGCCTGGCCGTCGACCACTTGCACCGTAACGGGTGGGGTGGGCGGCTTTGGCCTAATCTTCTAGGTGAAATCGGCATCTATCGCGTCAGCAGCCCGGGCCTGCAGGAGCATCAACTGGCGGTCTGACGCCCACCGGAGGATTCGCACCATGCGTCGCCTAGCCCTGTTCCTGATCAGCCTGTGCCTGGCCCTGCCAGTGATGGCGGCCGATGCCGCCCGACCCGAGCGCAAGGAAGTCTTCGGCGACGTGACGGTGCACTACAGCGCCTTCACCTCGAGCATGCTGCAACCGGACATCGCCGCTGCCACCGGGCTCAACCGCAGCAAGAACCAAGGCGTGCTCAACATCGCCGTGCTCAAGAAAGACAAGCCCGCCATGGCGGTGGTCAGCGGCACGGTGAAGGACCTGACCGGGCGTACCAACCCGCTATCGTTCAAGCAGATAACCGACCAGGGCGCGGTGTACTACATCGCCCAGTTCAAGATCGAGCAGGCCGAGACCCTGACCTTCGACCTCAATGTCGAAACCGGCGGAGTCAGCCATCAACTCAGTTTCAACCAGGAAGTGTTCCCAGGCGAATGATGAATTTCCAGCAACTCGTATTGGCCAGCCACAACGCCGGCAAACTCAAGGAACTCCAGGCCATGCTCGGCCAATCCGTACAGCTGCGCTCGATCGGTGAGTTCAGCCAGGTAGAGCCCGAAGAGACCGGCCTGTCGTTCGTCGAGAATGCCATCCTCAAGGCCCGCAATGCTGCGCGCATCTCCGGCCTGCCGGCCTTGGCCGACGATTCCGGCCTGGCGGTGGACTTCCTCGGCGGCGCGCCGGGCATCTACTCGGCGCGCTATGCCGATGGCAAGGGCGACGCGGCGAACAACGCCAAACTGCTCGAAGCCCTGAAGGACGTGCCGCCTGAGCAGCGCGGCGCCCAGTTCGTCTGCGTGCTGGCCCTGGTGCGCCACGCCGATGACCCGCTGCCGATCCTTTGCGAAGGCCTGTGGCACGGCAGCATCCTGTTCGAGGCCAGCGGCGAGCACGGTTTCGGCTACGACCCGCTGTTCTGGGTACCCGAGCGCAACTGCTCCAGCGCCGACCTCGCCCCTGTGGATAAGAACCAGCTCAGCCACCGCGCCCGCGCCATGGCCCTGCTGCGTCAACGTCTGGGCCTGGCATGATCGCAACGCTGTCCCAAGCTGGCGCGGTGGCGCTCACCAGCCTGCCGCCGCTGGCGCTGTACATCCACATCCCGTGGTGTGTACGCAAATGCCCTTACTGCGACTTCAACTCCCACGCCGCCGGGCCTGAGCTGCTGGAAGAGGCCTACGTCGACGCCCTGTTGACCGACCTCGACCTGGAACTGGCCGCCGTGCAGGGCCGGACCTTGTCGTCGATCTTCTTCGGCGGCGGTACGCCAAGCCTGTTCAGTGCCAATGCCCTGGGGCGCCTGCTGCGTGGCGTGGAGCAACGCATCCCGTTCGCGGCGGACATCGAGATCACACTCGAGGCCAACCCAGGTACCTTCGAGCAGGAGAAGTTCAAGGCCTACCGGCAGACCGGCATCAACCGCCTGTCCATCGGCGTGCAGAGTTTTCAGCCGGCCAAACTGGAAGCGCTGGGGCGTATCCACAATGGCGACGAAGCGATCCGCGCTGCTGGCATGGCGCGTGCGGCCGGTTTCGACAACTTCAACATGGACCTGATGCATGGCCTGCCCGACCAGTCGCTGGACGACGCTCTGGGTGACCTGCGCCAGGCCATCGACCTCGGGCCGACTCATCTGTCGTGGTACCAGCTGACCGTCGAGCCGAACACGGTGTTCTGGAACCAGCCGCCGGAGCTGCCTGAAGACGACATCCTCTGGGACATCCAGGAAGCTGGCCAGGCGCTGATGGCGGCCAACGGTTTCAAGCAGTATGAAGTTTCGGCCTATGCCCAGGCTGACCGTGCCGCCAGGCACAACCTTAACTACTGGCGCTTCGGTGACTTCATCGGCATCGGTGCCGGTGCCCACGGCAAGCTGACCTTTGCCGATGGCCGTATCCTGCGCACCTGGAAGACCCGCCTGCCCAAGGACTACCTGAACCTGGCCAAGCCGTTCAAGGCCGGCGAGAAGCTGTTGCCGGTGGACGAGCTGCCGTTCGAGTTCATGATGAACGCCCTGCGCCTCACCGATGGCGTGGAAGCCGAGCTGTTCCCCCAGCGCACCGGGCTGCCCCTGGCGCAGCTGGCCGAAGCCCGCCGCGCCGCCGAACAAAAGGGCCTTTTGCAGGTCGAACCGGATCGACTGGTGGCCACGCCGCGCGGCCAGCTGTTCCTCAATGACCTGCTGCAGTATTTCTTGACCTAAGGATGACCCATGGATCTGGTACTTGATCTGCTCGCCACGGTTTCCCGCTGGAGCCGCAGCAATCTGTCTGAGATTTCCCTGGCCCTGGTAGGCTGCCTGCTGGTGCTGTTCGGCACCGATATCAAAGGCTGGGTGGACCAGCGCCTGGGTGCCCTGGCGGGCGCGCTACGGGTGCCGGTGATGGCTGCCCTGGTGATGGTCGGCAGTGGTGCGGCGCTGATCTATGCCACGCCGTGGGTGGTGAAGGGATTGGGGCAGTTCAACAACTACGCGCTGGCGCCGGTGTTGTTGGTGGTGCTGGTGTTGATTGGCGTGGTGGCTGACCGCCGCGGGTGAACCTGCTAAAAGCTGCCCCGGGGAACCAGGGCAGCCCCACCACCTGACTAGCCCTTACTGGGCATCATCGAAGTGATCGCGCATGAAGTCTCGAACGGTCTTGAGCACAGTCAAGATCCGGATGAGCTTCCAGACGCGGCTCAGCGCATCAAGCAAACGCTTCATATGCCTTGGCCTCCGTGTTGGCGGGCCAATCTTCCAGCATCTAACCGGTACTTCGACGCCTTCGAAATCTGTGTGGGAGATTTCGGTGAAGTGGCCAGGTCAATGGCCCTTCGAAAGAGAGTCACCGGCACGGTTCTCAGGCCGTGTCGAAGGGGCCGGAAAGTAGAATTCTTCACTTACCCGGCCCATCACCGAATTAATCCTCACAGGAGCAGCGCGATGATACGTGGAATACACGATAGAAGCTGTTAACCGCTCCGACACACATAATGCTGGATATTTCTGGTCATTGACCCACCCACTCGGGATGCCTATGATCCAGTGACTGTGTGGGGGGTTTCGGTGAATTCCCAGAGCGAAGGATACTCAGTCCTGTCGCTCACACAAAAAAACCGCTCTTCTCAGAGCGGTTTTTTTTCGCCTGCATTTCTACAAGCCTCAGCGTATCGAAAGGCTCAATCCGCCAATCAATCCACCTTCTCGAACTTCAAATCCCACACCCCATGCCCCAGCCGCTCGCCGCGGCGTTCGAACTTGGTGATCGGGCGCTCTTCCGGGCGCGGCACATAGGTACCGTCTTCAGCACGGTTGCGATAGCCCGGGGCGGCGCTCATCACTTCCAGCATGTACTCGGCATATGGCTCCCAGTCGGTCGCCATGTGGAACACACCACCGGGCTTGAGCTTGCGACGTACCAGTTCGGCGAACTCCAGCTGGACGATGCGGCGCTTGTGGTGACGCGCCTTGTGCCACGGGTCAGGGAAGAACAGCATCAGGCGGTCGAGGCTGTTGTCGGCCACGCAGCGGTTGAGCACTTCAATCGCATCGCAGTCATACACCCGCAGGTTCTTCAGGCCCTGGGTCAGCACGCCGTTGAGCAGCGCGCCAACACCTGGACGGTGCACTTCGACACCGATGAAGTCCTGTTCAGGTGCGGCAGCGGCCATTTCCAGCAGGGAATGGCCCATGCCGAAGCCGATCTCCAGGGTACGCGGCGCCGAACGGCCGAACACCTGGTCGTAGTCCACCGGGCTGTCGGCCAGCGGCAGGATGAACTGCGGGCCGCCCTGGTCGAGGCCGCGTTGCTGGCCTTCGGTCATGCGCCCGGCGCGCATCACGAAGCTCTTGATGCGGCGGTGTGGGCGCTGGTCGCCGTCGGTGGAGATCGGCGTATCTTGCGAGTCAGTCATCAGGGGCTCTTACTTGATCAGACCATCCAGCGGCGAAGAGGCGCTGGCATAAAGTTTTTTCGGCATGCGGCCGGCCAGGTAGGCCATGCGGCCAGCGAGGATGGCGTGCTTCATGGCCTCGGCCATCAGCACCGGCTGCTGGGCGTGGGCGATGGCCGAGTTCATCAGTACGGCTTCACAGCCCATTTCCATGGCGATGGTGGCATCGGAGGCGGTACCGACACCCGCGTCAACCAGCACCGGCACCTTGGACTCTTCCAGGATGATCTGCAGGTTGTACGGGTTGCAGATGCCCAGGCCAGTGCCGATCAGGCCGGCCAGCGGCATTACCGCGATGCAGCCGGCTTCGGCCAGCTGGCGGGCGATGATCGGGTCGTCGCTGGTGTAGACCATCACGTCGAACCCGTCCTTGACCAGCACTTCGGCGGCCTTGAGGGTTTCGATCACGTTGGGGAACAGGGTTTTCTGGTCGGCCAGCACTTCCAGCTTCACCAGGGTGCGCGACTCGTGGGACTTGTGGCCATCGAGCAGCTCGCGGGCAAGACGGCAGGTACGCACCGCCTCGACAGCGTCAAAGCAACCTGCGGTGTTCGGCAGGATGGTGTACTTGTCGGGCGACAACACGTCGAGCAGGTTCGGCTCGCCCGCATTCTGGCCAAGGTTGGTCCGGCGCACGGCCACGGTGACGATCTCGGCACCCGAGGCCTCGGTGGCCAGGCGGGTTTCTTCCATGTCACGGTACTTGCCGGTGCCGACCAGCAGGCGCGACTGGAAAGTGCGCCCGGCCAGGATGAAGGGCTTGTCGCTACGAACGTTGCTCATCGTTGTTCCTCGGGAAAAGATTGCTGGGCTTGCAGGTGAATCGCCGGGCCGGACTCAGCCGCCGCCGATGGCGTGGACCACTTCGACCTGGTCGCCTTCGCTCAGCTGCGTGCTGTCGTGCTGGCTGCGCGGCACGATATCCAGGTTGAGTTCCACTGCCACCCGGCGCCCGGTCAGTTCCAGGCGGGTCAGCAGGGCCGCGACGCTTTCGCCAGCGGGCAATTCGTAAGGTTCACCGTTCAGTTGAATGCGCATGCGCACGGCCACCATTGTTCTTTGGGGCCCGCATTCTAGCGCCGATCCACGCATGAACCCAAGGGCACTGCACGCCATTAGTCGCGATTGTGGACCGTTTGGTCAGCCCAGGCGCCAGGCAGCCAGGCCCAGGCACAGCCAACCGGCGAGGAAGCAAAGACCGCCGATCGGGGTGATGATGCCCAGTTTGCCCAGGCCGCTGAGGGTCAGCAGATACAGGCTACCGGAGAACAGCACGATCCCCAGGGCGAACAGACCGCCGGCCCAGCCGACCAGGCGCCCCGGCAGGTGCGCCGAGAGCACGGCGACACCGAATATCGCCAGGGCATGCACCAACTGATAGGTCACTCCCGTATGGGAAATGGCCAGGTAATCGGCCGTCAGGCGATTCTTCAACCCATGTGCGGCGAATGCGCCCAAGGCGACGCCGGTAAAGCCGAAAAAGGCGGCGAGCATGAGGAAGCTGCGAAGCATGGGACGACTCCTGTTATCGGGTCTGTATAATGGCCCGTTCCAACGGTCCGGCCAAGCCATTGCCATGCTGTCATCCATTCTCCGCCGCCTCGCCCGCGCCCTGCTCTGGTTCGCTGCCGGCAGCATCGTGCTGGTGCTGGTGTTTCGCTGGGTACCACCGCCTGGCACGGCCCTGATGCTAGAACGCAAGGTGCAATCATGGGTGAGTGGCGAACCGATCGACTTGCAACGCGACTGGGAACCGTGGGAGAACATCTCCGACGAGCTCAAGGTGGCGGTCATAGCCGGTGAGGACCAGAAGTTCGCCAGCCATTGGGGCTTCGACATTCCAGCCATCCAGGCGGCGCTGGCGTACAACGAGCGTGGCGGCAGCATTCGAGGGGCCAGCACCCTGACTCAGCAGGTGGCCAAGAACCTGTTCCTGTGGTCTGGACGCAGCTATTTCCGCAAGGGCCTGGAGGCCTGGTTCACCGCGCTGATCGAACTGTTCTGGTCGAAGGAGCGGATTCTCGAGGTCTACCTGAACAGCGCCGAATGGGGCAAAGGTGTGTTCGGTGCGCAGGCTGCGGCGCGTTATCACTTTGGCGTGGATGCCAGCCGACTGACCCGCCAGCAGGCCGCCCAGCTGGCCGCCGTGCTGCCGAGCCCGATCAAATGGAGTGCCAGCCGGCCCAGCGCCTATGTAGCCAGCCGGGCCGGCTGGATTCGCCGGCAGATGAGCCAGCTGGGCGGCCCCAGCTACCTGATGCAACTGGACAGCTCGCGCAGGCCATGAGCCTCAACAAAAAAGCCGCTCACCCTCTCGGGTCAGCGGCTTTTCAATGCAGCCAGGCTTGATCAGATGGTGATCAGCGCCTTGACCTTGTTCATCGCATTCTTCTCCAGCTGGCGAATACGCTCAGCCGACACGCTGTACTTGTCAGCCAGCTCATGCAACGTGGCCTTTTCTTCCGCCAACCAGCGCTGGTAGAGAATATCGCGGCTACGGTCATCCAGGCCTTGCAGCGCTTCGTGCAGGTTGCTGGTGGAGTTGTCGCTCCAATCGGCGTCCTCCAGCTGCACAGCCGGGTCGTAGCGGTGGTCTTCCAGATAATGCGCAGGCGACTGGAAGGCGCTGTCGTCATCCGCTTCGGCTGCCGGGTCGAAGGCCATGTCCTGGCCACTGAGGCGGCTTTCCATCTCGCGCACTTCACGGGGCTCGACGCCGAGGCTTTCCGCCACGCGATGCACTTCGTCATTGTTCAGCCAGGCCAGACGCTTCTTCTGGCTGCGCAGGTTGAAGAACAGCTTGCGCTGGGCCTTGGTGGTGGCCACCTTGACGATGCGCCAGTTGCGCAGGATGAATTCGTGGATCTCTGCCTTGATCCAGTGCACGGCGAAGGATACCAGGCGCACGCCCATTTCCGGGTTGAAGCGCTTGACCGCCTTCATCAGGCCGACGTTGCCTTCCTGGATCAGGTCGGCCTGGGCCAGCCCGTAGCCTGCATAGCTACGCGCGATATGTACAACGAAACGCAGGTGGGCCATCACCATTTGCCGAGCGGCCTCGAGATCCTGCTCATAGTAGAGACGCTCGGCCAGATCACGCTCCTGCTCGACAGACAACAGCGGAATGCTGTTGACCGTGTGCACGTAGGCTTCCAGGTTTGCACCGGGTACCAGGGCATAGGCAGGTTGCAACGATGTGGTCATTCAAGAACCTCCGACTTTCAAAACTCGCGCCTTGTGAGCGCTGCCAACATTGACCCGGAACGACCGTACAAGTTCCATCGTGAAGAAAATGTCAATGCTGGCACGTAAAAACTATCGCGGTGCCAGCTCGTTCAAGTGGCGGGCGACTGCGATCCATGCACCGATATACCCCAACAGCACCGCTCCGATCAAGAGCGACAGACCATCGGACGCTGGCACTCCGCCCAGAGCGAAGTCACTGCCATACAGCCCGGACAGCCCTACCACGGCCTCGTTCAGCCAGTTCAGGCCGAAGGCCAGGATGGCCCAGGCCAGAACGCCCGCACCCAGGCCGTACAAGGCGCCCATGTACAGGAAAGGCCGGCGCACGTAGCTGTCGGTGCCGCCTACCAGCTTGATCACTTCGATCTCGATACGGCGGTTTTCGATATGTAGACGAATTGTGTTACCGATTACTAACAGCAGCGCAGAAATCAGCATCACTGCCAAACCGAAGACAAAGCGGTCGCCCAGCTTGAGGATTGCCGCCAGGCGCTCCACCCATACCAGGTCCAGCTGCGCGTTCTCCACCCTTGGCAGCTCCGACAGGCGCTGACGCAGGGCTTCCAGGGCCGGCTTGTCGACTTCGGTCGGGGTCACCACCACCACACCAGGCAAAGGGTTATCAGGCAGCTCGCGCAGGGCTTCGCCCAGCCCGGACTGCTGCTGGAACTCTTCCAGGGCCTGCCCGGGGCTTACGTACTGGGCGTCGGCGACACCCGGCATGCGCCTGATGTCGTCGCGCAGGGCTTCACCCTGCTGGCTGCCCGCATCGAGCTTGAGGTACAGCGAAATCTGCGCAGCGCGCTGCCAGGAGCCACCCAGCACCTCGATGTTCTTCAACAGCAGCGACAGGCCCATGGGCATGCTCAGGGCCACGGCCATCACCAGGCAGGTGAAGAAGCTACCGATCGGCTGCTTGCCCAGGCGCCGCAGGCTGTCGGCCAGGCTGGCGCGATGGCTCTCCAGCCAGGCGTGTAGCAGGGTGCGGAAGTCCGGGCCGTCGTCGTCGTGATCGCCGCCCTTCTTCTTGGCCGGCTGCGGGTCGGCGGCCTTGGGCGCAACGCGCTCGGAAACCTTTGGTGTACGTGTAGTGCTCATTGCCCGGCCTCCCCATCGCCGATCAGACGACCGCGCTGCAGGGTCAGCATGCGGTGGCGCATGCGCGCAATCAGTGCCAGGTCGTGACTGGCGATCAGAACCGTGGTGCCCAGGCGGTTGATGTCCTCGAACACGCCCATGATCTCTGCGGCCAGGCGCGGGTCGAGGTTACCGGTGGGCTCATCCGCCAGCAGCAAGGCCGGTTGGTGGACGATGGCGCGGGCGATACCGACCCGCTGCTGCTGGCCGGTGGACAGGTCGGCCGGGAACAGCTCGCCCTTGTCGGACAGCGACACCCGCTCCAGCGCCGAGTCCACGCGCTTGGCGATCTCGGCCTTGGACAAGCCGAGAATCTGCAGCGGCAGGGCGATGTTGTTGAACACCGTGCGGTCGAACAGCAGCTGGTGGTTCTGGAACACCACGCCGATCTGCCGGCGCAGGAACGGGATCTGCGCATTGCTGATCTGGCCCAGGTCCTGCCCGGCCAGCATCAACTTGCCGCTGGTCGGGCGTTCCATGGCCAGCAGCAGGCGCAGCAAGGTGCTCTTGCCCGCGCCCGAGTGCCCGGTGACGAACAGGAATTCGCCCCGGCGCGCCCGGAAACTCAGCTCATGCAAGCCGACATGGCCGTTAGGGTAGCGCTTGGCAACCTGTTCGAATCGGATCATGGTCAGTCTCGCTCGGCGAACAGAGCCTTGACGAACGGCTCGGCTTCGAAAGTACGCAGGTCGTCGATACCTTCACCGACGCCGATGAAGCGGATCGGGATGCTGAACTGCTTGGCCAGGGCAAAGATCACCCCGCCTTTGGCAGTGCCGTCCAGCTTGGTCAGGGCCAGGCCGGTCAGCTCGACGCTCTGGTTGAAGTACTTGGCCTGGCTGATGGCGTTCTGCCCGGTACCGGCGTCGAGTACCAGCAGCACTTCGTGCGGTGCCTCGGCGTCGAGCTTGCCGATGACCCGGCGGACCTTCTTCAGCTCTTCCATCAGGTTGTCTTTGGTGTGCAGGCGGCCGGCGGTGTCGGCGATCAGCACATCGACACCACGGGCCTTGGCGGCCTGCACGGCGTCGAAGATCACCGAGGCGGAATCGGCGCCGGTATGCTGGGCGATCACCGGGATCTGGTTACGCTCGCCCCAGACCTGCAACTGCTCCACGGCAGCGGCACGGAAGGTGTCACCGGCAGCCAGCATGACCTTCTTGCCTTCCAGCTGCAGCTTCTTGGCCAGTTTGCCGATGGTGGTGGTCTTGCCGGCGCCGTTCACGCCGACCACGAGGATCACGTAGGGCTTGTTCTGCGCCTGGACCTTCAGCGGCTGCTCGACCGGGCGCAGCAATGCGGCCAGCTCTTCCTGCAGCGACTTGTACAGCGCGTCGGCGTCAGCCAGCTGCTTGCGGGCAACCTTCTGGGTCAGGTTCTGGACGATGGCCGAGGTCGCCTCGACGCCGACGTCGGCGGTCAACAGCCGGGTTTCGATCTCGTCGAGCAGGTCGTCATCGATGACTTTCTTGCCCAGGAACAGGCTGGCCATGCCTTCGCCGATGCTGGCGCTGGTCTTCGACAGGCCCTGCTTGAGGCGGGCGAAGAAACCGGGCTTGGACTGTTCGGTGGCAACCGGGGCAGCCACCACGGGGGCTGGTTCCGGCTCGGCGGGCGCAGGGACTGCGACAGGAGCCACGACCACCGGCTCCGGTGCCGGACGCTCCGGTATCACCGGCGGCGCCTTCGGCTCAAGGTCTGGCACCAGCGCCACAGGCTCTTCGGCTACCGGAAGCACCAGGTTGCTGACAGGGGCAGCATGCTCGACTACCGGGGCAACCTCGACCGGCGCCGCTTGCAGAGGCATGGAGGCGACAGGTTCAGGCGCCGGCGCGACCAGCGGTGCAGAGGCAACCGGCTCAGGCTCAGGCGCCTGCACTGGCTGGGAAGCGACCGGCTCTGGCACAGGCGCTTCGACCACCGGAAGTACAGGCTCGACCGGTGCAGGCTGTGGCGCCTCGACAAGCGGCTGCTCGGCTGCAGGCTGCGGCGCTACCGGCTCGGCTGGCTGCACCTCGGGCGCTTGTGGCTCGGGCGTTTGAGGCTGTTCGGCGACAGGTTGCTGCGGCTTCTTGCGAAACCAGCTGAACAGGCCTTTTTTCTCGCCAGCCTCGGCCGGCGCTTTTTTGTCGTCGTTGGAACCAAACATGGAAGACGGCTATCTCAGGGTAGCGATGGGCCAGCAGCTGGCGCATCGGGAATTCTCTAAACGCAGAACAGACTATTTTGAATCCGACTGGTTCATGCGCAATGTTTTGTCTTAATGGGCCTGCGGGCCAGAACGGCGACAGGCATGGTCGCCAGGCAACCGGATCAGTATCCTAGCACCTCCTGGCCCGCCGACGCTAAACCAGCGGGCCGCCGAACAGGTTAATCACCGTATGAATGCTCTAGCCCGCCGCGCCGCTGGCCTGTTGCTCAGCACGCTCTGCCTGCCGCTTGCGGCCTTTGCCGCCGACGTGCAACCGACCCACGAATTCATCCTCGACAACGGCCTCAAGGTGGTCGTGCGCGAAGACCACCGCGCCCCGGTGGTCGTCTCGCAGATCTGGTACAAGGTCGGTTCCAGCTATGAGACCCCGGGCCAGACCGGCTTGTCCCATGCCCTGGAGCACATGATGTTCAAGGGCAGCGCCAAGATCGGCCCCGGCGAGGCCTCGCGCATCCTGCGTGACCTCGGCGCGGAAGAAAACGCCTTCACCAGCGACGACTACACCGCCTATTACCAGGTGCTGGCCCGCGACCGCCTGCCGGTGGCCCTGGAGCTGGAGGCCGACCGCCTGGCCAGCCTGCGGCTGCCTGCCGACGAGTTCGCCCGCGAAATCGAGGTGATCAAGGAGGAGCGCCGCCTGCGTACCGATGACCAGCCAAGCTCCAAGGCCTTCGAGCTGTTCCGCGCCATGGCCTTCCCGGCCAGCGGCTACCACACCCCGACCATCGGCTGGATGGCCGACCTCGAGCGCATGAAGGTCGAGGAGCTGCGCCACTGGTACGAATCCTGGTACGCGCCGAACAACGCCACCCTGGTGGTGGTCGGTGATGTCACCGCCGATGAAGTCAAAGGCCTGGCACAGAAATACTTCGGCAGCATTCCCAAGCGCACCGTGCCACCGGCCAAACTGCCGCTGGAGCTGGCCGAGCCAGGCCAGCGCCAACTGACCCTGCACGTGCGCACCCAGTTGCCTAGCCTGATCTACGGCTTCAACGTACCGGGCCTGGCCACCGCCAAGGACCCACGCACCGTACACGCCCTGCGGCTGATCTCGGCGCTGCTCGATGGCGGCTACAGCGCGCGCATGCCGGCACGCCTGGAACGGGGCCAGGAGCTGGTGGCCGGCGCCTCGTCCAGCTACAACGCCTTCACCCGTGGCGACAGCCTGTTCCTGATCTCGGCCACGCCGAACGTGCAGAAGCAGAAAACCCTGGCCGACGTCGAAAAAGGCGTCTGGCAGCTGCTCGACGAGCTCAAGACCACCCCGCCGAGCGCCGAAGAGCTGGAGCGCGTGCGTGCCCAGGTCATCGCCGGCCTGGTCTACGACCGCGACTCCATCAGCAGCCAGGCCACCACCATTGGCCAGCTGGAAACCGTCGGCCTGTCCTGGAAGCTGATCGACAGCGAGCTGGACGAACTCAAGCGCGTCACCCCGGAAGACGTGCAAAACGCCGCACGCACCTATTTCACCCGCGAACGCCTGAGCGTTGCCCATGTACTGCCCGAGGAGTCCGCTCATGAGTGATCGCAGCGCACCACGCTACACCCTGATCGGCACGGGCATCATCGCGCTGGTAGTGGCCGTGGCCGCCGTGCTCGCCCGCCCGGCGCATTCCGAAGCCGAAAGCAGCGCCGCGCGCCCGGCCAATACCCTGCAATCGCTGGCCGAGCTTGACGGCAAGGCGCCCAGCCGGCGCCAGCTGAACATCCAGCACTGGACCACCGCCGAAGGCGCCCGGGTATTGTTCGTCGAGGCCCGAGAGCTGCCGATGTTCGACCTGCGCGTGACCTTCGCCGCCGGCAGCAGCCAGGACGGCAACACCCCCGGCCTGGCCACCCTGACCAACGCCATGCTCAACGAGGGCGTGGCCGGCAAGGACGTGACCGCCATCGCCGAAGGCTTCGAAGGCCTGGGTGCCGACTTTGGCAACGGTTCCTACCGCGACATGGCCGTGGCCTCGCTGCGCAGCCTGAGCGCCAAGGACAAGCGCGAGCCAGCCCTCAAGCTGTTCGCCGAAGTGACCGGCAAGCCGACCTTCCCGGAAGATGCACTGAAACGCATCAAGAACCAGCTGCTGGCTGGTTTCGAGTACGAGAAACAGAACCCCGGCAAGATCGCTGGCAAGGCCCTGTTCAGCAAGCTCTACGGCGACCACCCTTACGCTCAACCAAGCGATGGCAGCGCCGAGAGCGTGCCAGGCATCACCCTCGAGCAGTTGCGCGCCTTCCACGCCAAGGCCTATGCCGCTGGCAACGCAGTGATCGCCCTGGTCGGCGACCTCAGCCGCGAGGAAGCCGAGGCCGTCGCCGCCCAGGTGTCCGCTGCCCTGCCCAAAGGCCCGGCACTGGCCAAACCGGCCCAGCCGGTTGAACCCAAGGCCGGCGTCACCCATATCGACTTCCCGAGCAAGCAGACTCACCTGATGCTCGCCGAACTCGGTATCGACCGCCAGGACCCGGACTGGCCGGCCCTGTCGCTGGGCAACCAGATCCTCGGCGGCGGTGCCTTCGGCACCCGCCTGATGAGCGAAGTCCGCGAAAAACGCGGCCTGACCTACGGTGTGTACTCGGTATTCAGCCCGATGCAGGTGCGTGGCCCGTTCATGATCAACCTGCAGACCCGCGCCGAACTCAGTGAGGGTACGCTCAAGCTGGTCCAGGACATCCTCGCCGATTACCTCAAGAGCGGCCCGACCCAGCAGGAACTGGACGACGCCAAACGCGAACTGGCCGGCAGCTTCCCGCTGTCCAATGCCAGCAACGCCAGCATCGTCGGCCAACTCGGTGCCATCGGCTTCTACAACCTGCCACTGACCTGGCTGGAAGACTTCATGCAGCAGTCCCAGGCGCTGACTGTCGAACAAGTCAAAACGGCGATGAACAAGCACCTGGCAGCCGATAAACTGGTGATCGTCACCGTTGGCCCAAAAGTGCCACAGCAGCCACTGCCTGCCCCCACTGACAAACCGTCCGAGCAGCCGCTCGGCGTACCGGAGCACTAATGCCTAGATCCACCCCTCCCGCCCGCCCGCAGCAGGGCCAAAGCAAGGGCCAGGGTCACCTGCGCATCATCGCCGGCGAGTGGCGCAGCCGCCGCCTGGCGGTACCGGAAGGCGAGGGCCTGCGCCCAACGCCTGACCGCGTGCGCGAAACCGTGTTCAACTGGCTGGCGCCCTACATCGAAGGCGCCCAGGTGCTGGATGCCTTCACCGGCAGTGGCGCCCTGGTGCTGGAGGCGCTGTCCCGTGGCGCCGAGAATGCCGTGGCGCTGGACAGCAACCCGGCGGCCATCAGCAACCTGAAGAACAACCTCGAGCTCCTGCGCTGCCCGCGCGGGCAGATCCTGCAGACCGACGCCCTGCGTTATTTGCAGAATCCGGCCAAGCAGCAATTCGACGTGGTGTTCCTCGACCCGCCGTTCCACCAGGACCTGCTGGCCAACACCTGCAACCTGCTGGAGCAGAACCAGTGGCTGCGCGAACAGGCGTGGATCTACACCGAAAGCGAGGCCGCCCCGTCGACGCTGCCGATGCCCGGCAACTGGCGCCTGCACCGTGAGAAGAAGACCGGCCAGGTGCATTACGCGCTCTGGCAACGGGGCTGACACCGCAAGCCGTACTTAGTTACCGCAAATCCGCCGCCAGCATGGTTGAAGTTGCTCCCTCGTTCTTGCAGGAGCACTTCAACCATGATCGAACGCCCTTTCACGCCCCTCCCGGGCAGCACGGTACAGTCGTTCAGCCTCTCCAACGGCCTGCGCATCTACCTGCGTGAAGACCACCGCGCACCGCTGGTCAGTACGCAGCTCTGGTATCACGTCGGTTCGAGCTACGAACCAGCGGGCCATACCGGTCTCTCCCACGCCCTTGAGCATCTGCTGTTCGAAGGCAGCAGCAAACTGACAGATGGCCAATACTCGGCTGTCATGACTCGTCTTGGCGGTAATCCCAATGCATTCACTTCAACCGATGCCACGGTCTTTCCGCTGACGCTGCCAAGCAGCCGCCTGGAGATTGCTCTGGAGGCCATGGCTGATGTCATGACCAGCGCCACACTCAGCGATACACCTTTCGCTCGCGAACTGAATGTGGTCATGGCCGAGCGCCGAGAACAAGTCGACAACAGCCCCTTGGCACTGGCATTGGAACATCACCAGTCACTGGCTTACGGCTTCGGCGGCTATGGCATTCCCGTCATTGGCCACCAAGCTGATCTTGAGCAGTTGACGCCTGCTGCGGCCAGGACCTGGTACCAGACCTGGTACCGACCCAACAACGCCACACTTGCAATCGCCGGCGACATTACCCTGCCACAGCTGCAAAGCCTGGTAGTACGGCACTTTGCAACGATCCCGGCCAACCGCCTGCCAGCGCGAGTGACACCCGCCGCTCCCCCTTTGCAGAGTCGACGCCATCAGACGATTCGGCTACCGGGCCAGTACACAGGCGCGATTCTCAGTTTCAACCTGCCCAGCCAACGCACTGCCCAATCCAGCGAACAAGCTTACGCATTGCGGCTCCTGCCCGATCTGCTTGCCGACGGATACAGCAGCATCCTGCAACGACGACTGGTTCTGGATGACCCGATTCTGCAGGGCCTGAGATCTGCCTATGAACCCTGGCAGCGCGGTGACAGCTTGCTGGCGCTCTACGCATTCTGCAGTCCGCAGGTAACGCCAGAAATCGCAGCCGCAAGGCTGATGCTGGAAATCGAAGCCTTTCGCCAGTCGGCGCCTTCCAGGGAAGACCTCCAGCGCGCCAAGGTTCGCCTGCTGGCCAGGCAATTGTTCGAAAGGGACGACATCGACCAGCAAGCACAGGTCATCGGCAAACAGGCCGCCTGCGGCCTGGACCCCATTGCGCTGGAAAATGAGCGAAAAGCCATCGAAGCCGTGACAGCCGAACAGGTTGGCCAGGCAGCCCTTGAGTTCCTGACCGATTCCCGCGTCGCCATGACTTTCATGCACAACAAGGAAAGCAATCATGCATGACTCGACTCCTACACCAAAGCCTACCGAGACCAACAGCATTTACGGCGGACTGGTCTCCGCCCAGGGGCTCGACCTGGATCAGTTCGAGTCTGTCCGAACCCAAGTGCAAGCCTGGACAACAGAAGCGGGGGCAGGCGTGAAGTTCGTCGAAGCTCGCGGGTTACCAATCGTCGATGTGATACTGAGATTCAAGGCCGGCACTGCTCAGGACACTGCGCACCCAGGCCTGGCAGCCTTGACGTTGTACATGCTCGACGAAGGCAGCCATCAGTACACGGCAGCTCAACAGGCCGAGCGCATCGAATACCTGGGTGCGATCATCGAAAAGCAGATACGCCTGGAACATGCAACGCTGAGCCTGCGTAGCCTGAGCACCCAGGCCCTGCTAGAGCCGGCCCTGGCGCTTTTCACCAACCTTGTGGCACATCCTGCATTCCTTTCCTCGGCTCTGGACAAGGTCAAACAGCAGTTGCTGCAGAGCAGCGCTTCACGCGAGCGCCGCCCTGCATCGAGGGCGCGTATCGAAGCCTTCCGCCACTTGTTCAACGGCCATCCTTATGGCTGCCCACTGGGCAGCACGGAACAGGGTGTAACGGCGGTTAGCACAGACGACTTGCGAACATTCCATCAACGCGCCTATTCCGCCAGCAACCTGGAGATGGTCATGGTCGGAGACCTTTCCCTGACCGAGGCTCAAGCACTCTCGCACCAGATCAGCCAGGCTCTGCCACAGGGCTGGTCGGCAGCAGACCTCCCCACTGTTCCGCCAGCTACCAGCGCGACCCTGAAAGTCGAACAGCCCGGCACGAGCAGTGCAGTCCTGCTGGCTCTTCCCTTGAACGTACCCGCCAATGACCCGGATTTCCCGGCACTGGTACTGGCCAGCGATGTGCTGGGCGAAGGGTTCGAATCGCGCCTGATGGTGGAATTGCGCCAACGCCGAGGCCTCACTTACGGCGTGCACACCCGTGTATCGCCATTGCGGGCAGGCGGGCTGTTCACCGTCGAATGGGAAGTCGCCCCAGCGCATGTGGAGGGCTCCCAGGCTCTGGTTGCGAACTTGTTGGGCGACTTCATCGAGCAAGGCCCAACAGAGGCCGAGTTGCAAGTGGCACGCAAACAACTGGAAGGGCAATTGCTGCGTGGTGTCGCCCAGAACAAGCGCCTGGCGGGATTGCTTTCGGAGCTGACCCATCAACGTCAACCTGACGATCATCTCAACACCTACCTCGAGCGCATCAACAAGTTGACGCCGGCAGATGTCCGCGCCGCCATGCAGCGCCATCTCGACCTAAGCTACATCGTACAAGTCAGTGTCGGCCCAAGCGTCGAGCAACAACCTCTGCCAGCCCCCTACCAATAGGGCAGGTACAGTGGCGGGGTTTCATGGCACTCTACGCGGGCAAATCACGAGTCGCCCAGCATGCCCAGTCTCACCGCCACGTTCCGCCCGGCCATCGGCCTGTCCAACCCCCACCTGCAAACCCTGTGGGGGCCGCTGTGGCGCAAGCTGCCGACGCTGGAACGAAGCCGTGAACGCCTGTGGCTGGCTGATGGCGATTTTCTCGACCTCGACTGGCATGGGCCGCATAGCCCGGATGCGCCGCTGGTGCTGGTGCTGCATGGCCTGACAGGTTCATCCCATTCGCCCTACGTCAAAGGCCTGCAACAGTCGCTGCAAGCCCGCGGCTGGGCCAGTGTGGCGGTGAACTGGCGCGGTTGCTCGGGCGAACCCAACCTGTTGCCGCGAAGCTATCACTCCGGTGCCAGCGAGGACCTCGCCGAGGTGGTCGCCCACCTCCACGCCCAACGCCCATTGGCTCCGCTGTATGCCGTCGGCTACTCGCTGGGCGGCAATGTGCTGCTCAAGTACCTGGGGGAAAGTGGCTCTGCCAGCCAACTGGAAGCCGCAGTGGCCGTATCGGTGCCGTTTCGCCTGGACCAGTGCGCTGACCGCATCGGCCAGGGCTTCTCCAAGGTGTACCAGGCGCACTTCATGCGCGAGATGATGGCCTACGTGCAGGTAAAACAACGGCACTTTCGCGACCGCGGACATTACGAGGGGCTGGCTGCACTCGACCGACTGGGGCCATTGGGCAGGTTGAAAACATTCTGGGATTTCGACGGCAAGGTCACCGCGCCGCTCAACGGTTTCAACGACGCCCACGATTACTATCGACGCTCATCGAGCCGGTTCTATCTGGGGGAAAACCGCACGCCGACGCTGATCATTCATGCCACCGATGACCCGTTCGTGTTCGGCCACAGCCTGCCCTCAGCCAGTGAACTGGCAGCACAGACGCAATTCGAGCTGCATGAACGGGGTGGGCATGTCGGGTTTGTCGACGGCAGCCTGCGGAACCCGGGCTATTACCTGGAGCGGCGGATTCCGCAGTGGCTGGTCGACGGTCAGTGATTACTCGCCAGTCGCCACACCGTGCTTGGGATCATTGATCCACTCACTCCACGACCCGGCATACAGCCTGCCCAACGGATACCCCGCCAGCGCCAGGGCAAACAGGTTATGGCAAGCCGTCACCCCTGACCCGCAGTAGGCCACCAATTGTTCCGGGGCACGTCCGGCCAATTTCTCGGCAAAGCGCTGCTTGAGCTGTTCCGGTGTCAGGAATCGTCCATCGGCACCGAGGTTTTCGTTGAAGGCTGCGCACTGGGCGCCCGGAATATGCCCTGCCACAGGGTCGATCGGCTCGACCTCACCCCGGAAGCGCGGCAATGCACGGGCATCGATCAGGGTCAGGTCAGGGCTGCCCAGGCGCTTGGCCAGGTGCTCGGCGTCGATCAGCAGCTTGGCGTCCGCCTCGCCACTGAACGTCCCCTCGCGTTTGGCCGGCGCATCCAGGCTCAGCGGCAGGTGCGCCGCATGCCAGGCCTTGAGGCCACCGTCGAGGATAGCCACGCCACTGCGCTTGCCCAGCCAGACCAGCAACCACCAGGCTCGGGCGGCAAAGGCGCCAGGGCCATCGTCGTACAGCACCACTTCGCTGTCGTCATCCAGGCCCCATTCACGCAGGCGCTCGATTAGGCGATGCGGGTCCGGCAGCGGATGGCGGCCGGTACGGCCTTTAATCACCGGCCCGCTCAGGTCACGCTCCAGGTCGGCAAAATGCGCCCCGGCGATATGCCCCTCGGCGTAACTGCGTTGGCCGTAATCCACATCCTCCAGGGCAAAACGACAATCAAGGATCACCAGCTTGGGCGAGTCCAGACGCTCGGCCAGCTGTTGCGGGGTGATCAATTGCGCAAGGGGCATGACAATCTCCTGATCGATGGCTCGAAGGCCCTGGTTACTGTTCCAGGGCCTGATTGAACGGAACGTGGAATTCCTGGCACAGGGCGTCCACGGCGCTGCGGGCGTTACTGGTGACGAAACCCAGCTCCAGCACCAGCACCTGATAGACGCCACGCTTGAAGGCTTCTTCACCCAGGTGCGCAGAATGTTCGCGCGTGGTGCTGAGAAAACGTACCCACGAAGTCAGCACGATCCAGGCATTGATGGTCAGCGATTCGATCTGCGCAGGCGCCATGGTCAGGATCCCGGCATCGACGAAGCCGCGGTAGATCGCCTGGCCCTGGCGCAGGCAGCGTTCGGAAAAGCGCCGGTAGCGGGCGGCCAGTTCGGGGTCGCTTTCCAGCAGGTGTTCCAGGTCACGGTGCAGGAAGCGGTAGTTCCACATCGCCGCGAGCAGTGCCTTGAGGTAGAACCGCTTGTCCTCGACCGTGGCCGCGCGGCCCTGCGGCGGGCGCAGGAAGCTGTCCACCAGCTCTTCGTACTGGCTGAACAGCAGGGCGATGATCGCCTGCTTGTTGGGGAAGTGGTAGTACAGGTTGCCGGGCGAGATTTCCATGTGCGCGGCAATGTGGTTGGTACTGACGCTGCGTTCGCCCTGCTGGTTGAACAGCTCCAGGCTGTTCTGCACGATGCGCTCTCGGGTTTTCATGCGCGGGGCCATGCTCAGCTCCCAGTCTGCGGGCTTTCGATAATGGGTCATCTTACGGTGAATCACACCGCTGATGCACCGTTTGCGCCAGCGAAAAAAGTCGCACCATGGTACGAATTAGAGTATAGGCTCTAGGGACTTCAAGCCCAGACGAGAGACCGCCGTGACCTCGCCCATCGCTTTGCCTCCTATGCATTCCGACACCGACCTTGAAGCGACGTTCGCCGCTCAGCGCCAAGCCTTTGCCGGCAATCCCATGCCGCCAGCGGCTCAGCGGCGGCAGTGGCTGAAAAGCCTGCGCGAGGCGCTGCTTGCAGACCAACAGCAGCTGATCGCGGCTATCGATGCTGACTTCGGCGGGCGCAGCGCCGACGAGACCCTGCTGGCCGAACTACTGCCATCGGTGCAGGGCATTCGCCACGCCGAACGCCACTTGCAGCGCTGGATGCGTCCGGCCCGGCGCGCCGTGGGCCTGGCCTTCCAGCCAGCCAGCGCTCGCGTGCTGTACCAGCCGTTGGGCGTGGTGGGCATCATCGTTCCATGGAACTACCCGCTGTTTCTCGCCATCGGCCCGCTGACTGGTGCCCTCGCGGCCGGCAACCGGGTCATGCTCAAGCTCAGCGAGTCCACCCCGGCCAGCGCGCAGGCACTGAAAACTTTGCTGCAACGGGTGTTTCCCGAGGACCTGGTCAGCGTGGTGCTGGGCGAAGTCGAAGTCGGCCAGGCGTTCGCCCGCCTGCCCTTCGACCACCTGCTGTTCACCGGCGCCACCAGCATCGGCCGCCAGGTCATGCTGGCAGCTGCGCAAAACCTGACCCCGGTGACCCTGGAGCTGGGCGGAAAATCGCCCGCCATCGTCTCGGCCAGCGTGCCACTGGTCGCCGCCGCCGAGCGCATCGCCTTCGGCAAGACCCTGAACGCCGGCCAGACCTGCGTCGCACCTGACTACGTGCTGGTGCCGCGCGAGCGCCTGAACGACTTCGCCGATGCCTATCGCAAGGTCGTGCAGCGCATGTACCCACGCATCGCCGACAACCCCGACTACAGCGCCATCATCAACCCACGCCAGTTACAGCGCCTGCAGCACCTGCTGGACGACGCCCGCAGCAAGGGCGCCCAGGTGCTCGACCTGTATCCCGACGAGACGCGCCAGGGCCGGCGCCTGCCGCCGCACTTGCTGACCCGGGTCAACGACAGCATGCAGGTGATGCAGGACGAGATCTTCGGTCCGTTGCTGCCGCTGGTGCCTTACGACCAACTCGACGAAGCCCTGGCCTACATCAGTCAACGCCCTCGCCCCCTGGCGCTGTACTACTTCGGCTACGACCGCAGCGAGCAGCAGCACGTGCTGCAGTACAGCCATTCCGGCGGTGTGTGCTTGAACGACACCCTGCTGCACGTGGCCCAGGACGACTTGCCATTCGGCGGTATCGGCCCTTCTGGCATGGGCCATTACCATGGCCATGAAGGCTTCCTGACCTTCAGCAAGGCCAAGGCAGTGCTGGCCAAGCAGCGCCTGAATGCCGCGCGGCTGATCTACCCGCCCTATGGCAAGGCCTTGCAGCGCCTGGTCTACAAGCTGTTCATCCGCTGATGCAGCGCCGTGACCTGCTGCGCTTCAGCCTGGGCGCCAGCCTTTTCCTGAGCACCGCCAGCCTGGTCGGCTGCAGCGCGCAAACGCCCGCAGCCGGCTACCTGGTGCTGCGTGACGATGACCTGCCGGCCTTGCTTGCGCTGATTCCGGTAGTGCTCGCCGGCACCTCGGCCAACGACGAACTGGTGCTGCACAGCCTCGACCACAAACTGGCGGCGCTGTCGCCGGAAATGCTCAAGCTCACCCGGCAATTGTTCGATGTGCTCAGCCTGCCGCTGACCCGTGGCCCTTTGACCGGGGTCTGGGGGGCCTGGGAGCAGGCCAGCAGCGCGCAGGTAACGGCCTTTCTGCAGCGCTGGCAGGACAGCTCGCTGAACCTGCTGCGCATGGGCCATGCCTCGCTGCTGCAGCTGCTGCAAATGGCCTGGTACGAGCGCCCGGAAGCCTGGGCCGCATGCGGCTACCCCGGCCCACCCAAGATCTGACAACAAGAGCATCCTCAATGCCAGTAACCGACCCGTTTCGCCAAGGCCTCGAACGCGGCTGGATCACCCATGACGGTTCACGCCTGGAGCAGGACCTGACGCTGGAGGCCGATATCGCCGTGATCGGCAGCGGAGCCGGTGGTGCCACCAGCGCGCAGATGCTCAGCGCCGCTGGCTTCAAGGTACTGCTGATCGAGGAAGGCCCACTGAAGACCAGCAGCGACTTCCACTTGCTGGAAGACGAGGCCTACGCCAGCCTCTATCAGGAAGGCCTGGGCCGGATGAGCAAGGATGGCGCCATCACCATCCTGCAAGGCCGCGCCGTCGGCGGGACCACCCTGATCAACTGGACTTCGAGCTTTCGCACGCCACCGCAGACGCTGGCGCACTGGGCCACAGCCCATGGCGTCACGGGCCTGGGGGAGCAAGACATGCAGCCCTGGTTCGAGCGTATCGAGCACGACCTGGGCATCACGCCCTGGGCGATGCCGGCGAACGCCAACAACGAGGTACTGCGACGCGGCTGTGAACGGCTTGGCTATCGCTGGGCGGTGATCCCGCGCAACGTGCGTGGTTGCTGGAACCTCGGCTATTGCGGCATGGGCTGCCCGGTGAATGCCAAGCAATCGATGCTGGTCACGCGCATCCCGGCGACCCTCGAAAATGGCGGTGAACTGCTCTACCTCGCCCGCGCCGAGCGCTTCGAACACAATGGCGAGCGCATCGCCGGGCTGAAGTGCCAGGCGCTGGATGCTCAAGGCGTACACCCCACTGGCCGGCAGATCAGCGTGCGCGCCCGCCACTACATCGTGGCCGGGGGCGGTATCAACAGCCCGGCCCTGTTGCTGCGCTCCAAGGTTCCCGACCCGCATGGTCGCCTGGGCAAACGGACTTTCCTGCACCTGGTGAACTTCAGCACGGCACGCTTCAATGACCGTATCGACCCGTACTACGGCGCTCCTCAGTCGATCTACAGCGACCACTTCCAGTGGCAAGACGGCGTCGATGGGCCGGTGGGCTACAAGCTGGAAGTGCCACCTTTGCACCCGGCCCTGGCCAGCACCCTGCTCGGTGGATACGGCAGCGACAATGCCCAGCGCATGGCGGAGTTACCGCACACTCACGTGATGCTGGCCCTGCTGCGAGACGGCTTTCACCCCGAAAGTACAGGCGGGGCAGTGGAATTGCGCGGTGACGGCTCGCCGGTGCTGGATTACCCGCTCACCGACTATTTGCGCGACGGCCTGCGCCGCGCCTATCACAGCATGGCGCAAATCCAGTTCGCTGCCGGCGCCTCGCAGGTCACCCCGGCCCACAGCGATGCCCGCGCCGCTACCAGCCTGGCAGAGGTTCAGCGCGTGATCGACGCCTTGCGCCTGGAACCGTTCCGTACCCGGCTGGGCAGCGCCCATGTCATGGGGGGCTGTGCAATGGGTGACGACCCGCGTCAGGCGGTCTGCGACAGCCTGGGCCGCCATCATCAGCTGGAAAACCTGTCGATCCACGACGGTTCACTGTTCCCCACCAGCATCGGCGCCAACCCGCAGTTGTCGGTGTACGCCGTCAGCGCCCGGCTGACCGAGGCCTTGGCTGCCCGCCTGGCACAGAGTGCATGACAACAAATACACGCCCTGTCTATAGTGCCATCAGCCGGCCGCATGACTTGGCCGGGCGCAATCGCTGCGCTACCATCCGACTCCCCAACGCACTCCAGCCAGGATGACGCGATGAACCGAGTGTTGTACCCGGGTACTTTCGACCCCATTACCAAAGGCCATGGCGACCTGGTCGAGCGCGCTTCGCGCCTGTTCGACCACGTGATCATCGCGGTGGCGGCCAGCCCGAAGAAAAACCCCCTGTTCCCGCTGGAGCAACGGGTCGAGCTCGCCCGTGAGGTCACCAAGCACCTGCCCAATGTCGAAGTCATCGGCTTCTCGTCGCTGTTGGCGCACTTCGCCAAGGAACAGGGCGCGAACGTGTTCCTGCGCGGCCTGCGCGCAGTGTCGGACTTCGAATACGAGTTCCAGCTGGCGAACATGAACCGGCAACTGGCGCCCGACGTCGAGAGTCTGTTCCTCACGCCTTCGGAGCGCTATTCGTTCATTTCTTCGACGCTGGTGCGGGAAATAGCCGCGTTGGGCGGAGATATCAGCAAGTTCGTCCACCCGGTGGTGGCCGAGGCGCTGACCGAACGCTTCAAGAAGTAACCTTGCGCGCCTGATCATCGCGCCCGCGTGCACTGCGGGCGCGAATGCGGCACAATTGTGCCCAAAGCGTTGAACATGCCCGGGCGAAGCGCCCCGGCCGGAGTCCCCATGTCCCTGATCATCACCGACGATTGCATCAACTGCGACGTCTGCGAACCCGAGTGCCCGAACGAGGCCATCTCCCAAGGCGAAGAGATCTACGTGATCGACCCGAACCTGTGCACCCAGTGCGTGGGTCACTACGACGAGCCGCAGTGCCAGCAGGTCTGCCCGGTCGACTGCATCCCACTGGATGAAGCGCACCCGGAAACCGAAGACGAGCTGATGGCCAAGTACCGCCGGATCACCGGCAAGGCCTGAACGCAGACGGCTAGCGCTGGCAGCGCGGGCAGAACACGCTCGCCCGCTGCCCCAGCTTCACCTCGCGCAAGGCCGTGCCGCACAGCTTGCACGGCTGACCGCCCCGCCCGTAGACGAACAATTCCTGCTGGAAGTACCCCGGCTGCCCGTCACCGCCAATGAAATCGCGCAACGTCGTGCCGCCCTGCTCGATGGCCGCCGCCAGCACCCGTTTGATCTCGATTGCCAGCTTCAGGTAGCGCGCCCGGGAAATCCCGCCCGCCTCACGGCGCGGGTCGATGCCGGCAGCGAACAGCGCCTCGGTCGCGTAGATGTTGCCCACGCCGACCACCACCGCGTTGTCCATGATGAAGGGCTTGACCGCCATCGAGCGCCCGCGCGACAGCTGGAACAGCCGTTCACCGTCGAACAGGTCGGTCAGCGGCTCCGGTCCCAGGCGCAGCAACAGTTCGTGGCTGAGCGGGTCGAGGCTCCAGAGCATGGCACCGAAGCGTCGCGGGTCGGTATAACGCAGCATCAGCCCCGATTCCAGCTCGATATCGACATGTTCATGCTTGGCTGCAGGCAAACCTAGCTCTACCAGGCGCAGGTTGCCCGACATGCCCAGATGGCTGATCAAGGTGCCCACTTCGGCGTTGATCAACAGGTACTTGGCCCGGCGCTCGACGCTGACAATGCGCTGCCCGGACAGGCGCACGTCGAGATCCTCGGGGATCGGCCAGCGCAGGCGCCGGTCACGCACTACCACGCGGCTGACGCGCTGGCCTACCAGGTGGGGTGCAATCCCGCGCCGGGTGGTTTCGACTTCAGGTAATTCCGGCATGGATCAGTGCCCGCCCAACTCGCGAATGTTCTGTTTCAAGGTCTCGAAGTCGTACTCCGACAAACCGATATAGTCCAGCACCAGCGGGCCGACCGCATTCCACTCATGGTCGATGTTCTGGTTGCCCAGCACACGGTACGAGGCGCAGATGTGCTCGGCCATCTTCAGCACGGCCAGCAGATTCTTCAACTGGCTCTGGGTATTGCGCGACGAATCTTCGCGGAAGATCGCCAGGGCATTGTGGTGGTTGGCGATGGCCGCGCTGATGTGCTCCGGCAGGCGCCAGGACTTGGCCGTGAAGTAGCCGACCACGGAATGGTTGGTATTGAAGGCGCGGTTCTCCGTATCGACCACGCGCGTTTCCTCACCAGCCTTGGCGTAGGCGTCTTCGAGCACCTGCATGTACTCGGGGAAGCGCTTGAGCATCAGCGGTACACCGCAGTCGTGGAACAGGCCGAGGGTATAAGCCTCGTCGGCCGCCTGGATGCCGGTACGCTTGGCCAGGGTCAGGCAAGTCATGGCCACGTCCTGGGCGGTGTCCCAGAAGCGGTTGAGGGTGACGATGGTCTCGTCGGTCATCTCGCCTTTGATCGACTGCGCATTGATCAGATTGATGATCGAACGGCTGCCCAGCAGGTTAACCGCACGCTGGATCGAACCGATCTTGTTCGACAGGCCGAAATGCGGCGAGTTGACCAGCTTGAGCAAGGCACCGGCAAGCCCTGGGTCCTGGGAAATCAGCTTGGCGATGGTTTCCAGATCCGGATCAGGCATGTACTGCTCGAACTGCAGGTCGACCATGATCTGCGGCTGCGGCGGAATGGTGATGCCTTGCAAGGCTTGCTGGATCTGTTCGGCGCTGAGTTCTTGGGACATACGTGCACACTCGTGAAGGACCGTGGGATTCTACCCCCCTTACGCGCCAGGCGACCAACCACTGAATCACTGTGGGAGCGGCCTTGCGTCGCGAAAGGGCCGCAAAGCGGCCCCGGCAATTTCTGCTGCGAAGCTGAAAACCTGGGGCCGCTACGCGCCCCTTTCGCGACACAAGGCCGCTCCTACAAGGGACGCGCAGGCAGGCAACAGGCTATAATCCCGCTCTTTTTTCCCGGAGCGACGTCATGTCCCTGCCCAGCCTTCGCCTCAAAGCCAATGCCGACCGCCGCCTGCGCGCCGGCCACCTGTGGGTCTACAGCAACGAAGTCGACGTCTCCGCGACCCCGCTGCAAGGCTTCCAGGCAGGCCAGCAGGCAGTGCTCGAAGCGGCCAACGGCAAGCCGCTGGGCATCGTCGCGCTGAGCCCGAACAACCTGATCTGCGCCCGCCTGCTGTCGCGTGACATCAAGCTGCCGCTGGACAAGTCGTTACTGGTGCACCGCCTGAACGTCGCCCTGTCCCTGCGCGAGCGCCTGTTCGACCAGCCGTGCTACCGCCTGGTGTACGGCGATTCCGACCTGCTGCCGGGCCTGGTGGTCGATCGTTTCTACGACATCCTCGTGGTGCAGCTGGCCTCGGCCACCATGGAAGCGCACAAGGATGACGTGATCGCCGCTCTGATCCAGGTACTCAAGCCTAGCGGCATCCTGTTCAAGAATGACTCCGCCGCCCGCGACGCCGAAGGCCTGCAGCGCTACGTCGAAACCGTCTACGGCGAAGTGCCGGACTGGGTGCCGCTGGAAGAGAACGGCGTCAAGTTCGAAGCCCCGGTACGCGAAGGCCAGAAGACCGGCTGGTTCTACGACCACCGCATGAACCGCGCGCGCCTGGCCCCCTATGTCAAAGGCAAGCGCGTGCTCGACCTGTTCAGCTACATCGGTGGCTGGGGCGTACAGGCCGGTGCGTTCGGCGCCAGCGAAGTGTTCTGCGTGGATGCCTCGGGCTTTGCCCTGGATGGTGTCGAGCGTAACGCTGCGCTGAACGGCATCAGCGAGAAGCTGACCTGCATCGAAGGCGACGTGTTCGAGGCCCTGCGCGAGCTGAAGGCCGCCGAAGAGCGCTTCGACGTGATCATTGCCGACCCACCCGCCTTCATCAAGCGCAAGAAGGACCTGAAAAACGGTGAAGCGGCTTACCGCCGCCTGAACGAACAGGCCATGCGCATGCTGAGCAAGGACGGCATCCTGGTCAGCGCCTCGTGCTCGATGCACCTGCCCGAGGACGACCTGCACAACATCCTGCTGACCAGCGCCCGCCACCTGGACCGCAACCTGCAGCTGCTCGAGCGCGGCGGCCAGGGCCCGGACCACCCGGTGCACCCGGCCATCGCCGAAACCCGCTACATCAAGAGCATCACCTGCCGCTTGCTGCCAAACAGCTGATATCTGCCAAAAAGGGCCGCCTGGCGGCCCTTTCCTGCTGCAATCTCCCCGCCAGCTATCCACATCTGCATTCCCTCGCCGCGCCAGCGGTGTAGAATCGGCCTATTCATCGCCAGTCATCCCCGGCGGGTTTATGAGCTCTGGCCAAGCACGCGGCGATCCCGCGCGGTCTTCGGCCCCATCCGTGCCAGTGGCAACCGGCCTGCGGTACAAAGGACAAGAGAAGCTCACTCCCCTTTTTGTGACCTGATTAAGCCGCCAGGAGTGTTTCATGCCTGATTATCGTTCCAAGACTTCCACCCAAGGCCGCAACATGGCCGGCGCCCGCGCCCTGTGGCGCGCCACCGGGATGAAGGACGAAGACTTCAAGAAACCGATCATCGCCATCGCCAACTCGTTCACCCAGTTCGTCCCGGGCCACGTGCACCTGAAGGACCTGGGCCAGCTGGTCGCCCGCGAGATCGAACGCGCCGGTGGCGTGGCCAAGGAATTCAACACCATCGCCGTCGATGACGGCATCGCCATGGGCCATGACGGCATGCTGTACTCGCTGCCGAGCCGCGAGATCATCGCCGACGCCGTCGAGTACATGGTCAACGCCCACTGCGCCGACGCCATCGTCTGCATCTCCAACTGCGACAAGATCACCCCCGGCATGCTGATGGCCGCCCTGCGCCTGAACATCCCGGTGATCTTCGTTTCCGGCGGCCCGATGGAAGCCGGCAAGACCAAGCTGGCCAGCCACGGCCTGGACCTGGTCGACGCCATGGTCATCGCCGCTGACTCCACCGCGAGTGACGAAAAAGTCGCCGAGTACGAGCGCAGCGCCTGCCCGACCTGCGGTTCGTGCTCCGGCATGTTCACCGCCAACTCGATGAACTGCCTGACCGAAGCCCTGGGCCTGGCCCTGCCGGGCAACGGTTCGACCCTGGCCACCCACGCCGACCGCGAGCAGCTGTTCCTCACCGCCGGCCGCACCATCGTCGAGCTGTGCAAGCGCTACTACCAGGAAAACGACGAGTCGGTGCTGCCGCGCAGCATCGCCAACTTCAAGGCGTTCGAGAACGCCATGATGCTCGACATCGCCATGGGCGGTTCGACCAACACCATCCTGCACCTGCTGGCTGCAGCCCAGGAGGGTGAAGTCGATTTCGACCTGCGCGACATCGATCGCCTGTCGCGCAAGGTGCCGCAGCTGTGCAAGGTGGCGCCGAACATCCAGAAGTACCACATGGAAGACGTGCACCGCGCCGGCGGCATCTTCAGCATCCTCGGATCGCTCGCCCGTGGCGGCCTGCTGCACACCGACCTGCCGACCGTGCACAGCCGCAGCATGGAAGAAGCCATCGCCAAGTGGGACATCACCCAGACCGATGACGAAGCCGTGCACACCTTCTTCAAGGCAGGCCCGGCCGGCATCCCGACCCAGACCGCGTTCAGCCAGTCGACCCGCTGGGAAACCCTCGACGACGACCGTGAAAACGGCTGCATCCGCAGCTTCGAGCACGCCTACTCGCAAGAGGGCGGCCTGGCCGTGCTGTACGGCAACATCGCCCTGGACGGCTGCGTGGTGAAAACCGCCGGCGTCGACGAGTCGATCCACGTGTTCGAAGGCACCGCGAAGATCTTCGAAAGCCAGGACAGCGCCGTGCGCGGCATCCTCGCCGACGAAGTGAAGGCCGGCGACATCGTGATCATCCGTTACGAAGGTCCGAAAGGCGGCCCGGGCATGCAAGAGATGCTCTACCCGACCTCGTACCTGAAGTCCAAGGGCCTGGGCAAGGCCTGCGCCCTGCTCACCGACGGCCGCTTCTCGGGCGGTACCTCGGGCCTGTCGATCGGCCACGCCTCGCCGGAAGCTGCTGCTGGCGGCGCCATCGGTCTGGTGCGCGACGGCGACAAGGTGCTGATCGACATCCCTAACCGTTCGATCAACCTGCTGGTCAGTGACGAAGAGCTGGCTCACCGTCGTATCGAGCAGGACAAGAAGGGCTGGAAACCGGCTGAAGTCCGCCCACGCAAGGTGACCACCGCGCTGAAGGCCTACGCCCTGCTGGCGACCAGTGCCGACAAGGGTGCTGTGCGTAACAAGGCGATGCTGGAAGGGCTGTGAGGTTCTGACCGCGTGAAAAAGAAACCGGCGCTTTGAGCGCCGGTTTTTTTATGCCTGTACCGGCCCTTTCGCGGGCAAGCCCGCTCCCACAGGTCATGCGCCGCTGCTGAAGTCTGCGCATATCCTGTGGGAGCGGGTTCACCCGCGAAAGGGCCAGTGCAGGCAATACAAGGCTTACTGAATCTGCTCCGGCGTCACGATCACCCAGTTCTTGTCCGCCGTCACCGGCAACCCTTCCTTCGCCTGCGCCGCCGCGTTCTTCGCAATCATCCTGTTCAACTGGTCCATGTACTTGGCCTTGCGGTTTATCCACAGGTGGATGCCGCCCTTGTTCACATCCACGCCATGGAACTGCATGTAACCATCGCTGGTTGGCGTGTCACCCCCCACCAGAACCGGTTTCTTCCATTCATCGATGTAGGTCAGGATCGCCGCCTGCTTGCCGGCCATCCAGGTGGCCGGGGTCCACAGGTAAGGCGTCAGCTCCAGCCCTTCATTGGCCTTGGCGTCATACTGCCCGGCGCTGATCTGCTTGCGCGCCGTGGTCAGCTGGCCATTGGCGCGATCCTTGAGCAACAGGCTGACGCCAATCACGTTCTGCGGTTTGACGTTGTAGCCGTACTTCGGATCAGAAGCGACCATGCGCACCAGCTCTTCGGACGCCGCCGAAATCACATAGACCTCGATGCCATTCTCCATCAGCTTGTTGTACAGCTCGGCCTGGCCGGTGAAGACCTTTGGCGGCTGCACCTCGATGGCCTTGACCTGATCGCCTTCAAAATAGGTGCTGGGGATCGGCTTGCCCGAGGCCATCAGCTCATCGACCTGAGCCTTGAGTTCCTTGAGGGTGAAGCCGGCAAACACCTGCGCCACCCACGGGTAGCAGACCATGTCGTCGATCTCGCAGAGGCGGTAGTAGTAACTGAACAGGCTTTCCTTGTGCTCGGCGGTGTCCTTGAACGGGATCAGCTTGAGCGACGGGTCGAGCTTGTCGCGGGTCAGCAGGCCTTTGTTTTCCATGAACGGCAGCAGCGCTTCTTCGAGGTCGTAGCGGTAGCTGGTGTTGTCCATGTCGAAGACCGCGTAGTTACCTTTGTGGGCATTGGCGGCAATCATGGCGTCGAGCTGCTTGGCTGCATCGGTGGGCCAGTGCTTGAGCTCGGTGGCGAAGCTTTCGACACTGAACAGCAGGGACAAACCCAGGGCGAGGGCTTTCGGAGCGAACTTCATGTGCGAATCTCCTGAAATGACCCGGAAAAACTAGTGCAACATTCGCCGATTCCGGCCCCTCACAACGACCTTCACAAAACTGTAAACGCCGTGTGCATTGCTATCCGCGACAACCTGTTATTCCATAAACGACTAAGCAAATTACTTTTGGGTATAAATTCGTTTGTTTTCAGGCTGTTAGCATTTCCGTTCGCAATCGCTCACCAGAGGCGATGCCTCTTCTGCTTTTTCCTGGAGCTTCAATGAACCTGCCGTTGTCCCTCAACCTGCTGGCGTTCCTGGCCCTGCTGCTAGGCCTGGCGCAAACCAGCCGCACCGATTGGAGCCTGGCCAAGAAGGTCCTGCTGGGCCTGGCGCTGGGCGTCGCATTCGGCCTGGCCCTGCACACCATTTATGGCGCCGGCCACCCGGTACTCAAGGCCACCATCAGCTGGCTGGACCTGGTCGGCAACGGCTACGTCGGCCTGCTGCAGATGATCGTCATGCCGCTGATCTTCGCCTCGATCCTCAGCGCCGTGGCCCGCCTGCACAACGCGTCATCGCTCGGCCGCATCAGCGTGCTGAGCATCGGCACGCTGCTGCTGACCACCGCCATTGCCGCACTGATCGGTATTGTCCTGACCAACCTGTTCGGCCTGAGCGCCGAAGGCCTGGTGGCCGGCGCCCAGGAAAGCGCGCGCATGCAGGTTATCCACAGCGACTACGTGGGCAAGGTCGCCGACCTGAATATCCCGCAACTGCTGCTTTCGTTCATCCCGAGCAACCCGGTCGGCGACTTGGCCCGGGCCAAGCCGACCTCGATCATCAGCGTAGTGATCTTCGCCGTGTTCGTCGGCCTGGCCGCGCTGCAGCTGATCAAGGACGACGCCGAGAAGGGCGCGCGCGCCCTGTCGGCCATCGATACCCTGCAGGCCTGGGTGATGCGCCTGGTACGCGTGGTGATGAAGCTCACCCCTTACGGCGTACTGGCGCTGATGACCAAGGTGGTGGCCAGCTCGAACATGGAAGACATCCTCAAGCTGGGCAGCTTCGTGGTGGTGTCGTACCTGGGCCTGGCGCTGATGTTCGTGGTCCACGGCATTATCCTCGCCGCCACTGGCGTGAGCCCGCTGCGCTTCTTCCGCAAAGTCTGGCCGGTGCTGACCTTTGCCTTCACCAGCCGTTCCAGCGCTGCCAGCATCCCGCTGAACATCGAAGCGCAGACGCGCCGCCTGGGTGTGCCGCAGTCGATTGCCAGCTTCAGTGCATCGTTCGGCACCACCATTGGCCAGAACGGCTGCGCGGGCCTCTATCCAGCCATGTTGGCAGTGATGGTGGCACCTGCGGTGGGCATCGATACCTTCGACCCGCTGTGGATCGCGACCCTGGTGGCGATCGTGACGCTGAGCTCCGCGGGTGTCGCTGGCGTTGGTGGCGGAGCGACGTTTGCCGCGCTGATCGTGCTGCCGGCCATGGGCTTGCCGGTCGAACTGGTGGCACTGCTGATTTCGGTGGAGCCGCTGATCGACATGGGCCGCACGGCCTTGAACGTGAATGGGTCGATGACTGCGGGCGTAGTGACTAGCCAGCTGCTGAAAGAGACCGACAAGGACGTGCTGGCCGGCGATGAGCATGCCGAGCTGAGCCACTCCTGATAAATCGCCGGGGGCGCTTTGCGCCCCTTCGCGGGCACGCCCGCTCCCACATCGGTCCAGTGGGAGCGGGCGTGCCCGCGAAGGGCTGCAAAGCAGCCCCAGCAATCTCAAACCTTGTCCCAAACCTCGAAGTGGTAAGCCGGCTTGCCTTCTTCAGCCTGAGCCTCGCTCGACATCAGCTTCCACTGGCCCTCGTCGAACTCAGGGAACCACGCATCCCCCTCCGGCGCCAGTTCCACCCGCGTCAGGTACATCCGGCTCACCAGCCCCTTCTCCAACGCCTGCCCATACAGCTGCGCCCCGCCAATCAGCATCAGCTCGCCAACGCCCTGCTCGCGCGCCCACTGCTCGGCCCGCACCACCGCGGCCTCCAGCGAGGCAAACACCTCGGCCCCGGCCAGTTCCAGGCCCGCCTGCCGGCTGACCACGATATTCAGCCGCCCAGGCAACGGCCGGCCCAGTGAGTCCCAGGTCTTGCGCCCCATGATGATCGGCTTGCCCAGGGTGGTGGCCTTGAAGTACTTGAAGTCCCCCGGCAGGTGCCAGGGCATGGAGTTGTCGATGCCGATCACGCGGTTCTCGGCGTGAGCCGCGATCAGGCTGAGGGGGAGTGATGTATTCATGCCAGCGAGGATAGCACCGGGCGTGTGGGTTATGCTTCTGCCCTGAACCACGCAATGGAAGACCTTGTGACTGCACCGACTCCACTGGACAAGCGCTGGCTCACCGAAGCGGTACGCCTGCGCGAGGAACACGCCGGTCTCCTGGACGATCAGGAGGCCAACCGCCATGCCCGCCAGCAGGGCGGCGACCTGGCAGCGCGCATCGAAACCCGCGCGCTGTTCCTCGCCGAACGCGACGGCATGACCGCAGCCTTGCGCCACTGGAAACAGGGCGCACGCCTGGCGTTGCTGGCCTTGATGCTGCTGGCCGTTTTCAGCGGCGCAGGCCTGGCTCTCGCCGCCCTGGGCGACGGACAGCGCCCGGTCAATGTGTTCTGGGCCCTGGGCAGTCTGCTCGGGCTGAATCTGCTGCTGTTGCTGGGCTGGGCCGTGGGTTTCGCCTTGAGCGGCGAGCACGGCGCCAGCCTCGGCCGCCTGTGGTTGTGGCTAAGTGAGCGCTTCGCCCGCGACGCCAAGGCCGCGCACCTGGCGCCGGCACTGCTGGTGCTGCTGCAACGCCAACGGCTGAATCGCTGGCTGCTCGGCGTGCTGGTGCACGGCCTGTGGCTGCTGGCGATGGTCGCCGCCCTGAGCATGCTGCTGACGTTGCTGGCAACCCGCCGTTACGGCTTCGTCTGGGAAACCACCCTGCTGGCCGCCGACCCGTTCATTCACTTGACCCAGGCCCTCGGCGCCCTGCCTTCGCTGCTCGGTTTCGCCGTGCCGGACGAAGCGATGATACGCGCCAGTGGCGATACCTTTCCCGCCCTGGATGCCGCCCGTCAGGCCTGGGCCAGCTGGCTGCTCGGCGTGGTGCTGGTGTACGGCCTGCTGCCGCGCTTGCTGCTGGCCGGGCTGTGCCTGTGGCGCTGGCGCCAGGGCCGTGCCCAGCTGGCGCTGGACCTCAGCCTGCCCGGCTACGCGCAATTGCGCGATGCACTGATGCCGCGAAGCGAACGCATCGGTGTGCAGGACGCCGCTCCCGATGCACTCCCGCAGTTTCAGGCCGGCCAGCTGGAAAGCGGCAGCAGCGGCGCCTTGCTGGTAGGCCTGGAACTCGACGACCAACGCCCCTGGCCGCCCGCCCTGCCCAAGGCGGTAACCGACGCCGGTGTGCTCGACAGCCGCGAATCACGCAACAAGCTGCTCGAACAGCTCAGCCGTTTCCCACCGGCGCGCCTGGCCATCGCCTGCGACCCACGCCGCTCACCCGACCGTGGCAGCCTGGCGCTGCTCGCGGAGCTGGCACGCAATGCTGGCGCCACCCGCATCTGGTTGCTTCAGGCTGCCCCCGGCCAGGCCCTCGACGCCGAACGCCTGGGCGACTGGCACGACGCCCTCGACCGCCTCGGCCTGCCCCATGCCGACACTTCGCCCCTGACCTGGCTGGAGCATGGCCATGACTGAGCCGCTGAAACTGGCCGTGGTCGGCCACACCAACGTCGGCAAGACTTCGCTGCTGCGCACGCTCACCCGCGACGTCGGCTTCGGCGAGGTCTCGCACCGCCCCAGCACCACCCGCCATGTCGAGGGTGCGCGGCTGTCGGTGGACGGCGAACCGCTGCTCGAGCTCTACGACACCCCCGGCCTGGAAGACGCCATCGCCCTGCTCGACTACCTCGAACGCCTGGAACGCCCCGGCGAACGCCTGGACGGCCCGGCCCGCCTCGAACGCTTCCTGCAGGGCAGCGAGGCACGCCAGCGCTTCGAGCAGGAAGCCAAGGTGCTGCGCCAGCTGCTGGCGAGCAATGCCGGCCTGTATGTGATCGACGCCCGCGAGCCGGTGCTGGCCAAGTACCGCGACGAACTGGAAGTGCTGGCCAGTTGTGGCAAGCCGCTGCTGCCGGTGCTCAACTTCGTCGCCAGCAGCCAGCACCGCGAGCCGGAATGGCGTGAAGCCCTTGCCCGGCTTGGGCTTCATGCATTGGTGCGGTTCGATAGCGTAGCGCCGCCAAAGGATGGTGAACGCCGCCTGTACGAGAGCCTCGCACTGCTGCTGGAGGACGCCCGGCCGGCCCTGCAACGGTTGATCGATGACCAGCAGGCCCAGCGCCTGGCGCGTCAACACAGCGGCAAGCGGCTGATCGCCGAACTGCTGCTCGACTGTGCCGCCTGCCGGCGCAGCGTCGAGGCCGAGCCGGCAGCTGAAGCCAGGGCTATCGAGGCCTTACGCCAGGATGTGCGCCAGCGTGAGCAGCGTTGCGTGGAGGCGCTGCTCAAGCTGTATGCCTTCCGCCGTGAGGATGCCAATGCCGGTGATTTGCCGTTGCTGGATGGGCGTTGGGGCGATGACCTGTTCAATCCCGAAACCCTGAAACTGCTGGGTGTGCGCCTGGGCAGCGGCGTGGCGGCCGGGGCTGCCGCCGGTGCCGGGGTCGATTTGCTGGTTGGCGGCCTGACCCTCGGCGCTGCCGCGCTGGCGGGGGCCATTGCCGGTGGCGCGCTGCAGACGGCGCGCAACTATGGGTCGCGGCTCATGGGCAAGCTGAAGGGCCAGCGCGAGCTGACGGTGGATGACACGGTGCTGCGGCTGCTGGCGTTGCGTCAGCAGCAGTTGATGGTGGCACTGGATGGCCGCGGACATGCGGCCCAGGACAGCATCCGGCTGGGCGAACTGGATGAGAAGGCCTGGCGTGAGGGGAAGCTGCCGGAGGCCTTGAGCAAGGCGCGGGCGCATCCGCAATGGTCGACGCTCAACCCTGGGGCGAAGCTCAATCAGGCTGAGCGGCAGGAACAGCTGGAGGCATTGGTTTCACAGATCTGATTCAGCAGGTCCGGCCCCTTCGCGGGCACGCCCGCTCCCACAGGTATTGTGTGGTCCCTGTGGGAGCGGGCGTGCCCGCGAAGAGGCCGGTACAGGCAATCCTCAAAGCAAGGCCAATGCCTTGTCCTTCAGCACCACCAGATCCATCACCGGCACCCCGACCTCCTTGGCCATCTCGTCCCACTCGCGCATCCGCAAACTGACCTCGAACAGCGGATCGCGCTCGAAGGCATCTGCCTCATCAGCGCTCATGACCCCACCTTGATATTCCAGCGTCCGCCGGCTCGCCTCGCTCAACCGGTCGTAATACCCCGGCTGGCGCAAGGTCAGGTAACGCTTGGCCTCCACGTGATACTGCACCAGCCGCGCCATCCGCTCGCCAAAGCCACAACGGCGCAGGTACTCGGCACCGATGCGCTCATGGCTGACCACGCCATAGCCCCCCATGCTTGCGTCGCCGCCGCACAGGTGGCCAATGTCGTGGAAGAACGCCGCCAGCACCACTTCATCGTCGTAGCCTTCAGCCATGGCCAGCTGCGCAGCCTGGGACATGTGTTCGAGCTGGTTGATGGCTTCGCCGATGTAGTCGTCGCTGCCATGCTGCTCATACAAGTTGAACAGCTTGTCGATGGTCTGGGCTGGCGTAAGCATTGGCTTCACTCCTGGGCTTTTTCTTATTGTTGCGCCACTTTCTCCGACTTGCCGTCATAGCGCTTGCGCCATTCAGTGAGGATCTCGTCGCGGTTCTTCGAGGCCCAGGCAAAGTCGTTCTTGATCAGGCGCTGTTCATAGTCGGCTGGCAGCTCGGTCTGCGGCTTGGCAATGCCTGGCGCGGCCAGTACGGCAAAGTTGTCCTTGTACAGCTCCATGGCGGCAGGGCTTGCCGAGAAATCAGCCAGGCGCTTGGCTGCGTCAGCCTTCGGCGAGCCCTTGATCACGGCGGTCGCCTCGATCTCCCAGCCCAGGCCTTCCTTCGGCAGCACGATATCCAGCGGCGCGCCCTGGCGCTTGAGCTGCACGGCCGGGTACTCGAACGAGATACCGATCGGGAACTCGCCCGCCGCCGCCAGCTTGCACGGCTTGGAGCCGGAGTGCACGTACTGGCCGATGTTCTGGTGCAGGGCGTCCATGTAGGCCCAACCCTGCGGCTCGCCGAAGGTCTGCAGCCAGGCACTGACGTCGAGGAAGCCGGTGCCGGACGAAGCCGGGTTAGGCATGACGATCTTGCCTTTGTATTCAGGCTTGGTCAGGTCCTGCCAGCTCACCGGTTTGCTCAGGCCCTGCTTCTCGGCTTCGACGGTATTGAAGCAGATAGTCGCGGCCCACACGTCCATGCCGACCCAGGCTGGCGGGTTGGCCGCATCGCGGTAGTTGGCGGAGATCTTGCCCAGGTCTTTCGGCGCGTAGGCTTCGAGCATGCCGTTCTGGTCGAGGATGGCCAGGCTGGAAGCGGCCAGGCCCCAGACCGCGTCGGCTTGCGGGCGGTCTTTCTCGGCCAGCAGCTTGGCGGTGATGATGCCGGTGGAGTCACGCACCCATTTGATTTCGATGTCCGGGTTGGCCTTTTCGAAGGCCTGCTTGTAGCTCTTGAGCTGCTCGGCTTCCAGGGCGGTGTAGACGGTCAACTGAGTGGCTGCGGCCGAAGCCTGCAGGCTGAAGACGGCGGATACGGCAGCGGCAAGTGCAAGGGGCTTGAACATGATGCGTTTCCTATCAGTGTGGGCAGTCGGTCAATGGCCGGGGGCGCGTTGGCGCCAGGCCTGGGAGCGGCGCAGCAGGCCGCGGGAAGCACCAGCCAGCAGCAAGGAAGCAGCGGCGCTGGTCAGCAGGATCAGGGTCGACATGGCGGCGGCGCCGCCAACGTTGCCGGCATCGTCCATGTTCAACACGGCGACGGCGGCGAGGATGGTGTCGGGGCTGTAGAGGAAGATCGCTGCCGACACAGTGGTCATTGCCGAGACGAACAGGTAGCGGATGATGTCCAGCAGCGCCGGCAGGCAGATCGGCACGGTGACCCGCACGAAGTGCTTGTACAGCGGCGCCTTGAGCGACAGCGCGGCTGCCTCGAACTCGCCGTCGAGTTGGCGCAGTGCGGTGGCGGCGGTCATCTGCGCGGTGGTCAGGTAGTGGGCGATGGTGCACAGCACCAGCAGCGCCATGCCGCCATAGAACACGTGCAGCGGGTTGCCGTTGAGGTTGAAGAAGAACACGTAGCCCAGGCCCAGTACCAACCCGGGTACCGCCATGGGGATGAAGCTGAGCAGGCGCAGGGCCTGGTTGAGCAGGCGCTGGCCCTGGGTTTTCTCCATCAGATAGGCGCCGGTGAAGATCACCAGGCTGCCGATCAGTGCGGTGCACAGGGCCATGGTCACGCTGTTGCGGTAGGCCAGCCAGCCGCCTCCGGCCGTATCGTCGAACATATAGTGCTTGAACGACAGGGTCAGGTTGTACGGCCAGAACGTCACCAGCGACGAGTACACCGCCATGCCGATCACCACCAGCAGCGCCGCGCAGACCAGCAGCACGATGGCCAGGAAGCAGGCATCACGGCAGCGCGACGGCTTGGGCTCGAACACCTGGGCACGACCGCTCATTGCCTCACCCTGGCGCCGACGCAGCCATGCATCGACGCCGAAGCTGAGCAGCGCTGGCAGCAGCAGCACCATGCCGATCAACGCGCCACGGCCGAATTGCTGCTGGCCGACCACTGCCTTGTAGGCTTCCAGCGCCAGCACCTGATAGTCGCCACCGACCACCACCGGCACACCGAAGTCGGTGATGGTCAGGGTGAACACCAGGCAGAACGCGGCGAACACCGCCTGCCGCGTGGCTGGCCAGGTGATGCTGCAGAATGCCCGCCACGGCCCGGCGCCCATGCTCGACGCCGCGTCAAACAGCCGGGCGTCGGCCAGTGAAAGGGCCGAGAGCAGGATCATCAGCGCATGGGGGAAGGTGTAGATGGCCTCGCCGAGGACAATGCCCCAGAAGCCGTAGATGTTGTCGCTGATCAGGCTACGCAGCAGGCCCTGGTTGCCGAACAGGTAGACCAGGGCAATCGCCGGCAGCATCGACGGCGCCAGCAGCGGCAGCAGCGAAATGCCGCGCCACAGGCCCTTGGCCGGGATCAGCGTACGCTGCAGGGCATAGGCGAACAGGTAGGCCAGCGGCACCACGATCGCCGCCACGGTGAAGGCCACCGACAGGCTGTTGCCGAGCAACCAGTGGAAGTTTTCGCTGGCGAACAATTCGCGGGCAGCCAGCAGGCCACCGCCCTGGCCGGCTTCAGCGCTGAAGCCTTTCCAGAAAATGGCCAGCAGCGGCATCACCACGGCCAGCAGCAGCAGGACCAGCAGCAGGCTCTTGCCACCGATGACGAACAGGCGATCACCCAGGGCGACGTCGCCGCGTCGCGCATCCTTGGCCTGGGTCAGCGGCAGGGACATTGGCGCGGCCATCTCAGGCAAACACCTGCAGGCTCTGCGGTGGCAAGGCCACCCAGATATCCTGCGAGCCAAGGCGCGGCATGGCTTCCGGCGCCAGTTCGGCCAGCAGCGCATGGCCCGGCAGGGCCTTGAGTTCGAAGCTCATGCGGCAGCGGTTGCCGAGGAAGGTGATTTCGCGGACCTTGGCCGGGAACAGGTTTTCCTCATGCACCACCGGGTTCACGGTGATTGCCTCCGGGCGGCAGAACAGCCGGCCACTGCGGGCGGTACCTGCGTTGGTCGCCAGGCGCATGCTCATGGCGCCAACCTGGGCGTGGCTGTCGCTGCTGCGCTGGAACGGCAGCCAGTTGCCCTGGCCGACGAACTCGGCGACGAACGGCGTGGCCGGCTGGTCGTAGATTTCCTGCGGGGTCGCGTATTGCTCGACCTGACCATTGTTCATCACCGCAATGCGGTCGGCCATGAGCATGGCTTCGTCCTGATTGTGGGTGACCATCAGCGTCGTGATGCCCAGCTGACGCTGCAGCTGGCGCAGCTCGGTGCACAGATGCTCACGCACCCGGGCATCCAGTGCCGACATCGGTTCGTCGAGCAGCAGCAGCGAGGGTGATGGCGCCAGCGCACGGGCCAGGGCCACACGCTGCTGCTGGCCGCCGGACAGCTGGCCGGGGTATTTCTTTTCGCTGCCGGACAGGCCAACCAGTTCGAGCATTTCGGCCACACGCTGGCGGCTCTCGTCGCGGCTGTTACCGGTCAGCCCGTAAGCGATGTTGGCTTCGACGCTAAGGTTGGGGAACAGCGCGTAGGACTGGAACAGAATGCCGTAGTCCCGTGCCTGGGGCGGCAGTTCGGAGATGTCGCGCTCACCGATGTACAGCGTGCCGCGGTCCTGGCGCTCAAGGCCGGCGATGCAGCGCAGCAGGGTGGTCTTGCCGCAACCGGACGGGCCGAGCAGGCACACCAGCTCGCCAGCAGCGATGTCCAGAGACACGTCGTTGAGCGCCGTGAAGGCACCGAAACGCTTGTGGATACCGCGCACTTTCATCTGTGCGCCTGGGGTGGCGTGGTTCATGGCAAGGCCTCATCGAACAAGTGAGGGCCATGCTAGGAAGGCTGTGCGAAGGTTCTGTGGCTTTTGGGCAAAAGCCGGTGATAGTGGTATAGGCAGATTTTGTAATGGCCCGACATGCCGGTGCATGACCTGTAGGAGCGGCCTTGTGTCGCGAAAGGGCCGCAGAGCGGCCCCAGCAATATCTACCTAAATGCAGAAATCCTGGGGCTGCTGCGCAACCCTTTCGCGACACAAGGCCGCTCCTACAGGTGTGAACCCACCACTTCCTGCGCCACGCCAAGGAAGGCAGCCGGCAACCGGGCCTGGCGCCGTTCCTTCAGGCAATACAGGTATTCGTGCATCACCGGCGCATTCTCCAGCGCCAGCACCCGCAGCTCCGGATTGTGCGGCACCTCGTGCCGGGCAATCACGCTGATGCCAATGTTGCGCAGCACTGCCTCGCGGATCGACTCGCGGCTGCCGATCTCCAGCAACGCCCCGGCCTTGACCCCGGCATCCAGCATCATCTGTTCAGTCAGCTTGCGCGTGGTCGAGCCCTTCTCGCGCATCAGCAGGCAATGCCCCGCCACCACATCAATGGAGACTGCCTGGCGATGGGCCAACGGATGGTTACGGTGCACCGCCACCACTAACGGATCGGTGCCCAGCACCCGTCGCACCAGCCGCGCATCCTCCAGCAGCTGCGACGATGCGGCGATGTCCACCCGGTAGTCCTCGAGCATCTCCAGCACCTGCTGCGAGTTGCCGATCTCCACCATCACCTCGACCTGAGGCAGGCGCTCGCGGAAGATCTTCACCAGGTCGAGGATGTAATACGGCGCGGTGGCAGCGATGCGCAGGCTGCCCTGGGCCTGGCCGCTGTTGCGCAGCTCGAACTCGATGTCGGCCTCCTGCTGCAGCAGCGCCTTGACCATCGGCAGCAGGCGCACGCCCTCTTCACTCAGCACCAGGCGCCGGCCTCCGCGGTAGAACAGCTCCACCGCGTAATGGCTTTCCAGGTTGCGGATCTGCGTGGTCACCGTCGGCTGGCTGAGCCCGAGCTTCTTCGCCGCCAGGGTGATGCTGCCCAGGCGGGCCACCATGTAGAAGGCTTTGAGCTCGGCACTCAGCATTGCAGGACCTCATTTGCGCAGCAGGCGCAGACCGTTGAACACCACCAGCAGGCTCACGCCCATGTCGGCGAACACTGCCATCCACATGGTGGCCATGCCGGCAAAGGTGATCGCCAGGAATATCGCCTTGATGCCCAGCGCCAGAACGATGTTCTGCGTCAGGATCGCCGCACTTTGGCGCGACAGCCTGACGAACGCCGGGATTTTGCGCAAGTCGTCATCCATCAGCGCTACGTCGGCGGTCTCGATCGCCGTGTCGGTACCGGCCGCCGCCATGGCGAAGCCTATTTCCGCGCGGGCCAGGGCTGGCGCGTCGTTGATGCCATCACCGACCATGCCGACCCGGTGCCCTTCGGCGTAAAGCTGCTCGATGCTGTGCAGCTTGTCGGCGGGTAGCAGGTTGCCCTCGGCACGGTCGATACCCACTTGGGCGGCGATGGCCTGGGCGGTGTGCGGATTGTCGCCGGTCAGCATGACGGTCTTGATACCCAGCGCGTGCAGTTCGGCGATGGCCTGGCGGCTGCTGTCCTTGACCGTATCGGCCACGGCGAACAGGGCCAACGGCCCGGAACGGTCGAGCAGCAGAACGACGGTCTTGCCCTGGCGTTCCAGCGTATCCAGTTGGGCTTCCAGCTCCGGCGAGCACAGGCCCAGCTCTTCGACCAACCGGTGGTTGCCCAGGTGATAGGTGTCGCCGTCGATATCACCCCGCACGCCACGGCCGGCCAGGGCCGCGAATTCGCTGACCTCGCTCAGCGGCAGGTTCTGCGCCTTGGCGAACTGGGCGATGGCGCCCGACACCGGGTGATCGGAACGGTCGGCCAGGCTCGCCGCCAACGCCTGGGCACGGCCCTCGAACAGGGGTTCAAGCACCTTGGCGTCGGTTTGCACCGGTTTGCCGTGGGTGATGGTGCCGGTCTTGTCCAGGGCCAGGAAGTCCAGCTTGCGCCCACCTTCCAGGTAGACTCCGCCCTTGATCAGGATGCCCTTGCGCGCTGCGGCCGCCAGGCCACTGACGATGGTCACCGGGGTGGAGATGACCAGCGCACACGGACAAGCCACCACCAGCAGCACCAGCGCACGATACACCCAGTCGAACCAGGCGCCGGCCATGAACAGCGGCGGGATCACTGCCACTGCGAAGGCCACGGCAAATACCACCGGGGTGTAGATGCGCGAGAACTGGTCGACGAAACGCTGGGTAGGCGCACGCGCACCCTGTGCTTCTTCGACGGCCTTGATGATGCGCGCCAGGGTCGACTGCCCTGCGGCCGCCGTCACCCGGTACTCCAGGGCGCCGGCCTGGTTGATGGTGCCGGCGAACAGCTTGTCGCCCGCTGACTTTTCTACAGGCAGGCTTTCGCCGGTGATCGGCGCCTGATCGACGCTGGATTGCCCGCTGACCACCTTACCATCCAGGCCGATGCGTTCGCCCGGTCGCACCCGTACCAAGGCACCGATGGCCACCTCACGCACCTCCACCTCGCGCCACTGGCCATCGGTGTGCTGCACCGTGGCCATGTCCGGGGCCAGCTGCATCAGCCCGCCGATGGCATTGCGCGCCCGGTCCAGCGAGCGCGCCTCGATCAGCTCGGCGACGGTGAACAGCACCATGACCATGGCCGCTTCCGGCCACTGGCCAATCAGCACCGCACCGGTCACGGCGATGCTCATCAGCGCATTGATGTTGAGGTTGCGGTTCTTCAGGGCGATCCAGCCCTTCTTGTAGGTGCCCAGGCCGCAGCCGAGGATCGCTGCCAGCGCCAGCGCGGCAACCAGCCATTCTGGCGCGAGGCTGGCGAAGTGCACGATTTCGGCGGCGATCGCGGCAATACCCGACAGGGCCAGCGGCCACCAGCGAGTCTTGTGCGGCTGCGCTGCAACGGTGCTGCCGTCGTCTTCAGCGGCCAGCGGCTCGGCCTTCATACCGAGGCTGTCGATGGCGCGCTCGATCTCGTCGGTACCGCTCAAGGTATGGCGCACGCCGAGCACGCGGTTGATCAGGTTGAATTCGAGCTGCTCGATGCCCGCCAGCTTGCCCAGCTTGTCCTGGATCAGGGTCTGCTCGGTGGGGCAGTCCATGGCGTCGATGCGAAAACGGCTGAGCTGCGCGTGGCTGCTGGCCTTCTCGCGCAGTTGCACCAAAGCGGGCGCGGCGCTGGAGCCACAGCAGCTGTGGGCGTGAGCGGCATGGACGTGGCCTTCATCGCCATGGGCATGGTCGTGGGAATGCTTGTGTTCGTGGCTGACAGGCTGGTTCATGGGGTCATCCTTAAATTGAGCCTGTTGCCAAGTGAACACCCTGTAGCCACTATAGGGTCAAGCCACTTGCTGGAGATTTCGCCATGAAAATCGGAGAACTGGCCAAAGCCACCGACTGCGCCGTGGAAACCATCCGCTATTACGAGCGTGAACAATTGCTGCCGGAGCCGGCGCGCACCGAGGGCAACTACCGGCAGTACACCCAGGCCCATGTGGAGCGGCTGACCTTCATCCGCAATTGCCGAACGCTGGACATGACCCTGGACGAGATCCGCAGCCTGCTACGCCTGCGCGACAGCCCCGACGACTCATGTGGCAGCGTCAATGCACTGATCGACGAGCATATCGAGCATGTGCAGGCGCGGATCGATGGCTTGGTGGCGTTGCAGGAGCAGCTGGTGGAGCTGCGGCGGCGCTGCAATGCGCAGGGGGCCGAGTGCGCGATTTTGCAGCAACTGGAGACGAACGGGGCGGTATCCGTGCCGGACACCGAGCATTCGCATGTGGGGCGAAGCCACGGGCATTGAGATTGCTGGGGGCGCTTTGCGCCCCTTTCGCGACACAAGGCCGCTCCTACAGGCGTACGCGTAACCCTGTAGGAGCGGCCTTGTGTCGCGAAAGGGCTGCAAAGCAGCCCCGGCAATCTAGAGAATCACACCGCCATCGGCGCCGTCATCGGCGCGTGGTGCTCATACCCTTCCAGGCTGAAGTCGCTCGGTTCGATCTTCTCCAGCCACTCCGGCTCGTACTTGCCGGTCTTGGCGAACTCCGGCACACGGTCACTGATCACCAGCTTCGGCGCTTCCAGCGGCGCGCGTTTGAGCTGCTCGTTGAGCATGTCCAGGTGGTTCTCATACACATGGGCATCGCCGATGAAGTAGGTGAACCAGCGCGGGGTGTAGCCGGTCAGGCGGCCGAACAGCGACAGCAACGCCGCGCCTTCGGTGAGGTTGAACGGCGTGCCCAGGCCCAGGTCGTTGGAGCGGATGTAGAGGGTCAGGGAAATTTCCTTGGTCTCGACATTCGGGTGGAACTGGTACAGCAGGTGGCACGGCGGCAGGGCCATTTCGTCGAGCTGGGCGCAGTTCCAGCCGTGGAACAGGATGCGCCGGCTGCCCGGGTCGTTGGCGATGGTGTCCAGGCACTGGCGCACCTGGTCGATGGCCTTGTACAGGATGACGAACGCCACGCCGTCCTCTTCGTCCTGGGCGATACGGCGGAAGCCCGCCTGCTCGGCCATTTCGATGGCCGCCGGGTTGCTCAGCGGGATGCGCTTGTAGCCCGGCCACTGGCGCCATTGCACGCCGTAGATCTCGCCCAGGTCGTCATGCCCCTGGCGGAACGGGTTGGCCAGCCACTGGGCGTTCTCGTTGGCGTTCTGGTCCCAGACCTTGCAGCCCAGCTCGCGGAATTCACCGGCGTTCTTCACGCCACGCAGGAAGCCGACCATCTCGCCGATTGCCGACTTGAACGCCAGCTTGCGCGTGGTGATGGCCGGGAAGCCCTTTTGCAAGTCGAAACGCAGCATGGCGCCCGGCAGGCTGATGGTGCGGATACCGGTGCGGTTGCCCTGCAGCGTGCCGTTCTCGATGACGTCGCGGACCAGGTCCAGATACTGTTTCATGGCTTACCTGTAACAAGAACGGCAGGGGGATCACCCCTGCCGTGGGAATAATCAGGCGGGTTTCGCCGTGGGTTTGCGATTATAAGCCCACCAGATCAGGCCAAGGCCAGCCAGGATCATCGGCACGCAGAGAATCTGACCCATGGTCAGCCAGCCCCAGGCGATGTAACCGAGCTGCGCGTCCGGCACACGGACGAATTCCACGATGAAGCGGAAGATGCCGTAGAACAGCGCAAACATGCCGGAAACCGCCATGGTTGGCCGCGGCTTGCGCGAGAACAGCCAGAGGATGACGAACAGCGCCACGCCTTCCAGGGCGAACTGGTACAGCTGCGATGGGTGGCGCGGCAGCTGGGCCGGGTCGCTGAACGGCGGGAAGATCATCGCCCATGGCACGTCGGTGGGTTTGCCCCACAGCTCGGCGTTGATGAAGTTGCCGATACGCCCGGCGCCAAGGCCGATCGGCACCAGCGGCGCGACGAAGTCCATCAGCTCGAAGAACGACTTGTTGTTGCGCTTGCCAAACCACAGCGCGGCCAGCATCACGCCGATGAAGCCGCCGTGGAACGACATGCCGCCCTTCCACACCTCGAAGATCAGCGTCGGGTTGGCCAGGTAGGCGTGCAGGTCGTAGAACAGCACATAGCCCAGGCGCCCGCCGACGATCACCCCCATCGACAACCAGAACACCAGGTCGGAGAGTTTCTCGCGGGTCCAGGTGGGGTCAAAGCGGTTGAGCCGGCGCGAGGCCAGCAGCCAGGCACCGCCGATGCCGACCAGGTACATCAGGCCGTACCAGTGGATTTTCAGTGGCCCGAGGGCTACGGCCACGGGGTCTATCTGCGGGTAAGGCAGCATGGAACTTCCTCTCGATTCAAATCAGAAAGCTGAGGCCGACGCAGAACAGCAAGGCTGCGAACAGGCGTTTCAACAGGCGTGGCGACATCTTGTGCGCCAGGCGCGCGCCAAAGCGCGCGAAAAACATGCTGGTCACGGCAATGCCGACCAGCGCCGGCAGGTAGACGAAACCAATGCTGTGGGGCGGCAGGTGCTCTTCGTGCCAGCCCAGCAGCATGAAGCTCAGGGCGCTGGCCAGAGCAATCGGCAGACCGCAGGCCGAGGACGTCGCCACGGCCTTTTGCATCGGTAGGCCGCGCCAGGTCAGAAACGGCACGGTCAGCGAGCCGCCGCCGATGCCGAAGATCGCCGACGCCCAGCCGATCACCCCGCCGGCGCCGATCAAGGCCGGCTTGCCAGGGATGTCATGGCTGGCCTTGGGCTTGAGGTCCAGGGCCATCTGCGCGGCGATGATCAGGGCGAACACACCGATGATCTTCTGCAACTGCGGGCCCTGGATCAGCGACGCGGTCTTGGCGCCGATACCGGCGCCGATGAGGATGCCGAGGGTCATCCAGGCGAAGATCGGCCATTGCACCGCGCCTTTGCGATGGTGCTCGAGCACGGCGTTGATCGAGGTGAAGACGATGGTCGCCAGCGAGGTACCCACTGCCAGGTGGGTCAGCACCGACGCGTCGAAGCCCTGCAGGGTAAAGCTGAATACCAGCACCGGCACGATGATGATGCCGCCACCCACGCCGAACAGCCCGGCCAGCACGCCGGCGCAGGCGCCCAACAGCAGATAGAGCACGAATTCCATTCGTATTCCCCGAGAAAACAATCCGGCATGGTAACGGAAGCCGGGCTCGGGGCTCTAGTGAACTCTGTGACAGGATGGATCGACACCCGTGCAGTGGGTACAGTGGGCAAAAACACAGAGGCCCAACCTATGTGCCTGATCGTATTTGCCTGGCGGCCGGGGCATGCCCTGCCGCTGATCGTCGCGGCCAACCGTGACGAGTTCTACGCCCGCCCGACCCAGGCCCTGGCAGCCTGGGACGATGCGCCCGGGGTGCATGCCGGGCGCGACCTTGAAGCGGGTGGGACTTGGCTGGGCGTCGGCCCACAGGGGCGCTTTGCGGCGCTGACCAATATCCGAGACCCCGGGCAGGTGCTGGGGCCACGCTCGCGGGGCGAGCTGGTGGCGGCGTATCTGCAGGGTGAACTGGGGGTGGAGGCCTACCTCGACCAGGTCGCCAGCCGCAGCGGGCAGTATTCAGGGTTTAACTTGCTGGTGGGTGATGGTCATCAGCTGGGCTACCTGCATGCCCGGGACGTGGCACCACGCTTGCTGGAGGCCGGGGTGTACGGGCTGTCCAATGCCGGGCTGGATACGCCGTGGCCGAAGCTGGTGAAAGCGCGCACGGGGTTGCAGGGGATGCTGGACACGGCAGATCCACAGCGGTTGCTGGCGTTGCTGGCAGACAACGAGCCGGCAGCCGACGGTGAGTTACCGGAGACGGGCGTGGGGGTGGCGACCGAGAAGCTGCTGTCGAGTGTGTTTATTGCCAGCCAGAACTATGGTACTCGGGCGAGTACCGTGCTGATTGTTGATGATCGGGGGAGAAGGCTGCTGGTTGAGCGCAGCTTCGGGCCCTTTGGTGGACATCTTGGGGAAGTCGAGCTTTTGGTTTGAGGGCCATGGGGCTGCTTTGCAGCCCTTTCGCGACACAAGGCCGCTCCTACAGGAGATGCGCGATCCCTTGTAGGAGCGGCCTTGTGTCGCGAAAGGGCCGCAAAGCGGCCCCAAAATTTCAAAGAGTTTTATTGGCCCCAGGCCCGATCATCCTCGCCAGCCCAAGGTTTTTCAGGGCCAGTTGCAGCGAGCTGTGGATAACTTGCGGGTTGTCATGGCTCAAGGCTTCAACCAGCAACTCCTTGGCCTTGCTCATGTTCACTTGGCGCAGCATCCACTTCACTTTCGGCAAGTTGGTGGCGTTCATCGATAGGCTGTCGAAGCCCATGGCCATCAACAGGATCGCCGCTGCCGGGTCGCCCGCCATCTCGCCGCAGATGCTCACCGGCTTGCCTTCACCGTGGGCATCACGCACCACGGTATTCAGCGCCTGCAGCACCGCCGGGTGCAGGTAGTCGTAAAGGTCGGCGACCCGCGGGTTGTTGCGGTCCACCGCCAGCAGGTACTGAGTCAGGTCGTTGGAACCGACCGAGAGGAAGTCCACCTGCCGCGCCAGTTCCTTGGTCTGGTACACCGCCGCAGGGATTTCCACCATCACCCCCACCGGCGGCATCGGCACGTCGGTGCCTTCGTCGCGCACTTCGCCCCAGGCGCGGTGGATCAGGTGCAGCGCCTCTTCCAATTCGTGAATGCCGGAAATCATCGGCAGCAGGATGCGCAAGTTGTTCAGGCCCTCGCTGGCCTTGAGCATCGCGCGAGTCTGCACCAGGAAGATTTCCGGGTGATCGAGGGTGACGCGAATGCCGCGCCAGCCGAGGAACGGGTTTTCTTCCTTGATCGGGAAGTACGACAGCGCCTTGTCACCACCAATATCGAGGGTGCGCATGGTCACCGGCAGCGGGTGGAAGGCCGCCAGCTGTTCGCGGTAAATCGCCAGCTGCTCTTTCTCGCTGGGGAAGCGCTGGTTGATCATGAACGGCACTTCGGTGCGGTACAGGCCGACGCCTTCGGCGCCACGCTGCTGGGCACGGGCCACGTCGGCGAGCAGGCCGGTGTTGACCCACAGCGGCATGCGGTGACCGTCGGGGGTGACGCACGGCAGTTCGCGCAGGGCGTCAAGGCCTTGGGCCAGCTGGCGTTCTTCCTCGACGACTTCGCTGTACTGCTTGCGCAGCACGTCGCTGGGGTTGGTGAACACCTCGCCCTTGTAGCCGTCGACGATCATTTCGATGCCATCGACCTTGGAGTACGGCAGGTCGACCAGGCCCATCACCGTCGGGATGCCCATGGCCCGGGCCAGGATGGCGACGTGGGAGTTGCCCGACCCCAGTACCGAGACCAGGCCAACCAGCTTGCCTTCCGGCACTTCGCCGAGCATCGCCGGGGTCAGCTCTTCGCTGACCAGGATGGTGTTGTCGGCATACACCAGCGACTGCGAGCGGGCTTCCTGCAGGTAGGCCAGCAGGCGCCGGCCAAGGTCCTTCACATCCGAGGCGCGCTCACGCAGGTAGTCGTCGTCCATCAGCTCGAAGCGGTTGACGTGCTCGCCAACCACCTGGCGCAAGGCGCCCTGGGCCCATTGGCCAGTCTTGATGACCTCGACCACCTCGCCACCGAGGGCAGCGTCTTCGAGCATCATCAGGTACACGTCGAACAGTGCGCGCTCTTCCGGGCGCAGCTGGGTAGCCAGTTTGGCTGACAGCTTGCGCATGTCGGCGCGCACGCCTTCGAGCGCGTTGTTGAACAGTTTCAGTTCGGCGTCGATGTCATCGACGGTTTTGTCCGGCACCACTTCCAGATCGGCCGGTGGCAGCATGACCACGGCACGCCCGACAGCGGCGCCTGGCGAGCCCGGCACACCGACGAAGCGCGCCTCCTGGATACCTTTGCCCTGGCGGCCCAGGCCACGGATCGAGCCGGTGGCTTCGGCGTGAGCGATAACCCCGGCGAGCTGCGCGCTCATGGTGACAAGGAAGGCTTCTTCACCTTCATCGAACTGGCGCCGCTCTTTCTGCTGGATGACCAGTACACCCACCACACGCCGGTGGTGGATGATCGGCGCACCGAGGAAGGAGGCGAATTTCTCTTCGCCGGTTTCGGCGAAGTAACGATAACGCGGGTGATCGGCGGCGTTTTCCAGGTTCAGCGGCTCTTCCCGGGTACCGACCAGGCCGACCAGGCCCTCGTTGGGGGCCATGCTGACCTTGCCGATGGAACGCTTGTTCAGGCCCTCGGTGGCCATCAGCACGAAGCGGTTGGTTTCCGGGTCGAGCAGGTACACCGAGCAGACCTGGCTGCCCATGGCCTCCTTGACGCGCAAGACAATGATCCCCAACGCCGTCTTGAGATCTTTGGCGGAGTTCACTTCCTGGACGATCTTGCGCAGCGTATTGAGCATGGCTCGGGGTCGAACTCCGTCGTCAGTCGCGCGTCAGCAGACGCGGTGCAAGCTCTTTCAGGGCACGGCGGTAGACTTCACGCTTGAATGTCACCACCTGGCCCAGCGGATACCAATAGCTGACCCAGCGCCAGCCGTCGAATTCCGGCTTGCCGGTCAGGTCCATCCGCACCCGTTGTTCATTGCTCACCAGGCGCAGCAGAAACCACTTTTGCTTCTGGCCGATGCACAGCGGTTGGCTGTGAGTGCGGACCAGCCGCTGGGGTAAACGATAACGCAACCAGCCGCGGGTGCAGGCAAGAATTTCCACATCGTCGCGTTCAAGGCCAACTTCTTCGTTCAGCTCGCGGTACAGGGCATCTTCTGGCGTCTCGTCAGGGTTGATACCACCCTGGGGAAATTGCCAGGCATCCTGGTTGATCCGCCGAGCCCATAGCACCTGCCCGGCATCATTCGTCAGAATGATCCCGACATTGGGGCGAAAACCATCCGGGTCGATCACGGCAGCAACCTCGCAAACGCATGTCACCGCATTGTTCCACAAAGCTTGCAAGCGCAGCAACGCGCCCGCCAAGCTTATGTGCAGCGCGGTGAAAACTCCGTATTCTGCGGGCCTACCCTGTGGCTGACACGAGTGACCGCGATGCGCCTGGCTTTATTCGACCTGGACAATACCCTCCTCGGTGGCGACAGTGACCACGCCTGGGGTGACTACCTGTGCGAGCGGGGCATTCTCGACCCGGTCGCGTACAAGAAACGCAACGACGCTTTCTACCAGGACTACCTGAACGGCACCCTGGACCTGCAGGCCTACCTGGCCTTTTCCATGGAAATCCTCGCCGCCACCGAGCCGGTACAGCTCGACCAATGGCACCGCGAGTTCATGGGTGACTGCATCGAGCCGATCATCCTGCCCAAGGCACTGGCCTTGCTGCAGCAGCACCGCGAGGCCGGCGACCAGCTGGTGATCATCACCGCCACCAACCGCTTCGTCACCGCCCCGATTGCCCGCCGCCTGGGCGTGCGCGTGCTGCTGGCCACCGAATGCGAGACGCAGGACGGCCGCTATACCGGGCGTAGTACCGATATAGCGTGTTTCCGTGAAGGCAAGGTGACGCGGCTGGAGCGCTGGATGCTGGAGAACGGGTTCGACCTGGAGGACAGCTATTTCTACAGCGACTCGATGAACGACCTGCCGTTGCTAGAGCGGGTGACCCATGCAGTGGCGGTGGATCCGGACCCGAACCTGCGGGCCGAGGCCGAGAAACGTGGGTGGCCGGTGGTTTCGCTGAGGGATTGAGATTGTCGGGGCTGCTATGCAGCCCTTTCGCGACACAAGGCCGCTCCTACAGGAACCGCATTCCCTTGTAGGAGCGGCCTTGTGTCGCGATGGAGGGCAAAGCCCTCCCCAGGCCTCAGACCGGCTTGGCGCCCATCAGCCCGGCGATGGACAGGAAGCACACCCCGCTAAACACCGCCAAGGCCAGGGTAAAGCGCAGCCCCACCCCTTCAGCCTTGCGCAGCCGGTTCAGCCGCACCAGCAGCCACCACCCGGCAAACGCACCCAGCGTATAGATGACACTGGATGCCAGCAGCCAGGTCTGCCCCAGCGGCCAACCCACCAGATGCACCAGCCACCAGCCGGTAAACGGCATGCTCACCAGGCACACCCCCATCACCAGCCAGACGAACACCAGCGGCCGGCGCAGCAGCTTGGCATAGGCTTCGGCATCGCCCTGGCGGCGGGCCCGCACGGTCCAGGCGGTCAGGCCCAGGGCGCCCAGCAACAACAGCGCGGTGGCGATGATGTGCAGGGCCTTGAGAGTGGTCAGGTGTTCCATGGCTTCACATCCTTGAGCGATTAGCCAAGCTTAGCCGCTCAACCCAGGAACAGCTTGTACGCCGGGTTATCGGTCTCATCCCAGTACGGGTAACCGATCTTGGCCAGCGCCGCCGGTACCAGGTGGCGCTCGTCCTCTGGCACCTGCAAGCCAGCCACCACGCGCCCGTCAGCCGCGCCGTGGTTGCGGTAGTGGAACATCGAGATATTCCAGCGCCCGCCCAGCTTGGTGAGGAAGTTGAACAGCGCCCCCGGCCGCTCGGGGAACTCGAAGCGCAGCACGATTTCGTCGCTGGCACCGGCCGAATGGCCACCGACCATGTGGCGGATGTGCAGCTTGGCCAGTTCGTTGTCGGTCAGGTCGGTCACCGGGAAGCCCTGATCGATCAGGTTCTGTACCAGCGCGGCCCGTGGGTCGTTTTCCGGGTGGGTCTGCACGCCGACGAAGATGTGCGCCTCATCGGAGGTGTGCTTGCGGTAGTTGAACTCGGTGATCTGGCGCTTGCCAATGGCTTCGCAGAAGGCCTTGAAACTGCCCGGGCGCTCGGGGATGGTCACGGCGATGATGGCTTCGCGTTTCTCGCCCAGCTCGGCACGCTCGGCCACATGACGCAGGCGGTCGAAGTTGACGTTGGCGCCCGAATCGATGGCAACCAGGGTCTGCCCGGTCACGCCTTTGAGCTCGACATACTTCTTGATGCCCGCCACGCCCAACGCGCCCGCAGGTTCGGTGATCGAGCGGGTATCGTCGTAGATATCCTTGATCGCCGCACAGATTTCATCAGTGCTGACCGTCACCACCTCATCCACATGAAGACGGCAGATGTCGAAGGTGTGCTGGCCGATCTGGGCCACTGCCACGCCGTCGGCGAACAGCCCGACCTGCGGCAGCACCACGCGCTCGCCAGCTGCCATCGCGGCCTGCAGGCAGTTGGAGTCATCCGGCTCGACGCCGATCACCTTGATTTCCGGGCGCAGGTATTTCACATAGGCCGCGATGCCGGCAATCAGCCCACCGCCGCCCACCGGGACGAAGATCGCGTCCAGCTGCCCCGGGTGCTGACGGAGGATTTCCATCGCCACGGTGCCCTGGCCGGCAATGGTGTGCGGGTCGTCATAGGGGTGGATATAGACGAAGCCTTTCTCGTCGACCAGCTTCAGCGAGTAGGCCAGCGCCTCGGGGAACGAGTCGCCATGCAACACCACCTTGCCGCCGCGCGAACGCACGCCTTCGACCTTGATCTCCGGGGTGGTCTTGGGCATCACGATGGTGGCCTTGATGCCCAGCTCGCGGGCCGCCAGGGCCACGCCCTGGGCATGGTTGCCGGCCGAGGCGGTGACCACGCCGCGGGCCAGTTCTTCCGGGGTCAGCTGCGCCAGCTTGTTGTACGCCCCGCGGATCTTGAACGAGAACACCGGCTGCAAGTCTTCGCGCTTGAGCAGAATCTGGTTGCCCAGGCGCTTGCTCAGCTGCCCGGCGCTGTGCAACGGGGTTTCGACGGCGACGTCGTAGACGCGCGAGGTGAGGATCTTCTTGACGTACTGTTCGAGCATCGGGAAAGCATCACTGGCCGCGGGACAAGGGCTGCGAGTCTACCCCAGCGCTACGTCGGGCGACCACAGCAAAGCCGCCCGAGCCGTTATACTAGGCTCCTTTCATTACCGCCCTGCCCCTTTCCGGAGCCCGCATGACCCAGGACCAACTCAAACAGGCCGTCGCCCAGGCCGCTGTCGACTTCATTCTGCCGAAGCTGGATGAAAAGAGCGTCGTCGGTGTCGGCACCGGTTCGACTGCCAACTTCTTCATTGACGCCCTGGCCCAGCACAAGACCGCCTTCGATGGTGCGGTCGCCAGCTCCGAGGCCACCGCCCAGCGTCTGAAGGGCCATGGCATCCCGGTCTACGAGCTGAACAGCGTCAGCGAGCTGGAGTTCTATGTCGACGGCGCCGACGAAAGTGACGCACACCTGAACCTGATCAAAGGCGGCGGCGCGGCCCTGACCCGCGAGAAGATCGTCGCGGCCGTGGCCAAGACTTTCATCTGCATCGCCGACGGCAGCAAGCTGGTGCCGGTGCTGGGCGCCTTCCCGCTGCCGGTCGAGGTCATCCCGATGGCCCGCAGCCACGTGGCGCGTCAGCTGGTCAAGCTGGGCGGCGACCCGGTGTACCGTGAAGGCGTGGTCACCGACAACGGCAACGTGATCCTCGATGTGCACAACCTGCAGATCACCAACCCGGTGGAGCTGGAAGCACAGATCAACGCCATCGTCGGCGTGGTGACCAACGGCCTGTTCGCGGCGCGCCCGGCGGACCTGCTGCTGCTGGGCACCGCCGAAGGCGTGAAGTCCCTCAAGGCCGAGTAACGGCATTCGCAAGCGAGCCGAACGCCCCGGTCAGTCGTTCTTCTTGAAGCGATAGAACAGGTTCGGCTCGCTGACCATGTACAGGTTGCCCTGATCATCCATGGCAACGCCTTCGGCACGCGGGATGGTGTGCTGCAGGCCATTGAAGCCACCCAGCAAGGTCATGAAGCTGACCTGCTGACCTTGCTCGTCAAGCTCCAGCAGCATGTTGGAATCGGCCGACAACACCAGCAGATGCCCCGTGCGCGGGTCGACCCCCAGGGCCGACAGGTTGCGCAGGTCGAGTTCATCGTTGGCCAAGACCTGTTTGTCACCCTTGAGCGGGCCACGCCCGTCGCTGCTCCAGGTGTACAGCTTCGGCGGCCGCTCCTCGCCAATCACCAGACGCTGGCGCATCGGGTCCCAAGCCACGCCTTCGAAGCCCTTGTTGCGCTTCACCGACTCGCCGAGGTCGTAACTCGGGAAGTCTGCGTGGTTCAGCGAAGCGGTCTGCGCATCCACCTTGACCACGGTCAGGTCGTGCAGGCGCTCATCGGTGATCGCCACGTTGCCATCTTCCATCACGGCGACGCCTTCCGGGTTGCTCCAGCCTACCAGCGGGATCTTGCGCAGCACGTCGCCGTCGAGGCTGAGTTCGACCAGGAACGGGTTTTTACCCATCACTGCAAACAGCGTGCGGGTGTGCGGGCTGTAGGCAACGTCCGAAGCTTCGTCATCTTCCATGCCCGGCAGCACCTTGGCGTCGATGTCGACCTGATAGTCCGGCAGCCACACGCTCTCGCTGCGTTCGGCGCTGGTTTCGAATCCTTCCTTGACCCACAGCATGCCGCGGTCATCCCAGTGCATGGCCACGGCCACGCCGTAACCGATCACCGCCGCAACGGCCAGGCCGAAGGGCCAGCGCAAGTAGAAGCGGCGCTTGGGGGATGCGGATGCGCTGGAGGATGCTGGCATGCGAAATTCCTGGGGATATGGGCGAAGATCCGCGCATTATCCGGATGGGGTGTGAAAAAAAGATCAATATCAGCCTGGGCGCGCTCTTTGTGGGAGCGGCCTTGCGTCGCGAAAGGGCTGCAGAGCAGCCCCAAGATTTCAGCGTAACCGCTGATAATGTCGGGGCCGCTTTGCGGCCCTTTCGCGACGCAAGGCCGCTCCCACATGAATCGCGACAGACTTTGAGATCAGAGCACCCGGCTCTCGAAGCGGCAGACGCCTGGCAGCTCCAGTACCAGCTCGTCACCGACAGCGAACGGCCCGACACCGGCCGGGGTGCCGGTCAGGATCACATCCCCGGCCTGCAGCGAGAAGTGCGCCGCCATGTACTGGATGATCGGCACGATCGGGTTGAGCATCATCGCGCTGTTGCCGTCCTGACGCACTTCACCATTGATGGTCAGGCGCACCGGAATATCGGTCACATCTTCAAAGGACGCAGCGGAAACGAACGGTGGCAGTACGCAAGCACCGTCAAAGCTCTTGCACAGCTCCCAAGGCAGGCCCTTTTCCTTGAGCTTGGCCTGCACGTCGCGCAGGGTCAGGTCCAGCGCCGGGGCGTAGCCGGAGATGGCGTCCAGCACTTCTTCCTCGGACGCAGTGGACGACAGCGGCTTGCCCAGCAGCACGGCAATTTCGGCCTCGTAGTGCACCGAGCCACGGTCGGTCGGGATCTTGAACCCGCCTTCCAGTGGCACCACGCAGCTACCCGGCTTGATGAACAGCAGCGGCTCGGAAGGAATGGGGTTGTCCAGTTCCTTGGCATGTTCGGCGTAGTTGCGGCCGATGCACACCACTTTGCCCAGCGGGAAATGAATGCGCGTGCCGTCTACGTACTGGTGCTGGTAACTCATGGCCGACTCCTTTGATTACTGCTTTTATTCAGGAGCGAAGATCTTACCCGGATTCATGATGCCATTAGGGTCGAATACGGCCTTGATTGCCTTCATGCAGGCAATTTCATCCGGCGAGCGGCTGTAGCCAAGGTAGTCGCGCTTGGTCATGCCCACGCCGTGCTCGGCCGAAATCGAACCGTTGTAACGCTGGACGATCTCGAATACCCACTTGTTGACCTTGGTGCACGAGGCAAAGAAGTCATCCTTGCTCATGTGCTCGGGCTTGAGGATGTTCAGGTGCAGGTTGCCGTCGCCGATGTGGCCGTACCAGACCACTTCATAGTCCGGGTAATGCTGGCTGACGATGGCATCGATATCGCGCAGGAACGCCGGCACCTTGGAAACGGTGACGGAAATGTCGTTCTTGTACGGGGTCCAGTGGGAGATGGTTTCGGACAAGTACTCACGCAGCTTCCACAGGTTCTTCAGCTGGGTTTCGCTCTGGCTCATCACCCCATCCAGCACCCAGCCCTGCTCGACGCAGTGCTCGAAGGTGGCCAGCGCTTCGTTGGCCACGTCCTCGGTGCTGGCTTCGAACTCCAGCAAGGCATAGAACGGGCAGTCGCTGACGAACGGGGCAGGCACATCGCCACGGGCCATGATCTTGGCCAGGCCCTTGTCGGAGAAGAACTCGAAGGCGGTCAGGTCGAGCTTGCCCTGAAAGGCATGCAGCACCGGCATGATCGAGTCGAAATCCGGTGTGCCCAGCACCATGGCAGTGAGGTTGCGCGGGGCGCGGTCCAGGCGCATGGTCGCTTCGACCACGAAGCCCAGGGTGCCCTCGGCGCCGATGAACAGCTGGCGCAGGTCGTATCCGGTGGCGTTCTTGATCAGGTCCTTGTTCAGTTCCAGCAGTTCGCCCTTGCCGGTGACCACTTTCAGACCGGCCACCCAGTTGCGGGTCATGCCGTAACGGATGACCTTGATACCGCCGGCATTGGTGCCGATGTTGCCGCCAATCTGGCTGGAACCACTGGAAGCGAAATCCACCGGGTAATAAAGGCCTTGTTCTTCGGCGAAGGCCTGCAACTGACGGGTGATCACTCCCGGCTGGCATACCACGGTACGGTCGAAGGCATTGAAATCGACAATCTGGTTCATATGGTCGAAGGCGACGACCACTTCGCCATTGGCCGCCACGGCGCCGGCGGAAAGCCCGGTACGCCCGCCGGACGGTACCAGCGCAACCTGGTGCTGGTTGGCCCAGCGGACGATGGCCTGCACCTGCTCTACTGTCTTGGGGAACACGATGGCCGTGGGCGCAGGCGGGTAATGCTTGGTCCAGTCCTTGCCGTAGGCTTCCAGGGAAGCGGGGTCGGTCAGGACCTTGCCAGGGTCGACAAGGGTCATCAGTTCATCAATTACAGCGGGGTGAGTCATCGCTGGAACTCTCGACTTATTCATAGTCACCCTGAGCACTCTTCACCTGTCGGGATAAGCTCAGATTGTGTCGCGTATGCTAGCATAGCCCTCCCGCTGTTCATGCTAAGGCTGCCGTAGCGCCTGGCATCAGTCCTCGCCATTTTTTCTCCGGGATACAGGTTTACGCAGATGAGCAAGACTTCTCTCGACAAGAGCAAGATCCGGTTCCTTCTTCTTGAAGGTGTGCACCAGAACGCAGTCGATACCCTCAAGGCTGCCGGCTACACCAACATCGAATACCTCACCGGTTCATTGCCGGATGCCGAGCTGAAGGAAAAGATCGCCGATGCCCACTTCATCGGCATCCGCTCGCGCACCCAACTGACCGAAGAAATCTTCGACTGCGCCAAGAAACTGGTCGCCGTCGGCTGCTTCTGCATCGGCACCAACCAGGTTGACCTGGCAGCCGCCCGCGAACGCGGTATCGCCGTGTTCAACGCACCGTATTCCAACACCCGTTCGGTGGCCGAGCTGGTGCTGGCCGAGGCTATCCTGCTGCTGCGCGGCATCCCTGAGAAGAACGCTTCCTGCCACCGTGGCGGCTGGATCAAGAGCGCGGCCAACTCCTTCGAGATCCGCGGCAAGAAGCTGGGCATCGTCGGCTACGGCTCGATCGGTACCCAACTGTCGGTCCTGGCAGAAAACCTGGGGATGCAGGTGTACTTCTACGACCCGCTGACCAAGCTGCCGCTGGGCAACGCCGTACAGGTCACCAGCCTCAACGAACTGCTGGGCCTGGCCGACATCGTGTCGCTGCACGTACCTGAGCTGCCGTCCACCCAGTGGATGATCGGCGAGAAAGAAATCCGTGCGATGAAGAAGGGCTCGATCCTGATCAACGCCGCCCGTGGCACCGTGGTCGAACTGGACCACCTGGCCGCCGCGATCAAGGACAAGCACCTGATCGGCGCCGCCATCGACGTGTTCCCGGTTGAGCCGCGCTCCAACGACGAAGAGTTCGAAAGCCCGCTGCGTGGCCTGGACAACGTGATCCTGACCCCGCACATCGGTGGTTCCACCGCCGAAGCCCAGGCCAACATCGGCCTGGAAGTGGCCGAGAAACTGGTCAAGTACAGCGACAACGGTACTTCCGTTTCGTCGGTCAACTTCCCGGAAGTTGCCCTGCCGGCGCACCCTGGCAAGCACCGCCTGCTGCACATCCACGAGAACATCCCGGGCGTGCTCAGCGAAATCAACAAAGTCTTCGCCGAGAACAGCATCAACATCTCCGGTCAGTTCCTGCAGACCAACGAGAAAGTCGGTTACGTAGTAATCGACGTTGACGCTGAGTACTCCGACCTGGCGCAAGAAAAGCTGCAACAGGTCAAAGGCACCATCCGTTCGCGCGTCCTGTTCTAAGGTCGCTGGCGGTATGAAAAAGGGAGGCCCTGGTGGCCTCCCTTTTTTATTTCACTTCTACAGTGATTTTCTTCGACTCGACACTCGGCTTGAACGGCACGTGATACTGGTCACCCAGCACCAGTTGCAGGGTGTGCTTGCCCGGCGCCAGGGTGATGGTCGTTTCGGTCTGTGCCTTGCCGAAATGCAGCACTTGCGGGCCGGCCGGCAACGCGGTACCGGCTGCTGGCATCAGGCTGGTCGGCAGCGGCATGTCAGCTGCAGGTTCCTTGTCTACATCCACCAGCAGGTGGTGGTGGCCCGTATGCGGGGTCTGGTCGCCCGCAGGCTTGAGCTCCATGCCCTCGATGCCGAACTTGACGGTGAAGGTCGCGTCGACCTGCTCGCCGTCTTTGGGGGAAAGGATGGAAACCTTGGCACCCGCGGGCGGCTCCTGGCTCTTCAGGGCATCTGCGGCGCTGGCGAACACCGAGACCCCCATCAGCAGACCGGCAACGGCAGCACGCGAAAATAGGCTGTTCATTCACTTCTCCTGTGATTCACTTATTGACCGCTGCCAGTAAACGAATGGCGGCGGTAGTTCACGATAGCCCACAAAGAGAAATATTTCAGTTAGGGTTAAACCTCGCCAAGGCTTCAAGGTCATAGGCTGCGCTCGACCGCGACGGGGAAGAAAGTCGCGGCGAAAGTTATTCATCTGCTTAAGAAAAAAGGGGCACTACATGCGTTCGACCATAGGCGTACTGCTGGCAGTACTGATCACTCCATTGGCTCAGGCCGAGCTGATAGACGAAATTGCCGACCGGGGCGAATTGCGCATTGCCGTAGAGGCCGATAACGCGCCTTACTCGTTCAAGGAAAACGACCGCCTGACCGGCTTCGAAATCGAGTTCGGCCAGGACCTGGCCCGTGAACTGGACCTGCGCGCCGAATTTGTCGAGGCGACGTCAGCGGAAGTGCTGCCCGGCGTGGAAAGTGGCAAGTATGACGTCTCGCTGATCCCGTCGAGCGAGTCGCCCAAGGCCGATGGCCCGTTCGACGTGAGCCAGGCATTTGGCGAAAAGAAGCTGGTGATTCCGTTCCAGAAGGACAACCCGGCGTTCGAAAGCGCGGTGAACAATGCACTTGATCGCCTGAAGAACAGTGGCCGTACGGCAGAACTGGAACAGAAGTGGTTCAGCAACCGGCAGCCAGATCAGCCAACGCCTGCTGCGCTTGCTCCAGCTCCAACTCACTGAACACCTGCACTCCTGCACGCCGCAGCAAGGCTGCGGCAACCCCTTCGCCTGGCACCTTCTTCCCGCTGAAGGTGCCGTCGTAGACCAAACGGTTGCCGCACGAAGGGCTACCTGCCTTCAGCACCGCCACCCGAATGCCATGGCGCCGCACCAGCGCCAGCGCCTGCTGCGCCCCGGCCAGAAACTCGGCACTGACGTCATCACCGGCCACCGTCAGCACCTGCGCCCCACCATCGAGCACCTGCGCGCCCTGGCCACCGGGGATCTCCGCCGGCGGGCGCGGTGTCGGCAAGCCGCCAGCCACCTCGGGGCACAGTGGCACCACACGCCCTTCGGCCTGCCACTGCTGCAACAAATCGGGATGCCCGCTGGCCCGGCCGTCATAACGCACCGGCTGCCCCAGCAAGCAGGCGCTCACCAAGACTTTGGGCAGATCAGAACGGGTCATTGCCGCGGCGCCGGAACCAGCCGGTCAATGACAGGCGCTCGCGCCCGGCTGGCAATACTTCGTGCGGCACCTCACCGGACAGGAAGATCGCCAGGCAGCCCGCCACCGGCTGCACATCGTGCTCGACATCATCCGCCAGGAACATGCGCAGTTGCCCGCCGTCTTCCGGCTGCCAGTCTTCGTTGAGGTAAAGCACCGCCGACACCATGCGCCGGTCATCGTCGCGGAAGCGGTCCAGGTGCCGGCGATAGAACGCCCCCGGTGGGTACAGGGCGAAGTGGCATTCGAAATCTTCCAGGCCCAGGAACAGGCCCTGGTTGATGGCCTGCCGCAACTGGTCCATGGCCGCCAGGTACTGGTCGCAGGCCTCGGCCTGGCCAGGGTCGATCCACTGGATCTGGTCGCCGCGAATGCTCTCACGCACCTCCTGGGCGTCACCGCGCCCAACCCCGGCCGGGTTGAGTTCGCCTTCGGCATCACGGCGCCGGCATTCGGCCGCCAGCGCGCGCACCAGGTCGGCAGGCAGAAAGAGCGCCTGCTGCGACCAGCCATGGGTGGCCAGATCGTCGACGACGGCCGCAAGCATCGGGTTTTCGGGGGAGATGTGCATGGCGCGCATCATATCCATTCACCTTGTCGGCGCACAGCGCCACTTGGCTGAGAAGCGTTCGGATTGCTCGACAAAACGGCGCCGGGCCTAGGACAATAGCCACCTGCCGACAGGAGTCCTGAATGCACCGTCTGTTTTCCCTGCTTCTGCTGATGATCTGCACCATGCCTGTCTGGGCAGACAGCCTCGATCAACTGTACAAGGCCGCCGGCTGGCCCGACCAGCGCGCCCATTTTTCCGATGCCGTGAGCGCCGCCCAACAGCGCTACCGCAATAGCCTGCCGCCTGCGGTTTACCAGGCGCTGGTCAACAACAGCAACCAGCGCTTCCAGGCCCAGGCAATGGACAACCGTGCCTTGGCCAAACTGCGCAGCACGCTGGCGAACCCGGCGCCGGCACTGGCCTTCTTCCAGTCGCCGCTGGGGCGCAAGATTGTCGCCGCCGAACTGCTGGCCACGCGCAAGGACCAGCTGGCCAAGAACGCCAAAGGCCTGCCGAAGATGCAGGCCAGCGACAACCGCATGCTGGTTATCGGCCACCTGGCCCAGGCCCTGCCAGCCCGCGAAGCCGGCGCCGAAGTCAGCCTGGCGATCGCCGGGGTGGCCGCCGACAGCCTGAGTTCGATGATCCCCGGGCTGTTCGGCGCCAGCCAGGCCCAGGGCCTGCTCGACGGCCAGCGCCAGCGTCTTAAGGGGCAGATCGGCGAAGACCTGAACAACACCCTGCTGTACGTCTACCGCGACCTGTCCGACGACGAACTGGAAGAGTTCGCCACCTTCGCCGAGTCGCCAGACGGCAAGGCCTATTACCAGGCCGCCGTGGCTGCGGTGCGTGCCGGCCTGGCGGTGGGCCAGAACAGCGCCGACCTCAAGTGATCAGCCCAGGCGCTGCTTGATGAAGTCGAAGTAGCGCCGGCGAATGTCCGGCAGCTCGTTGGCCAGGTGATGGCGCGCTTCAGGCAACATCAGGATCTGCGGCTCGCTGAACTTGGCCTTGAGCACTTCGAGGTTGTGGGGCCAATCCACCGTACCATCCGCTTCCCCCTGCACGATCAACGGCCGTCGCGCACAATGCGGCGCCGCCTCGATGCGCTTGACCCAGGCGATCAAGGCGCCGACCCAGGCCGTGGGCAGCCGCCGCGGCTGCAGCGGGTCGGCTTCGAGGAAGGGCAGGAAAGTCGGGTCGTTGGTGTTCTCGCTGAAGCGCCGCTCGATGCCATTGACGAAGTGGCGCAGTACCCGATAGCTGAACTTAGACCAGCGCCACGAGCGCGGCCGCACCAGCGGCGCCAGCAGGATCACCTCGCCATCGATCGGGCTGCGGTCACCTTGGTGCAGCAAGTGGTCCACGGCGATGGCGCCACCGGTGCTCTGCCCGCAGAGGTGCCAGGGGCGTGGCAGTTCAAGGCCTCGCGCCTGTTCGAACAAGGCCTCCAGCACCTGCTGGTACACCGCAAAATCACTGATGCTGGCGCGCTCGCCACTGGACAGGCCATGGCCCGGCAAGTCACAGCTGATCACCGCATAACCGAGCTTCAACGCCCACTCGATCACATGCCGATAGAGGCCCATGTGGTCGTAGTAGCCGTGCAACAGGAACAGCGTCGCAACTGGCTTTTCCGGTAGCCAGACCTGCCCAACCAGCTCGAACCCCGCCGCCTGGAAACCGCCCAGCCAGCTCTGTGCCGACAGGTTCAGGCCATAGAAGCGCTGATAATCCTGCGCTTGCGTGGACAACGGCTGGCGTTTGACCAAGGGGGCGAGGCTGGCACGCAAGGTATCGGGGTGAAAGGCAGCGGGCATCGGGTACATCCAAGGCGGAGCGAGTATTGATCTGGGATATTCAGCTCTGGCCGGCGTCGTGGCAAGCTTGCACACCTCGAACAGGCAGCACAGATCAGTTGTGGGAGCGGCCTTGTGTCGCGAAAGGGTCGCAAAGCGGCCCCAGCGATGTCTGCAGCGCTGCTGAAATCCTGGGGCTGCTTTGCAGCCCTTTCGCGACACAAGGCCGCTCCCACAAAAATGCCGCGGACATTTCATGAAAATTCGAAACATCAAACAGATATCGTTGGGCCTCGCACTGGTGCTCTGTGCCATTGTGCTTTGGCAAGCCTACACCACCTTCCAGTCCCGCTATCTGCGCCCGTTCGACAACCAGACCACGCTATTCGACGGTAGCCAGCTGCAACTGCCCGCCGAACTCGCCGGCCCCGGCCCGATCCGCGTGGTGCACTTCTGGGACCCGGCCTGCCCGTGCAACGTTGGCAACCAGCAGCACCTGGGCGACCTGATTACCCAATTCGCCGGTCAAGGCGTGGCCTTCCACGTCGTGCAAAAGCCCGGCAGCCATGGGCAGCTACCCGCCAACCTCGCCAGCCTGCAAGCCATCGTCCACTTGCCCGGCAGCGAACACCTGCCCGCCTCCCCCGCCGTGGCGATCTGGGACCGACAAGGTAACCTGGCCTACTTCGGCCCCTACAGCGAAGGCGCCGTGTGCAACGCCAGCAACAGCTTCATCGAGCCGATCATCAAGGCCTTGATCGCAGGGCGGCCCGTGCAGGCCACCAATACCTTGGCCATAGGGTGTTATTGCCCCTGGTAGATAGCGGGTACCCGATAGATATCTACAGCGTTGCCCCGCAGGACAATTTTTAGCCTGACGACATACAGATCATTGGAGAAACTGTATGTCGCATCGAGACCCCATCGTACTACCCGAAAGCCCGATAGACAGTACCCGCCTACCTTTTGATTCCGGCGTCCTCTGGGGTCACAACCGAATACCACCTCATCACCTGGTGTCCGCTTTCCGCCCAGGCCTCCTGGTCATCGACCTGGTTCCGCAGATCGAAAACGACAAGAAAACGGTCAAGCAGGAACACGACCAGCGCTAGGCCACCCTCGAACCGGACCTGGATCAGGCCATTCTTGCGCAGGCGGGCTCACTGGCCGGCCTCAGCGAGTCCCAGGCCATCGAGCGAAGAATCGCTGCGGTCAATCAGCTGCAGGCACAACTCGGCCCACGCCTGGACGCTGCGCGCCAGCAAGCCAACCATTTTTTTGGCACAGACCCGGAGCATCGCACCTTTCGCGAGTTCCTGGCGGCAGGACGTGCGCTGGGGGCTCAGGCTGATCCCCGCCAAACCTGGCTCGCTTCCTACCGGGCAGCGTTCGAGGTCAAGTACCTCGAGCAACAGCGCGACCAGCTGGTCCGGCGCCAGCATCTGCTGCGCAGCAACTTGTCCAGCGCCAGAGCCCGGGAAAACAGTAACGCCAGCATCGCCCGGTCACCGGACCGGGTTGAGCAGACGATCGTCCGCACGCTCACTGCCAATCACGAGCTACAAGTGGCAAACAGCACGCTGCAGCGCATGCTCACGGCCTTCGAGCGGCACCGGCATGAGGACATCGCCGAAGCCGCAGCACTGGAACATAGCCGCGAGCTAGAGCGGGAAACATCCGACCTGCTCAAGGCGCGCGGACATCGACACGCCGCAGGCACCCACAAACGCGTGCAATATTGGCGTCTGGCGTCGGACATTTCGCGGCTCGACTTCGACCTGAAGTTTCATGGCCCCAGGGCCACCGAAGCTCACCGGGCGCAAGCGGCTGCCTTGCAGGCCCAGGCGTCAGCCCATGCTGCCGAGCATGCAAGTACCTCGGCGACCGAAGAAGCAGTGGAAAAGCAGCTGCACCTGCAGGCGAACAGTGCCGTTGAAGCAGCCTTCGATGAGCAGGCTCTGCTCAGCACACTGACAGGGCGTACGCCGAGCAACACCCCCGTCACGTTCAATGCCTGGGTCGCCAGCACTCACCACGCGCTGGTGGTGACCACCTCAAGCGGCGGTACGGCGTACTTCGAACCGGTCTGGGATGCGCTGGGCACCGCCATCGGCAACGCGGCGCTGCGGCTGCTACCCGGTGCGGCCAGGTATTTGACGTTGCTGCTCTACGCCGCCCGCCTGGGCGACGGCGAACGCATGGGCGTCACAGTCCCGCTCGCCATGATGACGCCCGGCGCAGACCTTACTCAAGAGGCGAACCGCAAGGTTGGCCAGACCCTTGAGCTGCCGCTGCGGATGAATGCCGTACCCCAAGGCACACAGACCGAGGTGTACCTGGCGGCTGCGGATGGCAGCAGCATCCTGCGCGATGTACGCGTGCGCCAGGCGCAATGGGACAGCACCCAAGGCGCCTACCGTTTCACCGCCGAGGGTCCAGGCGGCGCGACGCTACTCTGGCACCCCGCGACGCCGCCTTCGACGCTGGACACCGAGGGCGAGTTTGGCAGCGTCATCCCAGGCGCCACCATCGTCGAGGACCTGCAAAAACATCTGCCGGGCAACATCATCGTCCCGCCGCAGCCTGACATCCGCACCTTCCCCGAACTGCCCGACCTGCAGATCGATGACTACGTCATCATCTTCCCCGCAGATTCGGGGCTGGCACCGATCTATGTGATGTTGCGCAGCCCACGGTATCTGCCGGGGGTTGCCAGTGGGAATGGAGCAGTTACGCCGGACAGGGTGCTGGATGCGGCTACTACGGCGGCAGGGGCGCCGATTCCTGCAAGAATTGCGGAAAAGCTGAGGGGACGGCGGTTTAGCAGGTTCGATAAGCTCAAGGAAGCGATATGGAGAGAGATAGCTGCGGATGAAGTTCTAAGACACCACATTTTGCCGCAGAGCATCGACGACATGATGCACGGGAAAGCACCATATGCCCCAAAAACCCACTGGGTCGGCAAACGGGCCAAATTAGAGATACATCACAAGATCGAGATCTCGAAGGGAGGCGCTGTCTATGACTTCGACAATCTCGTATTCATGACCCCAAGAGTACACATAGAACACCATAAGGAGAACAACTAATGATCATGAAAGAAAGGCTAGAAGATTACACAGAAGTCGAGTTTCTTATGCTAATCAAAGAGCTCTATCACAATATCGATGGCCTCAACAGCAATGAGCTTGAACGACGACGCGATTCAATAGTGTTAAATTTTGAGAAATTGACTGAGCACCCTGACGGATCAGATGTCATCTACTATCCTCCCGAAGGGGCAGATACAAGCCCGCAGGGCGTCGTCAACCGCGTTAAGGAATGGCGCGCCGCAAACGGCAAACCTGGCTTCAAACCCGCCTGACTCAAAGCCCTGCGGCCAACACCACAGGGCTTTTCATATCACCCTCGTACCCGCGCCGGGTTACCTACAACCATCACCCCCGCCGGCACATCACGGGTCACCACACTGCCTGCACCGACGATGGTGTTGTCACCAATGGTCACCCCCGGCAGGATGATCGCCGCCCCGCCGATCCACACATTGTTGCCAATGGTCACCGGCCGCCCACTCTCCAGCCCGCTACGGCGCACCTCGGGGTCGAGTGGATGGTCGGCCGTATAGATCTGCACATTGGGGCCGATCTGGCAGTCGTCACCGATGCACACCGGCAAAGAAATCGCTCAAGGCGGTGCTGTTTATGACTTTGATAATCTTGTTTTTATGACGCCTCGAGTTCATGTCAAACATCACAGAGAAAACAATCAATGACACTCAAAGAAAAAATTACTGACTATACTGAGGCCGAGTTTCTAGCAGTCATCACAGAGCTGTATGAAAATCGGGCAGGCCGTGTAGGTAAAGACCTTGAGGCATTTAGGGATGAAATAGTTATAAACTTTAAACGCCTCACAGAACATCCCAATGGATCAGATGTAATTTCCTATCCTCCTGAGGGTGCGGAAAAAAGCCCGCAAGGCGTCGTCAACCGCGTAAAAGAATGGCGCGCCGCAAACGGCAAACCTGGCTTCAAACCCGCTTGATCCAAAGCCTTGCGGCCAACGCCGCAGGGCTTTTCATTTCAACCTCGCACCCGCGCCGGGTTAACCACAACGGTTGTCTCGCTGGCCAGTTTGCTGGATGTCGCTAGCACGGCGGCAGGAGCGCCGATTCCTTCAAGAATTGCGGAAACGCTGAGGGGGCGGCGGTTCAGCAGGTTCGATAAGCTTCGAGAAGCTATCTAGAAGGAAATTGCTGCGGATGAAGTTTTCAGAATGCATCTCTCTCGCGTAGACATTCAGAGCATGGAGAATGGTACTGCTCCCTTCTCACGAAAGGAGGACCGCGTAGGGAAGCGAATAAAACTGGAAATTCATCATAAACATGAGATCGCCGAAGGCGGAGCAGTGTATGACTTGGATAATCTTGTCCTCATGACTCCCAAGGTCCACATCAACGAACACAGGGGGAGCAACCCATGATTTTCAAAGACAGGCTGGAAGAATATACAGAGCAAGAGTTCCTATCGCTGGTGTCAGTACTGTTCGAAAATCGGACAGGGTTACATGGCATTGAACTCGAACAATATCGGGACCGGGTTGTTTATCATTTTGAAAAAATCACAGAGCACCCCGAAGGCCTGGATGTAATCTGCTATCCGCCACCCGGTTCGGAAGACAGCCCACAAGGCGTCGTAAGCCGCGTAAAAGAATGGCGCGCAGCCAACGGAAAACCTGGCTTCAAACCCGCTTGACCCTGAAGCCCTGCGGCCAACACCGCAGGGCTTTTCACTTCAACCTCCCACCCGCGCCGGGTTAACCACAACGGTTGTCTCGCTGGCCAGTTTGCTGGATGTCGCTAGCACGGCGGCAGGAGCGCAAATTCCTACAAGAATTGCGGAAAAGCTGAGGGCGCGGCGGTTTGCAAGGTTCGATAGGCTTAGAGAAGCCATATCGGTGGAAATCGCTGCAGATGAGGAGCTCAAGCAATATTTAGAATTGCTGGACGCTGACAACATGCGAAATGGACTTGCTCCGTTCGCACCTGAGAACCATTGGGTTGGAAGGCGGATGAAAATAGAAATCCATCACAAGCATGAAATCGCAAACGGTGGCGCCGTGTATGACTTGGACAATCTATTGCTCATGACGCCTCGAGTTCATATTGATCACCACAAGGAGAGCAATCTATGACCCTCAAGGAAAAATTGGAGGATTACGCAGAAGATGAATTCCTCACGCTCATAACAGAGCTGTACGAGAATCGCGCGGGCCGTCGTGGTGTTGAGTTGGAAAGTTTTCGAGACAAGATTGTTTTCAACTTTAGGAAAATCACAGAGCACCCAGATGGAGCAGACGTCCTTACACGGCCTCCAGCAGGCTCGGACAAGAGCCCTCAAGGTATCGTAAACCGTATCAAAGAATGGCGCGCCGCCAACGGCAAACCTGGCTTCAAACCCGCCTGACCCAAAGCCCTGCGGCCAAACCGCAGGGCTTTTCATTTCAACCTCGCACCCGCGCCGGGTTACCCACAACGGTTACCCCCGCTGGCACATCACGGGTCACCACGCTGCCGGCACCAATTACGGCGTTGTCACCAATGGTCACCCCCGGCAGGATGATCGCCGCCCCACCAATCCACACATTGTTGCCAATGGTCACCGGCCGGCCGCTTTCCAGCCCGCTGCGGCGGACCTCGGGGTCGAGCGGGTGGTCAGCCGTGTAGATCTGCACGTTGGGGCCTATCTGGCAGTCGTCGCCGATACGCACCGGCACCACGTCGAGGATCACGCAGTTGAAGTTCATGAACGTGTTGCGCCCGACGCTGATGTTGTAGCCGTAGTCGCAATAGAACGGCGGGCGGATCACCGTGCCTTCGCCGACATGGCCGAAGTGCTCGGCCAGCAGGCCGTTGCGCGCGTCGTTGAGCAGTTCGACGCTGTTGTTGTAGCGGTGCATCCAATGCTTGTTGGCGATCTGTTCGGCTTGCAGCTCGGGGCAGCCAGCGTGGTAGAGCTGGCCTGTGAGCATTTTCTGTTTTTCGCTGAGGGACATGGAAACTCCTTCCGGGGGCTATGCTCTGTTCGCGAATCCGTCGATGATCGGACCACAGTTTCCGCTCGAATGCACAAGGAGTCTCGATGAAGCGCAGCCTGACCCTGTTGGCCGTGGTCATTGCCGTGGCCGCTGGCACTGGTTACTGGTACGTGCAAGGCAAGCTGCCACAGCGCGAAGGCGAAGTGGCCATGGCCGGGCTGCAGGCGCCGGTCAGCGTGCGCTACGACGCCCGTGGCGTGCCCCATCTGCAAGCGCAGAGCGAGGCGGACTTGTACCGCGCCCTGGGCTACGTGCATGCCCAGGACCGATTGTTCCAGATGGAGATCATGCGCCGCCTGGCCCGTGGCGAGCTGGCCGAAGTGCTTGGCGACAAGCTGCTGCCCACCGATACCCTGTTCCGCAGCTTGCGCATCCGTGAACAGGCCGCACTCATGGCCCAGCGTCAGGACCACCAGTCCCCGGCCTGGCAAGCCCTGCAGGCTTACCTCGACGGCGTCAACGCCTGGCAGGCCAGCCACCCCAAACCGATGGAGTTCGACCTGATCGGCATCACGCCACGGCCATTTACCGCCGAGGACACCCTCAGCATCGCCGGCTACCTGGCCTACAGCTTCGCCGCCGCATTTCGCACCGAACCCGCACTGACCTACATACGCGATCAACTCGGTCCGCAATACCTGAAGATCTTCGACCTCGACTGGCAACCGCAGGGCGCCCTGGGCACGCCACTGGCAGCGGCCGACTGGCAAAGCCTCGAAACCGTGGCCCGCGCAAGCCACGAGGCCTTGGTGGAAGCCGGCATTCCGCAGTTCGAAGGCAGCAACGCCTGGGCCGTTTCCGGCAGCCACACCCGCAGCGACAAACCCTTGCTGGCCGGCGACCCGCATATCAGTTTTGCCGTGCCCGCCGTCTGGTACGAGGCCGAACTGTCAGCACCAGGCTTCAACCTGTATGGCTACTTCCAGGCGCTGAATCCGTTCGCGATGCTTGGGCACAACCGTGACTTCGGCTGGAGCCTGACCATGTTCCAGAACGATGACGTCGACCTGATCGCGGAAAAGACCAACCCTGCCAACGCTGACCAGGTCATGGTCGATGGCCAGTGGCGCACTCTGGAAAAGACCGAGCAGCAGATTGCAGTCAAAGGCGAGCAACCGGTCACCATCAACCTGCGCCGCTCACCCCACGGGCCGATCGTCAACGAGGTCCTCGGCGCGACGGCCGGGACCACGCCGATTGCCATGTGGTGGGCGTTCCTCGAAACCGAGAACCCGATCCTCGAAGGCTTCTACCAGCTCAACCGCGCCGACACCCTGGGCAAGATGCGCGAAGCGGCGGCCAAGGTGCAGGCGCCGGGGCTGAATTTCGTCTGGGCCAATGCCCGTGGCGATATCGGCTGGTGGGCGGCGGCGAAGTTGCCGATTCGCCCGGACGGCGTGAACCCGGCGTTCATTCTCGACGGCGCCAGCAGCCAGGCCGACAAACGCGGTTTCTACCCCTTCAGCGTCAACCCACAGCAGGAGAACCCGGCCAGCGGCTATATCGTCTCGGCCAACTACCAGCCACCGGCCGTGGTGCCGATACCCGGCTACTACAACCTCCCCGACCGCGGCCGCCAGCTCGATCGCCAGCTGGCCAACCCAGAGGTGAAATGGGACACGCAGAACAGCCAGGCGCTGCAACTCGACACGGCCAGCGATTACGGCCCGCGGACCTTGGCGCCCTTGCTGGCGACCCTGCGCCAGATCGCTCAGGGTGACGAGGAGAAGGAACTGGTCGAACAGCTGGCCGCCTGGCGCGGCGACTATCCGCTGGACTCCACCAGCGCCACGTTGTTCAACCAGTTCCTCTACGAACTGGCCTATGCCGCGTTGCACGACGAACTGGGCGACACCTGGTTCCCGGTGTTGATCAGCACCCGCGCCATCGATGCCGCGCTGCCGCGCCTGGCCGCCGACGCCGATTCGCCCTGGTGGAACACCCGCGGCGCCAGCCAGCGCACTGACCGCAGCGCCATCGTGCGCACGGCCTGGCAGAAGAGCCTTGGCCACTTGCGCGACACCCTCGGCAAGGACCCAGCCAGCTGGCAATGGGGCAAGGCCCACACCCTGACCCACAACCATCCACTGGGCGCGAAAAAGCCGCTGAACCTGCTGTTCAATGTCGGCCCGTTTGCCGCCCCTGGCACCCACGAGGTACCCAACAACCTGTCGGCGAAGATCGGCCCGGCGCCGTGGCCGGTGACCTATGGGCCGTCGACCCGGCGCCTGATCGATTTCGCCGATGCCGGGCAGGCACTGACCAGCAACCCGGTCGGCCAGAGTGGCGTGCCGTTCGACCGGCATTTCGCGGACCAGGCCGAGGGATACATCGAAGGGAAGTACCAGCGGGCGCAGATGGGCGTGATCCCGGCGCAGAGCACGCTCAGGCTCGTACCAACCCGCGAGTGATTTCAAATACCCTTGAGACCTTCCAATCGAGACCCTTCCATGCAAAAACATTTCATCGAAATCGACGGCGCACGCATGTGCTATGTCGACCAGGGCCAGGGCTTCCCGGTGCTGCTCGGCCACAGCTACCTGTGGTCGGCCGACATGTGGCAGCCACAGATCGAGGCGCTGTCTGAACATTTCCGCGTCATCGTCCCGGAGCTCTGGGGCCACGGCGACTCCGACGCCCCACCCGCCACCACCACCGACATGAGCGCCCTGGCCCGCCAGCACCTGGCGCTGCTGGATGCGCTGGACATCCCCCAGTGCCACCTGGTCGGCCTGTCGGTCGGCGGCATGTGGGGTGCGCAGCTCGCCATCGAACACCCCGAGCGGGTCGACCGCCTGGTGTTGATGGACACCTACCTCGGCGCCGAGCCAGAGGCGACCCGGCTGAAGTACTTCGGTTTGCTGGATGCGGCGAGTGCGGCGGGGCTGTTCCCGGAGCCATTGCTGGATATCGTCGTGCCGATCTTCTTCCATGCGGCTGGGCAGACCGTGCCCGCCGTGCGCGACGGCTTTCATGCAGCATTGAAGGCAAGCAGCGCAGAGGTGATTCGCAACAGCCTCGATCCGATGGGCCGGGTGATCTTCGGGCGACCCGACTTGCTGGCGCGGCTGGGTGAACTGAAGGGTGACAAGACCATTGTGGTCTGTGGTGACCAGGACATTCCGCGGCCGCCTGAAGAATCCAACGAGATGGCGCGGATCATTGGCTGCCTGGCGGCGCAGATTCCGTTTGCGGGGCATATCTCCAGCCTGGAGAACCCCAAGGTGGTGAATGAGTTCTTGTTGAACTGGCTGCCACGCAAACCCTGAGATAAACGACGCCGCCTGAATCTTTCCTGCAACACGCTCCTCAAAAAGCTTCAGACTGTGGCTTGGAAGGCCATCACCAACAAGGACGATAATGATGAACAGCCCCTGCTCGCCTGATGCCAACGAACAACTGCTGTGGCTGCTGGTACTGCGCCGGGCTTTGGGTGGACTGCCTTCGGCATGAGCCTGTCCTGGCCTCTTCGCGGGCAAGCCCGCTCCCACAGGCTTCGCACAGCTTCTGAACGTGTGCAGTACCTGTGGGAGCGGGCTTGCCCGCGAAGAGGCCAGTGAGGCCAGCCACAAACAAAAATGCCGACGCAAATGCGTCGGCATTTTCATACACCGATCAAACAATCAGAACGCAGGCAGTACCGCACCCTGGTACTTCTTGGCGATGAATTCCTTCACCTCAGGGCTGGTCAGCGCCTTGGCCAGCTTCTGGATGGCCTCGCTGTTCTTGTTGTCCGGACGGGCTACCAGGAAGTTCACGTATGGCGAGTCGCTGCCTTCGATCACCAGCGCATCCTTGGCCGGGTTCAGGCCGGCTTCCAGGGCATAGTTGGTGTTGATCATGTCCAGGTCGACCTGGTCCAGCACGCGCGGCAGCATGGCCGACTCAAGCTCGCGGAACTTCAGCTTCTTCGGGTTCTCGGCGATGTCTTTCGGGGTCGCCAGGGCGTTCTTCGGGTCTTTCAGGGTGATCAGGCCGGCTTTCTGCAGCAGGATCAGTGCGCGGCCGCTGTTGCTACCTTCGTTCGGGATGGCAACGGTAGCGCCGTCTTTCAGTTCGCTCAGGCTCTTGACCTTCTTCGAGTAGCCGCCGAACGGCTCGACGTGCACGCCGACCACGGTTTCCAGGTGGGTACCCTTGCCTTCGTTGAAGCTGGTCAGGTACGGCAGGGTCTGGAAGTAGTTGGCGTCCAGGCGCTTCTGGTCAACTTGTACGTTCGGCTGCACGTAGTCGGTGAAGACCTTGATCTGCAGGTCCACACCTTCCTTGGCCAGCGTCGGCTTGATCAGCTCCAGGATCTCGGCGTGCGGAACCGGGGTCGCGGCAACCACCAGCTTCTCGGCGGCAGATGCCAGGCCAGCGAACGACAGGGCGGCGGCCAGGGCAGTGGTCAGCAGGGTCTTCTTCATGGTTTTCCTTATTCTGGATCTGAGCCATCGGGGATGGCGAATTCGGGTGCCCAACCGTTTCACCGGCGGGCGTGAGGCGGACGATACCGAGATTTTTTATTCCGTAACAATATCTTTTAATTAGCTGCTTATTCCAAAAACAATCTGCCACCACCCAGTTTGCTTATTAGCTCGTCTAGCCTGCGGGGTTGAGCAGGTCGAGGTCCTCCGGCAGCAGCTCATCCCCGTCGTTCACCAACAGCGCGAAGTGGATCACGTTCTCCAGTTCGCGGGTGTTGCCCGGCCAGGCATGCGCTTCCAGCACCTGCTGCGCGGCCTCGCTGATCAGCGCCAGCGGGCGCTGCAGGCGAACGCTGTAGATACCCACGAAATACTCGGCCAATGGCAGGATATCGCCCGGGCGCTCGCGCAGCGGCGGCAGCTCCAGCGCGCCCTCGCGCAGGTACTGGTACAGGCGCTCATTAAAGCGCCCCGCCTTCACCACCCGCGCCAGGTCGATGCTGGTCGCAGCCACCAGGCGCACGTCCACCGGCTGTGGTTGCTGCGCGCCGACACGAGTGACCTCGCGGTTCTCCAGTGCCGCCAGCAGCTTGCCCTGGATCGCCAAGGGCAAGTCGGCGATCTCGTCCAGATACAAGGTGCCGCCATTGGCCGAACCGAACCAGCCGGCGCGGCTGCTGGCCGTACCACCCTGGCTGCCGGCGCTGTAGCCGAACAACTCGGCATCGGCATAGGTCGGGCTGATGGCCGCGCAGTTGACCGAGACGAACAGCCCGGGACGATCACTGGCCCGGTGAATCTGCCGGGCCAGCAGCTCCTTGCCGGTGCCGGTCTCGCCGCGGATCAGCACCGGTAACGGTTGTGGGGCCAGCTGCTCCAGGGCCTGGCGCAACTGCTGCGAGCGCGGATCGATGAACACCAGCGCCTTGGCACGGATGCTCAGGGGGCTCTTGTCCAGTTCAGGGAAGGTCAGCAGCGGCTGGCCGAACGGGCTTTGAAAAGTCATGACGAACTCCCGCCCCTGGCCATCGGTGGCCGGGCGTCAGGCAAATGGTGAACGGTCGGGGCCGATCAGGCGCGGCGCAATGCGCGCTGCTCGACCCGGCTTTGCAGGCGATACAGGTAGGCGAAGCCTTGTTCCCAGCGCTCGTGGCCGGACTTCACGTTGATGTGCCCGGCATTGCTTAGCAGGCCCGCCTCGGCACCCCAGGCCTGGGCCAGGTACAAGGCACGCGGCACGCTGACTGCCGGATCGTTGTCAGAGCTGACCACCTGGCTGGGGAACGGCAGCGCCTGCAACGGGATCGGCGCGAAGTTGCGCAAGGCCGGCGCGCAGGTGGGCCGCTCGACATCCGCCGGCGCCACCAGCAATGCGCCGCGCACCCGGCGCAGCAGGGCCGGGCTGGCCTGTGCGGCCCAGTGCGCGACGGTGACGCAGCCCAGGCTGTGCGCGATCAGAATCACCGGCGAGCGCTCGGCGGCAATCGCCTGCTCCAGCGCCTGCACCCAGTCGTGGCGCAGTGGGGTGAGCCAGTCATGCTGCTCGACCCGGGCGCTATTGGGCAGCGTGCGCTGCCAGTGACTCTGCCAATGGTTGTCTGGCGATCCTTGCCAGCCCGGCACAATCAGGTAACGAATCGACTCATTGCGCATGGGGACGCCTCCAGTAAGTTTGCGTGCTTGGGGACCAGTATAGGGAGGCAGTTATATTCGTAAAGGAATAAGAAGCTATTTATTAATAACCAAAAAAACTCAAAGATGACAGGCAAAAGAAAGGGCCAACCCCTGCCAAGAGATGTGGCCCCTAAGCACTTGCCTGAAGAGGATGAAGATTACCGTGCAGTTATTACCGCCAGTTTGCTGATCCCGGCGCGCTCGATCGCGGCCATGGCCCGCGCGACTTCGCCATAGTTCACGCCATCGTCGGCCTGCAGCTGCACACGCACGTCGGCGTCCTTGTCCTTGGCCGCCTTGAGGTTGCTTTCCAGCAGGTCCGGCTGTATCTCGTCCTTGTTGATGAACAGTTTGCCGCCACCGTCGATGCTCACCACCAGTGGGTCTTTCTGTTCCACCGGGGCCACGGCTTCGGTCTTGGGCAGGTTGATCGGGATGGCGTTGGTCAGCAGCGGCGCGGTGACGATGAACACCACCAGCAGCACCAGCATGACGTCCACCAGCGGCGTGACGTTGATTTCACTGAGGACTTCGTCGCTGTCCTGGGTCGAAAAGGCCATGTCAGGACGCCTCCTTCACCGGCTGGGTGAAGCCACCCTGGGCCTTGTGCACGGCCGGGTGCACCAGCACGCGGAAGGCACTCTTCTGCGCCAGGCTGTAGAAGTCGTGGGCGAAGTCATCGAGGTCGGCCGCGGTCAGTTTGAGGCGGCGCAGGAAGTAGTTGTAGACCAGCACCGCCGGCACTGCGACCGCGATGCCCACACCGGTGGCGACCAGCGCCGCACCGATCGGCCCGGCCACGGTTTCCAGGCTGGCGGAACCGGCCGCGCTGATGCCCTTGAGCGCTTCCATGATGCCCCACACGGTGCCGAACAGGCCGATGAAGGGCGAGGTGCTGCCGATACTGGCGACCACCGCCAGGCCGGTTTCCAGCGAGCGGCGTTCACGCACGATCTGCTGGCGCAGGGCGCGCTCGAGGCGGTCCTGGTGGTTGATGGCGTGGCTCAGGTCATTGCCGTGGGTGTCGCCGACCGCAATCGCGGCGTAACCGGACTGGGCGACGCGGGCGGCCGGGCCAGGCAGCTCGTGGCTAAGTTCCGCCGCCGAGTCGAGGCTCGATGCGGCCCAGAATTGCTGATGGAAGCGCTTGTCCTGATTCTTCAGCCGCACGAACTGGGCGACCTTGACCAGGGCCAGGCCCCAGGTGACGACGGAAAAACCGACCAGCAGCCAGATGACTGCGCTTTCAACGGATTCGAGGGGGGATGCCAGCAGGCTCATGATGATGTCTTCCTGTGTTCTGCGAAAAGTTAGCGAAGCTTGAAATCGATCGGCACGCTGACCCAGCCGGCCTGGGCCACATCACCCTGCTTGGCGGGGACGAAGCTCCAGCGCTTGACCGCGGCCAGTGCGGCGGCATCGAGGGCATCGCGGCCGCTGCTTTGCTGGATCTGGATCTGCCCCGGCTTGCCGCTGGGCAGCACCTCGACGCGCAGCAGCACAGTGCCTTCCCAGCCACGGCGCAGGGCCATCTGCGGGTACTCCGGTGCCGGGTTCTTCAGGTACGCGGCATTGGCCGATGGCGGCGTGACCGGGGCCGGTGCAGGTGGCGCAGGCGGCGCCGGGGCCGCAACCGGAGCAGGCGGCGGCGCCTCGACCGGCTTGGGCTGTGGCTTCGGCGGTTGCTTGGCGACCGGCTTGGGCACGGGTTTAGGCTTTGGCTTGGGTTTGGCGGCCAGCTCGTCGATCACCGGGGGCGGCGGCTCGACCACCGGCGGTGCGGGCGCGGGGGGTGGCGGTTGCACCACCGGCGGCGCGGGCGCGGCAAACTCGATGGTCATGGGTGGAATCTGTGGCGGCACCACGGGCAGCGCGGGCGTGGGCGCCTGGCTGACCCAGTAGGCGGCGGCGCCGTGCAGGGCCAGCACCAGCAGGCCCAGCGCCAGCTTGTCACGGCGCTTGAGGCCGCTGACCGGGGTGCGTTGCAGGCGCAGCTGGCCCAGTGGCAGGCGAAGCGTCCGTCCAAGCTCGACCAGGTCACCCGGGCTCGGGCGCCATGGCTGGTCGTAGGCCCTGACGGCCGACTGGACATTACCCATTGATCAAACTCCTGGGGGTTCTTGATTCAGGTGTGTGGCTGAATCATCGGGGGCAGGGACTTATCTCTGAAAGTAATGTTTAAAATTAAAGTTAGAGCTTTTTGGAATATTAATTTTGCCGGGTTGGCTCTAGGCCGCGGGTTTCGCGGGGTGTGGGTTTGCGGCGATCGGGCGATGCTTTGTGGGCATATGAAATATTCGTGCAAGGCATCAGATTGCCGCGAGGGCTGCGCCCTCGATCGCGGGTAAACCCGCTCCTACAGGAACCGCGTCAAGCTTGAGGCAATAAAAAACCCGGGACCAGGCCCGGGTTCTCATCACTCATAGCGGCTTAGATATCCGCCACCTTCTGCCAGACCTTCGGCCGGAAGAACAGCGTCTCCCCACGCGCCAGCCCAGTCAGGCTGTCATGATCCTTGACCACTTCGGCCTCGATCAGCTCACTCTGCCCTTCCACCTTCAAGGTCACCCGCGTAGTGGCGCCCAAAGGCCGGATATCACGCACCTCGGCCGCATGGTGGCCCTCGGTCTCATGCCGCGACAGCGATACCTCGTGCGGACGGAACAGCACATGGTGCCCCTCGCTCAAGGCCAGGCGGTTGGAATCACCAAGGAAGTGGTAGACGAAATCGTTGGCCGGCTTCTCGTACACCTCGCCCGGCGAGCCGATCTGCTCGATCACGCCCTTGTTCATCACCACGATACGGTCGGCCACTTCCATGGCTTCTTCCTGGTCATGGGTGACGAACACCGAAGTCAGGTTGATGTCCTCGTGCAGCCGCGCCAGCCAGCGGCGCAGCTCCTTGCGCACCTTGGCGTCGAGCGCACCGAACGGCTCGTCCAGCAGCAGCACCTTGGGCTCCACCGCCAGGGCACGGGCCAGGGCGATTCGCTGGCGCTGGCCGCCGGACAGCTGCTCGGGGTAGCGGTCGGACAGCCAGTCCAGCTGCACCATGTTCAGCAGTTCGTGGACCTTCTCGGCGATCTTGCTTTCACTCGGGCGCTCGCCCTTGGGCTTCATGCGCAGGCCGAAGGCGACGTTGTCGAACACGCTCATGTGGCGGAACAGCGCGTAGTGCTGGAACACGAAACCGACGTTGCGATCACGCACGTCATGGCCGGACACGTCCTCGCCATGGAACACGATGTTGCCCTGGTCCGGGGTCTCCAGGCCGGCGATGATGCGCAGCAGGGTGGTCTTGCCGCAGCCGGACGGGCCCAGCAGGGCCACCAGCTCGCCGCTGTTGATGTCCAGGTTGATGGCGTTCAGGGCCTGGAAGCTGTTGAAGCGCTTGCTGACGTTACGAACTTCGATCGACATGAATCATTCCTCCGCGGCGCTGTGGCGCAGGCGGTTAATACGGTTCTCGCTCCACTGCTTGAGCAGCAGGATGAAGAGCGCCAGGATCAGCAACAGGCTGGCCACGCTGAAGGCCGCGACGTGGTTGTACTCGTTGTAGAGGATCTCCACATGCAGCGGCAAGGTGTTGGTCACGCCACGGATATGGCCCGACACCACCGACACCGCGCCAAACTCGCCCATGGCCCGCGCGGTGCACAGCACCACGCCGTAGATCAGGCCCCACTTGATGTTCGGCAGGGTCACGTGCCAGAACATCTGCCAGCCGTTGGCACCGAGCAGGCGCGCGGCCTCCTCCTCCTGCGTGCCCTGTTCCTGCATCAGCGGGATCAGCTCACGGGCCACGAACGGCACGGTGACGAAAATGGTCGCCAGAACGATGCCCGGCAGGGCGAACACGATCTGAATGTCGTGGTCCTGCAGCCATGGGCCGAACAGGCCTTGCGCGCCGAACATCAGCACGTAGACCAGGCCGGCAATTACCGGCGACACCGAGAACGGCAGGTCGATCAGGGTCACCAGGATGCTCTTGCCGCGGAAGCTGTACTTGCTCACGCACCAGGCGGCGCTGACACCGAACACCAGGTTCAGCGGCACCGAGATGACCACGGCAAGCAAGGTGAGCTTGAGCGCCGACAGGGCATCCGGCTCGAAGATCGCTTCGAAGAAGGTGCCGAAACCGTTCTTCAGCGCCTGCGACACCACGATCACCAGTGGCAGCAGCAGGAACAGCGCAAACACCAGCCAGCCAAGGCCGATCAGGACGCGCCGCGAGGTGGCGCTGCCACGCCGGGCGGCGTTGGCGGCGGCGCTTGCACTCAGGGTTGAACTGGACATGCGGCCTCCTTCAAGGGGTTTCGATGCGGCGCTGCAGCAGGTTGATCAGCAGCAGCAGGATGAAGGAAACCACCAGCATCAACACGCCGATGGCAGTGGCGCCGGTGTAGTCGTACTGGTCGAGCTTGACCATGATCAGCAACGGCAGGATCTCGGTCTTCATCGGCATGTTGCCGGCGATGAAGATCACCGAACCGTACTCGCCAACGCCACGGGCGAAGGCCAGGGCGAAACCGGTGAGCCAGGCAGGCAGCAGCGCTGGCGCGAGGATATGGCGGAACACCTGCAACGGTTTCGCGCCCAGGCAGGCAGCGGCCTCTTCGACTTCACGCGGGATATCCGCCAGCACCGGTTGCACCGTGCGCACCACGAACGGCAGGGTGACGAAGGTCAGCGCCAGGGTGATGCCCAGCGGCGTATAGGCGATCTTGAAACCGAGGTCGGTGGCGAACTGGCCAACCCAGCCCGCAGGCGCGTACAGGGCGGTCAGGGCAATACCGGCAACGGCGGTGGGCAAGGCGAACGGCAGGTCGATCATCGCGTCGATGACCTTGCGCCCGGGGAAGGTGTAGCGCACCAGCACCCAGGCCAGCAGGGTACCGATCACACCGTTGATGATGGCGGCGAACAGGGCGGTGCCGAAACTCAGCTTGAGCGCGGCGATCACCCGCGGCGCGCTGATGACGTTCCAGAACTGCTCGAAGGTGAGCTGCGAGGCATGGATGAACATGGCCGCCAGCGGTATCAGCACGATCAGGCTGAGGTACACCAAGGTGTAGCCCAGCGTCAGCCCGAAGCCGGGTATGACGGGGGAAATGCGACGTGACATAAATATCCCTGGTTGAACGCACCTGGCCCGCTAATGATCCGGGGACGGTGCAGGCTTTTGAATCCTGGGGCCGCTTTGCGGCCCTTTCGCGACGCAAGGCCGCTCCCACAGGAGATCGCGGTTCCCAGAGGGTATCGCGGCTCTTTGTGGGAGCGGCCTTGCGTCGCGAAAGGGCTGCGCAGCAGCCCCCGCTTTTCCTTGGCCCTTACTGTGCCTGATAGATCTGGTCGAACACACCGCCATCATTGAAGAACTTCGGTTGTGCAGTCTTCCAGCCACCGAAGTCCTTGTCGATGGTCACCAGGTCCAGTTTCGGGAACTGCTTGCCAAATTCGGCAGCCACTTTCTCGTCACGCGGGCGGTAGAAGTTCTCGGCGGCGATCTTCTGCCCGGCCGGGCTGTACAGGTGCTTGAGGTATTCGGTGGCAATCTCGGTATTGCCCTTCTTCTCGGCGTTCTTGTCGACCACTGCCACGGGCGGCTCGGCGAGGATCGACAGCGACGGTACGACGATGTCGAACTTGTCGGCGCCACCGTCTTCCTTCAGCGCCAGGAAGGCTTCGTTTTCCCAGGCCAGCAACACATCGCCCTGGCCGTTGTTGACGAAGGTGATGGTCGAGCCGCGAGCGCCGGTGTCCAGCACTGGCACGTGCTTGAACAGCTCCTGCACGTAGGCCTTGGCCTTGTCTTCACTGCCGCCGGTCTTCAGGCCGTAGGCCCAGGCGGCGAGGAAGTTCCAGCGGGCACCACCGGAGGTTTTCGGGTTGGGAGTGATAACCGAGACGTCCTTCTTGATCAGGTCGCCCCAGTCCTTGATGCCTTTCGGGTTGCCCTTGCGCACCAGGAACACGATGGTCGAGGTGTACGGGGTGCTGGCGTCTGGCAGGCGGGTCTGCCAATTGTCCGGCAGAGTCTTGCCGAGCTTGGCGATTTCGTCGATGTCACCGGCCAGGGCCAGGGTCACCACGTCGGCGCGCAGGCCGTCGATCACCGCACGGCCCTGCTTGCCCGAGCCACCGTGGGATTGCTGGATCTTCACCTTGTCGCCCGGATGGGCCTGTTGCCAGTGCTTGATGAACTCGGCGTTGTACTGCTGGTACAGCTCACGGGTCGGGTCGTAGGACACGTTCAGCAGTTCGTAGTCCTTGGCGATGGCGGAACCGGCAAAAACAGCACTGGCCAGAGCGGCGAGCGCATAACGGCGGATGGACATGGTGAAGCTCCCGATTGGCATTTTTCTAGTTTTGGATGTTGTGGCGCGAATCAGCTGGCCTTGTTGCCAGGCTGTTGCAGGCGGAACTTCTCCTTGCGTTCGATCTGCACGACCTGGGCGTTGTGCACGGTGATTTCCACCGCACCGAAACGCAGGTCGCGCAAGGCGCTCTGGATCTCACGCAGAATGGTGGCTTCGTCCTGACCGTCGATGCTACGCAGCGATGCACTCATGCTCGTTCTCCTTGGAGTGAGGGTGCCGGGCAGGGATTTGAAGGGGGTTTATTGCCTGGCTTGAGGGCAATAGTAGTGAGGCGGAGTTATTCTTAAAAATACTATTTAAGAATGTTTATATAACCAAAATAAATTGATGATCTTGCGGGCGACAAATGCCTCTGTGGGAGCGGGCGTGCCCGCGAATACGGTAGTGAATCCACCATCGCATTCGCGGGCACGCCCGCTCCCACAGGGTTCAGTGTTGGGCTTTGGTGCTGTTTTCAGGCTCGCGGATCTTGTACCAGGCCACGTACAGCGCCGGCAGGAACAGCAGCGTCAGCAGGGTCGCGACGATGATCCCGCCGATCATGGCGTAGGCCATCGGCCCCCAGAACACCTCGCGGGCAATCGGGATCATGCCCAGGCTGGCTGCCGCTGCCGTCAGCAGGATCGGCCGGCGCCGGTGGTTGGTCGCCTCCACCACCGCATCCCACGGCGACAGGCCCTGGGCCTCGAACTCGTCGATCTGGGTCACCAGGATCACCGAGTTACGAATGATGATGCCCGCCAGCGCCAGGATACCGAGAATCGCCACAAAGCCCATCGGCGTACCCGTTGGCACCAGCGCCAGCACCACGCCAATCAGCCCCAGCGGTGCCACGCTGACCACCAGGAACAGCTTCTGCACACTGTGCAGCTGGATCATCAGGAAGGTCGCCATGAGGAACAGCATCAACGGAATGACCTTGCGGATCGGCCCCTGGGCCTTGGCGCTCTCCTCCACGGTACCGCCGGTGGCCACTTCGAAGCCCACTGGCAGCTTGCTGGCGAACTCGTCGATCTTCGGCTTGAGCTGAGCCACCAGGTCGGTGGGCTGGATATCGCCGTTGACCGAGGCCTTGATGGTGATGGTCGGTTTGCGGTCGCGGCGCCACACCAACGGTTGCTCCAGCTCGTAACGTACGGTGGCGAACGACAGCAGCGGGATCGAGGTACCGCTGGGAGTGAGGATCTGCAGGTTCTGCAGGGTATCGGGCGAGCCCCGCTCGCTGTCCTCGGCGCGGGCGACCACGTTGACCAGGTAGATGTTGTCGTTGACCTGAGTGATGTTCACCCCGCTGACGATGCTGTTCATCACGTTGGCCACGTCTTCCGACGACAACCCCAGCTGACGCGCCTTGTCCTGGGCAATTTCCACCCGCAGCACCTTACCGGGCTCGTTCCAGTCGTAGATCATCTCGCCGATGTGCTCGTTCTGGTCGAGCAAGGTGGCCAGGTCGATGGCGTGCTTGCGCACCTCGTCGATATTGGCGCCGCTGACCCGATACTGGATCGGCCGGCCTACTGGCGGGCCCATCTCCAGCGACTGCACGTTGACGCCGATGCCGACGAAGTCTTCATGGAGGATCTTCTGCAGCCGCTCCATCATGCCCTTGCGCTCTTCGAAGCCCTTGCTGACGATCACCAGCTGCGCGTAGTACGGGTTCTGCAACTGCTGGTCGAGGGGCAGGTAGAAGCGAATGGCACCCTGGCCAATGTAGGTGCTCCAGCTCACCAGGTCCGGATCGTCCTTGATGCGGGCCTCGAAGCGATCGACCACCTTGCGGGTTTCCTCGATCGAGGCGTTCTGCGGCAGGTTGAGGTCGACGAGAATCTCCGGGCGGTCCGATGACGGGAAGAACTGGTTCTGCACGAAGCGCTCGCAGAAGATTGCCAGGGCAAACAGCAGTATGGTGCCGATAATGGTCAGCCAACGGTTGCGCATGCACCACAGCAGGCCATGCTCGAAGGCACGGCCGACGCGCCCTGGCTCGGCTTCATGGGCCTTGAGCTTGGAGCTGCTGAGAATGTGCACGCCCAGCACCGGGGCGAAGAACACCGCCACCACCCACGACACCATCAGCGCCACCGCGATCACCGCGAACAACGTGTAAGTGTACTCGCCCGCGGAACTGGCGTTAAGGCCGATGGGCACGAAGCCGGCCACGGTCACCAAGGTACCGGTCAGCATGGGGAACGCCGTCGAGGTATAGGCGAACGTAGCCGCCTGCTCCTTGCTCTCGCCCATTTCCAGGCGCGTGACCATCACCTCGACGGTGATCATCGCGTCATCCACCAGCAGGCCGAGGGCGATGATCAGCGCACCCAGCGAAATCCGCTGCATGGTGATGCCGCTGTATTCCATGAACACGAACACCATCGCCAGCACCAGCGGGATCGAACAGGCCACCACCAGGCCGGCGCGCATACCCAGGCTGACGAAGCTCACCGCCAGCACGATCACCACCGCTTCGAACAGCGCGCTGGTGAAGCCGCCGACCGCCTGCTTGACCACCACGGCCTGGTCCGACACGGTGTGGACGCCAACGCCGACCGGCAAGTCTTCAATCACCCGGTCCATGCGCTTTTTCAGCGCCGCGCCAAAAACCTGCATGTTGCCGCCGGCCTTCATGCCGATGGCCAGGCCGATGGCGGTCTGGCCGTTGTAGCGGAACATCGGTGATGGTGGGTCGACGTAGCCGCGCTGGATGTCGGCGATGTCGGCCAGGCGGAAGAAGCGATCGTTGATCTTGAGGTTGACGGTTTGCAGGTCCTTTTCCGAGGCGAACTGCCCGGTTGTGCGCACCGAAATACGCTCAGGGCCAGCTTCGATCACCCCGGCCGGGGTCACCGCGTTCTGCTGTTGCAGGGCCTGCATGACCTGGCGCTGATCGATGCCCAGGGCTGCCAGTTTGCGGGTCGAGAAGTTCAGGTACAGCACTTCGTCCTGGGTGCCGACCAGCTCGATCTTGCCGATGTTGGGCACATCACGCACCTCGGCGCGCGCCTGTTCCACGTAGTCACGCAGCTGACGCAGGGTCAGGCCGTCGGCGGTGAAGGCGTAGATCGAACCGAACACGTCGCCGAATTCGTCGTTGAACCCGGGCCCCTGGATACCCTGCGGGAACTGGCCGCGGATGTCCTGGATCTTCTTGCGCACTTGGTACCAGATTTGCGGGATGTCCTTGGCCTTGGTGGTGTCGCGCAGGTACACGTACACCGTCGACTCGCCCGGTCGGGTGTAGCTCTTGGTGTAGTCGAGGGAATCCAGCTCTTCGAGCTTCTTCTCGATACGGTCGGTGACCTGGTAGAGGGTTTCGTCCTGGGTCGCGCCCGGCCAGCGGGTCTGGATCACCATGGTCTTGATGGTGAAAGACGGGTCTTCCTCACGGCCGAGGTTGAAGTACGAGAAAATGCCCATCAGCAGGCCGACGAACATCAGGTACCAGACGAACGATTGATGCTTGAGTGCCCATTCGGACAGGTTGAAGCTTCCTTTCATTGCGCATCCTCGTCGAAGGTGACCTTCTGGCCAGGCTTGAGGCTGTTCACGCCCGCCGTCACCACGCGCTCGCCCGGCTGTACGCCCGCGGCCAGGACGATGCTGTCGTCAGTGCGGTCGATCAGGGTGACGTCGCGGGTACCTACGGTTTTCTGCTGGGTGTCGATCACCCAGACCTGGGTCTTGCCGTCACGCTCCAACAAGGCACTCAACGGCAGCTCGCTGCGCGGGGACACTTGCGAGCTCAGGGTCACACTGATTGCAGTACCCAGGTGGAAGGCGGCGGGTGTGCTCGCCAGGGTCAGCCGGGCGCGGCGGGTACGGGTGGCGGCATCGGCCTGGGGCTCCAGTTCGCGCAGGGTGGCCGTGGTGTTGATGGTCGGGTCGAGTTGCGAGGCGACGGTGAAGGTCAGGTCTTTGTTCAACTGCTCGGCCAGGCCGATGGGCAAGTCAATCACGGCCTCTTTCACGTCCGGCCGGGCCAGGGTGACCACAGACTGGCCTGCGGTAACGGTTTGCCCGGCTTCGGCCTGCCAAGCCGTGATCACCGCGGCATGGTCGGTGCGCAGGGTGCTGTAGTCGAGCTGGTCACGGGCCTGGCTAAGCGCAGAGCGCGCCTGTTCCAGTGCTGCGCGGGTGGTTTTCAGGTTGGTCTGGGCAATGTCCAGCTGGGCCTGGGCGCCCACGCCGCGGTCGTACAGCTGTTGCTGGCGGCGGGCATCGGCCTGGGCATTGATCCACTGCGCCTGCACCTTGGCCAGGTCGCCTTCGGCGGCGCGCAGCTGGTTCTGCTGGTCGGTGGGGTCAAGCGTGGCCAGGGTGTCGCCTGGCTTCACCTGGGCGCCCACATCCAGCCAACGCCGGGCAATGCGCCCGCCAACCCGGAAGCCCAAGGTACTTTCAAAGCGCGCCTGGATAACGCCAGCGAAGCGGCCAAGCTGCGACTGCACCTGGGGTTCCACCTTCACCGACAGCACTGGCCGGATCGGCTCGGGCGCTTCTTCCTCAGCACCGCAGGCAGCCAGCAGCAGGCCGGCCGACAGTATCAGCAGGCGCTTCATAGCTCCCCCCCCTCAGTCTTGGCATCGACCTTCTGTACCTGCATGCCGGGGTGCAGCAGCTGGCTACCGACCACCACCACGGTCTCACCAGCCTTCAGGCCGCTGGCGACCACGATCTTGCCGGTCAGGTAGCGGCTGACTTCAACCTTGCGCAATTCGACCTTGTCGCCCTCGCCCACCACCCAGACTGCCGGCTCGTGCAGCGCCTTGGTCAGCGCCGACCACGGCAGCTCGATGCTTGGCCGCCCCACCGCATTGGTGCTGGCAGTGACCGGCGCACCCAGCTGCATGCCCGGTGGCACGTCCTTGAGCCCCACCTTGACCTGTACGGTGCCGCTTTGTGCCGACACGGTAGGGGTGATCTCGCGGACAAAACCGTGGGCCTGGACTTTGGGGTCGTCCAGCAAGCTCACGATGACACCGACGTCGCTCGGCGGCGCCACCAGCAGTGACTCGTAGACGTTGAACACCGCATCGCGGTCGCCGTCGCGGGCCAGGCTGAAGATCGGCATGGTCGCCTGCACCACCTGGCCGACCTCGGCCTGGCGCGCGGTGATCACGCCATCGGCTTCGGACACCAGCGCGGTATAGCCCAATTGCTCATTGGCATCGGCCAGTTCCGCCTGGGCAGCCTTGAGCGCGCTCTGGTCGCTGCGCAGTGCGGCCTCGGCGGAATCGTATTCGCTCTGGCTGGTATAGCCCTTGGGCAGCAGTTTCTGCTGGCGCACGAAGGCGGCGCTGGTCTGGGTGACCCGCGCCTGGGCAGCGAACACCTCGGCCTTGGCCGAGTCGACATTGTTCTGCAGGTCTTTCGGGTCGAGCCGCGCCAATACCTGGTTGGCCTTGACGTGATCCCCGACATCGACGCTACGGGAAATGATCTTGCCACCCACGCGGAACGACAGGTCGGTCTGCACCCGCGCCTGCACGTCGCCGGTCAGGGTGACCCTGGCGGCGAAATCGGTGGGGGAAACCTGTTGTACGCCAACCCTTGGCAGTGTTTCGGTGGTTTCTTCCTTGCTACAGCCTGACAACAGGGACAACAGCCCCAGGCAAACGACCAACAGCGGACGTATCAACGTCATGCAGGCTCCTTGCTTGCGCGCAAATGAATCGTGGAATGCGAGTGTCAGCGTAGTTCAGGGTTGGATAAACGGCACTGACTGGCGTCAGGTATGGGAGGGTGTTGGTGCATGCCGTGACATTTTTGGCGCCTGTGAATCCGAGCGCCGCCCGCGCGGCGCATCGCGAGCTGTGCTCGCTCCTACGTTTGTTTCGGGCCAATTACTCCTGCGGGATTTGCGCGCGAACGCCTTGGTGCATGGCTCGGTTTCGCGTCGTACAAACAAGGCGGCCGCGCGCGTCTGTCACAGACGTTACTGGCCAGAAACAAACGTAGGAGCGAGCACAGCTCGCGATGCGCCGCGCGGGCGGCGCTCGGTTTCACAAGCGCTGAAGATGTTGAGGCAGGCACCAGACACCCCACAGAGCCAAAGCCCTGCAGGGTGCCCTCAAGATCAGGCCGAAGCAGCAACCTGAGTCGGGCGCTTGACCTGTGGCTGCGAGGCATTCGCCGCCGCGCCCTCTTCGATCGCCTGCTGAATCGCCTTGCGACGACGCTCTTCGGCACGGCGGCTGAAGAACCAGACGAAGAAGGTCACCAACGACACCGACAGCAGAATCAGGCTGGCCACGGCGTTGATCTCTGGCTTCACGCCCAGACGCACTGCCGAGAACACTTCCATCGGCAAGGTGGTCGAACCCGGGCCGGACACGAAGCTGGCCAGTACCAGGTCATCCAGCGACAGGGCGAACGACATCATGCCGCCCGCCGCCAGCGACGGCGCGATCATCGGGATGGTGATCAGGAAGAACACCTTCCACGGCTTGGCACCCAGGTCCATCGCCGCTTCCTCGATCGACAGGTCCAGCTCACGCAGGCGAGCCGACACCACTACCGCCACATACGCCGCGCAGAACGTGGTGTGGGCGATCCAGATGGTGACGATGCCACGCTCCTGCGGCCAGCCGATCATCTGCGCCATGGCCACGAACAGCAGCAACAGCGACAGGCCGGTGATCACCTCGGGCATTACCAACGGTGCGGTGACCAGGCCGCCGAACAGCGTGCGGCCCTTGAAGCGGGTGACCCGGGTCAGCACGAAGGCCGCCAGGGTACCCAGCGCCACGGCAGCCACCGCCGTGTAGCAGGCGATTTCCAGCGAGCGCATCACCGAACCCATCAGCTGGGTGTTGTCGAGCAGGCCGACATACCACTTCACCGACCAGCCGCCCCATACCGTCACCAGCTTGGAGGCGTTGAACGAGTAGATCACCAGGATCAGCATCGGCAGGTAGATGAACAGCAAGCCGAGCACCAGCATCAGCTTGGAAAAACTGAAGCGCTTCATGCTCTGCCCTCCATTTCTTTGGCCTGGCTGCGGTTGAACAGCAGGATCGGCACGATCAGGATCGCCAGCATCACCACCGCCAGGGCAGATGCCACCGGCCAGTCACGGTTGTTGAAGAATTCCTGCCACAGCACTTTACCGATCATCAGGGTTTCCGGGCCGCCGAGCAGTTCAGGAATCACGAACTCGCCCACCACCGGGATGAACACCAGCATGCAACCGGCAATGATGCCGTTCTTCGACAGCGGCACGGTGATCTTCCAGAAGCTGTTGAAGGTGCTAGAACCCAGGTCCGATGCGGCTTCGAGCAGGCTCTGGTCGTGCTTCACCAGGTTGGCGAACAACGGCAGGATCATGAACGGCAGGTACGAATAGACCACGCCGATGTATACCGCCAGGTTGGTGTTGAGGATCTGCAATGGCTGATCGATCAAGCCAGTCCACAGCAGGAAACCGTTGAGCAGCCCGTTGTTGCTGAGGATGCCCATCCAGGCATAGACGCGGATCAGGATCGCGGTCCAGGTCGGCATCATGATCAGCAGCAGCAGGACCGTCTGGGTCTCCTTCTTGGCGTTGGCGATGGCGTAGGCCATCGGGTAGCCGATCAGCAGGCACAGCAGGGTGCTGAAGAAGGCCATCTTCAACGAGCCCAGATAGGCCGAGATGTACAGCTCATCCTCGGTCAGCAGGCCATAGTTGGCCAGGTTGAGCACCAACTGGATCTTGTCTTCGACGTAGGTGTAGATCTCGGTATACGGCGGGATCGCCACGTCGGCTTCGGCGAAGCTGATCTTCAACACGATGAAGAACGGCAGCATGAAGAACAGGAACAGCCAGATGAACGGCACGCCGATCACCAGGTGCCGTCCCTCCGGGATAAGGCGCTGGAAGGCTCGCTTGAGCTTGCGAGGTTTCATGACCGCAGTACCACGCCGCTGTCGTCTTCCCACCACACGTACACTTCATCGCCCCAGGTCGGGCGGGCGCCCTGGCGTTCGGTGTTGGCGACGAACGACTGGACGATCTTGCCGCTCGGCAGCTCGACGTAGAACACCGAGTGGCCGCCCAGGTAGGCGATGTCGTGAACCTTGCCGCGCGACCAGTTGTGCTCGCAGGTCGGCTGCTGGGAGGTGACCAGCATCTTTTCCGGGCGCAAGGCGTAGGTGATGTGCTTGTCTTCCACCGAGGTGGTGATGCCGTGGCCGACGTAGATCTTGCGCTCCAGTTCCGGGCTGGCAATGATCGCGTGGCCTTCGGCGTCGTCGACCACTTCACCATCGAACAGGTTGACGTTACCGATGAATTCGCACACCAGGCGGCTGGTCGGGGTCTCGTAGATATCCACCGGCGAGCCGATCTGGGCGATCCAGCCCAGGTGCATGATGGCGATGCGCTGGGCCATGGTCATGGCCTCTTCCTGGTCGTGGGTCACCATCACGCAGGTCACGCCTACGCGCTCGATGATTTCCACCAGTTCCAGCTGCATCTGCGAACGCAGTTTCTTGTCCAGCGCGCCCATCGGCTCGTCGAGCAGCAGCAGCTTGGGGCGCTTGGCCAGGGAACGGGCCAGGGCCACCCGCTGGCGCTGGCCACCGGAGAGCTGGTGCGGCTTGCGCTTGGCGTACTGGGTCATGTGCACCAGCTTGAGCATCTCGGCCACGCGGGCGTCGATCTCGGCCTTGGGCATCTTGTCCTGCTGCAGGCCGAAGGCGATGTTCTGCGCCACGGTCATGTGCGGGAACAGCGCGTAGGACTGGAACATCATGTTGATCGGCCGCTCGTACGGCGGCATATCGGTGATGTCGACGCCGTCGAGGAAGATCCGCCCTTCAGTCGGGCGCTCGAAGCCGGCCAGCATACGCAGCAAGGTCGATTTGCCGGAACCGGAGCCACCCAGCAGGGCGAAGATCTCGCCTTTGCGGATTTCCAGGGACACATCGTCCACGGCGACCGTTTCGTCGAATTTTTTTGTAACCCGGTCGATCTTGACCAGCACCTGCTTGGGTTGCTGGCCACCCTCGAGGGCTTTTTTATAGGCACCGGAGGCAACTGCCATGAGTGAAACTCCCAACAAGATTTTTGTGCCCGCGCGGCCTGTGTTCAGGTACCGCAGCGGGTCTGGATAATTACTTGCCCGACTTGACCTTGGTCCAGCTACGGGTCATCAGACGCTGCACCTTGGGCGGCAACTCTGAATTCACGAACATCTTGTCCAGCACTTCCTGCGGTGGGTAAACCGCAGCGTCAGTCCTCACGGCCTGGTCCATCAGGTCGCCAGCCTTGGGGTTCGGGTTGGCGTAACCGACGTAATCACTGACCTGGGCGATAACCTCAGGTTTCAGCAAATAGTTGATGAAGGCGTGGGCCTCCTTGACGTTCTTGGCGTCCTTGGGGATCGCCAGCACGTCGAACCAGAGGTTGCCGCCTTCCTTGGGAATGGCGTAGGCCAGGTTCACGCCCTTCTTCGCCTCGATGGCGCGGGCCTTGGCCTGGAACACATCACCCGAGAAACCTGCCGCGACGCAGATGTCGCCGTTGGCCAGGTCGGTGATGTACTTGGACGAGTGGAAGTAGGTCACGTACGGGCGTACGGCCAGCAGCTTCTGTTCGGCCTTGGCGTAATCCTTGGGGTCGGTGCTGTTGGGGTTGAGCCCCATGTAGTTGAGCACCGCCGGGAGCATTTCGTCCGCCGAGTCGAGGAAGGCCACACCGCACTTGGAGAGCTTCTTCATGTTCTCGGGTTCGAACAGCACGGCCCAGGAGTCGATCTTGTCCACGCCCAGCGCGGCCTTGACCTTGTCGACGTTGTAACCGATGCCGTTGGTGCCCCACAGGTAAGGCACGGCGTACTGGTTGCCCGGGTCGTTCTTTTCCAGGCGCTTCATCAGCGCCGGGTCCAGGTTGGAATAGTTGGGCAGCAGGTTCTTGTCGAGCTTCTGGAACGCGCCCGCCTTGATCTGCTTGCCGAGGAAATGGTTGGACGGCACGACCACGTCATAGCCGGTGTTGCCGGCCAGCAGTTTGCCTTCCAGGGTTTCGTTGGAATCGAAGACGTCCTGCACGGGCTTGATGCCCGTTGCTTTCTCGAAGTCCGCGAGGGTGTTCGGGCCGATATAGTCCGACCAGTTGTAGAAGTGCACCGTAGGCGCCGCTTGGACGCTGCATGCCAGCGTCAGGCCCGCTCCAGCCATCAAGGCCTTGCGTAATACAGAAATAGACAAGTGGGTGGTCCTCACAATCAGTGCCTTGGTGACGGCGTACTTATTGGGTACAAGCGTTGCCGCGCACTCAAAACCGGCGCGCAACTTACCTGCGCAGCTTCGATGCCGCAATCATCAATTGCCATTCACTGGCTCTGGGCCGGAAAACCCCGGCCCAGAGGTCACGCATCGGGGTTATTTGCCCGACTTGATCTTGGTCCAGCTACGGGTGATGTCACGCTGGACCTTGGCATCCGGTGCAGCAATTGCGTACAGCTGTTTCTTCACATCAGCTGGCGGATAGATGCTCGGGTCGCTGGTGATGGCCTTGTCGACCAACGGAGTAGCGGCCTCGTTGCCGTTCGGGAAGCGCACGGCGTTGGTGATTTCAGCCATGACTTCCGGCTGCATCAGGAAGTCCATGAACTTGTAGGCAGCGTCCTTGTGCTCGGCATCCTTAGGGATGGCGACCATGTCGTAGAAGGTACCGGCACCTTCTTTCGGAATGATGTAGTCCACTTTGACCTTGTCGCCAGCTTCGTGGGCACGTGCCTTGGCTTGCTCGACGTCACCCGAGTAACCGACGGCTACGCAGATGTTGCCGTTGGCCAGGTCGCCGATGTACTTGGACGAGTGGAAGTAGGTGATCGAAGGACGGACCTTGAGGAACAGGTCTTCGGCGGCCTTCAGGTCTTCCTTGCTGGTGCTGTTGGTCGGCTTGCCCAGGTAGTGCAGCGCGGCCGGGAGCATTTCGGTCGGGGCATCCAGGAAGCTCACGCCGCAGCTCTTGAGCTTGGCGATGTTCTCAGGCTTGAACACCACATCCCACGAGTCGATGTGGTCGACGCCCAGTGCGGCCTTGACCTTCTCCGGGTTGTAGCCGATGCCGATCGAGCCCCACATGTACGGGAAGGCGTGCTTGTTGTCCTTGTCGCTGGCGTCGCCGACGGCCTTGAGCAGGTCCTTGTCGAGGTTCTTCCAGTTAGGCAGCTTGGAGCGGTCCAGCTCCTCGTAGACGCCGGCCTTGATCTGCTTGGCCAGGAAGTTGTTCGAAGGCACGACGATGTCGTAGCCCGACTTGCCGGCCAGCAGTTTGGCCTCCAGGGTTTCGTTGCTGTCGAAGACGTCGTACTTGACCTTGATACCGGTCTGCTTCTCGAACTTGGCGATGGTGTCCGGAGCGATGTAGTCCGACCAGTTGTAGACGTTCAACACGGTATCGTCAGCGTGAACAGCGGTAGCCATGCCACCCATCAGGGCGGCGGCCAGCAACGTTTTGCCCATTTTATTCATGCGTAATGCTCCAGAATTTTTATGTTAGCAACTGTCCAGCAGCCAGAACCCACGGTGCAGAGCGCGCGGCGACTGAAACAACCGCTAGTCTGGCAAGTTACAAGGCTCTGTTTCAAGGAAAGCAGGGCCTTGTAACGACTTAATGTCACATCGCTAGCCTAGCAAACGCTTATCGAATCGCCTCAAGGGTCAAATCGAGGCATTTGCGCGCCTTTTCCACCAGTTCATCCACTTCGGCATGGCTGATTACCAGCGGCGGGGCGATGATCATGGTGTCGCCCACCGCGCGCATGATCAGGCCGTTCTCGAAGCAGAAGTTGCGGCAGACCATGCCGACACCTTTGCCCTCGTAACGGCTGCGGGTCGCCTTGTCCTTGACCAGTTCGATGGCACCGAGCATGCCCAGGCCGCGTACCTCGCCCACCAGCGGGTGGTCCTGCAGCTCACGCAGACGTTTCTGCAAGTAGGGTGCCACTTCCGTGCGCGCCTTCTCGACGATCTTCTCGTCGCGCAGGATGCGCAGGTTTTCCAGGCCCACCGCAGCCGCCACCGGGTGACCGGAGTAGGTGAAGCCGTGGTTGAAGTCGCCGCCTTCGCTGAGCACCTTGGCCACCTTGTCACGCACGATCACACCCCCCATGGGGATGTAACCGGAGGTGAGACCCTTGGCGATGGTCATCAGGTCAGGTTTGAGATCGTAGTAGTCGGAGCCGAACCACTCGCCGGTGCGGCCGAAACCGCAGATCACTTCGTCGGCGACGAACAGGATGTCGTACTTGGCGAGGATCTCCTTGACCTTTGGCCAGTAGGTTTCCGGCGGAATGATCACCCCGCCGGCGCCCTGGATCGGCTCGGCAATGAAGGCCGCGACGTTGTCTTCGCCGACTTCGAGGATCTTCTTCTCCAGTTGCTCGGCAGCCCAGACGCCGAACTCGTCCGGGCTCATGTCACCGCCTTCGCCGAACCAGTAAGGCTGCGGAATATGCACGATGCCCGGGATCGGCAGGCCGCCCTGCTCGTGCATGCCGCTCATGCCACCCAGGCACGCACCGGCGAAGGTGGAGCCGTGGTAGCCGTTGATGCGGCCGATCATGGTCTGCTTGTGCGGCTTGCCCTTCAGCGCCCAGTAGTGGCGGACCATGCGCAGCACGGTGTCGTTGCCTTCGGAGCCGGAGCCGGTGAAGAACACATGGGTCATGCCTTCCGGCGCCACGTCGGTGATCGCCTTGGCCAGCTCCAGGGCTGGCGGGTGAGCGGTCTGAAAGAACAGGTTGTAATACGGCAGCTCGCGCATCTGCTTTTCTGCCGCCTGCACCAGTTCTTCACGGCCATAGCCGACCGCCACGCACCACAGGCCGGCCATGCCGTCGAGGATCTTGTTCCCCTCGCTGTCCCACAAATGCACACCCTGCGCCTTGGTAATGATGCGCGGCCCCTTCTCCTTCAACTGCTTGTAGTCAGAGAAGGGTGCAAGGTGGTGCTCGCCGCTCAGGTTTTGCCATTCACGGGTTTGCGGGTTGTTGACGCTCATGTGCCTCTCCATTTTCCGGCGGCCGCACCAGCGGCCTCAGGGTTGATCAGACAGCGAATAGCAGGAATTCACGCTCCCACGAGCTGATGACGCGCTTGAAGTTCTCGTGCTCGGCGCGTTTGGTGGCGACGTAGCCGGTGATGAACTTCTTGCCCAGGTACTGCACCAGCGCACGGCTGTTTTCCATGCGTTCGAGGGCGTCCTCGATGGTCAGCGGCAGGCGCAGGTTGCGGCGTTCATAGCCACGGCCCTGGACCGGCGCACTGGCTTCGATGCCCTCGACCATGCCGATATAGCCGCACAGCAGGCTGGCGGCGATGGCCAGGTAAGGGTTGGCATCGGCGCCCGGCAGGCGGTTCTCGACGCGGCGGTTCTGCGGGCCGGCATCCGGTACACGCAGGCCGACGGTGCGGTTCTCCTCGCCCCACTCGACGTTCACCGGCGCCGAAGTGTCGGGCAGGAAGCGGCGGAACGAGTTGACGTTGGGGGCGAACAGCGGCAGCGCTTCGGGGATGAACTTCTGCAGGCCACCGATGTGGTGCAGGAACAGCTCGCTCATGCTGCCGTCTTCATTGCTGAAGATGTTCTTGCCGGTGGCCACGTCGACCACGCTCTGGTGCAGGTGCATGGCGCTGCCGGGCTCGCCGGTCATCGGCTTGGCCATGAAGGTGGCAGCCACGTTGTGCTTGAGCGCGGCCTCACGCATGGTGCGCTTGAACACCAGGATCTGGTCGGCCAGGTGCAGAGCGTCGCCGTGACGGAAGTTGATTTCCATCTGCGCGGTGCCGTCTTCGTGGATCAGCGTGTCGAGGTCCAGGCGCTGCAGTTCGCACCAGTCGTAGACATCTTCGAACAAGGGGTCGAATTCGTTGGCGGCTTCGATCGAGAACGACTGGCGACCGGTTTCCGGGCGGCCAGAGCGGCCGACCGGCGGCTGCAGCGGGAAGTCAGGGTCTTCGCTGCGCTTGGTCAGGTAGAACTCCATCTCCGGCGCGACGATCGGCTGCCAGCCCTTGTCGGCATAGAGCTTGAGGACCTTCTTCAGCACGTTGCGCGGCGACAGTTCGACCGGGTTGCCCTTCTTGTCGTAGGTGTCGTGGATCACCTGGGCGGTCGGCTCGATGGCCCACGGCACCAGGAATACGGCGTCCTGGTCGGGGCGGCAGATCATGTCGATGTCGGCCGGGTCGAGCAGGTCGTAATAGATGTCATCGTCGACATAGTCGCCGGTCACGGTCTGCAGCAGCACGCTCTCGGGCAGGCGCATGCCTTTTTCGGCGATGAATTTGTTGGTCGGCGAGATCTTGCCGCGGGTGATGCCGGTCAGGTCGCTGATCAGGCATTCGACTTCGGTGATCTTGTGCTCTTTCAACCAATCGGTGAGCTGGTCGAGGTTGTTACTCATAAATACCTCAGGAGGTAAGGTGGTCCGCGCTCTGATTCTGGAGGGAGTAGATTGCTAAAGCAAAAACCCACGCGCAGGCGCACTGTGGATACACTGAAAACAAGCGTGTCCGTAGTGGGATCAAAGGGCAGGAATACGAGAAGAGCAACGAAAAAGCGTTACGAGGTGTGGTCCAGATGCGCAAAGCGTCAATTATTGCGGCCATGCAGGCGACAACTCGACTGATGCGTGCGGGAACGGCAGGGATACCCGACTGCACTGCACAGGCAGCGCGCTCAGGTCGCGACAAGCGGACCATGTGACCCTCGTATTATTGTGTTTTGGGTTGAGTCCGAGCTTAGCCTTGTTAAATTTTTTACACAACACCTCCGTAAAAAATAAAACACGGCATGTCGGAGATAGCCCTTTGTGAGGGAAATAGCGGATAATGGCACGCCCCGATATGCAGCAAATCTGCCGTCGATGTGCCATTTCGAGGCATCATGGGGTTGGCTTGACATCAGTTTGTCTTTTCGATTGACTGGTCCTGCAAGCCCCCCTTGATTGATATTTTTAACAACAAAGGTGTTGCATCATGTCGGTACCCCCGCGTGCCGTTCAGCTTAACGAAGCGAACGCGTTCCTTAAGGAACATCCTGAGGTTCTCTACGTTGACCTTCTGATTGCAGATATGAATGGTGTGGTGCGTGGTAAGCGCATTGAGCGCACCAGCCTCCACAAGGTTTACGAGAAAGGCATCAACCTGCCTGCCTCCCTCTTCGCCCTGGACATCAACGGTTCCACCGTTGAAAGCACCGGGCTGGGCCTGGACATCGGCGATGCTGACCGCATCTGCTATCCAATCCCCGACACGCTCTGTAATGAGCCTTGGCAAAAGCGCCCGACCGCGCAGCTGCTGATGACCATGCACGAACTGGAAGGCGAGCCGTTCTTCGCCGACCCGCGCGAAGTGCTGCGTCAGGTGGTGAGCAAGTTCACCGATATGGGCCTGACCATCTGCGCCGCGTTCGAGCTGGAGTTCTACCTGATCGACCAGGAGAACGTGAACGGCCGTCCGCAGCCACCACGCTCGCCAATCTCGGGCAAGCGCCCACAGTCGACCCAGGTGTACCTGATCGACGACCTCGACGAATATGCCGACTGCCTGCAGGACATCCTGGAAGGCGCGAAAGAGCAAGGCATCCCTGCTGACGCCATCGTCAAGGAAAGCGCCCCGGCGCAGTTCGAAGTCAACCTCCACCACGTTGCCGACCCGCTCAAGGCCTGCGACTACGCGGTACTGCTCAAGCGGTTGATCAAGAACATCGCCTACGACCATGAAATGGACACCACCTTCATGGCCAAGCCCTACCCGGGCCAGGCAGGCAACGGCCTGCATGTACACATCTCCGTGCTGGACAAAGATGGCAACAACATCTTCACCAGCGAGGATCCCGAGCAGAACGCCGCGCTACGTCACGCTGTCGGCGGTGTGCTCGAGACCCTGCCTGCGTCCATGGCGTTCCTCTGCCCGAACGTCAACTCGTACCGCCGCTTTGGCGCGCAGTTCTACGTGCCGAATGCGCCGAGCTGGGGCCTGGACAACCGTACCGTGGCCCTGAGGGTGCCAACCGGTTCTGCAGATGCCGTGCGCATCGAGCACCGCGTAGCCGGCGCCGACGCCAACCCGTACCTGATGATGGCTGCCGTGCTGGCAGGCGTGCACCACGGCCTGACCAACAAGATCGAGCCAGGCACGCCCATTGAGGGCAACTCTTACGAGCAGCTGGAACAGAGCCTGCCGAACAACCTGCGCGATGCCCTGCGCGAGCTGGACGACAGCGAGATCCTGAACAAGTACATCGATCCGAAGTACATCGACATCTTCGTCGCGTGCAAGGAGAGCGAGCTGGAGGAGTTCGAGCACTCGATCTCCGACCTCGAGTACAACTGGTATCTGCATACCGTGTAAGCAAAACGCCGCCCACATTGTGGGAGCGGCCTTGCGTCGCGATTGGGGTGCGAAGCGCCCCCCAAGATTTGTGCATCAAGCTGAAATCGCCGGGGCCGCTTTGCGGCCCTTTCGCGACGCAAGGCCGCTCCCACAGAGGCTGCGGTACAGGCTTATAGGGATTTCTCGAAAATCTTCGAATTGCGCTGGTAGTTGTACAGCGAAGCCCGCGCAGCCGGCAGGCGCTCCACGCCGCTAGGCGCAAACCCGCGTTCACGGAACCAGTGCGCCGTGCGCGTGGTAAGCACGAACAAGGTATTCAACCCCATCTGCCGCGCCCGCCCCTCGATGCGCTCAAGCAGCTCATCCCCGCGCCCGCCATGGCGGTACTCCGGGTTCACCGCCAGGCACGCCAATTCACCCGCTTGGGAGTCGGCAATCGGGTACAGCGCCGCACAGGCGATGATCATGCCCTCACGCTCGACCACGCTGAACTGCTCGATCTCACGCTCAAGCACCTCACGGGAACGACGCACCAGAATGCCCTGCTCTTCCAGCGGGCTGATCAGCTCCAGCAAGCCACCGACATCGTCGATGGTCGCCTCGCGCACCACTTCGAACTGTTCCTGCGACACCAGCGTACCGCCACCTTCGCGGGTGAACAGCTCGGTCAGCAGCGCACCGTCCTCGGCATAACTGACGATATGGCTACGCGCCACACCACCTTTGCAGGCCTCGGCAGCGGCATCCAGCAGCTCGCCCTGGTAATCACTGCCCAGGCGCGCCAGGTGCGGGGCGATCTGCTGCGGGCGCAGTTCGCGCACCAGCTTGCCGTTCTCGTCCAGCAGGCCCGGCTCAGCACCGAACAGCAGCAACTTGTCGGCGCCCAGCTCGATGGCCGCGCGCGTGGCGACGTCTTCGCAGGCCAGGTTGAAAATTTCACCAGTCGGCGAGTAGCCCAGTGGCGACAGCAGCACGATGGAGCGCTCGTCGAGCAGGCGGCTGATACCCTTGCGATCGACCCGGCGCACTTCGCCGGTGTGGTGGTAGTCCACCCCTTCGAGCACACCGATTGGCCGTGCCGTGACCAGGTTGCCGGAGGCCACACGCAGGCGTGAACCCTGCATCGGCGAGGCGGCGATGTCCATCGACAGGCGCGCCTCGATGGCCAGGCGCAGGGCACCGACGGCATCAATCACGCAATCCAGGGTGGCGGCATCGGTAATGCGCATGCCCCTGTGGTAGTGCGGGGTCAGGCCGCGATCAGCCAGGCGGCTTTCGATCTGCGGACGCGAACCATGCACCAGCACCAGGCGCACACCCAGGCTGTGCAGCAACACCAGGTCGTGGACGATATTGCCGAAATTCGGGTGTTCAACCCCATCGCCGGGGAGCATCACCACAAAGGTGCAGTCGCGATGGGCATTGATGTACGGGGAGGCATGACGTAGCCAGTTGACGTATTCGGGCATGACAGGGCCTGTGGATAAAGTGGACGGAGAACGGTGAATCACACGGCGTTCAGGATCATCGTCGGAACAGGCTTGCGGTCACGCGCGGTCTCCTCTAGGCAAGAACGAATCAACAGGGTGGACGTTTAATTCAGGCAATAGTGCCGGATCAGGTCACGCAATAGACGCACGGTAGGCTCGATTCGTGACATTTCAAGGTATTCGCCAGGCTGGTGGGCGCAGGCGATGTCGCCGGGGCCCAGCACGATGGTCTGGCAACCCAGCTGCTGAAGATAAGGCGCTTCGGTACCGAACGCTACCGCTTCAGCCCGATGACCGGTGAGGCGCTCGGCCACTTGCACCAGCTCGGCATCGGCGGCCTGCTCGAAAGGTGGCACCTCAGGGAATAGCGGTGCGTAGTCGATACGCACCTCATGGCGCTCGGCCACCGGCTGCAGCTTGCCGCGAATGGCGGCCCGCAGCTGTTCGACATCCATGCCTGGCAGCGGCCGCAGGTCGAACTCCAGGGCGCACTGGCCGCAGATGCGGTTGGGGTTGTCACCGCCATGGATGCAGCCGAAGTTCATGGTGGGCGTAGGCACGGTGAACTGCGGGTTGCTGAAGGTTGCCTGCCACTGCCGGCGCAGGCCCATCAACTCGCCCATCACCTCGTGCATGGCCTCCATCGCGCTGTGGCCCAGGCTCGGGTCGGACGAATGGCCGCTGCGCCCGAGGATATCGATGCGGTCCATGAGGATGCCCTTGTGCATGCGGATCGGCCGCAAGCCAGTCGGCTCGCCGATCACCGCCGCGCGGCCGAGCGGCTGGCCGGCAGCGGCCAGGGCACGGGCGCCGGACATGGAGCTTTCTTCATCGCAGGTGGCGAGGATCAGCAGCGGCTGCTTGAAATCATGCTCCAGCAGCGGGATCACCGCTTCGATGATCAAGGCGAAAAAGCCTTTCATGTCGCAGCTGCCCAGGCCGACCCAGCGGCCATCGGCCTCGGTGAGCTTGAGCGGGTCGCTGGACCATAGCTGTTCGTCGTAAGGCACGGTGTCGCTATGCCCCGCCAGCACCAGTCCGCCAGGGCCGCCACCGCGGCTGGCCAGCAGGTTGAACTTGCCGGGGCTGACTTGCTGGATGTCACAGCTGAAGCCCAGATCGCCCAGCCAGCCGGCCAGCAGGTCGATGACCTGACGGTTGGACTGGTCCAGTGCGGGTTGGGTGCAACTGACCGAGGGCGCGGCGATCAAGGCGGCAAACTGGTCTTTCAGCGTCGGCAACGGCATGCGCATACTCCTCGGAAGCGTTGCCCATCATAGGACTATCCGCCGTCTGGAATAAACCGTTGCCGGCCGACTCCTGTAGACTGCCCTGCAACGACGCCCCTCCTTCGAGCCTGTGATGCACAAAGAAACCGAACTCAAGCTCCGCGCCAGCCGCGAGACCCTGGCCGCCCTGCGCGAGCACCCCCTGCTGAAAAAGCGCAACAAGTCCGGCTGGCAGACTCGCGAGCTGCTCAACCAGTACTTCGACACCCCCGAACGCGACCTCTCCGCTGCCCGTGTCGCCCTGCGCCTGCGCCGTGACGGCGAAGAAGTCATCCAGACCCTGAAGTGCCGCGGCCAGAGCGTTGCCGGGCTGTCCGAGCGCAACGAGTACGAATGGCACCTGGACAAGGTCAAGCTCGACCTGAAAAAGCTCGACGCCACCTGCTGGCCCGAGCAATTGGCCGAGCTGGACAAGAAAACCATCAAGCCGCTGTTCACCACCGACTTCACCCGCGAATACGCCGAGATCAGCTGGGGCCGCGGCAAGAGCAAGGTCGTGATCGAGGCCGCACTGGACCAGGGCTTCGTGATCGCCGGCAAGCGCAAGGAAGAGATCAGCGAACTGGAACTGGAACTGCGCGAAGGCGCCCCTGAAGCGCTGCTGGAGCTGGCCGCAGAGCTGGCCGCGAGCCTGCCACTGATGCCGTGCGACATCAGCAAGGCCGAGCGCGGCTACCGCCTGCTGGAGCCGGACAGCTACGAGCTGGGCCTGCCTTCCACCGAACTGGACGCCGAAATGGCCGTGGACGACGCGTTCACCGCGCTCGCCTGGCAGCTGCTGGGCAGCAGCCAGCGCCTGGCCGAGCAGTACCGCCACAATGGCCACTGGCGCCTGCTGCAGGACTGGGTACAGTGCCTGGCCGAACTGCGTGCACTGGTTGCCAGCCTGGGCCAGGCCGCCCCACGCTCGACCACCCGCGAGCTGCGCGCCAGCCTCGACGCGCTGCTGGAAGACTGGCGCCCGCTGGTGCAGGCCGGCAACGACGACGAAGACATCCGCCGTGCCGCACCCGAGCAGTTCATCGAAGAGCTCGAAGACGTACGCTGGGGCCAGTTCTCCCTGGAAACCTCGCGCTGGCTGCTGGCCCGTGCCTGGACCGTGGAGCGCAAGGGCCGTGGCGAGCGTCAGGGCAAGGCGCAGCTGGCCAGCTGGCTGGCGCACCTGCTGGGCGAAGAAGGCCGCTCGCTGAAGCTGCCGCTGTACACCCAGCGCCCGGAAGACCTGGCCGAACAGCTGCCGCGTATCGAACAGCTGCTGGCCTGGCTGCACCATGCACGCCAGGTGCTCGAAGCGCCGCAGATGGACCGCCTGTACGGCGACTTGAAGAAGCTGCATGAACTGGCGGAACTGCCGATCAGCGATGAAGTGCTGGAAGCGCGGATCGAGCAGGCGCGGGCTGTGGATCAGAGCCGGGGCTGGAAGCACTTGCTCAAGGCTTAAGACCGCGTCTGCTTCTTCGCGGGCTTGCCCGCTCCCACAGGTACTGCACCGCTCTCGCGGCTGTAGATAGCCTGTGGGAGCGGGCAAGCCCGCGAAGGCCTCACCTCGATAGTGGCAGGCTGGTGGTGGACTTGATCTCCGACAGCGCCACGATCGAGTTCACTTCCTGAATCCCTGGCACGTTCGACAGCTTTTCGAAGAAGAAGCGCTCATAAGCCTCAATATCCGCAGTGACGATGCGCAACAAAAAGTCCACCGCCCCCATCAACACATAGCACTCCAGCACTTCCGGAAAGCCGCGGATCGCCTCGGTGAATTCGGTGAAGTTGGAGCGACCGTGGGCGTTGAGTTTCACCTCGGCGAAGATCTGCGTATTCAAGCCGACCTTCTTGCGATCCAGCAGGGTCACCTGCCCGCGGATCACCCCCTCCTCTTTCAAGCGCTGAATCCTGCGCCAGCAGGGTGATTGCGACAGCCCCACACGCTCGGCGATCTGTGCACTGGACAGCGACGCGTCCTCTTGCAGGAGCTCAAGAATGCGCCGGTCGTAGGCATCCAGTTCGCCTTGCATGAATAATTCTCCAAAATACGCTTATTCGAATTGAACAATCTGCAATAACAGCAAATCGATGGAATCATAGCGAAAAAATACCGCCTTCGACGTGCAAGAATTTCTCCCACATTCGCGGAGACCCAGCATGAATGCACTCGAACGCCCCCTGCCCCGCAGCAATGCCTGGGCCGCCAGCGCCAGCCACAGCACCGTACGCTATCGCCTTCAGGCCGAAGCCGAGCCAGATACGCTGTGCCGGGTGCTCAACCTGTTTGCCCTGCAGTTCCTCACGCCGCACAGCGTGCAGGTCAGCCAGCAGCAAGACTGGCTCGACATCGAGGTCGGCATCGGCGGGTTGAGCTGGCACCGGGCGGAAGTAATTGCGCAAAAACTGCGCAACCTGGTGTGTGTCGGGGAGGTGAGCCTGGAAAACCTGGCGCGGCTGGAGTTGGCGGTGATCTGAAGCCTGGCGGCGCAAAATCCCGAAATCCTTTCCCGAACCTCGCTGCGCCAGGCACGGCTAGCCTTGACCCAGGACTCCCCCAAGGCACGGACGCCGCCGATGTTCACTCTCAACGAACAATCCCTCGATCTCAAAAGCCTGCTGGACGCCTTGCAGGCCGACCAGCACCTGACCGCCACCGACTCATGCCAGGTTCGCGAACAAGCGTCCCGTTACAGTGCTCACCACCCGCTCGAAACCATCGCGGCCCTGGGCCTGGAAGATCGTTGCCAGCCTGGCCAGCTACTGAACCTGGACGCCCTCTGCCAATGGCTGGCGCAAAAGGTCGGCCAGCCCTACCTGCGCATCGACCCCATGCAGCTCGACCTGGCCCAGGTCAATGGCCTGATCTCCCCCGCCTTCGCGCAACGCCACGGCATCCTGATCGTGGCCAACGACGCCAACGCCATCACCGTGGCCAGTGCCGAACCCTACCAACAGCTATGGCAGGCCGACCTGGCGCGTAGCCTTGGCAAACCGATCCGCCGCGTGCTGGCCAGCCCGCTGCAGATTCGCCAACTGGGTCAGTCGCTGTTTCGCCTGGCCCACTCGGTACAAGGTGCGCAGCACCAGCAAGCAACCAGCCTGGGCGAGCTCGAACACTTGCTTGAGCTCGGCAAGCGGCAAGCAGACGCAACGGCCGATGACGCGCACATCGTGCATATCGTCGACTGGCTGCTGCAGTACGCCATCGAGCAACGTGCCAGCGATATCCATCTGGAGCCACGTCGCGAACAAGGCCACCTGCGCTACCGCATCGATGGGCTGCTGCACACGGTCTACGCCTTCCCGGCCAGTGTCACCCTGGCCGTGGTCAGCCGCCTGAAACACCTGGGCCGGATGGATGTAGCGGAGAAGCGCCGCCCGCAGGACGGCCGGGTGAAGAGCAGCCTGCCAGGCGGCAGCGAAGTTGAGCTGCGCCTTTCCACGCTGCCGACGCCCTTTGGTGAAAAACTGGTGTTGCGCTTGTTCGACCCGCGCCAGCTGCAGGAGGACTTCGACCAATTGGGCCTGGAGGGCGAGCCACTGGCCCAGTGGCAAACGCTGCTGCAGCGCCGCCAGGGCATCCTGCTGGTCACCGGGCCTACCGGTTCCGGCAAGACCAGCACGCTCTACGCCAGCCTCAAGCAGCTGGCCACGCCGCAGGTCAACCTGTGCACCATCGAAGACCCGATCGAGCGGCTGGAGCCAGCGTTCAACCAGATGCAGGTGCAGCCGGCGCTGGGCCTGGGCTTTGCCGAGGGCGTACGCACCCTGCTGCGCCAGGACCCGGACATCATCATGATCGGTGAAATCCGCGACCGCGAGACCGCACTGGTAGCAGTTCAGGCTGCACTCACCGGGCACCTGGTACTCTCGACCCTGCACACCAATGACACCTGTAGCGCCATTACCCGCCTGCTTGAGCTGGGGGTGGCCGATTACCTGATCCGGGCGACCCTGGGCGGGGTCATGGCCCAGCGCCTGATACGCCTGCTCTGCCAAGCCTGCCAGGGCCGCCCATCGAACGATCCATGCCAGGTCTGTCGAGGCACCGGCTACTTTGGCCGTACTGGCTTGTTCGAACTGCTGATCCCGAGCGATAGCCTGCGTGCACGGATAGGCGCCAGCACCGATCTGGCCGAGCTGCAACGGCAGGCTCTAGCTGAAGGGTTACAGGATTTGCGCAGCTGTGGGGAGGCAAAAGTGGCCCGTGGGCTGACCCGTTCCGAGGAGGTGCTACGGGTCTGTTCGTGAGCAAAAAACCCTTGTATTCAAGGAACTTGCGCCCATTTTTCGGGATCAAAACGGCCATTCCCAACCCTCACCCTTCGAGGTGTTTCATCATGCGTCTCAAAACCGCCATCGCAGCTGCTGCCCTGCTTTCGCTGCCTGTTGGCTCTGCCATGGCCGATACCTTCTGGCGTAACGTAATGACTTCCGGCGCGACCACGGCGTCGAGCTACATCACTTCGCACGACCACAAGCTGGTACTCGCGGCGCAGGATGACGCCGGCAGCTTCGTCGCCAGCGAGGGTGCGATTCGCGGGCCGTTCCTGGAGCAGGCGCTGCAGCAGGTGCGTGCCGAGAACCCAGGGATGCAAGCCTCGGACATGGAACTGGCCAACGCCATCCTGGCCAAGAACGCGGTAGCCGAGTAACCGCGCCGCCTGCTTCGCGGGCAAGCCCGCTCCCACAGGGAAAGCACAAGCCTGAAGCCCGCGAGATACCTGTGGGAGCGGGCTTGCCCGCGAAGAATCCAGAACCGATCCCAAGCCTTACCGGTAAGCCTCCACCGGCACGCAAGCACAGAACAGATTCCTGTCCCCATACACGTTGTCGACCCGGTTCACCGCTGGCCAGTACTTGTGCAGGCGCACGTGAGTACTGGGCGCAACCGCCTGCTCCAGGCTGTAAGGCCGGTTCCACGGCGCCAGCACATCGGCCAAGGTATGCGGCGCATGCTTGAGCGGGTTGTCTTCCGCGGGCCAGTTACCCTCCTGCACCTCGGCAATCTCTGCCCGAATCGCCAACATCGCCTCAACGAAGCGGTCCAGCTCGGCCTTCGACTCGCTTTCGGTGGGTTCGACCATCAAGGTCCCCGGCACCGGGAATGACATGGTCGGGGCATGGAAGCCATAGTCCATCAGGCGCTTGGCGACGTCCTCCTCGGTAATGCCGGTCTGCGCCTTGAGCGGGCGCAAGTCGAGGATGCACTCATGGGCCACACGCTGGTTGCGCCCGCGGTACAGCACCGGGAACGCGCCGCCGAGCTGGCTGGCCAGGTAATTGGCCGAGAGGATCGCCACTTCACTGGCATCGGCAAGCTGTGGGCCCATCATGGCGATGTACATCCAGCTGATCGGCAGGATGCTCGCACTGCCCCAGGGCGCGGCGCTGACCGCCGTGTTATTCGGGTCCAGGCCCGGAACGGGCACTACCGGGTGGCTGGCGACAAACGGTTTCAGATGCGCACGGATGCCAATCGGCCCCATGCCTGGGCCACCACCTCCATGGGGGATGCAGAACGTCTTGTGCAGGTTCATGTGTGAAACATCGGCACCGATGTCCGCAGGTCGCGCCAGGCCGACCTGAGCGTTGAGGTTGGCGCCATCCATGTACACCTGGCCACCGTGCTGGTGAATCACCTCGCAGATCTCGCGGATGCCCTCTTCGTACACACCATGGGTCGAGGGATAAGTGACCATCAGGCACGACAGCTTCGCGCCGGCGGCATGGGCCTTGGCCTTGAGGTCTTCGAGGTCGACGTTGCCAGCATCGTCGCAATCGACGATCACCACCTCCATGCCCGCCATCTGCGCCGAGGCCGGGTTGGTGCCATGTGCCGACGACGGGATCAGGCACAGCGTGCGCTGAGGCTCATGACGGCTGCGGTGATAACGGGTAATGGCCATGAGCCCGGCGTATTCCCCCTGGGCGCCGGAGTTGGGTTGCATGCAGATGGCGTCGAAGCCGGTGATGGCGCACAACCAGCGTTCCAGCTCGTCGATCATCGCCTTGTAGCCCGTGGCCTGCGCGGCGGGGGCAAAGGGGTGAAGCTGGGCGAAAGCAGGCCAGGTGATGGGGATCATCTCGCTGGTGGCGTTGAGTTTCATGGTGCAGGAGCCGAGCGGGATCATCGACTGGTTCAGCGCCAGGTCCTTGCTCTCCAGCTGCTTGAGGTAGCGCAGCATCTCGGTTTCGCTGTGGTGCAGGTTGAACACCGGATGGCTGAGGAACGGCGTGCGTCGCACCAGCGCAGCGGGGATGCCTTCGGGCAGCGCGTGCTGGTCGAGCGTGGCGATGTCCAGGCCGTGATCGACGCCCAGGAAAATATCCAGCAGCCGCTGCACGGTGGCTTCACTGCAGGTTTCGTCCAGGCTTACGCCCAGGTGGCCGCGCCCCAGAATGCGCAGGTTGATGTGGGCAGCCTCGGCACTTTCGATGATTGCTGCCTGCGCGCCACCGACATCCAGGGTCAAGGTGTCGAAAAAGTGCTGATTGAGGCGTTTGATGCCTTTGGCCTCAAGGCCTGCGGCCAGCACGAAGGTCAGCCGGTGCACCCGCTGGGCGATGCGCTGCAACCCTTCCGGGCCGTGATAAACCGCATAGAAACTGGCGATGTTGGCCAGCAGCACTTGGGCGGTGCAGATGTTGGAGTTGGCCTTTTCGCGGCGGATATGCTGCTCGCGGGTTTGCAGGGCCATGCGCAGTGCCGTGTTGCCACGGGCATCGCGGGACACACCGATGATGCGCCCGGGCATCGCCCGCTTGTAGTCATCACGGCAGGCGAAATAGGCCGCGTGCGGGCCGCCGTAGCCCATCGGTACGCCAAAGCGCTGGGTCGAACCCAGTACCACATCGGCACCGAGTTCGCCGGGTGGTGTCAGCACAACCAGGCTGAGCAGGTCGGCGGCCACGCAGGCCAAGGCCTGTTGGCTGTGCAGCTGGTCGATCAACGGGCGCAGGTCGCGCACCTCGCCATGGGTATCCGGATACTGCAGCAAGGCACCGAAGACCTGGTGCCTGGCGAGGTTATCCACAGAGTCGACGATCAACTGAAAACCAAAGCCTTCGGCGCGGGTTTTCAATACCGACAAGGTCTGTGGATGGCAGTGCTCATCGGCAAAGAACGCATTGCTCTTGTTGCGCGCCACGCGCTTGGCCAGGGCCATCGCTTCGGCAGCGGCCGTGGCCTCATCGAGCAATGACGCGTTAGCCAGCGCCAGCCCGGTGAGGTCGATGACCATCTGCTGGAAGTTGAGCAGCGCCTCCAGGCGGCCTTGGGCAATTTCAGGCTGATAGGGCGTGTAAGCGGTGTACCAGCCGGGGTTTTCCAGCACGTTGCGCAGGATGACCGTGGGCGTGACGGTGCCGTGGTAGCCCATGCCGATGAGGCTGGTCCACACCTGGTTCTGCTCGGCGTAGCCGGCCAGCTTGGCCAACGCAGCCTGTTCATCCAGGGCCGGCGGCAGGTCGAGGGCGCGGTTGAAGCGGATGCCCGGCGGCACGGTCTGCTCGATCAGCTCGCTGCGGCTGTTGAGGCCGAGGCTGCTGAGCATTGCCTGCTGCTCCGAGGCATCGGGCCCCAGGTGGCGGCGCAGGAAAGGGTTGAGCTCTTGCAGTTGATGCAGGGATGGCGACTGGGACATGTCGACGCTCTCTTCCTAGACCAGGTGTCATGGAGACTTATAAGTCTAGGAAGGATTGCCGATTCTGCGGGGAATCTTGCTCTGGCTGTACTGGCCTCTTCGCGGGCAAGCCCGCTCCCACAGGCCCTGAGGCCTACGCTATCTCTGTGGGAGCGGGCGTGCCCGCGAAGCAGGCGACGCGGTGTTACTCGCCAATCAGGGCTTTGTAGCCGGCAGCGTCCAACAGTTTGTCCAGCTCCGACTTGTCGCTCGGCTTCAGCTTGAAGATCCACGAATCATAAGGTTCTTCGTTGAGCAGCTCCGGGCTGTCGGCCAGCTCCTCGTTGACCGCGATCACTTCACCGGAAACCGGGGCGTAGATGTCGGAGGCGGCCTTGACCGACTCGACCACACCGGCTGCGTCGCCAGCGGCAAAGGTCTTGCCGACTTCGGCCAGCTCGACGAACACCACGTCACCCAGCGCTTGCTGGGCGTGGTCACTGATGCCGACGGTGACGGTGCCATCAGCTTCCAGGCGTGCCCACTCGTGGCTTTCGGCGAAACGCAGATCGGCGGGGATATTGCTCATGTCTTGAATTCCTCGTTTGGGTCAGCGGTTCGGCCCGCCGTTGAATGTTCAGATCAAAATCTTGCCGTGGCGCACGAAGGTCGGTCTGACCACCCGCACCGGGTACCATTTGCCGCGAATCTCGACCTCGGCACGGTCACCGGTCGCCATGGGCACGCGTGCCAGAGCGATGGATTTGCTCAGCGTAGGCGAGAAACTACCACTGGTGATCTCCCCTTCGCCAATCCCGGCTACACGTACCACCTGGTGGGCACGCAGAACGCCGCGCTCTTCCAGCACCAGGCCGACCAGTTTTTCCTGCACACCGCGCTCGATTTCCGCCAACAGGCCGGTACGGCCGACGAAGTTTCGTTCGGCCGGCTCCCAGGCGATGCACCAGCCCAGGTTGGAGGTCAGCGGGGTGTGGCTTTCATCGATGTCCTGGCCATACAGGTTCATGCCGGCCTCCAGGCGCAGGGTGTCACGCGCACCCAGGCCGCTCGGCGCGATGCCGGCGCCGACCAGATCGTTGAAGAATGCTACGGCCTCATCACCCGGCAGGATGATTTCCAGCCCGTCTTCACCGGTGTAGCCAGTGCGGGCGATGAACCAGTCACCTTCGGCAATACCTTCGAACGGGCGCAGTTCACGAATCAGCGCAGCGCGGGCCGGGCTCAGCAGCGCGGCGACCTTCTCGCGGGCATGGGGGCCCTGGATGGCGAGAATCGCGAGGTCTGGGCGAACCTCGAACGAGGCGCTGAAACCGGCGCTCTGGCGCTGTAGCCAGTCGATGACCTTGGCCCGCGTGGCCGCGTTGGTGACCAGGCGGTAGCCGTCTTGTGTGCGGTAGACGATCAGGTCGTCGATGACCCCGCCGTCTTCGTTGAGCAACGGGCTGTACAGCGCCTTGCCGGTGCTGTCGAGACGGGCCACGTCGTTGGCCAGCAGACGTTGCAGCCAGGGCGTGGCGTCGTCGCCGGTGATGTCGATGACCGTCATGTGGGAAACATCGAAGACACCGCAGTCGCTGCGCACCTGATGGTGCTCCTCGACCTGCGAGCCATAGTGCAGCGGCATGTCCCAGCCGCCGAAATCGACCGTCTTGGCGCCAAGCGCCAGGTGCAAGTCGTACAAAAGCGTGCGCTGTCCCATGGGTTTCTCCTTCCGGGCGTGGCGAAGCGGCGGCGGTCGATGACGTTTAATCGTCAGCTCTTCTTGTAGGAACCGCCGCGCGAATGCCGCGCATTGTAGCCGCAAGGGCGCAAGCTGGCATCCTCAGTGACTGTGACCCGGGCGACGAGCCGAACGGCGGATCAGCCCGATGACCGGCAACAGCCCCACCAGCACGAGAGTCAGCGCCGGCAGCGAGGCGCGCGCCCATTCGCCTTCGCTGGTCATCTCGAACACCCTGACCGCCAGGGTGTCCCAGCCGAACGGGCGCATCAGCAAGGTGGCGGGCATTTCCTTGAGCACATCGACGAACACCAGCAGCGCGGCGCTCAGGGCACCCGGCACCAGCAACGGCAGATACACCTTGAAAAACAAACCGACGCCACCGACGCCGAGGCTGCGCGAGGCTTCCGGCAACGAAGGGCGTATACGTTCCAGGCTGCTTTCCAACGGTCCATAGGCCACGGCGAGGAAGCGCACCAGATAAGCCAGCAGCAAGGCGGCCAGGCTGCCCAGCAGCAGTGGCTTGCCCGCGCCGCCCAACCAGGTCGACAGCGGGATAACCAGCTGATTGTCCAGATAGCTGAAAGCCAGCATGATCGACACCGCCAGCACCGAACCGGGCAAGGCATAGCCCAGGTTGGCCAGGCCGACACCGGCACGGATGCCGCCCGTCGGGACCTGACGGCGGGCGAAGGCCAGCATCAGGGCCACGCAAACGGTGATCAGGGCGGCCATGCCGCCCAGGTACAAGGTATGCAGCACCAGGCCGACATACCGCTCATCCAGATCATGCCGACCGCGCTGCCAGCACCACACCAGTAACTGCAGCAGTGGAATGACGAACGCACAGGCGAACACCAGCAGGCACCAGCCGCTGGCAAGTAGCGCCTTGACCCCACGCAAGTGATAGAGCGCCTGCCCACGCGGGCGCTCGTTGCCACTGCGGGTTGCGCCGCGGGCGCGGCGCTCGCCGTACAGCACCAGCATCACTGCCAACAGCAGCAGGCTGGCCAGCTGGGCCGCGCTGGACAGGCTGAAGAAGCCGTACCAGGTCTTGTAGATAGCTGTGGTGAAGGTATCGAAGTTGAACACCGACACTGCACCAAAATCGGCCAGGGTCTCCATCAGCGCCAAGGCGATGCCCGCACCAATCGCTGGCCGCGCCATCGGCAGGGCCACCCGCCAGAAGGCTTGCAGGGGCGACAGGCCCAATACCCGCGCAGCCTCCATCAAGCCCTTGCCCTGGGCCAGGAACGCCGTACGCGCCAGCAGGTAGACGTAGGGGTAGAACACCAGAACCAGGACGATGATCACCCCACCGGTGGAGCGTACCCGCGGCAGGCGCATCGGCCCGAACACTTCGCGCAGGGCGCTCTGCACGGGACCGGAGAAATCGAGCAGGCCGACGAAGACAAAGGCCAGCACGTAGGCCGGAATGGCGAACGGCAGCATCAGCGCCCAGTCGAGCCAGCGCCGGCCGGGGAACTCGCAGAGGCTGGTAAGCCAGGCCAGGCTGACGCCGAGCAGGGTGACGCCGATGCCGACGCCGACCACCAAGGTCGCGGTGTTGCCCAGCAGGCGGCCCATCTGGGTGTCGAGCAGGTGCGACCAGATCTGCAGGTCGATGGACTGCCATGACAGCAACAGCACGCTCAGGGGCAGGAGGACCAGGGCGGCTGTCAGGGTGACCGGGAGGTACCAGCGGCGTTGGGCGGTATGGGGCAAGTGAATGTCTCTGTGGCTGATTGCGACCGCTTTGCGGTCGTTCGCGGGCATGCCCGCTCCCACAGGGATCGAGTATTCCTGTGGGAGAGGGCATGCCCGCGAAGAGGCCCGTGAAGGCCCCGGAAGCTTAAGGCCGGGTGCTTAGTTCCAGCCAGCCCGATCCATCAGGCGAATGGCCTCGGCCTGACGCTTGCCGGCCACTTCCACTGGAATGCTGTCAGCCTTGAAGCTGCCCCAAGCCGCCACTTCTTCCGACGGTTTGACCTTTGGGTTTGCCGGGAACTCCTGGTTGATGTCGGCGAACAGCTTCTGCGCCTTCTCGCCGGTCATCCACTCCACCAGCTTCTTGGCGGCTTCCGGGTGCGGCGCATGCTTGGTCAGGCCGATGCCCGACAGGTTGACGTGCACACCACGGTCGCCCTGGTTGGGCCAGAAGATCTTCACCGGTAACTTCGGGTTCTGGGCGTGCAGGCGACCGTAGTAATAGGTGTTGACCACACCCACATCGCACTGGCCGGCCTCGATGGCCTGGATCACCGAGTTATCGTCGGAGAACACATCGGTGGCCAGGTTGCCGACCCAGCCTTTGACGATCTGCTCCGTCTTGGCCTCGCCGTGGTTCTCGATCAGCGTGGCGGTCAGCGACTGGTTGTACACCTTCTTCGCGGTGCGCAGGCACAGGCGGCCTTCCCAGTGTTTGTCGGCAAGGGCTTCGTAGGTGGTCAGCTCGGCCGGTTTGACCCGCTCGGTGGAGTAGACGATGGTACGTGCACGCAGGCTCAGGCCGGTCCAGTCATGGGACGAGGCGCGGTACTGCGGCGGGATGTTCTGGTCGATGATGTCCGATTTGATCGGCTGCAGGATGCCCATCTGCTCGGCCTGCCAGAGGTTGCCAGCATCGACGGTGAGCAGCAGGTCGGCCACGCCGTTCTCGCCCTCGGCCTTGATCCGCTGCATCAGCGGGGCTTCCTTGTCGGTGATGAACTTCACCTTGACCCCGGTTTCGGCGGTGTAGGCGTCGAATACCGGCTTGATCAGCTCGTCGATGCGTGAGGAGTACACCACCACTTCGTCCGCCGCCTGGGCGGTGCCGCCGAACAGGGTCAGGGCCAGGGCGGCCAGTAGGGGCTTGCGTGGCAACATGGAAAGCACTCCTCGGATCGTATGAGAGGTGCAAATGGTAGTGAATCCCATTTTCCGACTCATCATCCGAGCAGTTACCGGATGTTGCAAAATGAGCGCAAGCGCACCCTGTGGGAGCGGCCTTGTGTCGCGAAAGGGCCGCAGAGCGGCCCCGGCGATATCTGCTGGGAAGCTGAAATCTGGGGCCGCTACGCGACCCTTTCGCGACACAAGGCCGCTCCCACAAAAAAAACGGCGACTTCAGGGCTTGGCCAGTTCCGGCAGGTCCCCGGTCAACCCCAAGGCCTGGCGGACGAACATCGCCTTGGCTTCCGGCATCTGTTCCACCAGCTTCAACCCGCTGTTACGCAACCAGCGCAACGGCAACGGATTGGCCTGGAACAACCGCTCAAACCCTTCCATGGCTGCCATCAACGCCAGGTTGTGCGGCATGCGCCGGCGCTCATAACGGCTGAGCACCTTCACATCCGCCAAGCGCTCGCCGCGCTCGCAGGCATTCTCCAGCACCTCGGCCAGCACCGCGGCATCAAGGAAGCCCAGGTTGACGCCCTGCCCGGCCAACGGATGGATGGTGTGCGCGGCATCGCCAATCAACACCAGCCCTTCGTCCACGTAGCGCTTGGCGTGGCGCTGGCGCAACGGCACGCAGACGCGCGGGTCGGCCTCCAGCACATCCCCCAGACGCCCCTCGAATGCGCGTTCCAGGGCCTTGAGGAAGGCCTGCTCATCCAGTGCCATGATCTGCTCTGCCTGCTCCGGCGTGGTCGACCAGACGATCGAGCACCAGTCCTGCTTGCCGTCACGCGACAGCGGCAGGAACGCCAGCGGCCCCTCATCGGTAAAACGCTGCCAGGCAGTGGCCTGGTGCGCAGCACTGCAGCGCACGCTGGTGACGATCGCGTGGTGCAGGTAATCCCATTCGCGGGTTTCGCAGCCGGCCAGCCGGCGCACCGCCGAGTTGGCGCCATCGGCGGCCACCACCAGCGGCGTACGCAGCTGGCGGCCATCGGCCAGGGTCAGCAGCCATTCGTCACCGGAGCGGCGCAGCTGCTCCAGGCGGGCATTGGGCAACAGGCCGATGTCGCTGTCGTGCAGGCGCTCCAGCAGGCCGTCCTGTACCACCCGGTTCTCGACGATATGGCCGAGCACCTGGGCATGCACGCTGGCTGCCGAGAAATGAATCTGACCGGTACCGCTGCCGTCCCACACATGCATGTCGGAATATGGCGAAACGCGCCGCCCGGCGATGCCGTCCCAGGCTCCCAGGCGTTCGAGGATGCGCTGGCTGGCCGCAGACAGGGCACTGACCCGTGGCTCGAACGGAGCGGCGCCATCGAACGGTTTGACCGACAGCGGGCCGCCATCGAGCAGGAGAATTTCCAGGCCGCTGTGGCGAAGCGCCAGGGCCAGGGCGCTGCCGACCATACCGGCACCGACAATCAACAGATCTGCGCGCATTTCCATGCCTTACGCCTGCCTCGCTTGCGGCTTGAGCCGCACGTATAGGGTTTTATCGACTCGTGCCACCAGCTCGCCGGCTTCGTCACGGATATCGACCTGCACACGCGGCAGGTACTTCTTGCCGGTGGCGGTCTGCTGGCGGATCTCGTCCAGCAACCGGTCATCGACGTGGAACTCGGCGTACACCGTGCCCTTGCCCGGGGCGATGAAATCGATGCTGGCGGCCTTGTCCCAGACGATGTACTCGCGACCCAGCTGCTCGATCAACAGCAGCATGTAGAACGGGTCGACCATCGAATACAGGCTGCCGCCGAACTGGGTGCCGACGTAGTTGCGGTTCCAGCGGGTCAGTTTCATGCGCACCTTGACGCTGCGCATGTCCGGGCTGATGTGCTGGATGTGGATGCCAGCGCCAAGGTACGGCGGGTAGAAGTTCAGCAGCCAGCGCAACATGCGCGCCCGGCGCGCCAGCCTGCGCGGGTTGCTCATGCCTGACCCCGCGGATCGGGGCGGGTGCCGAGGCCCATGGCCTGGCGGGCAAACCAGCTTTTTGCCGGTGGCAGCAGGTCGAGCCCGAGCAGGCCGATATTGCGCCCGGCCGCCAGCAGCGGCTGGTTGCTGCCGAACAGGCGGGTGACCTGGTCGGAGAATCCGATGGTCAGGGCCTGGTCGAGGCGCTGGCGCTGGTGATAGGCCTGCAGGGTGGCGAGATCCCCCGGCTGCTGCGGGCCGGCCAGCAGCGCATCGGCCAGCGACTGCACGTCACGCAGCGACAGGTTGAAGCCCTGCCCGGCAATCGGGTGCAGGCTGTGCGCGGCGTTGCCCAGCACCACCAGGTGTGGGCGTACCTGCTCCTGGGCTTCGATGAGCGCCAACGGGTAGAGATGCCGGGCACCGACCTGGCGCAGAGCGCCAAGGCGATAGCCAAAGGCATCCTGCAGCTCACGCAGGAAGCTGCGCTCGTCGATTTCGGCCAGGCGCCGGGCATCCATCCCTTGCCGCGTCCAGACCAGCGCACAGCGGTTTTCCGGCAATGGCAGCAAGGCCATCGGGCCTTGCTCGGTGAAGCGTTCGAAGGCTTGGCCGCAGTGGGCTTCGCCCGGGGTGATGTTGGCGATCAGCGCGCTCTGCTCGTAGGGCGTACGGCGCACATGGATACCCAGTTGCTCACGCAGGCCGGAGCGGCCACCGTCAGCCAGCACCGCCAGGTCGCATTCCAGGCTGGTGTCGTCGTCCAGTAGCAGGCGGTAGCCACCTTCGATGGCCTGCATCGCCTTCACTTCGGCCGGGCAACGCCAGCTCACCACCTCGCTGTCCAGCCCTTGCCACAGGCACTGGCCGAGCCAGGCGTTCTCCACCACGTAACCCAGGGCCGGCACGCCCTCCTCCATGGCATCCAGGCGGGTAGCACCGAAACGGCCCCGATCAGAGACCTGGATCTGCCGGATCGGCTCGGCACGCGGGCTGATGGTTTGCCACAGGCCAAGGTGCTGATAGATCTGCCGGGTGCCGAAAGACAATGCCGAGGAACGTGCGTCGTAGCTGGGCTGGAAGCTGTCGCCGGGGGCGAACGGCTCGATCAGCAGGATCTTCCAGCCGCGTGCCTTGGCACCGGCCTGCAGGGCCAGGGCCAGGCTTGCGCCGACCAGACCGCCACCGATAATCGCCAGGTTGACCCGGTTCATGCCGCGTCCTTACGTGCAGCCTGCATCAGCGCCTCGATCTCGGCGACCGTACGGGGCACGCCCGAGGTCAGAATGTCACAACCTTGCCTGGTCACTACAACGTCGTCCTCGATCCTGATGCCGATGCCGCGCCATTTCTTCGCGACCGACTCGTTGTCGGCGGCGATGTAGATACCCGGCTCTACTGTCAGCGCCATGCCAGGCTCCAGCACCCGCCACTCGCCACCCACCTTGTATTCGCCAACATCGTGCACGTCCATGCCCAGCCAGTGCCCGGCACGGTGCATGTAGAAGGCCCGGTAGGCCTCGCTGTCGATCAACGCCTGCACCTCACCCTTGAGCAGGCCGAGTTCCACCAGACCTTCGGTGATGACACGCACGGTCGCCTCGTGGGCGTGGTTCCAGTGCTTGCCCGGTGCGATCTCGGCAAAGGCGGCCGCCTGGGCCTTGAGCACCAGCTCGTAGATGGCCTTCTGCTCGGGCGAAAAACGCCCGCTGACCGGGAAGGTGCGGGTGATATCGCTGGCGTAGCAGTCGATCTCGCAACCGGCATCGATCAGCACCAGGTCACCGTCCTTGAGCGGGGCATCGTTCTGCTGGTAGTGCAGTATGCAGCCATTGCGCCCGGCGGCGACGATCGAGCCGTAGGCCGGCATCTTCGCCCCGCCCTTGCGGAACTCGTAGTCCAGCTCAGCTTCCAGGCTGTACTCGTGCAGCCCGGCGCGGCAGGCCTGCATGGCCCGCACATGAGCGCGCGCAGAGATATCCGCGGCGGCACGCATCACTTTCACTTCCGCTGCCGATTTATACAGGCGCATGTCATGCAGCAGATGATCCAGCGCAACGAACTCGTTTGGCGGCTGGGCGCCGAGGCGCGCCTTGGAGCGGATCACGTTGATCCAGTCCATCAAGCGGCGGTCGAACTCAGCATTACTGCCCATGGCGCTGTAGACCCGTTCGCGACCTTCGATCAGGCCCGGCAGGATCTCGTCGATATCGGTAATCGGGAAGGCATCGTCCGCGCCAAAGTCACGGACTGCGCCTTCCTGGCCGGCACGCAGCCCGTCCCATTGCTCGCGCTCCGGGTTACGCTCACGGCAGAACAGCACGTATTCGCCATGCTCGCGGCCAGGAATCAGTGCGATCACCGCCTCTGGCTCGGGGAAGCCGCTGAGGTACTGGAAATCGCTGTCCTGGCGGTACACGTGCTCGACGTCGCGGTTGCGGATGGCAACGGCGGCGGCGGGCAGGATGGCGATGCTGTTGGGGACCATCTGCGCCATCAGCGCCTTGCGCCGACGGGCATACTCGGCCTTGGGTATGTGGCTCATGGGCAGAACTACCCCCGGTTAATCAGTGCAGCGAAGGTTTTGGTGCAGGTGCGGCCGGCGCGGCCAGCTCTGTGTACAGCAGCAGCGGTGCGACGCGCAGGTATTCCATGACTTCCATGTAGTCGCTCTCGCCGTCTTCGGATTCTTCGAGTGCTTCCTGGACCTGGGAAATGGCCACCAAGTCCTGCAGCACTTCCTTGGCTTCGGTAGACAGGTCCTTGCCACCGGCGTTCAGCCCGAAGCCGGTGATGAAGCCCTGGCACCACTGGCCCAGCGCTTCGGCGCGGTCGGCGAGTGCGGCATCGTCGCTTGGCAGCAGCAAGACGATGGCCATGTCTTCGCTGTTGAGCTCGCCCTTGACCATCTCTTGCAGGCCGATCAAGGCATTGCGCACGGTGTCACCGGGCTCGGTTTCCAGCAACTGGGCGGCGTCGGCCAGCCAGGCCTCGGCATCGAAACCTGCACCGGCACAGCTGCGGCCGATCAGCAGGCCGTGCAGCTCGGCAGGGGTTACAGGGTGGCCATTGCTCGAAAGCAGCATGGCGAAGGCAACGTAGGGCGATTGAGTATTAGGCATGGTCGGCTAGGCGCCAGACGGCGCATTTGACTAGAATGAAGACCTTGTATCCTAGCACCGGCAGGCGCGCCAAGACCATCGGCACTGGCCGCCGCTGCGCAGGGAGAGGCATCATCGCAGGGTGATTCAACGACGGAGCGAATCGAGTGCAACCCACGCAAGAGAACGACCTGCAAGCGCTGATGAGCCGGTTCGAGTTGCTGATTGAACGCGTCGAGCAACTAAAACGGCAAAATGCACTCCTAGTAGCTCAGGAAAAATCCTGGCGCGAGGAGCGCGCCCACCTCATCGAAAAGAACGAGATCGCCAAGCGCAAGGTCGAGTCGATGATTTTACGCCTGAAGGCCCTGGAGCAAGACTCATGAGTTCAAGCAATAGCGTCACCGTGCAGATCCTCGACAAGGAGTATTCGATCATCTGCCCGCCGGAGGAGCGCAATAACCTGGTCAGCGCCGCGCGCTACCTGGACGGCAAGATGCGCGAGATCCGCAGCAGCGGCAAGGTGATCGGTGCCGACCGTATTGCGGTCATGGCGGCGTTGAACATCACTCACGAGATGCTGCACCGCCAGGAGGAACGCAGTGACGCGCCAGTGAGTGGCACCAGCCGTGAACAGGTGCGTGACCTGCTGGAAAGGGTCGATCAGGCTTTGTCCGACGATGCGGGTACCAAAAACGGCTGAGATTGGTATACTGGCGCCACTCCCTGGGGGATGCGCCAGTCGGTTATGTCCCTGAGCCGATACGCACAACCACGGGGGTTGCACGCTGGGGCCGGTGTGCATGTCCGCCCGACGGAAAGCCTTAACGCCCCCTGCAATCTCCACCTTGAACTTTCGGGTTCAAGGGCTACACCGATAGCGGTCTTATCGGGGAGCCTGATTCTTCCTGCCCAGCACTCAGCTGGGCAATCCGACACCTGGGATCGCCAGTGCCATGACTGAAACTGCGCCGCTCACCCGCCCCCAGCTTCGTCGCCTGCTTCGCAATGCCCGCCGCGCCCTTACCCCCGCCCAGCAACACCAGGCTTCACGCGGGTTGTACCGGCAATTGGCGCAGCACCCCTTGTTCCGCCGTGCCCGGCATATCGCTTTGTACCTGCCCAATGACGGTGAAATCGACCCGCGCCTGCTGTTGCGCGAGGCTCAGCGCCGGGGCAAGCGTACCTACCTGCCGGTACTGCATGCCTGGCCGCGCACGCGCATGGTGTTCCAGCGTTTTGAACAGGGCGAAAAGCTCAAGCGCAACCGCTTCCGTATTCCCGAGCCATTGACCGATCGTCGGCGCCAGCGCCCGATCTGGTCGCTGGACCTGATCCTGCTGCCGCTGGTCGGCTTCGATGAAGTCGGCGGGCGATTGGGCATGGGCGGGGGATTCTACGACCGCAGCCTGGCCTACCAGGCACGGCGCAAGACCTGGAAGAAACCGCTGCTGCTGGGGCTGGCGCATGAATGCCAGAAGGTCGAGCGACTGGCACAGGCCAGTTGGGATGTACCGCTGCAGGGCACGGTCAGCGACCGTGGCTGGTACCTGGCGCCGAAGTAAGCGGCGTCAGTGAGGGGATATCAGCGTTGCTGCGGGTTGGCGTCGACCGGCGTCTGATAGGCGGTATCCAGCTTGCGCTCCCAGATGCCCTGGGCATAACCGGTGGTGACCACACCAAGGCCAAAGATGAAGACCAGGATCCACAGTAGATCCGGTTTGCGTTGATTCATCGAAGAATGCCCCCCTAGGCATACGTTCAGGCTCGGCGACCTTCTAGGTGCCGCCGGAGCGTCTAGCTTTAAAATCGGCGCATTTTCCGACAACCTGAGTCTTCACGCAAACGTTGACGCCAACCGGCTGTCGGTTTCGTGCAACAGGTTATTTCAAACCTTTTCAGGAGCAGTATCCATGGCCTATTGGCTGATGAAATCCGAGCCCGACGAGCTCTCGATCGAAGGCCTGGGCCGCCTGGGCGAGGCGCGCTGGGATGGCGTACGAAATTACCAGGCGCGCAACTTCATGCGGGCCATGAGCGTAGGCGACGAGTTCTTTTTCTACCATTCCAGCTGCCCGCAACCGGGCATTGCCGGCATCGCCCGCATCACTGCAGCCGCCTACCCGGACCCGACGGCACTGGACCCGGAAAGCCACTACTTCGACGCCAAGGCCAATGCCGAGAAGAACCCTTGGAGCGCGGTGGACGTGGCCCACGTGAAGACCTTCCGCCAGGTGCTGGGGCTGGGACTGCTAAAGCAGCAGAGTGCGCTGGCAGAGTTGCCGCTGGTGCAGAAAGGCACGCGGTTGTCGGTTATGCCGGTGACTGAAGAGCAGTGGGCGGCGATCATCGCGCTGGCGCGCTGAGTGCGAGCAATAGCGATCAACTGTAGGAGCGGCCTTGTGTCGCGAAAGGGCTGCGCAGCAGCCCCAGGATTTCAGCTTCGCAGCTTAGAATGCCGGGGCTGCTACGCAGCCCATTCGCGACACAAGGCCGCTCCTACACGCTTCAACTTGAGCATGTTGCGTTATTGAACAATCAGATTATTGAACAGCAGATCCTCGACAATCGGCTTGCCCTCTTCCGATTCCATCACCTGCTGCACCTGCTTCAACGCTTCCTGGCGCAGCTTCTCCTTGGCGTCGACGTTACTCATGCTATCCACCGTCTGCTGGGTGAACAGTGCCACCAGCTGGTTGCGGATCAACGGCTCCTGGTGCTTGACCGCAGCCGCCGCGGCATCACCGGTCACGCGCAGGGCCACATCGGCCTTGTACACGCGCAGCTTGGGGCTGCCATCGAGGGCATAGTTGCCGACGAAGGGTGGGCTCAGGGTGATGTAGGAAACTTTCGGCTCCCCTTCCTTGGCTTCTTCGGCCATGGCCGCCGCTGGCAGCATCAGCGCCAGTACCATCAAGATCCACGCTTTCACGAATTCGCTCCTCAAAACAGTTGGCGCCAGCTTACCCAGCATGCCGCGCAAACCCAAGCACGGGCTTGTGCCAGCACTTATGTCAGTACATCAGGGCGGGGCATGCTCGTTGACCCGGCAGGCGACCCTCCTACACTTATCGGCCACTACACGCAAAGGAATAGCCCCGATGAAAGCTGTGTTGTGCAAAACCCTGGGCCCGGCTCGTGACCTGGTGCTGGAAGACGTGGCCAACCCGGTGCCGAAGAAGAACGAGATCCTGCTCGATGTGCAGGCTGCCGGGGTCAACTTCCCCGACACGCTGATCATCGAAGGCAAATACCAGTTCCAGCCCCCGCTGCCATTCTCGCCAGGTGGCGAGGCCGCTGGCGTAGTCGCTGCGGTCGGCGAACGGGCCGGTACTTTCAAGGTGGGCGACCGGGTAATGGCCCTGACCGGCTGGGGGGCGTTCGCCGAGCAGGTGGCGGTGCCCTTCTACAACGTGATGCCGATCCCCGAGCACATGGACTTTGCCACCGCCGCGGCATTCGGCATGACCTATGGCACCTCGATGCATGCCCTCAAGCAGCGCGCCCAGTTGCAGCCCGGCGAAACCCTGCTGGTGCTCGGTGCATCCGGTGGTGTTGGCCTGGCAGCGGTGGAAATCGGCAAGGCCATGGGCGCTAGAGTGATCGCCGCCGCCAGCAGCGCCGACAAGCTCGCCGTTGCCAAGGCTGCCGGGGCTGACGAACTGATCGACTACAGCCAGGCCAGCCTCAAAGAGGAAATCAAGCGCCTGACCGGCGGCCAGGGCGTGGACGTGATCTACGACCCAGTGGGTGGTGAGCTGTTCGACCAGGCCGTGCGCGGCCTGGCGTGGCAGGGCCGGCTGCTGGTGGTGGGGTTTGCCAGCGGCACGATTGCGCAGATGGCGGCGAACCTGGTGCTGCTCAAGGGGGCGGCGGTACTTGGGGTGTTCTGGGGAGCGTTTGCCCAGCGCCAACCTGAGGACAATGCGGCGAACTTCCGGCAATTGTTTGCCTGGCATGCCGAGGGCAAGTTGAAACCGTTGGTGTCGAAGACTTATCTACTGGCTGAAGCGGGAGCCGCAATTGAGCAGCTGGGGCAGCGCAAGGCTGTGGGTAAGTTGGTAGTGCTGGCCAGATAAGCAGGACCGGCCTCTTCGCGGGGCAAGCCCGCTCCTACAAGGGATAGCGTTTTCCCTGTAGGAGCGGGCTTGTCCCGCGAAAGGGCCGGCAGCCCGTTCATACCTCTCGCAGGTTATGGCAACGCCTGAACCGTGCCTCGAGGTTACGATCTGGCATCTGATGGCTGCGCAGCGCATTCAGCGTCTGCTCGACATAGTCCCGCGTGGTGCCATAGCGCCCCTTGGCACTGGCCAGAATCTGGCTGAGCAAGGTATCCGGCAGGTTGCCCGCATAGCACGGCAGATGCCGCTCCAGCACAAACCCCAACGCCTGCACCTTGCTGCCATCGCCCAACCGGCAGCTGAGCCAGTGCGGCCGATACGCCGGATAAGGCATTTCCCGCTGCCACAGGGCCATCAGCGAATCATCGAGGTTGCTGTCTTCAAGTCGGTAGGCAAAACCGCTGCAGGATCCGCCGCGATCAAGGCCGAACACCAGGCCTGGCGTTTCCGGCGTACCCCGGTGCTCGTGCGACCACAGGTACAACCCACGGTGATAACCATGCACTCGCGCCCGTTGGCGCTCCACCGAATTGCATTCCGGGCGCCAGATCAACGAGCCGTAGGCAAACAACCAGACAGGGCCACCTTCATGGCGCGACATGGTCATTTGCATGGAATTGAGCAATTGCTCACGGGTGAGTTGCTGACCGAAGTCGAGCGTCGGAGGATATGCAACTTCCCAGGACAAACTTTCAAGTGCCGACATAAGCTGCCGCCATTATTCCCTGTGTACTACGCATAAAGCGGGAGGCGCTGATGACGCGGCCTGCGCGGCCGCGCCAGCGGCGCTTGCAGTAACCATAGGATAGAAATGCGCCAATACTCAAGTCCCATGAACAGAGTTTCATGCACAGTTCCGACGACTGGGAAGTACTGTTTCGATGGTGGCGAAAGTTAATGGCCAAGGCGGTAACAATGACCGCCTTATACCCCTTACTTCAAACTTCGGTTATTAACCGCGTGGTGCGTAGGCAAACACATCGGCGCGCATGCGGTGCGCATCCATGCCGGCCTCGACCAGGGCGTCGAGGGTGGCGTAGACCATGTTCGGCGACCCGCTGGCATACACATGCACGGTATTGAGGTCTTTGACGTCCTCGCACACCGCTTCGTGCAGCATGCCGCAACGCCCTTCCCAGCCACACAGGTCACTGACCACCTTGTGCAGGAACAGGTTGGGCAAGCGCTCCCATTCGGCCCAGTGCTCGATGCTGTAGAAGTCTTCCGGGCGACGTACGCCCCAGTAAAGATGCACTGGATGCTTGAAGCCCTGGGCGCGGCAATGTTCGACCAGGCTGTGCATCTGGCCCATGCCAGTACCAGCCGCTATCAGCACCAGCGGCCCGTCAGGCAATTCGGCAAGGTGAGTATCACCAAACGGCATTTCGATACGCGCCAAGCGGTCGCGCTGCAGTTGTGCCAGCAGTTGCTGGGCGCTGGCTTCGCGGACCAGCACATGCAGCTCGAGCTCGCGCCCGGAATGCGGCGCAGAGGCCAGCGAGAAGGCCGCCGGCTTGCCGCCCTCTCGCTCGATCATCAGGTATTGCCCGGCATGGTAACGCGGCGGCTTGCCAGCCGGCGCACGCAGGCGCACGCGCCAGACGTCGCCACCGACTTCGACGCATTCGCTCACGCTGCACGCCAGCTTGCGCACTGGCAGCTCACCCAAGGCAAGCACACCATCCCAGAGCAACACACAGTCCTCCAGCGGTTCGGCAATGCAGGTGAACAACTCGCCATGGTCACGGACTACACCGTCCTGACGCACGCTTCCTTCGACCAACAACGCGGCGCAGACATGGCAATTGCCATTGCGGCAGCTGTTCGGGCAGTCATAGCCCAGCCGCCGCGCTCCATCCAGGATCCGTTCCCCGGGTTCGAGCGCCAGCACCGCCCCGGACGGCTGCAACGTTACCTGCATCAATCTATTCCCAACTGATCCCACAGCTCATCGATACGGCGGGTGACGGTCTCGTCCTTGACGATGACCCGGCCCCATTCGCGTGTAGTCTCGCCCGGCCACTTGTGCGTGGCGTCCAGGCCCATCTTCGACCCCAGCCCCGATACCGGCGACGCGAAGTCCAGGTAGTCGATCGGCGTGTTGTCGATCATCACCGTATCACGCTTGGGGTCCATGCGCGTGGTGATGGCCCAGATCACATCGTTCCAGTCGCGGGCGTTGATATCGTCGTCGGTGACAATAACGAACTTGGTGTACATGAACTGTCGCAGGAACGACCACACACCCAGCATCACGCGCTTGGCGTGGCCTGGGTACTGCTTTTTCATGGTCACCACCGCCATGCGGTACGAGCAGCCTTCCGGCGGCAGGTAGAAGTCGACGATTTCCGGGAACTGCTTCTGCAGGATCGGCACGAACACTTCGTTCAGCGCCACGCCCAGGATCGCCGGTTCATCCGGCGGCCGGCCAGTGTAGGTGCTGTGGTAGATCGGCTTCTGCCGGTGAGTGATGCGCTCGACGGTGAACACCGGGAAGCTGTCCACTTCGTTGTAGTAGCCGGTGTGATCGCCATACGGGCCTTCCGGGGCCATTTCGCCCGGATGAATCACGCCTTCGAGGATGATCTCGGCGGTGGCCGGCACCTGCAGGTTGCTGCCACGGCACTTGACCAGCTCGGTGCGGTTGCCGCGCAGCAGGCCGGCGAAAGCGTATTCGGAAAGGGTATCCGGCACTGGCGTCACGGCGCCAAGGATGGTGGCCGGGTCAGCGCCCAGGGCCACGGCAACCGGGAACGGCTGGCCCGGGTGCTTTTCGCACCACTCGCGATAATCCAGGGCGCCGCCACGGTGGCTCAGCCAGCGCATGATTACCTTGTTGCGGCCGATCACCTGCTGGCGGTAGATACCCAGGTTCTGGCGATCCTTGTTCGGGCCGCGAGTCACGGTCAGGCCCCAGGTGATCAGCGGCGCCACATCGCCTGGCCAGCAGTGCTGGATCGGCAACTGGCCGAGGTCGACATCGTCACCCTCGATGACCACTTCCTGGCACACCGCGTCCTTGACCACCTTCGGCGCCATCGACACGACCTTCTTGAAGATCGGCAGCTTGGACCAGGCGTCCTTCAGGCCTTTCGGCGGCTCGGGCTCCTTGAGGAAGGCCAGCAACTTGCCGATCTCGCGCAGCTCGTCAACCGACTCGGCGCCCATGCCCATGGCCACACGCTCTGGCGTGCCGAACAGGTTGCCCAGCACCGGGATGTCGAAGCCGGTGGGCTTTTCGAACAGCAAGGCCGGGCCCTTGGCACGCAGGGTGCGGTCGCAGACCTCGGTCATTTCCAGGACAGGGGAAATCGGAACCTGGATGCGCTTGAGTTCACCGCGCTGCTCCAGGCCACGGATGAAGTCGCGCAAATCGCGATACTGCATGCATGAGCCTCGTGTTGGCCGTATCGGTCGGGGTGCAGAGTGTAGCGCCGTTCGGGCTTTGTTGGGGGGCAAAATGCATTGGGGCCGCTTCGCAGCCCTTCGCGTAGGCTTGCGCGAAGCGGGCCCCAATCAATACTCGGTGAGGAAGATTACGTGCACTTCATCGATTATGCGAAACCACCTTCGACAGCCCGACACCAAGCGCTTGCAGCACCTTTAACACGGTGGACAACTTTGGATCACCATCTGCTGCCAACGCTCGATAGAGGTTGGGACGAGCAAGCCCGGTAGCCTGAGAAAGGTTGCCCATGCCGCCGCGCGCTTCAGCCACACGCCGAACCGCCGTCAGAAACCCTGCAGCGCCACCAGGCTCATCGATTTCCTCAAGCGCAACAGAGAGATAATCGATGGCGAAAGACTCGTCGCTGCGGAGCATTTCGAGAACACTTTCTTCATGGGGACGTGTGCCGGTCATAGCTTTACCTTCTGCCTGCGCCAAAGTGATCTGGCCTGGTCAATATCGGCCTGCTGCCGGTCTTTCGAACCACCCCCGAGCAGGAAAATTATCCTTCGCCCAATGGTGGCGTAATAGATGCGATAGCCTGGCCCAAAATCCAGTTTCATCTCGAACACGCCATCACCCACTGGCTCCGTTACGCCAAAATGGCCCTGCGCGGCCCGGTCGACCCTTGTGGTGATTCGCGCCTTCACCCTTGTGTCGCGAATGGTGTCCAGCCATGCCTGGTAGAGATCCACGCCATTACTGGATAGAACGTGATGAACTGCGTACATCCACACTGTACCTTAAAAGAGACAATTCCGTGTCGTTTTTTTGGTCAGCTGCCTATGCGAGCTGGCTTTTGGCGGGAGGCAGAGTGCCTTCAGGGGATGACAGCCCGCAGACAGCATGGTGGCCTGCGTTCAGGTTGCTGGCGAACGGTCTTTTGTGACAAACAGCAAAAAGCCGGGTTTCCCCGGCTTTTCGCGTGGTACGACGATCTTACTTGCGCTTCATCGACAGGAAGAACTCGTCGTTGGTCTTGGTCTGCTTGAGCTTGTCGACCAGGAACTCGATGGCAGCGATCTCGTCCATCGGGTGCAGCAGCTTGCGCAGGATCCACATGCGCTGCAGTTCGTCGTCGGCGGTCAGCAGCTCTTCGCGGCGGGTACCGGAACGGTTGATGTTGATGGCCGGGAAGACGCGCTTCTCGGCGATACGACGGTCCAGGGGCAGTTCCATGTTGCCGGTACCCTTGAACTCTTCGTAGATCACTTCGTCCATCTTCGAGCCGGTTTCGACCAGCGCGGTGGCGATGATGGTCAGCGAACCGCCTTCCTCGATGTTACGCGCGGCACCGAAGAAGCGCTTCGGCTTCTCCAGGGCGTGGGCGTCGACACCACCGGTCAGCACCTTGCCGGAGCTCGGGATCACGGTGTTATAGGCACGCGCCAGACGGGTGATGGAGTCCAGCAGGATGACCACGTCCTTCTTGTGCTCGACCAGGCGCTTGGCCTTCTCGATGACCATTTCGGCAACCTGCACGTGGCGGGTTGGCGGCTCGTCGAAGGTCGAGGCGACCACTTCGCCGCGCACGGTGCGCTGCATTTCGGTCACTTCTTCCGGGCGCTCGTCGATCAGCAGGACGATCAGGTGGCACTCGGGGTTGTTACGGGTGATGTTCGCCGCGATGTTCTGCAGCATGATGGTCTTACCGGCTTTCGGCGGAGCGACGATCAGGCCGCGCTGGCCTTTGCCGATCGGGGCGCACAGGTCGATGACACGACCGGTGAGGTCTTCGGTGGAGCCGTTACCAGCTTCCATCTTCAGGCGCTTGTTCGGGAACAGCGGCGTCAGGTTTTCGAAGAGGATCTTGTTCTTCGCGTTTTCCGGACGGTCGAAGTTGATGGTGTCGACCTTCAGCAGGGCGAAGTAACGCTCCCCTTCCTTCGGCGGGCGGATCTTGCCGACGATGGTGTCGCCGGTACGCAGGTTGAAACGGCGGATCTGGCTTGGCGAGACGTAGATGTCGTCAGGGCCGGCCAGGTAGGACGCATCAGCCGAACGCAGGAAACCGAAACCATCCTGGAGAATCTCCAGCACGCCGTCACCCGAGATCTCTTCGCCGCTTTTCGCGTGCTTTTTCAGCAGGGCGAAAATCACGTCCTGTTTGCGCGAACGGGCCATGTTTTCGATGCCCATCTGTTCGGCCATTTCCAAAAGATCGGTAATCGGCTTTTGCTTGAGTTCAGTCAGGTTCATAAGGGGAGTGACGTAATCATGTAAGAAGGGAGAATTAAGCTGTGGCTTAATGAGGCCGCGCCGCTAGATGGCGACAGGATCGCGTACTGATTCGAATTAGGGATGCTTCGGCGACGGCGTGCAGAGGGCACTGGAGAAGCAGTGCGAGGCCGAATGTAACACTTGCTTTTTTCTGCGTCTAGTGCTCTGAAAAAGAAAAAACCCCGCATTTGCGGGGTTTTTTGCTTCGAATCACAGGTGGGCGTCGAGGAACGCGGCCAGCTGCGATTTGGACAGGGCGCCGACCTTGGTGGCTTCGACGTTGCCGTTCTTGAACAGCATCAGAGTCGGGATGCCACGCACGCCGTGCTTGGCTGGGGTTTCCTGGTTGTCGTCGATGTTCAGCTTGGCGACGGTCAGTTTGCCGTTGTAGGTAGCGGCGATGTCGTCCAGAACCGGAGCGATCATCTTGCATGGACCGCACCATTCAGCCCAGTAGTCGACCAGCACCGGGCCTTGTGCCTGCAGGACTTCGGCATCGAAGGTGGCGTCAGTGACGTGTTTGATCAGATCGCTGCTCATGGATATCTCCAGGGTCGTAAGCAAAAAAACGTGGCCCATGATAGCGGCACCCAGGCCCTACAGGAAGTCACGGACGATTGAGTGTAACTATAGTTGTGCAAGACGCCGCGAATCGAAACTGTCACACAAGTGTCATAGCATGGAATGGCACATTGCCTTGCATCAAGGCCCGGTGCGCTGCGCGTTGGCGTCAGCCAAGGATCGTGGCACGATTGCCGGGTTACCGACCGAGAACACACAGAATGCCGCATACCTCCGCGAAGAACCTGTCCCTGATCGCCGCCATCGACCTGGGCTCCAACAGCTTCCACATGGTCGTGGCCAAGGCGCACCACACCGAAATCCGCATTCTCGAGCGGCTCGGCGAGAAGGTTCAGCTGGCCGCCGGCATCGACGAAGAGCGCAAGCTCAGCGAAGAAGCCATGGAGCGAGGCCTGGAATGCCTCAAGCGTTTTGCCCAACTGATCAACGGCATGCCGGCAGGCTCCGTGCGCATCGTCGGCACCAACGCCCTGCGCGAAGCGCGCAACCGCAACGAATTCATCCTGCGCGCCGAAGCCATCCTCGGCCACCCGGTGGAGGTCATCTCCGGCCGAGAAGAGGCGCGCCTGATCTACCTCGGCGTGTCGCACACCCTGGCCGACACCCCCGGCAAGCGCCTGGTCGCCGACATCGGCGGCGGCAGTACCGAGTTCATCATCGGCCAGCGCTTCGAGCCGCTGCTACGCGAAAGCCTGCAGATGGGCTGCGTGAGCTTCACCCAGCGCTACTTCCGCGACGGCAAGATCACCCCGGCACGCTACGCCCAGGCCTACACCGCCGCACGCCTGGAGCTGATGAGCATCGAAAACGCCCTGCACCGCCTGACCTGGGACGAGGCTATCGGTTCGTCCGGCACCATCCGCGCCATTGGCGCCGCGATCAAGGCCGGCGGCCTGGGCAACGGCGAGGTCAATGCCGAAGGCCTGGCCTGGGTCAAGCGCAAGCTGTTCAAGCTGGGCGAAGTCGACAAGATCGACTTCGAAGGCATCAAACCCGACCGTCGCACCATCTTCCCGGCCGGCCTGGCGATTCTCGAGGCGATCTTCGACGCCCTTGAGCTGCAGCGCATGGACCACTGCGACGGCGCCCTGCGCGAAGGTGTGCTGTTCGACCTGCTCGGCCGCCACCACCACGAGGATGTGCGCGAGCGCACCCTGAACTCGCTGATGGAGCGTTACCACGTCGATCAGGGCCAGGCAGCACGCGTCGAACGCAAGGCTCTGCATGCCTTCGACCAGGTGGCCAAGGCCTGGAAGCTTGAGGAAGGAAACTGGCGCGATCTGCTGGGTTGGGCGGCGAAAATCCATGAAATCGGCCTGGATATCGCCCACTACCATTACCACAAGCACGGCGCCTACCTGATCGAACACTCCGACCTGGCGGGCTTCTCGCGCGACGAGCAGCAGATGATGGCCTTGCTGGTGCGCGGCCATCGCCGCAACATTCCCAAGGACAAGTTCACGGAATTCGGCGACGAAGCCGTGCAGCTGATTCGTCTGTGCGTGCTGCTGCGCTTCGCCATCCTGTTCCACCACATCCGTGGTAATCAGCAGATGCCCAAGGTGGAGCTGCAGGCCGGCGAAGACAGCCTTGAAGTGGTGTTCCCTGAAGGCTGGCTGGAACAGAACCAGCTGACCCAGGCCGACTTCGCCAACGAGGCGGAGTGGCTGGCCCGGGTCGGCTTCGTCCTCAGCGTACGTTGAGGAGCGGGTTGCTCAGGCGCTCCAGCAGGGTCGCCTGGGCACTGCGCGGGTTCTGGTTGCCGGTCGGGGTGCTGCGCACGTAGCGCCCGTCAGGCTGCAAGGTCCAGGCGTGGGTATTGTCGGTCAGATAGCCTTCCAGCTCCTTCTTCACCCGCAGCAACAGCTTCTTGCCCTCCACCGGGAAACAAGTCTCGACGCGCTTGTCGAGGTTGCGTTCCATCCAGTCGGCACTGGACAGGTAGATCTGCTCTTCGCCGCCATTGAGGAAGTAGAACACCCGCGTGTGCTCGAGGAAGCGGCCGATGATCGAGCGCACCTGGATGTTGTGCGAAACCCCCGGAATGCCTGGGCGCAGGCAGCACATGCCGCGCACCACCAGGTCGATCTTCACGCCCGACTGGCTGGCCTTGTACAACGCCTTGATGACCTTGGCGTCGGTCAGCGAATTGAACTTGGCGATGATGTGCGCCGGCTTGCCTTCCAGGGCGAACTGGGTCTCCCGGGCGATCATGTCGAGCATGCCCTTCTTCAGGGTGAACGGCGCGTGCAGCAGCTTCTTCATGCGCAGGGTCTTGCCCATGCCGATCAGCTGGCTGAACAGCTTGCCGACGTCCTCGGTGAGGGCGTCGTCGGAGGTCAGCAGGCTGTAGTCGGTGTACAAGCGAGCGTTGCCGGCGTGGTAGTTACCGGTACCCAGGTGCGCATAACGCACGATCTCGCCCTGCTCGCGGCGCAGGATCAGCATCATCTTGGCGTGGGTCTTGAAGCCGACCACGCCGTAGATCACCACCGCACCGGCGGCCTGCAGGCGGCTGGCCATCTGCAGGTTGGACTCTTCGTCGAAGCGCGCGCGCAGCTCGATCACCGCGGTGACCTCCTTGCCGTTACGCGCCGCATCCACCAACGCGTCGACAATCTCCGAGTTGGCCCCGGAACGGTACAGGGTCTGACGCACGGCGAGCACGTGCGGGTCCTTGGCGGCCTGGCGCAGCAGGTCGATCACCGGGGTGAAGGACTCGAACGGGTGCATCAGCAGGATGTCCTGCTTGCCGATCACGCTGAAAATGTTGTCGGCATTCTGCAGCAGCTTGGGGATGGCCGGGGTGAACGGCGTGTACTGTAGCTCCGGGTGGCTGTCGAGGCCGGTGATGCTGAACAGGCGGGTCAGGTTGACCGGGCCGTTGACCTGGTAGAGCTCGCTTTCGCTCAGGCTGAACTGCTTGAGCAGGTAGTCCGACAGGTGTTTCGGGCAAGTGTCGGCGACTTCCAGGCGCACGGCGTCGCCGTAGCGGCGCGAGAACAGCTCACCGCGCAGGGCGCGGGCAAGGTCGTCGACCTCTTCGGAATCCAGCGCCAGGTCGGCGTTACGGGTCAGGCGGAACTGGTAGCAACCCTTGACCTTCATGCCCTGGAACAGGTCATCGGCGTGGGCATGGATCATCGACGACAGGAAGACGTAATTGTCGCCTGGGCCACCGACTTCTTCCGGCACACGAATGACGCGTGGCAGCAGGCGCGGGGCCGGGATGATCGCCAGACCGGAGTCGCGGCCAAAGGCGTCCACACCTTCGAGCTCGACGATGAAGTTCAGGCTCTTGTTCACCAGCAGCGGGAACGGGTGGGTCGGATCGAGGCCGATCGGGGTGATGATCGGCGCGATCTCGTCGCGGAAGAAGCGGCGCACCCAAGTCTTGAGCTTCGGCGTCCAGTAGCGGCGACGAATGAAGCGGATAGCGTGCTTTTCAAGCTCCGGCAGCAACACGTCGTTGAGGATCGCGTACTGGCGCTCCACTTCGAAGTGCACCAGCTCGCTGATGCGTGCCAGCGCCTGGTGCGGCTGCAGGCCATCGGCGCCGGCCAGCTCGCGGGCGAAGTTGATCTGCTTCTTAAGGCCCGCGACGCGGATCTCGAAGAACTCGTCGAGGTTGCTGGAGAAGATCAGCAGGAATTTGAGGCGTTCGAGCAGCGGGTACGATTCGTCCAGCGCCTGCTCCAGCACGCGGATATTGAATTGCAGCTGCGAAAGTTCGCGATGAATGTACAGGCTGCTGTCGTCCAGGCTGGGGACGGCGATGGCCGGCGTCGGCGCAGGGGCCGGGGCGGCGACTTCGACCACCGGCTCCACGACCTCGGGCAGGTCTGGCGGGGTCTGTACCATCTCTTCGGGGACTGCCTGGGCATCCTTGATCGCGACAGGGGTTAGCACTTCATTATTCATCTGACGTTCCTAAGGACGTTAACGCCCTATGATCAATTGAGCGGCAAGATAAGCGCCCATTATGACGGCTGTGTTACAGCTTCGCGCAAGCCGCGACTTAAGGCTGCCGGTATTGTCCGCGTAGGAATAGTTCACGTCGAGACACATTTGGACACTTTCACGAATGCGCGCGAAGGGGTAGGCTGCGCGTTCATTTCGCCAGCACCTCAGAAAATGCTCCAACAATTCCTGCAGGATTTCGGCTACTTTGCCCTTTTTCTAGGCACCTTCTTCGAAGGCGAGACCATTCTGGTACTTGCGGGCTTCCTTGCGTTCCGCGAATACATGGACATCAAGCTGGTGGTCCTGGTGGCCTTCTGTGGCAGCTACGCTGGCGACCAGCTGTGGTACTTCATGGGCCGGCGGCACGGGCGCAAGATCCTCGCACGCAAGCCGCGCTGGCAGGCCATGGGTGACCGGGCGCTGGAGCACATCCGCCGTCACCCGGACATCTGGGTGCTGAGCTTCCGCTTCGTCTACGGCCTGCGCACGGTGATGCCGATCGCCATCGGCCTGTCCGGCTACTCGCCGCGCCGGTACCTGCTGCTCAACGGCATCGGCGCTGCCGTATGGGCCTTGGCACTGGGCCTGGCTGCCTACCACTTCGGCGCCATCCTCGAAGGCATGCTGGGCAGCATCAAGAAGTACGAGCTATGGGTGCTCGGCGGCCTGTTGCTGCTGGGCGGCCTGCTCTGGCTGCGCCGGCGTTTCCGCACCATCCGCGCCGAGCGCCGCGCGGCGGCAGACGAGCAACCCGCCAGCGCTGAGCAGCAGGTAAACACCGAGAAGCAGCCAGAACACGGGCACGACCACCGCTAAGCCCAGCGTGCCGGCCAGGTACAGCGCCGGCACCAGCGTCAGCAGGCGCGCCAGCTCCAGACGCACCGCCCACGGCCGGTTTTCCAGAGCCGCTCCCAGCACGAACAAGCCGAACGCCATCAGCGACCAGCCCAGCACCAGGGCTGCAGCTGGCACGCGCTCGGCCACATCCATCAGATAACTGCCCAGCGCGATGTAGACGGCGAATTGCGCCGTCACGTACACCTGCCACCCCCGGCCCAGGGCTATCTCGAACTTGCGGAACATCGCCAGGTTCTGTTTCGCCTGTGGATAAGCTGCCGCGACATCAGCCGGGCGCCAGCCAGTGGGCATGAACCAGATGCGCAGCTTGTCCTTCCAGCTGCGGGTGCGACGGGCATCGCTATACAGCTGGGCGTAGAACTGCAGGTTGGCCCACAGCGGGTTCCAGCTGGCCAAAGGCGTGGTCACGCCAAACACCACCGGCTCGGCCAGGTCCTCCTCCTTGAACGTGCCGAACAGGCGGTCCCAGATAATGAACACGCCGCCGTAGTTGCGATCCAAGTAGGCAGGATTCTGCGCATGGTGGACACGATGGTTGGACGGTGTGATCAGCACCCACTCAAGCCAGCCCAGCTTGGGAATGTGCCGGGTGTGTACCCAGAACTGGTACAGCAGGTTCAGCGAGGCCACGGTGATGAACACCACGGGCGGCACGCCGATCAGCGCCAGCGGCAAGTAGAAGATCCACGAGAAGATGAAACCGCTGCTGGTCTGGCGCAGCGCCGTGGTGAGGTTGTACTCCTCGCTCTGGTGATGCACCGAATGCGCCGCCCACAATATGTTGCGCTCATGGCCCAGGCGGTGCAGCCAGTAGTAGCACAGGTCGTACAGCACGAACGCCAGCAGCCAGACCCACACGGCGTTCGCCGGCAGGCGCAGCAGCGCCAGGTGCTCCCAGGCCAGCGCATAGGTCAGCAGCCCTACCCCTTTGGTCAGCAGGCCGGTACTGGTGGACAGCGCGCCAGTGCTGAGGCTGTTGATCGAATCGGCCAGGGTGAAGTTGCGCTGGCCGCGCACGCGGTCGGCAATCAGCTCTACGGCAATCAGCACGAAGAAAAACGGCACGGCCAGCAGAATCAGGTCCATGGGCAACGCTCGGTAAGGTTATCCACAGAGATTAGGATGCGCCTGCCGTAATCCCTATGGCCACATCTGCCAAACTAGAGGACATTTAGCGCCTCGAAAATGGAGTAATGAGCATGACCAAGAAAGTAGCGGTGATTCTTTCCGGCTGTGGCGTCTACGACGGCGCCGAAATCCACGAAAGCGTGATCACCCTGCTGCGCCTCGACCAGCGCGGCGCACAGGTGCAGTGCTTTGCGCCGAACATCGCGCAGATGCACGTGATCGACCACCTGACTGGTCAGGAAATGCCTGAATCGCGCAATGTGCTGACCGAGTCGGCGCGCATCGCCCGTGGCGAAGTGAAAGACATCCGCGAGGCCAAGGCCGAAGACTTCGATGCGTTGATCGTGCCGGGCGGTTTCGGCGCGGCGAAGAACCTGTCCAACTTTGCCGTGGAAGGCACTGAATGCACGGTGAACCCGGAGGTGCTAAGCCTGGCCGAAGCCTTTGCCGAGGCCTGCAAGCCGGTTGGCCTGATCTGCATCTCGCCGGCGCTGGCGGCGAAGATCTATGGCCCGGGCGTGATCTGCACCATTGGCAATGACGCGGACACCGCGGCAGCTGTGGAAAAGATGGGCGGCAAGCACGAGGAGTGCGATGTGCATGACATCGTCGAGGACACCCAGCGCAAGCTGGTGACTACCCCGGCCTACATGGTGGCCAAGTCGATCAGTGAAGCGGCCAGCGGCATCTACAAGCTGGTGGACCGGGTGCTGGAGCTGACCCACGAAGGGGCGTGATCAGCCCTTGCTGAGGCGGGTCAGGATCCGATCCAGGGCATTGGCGAAGGCCTGCTTCTCGCGTTCGCCATAGGGCGCCTGCCCTCCCCCGACCTGACCCTGCTCACGCAGCTCGGTGAACAGGTTGCGCACCGCCAGGCGCTCGCCCATGTTGCGTTCGTCGAACTCGCGGCCACGTGGGTCCAGCGCGGCGACTCCCTTCTTGATCAGGCGGTCGGCCAGCGGCACATCGCTGCAGATCACCAGCTCGCCGGGCACGGCGTGTTCGACCAGGTAATCGTCGGCCGCGTCCATGCCGCTAGGCACCACGATCAGGCGGACGATCGCGAAGGCCGGCTTGGCTACGGCCTGACCGGCCACCATCACCACTTCGAGCTGACGCTTGAGGGCAAATTTGACGATCAGGTCCTTGGCTGCCTTGGGGCAGGCGTCGGCGTCGATCCAGATGCGCATTCAGTTAAATCTCTTCATTCCTGCACTGGCCTCTTCGCGGGCAAGCCCGCTCCCTCAGGGATCGCACAGTATCTGAAACCTGTGCAGTACCTGTGAGAGCGGGCGTGCCCGCGAAGAGGCCAGCAGCATCAACCTTAAACGGCAGCCCGGCGCTTGTCGGCCAGGCGACTACGCCCATACAACACCAGAATCGCCAGCAACGCCACCGCCTGCGCACTCAGCGAGTACACATCGGGGTGAATCCCCAGCCAGTCGAACTCGAAGAACGCCACCGGCCGCGTGCCCAGCACGCCCGCCTCCTGCAGCGCCTTCACGCCATGCCCGGCAAACACCACCGACAGGGCGCACAGCAGCCCGGCGTTGATGCTGAAGAACAGCGACAGTGGCAGCTTCGCCGAACCGCGCAGGATCACCCACGCCAGGCCCACCAACAGCACCAGCGCCGTGGCACCGCCGGCCAGCACCGCCTGGTGGCCAGCTGGGCCAGCTTGCAGCCACAGGGTTTCGTAGAACAGGATCACTTCGAACAGCTCGCGATACACCGAGAAGAACGCCAGCACGGCAAAGCCGAAGCGCCCGCCGCCACTGACCAGGCTGCTCTTGATGTAGTCCTGCCAGGCGGCAGCATGGCGGCGGTCGTGCATCCACACGCCCAGCCACAGCACCATCACGCTGGCGAACAACGCCGTGCTGCCTTCCAGCAGCTCTCGCTGTGCACCGCCGACGTCGATCACATAGGCCGCCACGGCCCAGGTGGCAAAGCCTGCAACCAGCGCCAGCCCCCAGCCGATGTTGACGCTGCGTATGGCCGATTGCTGGCCGGTGTTGCGCAGGAAGGCCAGCACCGCGGCCAGAACCAGAATCGCCTCCAGGCCTTCACGCAGCAGGATCAACAGGCCGGAGATATAGCTCAGCGACCAGCTCAGGCCGTCGCTGCCCAGCAACTTGGCGGCCTGGTCGAGCTTGCTTTTCGCCTCGGCAAGGCGCTGTTCGGCCTGGGCGACCGGCACGCCGTCCTGCAGCGACTGACGGTAAGCCATCAGCGACTTTTCAGTGCTCTTGCGCGCTTCGGTGTCGATGTTGTCCAGCGAGCTTTCGACCAGCTCAAACCCTTCCAGATAAGCCGCCACCGACAGGTCGTAGGCCTGGTCGTGGTCGCCTGCACGGTAGGCCGCCAGGCTCTTGTCCAGCGTACTGGCGGTGTATTCGAGCAACTGCGACGGCCCACGCTTGACCTGCGGCGGCTGGGCGCGCTGGGCGCGGAACGCCTCGACCGACGCGGCGCCTTCGTTGGCAGCGACTTCGGCCGGGGTCTGGCGGGCCAGGTCGGCGATGTTCCAGGTCTTGTCGCCCTTGGCGGCTTCAGGCTTGGCCGTGAAGCTGGCGATGTAGGCCGCCACGTCCCAGCGCTGGCGCTCATCAAGCTGGTCCGCGAAGGACGGCATTTCGGTGCCGTCGATGCCCAGGGCCAGGGTGTTGTAAAGGTCGAACAGGCTCAACTGATCGAGACGTGCGGTGTCACGCAGGTTGGCCGGTGCCGGCTCCAGGCCTACACCTGCCGGGCCGTCACCGGCGCCGGTATCACCGTGGCAGATCGAGCAGTTCTGCGCATACAGCGAGGCGCCACGGACCGGGTCCGGAGTAATGACCGGGGCCTGGCTGACCTCGTAGGCCACCGCCAGGCGCGCGCCCAGCAGACGGGCCTGCTTGGCTACCGCTGCGCCGTCCTGGCGCTGGTCGATAGCGTGGCGCAGCACCTGTACCCCCTGTGCCAGGCCAGCTTGTTCGGCATTCGCCGGCAGGCCTTTGACCAGGTCAGCCAGCACTGCACCGAACTCCTGCTGCTCGCGGTACTCGCCATCTTCGATGACCTTGCCGTCCTGCACGGTCGGTGGGTAATCGGCGCCAATGTAGTCAAGCAGGTGCAAGGCCTTGGCTGCCTCGGCGGGCGCTTCGGCCTGCACCAGGGTGCTGCACAGCGCCAACACCGGGCCGAGCAGTACAGCCGGCAACCAGGCGAGCAGACGGGAACGGGTTTTCATGGCCAGTCTCGGACGGAATGCGAAAGAGAACATTGTTCACTTCCACTCCAGCTTGCTCAAGGTTTGCCGACGGATTTCATGAAAAATTCGGCAACAAATTGGCTGCGCAAACCCAGGATTACATCCCTTCCGAAAAATAGGGGCACTTTGCCACCGTCTGTCGGGCACTTTGCATATAATCCGCGGTCACAATGATGGCCAAACGCAACTAATGGCCAGGTGCCCGTATCTGCTCAGGGAATGAAGCTCAACGATGGGATCTCGTGTCCTCCTCCTCGCCCTGCTGGTGGCCATCCTGCAAATGACTGGCTGTGCCATGCTCCGCGACTATGACAGTGAGTTGCAGCAGACCAGCGAGCAATTGGCGACTGGCAACGTCGATGCGGCCCTCGCGCTGCTCGAAAGCCATAATCAGGACGAGAAGAAGGACCTGCTCTACTACTTCGAAAAGGGCGAATTGCTGCGTTCCAAGGGCGATCTCAAAGGCAGCCAGGACGCCTGGCGCGCCGCTGACAGCGTGGTGTTGCAGTGGGAGGAAGCGGTCAAGTTCGACACCGACAAGTACCTGAGCCAGTTCGGCACCCTCCTGATAAACGACAAGCTGCGTCGGTACGAGGGTTACGACTACGAAAAGGTCATGCTGACCACGCAGATGGCCCTCAACCTGCTGGCCGAGAATGATTTCGCCGGCGCCCGCACCGAGATCAGGAAGACCCACGAACGCGAAGCCGTGATCGCCGAAGTGCGCGACAAGGAATACCTCAAGTATGAGGAACAGGCCGAGCAGGAAGGGCTCAAGACCGAGTACAAGGACCTGCAGGGCTATCCCGTCGCCAGCCTCGACGACCCGGAAGTGATAAAGCTGAAAAACAGCTACCAGAGCGCCTTCAGTCATTACCTGGCAGGCTTCGTCTACGAAGCGCTGGGCGAGAAGGGCCTGGCCGCCCCCGGCTACCGCAAGGCCGCCGAACTGCGCCCGAACACGCCACTGCTCGAGCAGGCCCTGCTGAAGCTGGACAAACGCAGCGTCAAGGCCGGCCAGAGCGAGGTATTGATCGTGGTGCAAAGCGGCCTGGCGCCGGCCCGCGCGTCGATGAACATCCCCCTGCCGCTGACCATCGACGGCAACCTGGTGCTCACACCGTTGTCGTTCCCGATCATCCGCGAAGACACGTCTACCACCGGCGTTAGCAAGCTGTGGCTGGATGACAGGCCGCTGGACCTGACAGTGCTCAACAGCACCAGCGCCATGTCGCGCCGCGCACTGCGTGATGAAATGCCGGGGATCATCCTGCGCACCAGCGTACGCGCCATCCTCCGCGGCGCGGGGCAGAAGAAGCTGAACGAAAAAAACCCGTCGGCTGCCCTGGCTTTGAGCATCGCTTCACTGGTTGCCGAGGATGCCGACACCCGCACCTGGCGCACCCTGCCCAACGATACGCTGGTGGCCCGTGTGCGCCTGGCTCAGGGCAAGCACCAGCTGACCCTGCCGTCAGGCCAGGGCGGCGGCCACGTCAAGGTCACCATCGACCGCCCATACCAGGTAGTAAGCCTGCGGGTGATCGGCAATCAGGTATTTGCCAGCGGTGCCGCCGTCGAAGTGGCACCCCACACCCCAGCCCCGGCCACCGTCAGCCTCAAGTGACCTCAAGGATCGAACATGCGCAGAACCTGCCTCGCCCTCATCGCCGCCGCTCTGCTGGCCGGTTGCGCTTCCCAGCCGGAGCCGGGTAGTGCCGCCAGCAAGGTCGTGACCATGGGGCAACTGGATGACATCGACGTCGGCCCGATGCGCGTCGCTCGGGAAAACGGCTTTCTCACCGTCAAGGTAGCGCTGAACAATGCCAGCGGCAGCAACCAGACCCTGTTCTATCGCTTTGCCTGGCTAGATAACGACGGTTTCCCGGTGGCCGATGAAGAGGGCTGGAAAGCCCTGCCACTGTACGGTGGACAAGCCAGCTTCCTACCTGCCATCGCACCCACGCCCAAGGCGACCGATTTCCGCCTTGAAGTCCACACCCGGTAACCCTTTCCAGGAGCAGTCCCATGCTTGCACGCCTTTCCCTTGCCGCCCTCGCCATCGCCCTGGTCAGCGGCTGCAGCACCCCGTCGCCCGTGCTGGGCAGCGGCAACATCAGCTATGGCGACGCCAGGGCCGTGGAGCTTGTGACCAACGAATTCGGCTCCACCGACCTGCAGATGATCGCCGAGAGCATGACCCGCTCGCTGGCCCAGTCCGGCGTGCTGCATGGCCGCCCGGTGGTGCAGGTATACGACGTGAAGAACAAGACCAGCGAGTACATCGACACCCGCGAGATCACCACTTCGATCAAGACCCAGTTGATGAAGTCGGGTACCGCTCGGTTCGCCAGCGACAACACCGACATGCAGAGCCAGGTCGACCAGCTGCAACTGCAGAACCAGAGCGGCCTGTACAAGAAGAGCACCGTTGCCAAAACCGGCAACATGATCGCCGCACGCTACCGGCTGGAAGGCTCGATCAGCTCCATCGTCAAGCGCAGCAGCGATTACAAGGACGTGTTCTACAAGTTCAGCCTGCAGCTGGTCGACGTTGAAAGCGGCCTGGCCGAATGGATGGACGAGAAAGAAATCCGCAAGACCACGGAGCGCTGAGCGATGAAAGCATGGATGGCAGTGATCGGCCTGGCCTGGGCGTTTTCGGCACACGCGGCGCCCATGCTCGCGGTCACCGACCTGGCCTACGAAGCACGTGTGGAAGAATACATCCACACCGTCAACGCCCAGAACGATGGCCAGTCGAGCCCGTACAACAGCAGCCACTCGTCGAGTTACAGCGAGTACGAAAGCAGCAAGGGCTACATCGAGCAGACCGAGCTGCGCAATTTCGGCGGCGACATCAAGGGCGAGATCCTCAAGACCGGGCTGTTCCAGCTGGTGCAAGGCAAACCATACACCGCCTCGTCCGGTGAGGACGTGCATGACGTGATCGCGCGGATCAAGGCCGGCGCCTTCCCCGGCGCCGACTACGTGCTGTTCGGCACCCTCTCGGACATCGACTTCCAGCGCGATGTCGGCGCGCTGGCCAATACCAGCAGCTACTCGTCGGTGCTGGCCCTGAGCGTGGTGGCCGACTTCAGCCTGATCGACACCCGCACCTTCGAGATCACCTCGGCGTTCACGGCCATGGGTGAGGGGCAGGACACCAAGCTGGTCAGCAGCCGGGACCGCCAGGTGACGCCGAACCGCCCGCGGGTGGTACGTGAAGTGTCCAAGGAGCTGGGCATGGACGTGGCGCGGCAGATGGTCGAACAGTTGCGTGGGTCGCCCAATGACCGGGAAGCGCCCACGAGCGGGCAGAATGACTTGCCGCCGGATGAGCCGGCGAAGATCTTGCGTTGAGACAGGGCCCTGGCGAAGGGCCGCTATGCGGCCCCATGTACTTGAAGTTTATTGACGAACCTTGTTCAGCCCCAGCTCCATATCGTCGATCAGCGCCTTGGCCATTTCACTGAGAATTCGCGCCGCGCTGCCGGCCATGCGGTCGTTCTCCATTTCTGCTTCGGTGGTGAGGTGGCGGATGCAGCCGAGCAACACTGATAGCTGCGAGAAGGCATGGTCAAAGGGCACGTTGGGCTTGAGGCTGAAAAGATCGAAGGTTTCCAACCCTGCCGTTACTGCGTCCTGTGGATAAGTGCTCATCCTGTCGCTCCTTGCTTTAGACGGGGAGGTCCGAGTGTTCGGCCAGGGCAGAGACCATTCGGCACAGCAGACGGATGTTCATGGCCATGGCATCACGCTGCGGGCCTGGCTCGCTGTCCAGCAGGACGCCGTAGGTTTGCTGCACGGTGAGGGTCATGGCGTGCATCAGCGCATTGCATTGCCCGGTGCCGGGTGGCGTGATGAGCGAGAAGCCGGGGATGTCGAGTTGAGGGATAGAGGTAGGAGGTGGGTCGGGGACTAGCTTTTTCATGGCGGAACTCCTGTACATGGAAATGTCCTGCCTTCCTCCTCGTCTCACGGATTTGGGTGGCAGCCGTGCACGGGGTGAGACCCGGGGTACAGGAGACCCGGCCAGGCAAAAGCCTGCCCGCGCACGACCGCCATAAGCGATGCGCCCTGTACCAAACGGGTGTCTCACGCCCGATCGCCTTGCGAGGCGACCCAGGAACAGTAGTCCGGGAGCACTTCCCAGCCAAGACAGCACCTTCCGACAGGTGCCGTAGGATAATTCGACATGAAATCAGAACTGAAGCATTTGGTTTCAAGTTCGGAGATGTCTGACAGCAAGGGACTTTAGTGGATTCAGGAGATGCCTGCCGGGAGATAGGGTGAGGGCGGACAGGTGCCTGCCGACAGGTTTGCAGCGCCTATGAGATCGAGCGCCGCCCGCGCGGCGCATCGCGGGCAAGCCCGCTCCCACATCTGTTTCGGGCCAGTCATTCCTGTGCCGCCAACAGGGACCGCCTTGTTGGCATGGCGATGCATTTCGGTGAGCGCCAATGCCGCTCCATCTGTCTCCAGACATGCACCGAGGCAGATCCTGTTGGCGGCACAGGAGATATTGCCCGAAACAGATGTGGGAGCGGGCTTGCCCGCGATGCGCCGCGCGGGCGGCGCTCGATCTCATAGGCGCTGAATGCGTCAAGGCGGACACATTTCAGCCATCACCCAATCTCAAGCCAAAACCTCACTGCTTCCACCCCCCACCCAACGCCAGGAACACACCAATCTGCCCCAACGCCACCTGGCTGTTAGCCGCCGCCAACTGCGCCCGCACATCGGTATAGGTCCGCGTCGCCTGCAGGTCGGCGAGGAACGACTCACGCCCCGCCTGGTAATACCGGTGCGTCTGATCCGCCGCTTCCTTCGCCGATTTCTCCGCCTCAGCCAGCGCATCACGCCGGTCCAGCAGGGCGCTGTACTGGGCCAGACGGGTCTGGGTCTCGCGGATGGCGTTCAGCACCACGCCGTCGAAATGCGCCAGGGCAGCCTGGGTCGAGGCTTCAGCCATGCGAATCCGCGCGCGGGTGCCGTTGGTCGGGATGCTCCAGCTGATCTGCGGGCCAAAGCCCCAGCGGTTGGTCGACGGATCGCCAAGCTCTTCAAGGATACCGATGGTGCCGACCTGGGCACCGATGCTGATGTCCGGGTACAGCGCACCCGTCGCCACGCCGATTTCGGCGGTGGCCGCCGCCAGCTGGCGTTCGGCCTGGCGCACGTCCGGGCGGCGCTTGAGCAGGGCCGCGCCGTCACCGACCGGCACCAACTGGTTGAGGTGCGGCAGCTCGGCGCAATCGGCGGTACCGGCGGGCAACTTATCCACAGGCACGGCCAGCAGCGCCGCCAGGGTGTACACGCCCGTTTCGCGCTCGGCCTTGAAACGCGGCAGTTCGGCGCGCAACGACTTGAACTGGGTCTGCGAGCGGGTGACCTGGGTTTCGTCGCCACGGCCGGCGTCGCGCAGGCGCTGGTTGAGCTTCACGCTCTGTTCCTGCAGGTCGAGCGACTCGCGGGCGATATGGAATTCCTCGTTGGCCGAGCACACCTGGGTGTAGGCCTTGACCACGTCGGCCACCAGGGTGATGCGTGCGGTGTCGGCGGCGGCCTGTACTGCGTCGGCATTGGCCTTGGCGGCCTCGGTGCCGCGCTTGAAGGTGCCCCACAGGTCGAACTGGTACGAGGCACTGATGATCGCCTCGCCGATATTGGCCACCGGTACCTTCTCCGGCAGCAGGAAGGCCTGGCCAGACTCCTGCAGGCGCTGGGCGCCGGCCTTGATGCCGCCATTGAAGCCGCCCTGGGACTCGGCCACTTCGACTTGGGCACGGGCCTTGGCGATGTTGGCCGCGGCCACGCGCAATTCAGTGTTGGCACTCAGCGCCTGGCGCACCAGTTCGTTGAGGCGTTGATCCTGATACAGCTGCCACCAGTCCTCGGGCACCGGCGCCGACACCACGCTGTCGGCATCCTGGCGCAACGGGCCGTTGAGGTCGCTGCGTTGCACCGCCGCGTCCTTCGGCACTTGGTAATCGGGGCCGACCATCATGCAGGCCCCCAGGGACAGGCAGAACCCCGCCAGGATCAGCTGTTTCATGGGCGCTGGCCCTCGAGGATCGACACGGTGGCCGTGCGCCCGGCGATCATGCGGAAGTCTGCCGGCACTTCGTCGAAGGCGATGCGCACCGGAATGCGCTGGGCCAGGCGCACCCAGCTGAACGCCGGGTTGACGTTGGGCAGCAGGTTGGCGCCGCTGACGCGGTCACGGTCTTCGATGCCGGCGGCGAAGCTCTGCACATGGCCGCGCAGGCGGGTGTTGTCGCCCATCACGCGGATGTCCACGGCGTCTCCGATGTGGATGCCGCCGAGCTTGGTTTCCTCGAAGTAGCCATCGACGTGATACGAGGCACTGTCGACCACCGACAGCACCGGGTGGCCAGCGCTGACGAATTCATGGTCACGCGGGGCGCGGTCGTTGAGGTAGCCATCTACCGGGCTGCGCACCACCGAGCGGTCGAGGTTGAGCTGGGCAGTATCGACCGCCACCTGGGCCTCGCTGACCGCCGAACGGGCGCGAGCCTCGCGGGACTGGCTCTCTTCCAGCTGCTCGGCCGCCACCAGGTTGCCGAGCTTGCGGTTACGCTGCGCTTCGCGGGACGCCTGGGCCAAGGTTTCCTGGCGCTCGCCGAGGGTCGCCTTGGCCTGGCGCAGGGCCAGGGTAAAGCGGTCCTGGTCGATGGTGAACAGCACATCGCCGCGCTTGACGGTCTGGTTGTCGCGCACCTCGACCTTCTGGATCAGGCCGGACACGTCCGGGGCAATCTGGATCACGTCGGCACGGATGTGCCCGTCGCGGGTCCAGGGGGCGAACATGTAGTACACCACCATCTGCCACACGAGCACGGCGGCGAAGGTCACTACCAGCAAGGTCAGGACCACACGGCCCAGGGTCAGCAAAGGTTTTTTCATGGCAGCATCAGGCTTCGGCAAAAGTGGTCGACCGCACCCAGCAGCACGGCATACAGGGCAACGTTGAACAGCGCCCGGTGCCAGACCAGGCGGTAGAAATGAAGGCGCACCAGCACCGCGTGCACCCCCAGGAACAGCAGGTAGGTGCCAAACATCATCACCAGCAGCGTGGGCAGGAACACCCCGCTGATATCCAGTTCACCGATCACAGGGGCGCTCCATCGAGGCCGGGGGGCAGTTGCGGTTGTTCGGCAGGCTCGAGCATCACCTCGACACCCGGCAGCAAGGCCAGGCGCAGGCCTGCCAGGGCATGCAGCAGATGAGTGCGTGCATCGCCGCGCTCGTACAGTTCATCCAGGTTCAGCGCCAGGCGCGCACGCTCCATGTTGCGCAGCAGCGCGGCCGGGGCATGCAGGCGCTCGCCAGCACGCAGGCAGGCGGCGTAATGCGCGCCGACTTCCTCGATCACTGTGCCCAGGCGCTCGCGGGCCTGCTGGCCGGCGCGCGGCATATAGGCCAGCAGGTCGAGCAGGTTCAACCCCACGCGCAGGTCACGCAGCGCCACGCCGCTGTCCTGGCCGGTCTGCGACAGGCGTGGCAGGTGCTGCATGAGGCGATCGAGCATCTGCACGCCGACCTGGCGGTGCTCGGCCAGGGTCGCCGCCTCGGTCATTTCGACGATGTCGCGCCAGACGAAGCGGGTCATGCGCTTGGCCGCCAGCTCCACGCCAAATGGGCGCATCACCAGGGTCCAGATGAAGGCGAACAGCAGGCCCACGGGGCCGGCCAGGTTGGAGTTGAGGAAGGTGAAGAAGTCAGCGTCGTAGGCGCCCTGGATGCTGATGAACGTCGAGGTGTTGACGATGGTCAGCAAGGTGCCGAGGTAGAAGCGTGGCTGCACGGTCAGGGTGCCGACACAGATGAACGGGATCGCGAAGGCCAGCACCAGCATCGGGAAGTCGTGCAGGTTGGGCAGCACCAGGAACAGGTACAGGCTGGAGAAGATCACCGACATCAGGGTCCAGAAGAAGAACCGGTAGATCTGCGGCGCCGGGTCGTCCATGGCGGCGAAGAAGCTGCACGACACGGCGGCAAGGATCACCGCACTGGCGCCGTCGTTCCAGCCCAGTCCGATCCACAGGCCACAGGCGACGACGATCGCCAGCACTGTGGAGACCACCGAGTAGAGCATCAGGCCACGGTCGAAGAACGCCGTCAGCCGGCCCAGGCGCCAGTGGCGGTAGACCGCGCGCCAGGGGTTGGGGTCGTCGGTGCGCAGGGCGTGCTGCAAGGAGCAGCAGTCCTGCCACAGGTCAGCCCATTCGGTGAGGCGGTAAAGGGCGTTGGACAGCAGCAGCTCGGCACGCTGGTCGAGGGCGGCGGCGCCGGGCTGCAGGCGGTCGATCTGCTCGTGCAGGGCGGTCCAGCGGGCTATGGAGGCACTGTCGGCGGTGCCTTTGAGCCATTCGCGGGCGGCATCCAGCACCGGTTGGATCTGCGCGTAATGGGCCGGGGCGCGGCCTTCGAGGGCGACCAGGGCGTCGTCGAGGGCGTCGATCACCGGTAGCAGGTGGATCATCCGCCCGCGCAGCTCGCGGGCGTTCTTCAAGGTATGCGGGCCGGCACCTTCGTGGCCGAGCTGGCCGATCATCAGCTCCAGCGAGTTGAAGGTGGTGACCATTGCGCCGCGCATGCCACCGACCTTGTCGGCGCTGGCTTCACGGGCGAGGTAGGTGTCGCTGTAGCGGATCGCCTCGGTGAACCAGCTGCCGGTGGCGCCCACTACCACCGGTGCCAGCCGGCGCGGCCAGAAAATCGCACCAACCACTGCCGCGCAGACGATCCCCAGGCAGATTTCCTGGGCCCGCGAGGACGCCACGTCGAACACCGCCAGCGGGTTGTCGACCACCGCCAGGGCAATCATCGGCAAGGTGTAGCCGGCCAGCATCAGTACGTAGTTGTTGGCCGTGCGCAGGTTCAGCGAGAGGAACAGCAGGGTGCCGGTCCACAGGGCGATGGCGATGCTCAGCAGCAACGGTGACTGCACCAGCGGCGGCACGAAGAAGATCGCCCCGGCAGCACCGAGCAGCGTACCCACGGCGCGATACACCGCCTTGGAGCTGGTCGGGCCGACGAACGGGCTGGAGACGATGTAGACGGTGGCCATCGCCCAATACGGGCGCGGCAACTGCAGCAGCAGGGCGATGTACAGGGCGATCATCGACGCGGCGAAGGTGCGCACGCCGTAGAACCAGTCGCGGGCCGGCGGCACCGAGCTGAAGAAACCGTTCATGCCACCCCGCCTGCAGTACCCAGGCCAGCGGCTTCGAAGGCACGCAACACGCGCAGCGCGGCCTGCAGGTCGGCCTCGTCGATGCCTTGCAGCACGTCATGGCGTACGCGCACCAGCTCGGCTTCGATGGCTTCGGCCAGGCGACGGCCTTCGGCGGTCAGGCTCAGGGCCTTGGCACGGCGGTCCAGCGGGTCTTCGCTGCGGCAGACCAGGCCAGCCTTGCACAGCTGGTCGAGCAAGCGCACCAGCGACGGGCTTTCCAGGCCAGCAGCCTGGGCCACGGCCACCTGGTGCACGCCATCGCCCAGGCGCACGATCATCAGCAACGGTGCGGCGCAGGCCTCGGAGATACCGTAGCCGATCAGGGCGTTGTGGCAGATGCGCCGCCAGTGGCGAGCGGCAACCACCATGCCGCTGCTGACTTGCAGGCGCAGGGAGTCAATGGACATGAGAAGAACCAAGGATATTCATAGTTTGCTAACTATCAATATACGCCTGTGCCTCCCCCTGTCGTCAACAGCGGGCGACGGGGGGCCTTGATGAATTCTTGTTCATTCAGGGCTGAACCTGGTCTTCCAGTTTCATGGTCAGGGCCAAGGTGCTGCCCATCTGCACCGCCCGGTCACGCCAGTCCTGGTAACGCGCGTCGTCCCGGCTGCTGAAATGCACCGCCAACTCCTCGGCCGCCTGCATCACCCCGGTTGCCGCCGCCAGCTCCAGCCAATACAGCGCGGCCTTGATGTCCGCGTCCACGTACAGGCCATGCAACAAGCGGTAGCCCATTTCGAACCGGCAACGCGCCTCGCCACGCTCGGCGCCACGCAAGAACCACTGGTAGGCCTGGCCTGGGTCCACCTGCCAGCCCAGTGCGGCATCGCAGACCTCTTCTTCGTACAGGTCACCCAACGCAGCAGCGGCATGCAGCATGCCCCGCTCGAAGGCCTGGCGATAACATTCCTCGGCCTGGGCATAGGAGGTTTCGACGCCTTTGCCGAAATAATGCTGCTGCCCCAGGTTGAACCACGCCGCCGCATTGCCCTGCAGCGCCGCCATGCGCAGCAGGTGCCCAGCCAGGGCGGTGTCGGCACGCCAGTACTTGCCATTGAGCCAGATCCAGCCGAGGTCGTTGAGTGCCGCCACGTTGCCGGCCAGTGCCTGCTGGCGCAGGTCGGTGTACACCGCCTGCAGGTCGTGGGCCTCGTCCAGGCGGTTGACCAACAGCGCGCGCTGGCTGGGCTGCCCTACCCCGGCAAACAGCCGCTGTCGCCTGCCGGCGTGTGTCGGTGGGCAAATGACCTGCTCAGGCAGAAGACGGGCGAGCAGCGAATGGATATTGCTGACAGCAGACATGTTCATCCTCATTGAACGACCCACAGGCCCGACCGCGGCTGTGATGAGGCGTGATTCTGCGCGACGTCACGTCAAAACCTGTCGCGAACGATTCGGGGCAAGGCAACCAATTGCGTATTCCTGGATCTGAGCGAGTTATGGCTAATTGCCATGACCCGCTCGAGCCGCCATCCTGTTGCGGCAAGCCTAGACAAGGACGTTACCTTTTGCCGTTCGCCACCACCCGCGCCACCCTCAGCCGTCAGTGGGCGCTGCTGCGCCAGTTACCCAGCCGCTCCCCTGGCATTACCAGCGCCGAACTGGTGTGGCGCCTGCGCGATGTGGGCTTCAATGTCAGCAAACGTACGGTGGAGCGGGACCTCAATGAGTTGTCGCTGATCTTTCCGCTGGATCGCAATGACAAGAGCATTCCGTTTGGCTGGCACTGGACGGCGAACGTTGCTGGCGAGTTGCGGGGGAATTTCGACCTGCAGGGATATTTGCGTGGTGATTCGCTTCAGCCGGTTCAGGGTGAAGGGATCGAGATGCAGGCCTGGGTCAGCGATCCTTTGGCCAGGCAGTTGCGTGAAGCGCCGTTGAGCGTGGACATGCAGTTGACCGCGTTGGACCAGGGGCATCGGCTGCGGGCCACGGTGGAAGATGGCGGGCCATTGCGCTGGTGGGTATTGAGCCAAGGGGAAAGCCTGGTGGTCGAAGAGCCGCAGGCGCTGCGCGAAGAGATCGCCAGGACCTTGAGCAATGCGGCTGCACAGTACGTGAATTAGCTGCCTGTGCTGGCCTCTTCGCGGGTGAACCCGCTCCCACAGAGATTCCGCAGGCCCTGAATGCTGCGCAGCACATGTGGGAGCGGGTTTACCGAGGCGTCAAACCGCCGCGAAGAGGCCGGCACAGGTGTATTACCTCTGCATCCCCCACCACTCCCCGACTAGCAGACCGATCAGGATCCCACCACTCTAAAAAGATCCGAGCATCAAGAAGATCATTGAAGAAATACACATCGCGCACCAAGTTCCGACCAAAATCCTTTTCATCGAATTTGGAAAATCTCGCAGTTGAGTCACATCAACCAATCCTCTGCGTGCAAATAATCTCGGCACAGTCAACAGTGTTGATATCGTACTGATACGCATAATTTTACCGAGGAAGCCCGCGTGCAAATAAAGCTTCTTATTCCCCAATACAAAATCGCTTTTCGACAGCAGTCCTTCAACCTCATCAAGATGTCTCATGGCGACATACATCTGCACTAAAAATGCAACCATCGCCAAGAAGAAAAAACAAATCGCAACCAAATTAATCTCAAATTTACTCACGATTTACTACTCATGTAAAAGTTCACGAATCGCCGCTGCAGCACTTACTTAGCAATCAGCCTCGTAAAATACCTACCCATATGCAGAAGGACGCCAATGATGAAATAAAAACAAGTGCACGAACCACAGCATAATCAGCAGCCTCTTGAGGCGATCAGGTACTGCTTGTAAATCTCCAGCGTCAGCCAAACCCTTTCGAACACAAAACTGGCCCACGGATAGCATCGCGGAAATTCCCCCCACACGCAAAACCTTCCCCAATAGCCCGGCACCGGACAAATTATCCCGATTACCGACAACAATATTGCTATTCTTTAATAAAGATTCAATATACTCAAGATATCGACAAGCGACAAAAATCCATGCCGCAAACATCAGCACTGGCGAAGCAAACAAGCAAACGCCGAGCACAACTATCTGCATATTCGTCACTTTGAGGACTCACATAGGACCTGACTCATTGTCTCTCTGAACATAGACCTTGGCACCCCACCTACCGCCACCAAGGTGATTCTTATAAACTCACCAAGGTTACGACTACCCAGAGCAATTCAAACAAAATATAGCCAGACCCTAAATGCCAGCATCGCTAAGATCTCAAAGGTCAGTGCTAACCAAAGCCCAATCAACATACGCCTCATTGATCTCGGAAACTTCTTTACCTCCTCGCCGTTCGCTAGCCCGCGACGCACATAAGGGCCTGGCAGTGTCAAAAGACAGGCAATACTACATATACGCAGAACCTTTCCCGGCATACCTGCATTGGAAAAGGCCTCCTTGACGCCCTGCACATACTTAGACCCTTCAAAAAATGACTCAACTCTATCTATATGTGTACAAGCAACATACACCAGGACAAGTAGAGTTATTATTCCAAAGCTAAAACCCAACAAGACAACCAGGCCAGGTTCAAACATATTCATTCTGATACCTTGCGGCATAGGAACCCCCTGCCCTTCACTCACCGTACCAGTCAACCCCGCCACTGTTGGCAACAATTACCGGTTCGGCGGCGATCAACATCAGGATGCACATTGAGATGGAGCATCAATGTTCATACATTCAAGCAGGCAGATTAAAATACTTCAGGATGTTGTGAGAAACAAAAAACAGGACTATTGAAAGCATTAACCCCCCCCAACAGACTAGCATCTTAATTCTCACGCTTCTTGGAAAACGCAATATTTCGGAAGCATCCGCAACTCCTCTGCGGACAAAAATCCAAGGCATCATAAGCATGTTTGCGGCCAGGCAGGTACGCAACACCTTACCTAGCAATCCCGCCGATGAAAAATTCAGCCGATTATCACGCACATAGCTACATCCTGACAGCTCCGACTCAATCACATCAAGATATCGGCATGCTAGATAAACCATGAAAATCAGGCTAATTATCATCCAAACCAAGAGCATAGACATCATTACCACTGCGACTGTCGATTTCATTCGAGCGTCCACTCATACACTATCTCCCCAAGCGCTCCAAACCACTCCTTCCCAAAATCGCCACCATACTTACCACCTATAGCACCTCCAATAACAGCGCATGCAACACCGACACTACCAGCAGAGGGAATACTGAGTGCCACACACATTGCACTTACCGTAGCACCGCCTACGATCCCTCCAGCAGCACTGCCAGATATACTTCCTGTCAAACCGCTCAACTCGACGTATTTAGCCTTCCTGCACTCTTCCTCACGACCTAGGGTGCATGCATTTTGAATAGACAACCCAGTTGCGGCCACATCCAATGCAACCCCAATGTAAGCACCTTTTTTGATCAGACTCGCAGCCCTCGCCACTCCCGTTACCTTCTTTGCATACCCCGTAATTTCACCGGTACTCAGATAGCGTTTAGTGGAAAGCTGCAGCATCCGCTTGATCGATCCCTGATTTCGTAGACCAGAGCCGTAAGCAGCGGTTTTCCCCAACTGCTCATCCAGCCTGCTAAACAGCGCCGCACGTTTGGCATAAAACTCCTCCCGCGCCCTGAACGTACCACCACTCATGTGCTCGCGGTGCAATTGCTCAATCTGTTCCAGCGTCTTCTTGATCGCATCCAGATGCCTGGCCCAGCCATCACTCGCGGCCCCTGCCCCCATCGACGCATGGGACAGCAGACTCTGCAGCATTTCGAAGTTATCCAGCATGAACCCATCGACACCGCCACCGTTGAAGACAATGTCACGGTGAATACCTGCCGCCTTGCCCATGAGAAAGGCTTCATGGCTGGTACAGGAGGAAGTGCTTGGATCACCGACGATCACCAATTCTCCGGCCAGGACAACCGCGTTGGCGATATGCGCATTGAGCACATCGAACTTAGCCTGCTGATTGGCATTCATCGGCGTGCCGTTCTTCAGGGTCGCGTAGTTCTGTGCCTTGGGATTTATGTAGCTGCGTGCCTCTGACATGGTCGTTCCTCACGCAAATATCTTGTTGGCGATACGGTCCCAGCCACCGGTGACACTGCCGCCAGCACCGCCATCGGCGCGCTGCTGCCGGGTGTAGATGGTCTTGATACGGCCGTAGTTGAGTTGGACGATTTCAGTCGGCACGCCGGAGTGCACGCCTTGTATAAAATCGGCAACGATCACTTCTTCGAGCACGACTTCGTAGTACTTGAGCTTGTCGCCACCGGCGCGGCAGACGACCAGCCTGACTTCTTTCAGGTACTGCCCGGCGCAACTGGCTTCGAGCAGTTTGCAGCTGACTTGGTGAAGGTCAGATTGCTCAGGGTGGTACGCCCGGAGGTGGCGCCCCCTGCGGAACTTGCGGTAGCAGAGGTGCTTTGGCTGGTGCCGAACGTGTAGCTGAGAACCTCGATCCAGTGCTTGTATTGCTCGTCTTGTGATTCGCCAGCGATTTCCGCGATTTGAATGAATGCGTCGAAAGCCATGATTACTGTTCCTTGTAAACGAATGAGCGGAACAGGCTAGGCGCGAGGAAAGGTGACCGCAATGGTTCTAAGGAAATCGAGACTAAATTCAGAATTTTCCTACAACTTTACCGACAAATTAGCTTGTAAATGTATGAAAGCTTTTCAGGACAAGGGCCGCGGCCCACCGCTAGTGAATTGGTCGCCTGTGCCGGCCTCTTCGCGGGCAAGCCCGCTCCCACAGGGATCGCGCAGGTCCTGAACACTGTGCAGTACCTGTGGGAGCGGGCGTGCCCGCGAAGAGGCCGGCACAGGAAAACTACCGCTGCATGCCCCACCGCCGAACGGTCAACCGCTCCAGGGTATTGAACACCAGCCCCTCGACCAGCAAGCCGATCAGGATCACCACCGCCAACCCGGCAAACACCTTGTCGGTATACAGCTCGTTGCGGTTCTGGAAGATGTACCAGCCCAGCCCGCCCTTGCCACTGCTGGCGCCGAACACCAGTTCGGCAGCGATCAGCGTGCGCCAGGCGAACGCCCAGCCGATCTTCAGCCCCGAAAGAATCGAGGGCAACGCCGCTGGCACCAGGATGTGCAGGACCAGGCGCAGCCCTTTCAGGCCGTAATTGCGCCCGGCCATGCGCAGGGTTTCCGACACCCCGAGAAAGCCCGCATAGGTATTCAGCGCCAGTGCCCACAACACCGAATGCACCAGCACGAAGATCAGGCTGTTGTCACCCAGCCCGAACCACAACAGCGCCAACGGCAGCAGGGCAATCGCCGGCAACGGGTTGAACATCGAGGTCAGGGTGCCCAGCAGATCGCGCCCGAGCTGGGTCGACACCGCCAGACTGGTCAGGCCGAAGGCCAACACGATGCCCAGCAGGTAACCCTTGAGCAGAATCACCAGCGACACACCGACCTTGGCCGGCAGCTCGCCACTGAGCAGGCCGTCCCACAACGCGACGGCGGTCTGCAGGAAGGTCGGCAGCAGCAGGTCGTTGCCCTGGTAGCGGGCGATCGCTTCCCACAAGGCGGCGATCACCACCAGGATCACGGCCTTGCGCAGCCAGCCGTGCTGCCACAGGCGCTGGGCCAACGGTAGGTTGCGTTCCACAGGCACACTGAGCAAAGGCTCCAGCTGCACCTCGTATTCCTGGCGCACAGGTGTAGGGGTCATGGCTGAAGCTCCTGTCAGTAGGCGATGCGAATGTCGTTGAAGCCCAGGTCATCGGCCTGTTCAGGGGCTTCGGCCTCGTCGAACAGCAAGCGATGGATGCGCCGCGCGCTGGCCTGGAAGTCAGCAGCGCCGAGGCTGCCGAGGTCGTACTGGTGGCTGTGCACCTCGGCCCGGACCCGGCCCGGATGGGGCGACAACAGCAGGATGCGGTTGCCGACCACCAGCGCCTCCTCGATGGAGTGGGTGACGAACAACAAGGTGAAGCGCACTTCCTCCCACAGCAGCAGCAGTTCTTCCTGCATCTTGCGCCGGGTCAGCGCATCGAGCGCGGCGAACGGTTCGTCCATCAGCAGGATCTTCGGCTGGGTGGCCAGCGCCCGGGCGATCGCCACGCGGGCCTTCATCCCGCCCGACAGCATGTGCGGGTAGACGTCGGCAAAGGCGGCCAGGCCAACCTTGTCCAGGTAGTGCAGGGCCCGCTCCTCGGCCTCGGCGCGCTTGAGCTGGCCAGACACCACCAGCGGGAACATGACGTTCTCTTTCACCGTTTTCCATGGTGGCAGCTGGTCGAACTCCTGGAACACCACGATGCGGTCAGGGCCGGGGCCGTTGACCGGCTGGCCCTGCAACAGGATCTGCCCTTCCCGGGGGGCGATGAAACCGGCTACGGCCTTGAGCAAGGTCGACTTGCCGCAGCCCGACGGGCCAAGCAGGACGAAACGGTCGGCCCGGTCGACTTCGAAGCTGACCTGATGGGTTGCCCGCACCACGCGCTGCGCGGTGCGGTATTCGAGGCTCAGGTTGTCCACCTGGAGCAACGGTGGTGTAGCGACACGGCTCAGGTTGCTGGCCGTGTGGCCTGGCAAAGGGGCGGTCATGGTCGGTCAGCTCCCCTGCAGCGGGCGTTCATCCTGGAAGAAGTAGTCCTTCCACGATTCCGGCTTGTGCTTGATGGCGCCAACCCGATACAGGAACTCGGCCAGCTTGTAGGTGTTCTTCGGCGTGACAGTGAACTCGTACTGCGGGTTGTCGATCAGCTTGATCAGCGCGTCGCGGTCGATCTTGGCCTTGGTCACGCGAATGTAGGTATCCGCTGCAGCGGCCTTGTCCTTCTGGGCGAAGTCTGCCGCCTCGGCCAGGGCATCGACGAAGGCCTTGTAGGTCTTGGGGTTGTCCTTGCGGAATTTCTCGGTGGCGAACAGCAGGGTCGGCGAGTTGGGGCCGAGCAGGTCATAGCTGTTGAGCACCACGTGCACGTCCTTGTTGGCCAGCGCCTGGTCCTGGAACGGTGGGTTGGAGAAGTGCCCGTTCAGTTCGGTGCCGCCGGCCAGCAACGCGGCGGTGGCATCGGGGTGCGGCACGGCCAGGGTGTACTTGTCGAGGCGGTTGTATTCCTTGTCGCCCCACTGCTGGGCGGCGGCGTACTGCAGGAAGCGTGACTGCACCGAAACCCCCACGGCCGGCACCGCAATGCGGTCCTTGTCGGAAATATCGGCGATGGTCTTCACGTTCGGGTTGCTGCTGACCAGGTAGTACGGGAAGTTGCCCAGTGAGGCCACGGCCTTGACGTTCTGCCGGTCCTTGGTGCGGTCCCACACGGTCAACAGCGGGCCGACCCCGGCACCGGCGATGTCCACCGAACCGGACAGCAGCGCGTCGTTGATCGCCGAGCCGCCGGACAGCTGCGCCCAGTCGACCTCGATGTCGATGCCCTGCTCTTTGCCGTGCTTCTCGATCAGGTGCTGGTCGCGTACCACGTTGAGCAGCAGGTAGACGATGCCGAACTGCTCGGCGATGCGGATCTTGCCTTCGGCGTGCGCCACGGCGGGGGCCGCCAGGCTGCCGACAACCAGGCTGGCGCCCAGGCCGATGCTTGCCGCCAGGCGGCTGATGGATTTGCGCATGATGAATTCCTCAGTCGTCAGAACGGGGCATCGCCCTGGATGGTGGTGCGGAACAGTTTGCGGCGCAGGTGCGCCGGGCAACCGGTAGCCAGGTGGATCAGCGAACGGTTGTCCCAGAACACCAGGTCGTGGGGCTGCCACTGATGGCGGTAGATGTTCTGCTCAAGCACGCTCAGCGCGTACAGCTGCTGCAGCACGTCGCGGCTTTCATCGTCAGGCAGGCCGACGATGCGGGTGGTGAAGCCTTCGCTGACGAACAACGCCTTGCGGCCGTTTTCCGGGTGGGTCCGTACCACCGGGTGGATGACCTCCTTCACCTGCGCGAGCTGCTCGGCGGTCAGGGTCGGGCGCCAGTTGCCCTCGAACTTGGTTTCAGCATAACGGGCGGTGTAGGAGTGCGCGGCACTGCGGCCTTCGACCACCTTGCGCAGGGCCTCGGGCACGGCGTCCCAGGCTTTGTGCATGTCGGCGAACAGGGTGTCGCCACCTTCACTTGGCAGCTCCTGGGCGTGCAGCATGGACCCGAGGCTTGGCAGTTCCTTGTACGACAGGTCCGAGTGCCAGAACTTGCCGGCATCGCCCAGGCCGATGTTCTGGCCGTGCTCGACGATGTTGGAGACGATCAGGATTTCCGGATGGCCTGCGAGCAGGAACTGCTTGAGTACATGGATCTGCAGCTCGCCGAAGCGGCGGCTGAAGGCGATCTGTTGTTCCGGACTGATACGCTGGTCACGGAACACCAATACATGGTGGTCGAGGTGGGCGCGATGAATTCGGGTGAAATCCTCGGCGGTGACCGGCTTGGCCAGGTCCAGGCCAATGATCTCGGCGCCGACGGCACCGGAGAACGGGCGGATTTCGAAGGTTTGCGGCTGGGCGCTGTCGATGGACGACAAGGCGTTCGAGGCGGCTGGCATGTTTCACTCCCACGCAGTGCGCGACGTCAATGGCGCGCAACGATCAGAAACGCACGGGGATTACCCGTGTGGGTTCGAGTCGTGCGGCGCATCGATTGGTCGACGGGTACGCAGTGGGATTGACTATAAATGCATAAGAAAAATAATTTAAATATCTTTAAAGAATAAAGATATGAAGGGTGTCAGTGCTCGATTCTGGTGCTGCCTGTACCGGCCTCTTCGCGGGCAAGCCCGCGAAAGGGTCGGTGCAGACTTACCGCTCGCGCAGGGCCTCGTCGCGGGCCTTCATGATCGGCTTGAGCAGGTAGCTCATGATGGTCTTCTTGCCGGTCATGATGTCCACCGTGGCGACCATGCCAGGGATGATCAACAGCGGCTTCTGGTCGGTGCCCAGATGGCTCTTCTCGGTGCGCAGCCTGATCAGGTAGTAGGTGGTCTTCTTGTCTTCGTCGGTGATGGTATCGGCGCCGATCTGCACCAGCTTGGCCTTCAACCCACCGTAGATGGTGTAGTCGTAGGCGCTGAACTTGATGGTCGCTTCCTGCCCTGGGTGCAGGAAGGCGATGTCCTTGGGCAGGATCTTCGCCTCGACCACCAGGGTGTCGTCCAGCGGCACGATCTCGATGATGTCGCTGCCCGGCTGGATCACCCCGCCGATGGTGTTGACCAGCAGCTGCTTGACGATGCCGCGCACCGGCGACGTGACCAGGGTACGGCTGACGCGGTCATCCAGCGCCTTGCTGGTGGCGGTGGCCTTGTTCAGCTCGGTACGGGCCTCGTTGAGCTTGGTCAGCGCCTCACTGCGGAACTTGCCGCGGGTCTCTTCGATCTTGCTCTCGACTTCCTTGATGGCCGCTTCGGCACGCGGGATGGCCAGCGCCGTGGAGTCCATCTGGCCACGGGTTTCCACTTCGGAGCGGCGCAGGCGCAGCACCTCCACCTGGGAGACCGCGCCCTGGGCCACCAGCGGCTCGGACATGCCGATCTCTTGGCGCAGCAACTGCAAACTGTTGGCGTACTGGGCACGTTTGGAGGTGAATTCGCGCAGTTCCTGCTGCTTCTGCACCAGCTGCTGCTGCAGGCCACCGAGCTCGTCCTGCAACTGCTGGCGGCGGCTCTGGTACAGCGACTGCTCGTCCGCTGCCTGGCTTGGCGCGGCCTTGCGCAGCTCTTCGTCGATCTTCAGCGGTCGGTCCTCGACCTCGGCGCTCAGGCGCTCGACGCGCAGGGCCATGGCCAGGCGGTCGGCCTCGGTTTCACCGACATTGGAGGCAAAACGGGTTTCGTCCAGGCGCAGCAGCGGCTGGCCGACCTCGACCACCTGCCCTTCCTTGGCGAAGATCTCGGCGACGATGCCGCCCTCGAGGTTCTGGATCTTCTGCACCTTGGACGACGGGATGGCCTTGCCTTCCCCGCGGGTCACCTCGTCAATGGGCGCGAAGCTGGCCCAGACGATGAGGAACAGGAAGAACGCGATCACGCCCCAGATGGTCAGGCGCACGACGCGCGGGGCGTCTTCGATGAGCGCTTTGTTGACCTCGGGCAGCGGCTGCCCGTTGAGCGAGTCGGAGCCTTTGAAATAGCGACGCAGGCCGTCCTTGAACACGCCGAAATCGAGCTTATGCAACACTGATTTGCCCCTTCTTCAACGCATCCATGACCGTGGCTTTCGGGCCATCGGCGACAATCTGCCCTCGGTCGATGACGATCAACCGGTCGACCAGTGACAGCAGCGAGGCACGGTGGGTGACCAGCAGCACGGTCTTGTTTTCCACCACGGCCTGCAGGCGTTGCTTGAGGCGCTCTTCGCCGGTGTTGTCCATGGCGCTGGTCGGCTCATCGAGCAGCAGAATCTGCGGGTTGAGCAGCAGCGCACGGCCCAGGGCGACGTTCTGCCGCTGGCCGCCGGAAAGGTTCTGGCCACGCTCGCCGACCTGCAGCTCGTAGCCATCCGGGTGCAGCCGGGCGAATTCGTGCACGCCAGCCAGCTCGGCGGCTTGCAGGATCAGCTCGTCCTCGATGTAGCGGGCACCGCTGACCAGGTTGTCGCGCAGGGTACCGGCCAGCAGCTGGATGTCCTGCGGGACGTAGCCGACGTTGTGGCGCAGTTCGCTGACGTCGATCTGGCGGATGTCCACGCCGTCCACCAGCAGCGAGCCGTTGTCGGTTTCGTACAGGCCGACGATCAGCTTGGCCAGCGAGCTCTTGCCCGAGCCGCTGCGGCCGATGATGCCGACCTTCTCGCCCGGGCGGATGTTCAGGTTGATGCCCTTGAGCGCCTGGTTCTGCTGGTTCGGGTAGGTGAAGTCGACGCCGCGGAACTCGATGCCGCCCTGCAGCACCTTACGACTCAGCGGGCGCTCCTCGAAGTTGCGCTCCTGCGGCAGCTCCATCATCTGGTTGGTCGAGACCATGGTCACCTTGGCCTGCTGGTAGCGGGCCAGCAGGCCGTTGAGCGAACTCAACGGGCCCAGGGCGCGGCCGCTGAGCATGTAGCAGGCCACCAGGCCGCCCATGCTGAGGTTGCCGTCGATGATCAGGTACACGCCGACGCAGATCATCGCCACGCCAGCCAGCTGCTGGATCAGCAGGGTGATGTTCATCGCCAGGCTCGACAGCACCTTCACTCGCAGCTCAAGGCGGCTGAGGGTGCCGAGGGTCTGCTCCCACATGTACTGGCGTTCGCTTTCGGCGTTGTTGACCTTGACCGCGTCCAGGCCGGCCAGGGTTTCAATGAGGCTCGACTGACGCTCGGAAGCCAGCGCCATGGTCCGTTCCATGGTCGCCATCAGCGGCCGCTGCAGGGCGTAGCCGATGCCCAGGGCCAGCGGGAAGGCGAGGATCGGGATCCACACCAGGTGCCCGCCGATGATGGCGATGACCAGGAGGATGATGAACGTGAACGGCAGGTCGATCAGGCTGGTCAGGGTCAGCGAGGCGAGGAAGTCGCGCAGGCCCTGAAACTCGTGGATGTTCTGGGCAAAGCTGCCGACCCGCGCCGGGCGGTACTTCATCGACATGCCGACGATGCGCTCGAACAGCGTGGCCGAGATGATCAGGTCGGTCTTCTTGCCGGCCAGGTCCAGGCACAGGCCGCGCAGGCCTTTGAGGATCAAGTCGAAGAGGTACGCGCCGGTGATGCCGATGGCCAGTACCCACAAGGTCGAGGTGGCCTGGTTGGGCACCACGCGGTCGTAGACGTTCATCACGAACAACGGCGCGGCCAGGGCGATCAGGTTGATCACCAGGCTGGCGGCGATGGCGTCAATGTACAGCCACTTGCTGCGCAGCAGGGTGTCGCGGAACCAGGACTTGGCCCGCGGGATCAGGTTGCCGTGGTTGACATCGTACTTGTGCTGCGGCTGGGCAAAGAACACCTTGCCGCTGTAGTCCTCGTCCAGCGCCTCGCGGCTGACCAGCACCTCGCCACCATCGCTCTCACTCAGCAGCAGGCGTGCACTGCCGTCGCTCTCCCAGCCCAGCAGCACCGCAGCGCGGCCTTCCTTGAGCAGCAGCATGGCCGGCATGGCAATGCTCGGAATCTGCTCCAGCTTGCGTTGCAGCAGGCGCCCCTGCAGGCCGGCGCGAGCGGCGGCGCGGGGCAGCAGCTCGGCGTTCAGGCGCTGGGACGGCAGCGGCAAACCAGTGGTGAGCATCGCCCGGCTGGCAGGCTTCTGATGCAGGACGCACAGCGTCAGCAGGCTATCCAGTAATGGATCGTCATGCTGACTGCGTGGATCGTGGTTGAGTTGGACTCGACTGACTTCGGATTCCACGCGGTGCTCTCTTCAACCTGGCGGGTAGTGGATGGGTGCCCCTCAGTTCAGGCCTGGCAGGTTCACCCGGGGTTTCAAATCGTTCTGCACAACGGTGGCCATCGGCGCGACCACACCCTGGCTCTTGAGCAGTTGGCCAATGGTCGCCTTGATTCGGTACTGAGTAAACAACTGAATATTCTTCACCTCTACTAGACGGCGCTGGGCGGTGAAGGTTTCGTTCTCGCTGTCGAGCAGGTCGAGCAAGGTTCGCTCGCCGAGGCTGAACTGCTGCTGGTAGGCGCTGCGCACGCGGTTGCTGTGGTCAACGTACTGCTGGGCGATCGGCACCTGGGCGTTGGCGTTTTCCTGGGCGTTCCAGGCCAGGCCCAGTTCTTCGTTGAGCTGGCGCAGGGCGTTGTTGCGGATGTCCAGGGCCTGGCCTGCCAGGTGCGATTTGGCTTCCAGCTCGGCCTTGTTGCTGCCGCCGGCGTACAGGTTGAAGTTCATCCGCACCATGGCTTCCCAATCGTTGTTGTGACCAACGACACCGTCGATGTTGTTGTCGGCGGTGCGGCCGAGTTCGGCATCGAAGCGCGGGTAGAAGCTGGATTTGGCGGCATCGTACTGTTTTTCCGCCGCGGCGATGTCCGATTCGGCCGAGCGCAGCACCGGGCTGCTTTCTACCATCTGCGCGCGGGCTTCTTCCAGGCTGGCGGGCAGCAGATCGATGAACGGCGCCGGGGCGCTCAGCTCATCCGGCATCTGCCCCACCACGCTCAGGAAGTTGGTGTTGGCGTCGGCCAGGTTGGTCTGCTCGGTGATCAGGTTGTTCTGGGCCTGGGCCAGGCGCGCTTCAGCCTGATCGAGGTCGGCCAGACGACCGACGCCACGGCTGGTGCGCAGCTTGATCTGGTCGAGGATGCGTTCGTGGTTCTGCAGGTTTTCCTGGGCCAGGCGCACCATCTCGCGGCGCGACAGCACGTCCAGATAGACCTTGGCCACGTCCAGGCCAGTGCGCTCGGAGGTGTCCATCAGTGCATAGGCGCGGGAGTTGGCGGTGGCCTGCTGGCGGCCAACTTCGCTGGAGGTGGCGAAGCCGTCGAACACCATCTGCCGCAGACGGATGGCCGACTCGCCACGGTTCAGGGTTTCCCAGCGGTTGCCGGTACTCGGGCTGTCGCTGCCTTCACGGCCGTAGCCGGCGGTGACGTTGACCTGCGGCAAATAGCCGCCCTTGGCGGCGCGCAACTGGTAGTCCGCGGCCACGCGCGCATTCACGCCGGCCTGGATCTCGGGGTGCACTTCAAGGGCCTGCTGCATGGCTTCTGGCAGCGTCTGGGCGTGGGCAAAAGTGGCGACAAAAGCGAGTGGCAGAGCGGTAAACAGTGGCGCACGCATGTTTTTACGGATCCCCGAAGGCGCTGTTGTTCTGAATCACGGCAGAAGCTGTGCAGGTTTGGAAAATGGCAACCTGATCTGAGCGATGAGCGAGCTTCCAACGGGGCACTTCGAGAGGCACTTCGGGAAGGGAATGCAAACGTTCAAATATCAATGTGACATTACTTCGTCGATTGTTTAGGATGACGAACATAAGGTCAATAGTTTGGCATAAAGTTAATTCCAATGAGTTATAGCCAATTTATTGACGTCAAAAATTTCAGACATATTAATGACACAATTCCGCCTGATGCAGCGCCCTGAGCGCCATTCGGAGCAGGGACGTCCTATCATCGGGTAAGCCGGAGAGTCCAATGAGCAGCGTTGTTGCCATCGTCAAGAGCATTGTTGGCCAGGTCATCGCAGTATCCCCAGAAGGCATCCGGCGCGTACTCATCGAGGGTGATCGCCTGTTAGCGGGCGAGCAGGTGCTCACGGGCGCGGGCGGGGCCGTTACCCTCGAACTGGCCGATGGCCGCCTGCTCGACCTGGGTCGCGACTCCCAGTGGAGCGCCGATGCGCCGGACAGCAGCACCGACCTGGGCCTGGCTGCCGCACAAGCCGCCCCGTCGGTTGAAGAGCTGCAGCAGGCGATCGCTGCCGGTGTTGACCCGACCACGCAGCTCGAAGCCACGGCAGCCGGCCCTTCGGCGGCAGGCGGTGGCGGCGCGGCAGGCGGCGGCCACAGCTTCGTGATGCTCGACGCCACGGCCGGCAGCGTGGACCCGACGATCGGCTTCCCTACGGCCCCGATAGGCTTCGCCACCGCAGCGACCACCGAGGAAACCGGAGGGGTCGATACCACCTCCAGTACGGCGGTCACGATGATCGCGACCGACCTCACCCTCAGCGCCACCCCTTCCATCACCGAAGCGGGTGGCGTCATCGTCTATACCGCCACCGTTGGCCAGGCTCCGGCGACCAACCTGACCGTGACCCTGTCGAACGGCGCGGTCATCGTCATTCCGGCCGGCCAGACCACCGGCACCGTCAACGTGCCGGTTGCAGGGAATGACACGCCGTACATCGATGGCGGGCAGATTTCCACCACCGTGACCGGCACCACCGGTGGCGGCAACGTGATCGTGACCCTGCCGCAGACGCCGGCAGTGACCGAAATCACCGACACCATCGACACCACCACCGCCACCCTGACCGCGTCGCCTAGCGTGACCGAGGGTGGCGTGATCACCTACACCGTGACCCTGAGCAACCCTGCACAGACTCCGGTGACCGTGACCCTGTCGAACGGCCAGACCATCACCGTCGAAGCCGGCAAGAGTACCGGTAGCGTTGATTTCCAGACCCCGGCCAATGATGTCTACAACAACGGTTCGACTGTCAGCACTACCATCACTGGTGCCACTGGCGGCAACTTCGAGCAGCTGACGCCGAACCCGGCGCCTGCCGAGACCGTCATCAGCGACTCGGTCGATACCACCACTGCCACCCTGACCGCGTCGCCTAGCGTGACCGAGGGGGGCGTGATCACCTACACCGTGACCCTGAGCAACCCTGCACAGACTCCGGTGACCGTGACCCTGTCGAACGGCCAGACCATCACCGTCGAAGCCGGCAAAAGTACCGGTAGCGTTGACTTCCAGACCCCGGCCAATGATGTCTACAACAACGGTTCGACTGTCAGCACCACCATCACCGGTGCCACTGGCGGCAACTTCGAGCAGCTGACGCCGAACCCGGCGCCTGCCGAGACCGTCATCAGCGACTCGATCGATACCACCACCGCTACCCTGACCGCGTCGCCTAGCGTGACCGAGGGTGGCGTGATCACCTACACCGTGACCCTGAGCAACCCTGCCCAGACTCCGGTGACCGTGACCCTGTCGAACGGCCAGACCATCACCGTCGAAGCGGGCAAAGCCGTGGGTAGTGTCGATGTGCCGACAGCGGCCAACGACGTCTACAACAACGGCTCCACCGTTTCTGTTTCGATCGAGAAGGCTGAAGGCGGTAACTTCGAAGCCCTGGACGTCAACAAGACCCCGGTTGAAACCGTTATCAGCGACTCGGTCGACACCACCACCGCCACATTGACTGCCACTCCAGGCGTCACCGAAGGTGGTGTGATCACTTACACCGTGACCCTGAGCAACCCGGCTCAGACCGCTGTGACCGTGACCCTGTCCAATGGCCAGACCATCACCGTTGAAGCCGGCAAGAACACTGGCAGCGTGGACTTCCAGACCCCGGTCAACGACGTCTACAACAACGGTTCGACCGTCAGCACCACCATCACCGGTACTACCGGCGGTAATTTCGAGCAGTTGGACATCGTCAAGACGCCAGCCGAGACCGTGGTCAGTGACTCGATCGACACCACTACCGCTACCCTCAGTGCCACGCCAAGCGTGACTGAAGGCGGTGTGATCACTTACACCGTGACGTTGAGCAACCCAGCCCAGACCCCGGTGACCGTGACCCTGTCCAATGGCCAGACGATCACCGTTGAAGCCGGAAAGAATTCCGGCAGCGTGGACTTCCAGACTCCGGCCAACGACGTCTACAACAATGGCTCGACAGTCAGCACCACCATTACCGGTACTACCGGCGGTAACTTCGAGCAGCTGGCGGTCAGCCCGACCCCGGCCGTGACTGCAATCACCGA
>NZ_QEQQ01000001.1 GCF_003097235.1 Pseudomonas sp. CC120222-01a | reverse complement strand
TACCGAGACCACGGATGAGATCGAACCGGAAGTGCCTGGGTGGCTTGAGGCCACGGCATTGGGGGTGGGGATTGCCAGTGCGATAGCGTTGGTGGGGCCGGAAATGGCGCTCTGGGGGATGTTTGGAGGCGTGATTGGCGGTGAGGCAGGGTATCGGTTTGGTGGAAATCGTTACGGCGAAGGGTCGGACGAACAGCAGTTGATAGCTTTTGGTAGTGCAGTCGTAGTGGGTGGGTTAACTGCTAGGTACAGAGTCAAGCCAGATTATGGTTTTGGATCGAATTTTGGCAATTTAAAGATTACACGGAGGGATTCAAAAGGCCTGAGCGCTTCAAGTGAGGATTTTCAAGCGCGAGCAACTTTTGGTAAAGCTTCAACTGACGATTACAGAACCACGTTTTTCAATGCGTATCCTGAACAGCGAGGGAAAGTGGTCGTGCATCATGCGGTTGAGCAACAAGTTCAGAGTCGATATCCGGGATTGGTGAGAAATGATGAACTACATTCTCTCGAAAATCTAAGGGGAATTCCCAAGGAAAAGAACTCAAGGATGCACCTGAGTGGGATCCGAAAGGAATGGAACAAATTTTACTTGGAGTTTCCCAAGGCAACAAAGCAGCAGCTGCTTGACAAGGCGACCGAGATTGATGGTATGTTTGGCGCTGAGTTCAAGCCCCCGGTTAGATGAGGTTTCCGTTATGTATTATTATGTTGAGCCAGAGGTGGCCGGAGGACTCGGTGAAGATACCGTTCTGGATACCACTGTGCACCCCCCTATCGTTCACTCTTTGCAATACGTGTTTGACGATTGGCTTGGTGATCAGTTTCTTGAGTCATTTCCTTGTTTTATTGTTACCGAGGCGGTTGCGGCTGCAATAAAAGAGGCTGGTCTATCAGGGTGTAGCTTTGGTCCTGTTGATGTGAAGAAGTCTGATGTATTTGAAGAGCTAAATCCAGGTGGGGTGCTTCCGGAGTTTGTTTGGTTGAAAGTTGACGGCGTAGCTGGAGTGTCTGATTTCGGATTAACTGAAGATCATCGCCTGGTTATTTCGGAAGTCGCAAACAAGCTTTTCAATAACTTTGGCTTGGAGAATGCAGATTTTCGGACGTTTGGCTAGTGGCAGGAGCTGGTCGAGGAGTTTGACCAAGTCCAAGATGTCGGCCCTGGTATCGTATTTCTTGTTCTTGTGTGGGTGAAGCTTGTAAAGCTATCTTTCTCTTGTGTTCAGTATGTCGGCATTTTTCTCCGGTGCGTCTGAAAGCGAGTTGAGGTCGTTTGTTCGGCGCTGTAAGAAGTTATTGTTCGCTGTTCCACCGTCCGAGTACTTGGATTTTTTTACGTGTATGCATCGGCGGAGCGGAAAACGGTGTGTTCGTGTATTCGACTCGCCGTGTTCAGTTTGAGGACTGTGCTGGCCAGACGAATGATTTTGTTGAGGTGAATCTGAATTGGCGTGACTTGGAGTGGATGACGAACTATCTGGTGTTCGGGGATAGTGACATGGATGTGTTTGTGCTGGAGATGTCATCTGGAAAGTACCAGGTCAGGGATCGCCAAGTCTTTGACAATGTATACGCTGAATTCCCCACGTTTGATGGGATGATGTGCCATATTATCGAGTCCATGCTACACGGTGGTGGCATTTGACATGATTTTCTCTGGTCGCGAGAACCAGAGACTTCAACCGTTTCGTGATGTAGGTCTCACTCTGTCGGGGTTTCAGAGCTTGTCCCCAAGCCGACCCTGAACTACCCTCCGACCCGGCCATACTCATGGCCATTCACACCCACGGACGATCATCACGGAGCTCCCCATGGAAGGCATCCCGCAAACCCAATTCACCTCCAGCAACCTCAAGCCGAAATGGCAGGAGCGTTTCGCCTTCTTCGATCAGTACGGCAACCCGAGCAGCGCCGCCTACAAGGCCGCCTTGAAAGCCGCGCCTGTCGGTAAAAGGCTACTGATCGCAATGAACTTCATCGCCTTCTTCTTCGGCCCGATCTACTTGTTTGTGCTGGGCCTGTGGAAAAAGAACTTGTCCCTGCTGGGTATCATCGTGGCCATCACCGTGGTGATCGAGATTTTCCAGAATGTCACCGGCATCGTCATGCCGCGGGCGCTGGATACCGGGCTCAACGTGATGTTCAGCGTGATGTACGCTGTCATCACCAACTATGCCTATTACCTGAAGCAGACCACGGGCAAGCAAGGCTGGAACCCGTTCGAGGGCTTGCGTTTCATTTGAAGGCTTTGTAGCGCGCGAAAGGGCTTAGAGGTGCCTGGCGGGGGAGATTCAGCGCCTGTGAGATCGAGCGCCGCCCGCGCGGCGCTTCGCGGGTCAAGCCCGCTCCCACAGTCTATTTCGGGCCAGTCACTCCTGTGAGGTCTCCACTGTCCGCCTTGTTTGCCCCATTTGATATCTGAGGTGGCAGCAGTTGCTATTCATCTCTATTCAGCCATGCACCAAGGCGGACAGCGGTACTTGCACAGGAGAGATTGGCCCGAAATAGACTGTGGGAGCGGGCTTGACCCGCGAAGCGCCGCGCGGGCGGCGCTCGATCTCACAGGCGCTGAATCTCTCCCGCCGGACACCTGGCAGCCACACCCCTCACTTCGGATAAAGCGGCGGCAAGCTCCCACTTTCCCCAGCCGGCAACAACACCTGCTCCGCCGGCGGAATCGTGCCGATCGCCCGCCACAGATCCTCCCCCTGCCAATACTGCCCACTCTCGCTGTACAACGCCCCGTTCAACCCATCCAGCGCATCCGACAACGGCACGAACCGCGCCGCCATCTCGGCCAGGGTCTCCGGCTGCTGCCGCGCCCAGGCATCGAGCGCCTGGCGTGTAGCCTGCGGGTCGTTGGCCTGGCAGGCGCGCTTGAGGTCATCCAGCAAGGTACGCGGGCTCGGCCCGTTCTGCGCAGCACGCAGCACCGCTGGTTGCGAGCGGGCGCGCCACCACAGGGCGAAGCCGAGCACCGTGGTCAGGGCGAACAACAGGGTGGCGAGTTGCCAGGGCCAGAGCAGGTGACTGGCGCCGCTGCTATCGCCAACCGGGGTGTCGGCGCTCAGCGCCGGGTTGTCCTGCACGTCCAGCATACGCGCCGGCAGGCTGCTGTGTTCCAGGTGGTCTTCACGGGTGTTCCACCAGGTGACTTCCACCGCTGGCAAGGCCAGGTTACCGCTGTGGGTCGGCACCAGCGCTTCGCGCTCCTCGCGGTTGGCGGTCATGCCGCGTTCGTTGATCTCGTTGCGCAGCACCGGCTGGTCCGGGTAGCGGCGCAGGCCGACGATTTCGGTAGCGGGCAGCTGCGGTAGCTGGGTGCTCGACAGGCCTTCGGCGCGCAGGGTGATGCTGCGGGTCAGCGAGTCGCCGATCTGGGGCTGCTGGCTGGCCGGGTCGGGGTTCCAGTGTTCTTCCAGGGTCAGCTCACGTGCCGGCAGCCAGGGCGCGTTGGCCGGCCAGTCGGCAGGGATGGGGCGCACGGCCAGGCGCAGCGGCAACGAACTGACCTGCACCTGGCGGCCTGCCCGGGCGGTGCCGGCGGGTTGCTGGCCGTTGTCGGCGGCGGTGGCGGTGAAGGTCAGCGGTGGGATGTCGAGGTCGCCGCTCTGCTGCGGGTACACCGCGTAGCGGGTTTCGATCACCCCGTGGCGCACGCCGTTGATTTCTTTTTCGTAGGTGCGCGACTCCCCCAGCGGCTCGACCTTGGCGTTTTCCAACTGCAGCGGGCTCAGGCTGCTGTCGTCGTATAGCGACACCGAATGGTAGATGCGCAGGGTCAGCACGGCCTGGGCCTGGACGTAGACCTCGTTGCTGTCCAGGGTGGCTTCGACGAAGACTTGTGAGGCGACTTCCGGGCGGCTGGCGTCGGCCTGCAGCACTTGCAGGTCGATGGCCTGGCTGTGCGACTGGCCCAGCTGCAGTTCGGGGATACGCAGGCTGCCGCTGCGCCGTGGCAGCAGGGTGATGATCCAGCGGGTGCTGGCGCGGGTTTCGCCGTCGAGGGTGTGCAGGCTGTTCAGCTGGCGTGTGCCGCGCACTTCGAAGTCGCTGTCCAGGGCACGCAGGTCGGGCTTGCCGAACTGGGTCACGTCCTGGCTTTCGAGGGTCAGCTCAAGGGTTTCGCCGGCCTCCAGGCGCGTGCGGTCGACGCTGGCCTGCAGCGTGGGTAGGGCCTGGGCCATGACGGCCCACAACAGGCTGAGTAGAAAGACGCCGAAGCGACTCATCGTGTTTTTTCCTGATGCAATTGCTGTTCATACCAGAATTTGCGCCGCAACAGTTCCGCCGGGTTGTCGGGGATCTCGCGCAGCCATTGTTCCAGGGCCTGGCGCTGTTCGGCATCGAGGCTGGTCGATACCGGGCGCTGCGGCGGCTGGGTGATGCTGTCGTCATCGCCGCCCTGGTTGCCAGGCGCCGCCTGGCTGTTGTTGCTGCCTTCACCGGGTTGTTCGGCCTTGGCCTGTTCCTCACTGCCGGGCGTACCCTGGGTGGGGCTGCTGGCCGAGCTGCTGTTGCCTTCGGTTTCGCTGCCGGGGGTGCCTTGGGCATCGCTGTTGGCCGGTTGTTCTTCGGCCTGGGCCTCGCGTTGCTGCAGTAGCTGCTGCACCAGTGCCTGGTTGGCCAGTGCCGGCTGCAGGTCGGGCTGGCGCTCCAGGGCCTGTTCATAGGCATCCAGGGCGGCTTCCAGCTCGCCACTTCGGGCCAGGGCATTGCCTCGATTGTAGTGGGCTGTGGCGCTGTCGCCCTGGGCGAAGGCCTCGGCGGCACCGGCATAGTCGCCGGCCTGGTATAACGCCATGCCGCGCCATTGCGGGTCGTGGAAATGCCGGGCGGCGTCTGCCGGGCGTTGCTTGCGCAGCAGCATCTGGCCCTGTTGATCGGGGCGCAGCCACAGGTCGTTGAATTCGAAGGCCTGGCTCGGTTGCGGCAGGGCCAGCAGCAGCGGCAGGCAGAACAGCCAGCCGCGGCGCCCGGCACAGGCGGCCAGCAACAACAACGGCAGCAACAGCCAGTAGCCCTGGTCGGCCCAGCTGTCCAGTTGCAGGGTCTGGCCGGCATCGTGCAGGCGGCGCGGGTTGTCGAACAGGCCCAGGCCGCGCAGGTCGAGGTCGTCGATGCGGGCATGGCGGTAGCGCCCGCCAGTACCACTGATGAAGGCCTTGAGGCTGGCGCTGTCGAGCCTTGGCAGGAGAATGCCACCCTGGTCATCCTTGAGGTACTCGCCATTGGCCTGGCGCACTGGCGCGCCGTCGCCGGTGCCGATGCCGAGCATCAGCAGGCTCGGGCCCTGGCGGCCGAGGGCCTGGGTGATGCCTTGGCGCTCCGGCGCGCTCAGCGCCGAGCCGACCAGCAGCAGGCGACCCTGGCCAAGGCCGCTCTGGGCCAGCAGGGCCAGGCCTTTTTGTACGGCCAGGTCGGCGCGTTGACCGGGTTTGGGCATGATCGACGGGTCGATGGATTCCAGCAGGTTGCGCGTGGTACCCAGGTCATCCGACAGCGGCACCAGGGTGTGCGCACTGCCGGCATAGACGATCAGCGCGGTCTGGCTGTCATTGCGGTGTTCGAGCAGGTCGAGGATCTTGCGCCGGGCCTGTTCCAGGCGGTTGGGCGCAACGTCTTCGGCAAGCATCTGCGGGGTCAGTTCGAGCAGGATCACCAGCGGGTCGGCCGGGCGCTGGCGGGTTTCTTCCAGGCGCTGCCAGCTTGGCCCGAGCAGGGCCAGTACCATCAGCAGCCAGGCCAGGCCCAGGGCCACCCACGGCAGCTTGCTGTTGCTGCCGCTACCACCGCCAAGCAGCACCGGGTGGAACGCTGGCGGCAGGATCATCTGCCAGCGCCCGGCGCGCTTGCGCCGGTGCCACAGCTTGAACAGCAGCCAGCCGAGCAGGGGCACCACCAGCAGCCAGAGCGGGCGCAGCCATTGTGGCCAGAGATCGATCATCGGCGTTTCCTCAGGCGCAGGCGTTTCAGGCGCTGGCGCCATTCCGGATGGGGCTGCAGGAAACGCGGTTTGCGCAGCACCTTGTGCAGCAGGTTGTCGGGCCATTGCACCGCCACCACCAACAGCACGCTGAGCAGCAGGGCCAAGGCCAGCGGCCAGGCATACAGGGCTTTGGCCGTGCGCGCCTGGGTCGGTTGCTGGGCAACGGGTTCAAGCTGGTCGAGGGTGTCGCCGATGGCGTTCAGCTCGGCGCCGTCATGGGCGCGGAAGTAGGCACCGTGGGTGATGTCGGCAATTTCCTTGAGCGACGCTTCGTCGAGGTCCAGGCTCGGGTTCAGGCCAAGCAGGCCGGGCGTGCCGCTGGCCTCGGGGTTGGCGCCGATGCCGATGGTGTAGATGCGCACGCCTTCCTGGGCGGCCAGGCGGGCGGCGGTCAGCGGGTGGATCTGCCCGCCGTTGTTGGCGCCATCGGTGACCAGCACCAGTACCCGGCTTTGTGCCGGACGCTGGCGCAGGCGCTTGACCGCCAGGCCGATGGCGTCACCGATGGCGGTGTTCTTGCCGGCGATGCCGATCTGCGCTTCGTCGAGGAAGGTCCGCACGGTACGCCGGTCGAAGGTCAGCGGGGCTTGCAGGTAGGCCTGGCTGCCGAACAGGATCAGGCCGACACGGTCGCCTTCGCGGTCCTGCAGGAAGTCGCCGAGCAAGGCCTTGACCAGGTCGAGGCGGCTGATGTCTTCGTCCTTCCACTGCATGTCGGGGAAGTCCATCGAGCCCGACACATCCACCGCCACCAGCAGGTCGCGGCCGCTGGCGGCCACCGGCACCGGCTCACCGAGCCATTGCGGGCGCGCTGCGGCCAGCAGCAGCAATAGCCAGATCAGTACATACGGCGCCTGCTGGCGCAGGGTCGGCAGGTTCAGGCGTGCACGGCGCCCGGCCAGCCCTTCTAGCTCGTCGAGGAAGCCGACCTTGAGCACCGGCTCGCCACTGTCGGCGGCGGGCAGCAGCAGGCGCGCCAGCCACGGCAGCGGCAGCAGCACGAAGATCCACGGCCAGGCCAGTTCAAACATGTTTGCGAATCCAGGTTTCGACCGCCTGGCTGAGCCCGACGATGGCCTTGTCGTCGAGTTTGCACTCGGGCTTGTAGGCGCCCTCGACCAGCACCATCCAGCGAGTCAGGCCGGCGGCCGGGCAGCGGTTGTCGAGAAAGGCCAGCCACTGGCGGCCGTTCAAGGTATGGCTGTTGGCACCGGGATAGTGGTTGCGGCACAGGCGCTTGAGCAGGGCGTTGATCTGCTGCAGCCAGGCGCCGGCCGGGGCGCCGTCGTAGGGGCGTGGCAGGCGGGCGAGTTCGGCCAGGGCTTCCAGGCGCACCGGGTCGAGCGGCAGCTCGGCGCGCACCACCGGACGCTTGCCCGGGCGCCAGCGGCGCAACCGCCACAGGCCCCAGACCAGCAACGGCAGCAGCGCGAGCAGCAGCCACCAGCCCGGTGCCGGCGGCCATAGGCCGATTGCCGGCGGTGCTATCAGTGGTTGCAGCTGGTCCAGCGGGTTCATTGTCCGCTCCCGGGGCGCTGGGCGTTCAGGTATTCGCGCAGTTGCTCGATCATCTCGCTCTGGGTGCTGAGCGGCATCAGCAGCACGCGCAGCTTCTGCGCCATCAGCTCCCAGCGCTCGATGCGCGCTTCGGCCTGTTGACGGTAGGCCTGACGCAGGTTGGCGTCCAGGGTGTCTAACTCCAGCTGCGAACCGCGCTGGGCGAAGCGCAGCAGGCCGGCGGCGGGCAGGGCGTGGTCGAGCGGGTCGGACACCGGCATCAGCAGCAGGTCGCAATGGCGCGAGAGCATGGCCAGGTGTTGCTCAGCCTGGGCGCTGAGCGAGCGCTCGTCGCAGATGACGATGGCCAGGCTGCCGGGGCGCAGCACTTCACGGGCGCGGCGCAGGGCCAGGCCGAGGCTGTCGGTTTGCGGCGCGGCTTCGGTGTGCAGCGCCTGGTTGACCTTGGCCAGGCGGTTGAGCAGCTGCAGCAGGCTCTGCTTGCTGCGCCGTGGCTTGATCTCGTGGTGCTCGTTGTCGCCGAACACCAGCCCGCCGATGCGGTCGTTGTGGCCCAGGGCAGCCCAGCCGAACAGCGCGGCAGCCTCGGCTGCGAGCACCGACTTGAACATCAGCCCCGAGCCGAAGAACAGGCGCTGGCTCTGTTCGACGAGAATGAAGATCGGCCGTTCGCGTTCCTCGTGGAACAGCTTGGTGTGCGGCTCCTGGGTGCGTGCGGTGACGCGCCAGTCGATGTTGCGCACATCGTCACCAGCCTGGTACACGCGCACCTGGTCGAAGTCCACGCCGCGCCCGCGCAGCTTGGAGTGGTGCAGGCCGACCAGCGGGCTGCGCTGGCCGGGGCGGGAAAACAGCTGGATTTCGCGCACGCGGTGGCGCATGTCGATCAGTTCGGCGAGGCCGATGCGGATGCCGGATTCGGCCTGCGGCGCGGTGGGCATGGGTCAGGCGACGGCCACGACGTCGAGGATGCGCTGGACCACGCGGTCCTGGTCGATCCCCGCTGCTTCGGCTTCGAACGACAGGATGATGCGGTGGCGCAGTACATCGAACAGCACTGCCTGGATGTCTTCGGGGCTGACGAAGTCGCGCCCGGCCAGCCAGGCATGGGCGCGCGCGCAGCGGTCGAGGGCGATCGAACCACGCGGGCTGGCGCCATAGGCGATCCAGTCGGCCAGTTCGGCGTCGAACTTGGCCGGGGTGCGGGTAGCCATCACCAGTTGCACCAGGTATTCCTCCACGGCATCGGCCATGTACAAGCCGAGGATTTCCTTGCGTGCGGCAAAGATCGCCTGCTGGCTGACCCGGCGCTCGGGTTTCACTTCGCCGCCCAGCGCTTCGCCACGGGCCTGGGCGAGGATGCGACGCTCCACGGCGGCATCGGGGAAGCCGATCTTCACGTGCATCAGGAAGCGGTCGAGCTGGGCTTCGGGCAGCGGGTAGGTGCCTTCCTGCTCGATCGGGTTCTGCGTGGCCATCACCAGGAACAGCGGCGACAGGTCGTAGGTGCTGCGGCCTACGCTGACCTGGCGCTCGGCCATCGCTTCGAGCAGCGCCGACTGCACTTTGGCCGGGGCGCGGTTGATTTCGTCGGCCAGCACCAGGTTGTGGAAGATCGGCCCCTGCTGGAACACGAAGCTGCCGGTCTCCGGGCGATAGATCTCGGTGCCGGTGATATCGGCCGGGAGCAGGTCGGGAGTGAACTGGATGCGGTGGAACTGCGCTTCGATACCTTCGGCCAGCTCTTTGATGGCCTTGGTCTTGGCCAGGCCCGGCGCACCCTCGACCAGCATGTGGCCGTCGGCCAGCAACACGATCAACAGCCGCTCGACCAGTTTCTCCTGGCCTAGGATCTGGGAGGAAAGAAAGGTGCGTAGCGCGATCAGCGCTTCACGGTGTTCCATCGGCGACGGTTCCTGGGTTTGCGCCAGGGTGTGGGCAGCCTGGCAGGGGGTGATACTTTAATCTATCCGCGGTGCCGCGTCGAAATCTGCACGCAGGCGTTGTGGGGTTCGCTGATGTTTCCCATGGACAGTTTGTCGCTTTCTGTTGCCTCCAAGGTGAACAGGAATACGACGATGGGCAAGCAATGCAGCTGTGTGCGAGTGGGTATCTTCTTTGACGGTACGGGCAACAACCAGGGCAATGCCTCCCAGCCTCTCAGCAACATCGCCCTGTTGCATGGGCTTTACCCGCAGGGGGAGGTGGGTGATCAGGCCTTCATCAAACTGTATTTGGAAGGGGTTGGTACGACCACGGGAGAGGCCGATTCGCTGTATGCGCAGGGAACTGGCAGGGGAGCCACCGGTGTGCAGGCGCGTGTGAGCCAGGCTTTGGTCAGGGTTGGCGAGCAGTTGCGCCTGCTGGCAGTCCCCGAGCGGATCGAGTTCGACCTGTTCGGTTTCAGCCGCGGCGCGGCGACGGCCAGGCAGTTGGCCAACCAGCTTTGCAGCGGTGAAGGGCTGCCGACCGAGCTGCAGCGGGCGCGGGTGATCAACTTCATTGGCCTGTTCGACACGGTCGCGGCCATCGTCGAGCCCCTGCGTGGTCACTTCGACCCCGCCGACGCGCGCCTGGGCGATCTGCGCCTTGGGTTGCCAGAGGGCATTGCCCGGCAGGTGGTGCAGCTGGTGGCCAGGGATGAGCAACGGCACAACTTTGCCTTGGTGCGCAGTGGCAACGACATCATCGTGCCCGGCGTGCATTCCAACATCGGTGGCGGTTATGCGGAGTCGATGCTTGAGCAGGTGTTGCTGAACAAGCCCTTTTCGAGCCGGGTGACGCAGGCAACGCCTGCCGAAAGAACCAACGCCTATGCCCAGGCCCACGCCTCGCTCACCGAGCTCGGCGACCCCGGGGCGCGTGTGCTTACTTGGGAAGTGCCGGTGAGTGGAGCTCGGGCGCAGCGGGATGAGGCGCAGAAACACGTTTATGCGGCGGTCTACCGGGAACGAGAGGTGTGCGGCCACCTGTCACGGGTTTACCTGAGCATCATGCGTGAACTGGGCCTGCGTAACGGCGTGCCTTTTTTGCCCTTGGGTGATGTCGAGGCTCACCGGGTACCGGATGAGTTGCGGGGGATCAGTCGCTCGCTGCACGACTATGCGCTGAACGGCGGGGCAGGGTTGACTGCTGAGGAAGAGGCGTTACTGCAAGCGAGGTATGTACATGCCTCGGCGCACTGGAACGCGTTGAAGGGATTGCGCTGCAGCGGGCTGGATGTACTGTTTGTCGACAGGCCGGCGCAGGGGGGCAGGGTGGTGCATGAGAATCCTGTTGGCTGAAGGGGCCTGCCTGACAGTACCTGCCTCATCGCCAGCGAGGTGATGAGGCAGGAACAGGCTTCAGTTCTTCGAGCTGGAGTGCTTGCGCCCTTGGTCGCACAGGGCGAACACCACCACCAGCACCCCGGCAATTGCCAGGATCAGCGCCACGCCATCGGTGGAATGGGTCGCCGACCCGGCCACCAGGGCCAGGCCGCCCAGCGGCGCCAGGCCGCCAGCTACCGCGGTGCCGATCTCACGGCCGGTGCCAAAGCCCGACGAACGTGTCTGGGTCGGGAACTGGCGGCTGAGGAACGAGCCCTGGGGGGCGAACATCATCGGCGCGAGGATGCCGGTGCCGATCGCGATGGCGATATAGATCTGGGTGGGCTCACCGGTGCTCAACAGTTGCAGGAACGGGTAGGCGAACAGTGCCGACAAGGCCCCGCCGAGCATCAGCACGGTCTTGCTGCTCCAGCGGTCGCATAGCCAGCCGAAGAACGGCACGGCGAAGATCGCCACCAGGCTGGCGATGGTCACCGACAGCGAGGTGACATGCGCTTCCACACCCTTGAACTGGGTCAGGTAGGCCAGCGAAAAGGTCTTGAAGATGTAGCTCAGGGCGTTGTAGCCGATGGCCACGAAGAACACCACGGCCAGGCCCTTGAGGTCGTTCCTGAACAGCAGCTTCAGCGGCGACACCTGTGGCGTGCTGCTGTCGGCCTTGTCGAGCTCCTTGAAGTCCGGCGTCTCGGGGATGCTCTTGCGCACCCACAGGCCGACCGCCACCAGGGCGATGCTGGCAATGAACGGGATGCGCCAGCCTCCGGCCAGGAGGAATTCGTTGCCGTTCATGGTCAGCAGGTACACGGTCAGCGACGACAGCAGCAGCCCCAGGTTCAGCCCCAGCGCCGGCCAGGCGCCCTGGCTGCCGCGCTTGCCTTCGCTGGCGTGCTCGTAGGAGGTCACCGCCGCGCCGGACAGCTCGGCCCCCGCGCCCAGGCCCTGGATGATGCGGATCACCACCAGCAGGATCGGTGCCCAGATGCCGATGCTGGCATAGCTTGGAATCAGCCCGATCAACGCAGTGCACACGCCCATCATGCAGAAGGTGATCACCAGCACATGCTTGCGCCCGAAGCGGTCGCCCAGGTAGCCGAACAGGACGCCGCCGAAGGGGCGGGCGATGAAGCCGATGGCGAAGGTTGAGAAGGCCAGCAGCGAGGCTACTGCCGGGTTGCTGGCATCGAAGAAGATCTTCGAGAACACGATCGCTGCCATGGTCGCGTAGAGGTAGAAGTCGTACCACTCCAGCATCGAGCCGAAGATGGTCGCCGCCGCCACCTTGCGCAGGCGCTTGCGTTGCTGTTGCGGGGTCTCGTGCGCGGCCGGGGCCGCCTCATGTACCGACATGGGGGGGGTCCTTATTGTCTTTGTAGTTGTGGGTGACGCAGATTTCAGCGGGCCTTGAGGATCTTCTCGGCGATCATCTGGCCGATGGGAATGGCCGATGTGGCAGCCGGCGACGGGGCATTGCAGACATGCACCATGCGCGGGGTCTCGGCGAACAGGAAGTCATGCACCAGGGTGCCGTTGCGCATCACCGCCTGGGCGCGAATGCCCGCTTCGTAGGGCAGCAGGTCTGCCACTTCCAGCGATGGGCAGTACTTGCGGCACTGTTCCAGGTAACCGCGCTTGAACAGCGAGTTCTTCATCTCGGTGGTACCGGAGCCGAGGTTGTTCCAGATGGTTTTCCAGAACCCTGGGAAGCGGGCGTATTCGGCCACGTCGCGCCAGTTGACCGAAAGCTTGCGGTAGTTCTCGCGGCCGAAGCCGAGCACGGCGTTCGGGCCGACGGTGACGCTGCCGTCGATCATGCGTGTCAGGTGCACGCCGAGGAATGGCAGCTCCGGGTCGGGAATCGGGTAGATCAGGTGGTTGACGATCTGGTTCTTGCTGGCCGGCAGGCGGTAGTACTCGCCGCGGAAGGGGATGATCTGGTGGTCGATCTTCACCCCGGCCAGGCGCGCCAGGCGGTCGGACTGCAGGCCGGCGCAGGCCACCAGCTGGCGGGCGCGCCAGGTGTGGCTGTCGGTGCCGACCGCGACATGGTCGGCGTGCTCCTGGATGGCACGCACGCGGGTGGACAGGTGAACCTCGCCGCCAGCCTGGCGGATCACCTTGGCCATGGCGTTGCACACCTGGGTGTAGTCGACGATGCCGGTGGCATCGAGGAACAGCGCGCCCTTGCCGACGATGTTCGGTTCACGTTCAGCCAGCGCGGCCGCGTCCAGGCGCTCGACCTTCAGGCCGTTCTGCTGCGAGCGCTCGTACAGGGCCTGCATGCGTTGCACTTCCAGGTCGTTGGAGGCCACCAGCAGTTTGCCGCAGACCTCGAAGGCGATGCCGTGCTCGCTGCAGAAGTCCTTGGTCGCCTGGGCGCCGCGCTTGCACAGTTCGGCCTTGAGGCTGCCCGGTGCGTAATAGATGCCCGCATGGATCACGCCACTGTTGTGGCCGGTCTGGTGGCGGCCGAGGCTGGCTTCCTTCTCCAGGATCAGCAGAGAGGCGCCCGGGCGCTGTTCGAGCAGGGCCATCGCAGTGGCGAGGCCGACGATGCCGCCGCCGATGATGCAGTAGTCGTAAGTCATGCAGGGGTACCTTGGTGTTCTTGTCGGTGGATCTGCTTATCAGGTTGTCAGACTAAGTAGTGCGTAAAAGGGCCCGCGTCAGGCCGCGTTGGTTTCTCCGGGGTCAGTCGAGGGCGGGGAGGTCGATCTTCAGGCGCCTGGCCGAGGCGCGCAGGTGCGCTTCGGCGCAGGCTGCGGCCGCCTGGCGGTCGCCATCGGCGATGGCCTGGTACAGCGCCTGGTGCTCACGATTGGCATCGGCCGAGCCACCCACCGAGTGGGCAGCGGAGTTTTCCCAGGCGGTGCGCCGGGCGCTGGCCAGCTGGCCACCGAGGAAGTCGTGGAAGGCCACGAAGTAATCATTCTTGCTGGCTTCGGCAATCGCCCGGTGGAAGGCCACGTCGGCGGCCGAGGCGGTGGCGAAGTCACTGCGCTTGTCGAGCATTTCCTGCAGGGCCTTGGCCATGTGGGCCAGGTCCTGCTCGTCGCGACGGCGGGCGGCGATGGCGGCGGCCTGGGTTTCGATCCACAGGCGCATTTCGAACATCTGCACCAGGTCCGGCTTGCGGCCATTGCTGCCGGGGAAGCGGAACACGGTACCGGCAGGTGTTTGCGAAATGTAGGACCCGAGCCCGCGACGGGCGATCAGTACGCCGTCGGCCTTGAGCTGCGCCACGGCCTCGCGCACCACCGAGCGGCTGACGTTCAGCTGTTCGGCCAGTTGCTGTTCGGTGGGCAGGCGCGATTCGGCGGCCAGACGGCCGGAGTCGATCTCGGCGCGAATGGCGCTGACGACACGGTCTACCAGGGTGTCGGGGCGCTGGAGCTCTAGCATGGAAACGGTTGCCTAGTTATCAGGTTGTCAGACAATGCCTGTTCTGAGGGTTGCCTGTCAATGTTGTAGGAGCGGCCTTGCCGGGGCGCCGGACCGGTCGGAAAGGGGCGCGAAGCGGCCCCAGGTTTTCAGCTTCGCAGTAGAAATTGCCGGGGCCGCTTCGCAGCCCTTTCGCGACACAAGGCCGCTCCTACAGGGACTGCACAGATTTTGAAGACTCAGAGCTCGCTGACGAAGGTGCCCGTGCCATCCAGGATGTTTTTCAGGGTCAGCGCCACTTCCTCAAGGTCGGTCCCTGCCGAAGTCAGCACGATCTCCAGTGCCTCATCCCCTTTCAGCGCATCCCGATCCCCAGCCGCCACCTCGATCAGCAAACGCTGTGCACTCAAGGTCACCTTCAGCCCGTCCAGGGTCGACGGCTCGTCATCCAGGGTCAGGTCGACGGTGTCTTCATCCGGGTAACGGGTCAGCAGAAACATCTGCCCCTTGTCGCTGTGGCAGCACAAGGTTGCCATGTTGTCTTCCTCGTCATCGCAAGGGGTGGCGAACAGCAGGGCGGTCTTGATTTGCATGGCAACGGCTCGGGTTTCTGGAAATGAGAGGGAATTCTGACAGCCTTGCACACATCCATAAACGTAAAGTTGCCAGCCCTTGACCGAAATTGTCGCAGCCTCGCAAGCGGCAATGACCGCTCAGTCGTTAAGCTTCGGCGAGCCCTGAACGTGCCTGCCACGTTCAACGTCTGGTTTTTACCGTCCGGCTTGCCATGGGTTGGCTATTGTTGATCCGTACATGGCGGACGTGCGCGACGCTTCAACTAATACAAAGCCCAAGCGGAGTACCACAGATGGCGTTCTTCACCGCAGCCAGCAAAGCCGACTTCCAGCATCAACTGCAAGCGGCCCTGGCGCAGCACATCAGCGAACAGTCCCTGCCACAAGTGGCGCTATTCGCCGAGCAGTTCTTCGGCATCATCTCTCTGGACGAACTCACCCAGCGCCGGCTTTCGGACCTGGCCGGCTGTACCCTCTCGGCTTGGCGCATCATCGAGCGCTTCGACCCCGAGTACCCGCAAGTGCGGGTGTACAACCCCGATTACGAACGCAATGGCTGGCAATCGACCCACACCGTGGTCGAAGTGCTGCACCACGACCTGCCGTTCCTGGTCGACTCGGTACGCACCGAGCTGAACCGCCGCGGCTACAGCATCCACACCCTGCAGACCACGGTGCTGAGCGTGCGCCGCGGCGCCAAGGGCGAACTGCTCGAACTGCTGCCCAAGGGCACCCAGGGCGAGGGCGTGCGCCACGAGTCGCTGATGTACCTGGAGATCGACCGCTGCGCCAATGCCGCCGAGCTGACCGTGCTGGCCCGCGAGATCGAGCAGGTGCTGGCCGAAGTGCGCGTGGCGGTGGCTGATTTCGAGCCGATGAAAGCCAAGCTGCGTGAAGTCGTCGCCGAAGTGGAGAACACCGTCTACGGCCCGGCCCAGCATGAAAAGGGCGAGGTCAAGGCCTTCCTCGAATGGCTGCTGGACAACCACTTCACCTTCCTCGGCTATGAAGAATTCACCGTCCAGGCCGACAGCAACGGTGGCCAGATGGTCTACGACGAACAGTCGTTCCTCGGCCTGCCGCGCCGCCTGCGCGTGGGCCTGACGGCGGAAGAGCTGCGCATCGAAGACTACGCCGTGGCCTACCTCAACGAGCCACTGCTGCTGTCGTTCGCCAAGGCCGCGCTGCCCAGCCGCGTGCATCGCCCGGCCTACCCGGACTATGTGTCGATCCGCCAGCTGGATGCCGACGGCAAGGTCATCAAGGAACACCGCTTCATGGGCCTGTACACCTCGTCGGTGTACGGCGAGAGCGTGCATGCAATCCCTTACATCCGCGTCAAGGTCGCCGAAGTCGAGCGCCGTTCCGGTTTCGACCCGAAAGCGCACCTGGGCAAGGAGCTGGCCCAGGTCCTCGAAGTGCTGCCGCGCGACGACCTGTTCCAGACTCCGATCGACGAGCTGTTCAGCACCGTGATGTCGATCGTGCAGATCCAGGAACGCAACAAGATTCGCGTGTTCCTGCGCAAGGACCCGTACGGGCGCTTCTGCTACGGGCTGGCCTATGTGCCGCGCGAAATCTATTCCACCGAAGTGCGGCAGAAGATCCAGCAGGTGCTGATGGAGCGCCTGAAGGCCAGCGACTGCGAGTTCTGGACCTTCTTCTCCGAATCGGTGCTGGCGCGTGTGCAGCTGATCCTGCGGGTCGACCCGAAGAACCGTATCGATATCGACCCGCAGCAGCTGGAAAACGAAGTCATCCAGGCCTGCCGCTCATGGCAAGACGATTACTCTGCGCTGGTCATCGAGAACTTCGGCGAAGCCCAGGGCACCAACATCCTCGGCGACTTCCCTAAAGGCTTCCCGGCGGGCTACCGCGAGCGCTTCCCGGCGCATTCGGCGGTGGTCGACCTGCAGCACGTGGTGGCATTGTCCGAGAGCAAGCCGCTGGCGATGAGTTTCTACCAGCCACTGACCCGTCTGGGCGAGCGCCTGCTGCACTGCAAGCTGTACCACGCCGATACCCCGCTGGCGCTGTCGGATGTGCTGCCGATCCTGGAAAACCTCGGCCTGCGCGTGCTTGGCGAGTTCCCTTACCGCCTGCGCCACGCCAGCGGGCGTGAGTTCTGGATCCACGACTTCGCCTTCACCTACAGCGAAGGCCTGGACCTGGACATCCAGCAGCTCAACGACACGCTGCAAGATGCCTTCATCCACATCGTCAAGGGCGACGCCGAGAACGACGCCTTCAACCGGCTGGTACTCACCGCCGGCCTGCCATGGCGTGACGTGGCGCTGCTGCGTGCCTATGCCCGTTACCTGAAGCAGATCCGGCTGGGCTTCGACCTTGGCTACATCGCCAGCACCTTGAACAACCACACCGATATCGCCCGCGAGCTGACCCGGTTGTTCAAGACCCGCTTCTACCTGGCGCGCAAGCTCACCAATGAAGACCTGGACGACAAGCAGCAGCGCCTGGAGCAGGCGATCCTCACGGCCCTGGACGAGGTCCAGGTGCTCAACGAGGACCGCATCCTGCGGCGCTACCTGGACCTGATCAAGGCCACCCTGCGCACCAACTTCTACCAGCCGGATGCCAACGGCCAGAACAAGTCGTACTTCAGCTTCAAGTTCAACCCCAAGCTGATTCCCGAGCTGCCCAAGCCGGTGCCGAAGTTCGAGATCTTCGTCTATTCGCCACGGGTCGAGGGCGTGCACCTGCGCTTCGGCAACGTCGCTCGCGGCGGCCTGCGCTGGTCGGACCGTGAGGAAGACTTCCGCACCGAAGTGCTGGGCCTGGTCAAAGCCCAACAGGTGAAGAACTCGGTGATCGTGCCGGTCGGCGCCAAAGGCGGCTTCCTGCCGCGCCGGCTGCCGTTGGGCGGCACCCGCGACGAGATCGCCGCCGAGGGCGTGGCCTGCTACCGCATCTTCATCTCCGGCCTGCTCGACATCACCGACAACCTCAAGGACGGTGGCGTGGTGCCGCCGGCCAACGTGGTACGTCACGATGACGACGATCCGTACCTGGTGGTGGCGGCCGACAAGGGCACCGCGACCTTCTCCGACATCGCCAACGGTATCGCCATCGACTATGGCTTCTGGCTTGGCGATGCGTTCGCTTCAGGTGGTTCGGCCGGTTATGACCACAAGAAGATGGGCATTACCGCCCGCGGCGCCTGGGTTGGCGTGCAGCGCCACTTCCGCGAGCGTGGCATCAACGTGCAGCAGGACCCGATCACCGTGATTGGTGTTGGCGACATGGCCGGCGACGTATTCGGCAACGGCCTGCTGATGTCCGACAAGCTGCAACTGGTGGCGGCGTTCAACCACCTGCACATCTTCATCGACCCGAACCCGGACCCGGCCACCAGCTTCGTCGAGCGCCAGCGCCTGTTCGACTTGCCGCGGTCGGCCTGGAGCGACTACGACACCAGCATCATGTCCGAAGGCGGCGGGATCTTCCCGCGCAGTGCCAAGAGCATCGCCATCAGCCCGCAGATGAAAGAGCGCTTTGCCATCGAGGCCGATCGCCTGACGCCGACCGAGCTGCTGCACGCGCTGCTCAAGGCCCCGGTCGACCTGCTGTGGAACGGTGGTATCGGCACCTACGTCAAGGCCAGCAGCGAAAGCCATGCCGATGTCGGCGACAAGGCCAACGATGCGCTGCGGGTCAACGGCAACGAGCTGCGCTGCAAGGTGGTGGGCGAGGGCGGCAACCTCGGCATGACCCAGCTTGGTCGTGTCGAATTCGGCCTGCACGGTGGTGCCACCAACACCGACTTCATCGACAACGCCGGTGGCGTGGACTGCTCCGACCACGAGGTCAACATCAAGATCCTGCTCAACGAAGTGGTGCAGGGTGGCGACATGACCGAGAAGCAGCGCAACCAGCTGCTCGGCAGCATGACCAACGAAGTGGCCAGCCTGGTGCTGGGCAACAACTACAAGCAGACCCAGGCGCTGTCGCTGGCCGCCCGCCGCGCCCGCGAGCGGATCGCCGAGTACAAGCGCCTGATGGCCGACCTCGAAGGCCGTGGCAAGCTGGACCGGGCCATCGAGTTCCTGCCGTCCGAAGAACAGCTGGCCGAGCGCCTGGCTGCCGGCCAGGGCCTGACCCGCGCCGAGCTGTCGGTGCTGATCTCGTACAGCAAGATCGACCTCAAGGAGCAGTTGCTCAAGTCGCTGGTGCCGGATGACGATTACCTGACCCGCGACATGGAAACCGCCTTCCCGCCGTCGCTGGTCAGCAAGTTCGCCGACGCCATGCGCCGTCACCGCCTGAAGCGCGAGATTGTCAGCACCCAGATCGCCAACGACCTGGTCAACAACATGGGCATCACCTTCGTCCAGCGCCTGAAGGAATCGACTGGCATGAGCCCGGCCAACGTCGCCGGGGCCTATGTGATCGTGCGTGACATCTTCCACCTGCCGCATTGGTTCCGCCAGATCGAGGCGCTGGACTACCAGGTGCCGGCGGAAATCCAGCTGACCCTGATGGACGAGCTGATGCGCCTGGGCCGCCGCGCCACCCGCTGGTTCCTGCGTAGCCGGCGCAACGAGCAGGATGCCGGGCGTGACACCGCGCACTTCGGGCCGAAAATCGCCCAGCTGGGGCTCAAGCTCGACGAGCTGCTGGAAGGCCCGACCCGCGAGCGCTGGATGGTGCGTTACCAGAGCTTCGTCGACGCTGGTGTACCGGAGTTGCTGGCGCGCATGGTGGCCGGTACCACTCACCTGTATACCCTGTTGCCGATCATCGAGGCTTCGGACGTGACCGGCCATGACCCGGCACAGGTGGCCAAGGCGTTCTTCGCCGTGGGCAGCGCACTGGACCTGACCTGGTACCTGCAGGAAATCAGCAACCTGCCGGTGGAAAACAACTGGCAGGCCTTGGCCCGCGAGGCGTTCCGCGACGACATCGACCTGCAGCAGCGGGCGATCACCATCTCGGTATTGCAGATGGCCGATGCCCCGGAAGACATGGACGCCCGTGTGGCGCTGTGGGCCGAGCAGCACCGGGTGATGGTCGAGCGCTGGCGCGCCATGCTCGACGACCTGCGCAACGCCACCGGCACCGACTATGCGATGTACGCGGTGGCCAACCGCGAGCTGGTCGATTTGGCGCTGAGTGGGCAGGCGGCGGTGGTGCCGTCCTGAGTCAGGTACTGAGGTAAAAGAAAGCCCCGGCAGCGATGCCGGGGCTTTTTTGTACTCCTGTGCTGGCCCTTTCGCGGGCTTACTTGAATCTGCGCTCCACGCCTTTCTCGACCAGGATCTTCGCCGAAATCTCTTCCACCGAGAAATGCGTGGAGTTGATGTTGGGAATGTTCTCTCGGCGGAACAGGTTCTCCACCTCGCGCACCTCGAATTCGCACTGGGCAAAGCTCGAATAGCGGCTGTTGGGCTTGCGCTCGTGGCGGATGGCGGTCAGGCGGTCCGGGTCGATGGTCAGGCCGAACAGCTTGCTGTGGTGCTTTTTCAGCACCGCCGGCAACTGCAGGCGCTCCATGTCGTCCTCGGTCAGCGGGTAGTTGGCGGCGCGGATACCGAATTGCATGGCCATGTACAGGCAGGTCGGGGTCTTGCCGCAGCGCGACACGCCGACCAGGATCAGGTCGGCCTTGTCGTAGTAATGGGTGCGCGCGCCGTCATCGTTGTCCAGGGCGAAGTTCACCGCCTCGATGCGTTCCATGTAGTTGGAATTGCCACCAATCGAGTGCGACTTGCCCACGGAATACGACGAATGGGCAGTCAGTTCCTGCTCAAGCGGGGATAAAAACGAAGAAAAGATGTCGATCATGAAGCCGTTCGACGTCGCCAGGATCTCACGGATGTCCTGATTGACGATGGTGTCGAAGATGATCGGCCGCATGCCATCGCGCTCTGCGGCAGCGTTGATCTGCTGCACCATGGTCCGCGCTTTTTCCGGGCTGTCGATGTACGGACGGGTGAATTTATTGAAAGGAATGCTTTCGAATTGAGCGAGCAGGCTCTGGCCCAGGGTTTCGGCGGTGATGCCGGTGCCATCGGAGATGAAGAACGCGGTTCGTTTCATTTGCGATCTGGGCCTTAAGCTGATGACGTTTCTTGGATATGATAAGTTCGGTTTGCCGAATGCGGCTGTCAGCATTCTGCCATATTTTGCGAACCTATTTTCCAGGTACAGGCCACAAGCGTCCGGCCCAGTCAACGAAGGCAGGCGGGCGCCCTTGAGCTTTTCCAATACAGTTAGTGGAGAGATCACCTTGGTAGAGTACGTAGTTTCCCTCGATAAGCTCGGCGTCCACGATGTGGAGCATGTGGGGGGCAAGAACGCATCCCTGGGCGAGATGATCAGTAACCTCGCTGGTGCCGGTGTGTCGGTGCCGGGCGGCTTTGCCACTACGGCTCAGGCGTACCGTGATTTTCTTGAACAAAGTGGCCTGAACGACCAGATCCACGCGGCCCTCGATGCGCTGGACGTGGACGACGTCAACGCCCTGGCCAAGACCGGCGCGCAGATCCGCCAGTGGGTGATGGAGGCCGAGTTCCCGGCCCGCCTGGATGCGGAAATCCGCACCGCCTTCGCCGAAATGTCCAAGGGCAACGACAACATGGCCGTGGCCGTGCGTTCCTCGGCCACCGCCGAAGACCTGCCGGATGCCTCGTTCGCCGGCCAGCAGGAAACCTTCCTCAACATCCGTGGCGTCGACAACGTGATCCGCGCGGCCAAGGAAGTGTTCGCCTCGCTGTTCAACGATCGCGCCATCGCCTACCGCGTGCACCAGGGCTTCGACCACAAGCTGGTGGCCCTGTCCGCTGGCGTGCAGCGCATGGTCCGTTCGGAAACCGGCACCGCCGGCGTGATGTTCACCCTCGACACCGAGTCGGGCTTCCGTGACGTGGTGTTCATCACCGGCGCCTACGGCCTGGGTGAAACCGTGGTGCAGGGTGCGGTCAACCCTGACGAATTCTACGTGCACAAACAAACCCTTGAGGCTGGCCGCCCGGCCATCCTGCGCCGCAACCTGGGCAGCAAGGCGATCAAGATGGTCTATGGCGACGAAGCCAAGGCCGGTCGCTCGGTCAAGACTGTCGAGGTCGACCGCGCCGAGCGTGCGCGCTTCTGCCTGAGCGACGACGAAGTCAACGAACTGGCCAAGCAGGCGATGATCATCGAGCAGCACTACCAGCGCCCGATGGACATCGAATGGGCCAAGGACGGTGACGACGGCAAGCTGTACATCGTCCAGGCCCGCCCTGAGACCGTGAAGAGCCGCGCCAGCGCCAACGTCATGGAGCGCTACCTGCTCAAAGAGAAGGGCACCGTGCTGGTCGAAGGCCGCGCCATCGGCCAGCGCATCGGCGCCGGCAAGGTCCGCGTGATCAACGACGTGTCCGAGATGGACAAGGTGCAGCCGGGCGACGTGCTGGTGTCCGACATGACCGACCCGGACTGGGAACCGGTGATGAAGCGCGCCAGCGCCATCGTCACCAACCGTGGTGGGCGTACCTGCCACGCGGCGATCATCGCCCGTGAGCTGGGCATCCCGGCCGTGGTCGGTTGCGGCAACGCCACCCAGGTGCTCAAAGACGGCCAGGGCGTGACCGTATCCTGCGCCGAAGGCGATACCGGCTTCATCTTCGAGGGTGAGCTGGGCTTTGACGTCAAGCAGAACTCGGTGGACGCCATGCCGGAGCTGCCGTTCAAGATCATGATGAACGTCGGCAACCCGGACCGCGCCTTCGACTTCGCCCAACTGCCGAACGCCGGTGTGGGCCTGGCGCGTCTGGAATTCATCATCAACCGCATGATCGGCGTGCACCCCAAGGCGCTGCTGAACTACGCGGGTCTGCCTGCCGACCTGAAAGAAAGCGTCGACAAGCGCATCGCCGGCTACAACGACCCGGTCGGCTTCTATGTCGAGAAGCTGGTCGAGGGCATCAGCACCCTGGCGGCGGCCTTCTACCCGAAAAAGGTCATCGTGCGCCTGTCGGACTTCAAGTCCAACGAGTACGCCAACCTGATCGGCGGCAAGCTGTACGAGCCTGAAGAAGAAAACCCGATGCTGGGCTTCCGCGGCGCCTCGCGCTACATCAGCGAGTCGTTCCGTGACTGCTTCGAGCTCGAGTGCCGTGCGCTGAAGCGCGTGCGCAACGAAATGGGCCTGACCAACGTCGAGATCATGGTGCCGTTCGTACGCACCCTGGGTGAGGCCAGCCAAGTGGTCGACCTGCTGGCCGAAAATGGTCTGGCCCGTGGCGACAACGGCCTGCGCGTGATCATGATGTGCGAGCTGCCGTCCAACGCGATCCTCGCCGAAGAGTTCCTCGAGTACTTCGACGGCTTCTCGATCGGTTCCAACGACCTGACCCAGCTGACCCTGGGCCTGGACCGCGACTCGGGCATCATCGCCCACCTGTTCGACGAGCGTAATCCGGCCGTGAAGAAGCTGCTGGCCAACGCCATCCAGGCGTGCAACAAGGCCGGCAAGTACATTGGCATCTGCGGCCAGGGCCCATCGGACCACCCAGACCTGGCCAAGTGGCTGATGGAGCAGGGCATCGAAAGCGTGTCGCTGAACCCGGACTCGGTCCTCGAGACCTGGTTCTTCCTGGCTGAAGGCCAGGGCGCGGCCTGATGCGGTAAATTGCGGGGGGCGTCTGGCGTGCCCCCGCCTGGTTATTTCCAGGGCGAGTTCCAGTGATGGATCCCGCCCTTTTTTGTGCACCAAGCAACCTTATGCAAAGCAGCAGCAACCTTTTTCCCGTGGCCTTGCTCAGTGCCGAGCGCCGCGGTGACCTCAGCGAAGACGTGTACCGGATCAAGGCCGGCAACAGCCCTGACCCCACCGTAGAGCTGGCCATTACTCGTCTGGGGTTGGCTGATCAAGGCCGGCCCCACGGTGTGCCGGTGATTTTGCTGCATGGCAGCTTCTCCAACCGGCGCTTCTGGTACTCACCCAAGGGCATTGGCCTTGGGGCCTATCTGGCGCGGGCCGGGTTCGACGTGTGGATCCCGGAGATGCGTGGCCACGGCCTGTCACCGCGTAACCGCAACTGGAAACACAACAGCGTGGCCGACTATGCCCGCGACGACCTGCCGCTGATCGGTGCGTTCGTGCGTGAGCAGTCTGGCCAGACGCCGCACTGGATTGGTCACTCCCTGGGCGGCACCACCTTGGTGGCAGCCTTGGGTGGCGGCTTTCTCAAGGCCGAGCAGGTGGCCAGCGTGGCGCTGTTCGGCACCCAGATCAGTCGTGTCTATTGGCCGCTCAAAGTGCCACCGCTGACCTGGGGGGCGAAACTGCTGCTCAAGCGCTGGGGGCAGATTTCCGGGCCGCGGTTCAAGCGTGGGCCGGAGGACGAGCCGATTGGCCTGGCCCTTGAGAGCATGCGCTGGCATGGCCTGTTCGGCCGCTTTGGCGACAAGCAGAACGACTGGTGGGCGGGGCTGGCCGACGTGGATGTGCCGGTGCTGGCGGTGGCCGGCGCGGGGGACTTCCAGGACCCGGTGTGGGCCTGCCGAAAGCTGTTCGATCAGCTGGGTGGCGAGCGCAAGCAGTTCCTTCGGCTGGGCCGTGAAGAGGGTTTCGAGGCCTTTGGGCATGTCGACATGCTGGTGAGCAAGGCGGCGCAGGCGCAGGTCTGGCCGTTAGTGGAGCGCTGGTTGCGCGATCCGCTGTTGCCGGTGCATGAGTCGACGGTGGTGCACGAGCCGGTGCCTGCCAGTTGAATTTGCTTCATCTGTTCTGGCCTCTTCGCGGGCAGCCCGCTCCCACAGGGATAGCACTGCTCTCAAGGGCTGTGAAGTCCCTGTGGGAGCGGGCTGCCCGCGAAGAGGCCAGAACAGACAAAACACGACCGCTCAGTCTTGGATGACTGCAACGGCTTCTACGGTGTAGCCTTGGCCGATACCCGCTTTCGTTGTGACTGACAGGAGCTTCCCATGCAGCATTACGTAACGCCCGACCTGTGTGATGCCTACCCGGACCTGGTTCAGGTGCTGGAACCGATGTTCAGCAACTTCGGTGGTCGTGATTCCTTCGGTGGCCAGATCGTCACCATCAAATGCTTCGAAGACAACTCGCTGGTCAAGGAGCAGGTCGAGCTCGATGGCAAGGGCAAGGTTCTGGTGGTCGACGGCGGTGGCTCGCTGCGCCGTGCGCTGCTCGGCGACATGCTCGCGGAGAAGGCCGCCAAGAACGGCTGGGAAGGCTTGGTGATCTACGGCTGCGTGCGAGACGTCGATGTACTGATCCAGACCGACGTTGGTGTGCAGGCACTGGCCAGCCACCCGATGAAAACCGACAAGCGCGGCATCGGCGACCTCAACGTGGCCGTGACCTTTGCCGGTGTCACCTTCCGCCCGGGCGAGTACCTGTATGCCGACAACAACGGCGTGATCATTTCGCCAAGCCCGCTGAAAATGCCGGAGTGACGCGCAGTACGCGCTGATGGAGCTTTGATGTTCGAGGAAGACAACGCGCAGTGGGGGCTGGTGCATGCCCTGGTGCTCGATGGTAAAGGCGGCGCGCGTTCGATTGCCCGGACCGAGCTGGACGACCTGCAACTGCAGCCACAAGAAAGCCTGTGGCTGCACTGGGATCGCAGCCATCCGCAAACCCGCACCTGGTTGCTGCAAGACAGTGGCCTGAGCGAGTTCGCCTGCGATCTGCTGCTGGAGGAAAACACCCGGCCACGGCTGTTGCCGCAGGCCGGTGAACAGATGCTGCTGTTTCTGCGCGGGGTCAACCTCAACCCGGGCGCCGAGCCCGAGGACATGGTTTCGGTACGCATCCATGCCCAGGCGCAGCGGGTCATTTCGCTGCGTTTGCGGCCGTTGCGTGCCAGCGATGAGATCCTTCAGCAGCTTGAAGAGGGCAGGGGGCCGAAATCGGCGTCCGAACTGCTGTTGTTGATGGGCGAACTGCTGACTGAAAAAGTCCAGAGCCTGGTCAGCGACCTCTCGGAACTGGTCGACGACGAAGAAGAAAAGGTCGAATCCGACGAACGGTATTCGCCGGAGCATGGCAGCCTGCAGCAGATTCGCCGCCGCGCCGCAGGGCTGCGCCGGTTCCTGGCGCCACAGCGGGAGATCTACGCCCAGTTGTCGCGCAGCAAATTGAGTTGGTTCTGCGATGCCGACGCCGATTACTGGAACGAGCTGAACAACAGCCTGATCCGCTACCTCGAAGAGCTCGAACTGACCCGCGAGCGGGCAGCGCTGGTACTGGAAAGCGAAGACCGCCGGCGCAGCGAGCGGATGAACCGGACCATGTACCGCTTCGGCATCATCACCTGCATCTTCCTGCCCATGAGTTTCATTACCGGGCTGCTCGGCATCAACGTCGGCGGCATTCCGGGGTCGAGCAACCCTTATGGCTTCCTGCTGGCCTGCATCGTCGTGCTGGGCCTGGCGGTAGGGCAGTGGTGGTTGTTCCGGCGGTTGCGCTGGGTATGAACATGCCGAGTCATCCTGAAACATTCGTTCCACTGCGATGTGTGACCCATCGCCCGGCCACCTCGTCTCTGAGTGACACTGCGCGAGGTGCCCATGCACGATCCGTTTGAACAATCCCTGCGTGACCTGCTCAACGCGTCGCCCTCTGGTGAGGAGCGAGACGATGCCGCGTGCCTGGGTCGCGTGCTGAAAACCGCCAACCGCCAGGTCGGTGCCGGTGATCTGTTCAGCCTGCTTGGTCGTTGGAGCCAGGCGCTGCTGATCGCCGTGAACAATGGCTCGGCGCACGTTGCGCCGGTGCGTCGACACTCTACCCGCAACGCTGCCACTGGCAGCAAAGCAGATAAGGCCGATTGAATATGGAACTCGATCTCTGGACCCAGAGCCTGGTCACTGCAATGACCGCCCTATGGACCAAGGTAGCGAACTTCATCCCCAACCTGTTCGGCGCGCTGGTCGTGGTGCTGCTCGGTTTCGTGGTGGCCAAGCTGCTCGATACACTGCTTTCCAAACTCCTGGCCAAGTTTGGCCTGGACCGCCTGATGGCTGGCACCGGTGCGACCAAGATGCTGGGCCGTATCGGCATCCAGGTGCCGATCTCGACCCTGGTCGGCAAGATCGTCTACTGGTTCGTATTGCTGATCTTCCTCGTCTCTGCTGCGGAATCGCTGGGCCTGGAGCGCGTTTCGGCAACGCTCGACATGCTCGCCCTGTACCTGCCCAAGGTGTTCGGCGCAGCCCTGGTACTGCTGGCCGGCGTGCTGCTGGCGCAGGTAGCCAACGGCCTGGTGCGCGGCGCGGCCGAAGGTATCGGCCTGGAGTACTCTGCGGGCCTGGGGCGCATCACCCAAGGCCTGGTGATCATCATCAGCATCTCGGTGGCCATCAGCCAGCTGGAGGTCAAGACCGACCTGCTCAACCACGTGATCGTCATCGGGCTGATTACCGTTGGTCTGGCCGTTGCGCTTGCCATGGGCCTTGGCAGCCGCGAAATCGCCGGGCAGATCCTGGCCGGCATCTACGTTCGCGAACTCTACCAGGTCGGCCAGCAGGTGCGGATTGGAGAGGTTGAAGGAATGATCGAAGAGATCGGCACGGTCAAGACGACGCTGTTGACCGATGATGGCGAACTGGTGTCGCTGTCCAATCGCGTGCTCCTCGAGCAGCGAGTCAATAGCCGCTAACCGCACAAAAGCTGTTAATGTATGCCGCCGCGAAAATCGCCCCATGGGGCTGAGCGGCGACATTGACCTGACTGTCGGCCAGATCCGTTTTGAATAAAGTTCATTCGCCGCCCATGCGTTACGACCCCCGCGAACTCACCGACGAGGAGTTGGTGGCGCGTTCGCATGAGGAGCTGTACCACGTAACCCGCGCCTATGAGGAACTCATGCGGCGCTACCAGCGGACCCTGTTCAACGTCTGTGCGCGTTATCTGGGGAACGACCGCGACGCTGATGATGTCTGTCAGGAAGTGATGCTGAAGGTGCTGTACGGTCTGAAGAACTTCGAGGGCAAGTCCAAGTTCAAGACCTGGCTCTACAGCATTACCTACAACGAATGCATTACCCAGTACCGCAAGGAGCGTCGTAAACGCCGGTTGATGGATGCCTTGAGCCTGGACCCTGTAGAAGAGGCGTCCGAAGAGAAGGCACCGAAACCGGAAGAAAAAGGCGGGCTGGACAAGTGGCTGGTGCATGTGAACCCGATTGACCGGGAAATCCTGGTGCTGCGTTTTGTCGCGGAACTGGAATTTCAGGAGATCGCCGATATCATGCACATGGGCTTGAGCGCAACGAAAATGCGCTACAAGCGCGCGCTAGACAAGCTTCGTGAGAAATTTGCAGGTTTGGATGAAACTTAGTCCCTTGTAAATATCTCTAACGAATCGGCGAGTTCTGCTAGACTTGCCGTCGAGTTGTCCCCCGGATGTTGGTGGGACTGCTTAACTATCACCAGATGGGGATTTAACGGATGAAATTGAAAAACACCTTGGGCTTGGCCATTGGCTCGCTCGTCGCAGCTACTTCGTTCGGCGTTATGGCTCAAGGCCAGGGCGCAGTCGAAATCGAAGGCAACGTGACCAAGCAGTACTACGACAGCGAACGTAACTTCAAGAACGACGGCACCAACCCTGGTGTTCGCCTGGGTTACTTCCTGACCGACGACGTATCCCTGGACCTGGGCTACAACGAGACTCACAACGCTCGTGGCGATGACGGCAACAAAGACATCAAAGGTTCCAAGGCCAAGCTGGACGCTACCTACCACTTCGGTACCGTCGGCGACGCTCTGCGTCCGTACGTTTCCGCTGGTTTCGCTCACGAGAGCCTGGGCCAGGCCACTCGTAGCGGCCGTGACCACTCCACCTTCGCCAACGTTGGCGCTGGCGCCAAGTGGTACATCACCGACATGTTCTTCGCCCGTGCCGGCGTTGAAGCCAACTACAACATCGACAGCGGCTACACCGAGTGGGGCCCAAGCGTTGGTGTGGGTCTGAACTTCGGTGGCAGCGGTGGCAAGGTTGCTGCTGCTCCAGCCCCAGTTGCTGAAGTCTGCTCCGACTCCGACAACGACGGCGTGTGCGACAACGTCGACAAGTGCCCAGACACCCCAGCCAACGTTACCGTTGACGCTGATGGCTGCCCGGCTGTTGCCGAAGTCGTTCGCGTTGAGCTGGACGTCAAGTTCGACTTCGACAAGTCGGTCGTCAAGCCAAACAGCTACGGCGACATCAAGAACCTGGCTGACTTCATGAAGCAGTACCCACAGACCACCACCGTGGTTGAAGGTCACACTGACTCCGTCGGTCCAGACGCCTACAACCAGAAGCTGTCCGAGCGTCGTGCCAATGCTGTGAAGCAGGTTCTGACCCAGCAGTACGGTGTTGAGTCCAGCCGCGTTCAGTCGGTTGGCTACGGCGAAACCCGTCCGGTTGCCGACAACGCCACCGAAGAAGGCCGTGCTATCAACCGTCGCGTTGAAGCTCAGGTAGAAGCCCAGGCCAAGTAATTGGTTTGAAGCTTCAATGAAAAACCCGGCCTCGGCCGGGTTTTTCTTTGCCTGCAGTTTGTGGTTTCAGGGTGCGTTCAGCCCTTGAACAGGGCGAACAGCAGTATCAGGTTGAACACCAGGGACAGCAGGGCCAGGGTGCGCCAGACCTTCAACGGTTCACGTTCCAGCAGCGGACGTGGGCGGCTGGGCAGCTCCTGGCGGTCACCGCGTTCGAGTAACAGCAACCATTGTTCGGCGGTTTCGAAGCGTTGCGCCGGGTCCGCTGCCACGGCTTGCAGCATGTTGTGCTGCAGCCATTCGGGCAGGTCGGGGCGGTAGCGGGAGGGGTTTATGGCCTGACCAAAGCGCGGGCGCTGGAAGGCCTCGATCTCCCCGTAGGGATAATGCCCGGTCAGCAGGCGATAGAGCGTGACACCGACGGCGTACAGGTCCTGGCGCGGGCTTGGTGGCTGGCCTTCGAAGGCTTCCGGGGCGATGTACGAGGGCGTGCCGGGCAATTCGTGCAGCGGGTCTTGGGACAGGCCCGGGCAGTACGCCAGGCCGAAGTCCAGCAGGCGCAGCTGGCGGTCATCGCCCAGGTGCAGGTTTTCCGGTTTGATGTCGCGGTGCAGCAGATTGCGCCGATGCAGCACACCGACGGCCTGCAGCATTTGGCGGGCGATTTCCAGCCACTGGGCCAGCGCTAGCGGGCCATGTTCGTTGAGGTGCGCGGCGAGGGTCTTGCCGCTGTGTTCGCGCATCACGTAGTACAGGTGCTGGCGCTGGCTCGCGGGGTGCAGCTCGGGGAAGTGCCGGCCAGCGACCCGGCGCAGGAACCACTCTTCCAATAGCAGTCCCTGGGCGGCACCGGGTTCTTGTTCGCGCTCGCCGGGCAGGGTTTTCAGCAGCCAGGGTTGGCCTTGGGCATCGCGCACGCGGTAAAGCAGCGATTGGCGACTGTGTGCCAGGCGCGTCTCCACTTGCCAGTTATCAAGTGCCTGACCCGCGCGCAGCGGGCCCGGCAATGGCCACTGCTGCAGTTGCACCAGGGTGTCGCCGAGGTTGGCCGTGCCCAGTTGCTCGACCCGTACCAGCAAGGCACTGGCGTTGTCTTGGCTGCCGTTGTGATGGGCGCTGGCAACCAGGGTGTCGGCGGCCGACTGCAGGTCGGGTTGCTCGCGCAGTACGGCCTGAATGTGCTGATCGCCAAGGCTGGCCCAGACGCCGTCACTGAGCAGCAGGTAGCACTCGCCAGCTTGCAGCTCACCGTCCAGGTAATCGACCAGCAGGTGCTGGTCCAGGCCCAGTGCGCGCTTGAGTACGTGCTGCATGCCTGGCTGGTCCCAGACGTGGTCTTCGCTCAGGCATTGCAGGCGCCCGGCGTGCCAGCGATAGGCTCGGCAATCGCCCACGTGCGCCAGGGTGAAGCGGCGCCCGCGCAGTACCAGGGCGCTCAGTGTGGTCAACAGCGGCTGGTTGCCTTGGGCGCGCAACCAGCGGTTCTGTGCCAACAGCAGGCGGTCCAGGGCCTGGGCCACTCCCCAAGTGGCAGGCGTGGCGTAATAGTCCATGGCCAGTGCCTGCAGGCTGGCGCGGGCTGCCAGGCCACCGTCGGCGCACTGGCTGACGCCATCGGCAAGGGCGAACAGATAGCCCTTGCTGGCGGCCAGCTCTGGCGCCGGCGTGACCAGGCGCAGAGCGTCCTGGTTCTCCGTGCGCGGCCCGGTGGCGCTGGCCTGGGCGAAGCTGAGTTGCAGGCTCATCGCCGTGCCTCAGACCCGTGCAGCGGTAACTGCTGCCGAGCCCCAGGTGGTGCGCCAGCGTTGCTTGACCCCATGCAGGCCGAACCAGGCGAGCAGGCCGAGGCTGGCAAACAGCCACAGGCCCAGCTGATAGTCGCCGGTGTGCTGCTTGATGGCACCGAGCCCTGCCGCCAGCAGGAAGCCGCCGATGCCACCGGCCATGCCGATCAACCCGGTCATCACGCCGATCTCCTGGCGGAAGCGTTGTGGTACCAGCTGGAACACTGCGCCATTGCCAGCGCCGAGGCCGAGCATGGCACTGACGAACAGCGCCAGGGCGGCTGCAGCACTCGGCAAGTTGAAGCCGACTGCCGCGATGCAGATGGCGGCCACACTGTACATGCCGAGCAGGGTGCGGATGCCGCCGAAGCGGTCGGCCAGGGCGCCACCCAGCGGGCGCATCAGGCTGCCGGCGAACACGCAGGCGGCGGTGTAGTAGCCGGCGCTGACCGGGCTCAGGGCGTACTGGTCGCTGAAGTAGCCGGGCAGGGCGCTGGCCAGGCCGATGAAGCCGCCGAAGGTGACGCTGTAGAAGAACATGAACCACCAGCTGTCACGGTCGCCCAGGGCTTTGAGGTAGTCGGCTGCCGCCTTGGGCTTGGGCCGTTGCGGCGCATTGCGGGCAAGCAGGGCGAAAAGCGCCAGGGTCAGCAGCAGCGGGAGCACGGCAAAGCCGAACACGTTGTTCCAGCCAAACGCGGCAGCCAGCACCGGGGCCAGCAGGGCGGCGAACACCGTACCGGAGTTGCCCGCACCCGCGATACCCATGGCCTTGCCTTGGTGCTGTGGTGGATACCATTGCGAGGCGAGCGGCAGCGACACGGCGAACGAGGCGCCGGCCACACCGAGGAACACGCCCAGCAGCAGGGCTTGCTCATAGGTGTGCACGCCCAGGTACCAGGCGCTGGCCAGGGCGACGATGACGATCACCTGGCCGATCAGGCCGGCGGTCTTAGGCGACAGGCGATCGACCAGCACACCCATGACGAAACGCAGCACGGCACCGGCAAGGATCGGCGTGGCCACCATCAGGCCGCGCTGCTGGGCGCTCAGTTGCAGGTCGGCGGCAATCTGGACCGCCAGCGGGCCAAGCAGGTACCAGACCATGAAGCTCAGGTCGAAATACAGGAACGCGGCGAACAGCGTGGGCACATGCCCGGATTTCCAGAAGCTGGTACTCATCGAACACCTCACTCGGCAATGCAACGGAAACGAAAAAGACGCCGCTACCCGGTCCACTGGCGTGGAGGGGAGAGCGACGTCTTTGTCGGGAGTTTTATGAGGCAACCGCCGTTGGCTACCGGTGAACTATCTTCAGCAAGAGCTGGGCCAACTCGATCAGCCGAGCATTTCATGCATGGCAATGATCTGCTCGGCCACCTGAATGAGCTTCTGCTGTCGGCTCATGGCTTGCCGGCGCATCAGGGTGTAGGCCTGTTCCTCGTTGCAGTCCTTCATCTTCATCAGCAGCCCCTTGGCCTGCTCGATGCGCTTGCGCTCGGCCAGTTGCTGATCGCGCGCCAACAGCTGGGCCTTGAGCGCCTGGTCGCTCTCGAAGCGCGCCATGGCTACATCGAGAATGGGCTGCAGACGCGCCGCATGGATGCCTTCGACGATGTAGGCGCTGACCCCGGCCTGGATCGCCTGGCGCATCACCGCCGGATCATGCTCGTCGGTGAACAGCACAATTGGCCGTGGCTGGTCGCGACTGACCAGGACCACCTGTTCCATCACGTCGCGGTCGGGTGAGTCGGTATCGATCAGCACCACGTCCGGGCGCACCGTTTCGACGCAGGCCGGCAGGTCGATGGTCAGGTCTGGCGCCTCGATCACTTCGAATCCCGCTTCACGCAATGCGGCCTTGAGGCGGCCAACCTTCTTCTGGGTATCGTCTATCAGCAAGATGCGCAGCATGGCCATGGCCCTCACAGACCGATCCGGGCATCGGGCATTTCGCCCAAGGCGTGCAGGCGGAAACTGCGGGCGTAGGCATACGGATCGCTGCCGTCCCAGCGTGTACCGTCGATCAGCAAGCTGCTGCGCATTGCCGACGCAGGGCAGGGCACGCCGAGAGCTTCAGCGGCCTCTCGGTACAGCTGCAATTGCTGCACCTGGCGAGCCACGCCGAGGTAGTCGGGGTCGTCGCGCAGCAGGCCCCAGCGGCGGAATTGGGTCATGAACCACATGCCGTCCGACAGGTAAGGCAGGTTGGCGCGGCCTTGGTCGAACAGGCGCAGGGCGTGGCGGTCGTGCCAGGCGTTGCCCAGGCCGTCCTGATAGTTACCCAGCAGGCGCGGCTCGACGTTCTCGAGCGGTGTGTCGAGGTAGGCGCTGCCGCTGAGCAGTTGCGCGGTGCTGCGCAGGTTCTGCGGGCTCTGTTCGATGAACTGGCTGGCAGCGAGTATCGCCTTGATCAGTGCGCGTGCGCTGTTGGGGTAGTGCTCGACGAAGGTGCGGGTGCTGGCCAGTACCTTCTCCGGGTGATCGGGCCAGATCGATTGGCTGGTGGCCAGGGTGAAGCCCTGGCCCTGGCTGACGGCGGCGGCGGCCCAAGGCTCGCCGACGCAGAAGCCGTCGATGCGCCCGGCCTGGATATGCGCCGCCATCTGGGCCGGAGGCACTACCACGCTGGTGACGTCGTGCAGCGGGTGGATGCCCTGGCTGGCCAGCCAGTAATACAGCCACATGGCGTGGGTGCCGGTGGGGAAGGTCTGGGCGAAGGTCAGCCGTGCGCCATGCTGGTGCACCTGTTGCGCCAGTGCCTCAGGGCTGGTCACGCCCTTGCGCTGCAGGGCCGGCGACAGGTTGATGGCCTGGGCATTCTGGTTCAGCCCCATGAGCACTGCCATGTCGCTGGCCGGCACACCGCCGATGCCCAGATGCACGGCGTAGACCAGGCCGTACAGGCAATGGGCGGCATCCAGTTCGCCGCTGGCCAGCTTGTCGCGCAGGCCGGCCCAGGAGCCCTGGCGTTTGAGATTCAGGGTCAGGCCGTGCTGCTGGGCGAAGCCCTGGGTGGCGGCGACCACCACCGAGGCGCAATCGGTCAGGGCCATGTAGCCGATGTTGAGGCTGGGTTTTTCCGGCGCGTCGCTGCCGGTTACCCAGGCCAGAGGTGCTGTATTCACGAAGGTTCTCGCCTGTACTGAAGAGGCTGTTGGCAGGGGAAGTAGCAACCCATGTGCCAAGCCCCTGTCATGCCGGGCGCGCGCTGGCTATAATCGCTGCCTCACTCACCCCGAGCCTTGCCCGCCCATGTATACCCTGGCCCGCCAGCTGCTGTTCAAGCTTTCCCCGGAAACCTCCCATGACCTGTCCCTGGACCTGATCGGCGCCGGTGGCCGGCTTGGGCTCAACGGCGTGCTGTGCAAGCAGCCGGCCGCGTTGCCGGTGACCGTGATGGGCTTGAACTTCGCCAACCCGGTGGGGCTGGCGGCGGGCCTGGACAAGAACGGCGCGGCCATCGACGGCTTTGCCCAGCTGGGCTTCGGCTTCGTCGAGATCGGCACCGTGACCCCGCGTCCGCAGCCGGGCAACCCCAAGCCACGGTTGTTCCGCCTGCCGCAGGCGACGGCAATCATCAACCGCATGGGCTTCAACAACCTGGGCGTCGATCACCTGCTCGAGCGGGTGCGGGCTTCGCGTTATGACGGCGTGTTGGGCATCAACATCGGCAAGAACTTCGATACCCCGGTCGAGCGGGCGGTCGACGACTACCTGATCTGCCTGAACAAGGTCTATACCGAAGCCAGCTATATCACCGTCAACGTCAGCTCGCCGAACACCCCGGGCCTGCGCAGCCTGCAGTTCGGCGACTCGCTCAAGCAGCTGCTCGATGCCCTGGCCGAGCGCCGTGAGCAACTGGCGGCCGAGCATGGCAAGCGCGTGCCGCTGGCGATCAAGATCGCTCCAGACATGAGCGACGAGGAAACCGCACTGGTCGCCAGCGCGCTGATGGAGTCTGGGATGGATGCGGTGATTGCCACCAACACCACCCTGGGTCGCGAAGGTGTCGAAGGGCTGGAGCATGGTGGCGAGGCCGGCGGTCTGTCGGGCGCGCCCGTGCTGGAGAAGAGCACGCACATTGTGAAGGTGCTGGCGGGCGAGCTGGGTGGCAAGCTGCCGATCATCGCCGCCGGTGGCATTACCGAAGGCCGCCATGCGGCAGAGAAGATCGCTGCGGGTGCGAGCCTGGTGCAGATTTACTCGGGCTTCATCTATAAAGGCCCAGCGCTGATCCGTGAAGCGGTGGATGCGATCGCGGCAATGCCCAAGGCCTGAAGGCGGGCATAAAAAAGGGCCCCTTCAAGGGGCCCCTGGGCCGAAGCCCGCCGCCCGGATAGGGCGCGCATGGTAACTCGAATTCAGTGTCCTCGTTCAGCCAACGGCGTGATTTTCGTTGAGTCTATGGATGCCAGCGGTGCCAGTCATTCCGTCCCAGTTATCGCCGCGACCTTCGCGCCAGCCGTTGATCCAGGCTTGGCGAACTGAAGGAAGAGTAAAGGGGCAAAGTTCGCGGGATTTGCCGGTGACCCCGTATTGGTAGCCACGTGAATATGCTCTTTCCAACGGATCACGCTTAAGTCTTCTCATAGGGTGTTGCCCTCACTTGTTGACTGTAATGTCCCGTCGGCCTCTCCGAGGCCGGGCAGAGTCTTTCTGCCGGTTTTGCGCTCGCTGCCGGCGTGGCGAGCTGAAGGTGCCGCCTCGTTGCGAAGCGGCCTGAGACCAGTTCTATCGAATGCAGGTCACCGTGTGAATGATCGATTTGTCATAAGCACGTAACCTTTCCAAGGGTGAGGGGATAAGTAAATAAATGCGACTCAACCTTGTTTGACGTTGAGCCCGCTATGATCGGGGTTTGCCGAACCTTGACGTCATTTCGCCAGCGTTGCGCCGGGATGACAGAAATATTTGGTAATGCGACGAAGGGTCACACGTACCCCGACGTCGACGGAAATTATTGGTACTGCCTGATGATCTAAGCTGTTTTTGCCCCCTGGCGAGCAGCGGATCGATCAGGCGGCCCGGCCCCCCAGCTGCGCTGATGCAGCGGGGAAGGCCACTCGGACGCTTGCTGGAAGGGCGTTCGGGCAAACATCGGCAAGGCGATGCGTCGCCTCGTCACTTACATAGCCCAAGGCGCTGGAATACTCATGTCGGACCGTTTCGAACTCTATCTCACCTGCCCCAAAGGCCTGGAAGGCCTGCTTGCCGAAGAGGCCCGAGGCCTCGGCCTCGATGATGTGCGTGAGCACACCTCGGCCATTCGCGGCGCCGCCGACATGGAAACCGCCTACCGCCTGTGCCTCTGGTCGCGCCTGGCCAACCGCGTGTTGCTGGTGCTCAAGCGCTTCTCGATGAAGAACGCCGACGACCTCTACGATGGCGTGCACGCCGTCGACTGGGCTGACCACCTGGCTGCCGACGGTACCCTGGCAGTGGAATTCAGCGGCCATGGCTCGGGCATCGACAACACCCATTTCGGTGCGCTCAAGGTCAAGGACGCGATCGTCGACAAGCTGCGCAACCGTGAGGGCCTGCGCCCGTCGGTGGAAAAGGTCGACCCGGATGTGCGCGTGCACCTGCGCCTGGACCGTGGCGAGGCGATCCTCTCGCTCGACCTGTCCGGCCATAGCCTGCACCAGCGCGGTTATCGCCTGCAGCAAGGCGCTGCGCCGCTGAAGGAAAACCTCGCGGCTGCGGTGCTGATCCGCGCCGGCTGGCCGCGCATTGCTGCCGAAGGTGGCGCCCTGGCCGACCCGATGTGCGGTGTCGGTACCTTCCTGGTGGAGGCGGCGATGATCGCCGCCGATATTGCGCCCAACCTCAAGCGTGAACGCTGGGGCTTCAGTGCCTGGCTCGGCCATGTGCCGGCCACCTGGCGCAAGGTTCACGAAGAGGGCCTGGCCCGCGCGCAAGCGGGCCTGGCCAAGCCGCCACTGTGGATTCGCGGCTACGAAGCCGACCCACGGCTGATCCAGCCGGGGCGCAATAACGTCGAGCGTGCCGGCCTGGGCGACTGGGTGAAGATCTATCAAGGTGAAGTCAGCACCTTCGAGCCACGCCCGGACCAGAACCAGAAAGGCCTGGTCATCAGCAACCCGCCATACGGCGAGCGCCTGGGTGACGAGGCCAGCCTGTTGTACCTCTACCAGAACTTTGGCGAGCGCCTGCGCCAGGCCTGCATGGGCTGGGAAGCGGCGGTGTTCACCGGCGCACCGGAGTTGGGCAAGCGCATGGGCATCCGCAGCCACAAGCAATATGCCTTCTGGAACGGCGCGTTGCCGTGCAAGCTGTTGCTGTTCAAGGTCCAGCCTGACCAGTTCGTCACCGGCGAGCGCCGCGAGGCCCAGGCCGACAATGGCGAGGTCCGCCGCCCAGCGGCGGTTGCCAGCGAGCCGGCACGCCTGTCGGAAGGCGCGCAGATGTTCGCCAACCGCCTGCAGAAGAACCTCAAGCAGCTTGGCAAGTGGGCCCGCCGTGAGCAAGTTGACTGCTACCGCTTGTACGATGCCGACATGCCGGAGTATGCCTTGGCAGTTGACCTCTACCAGGACTGGGTACATGTGCAGGAATACGCAGCCCCGCGCTCGATCGACCCGGACAAGGCCCAGGCACGCCTGCTCGATGCCCTGGCGGCGATCCCCCAGGCCCTGAACATCGACCCGCAGCGTGTGGTGCTCAAGCGTCGCGAGCGCCAGAGCGGTACTCGCCAGTACGAGCGCCAGGCCACCGAAGGTCGCTTCCAGGAAGTGAACGAAGGCGGCGTCAAGCTGCTGGTCAACCTCACCGACTACCTCGACACCGGTTTGTTCCTCGACCACCGCCCGATGCGCATGCGCATCCAGCGTGAGGCCAACGGCAAGCGCTTCCTCAACCTGTTCTGCTACACCGCCACGGCCACCGTGCACGCGGCCAAAGGCGGTGCACGCAGCACCACCAGCGTCGACCTGTCGAAAACCTACCTGGACTGGGCGCGGCGCAACCTTTCGTTGAACGGCTTCTCCGAGCGTAACCGCCTGGAGCAGGGCGATGTCATGGCCTGGCTGGAAGCCAATCGCGACAGTTACGACCTGATCTTCATCGACCCGCCGACCTTCTCCAACTCCAAACGCATGGAAGGGGTATTCGACGTCCAGCGCGACCATGTGCAACTGCTCGACCTGGCCATGGCTCGCCTGGCACCGGGTGGCGTGCTGTATTTCTCCAACAACTTCCGCAAGTTCCAGCTCGATGAGCATGTGAGCACGCGCTATGCGGTGGAGGAAATCAGCGCCCAGACCCTGGACCCGGACTTCGCCCGCAACAACCGCATTCACCGCGCCTGGCGCCTGCAATTGCGTTAATTCGACGAGGCGCATTGCGTGCCTAATGGCCAATAGCTATAACTCAGCACAGGGCCAGAGAATTCGCAGGACGCTGACGTGATGAGATCGATCTATGTCGAAGTGGGGCGTGCGTGCGAAGGTGCTGGGCCTGTGCAGCGAGGCGATGGCTGCCTGGGCGGTGGCGCTGGTCGCGTTGGTGGCTGGCGTCCTGCTGTCGGCCGGCTTGGCGCTGGCCGCGCAAGCGTTCTACAAGCAGCAGTTGCGCCAGCGCTTCGAACTGCTGGCCAGCGAGCGACATAGCCGCATCGCCGAGCGTTTCGACGACCAGGAGCAACGCCTGGATGGCTTGCGGCGCTTCTTCAGCTACTCCAACGAAATCACCCCGAGCGAGTTCGATGGCTACGCCCGGCCCCTGCTGCAGCGGACCCAGGCCTATTCCTGGGCACCGCGGGTCGAGGCTGGGCAGCGGCGCGAGTTCGAGCGCCAGGCCAGTGCCTGGTTGGGGCAGGATTACCTGATCCGCGAGGTGGATGGCGCCGGTAACTGGCACCCTTCGCCTCCGCGTGCCTATTACTACCCGGTGCTCTATACCCAGGCCGAGCTCATGCAGGGACAACCCTACGGCCTCGACCTGCGCAGCCAGCCGGCCCGCGAGCAGACCTTGGAGCGGGCACTGCAGCCAGCCAGCATGGCGGTTTCCGAGCCGCTGGACATGCTCAACATTGCCCCCGAGCTTGCCCGCGGGTTGCTGATGGTCGCACCCGTGTTCTCCGATGCACGGCCGGATGGTCCCCCCGCGGGTTATGTCATGGCCTTGCTGAACATGCGCCAGTTGGTCACTGAGGGCCTGCCGGTCGCTGCGGATGACAACCTGGTGGTGCGCATCATCGACCCGAGCGGGCGCAATGGCCATGAAGTGTTGTTCGATTCGCAGAACCCGGTGGCGGCACAGGCCTTGGTCAGCACGCAGTTGCTGCACCTGGCCGACCACCACTTCCAGCTCGACATTCGCCCGAGCCAGGCATTCATGCAGGCCAACCAGTCCGCCGCCGCGTTGGCCGTGGGGCTGCTCGGCGGTTTGCTGAGCCTGCTGCTGAGCGCGCTGCTGTACAACCTGTTCAGCCAGCGCCAGCGTGCCTTGACCCTGGTCGAGCAGCGTACGGCGCAGCTGCGGGTCAGCGAGCAATCGTTGCGTGAGACCCACAACCAGTTGCGCAGCGTACTGGATGCCGCAACTCAGGTGGCCATCATCGCGACCAGCCTCAAGGGCGAGGTCAGCACCTTCAACGCCGGTGCTGAACGCATGTTGGGCTACTCGGCCAGCGAGGCCATTGGGCACCTGCAGCTGGAAGACCTGGTGATGCCTGAAGAGCTCAGCCAGCGTGCCCATGCCTTGAGCCTGCGCTATGGGCGGCATATCGCCGGAGGCCAGGCGATGTTCGCCGAGACCATCCAGGACAGTGGCGGCGAACCGGGCGAGTGGACCTTGGTGCGCAAGGATGGCAGCCATTTGCTGGCCAACATGCTGGTGACTGCCGTGCTCGATGAGCAGGGGCTCTGGGTCGGCTACCTGGCGATCTGCATCGATGTCACCGAGCGGCGCCGCGTGCACGAGGCCTTGGCCCTGCGTGACCGCTTGCTGGAGAAACTCAGCGCGGAAGTGCCGGGCGGCATCTATCAATACCAGCTGGATGCCGATGGCCACTCATGTTTCCCCTATGCCAGCCAAGGGTTGTTCGACATCTACGAGGTCGACTTGCAGGTGCTGCGCGAGGATGCCACGGCGGTATTCGAACGCATTCACCCTGATGACCTGGAACGGGTGCGCCGTTCGGTGCGTTATTCCGCCGAACACCTTTCACCATGGCGTGAAGAGTACCGGGTGCGCTTGCCGCGTGCCGGGTTGCGTTGGGTGCGCGGCGAGGCAACGCCGGAGGTCGGCGAAAATGGCTGCACGCTATGGCATGGCTACCTGACCGATATCTCGGACCTCAAAGGGGTGGAGGAAGAGTTGCGGGCGCTGTCGGTGACCGATGCGCTGACCGGTATTCATAACCGCCGCTATTTCCAGGAACGGCTGAAGGTCGAACTGGACCGCGCCCAGCGTGATGAGCTGGACCTGGCGGTAATCATGCTCGACATCGACCATTTCAAACGGATCAACGATCAATACGGCCACGCCGTGGGTGACCATGTGCTGCGCAGTTTGTGCCAGCGGATTGGTCAGCGCTTGCGCCGCACCGATGTGTTCTGCCGACTGGGTGGGGAGGAGTTCATGGTGCTGTGCCCGGGCAGTAATGCCGAGCAGGCGCGGATGCTGGCCATGGAATTGTGGCAATGCTTACGCAGCGTGCCGGTCGAAGGGGTCGGCAAGGTAACTGCGAGCTTTGGCGTGGCCGGGTGGCGGCAGGGGGAGGGGGCGGATGCCTTGCTGCTGCGGGCGGATGCCGGGCTGTATGCGGCCAAGCAGGCCGGCCGGGACCGGGTAGAGTCAGAACTGGCCTGATGCCTGCCCCGGCCTCTTCGCGGGACAAGCCCGCTCCTACAGGTTTACCACAGTCTTGTAGGAGCGGGCTTGCCCCGCGAAGAGGCCGGAACAGGTTATCGAAGCATCATTGAGCGGCTGCAGTTGTGCTGTTGTTCAGCTTCGGCTGGCGATACAGGTCCAGTAGCACCTGGTCGAGCACCTGCGAGGCACCCCAGGGCTTCGGATCATTGAGGATCGCCGCCACCGCCCAGGTATTGCCGTTGCTGTCGCGGCTGAAGCCGGCGATCGCCCGTACGGTGTTGAGGGTGCCGGTCTTGATGTGCCCTTCGCCGGCCATGGCGGTGCGCTTCAGGCGTTTGCGCATGGTGCCATCCATTCCCACCAGTGGCATCGAGCTCATGAACTCGGCGGCGTACGGGCTGTTCCACGCCGCTTGCAGCAGTGCCGCCATCTCGCGGGTGCTGACCCGCTCGGCACGCGACAGACCGGAACCGTTCTCCATCACCAGGTGCGGCGCGGTGATGCCTTTCTTGGCCAGCCACTGGCGCACCACGCGCTGCGCGGCCCGGGCGTCGTCGCCGTCGGCGTCGGTGCGGAACTGTGCACCAATGCTCAGGAACAGCTGCTGGGCCATGGTGTTGTTGCTGTACTTGTTGATGTCGCGGATCACTTCCACCAGGTCGGGCGAGAAGGCCCGGGCCAGTAGGCGAGCGCTTTTCGGCACGTTCTCGATGCGGTCCCGACCCTGGATGCTGCCACCCAGCTCGTTCCAGATGGCCCGTACGGCGCCGGCAGCGTAGGTCGGGTGGTCAAGCAGCGACAGGTAGGTCTGCGAGTTGCAGCCATCGCCCAACTGGCCGGTGACAGTCACGCTGATGCCGTCGGGTTGCGGCACCGGGTTGTAGCGTACGTCGCCGGTGCACTGCTTAGAGGCCACGGCCTTGACCTGGTTGTCGATGCGGATGCTGGCGATTGGTGGCTCGACCGCGACGGTGACCTTGCCGCCGTCGTTGCGGGTAACGAAGCGCAGGGCCTTGAGATTGATCATCAGCGAGTCTGGCTTGACCAGGAACGGCTTGTTGACGTCGCCGCCGTCATCGTCGAACTGCGGCAGGTTGGGCTGCACGAAGTGGCTGCGGTCCAGCACCAGGTCGCCGGTAACGGTGCGTACGCCATTGGCGCGCAGGTCACGCATCAGCAACCAGAGTTTTTCCATGTTCAGCTTGGGGTCGCCGCCGCCCTTGAGGTACAGGTTGCCATTGAGCACGCCGTTGCTCAGGGTGCCGTCGGTGTAGAACTCGGTTTTCCACTGGAAGGTGGGGCCGAGCAGTTCGAGGGCGGCGTAAGTGGTGACCAGCTTCATGGTCGAGGCCGGGTTGACCGATACATCGGCGTTGAACACGGTGGCTGAACCTGGGCCGTTCAGCGGCAGCATGACCAGCGACAGTGCACTGTCCTGAAGCTTGTTGGCCTTGAGCGCCTGTTGGACTTTCGGCGGCAGCGAGGTATTGACGGCGGCAGCCTGGCTGGGCAATGCAAGCGGCAGCAGCAGGCCGGCGAGAACGAGGGGGCGGAGCTTTTTGATCATATGGATTAAATACCCTGCGGACGAGGGAAAAAGACAATGGGGCTGTAAGAGATGATCACCCCAGGATGAAATATAGAGCGCATTATGCCCCAAGCGCAGCGTTCATGCGCCACGTTCGACGGAAAAGCGCCTTTGGAGCGTGGAAACTGGTAAAGTGCCGCGCGTTAATACTCAAGAGGATTGTTTCATGGCTACCAACCGTTCCCGTCGTCTGCGCAAGAAGCTGTGCGTTGATGAATTCCAGGAGCTGGGTTTCGAACTGAACCTGGGTTTCAAGGAAGACCTGTCTGACGAAGCCATCGATGCCTTCCTCGACGCTTTCCTGGCAGAAGCCATGGATGCCAACGGCCTGGACTACGTCGGCGGCGATGACTTCGGTCTGGTTTGCCTGGCCAACCGTGGTTCGGTCAGCGAAGAGCAGCGCGCCACTGTCGAAGCCTGGCTCAAGGGCCGCAGCGAACTGACCACCATCGAAGTCAGCCCGCTGCTGGACGCCTGGTATCCGGAAAAGCCGATCAACCCGGCTTCCTGATCCGTGCTTGAGCGGCGCCCCGCGCGGGCGTCGCTCAGTCAAGCCTTGGCCAGTTCCCTGGCCAGTGCTTTCTCCACTCGGCGCATATGCCGAGCCAGTACCTGCCGCTGCAGTTTGATGCAGGCTGCAGGCGCACGTTGTTCCTCCAGGGCCTCGCAGGCCTTCATCATGCCCTTTGCTTCCAGCAGCCGTGCCGCGCTGAGGATCTTGTGTGCCTGCTCTTGAATCTCGGCGGCTTGATGCTGGGGGTCAAGGCTCATGAGCAGTGCGAGGTCTTCCTGCAGGCTGGTGTGCACGGCGGTGAGAAAGCGGGTACGGCTTTGGTCGCTGTTGCCGACGATGCTGGCCAGGCCCGCCAGGTTGAACAGTGGGGCATTGGCTTGCTGTCGCCGGGGTGCGATCTTGGCCAGGCATTGGCTGAGGGTACGCAGGCTGATGGGCTTGAGCAGGCAATCGTCCATGCCGGCGCTCAGGCACTTTTGCCTGACTTCGGGTTGCGCGTTCGCCGTGTAGCCCAGGATGACGCAACGCGGGCGTCCGCTCTGGCGTTCCTCACTGCGCACGGCGGTGGCTAGCTGGTAGCCGTTCATATGCGGCATGTTGCAATCGAGCACCAGTACGTCGAACGGCGCTTCTCGCCATTTGTCCAGGCCTTCGCGGCCATTGCTGGCGCTGGCATGGCTGAGCCCAAGGTAGCCCAGTTGCTGCGCCATCAGCATCAGGTTGGCAGGGTGATCGTCGATGACCAGCACTTTCAGGTCGGGTGCAGGGGCTTCGACTGCTTCCACTTCCAGTACGGGTGACGCCGGGGCATCGACGCGTTCCAGCGGCATCATCAGGCGAACCTGTGTGCCTAGCCCTGGCATGCTCTTGATGCTCAGGTTGCCGCCCATCATCTCGCACAGGCTGCGGCAGATGGCCAGGCCCAACCCAGTGCCTGCCCGCGCACTCTGGCTGTGTGGGTTGGCCTGGACGAACGGATTGAACAGCCGCAGCAGGTCATCGTCATGAATGCCCATGCCACTGTCACGTACTTCAAGCTCCAGCGTTGGAGGTACGTCAGGGCCTTCCTCGTGCAAATCGAGCGTGACGTGGACCTGCCCTTGCTCGGTGAACTTGATGGCATTGCTGATAAGGTTGGACAGAATCTGCTTGAAGCGCAGTGGGTCGAGCAACCCATGGCCGCGGGCATTGGAGCTGATACTGATGTTCAGGGCCAGGCCCTTCTCCCGGGCCTGGCCATCGAACACACGGCCAACCGACTCGACCAGTGCAGCGGGATCGACCGCTTCCGGACTGAGGGACAGGTGGCCTGACTCGATACGCACGATGTCCAGGATATCGCCGATCAGGCCAAGCAGGTCCCTGGCCGAGTGGTGGGCGACCTCCAGAGAGGTGGGGTCCACCTGCCCTTGCAGGGCGCGCCTCAATGCCAGTTCGAGCATGCCGATGACCGCGTTCATCGGTGTACGGATCTCGTGGCTGATGGTGGCGAGGAAGGTACTCTTGGCGCGGTTGGCGTCGTCGGCCAGGCGCTTGGCATCGCGCAACTCCTGAACCAGCTTGCGGCGCTCGCTGATGTCGATCCAGCCGCCAATGATCCCTTGCACTTTGCCCAGCGAATCACGATAGGGCAGGATCCAGTGGTAGATGGTGATTTCCCTATCCCTGAAGCGCAAAGGGCGGTCGATGATCAGCGGCACGCCGGCAGCCATCACCTGTTGGTAGTCGGCCTGGATCTGGCGCGTGTTCTCGGCGTCCGCGAACAGGCTCTCATCCAGGCGCCTGCCAATCACGTCTTCAAGGCGGGACTGGACGGCTTGGAGGTAGCTGGCGTTGCAGCTTTGCAGGTGGCCTTCCCGGTCGCGCACATACATGGGGTGCGGAGTGCCGTTGAGCAGCGCACCCATGAACTCCAGCTGATCGTTCAGGGCGCGTTCGGCGCATTCACGCTGTTTGATCTGCCCCCGCAGGCGGGCGTTCCAGATCAGTGCCAGCAACAGTAATACGCCAGTGCCCAGCAGCACCTGCAGGATCACGCGGCGCAAGGCCCGCCAGTTGGCGTCTTCATGCAGATCGTAGCCGCGCCAACGGTTGTTTATCACCCCCAGCTCTTCCGGCGAAATACTCAGCAGGGCCTTGTCGAGGATCGAGGCAAGCGGCATGTCCTGTTCGCTGGTGGCCATGGCGAAGATCGCCGGCTCGCTGCCCACCGTGCTGCGAATGATCAGGCCGGTATTGCCGGCCAAGGCGTGGTTGGCATCGATCAAGGGGGTGATCACGGCGTCGACGGCGCCACTGTTGAGCAGCGCGACGGAAAAATAGGGGCTCTCGGTCTCGATCCAGCCAACCTGTGGGTAGCGGGTTGCCAGCAAGTCGTCCAGGTTGCTGTAACGGGAGATGGCAACGCGGTGCCCGTTCAGTTGCTGCAGTGAACCGTACTGTTCATCTTCGGCGCGGGTGACCAGCACCTGTGGGCTTTCGAGGTATGGCCGGCTCAGGCGCAGGTGTTGGTTGGTGGTGCCGTCGCTGGCAAGTGCGGCGATCATGTTCACGTGGCCGTTTTCCAGCCGGGCGAGCATATCGGCGATGCCATTGGCCCGCTGGACCTCAAAGCGCAGGCCGGTGCGCAGGCGTATCAAGTCCAGCAGGTCGGCGGTTATCCCGCGAAAATGGCCATTGCCATCGAAATAGGAAAGGGGGGCCGCCGTTTCGTCGATGGCGACCTGCATGATCGGGTGGCTGAGCAGCCACTGCTCTTCTTCTGGCGTCAACTGGAGCTGGCGATCACTCAGCAGCAGGTCACTTCCAGCACTCCAGCGCTTGAGAATACTGGTGCGCACGGCGCTCGACTGGCGGTCGAGGGTGGCATTGACCAGTTCCTTGAGCTGCACATCTTCGGCGCGCATGGCAAAACTGAAACCGAAGTGCTCGTGCTGGCCGAAATTGGCCATGCGCAGGCGTGGCAGGTGCCCGCGATTGAGCTGGTAGTGGGTCGAAATGGTATCGCCGATGAACACGTCGGCCTGGCCAAAAGCCACGGCGTAGAGCGCTTGGGTGGCGGAACCGAAGGCCAGCACATCGGCCTTGGGGTAGGCGGCATGGACTTCCTCCTGGGGCAGGTAGTGGTAGAGCATGCCCAGGCGCATGCCATTCAGGTCACCATTGAGGGCACGCGATTCATCCTCCCGCGTGACCAGCACGGGCTGGTCAACCGCATAAGGGTGTGAAAGCGTCAGCCCTTCGGTTGCCGCTTCGTAACCATTGGCGCTGCCGAGCAGGTCGATGTCCCCGCGCTTGAGCGCCTGCAGTGCTGCCTGCCTGTGGGGGTAGCGCATGACCTGGATCGGCAAGTTCAGCGCCCTGCCGATCAGGCTGGCATATTCGGCGGTGAGGCCTTGGTAAATTTGCCCGCCACTGGTGATGTCGAAGGGCGGATAGTCGGGCGCCGAAGTGCCCAGAATCAGGGCATGCCGGCCTTGCAGCCATTGCCGTTGCTGTTCCGTCAACTGCGGATGCAGCGGCATCGTCGAAGAGCGGGCCAGCAGGGTATAGGGCACGACTTCAGGGGGTGAGGCCTGCGCCAGGCCGCAGGCCAATGCCAGGGCAAGCCCCAGGCAGGCGATCAATTGCACCATCGAAAACCTCAGACCAGCGCGTTGCGTTTGGCCATTTCGATCAGGTCGACCAAGGTGTCGACCTGCAGTTTCTGCATGAGCCGCTTCTTGTAGGTACTGACGGTCTTGTTACTGAGGAACATGCCTTTGGCGATCTCCTGGTTACTGCGACCTTGGGCGAAAAGTTGCAGGACCATGAGTTCCCGATCGTTAACAAGTCGGAAAAGTCGCAAATCGGAGTCCGCTGTTTCGTGATTGCTGTGAATGGCCTGACTAGGGAAGTAGTTGTATCCGGCGAGTACGGCCTTGATTGCACTGAGCAGTTCGCTCAGGTCTTCCTGCTTGCATACGTAACCTGCCGCGCCCGAGTGCATGCAGCGCACGGCGAACAGCGCCGGGGACTGTGCGGTGAGGATCAGGACTTTCAGCGGCAGGGCCATGGCCTGGAAGCGCGAAAGGACTTCAAGGCCGTCGAGTTTGGGGATGCTGATGTCCAGAATGACCAGCTCAGGCTGGGTCTCACGAATCAACTGCATGGCTTCCACGCCGTTGTCCGATTCGCCTACGACCTTGTAGTTCTGGTTTTCAAGCAACATGCGGACAGCCAAGCGGATGACGGGATGGTCATCGACAATAAATACAGTATTCATATTCAGGTTTCCTGCGGCGGAAGACGAAGGCAGGAGGCACCTTACCCCAGTTGCAACTCGACAGGGGTACGCAGTAGGGAGATTGGCTATATATGGGAAACGGCTTACAGCTGAGTTCAATTTTGGCTACGAAGTGTAAGGATATGCTTCGTCGTCAAAGGTGTTTTGGCAACTTTTCATTAGCCTGTTTAGTTGCTGTTTATTGAGCAGGCTTTGTTTGTAGGAAGTTTCTTAACGTCAAGCGCCGCTCGGTACTGCACCGGGCGACGCTGCCGTATTTTCAGGACGGGCTTGAGCGCCCGGTCATTTCCCGGGCCATCTCGCTGGCATAGCTGTCGGTCATGCCGGCAATGAAATCGATCATGCGCAGGAACGCCTTGTGCAGCGAGTCTTGAGGGGTGGGTGCATTGTTGCCGATCAGATCGAGCACGCGGCGGCTCTTGAACGAAGGAGTGCGTCCGCCGTGTTGTTCCAGGGCGGCACCGCAGAACGTGTTGAGGAGGATTTCCAGCGTGGTGTAGGCGCCTATCTCATGCAGCGTCTTGCGCTTGTCCTGGAAGATCTTGTTGCGTGCCATGTCCTTGGCCTGCAGTACGCAGCGCTTGGCCGGGCCGTGCATGTGCTCGACCAGGTCACCGCTCAGGCACCCGCTCAGCAGTGCCTGCTGCTGTTCGACGAAGGCGCGGGCAGCGGCATTGGTCAGATGCTCGATAGCCTTGCCACGCAGTATCGCCAGTTTGCGTCGCCGGGAGTCGGCAGGGCCAAGCTGGCGATAGGTTTCCGGCAAATCGTCACCGACCAGGTCGAGCAACAGCGCCTCGACTTCGGCGTAGTCCAACAGCTCCATCTCCACGCCGTCTTCCAGGTCGATCAGGGCGTAGCAGATGTCATCTGCCGCCTCCATCAGGTAGACCAGCGGGTGGCGGGCCCAGCGTTGTTCTTCGAGCAACGGCAGGCCGAGCTTGCGGGCGATCTGTTCGAGCAGTGGCAGTTCGCTCTGGTAGCAGCCGAACTTGTGCTTCTTGTAGCCGAGGGCATCGGCGTGTCGGGCAGTCCAAGGGTACTTGAGGTAGGTGCCGAGGGTGGCGTAGGTGAGCCGGGTACCGCCATCGAACTGGTGGTACTCGAGCTGGGTGAGCACGCGAAAGCCTTGGGCATTGCCTTCGAAGTTGAGGAAGTCGGCGCGCTCGTCGTCGCTCATGTCGTCCAGCCAGCCGCGCCCGGCGGCCTGCTGGAACCAGTGGCGAATGGCGTCTTCACCGGAGTGGCCGAACGGCGGGTTGCCAATGTCGTGAGCCAGGCAGGCCGACTGCACGATCATGCCCAGGTCGCTGGGCTCGCACCACTCAGGCAGGCTGTCGCGCAGTGTTTCGCCCACGCGCATGCCCAGCGAGCGGCCAACGCAGCTGACCTCCAGGGAGTGGGTCAGGCGCGTATGGATATGGTCGTTGCTGGAAACGGGATGGACCTGGGTCTTGCGCCCGAGGCGGCGAAAAGCCCCTGAGAAGATGATCCGGTCATGGTCTTTGTGGAAGGGGCTGCGGCCCAGTTCTTCGGCGCTGTAGAGTGCTTTGCCGAGGCGTTCGCGGGTGAGCAGGGTGTGCCAGTCCAAGGCGCGGTCTCCTGTCGATCGAAGGGTATAGCTTCCGGGGTCGTGAGCAGGCGTGCAAGGGGCAAGTGGAGACCGGCCCTGTGGGATCAGGGCCGGAGGGCGTTCAAGGGCGACGGTTGCCCTGCAGGTAGAGGCGCACCAGCGGCAGCAGGCTGCTGCCCAAGCGGACCAGGCGGCTCAGGTTACCGCTGCGTACCCCTTTGCCGGTCAGAAAGCCCAGCGCCACGACGGCGCCGATGCCCCACAGCGGCGCATGCTTGATACCCAACCCGTCATTCAACGAGCTGCCCATGCCGCGCAGGCGCTGCAAGGGTTGCATCAGCTGCCCGGACTCATGGCGAATCTCCTGGCGGTGCATTTCCATGCGCAGGCGCAGCAGCGCCTTGCGCAGTTCCCGTGGATTACGGGTGTTCGGCAGTTCAGGCAGGCTCATGGCAACAGGCGCTCCCGGTCCTTGGCCAGTTCTTCGAGGGTCGCACCAAAGGGTGATGACTCATCGAACACTGCAGCTTTCAGGCGCAGGCCGCAATACAGCGCCGCTGCGCCATAGAAGACGCACAGGCCAATGATGCCTGCCAGGCGATAGCTGTCCCACAGCAGCACCAGCAGCAGGCCGGACAACGCTGTCAGCAGCAGCAGCGCGAACACCAGCGCCAGGCCGGCAAACAGCAGCAGGCTCAGGGTGCGTGCTTTCTGTTCCTGCAGTTCGATGCCGAACAGTTCGATGTGGCTGTGCAGCAGCCCCAGCAGCGCCGCGCCCAGGCGTTTGCCCGAGGCGCTGGTGCCAATGCTGTCATTGTCCATGGGGGCTCCTCAGCGCCGATTGGCCAGCAGGCCGATCAGCAGGCCGACGCCTGCGGCAATACCAATGGCCTGCCAGGGTTTTTCCTGGACGTACTGTTCGGCGCTGCCGAGGGCTGCCTGGCCGCGCTCACGCACCGAGTCCTGAGTCAGTTGCAAGGTTTCACGGGCCTGGGTCAGGCGATCGTGGATCTGCTCGCGCAGCTCGTCGGCCTGGTCGCCCGCCAGATTGGCGGTATCGGCCAGCAGTCGCTCGGTATCGCGAACCAAGGCCTGGAAGTCAGCCATCAATATCTCTTGTGCAGTCTTTGCCGATTTGCTGGCCATGGGGCTCTCCCTATGCAGGTATGCAGGTATGTAGGTCATTCGAGTGATCGGGTGTGTGGAAGGTTCATTAGCAGCGCTGGTATGGGCCTTGCTAATGAGATTTGCCACAACGCGGGGCGTAACCCGGGGCGGTGCGCCGAACCAGGGCGTCGACCCTGGCGGATACCGATAAACCTTAACCCAATCCACGACAAACCCAAGAAAAAACCACGCAGGCCGCGCCCGGTTCGGCAAAACAGGGCAAAAGCTGGCACCGATTCGGTGCAGGGATGCAGGTTCTTGAACTGTCCTGGTGCTTTTTCAGCAGGTCTGCCTCTTTCATGGAAAACATGCACAGCGCGATGGACTCCCTCGTCCACGGCTCCAACACCCTGTTCATCCTCATGGGCGCCATTCTGGTGCTCGCCATGCACGCCGGCTTCGCCTTTCTCGAAGTGGGCACCGTGCGCCACAAGAACCAGGTCAATGCGCTGTCGAAAATCCTCAGCGATTTCGCCATCTCCGCGTTGGTGTATTTCTTCATCGGCTACTGGATCGCCTATGGCGTGAATTTCCTGCAGCCTGCGTCGCAGCTGGCTGCCGACCACGGCTATGCGCTGGTCAAATGCTTCTTCCTGCTGACCTTTGCTGCCGCGATTCCGGCAATCATCTCGGGGGGGATTGCCGAACGTGCGCGCTTCGCGCCGCAGCTGTGCGCCACCGCGCTGATCGTGGCGTTCATCTATCCCTTCTTCGAAGGCGTGGTGTGGAATGGCAATTTCGGCGTGCAGGCTTGGCTGCAGGCGCGCTTCGGTGCGCCATTCCATGACTTTGCCGGCTCGGTGGTGGTGCATGCCATGGGCGGCTGGCTGGCGCTGGCGGCGGTGCTGTTGCTGGGCGCTCGGCGGGGGCGCTATCGCGACGGCCGTCTGGTGGCCTTTGCACCGTCGAGCATTCCGTTCCTGGCGTTGGGCTCGTGGATTCTCATCATCGGCTGGTTCGGCTTCAACGTGATGAGCGCCCAGACCTTGCAGGGTGTCAGCGGCCTGGTAGCGATCAATTCGTTGATGGCCATGGTCGGCGGCACTCTGGCAGCCTTGCTGGCCGGGCGCAACGACCCGGGCTTCCTGCACAACGGGCCGTTGGCCGGGCTGGTCGCAATCTGTGCTGGCTCTGACCTCATGCACCCCATTGGTGCGCTGGCCACCGGCCTGGTGGCGGGGGTGCTGTTCGTCTGGAGTTTCACCGCCGCGCAGAACCGCTGGAAGATCGACGATGTGCTCGGTGTCTGGCCGCTGCACGGTTTGTGCGGCCTGTGGGGAGGTATTGCCTGCGGTGTGTTTGGCCAGGTGGCACTGGGTGGTATGGGCGGGGTTAGCCTGCTCAGCCAGCTGTTGGGCAGCCTGGCAGGCGTTCTGGTCGCACTGGTTGGTGGTTTTGCCGTGTACGGCCTGATTCGCCAGGTGCATGGCCTGCGTTTGAGCCATGAACAGGAGTTCCAGGGCGCAGACCTGTCGCTGCACCGGATCGGTGCCACCAGCCAGGATTGAGCAGGGTCAGGTGCAGAGGGGGCAGGACGGACTTAGAATAAGCTTCTTCCTAAAGCCAAATCGGGTCTTGCCCTCCATGCTGCCTGAATGCCAACTCTTCGGTACCCTCGGGTGCCACTTGTGCGAAGTGGCCGAAGCCGAGCTGATGCCCTTTGTTGAACACGGCTTGCTGATCGAGTTGGTCGACATCGCCGATGACCAGGCATTGTTCGAACGGTATGGATTGATCATACCGGTGTTGCGGCGCAGCGATACTTCGGCAGAACTGCACTGGCCATTCGATGCCGAACAGGTAGTGGCCTTCCTCGCCCAGTGATGGGCAGCGGGAATACTTGCCCTCGTGCATGGCCTGCAGGCCAGAAATGAAGATGACGGACCGTTGAATGGTCATCGGTCCTTTTGCATTTTCATCGAGAGCCCCGCCATGCTGATCACGCCACATTTTGCCCTGGAAGAAATGATTACTTCGCAAGTTGCCGCGAGAGAGGGGTTGGACAACACCCCTACGCCTGAAATCCTGAGTAATTTGCGCCTGCTCTGCCAGGTGCTCGAGCAGGTCCGGGTGCTGTTCGGTCGCCCCCTCATCGTCAGCAGCGGATACCGCAGCGCGAGGGTCAATGCACGCGTCGGGGGGGCGCGCGACAGCCAGCACCTGAAAGGCCTGGCTGCGGACTTCACCGTCATCGGCATCGACAATCGGGAAGTGGTCAGGCAGGTCAGCAAGAGTGACCTGGCGTTCGACCAGTTGATCCTGGAGTTCGACAGCTGGGTTCACCTGTCGGTATCGGCGGCCGCGCCGCGCCGCGAGGTGCTGACCATTCGCAAGGGTACGGGCTATCTGCCAGGCCTGCAGTAGCGTTCGAACGATTGACGCAGCGGTATCGCTCTTCGTATGCTGTATATAAATACAGTGTCGAGGTAAAGCCATGCTCAACGTCGAGCAACTCAAGTACAGCGTCAACCGCATGCCGGTGGAGCGGGTGTGCGACGCCGTGCTGGAATTGCGCCTCGAAGGCCTGGTCACCGATGACCGTACGCCATTTGGCAAGGTGCATTTCAACACGTGTTTTGCAGAGATCGAGGCCTTGTTCCAGCGTGCCGGTTACCACCGGGGCCTGGATGTCGTGGGTTACCAGGGGCTGGTCTATGCACTCTATGATCCTGGGCGTTGGGAGCCTGTGCAGGTGCTGCGCTGCTTGAAGGCGCACAGTGAAGGGATGGTCGAGGCTGGTTGGGGTGCCGGGCTTGGGGGATAATGCCCGGCTTTGATTGCCCGAGCCTTGCCATGACCACGCCTTTCGACCCCGCCCACCAGCAAGCCAGCACGGTCTGCCTGCCACCCGGCAACTGGGCGACGGTGCTCGATTGCCTGTGTGACCATTTCAAGGCCATCGAGCGCACGCAGTGGCTCGATCGTTTCGCCCGCGGCCGGGTGCTCGATGCCGAGGGCAGGGCGATTGCCGCCGACTTGCCGTACCGTCGCGGCATGCGCCTGCACTATTTTCGCGAGGTGCCCAACGAGCGGCCGATTCCGGTGCAGGAAACCATCCTGCATGTGGATGAGCACCTGGTGGTGGCCGACAAACCACACTTTTTGCCGGTGACGCCAACCGGTGAATACGTCGAACAAACCCTGTTGCGTCGCCTGATCCGCCGCCTGGACAACCCGCATCTGGTGCCATTGCATCGCATCGACCGGCACACCGCCGGGCTGGTGTTGTTCTCTGCCAATCCACAGACGCGCAGTGCGTATCAGCGGTTGTTCCCGGAGCGGCGGATCGACAAGCGCTATCAAGCCATCGCTGGTGCCTTGCCGCAGCATGTATTCCCCTTGGTGCACAAGAGTCGCCTGGTGCATGGCGAGCCGTTCTTCCGCATGCACGAAGTGCCAGGCGAACCTAACAGTGAGACCTTTGCCGAAGTGCTGGAGAAGCAGGGCGAGTTGTGGCGCTACGGGCTGTCGCCGGTAACGGGCAAGACCCATCAGTTGCGTGTGCACATGGCGGCGTTGGGGGCGGGGATCTGCAATGACCCGTTCTATCCCGAGTTGCTCAAGGAAGAGGACGACTATCAGCGGCCATTGAAGCTGCTGGCGCAGAGCTTGCGATTTGCCGATCCGTTGACCGGCGAGGACCGCTACTTCGAGAGCCGGCTGACACTGGACTGGTGATGCGCCTGTGCGCGATCTGTGTAGGAGCGGCCTTGCGTCGCGAAAGGGCTGCAAAGCAGCCCCAAATATTTGCCCTACTGCAAGATCGCTGGGGCTGCGTTGCAGCCCTTTCGCGACGCAAGGCCGCTCCTACAGAGATCGCGCAGGCGTCGGCCGTTAGCGGTTAAACCGCTCCACCAGCGAATACTGGCTGCCGGCAGTGCTGGTCAGCTCTTCGCTGAGCAGTGCCGAATGTTGCGCCTGTTCGGCTGTCTGGTCGGCCAGCTGGGCGATGGTGCTGATGTTGCGGCTGATCTCGTCGGCCACTGCCGTCTGTTCTTCAGTAGCGGCGGCAATCTGGGTCGCCATGTCAGTGATATTGGCCACTGCTTCGCTGATCCCGACCAGTGCCTGGTCGGCCTGCATGACGCGGTCAACGCCTTCCTGGGCCTGGCGGTGACCGGTTTCCATGGTCAGCACGGCGTTGTTGGCTGTTTGTTGCAGCTTGGCGATCAGGCCATGGATCTGCCCGGTCGATTCGGCGGTGCGCTGGGCCAGCTGGCGTACCTCGTCGGCGACCACGGCAAAACCACGGCCCATCTCGCCGGCGCGGGCCGCTTCGATGGCGGCGTTGAGCGCCAGCAGGTTGGTCTGATCGGCGATGCCCTTGATCACATCGACCACGCCACCGATCTCGTCACTGTCCTTGGCCAGCTGGGTCACGGTCTGGCCGGTTTCGCCCACGGCGGTCGACAGGCGCTCGATGGCGTCGCGGGTTTCCCCGGCGATCTGCCGGCCCTGGCTGGTCAGGCGGTTGGCTTCCTGGGTAGCGTCTGCGGTGCGTTGCACGTGGTTGGCCACTTCCTGGGTGGTGGCGGCCATCTGGTTGACGGCGGCGGCGACCTGTTCGGTCTCCACGCGCTGGCGCTCCAGGCCAGAGGAGCTCTTGTGCGCCAGGGCATCGGACTGGCGCGCCTGGTCGCTGAGGTGCTCGGCGCTGTCCTGCAGGCGGGTCAGGCAGGTCTTCATGCGTGCGTCCTGGCTGAGCATGGCCATTTCCAGGCGAGCCTGTACCCCACGGCTGTCGGTGTACATCTGCGCGATCAGCGGGTCGGAGGTGGTCTGTTCGGCCAGGCGCAGCAGGCGCTTCAGGCCTCGCTGCTGCCAGCCCAGGCCGAGCAGACCGAGCGGTACCGACAAACCGGCGGCCAGTGCGAAGCCCCACGAGTGACCGAGCCAGTTGCCAATCAGGAAACCGACCTGGCTGATCAGGATGAACGGCAACCAGTCCTGCAGCACCGGCAGCCAGCGATCGCGGCGCGGGATGGCGGTCTTGCCATCGTTGATGCGCTGGTACAGGGCTTCGGCACGGCGGATCTGCTCGGCGGTAGGCTTGACCCGCACCGACTCGAAGCCGACGACCTGGTTGTTCTCGAAAATCGGCGTGACGTAGGCATTTACCCAGTAGTGATCGCCGGATTTGCAACGGTTCTTGACGATGCCCATCCACGGCAAGCCTTGCTTGAGGGTTTGCCACATGTGGGCAAACACCGCAGTCGGCACATCGGGGTGGCGCACCAGGTTGTGGGGTGCGCCAATCAGCTCTTCGCGGGTGAAACCGCTGATCTCGACGAATGCATCGTTGCAGTAGGTGATCACACCCTTGGCATTGGTGGTGGAGATCAACCGCTGGTGGGCAGGGAAAGTCCGTTCCCTCTGGGTAATCGGCTGGTTGTTGCGCATGAGCTGAATCGTCCGTAAGGCTTTCGACAGATATCGGCAAGCCACTGGTTTTATTGAATGGATATTTAATTTACTTGATCTAGGGCAATTGGCCATCACTGCGAATGCAGTAAGGGAGAACGAGGTCCGGCGCTGAGAATGCGGCTTATATACCCACGTTTATGACTGTTAGATGACAAATCGGGCCAATGATGACTGAGCGGCCACTAAAGCGCTACTGTCAAAGGCTGACTTTTCTTGTGGTCATGTGCATCGAGCGCCGCAGGTGCGGCGCTTGATGCAAAAGGCGTTGAGCGGGCGGGGGCGATCAGGTGCGAATCATCTGCCGGAGCACATAGTGCAAGATCCCGCCTGACTTGAAGTATTCCACTTCATTGAGCGTATCGATCCGGCATAGCACCTCGATCTGTTGCTGTTGCCCATCCTCACGGGTAATGCGCAGGGGCAGGCTCATGCCCGGTTTGATCTGCGCGCCACCGAGCCCAAGCAAGTCGATCTGTTCCTTGCCGGTCAGCGCCAATTGCTTGCGATCCTGGCCGGCCTTGAACTGCAGCGGCAGCACGCCCATGCCTACCAGGTTGGAGCGGTGGATGCGTTCGAAACTCTCCGCCAGCACCGCCTTGACCCCCAGCAGGTTGGTGCCCTTGGCCGCCCAGTCACGGCTGGAGCCGGTGCCATATTCCTGGCCGGCGATTACCACCAGCGGCGTACCTTCGGCCTGATAGCGCATGGCAGCGTCATAGATCGACAGCTTCTCGCCGCTGGGCACATGCACGGTGTTGCCACCTTCCTCGCCCGCCAGCATCTCGTTGCGGATGCGGATATTGGCGAAGGTGCCGCGCATCATCACCTCGTGGTTGCCGCGCCGTGAGCCGTAAGAGTTGAAGTCCCGGGGCTCCACCCCCTTGCTGCGCAGGTAACGCCCGGCCGGGCTGTCAGCCTTGATGTTGCCCGCAGGGGAGATGTGGTCGGTGGTCACCGAGTCGCCGAGCAGGGCGAGGATGCGTGCGCCGTGGATGTCCTTGATTTCGGGCAGCGGCCCGCCGATGTCATCGAAGAACGGTGGGTGCTGAATGTAGGTGGAACTGTCCTGCCAGACGTAGGTCGCCGCCTGCGGTACTTCAATGGCCTGCCATTGCGCATCACCGGCGAAGACTTCGGCGTATTCCTTGTGGAACATGGCGGTGTCTACCTTGGCCACGGCGTCGGCAATTTCCTGTTGGCTTGGCCAGATATCGCGCAGGTAGACGGGCTGACCGTCCGTGCCCGTTCCCAGTGCATCCTGGGTCAGGTCCACGCGTACGCTACCGGCCAGCGCGTAGGCCACCACCAGCGGTGGTGAAGCCAGCCAGTTGGTCTTGACCAGCGGGTGCACGCGGCCTTCGAAGTTGCGGTTGCCCGATAGCACCGAAGCGACCGTGAGGTCGGCACTGCCGATGGCTTTTTCGATAGCATCGTCCAGTGGTCCGGAGTTGCCGATGCAGGTGGTGCAGCCATAACCGACCAGGTCGAAGCCAAGCTGGTCGAGGTAAGGGGTAAGCCCCGCAGCCTTGTAATAATCGGTCACCACCTTGGAGCCGGGGGCCAGCGAACTCTTGACCCAGGGTTTGCGCTGCAGGCCTTTTTCCAGGGCCTTTTTCGCCACCAGGCCGGCCGCCATCATCACGCTGGGGTTGGAGGTGTTGGTGCACGAGGTAATCGCTGCGATCACCACGGCGCCGTCGCGCAGGGTGTAGGTCTGTCCGCCATGGCTGTAGTCGATTTCGCCAGCCTGATCGGCGTTGCCAACGGCTACACCACCCCCGCCTTCACTCTCCAGGCGGCCGACCTCCTTGGCCAGCGGCTTGGGTTGCAGTTCGATAAAGTGATCGAAAGCCTGGCCGACCTGGCCCAGGGCAACCCGGTCCTGTGGCCGCTTGGGCCCGGCCAGGCTGGCTTCGACGTCATGCATGTCCAGGGCCAGCGTGTCGCTGAACAGCGGTTCCTGGCCAGGCAGGCGCCACAGGCCTTGTTCCTTGCAATACTGTTCGACCAGTTGCACTGTTTCGCTTGGGCGGCCGGACAGACGCAAGTAGTCGAGGGTGACCTCATCGACCGGGAAGAAGCCACAGGTCGCACCGTATTCCGGTGCCATGTTGGCGATGGTCGCACGGTCGGCCAACGGCAGGTCGGCCAGGCCGTCGCCGTAGAACTCGACGAACTTGCCGACGACGCCTTTCTTGCGCAGCATCTGCGTCACGGTCAGCACCAGGTCGGTGGCGGTGATGCCTTCGCGCAACTTGCCGGTAAGCTTGAAGCCGATCACTTCGGGGATCAGCATCGACACCGGTTGGCCGAGCATGGCCGCTTCCGCCTCGATGCCGCCCACGCCCCAGCCGAGCACGCCGAGGCCGTTGATCATGGTGGTGTGCGAGTCGGTGCCGACCAGAGTGTCGGGGTATGCATAGGTGCGGCCATCTTCGTCGCGGGTCCATACCGTGCGCCCGAGGTATTCCAGGTTGACCTGGTGGCAGATACCGGTGCCCGGCGGTACTACGCGGAAGTTGTCGAATGCACTCTGGCCCCAGCGCAGGAAGGCGTAGCGCTCGCCATTGCGCTGCATTTCGATGTCGACGTTCTGGGTGAAGGCCTGTGGCGTGGCATAGCGGTCGACCATCACCGAGTGGTCGATGACCAGGTCCACCGGCGACAGCGGGTTGATCCGCTGCGGGTCACCGCCGGCCTTGGCCATGGCGGCGCGCATGGCGGCCAGGTCGACGACTGCGGGCACACCGGTGAAGTCCTGCATCAGCACCCGCGCCGGGCGGTACTGGATTTCACGGTCGGAGCGGCGCTCCTGCAGCCAGTTGGCGAGGGCGCGCAGGTCATCGGTGCCGACGGTCTCGCCGTCTTCCCAGCGCAGCAGGTTTTCCAGCAGTACCTTGAGCGACATGGGCAGGCGCTGCAGGTCGCCCAGCTTCTGGCTGGCTTTGGCGAGGCTGTAATAGTGATAGGTGCGGTCAGCCACCTGGAGGGTCTTGAGGGTGTTCAGGCTATCGAGCGAGGGCATTGCCAACTCCTTGTGCGGCGGGGCCCGGCACGGCTGGTCATGGCCGGTGCCACCGCGCTGTTTCGGCCCGCACGGCACGGACCTGGCTGAATGGTCAGGTTAGCTCCGTTTGGTGCCCCTGACTCTTTTCTGGACCGGCGGGGCATGTCGCAGGTTCCGATCTTCCTTTATTATCGCCGCCCTGCCGGCGCCCGTAGCGCGCCAGCCGTAGTGGAGTGAAAGATGAATACCCTGTTCATGCATTGCCGGCCCGGTTTCGAGGGTGAGGTCTGCGCCGAGATCAGCGAACATGCCGCCCAGCTGGGTGTAGCCGGCTATGCCAAGGGCAAGCCGCAGAGTGCTTGTGCCGAGTTCGTCTGTGCCGAGGCCGAAGGTGCCGAACGCCTGATGGCCCAACTGCGTTTCGCGCAGCTGATCTTCCCGCGCCAGTGGGCGCGAGGCACGTATATCGAATTGCCGGAAACCGATCGCATCAGCGTGCTGCTGGAGCATCTGGCCGGGCAACCGGTATTTGGCAGCCTGTGGCTGGAAGTACTGGACAGCAACGACGGCAAGGAACTGTCGACCTTCTGCCGCAAATTCGAAGTGCCGTTGCGCAAGGCCCTTGAAAAGGCGGGCCGTCTGGTCGACAACGCCAGCTTGCCGCGCCTGCTGCTGACCTTCATCAGCGGCCGCCGGGTATTCGTTGGCATGGCCGAGGTGAACAATAGCGCGCTGTGGCCGATGGGTATCCCGCGCCTGAAATTCCCCCGCGAGGCGCCCAGCCGTTCGACCCTCAAGCTGGAAGAGGCGTGGCACCAGTTCATCCCGCGTGAGCAGTGGGAACAGCGCCTTGGCGACGACATGAAGGGTGTCGACCTGGGTGCTTCGCCAGGCGGCTGGACCTACCAGCTGGTGCGCCGTGGCATGCTGGTCACCGCCATCGACAATGGACCGATGGCCGAGAGCCTGATGGAAACCGGGCTGGTAGAGCACCTGATGGCGGACGGTTTCACCTGGCAGCCAAAGCAGCCGGTGGACTGGATGGTCTGCGATATCGTCGAGAAACCGGCGCGTACCACCTCGCTGATCGAGACCTGGCTGGGAGAGGGGCTGTGCCGTGAGGCCGTGGTCAACCTGAAATTGCCGATGAAGCAGCGCTATGCCGAGGTGCGCCGGTTGCTGGACCGCATGGAGGCGACGTTCAAGGCGCGCAAGGTCAAGGTGTCGATTGCCTGCAAGCAGCTGTATCACGACCGTGAGGAAGTGACGTGCCACCTGCGCAGGCTTGATTTGAAACCGCGTTGATGTTGCCAGGCGCAAGTCTTGAGTGCTTTGTCTGCGTCGAAACCGAGCGCCGCCCGCGCGGCGCATCGCGAGCTGCGCTCGCTCCTACGTTTGTTTCGGGCCAATTATTCCAGTGAGATTTGCGCGCGAGCGCTTTGGCGCATGGCGCGATATCGCGGCGTACCAACAAGGCGGTCGCGCGCGCCTGTCACAGGCGTTACTGGCCAGAAACAAACGTAGGAGCGAGCGCAGCTCGCGATGCGCCGCGCGGGCGGCGCTCGATCTCAACGCACACGCACACTTAAGCCATGCACCAGCGCTCCACCTCTTGGTCGACACGACCGGATGCGCCACAATAGCGATCATTTGCGGAGCCCCCCATGACTGATTTCACCCCCGATGCCATCCTCGACGCCACCGGCTTGAATTGCCCCGAGCCGGTGATGATGCTGCACCAGCACGTACGCAACCTGGCCGCTGGCGGCCTGCTCAAGGTCATCGCCACCGACCCGTCGACCCGCCGTGACATCCCCAAGTTCTGCAACTTCCTCGGCCACGAATTGCTCGAGCAGCAGGAAGAAGCCGGCACCTACCTGTACTGGATCCGCAAGAAAGCCGACTGAACCGCGCTGGAACACACCTCACGTAGCGCCTACACTGCGCTCCCCAGACAGGAGAGCGCCATGCTGATAGTTGCCGACGAGAATATCCCGCTGCTCGATGCCTTCTTCGAAGGCTTCGGCGAGATCCGCCGTTATCCCGGCCGCAGCCTCGACGCCGCCAGCGTCAAGGACGCCGATGTGCTGCTTGTGCGCTCGGTGACCAAGGTCGACCGGCAACTGCTCGAAGGCAGCAAGGTGCGCTTTGTCGGCACTTGCACCATCGGCACCGACCACCTGGACCTGGACTACTTCGCCGAAACCGGCATCCACTGGCGCAGCGCACCCGGCTGCAATGCCCGTGGCGTGGTCGATTACGTACTGGGCAGCCTGCTGACCCTGGCTGACCTGGACGGCGTGGCACTGGCGCAACGCACCTACGGGGTGGTCGGCGCCGGTGAAGTGGGTGGCCGCCTGGTGCGAGTACTGCACGGCTTGGGCTGGAAGGTGCTGGTCTGCGACCCGCTGCGCCAGGCAGCCGAGGGCGGTGATTTCGTCAGCCTGGCGACGATCCTTGAACAGTGCGATGTGATCAGCCTGCACACTCCGCTGCAGCGCGGCGGCGAACATCCGACCTGGCACCTGCTCGGTGAAGCGCAGCTGGCGCAGCTGCGCCCCGGTGCCTGGTTGCTCAACGCCAGCCGCGGGCCAGTGGTGGACAACTCGGCGCTACGCGAGCTGCTGCTGGATCGCGAAGACGTGCACGCGGTGCTCGATGTCTGGGAAGGCGAGCCACAGGTCGACCTGCAATTGGCAGACCTGTGCACGCTGGCCACGCCGCACATTGCCGGTTATAGCCTGGATGGCCGCCAGCGCGGCACGGCGCAGATCTATCAGGCCTTGTGCCGATATCTGGGAGAGGCCGAAAAGGTGCAGCTGGCCGACCTGCTGCCACCTTCGCCGTTGGCGCAAATCGAGTTGGACGGCACGGCGGAGCCTGCCTGGGCCCTGGCGGCGCTGTGCCGGGCGGTGTATGACCCACGCCGTGACGATGCCGATTTCCGTCGCAGCCTGAGTGACGATGTGGCCGAGCAGCGGGCGGCGTTCGACCAGTTGCGCAAGCAGTATCCACCGCGCCGGGAGATCGAAGGGCTGGCGGTGCGTGTGAGGGGCGAGGCGCCGCAGTTGGCGCAGATGGTCAATGCCCTGGGCGGCGTGTTGGCCTGATTGCCCGATAAGCCTGCACTGGCCCCTTCGCGGGTAAACCCGCTCCCACAGGTTTATCACTGCATTGAGGTGAGTGATGTCTCTGTGGGAGCGGGTTTACCCGCGAAGAGGCCAGTACAGGTAAAAACAAAAAACCCGGCATATAGCCGGGTTTCAAAGCATTCTTGCTTCAGCCGTGGCGTACTTTCTTAACGCGGCTGTCTTCCAGCTCCTTGCAGGCCTTCTGGATCATCTGTTCGGTGATCTCGATCTCGCGGCCCTGGGCGTCGATGATCGAACCACAGGCCTTGGGTTGTGGTTTGCTCTGCGGTTTCACGGTGTCGCTGCCATGTTGCAAGCTCATTGAATATCTCCTCATCAGGTTCAGGCTCAGGTTAACCCTGCGCCGTGACTGGCCTGTTACAAAAGTTATCGTGTGCACCAAGGCCTGCACAGTCCAGCAGAAAGCGCGGCAAAGCTCCAGAGACCTGTTAGATCGATGGGTTATAGGCACTGCCTGCGTGGATGAATGGTAGTCTTCAATCTTCCGGCTTTTCTGGTTCATGTCATGCCCGATTCGGCTTCCTCTCGCCAACGCCGTGCCCTGCGCCTGGCCTGGCAGTTCATGCGTCCGTACCGTCGCCAGGCGCTGCTGGCCCTGCTGGCGCTGGTGGTCACCGCCGGCATCACCCTGTCCATGGGCCAGGGTATCCGCCTGCTGGTCGATCAGGGTTTCATGACCCGCTCGGCGCACCAGTTGAACCAGACCATCGGCCTGTTCCTGGTGCTGGTGCTGGCCCTGGCGGCAGGCACGTTCAGCCGCTTCTACCTGGTGTCGTGGATCGGCGAGCGCTGCGTTGCCGACATCCGCCGCGCGGTCTTCGATCACCTGGTGGGCTTGCACCCGGGCTTTTTCGAGGATAACCGCAGTTCCGAGATCCAGTCGCGGCTGACTGCCGACACGACTTTGCTGCAGTCGGTGATCGGCTCGTCGTTGTCGATGTTCCTGCGCAATGCGCTGATGGTGATCGGTGGTGTGGTGCTGCTGTTCATCACCAACCCCAAGCTCACCAGCATCGTGGTGGTGGCATTGCCGCTGGTGTTGGCGCCGATCCTGCTGTTTGGCCGGCGGGTGCGCAGCCTGTCGCGGCAGAGTCAGGACCGGGTGGCCGATGTCGGCAGCTATGTGGCCGAGACCCTGGGGCAGATCAAGACCGTGCAGGCCTACAACCACCAGGCCCGCGACCGCGAGCTGTTCGCCGGTACGGTGGAGGCCGCATTTGCCGTGGCCCGGCAACGTATCGCCCAGCGTGCCTGGCTGATCACCCTGGTGATCGTGCTGGTGCTGGGCGCGGTTGGCGTCATGCTGTGGGTGGGCGGCATGGATGTGATCGCCGGGCGCATTTCCGCAGGGGAGCTGGCCGCGTTCGTGTTCTACAGCCTGATCGTCGGCAGTGCCTTTGGCACCCTCAGTGAAGTGATCGGCGAGTTGCAGCGCGCTGCAGGGGCTGCCGAGCGTATCGCCGAGCTGCTGGCGGCGAACAGCACGATCCTGGTCCCTGAGGTTCCCGAGGCGCTGGCACAACAGCGTGTCAGCGGACGCATCGAACTGCAGCAGCTGACCTTCGCCTATCCCTCGCGGCCATCGGTGGCGGCCATCGACCACCTCAGCCTGGCCATCGAACCAGGCCAGACCGTGGCGTTGGTGGGGCCGTCGGGGGCGGGCAAGTCGACCTTGTTCGACCTGCTCTTGCGCTTCTACGATCCGCAGCAGGGGCGCATCTTGCTCGACGGCCAGCCGATCACGGCGCTGGAGCCTGACGACCTGCGCCGCCAATTCGCCTTGGTGGCACAGAACCCGTCACTGTTCCGCGGCACGGTTGAGGCCAACATCCGCTACGGTCGACCCGAGGCGACTCTGGCCGACGTCGAGGCGGCAGCCCAGGGCGCCCACGCCGACGAATTCATCCGGCAACTGCCACAGGGTTACCAGACGCCGCTGGGCGAGGGCGGCATTGGCCTTTCCGGTGGCCAGAAGCAGCGCCTGGCAATTGCCCGGGCGCTGTTGGTGGATGCGCCGATCCTGCTGCTCGACGAAGCCACCAGCGCCCTCGATGCGCAGAGCGAGCACCTGATCCAGCAGGCCCTGCCGAGCCTCATGGCCGGGCGTACCACGCTGGTCATCGCGCACCGCCTGGCCACGGTGCAGCATGCCGACCGCATCGCGGTGATCGACAAGGGGCGTGTGGTCGCGGTCGGCACGCACCGGCAGCTGATCGAAGAAAGCCCGCTGTACGCTCGTCTGGCCGAACTGCAGTTCACCACGGGCTAAGTGTCGTGCAGCTGTAACATTTCTGTAGCAATTGCCTGAGAGTATTGAATTCAACTGTTGCGTAAGTGCTCGACCTGGCTGCTATCGATCGATGGCAGCTTTTTTTTGGCCTGCGAACGAGGACAAGGATGTCTGTCGCGGCGCTGCAACGGCGCGCCGTTTCCTTATTCCTTGTTCCCGAGATCCGCGATGTTGCGTAAATCACTCCGAGTGCAAATTCTCACCCTGCTGGGCGGCAGCCTGGCGGCGATGCTGCTGATCGCCCTGGTGTGCTTCCAGTTCCTGTCCTCCAGCGTGCGTGGCTATGGCGAACTGGTGGACGGGCCGCTGCGGGCGTCGCAATTGATCGATGAAGCCAACCTGCAGTTCAAGATCCAGGTGCAGGAATGGAAGAACGTGCTGCTGCGCGGTCGCCAGCCGGCCGAGCTGGACAAGTACTGGCAGCAGTTCCAGGCCCGCGAGCAGCAGGTTCAACAGTTGCTTGGGGAACTGATCGACAGCAGCGATGCCAAGCTCAAGGCACCGCTGCAGCAACTGCGTGACAGCCATCGCCAACTCGGTCAGGCCTACGAACAAGGGCGTCAGGCATTTCTGGCGGCCGGTGGCGACCCGGTAGCCGGTGACCAGGCGGTGAAGGGCGTGGACCGGGCGGCCAGCGAGCAGATGAGCGCGCTGGTCGAGCAGCTGCGCGCCGAAGCCCGTGGCCGTGCCGCCGAGATCAATGCCGGTGCCGAGCGCACCGTGTGGCTGGGCGTGCTGGTGATGCTGGGGTCGGCATTGCTGGTCGGCCTGCTCAGCCTGTGGCTGCTCAACCGCAGCCTGATCGAGCCGATCCGCCAACTGATCGAATACGTGGCGCAACTCAGCCAGGGCCACTTCGCCGCCCGCGTCGACAGCCGTCGTGAGGACGAACTGGGCCGTCTGGCGCGCGCCGCCAATACCTTGCGCGACTTCCTCGCCGAGACCGTTGGCCGCCTCAAGGACAACGCCCAGGAGCTGGAAGGCGCCAGTGGCCAGTTGCGCAACATAGCCGGTGACATGGCCCGCGGTACCCACGACCAGTTCCAGCGCACTGACCAGGTGGCCACGGCCATGCACGAGATGTCCGCCACGGCCCAGGAAGTGGCCCGCCACGCCGCCGAGGCCGCACGTGCCGCCGACGATGCCGACCACAGTGCCCAGGCGGGGGAACAGGTGATGCAGCAGACCATCGACATCATTGGCGTGGTCAACCGCGAGATCGCCGGCACCGCTGCAGTGATCCGCGACCTGGAGAACGACAGCTCACGCATCGGCAAGGTGCTGGAAGTGATCCGTGGCATTGCCGAGCAGACCAACCTGCTGGCGCTCAATGCCGCCATCGAAGCGGCCCGTGCGGGTGAGGCCGGGCGTGGCTTTGCCGTGGTCGCCGACGAGGTGCGCAGCCTGGCCCAGCGCACGGCGGCATCGATCGCCGAGATTCACCAGATCATCGAAGCCGTCCAATCGGGGGCGGTGGAGGCGGTCAAGGCCATCGAGAGCGGCCAGCAGCGCAGCGAGGAGGGCGCCGAGCAGGTGCAGCAGGCCGGGCAGATGCTGCAACGGATCACCCTGGCGGTGGAGGCGATCCGCGACATGAACCGGCAGATCGCCACGGCGGCCGAAGAGCAGACCAGCGTGGCCGAAGACATTTCGCGCAACCTGATCGAAATCACCCGCATTGCCACCGCCAACCAGGAGGCGGTGCAGCATACCGAGCAGGCGGGGCAGCGCCTGCATGGGTTGTCGGGGCAGTTGGGTGAGGTCACCTCGCGACTCACTGCCTGATAGATTGATGGGGGCGCTTCGCACCCCTTTCGCGACACAAGGCCGCTCCCACAAGGGATCGCATATTCCTGTGGGAGCGGCCTTGTGTCGCGAAAGGGGTGCGAAGCGCCCCCAAGGGGGAAAACCGCCATCTGGCAGGTTCAAACCCTTCCCACTGTGGCGGAATGTCGCCATGCGACCCGCTGTCACACCCGTATTCATTGGCCCTGACCCAGTTGGCACGCTCCCTGCTCCGTGCGGCGCGCGTGTACACAACAACTGGACAACATCAATGAAGAAATTCCTGCTGACGTTCCTCTGCCTGGGCGTCATCGGCTGCTCCAAACCCGAAGAGCCTGCGAAGACCGTCGATGTGCTGCTGATTGGCGGCGGCATCATGAGTGCGAGCCTGGGCACCTACCTTACCGAGCTGGAACCGAACTGGAAGGTCGGCGTCTACGAGCGCATGGACCAGGTCGCCGAGGAGAGCTCCAACGCCTGGAACAACGCCGGTACCGGCCACTCGGCGTTCTGCGAGCTGAACTACACCAGCGAAGGCAAGGACGGCAGCATCGACATCAGCAAGGCCGTCGGGGTCAACGAGCAGTTCGAGATCTCCAAGCAGTTCTGGGCCTACCAGGTCGAGCAGGGCGTGCTCAGCAACCCGAAGTCGTTCATCAACAACGTGCCGCACATGAGCTTCGTCTGGGGTGACGAGAACATCGCCTTCCTGCACAAGCGCGTTGCCGCCTTGCAGCACAGCTCGCTGTTCCGGGGCATGGAGATCAGCGAAGACCACGAGCAGATCCGCAAGTGGGTGCCGCTGGTGATGGAGGGGCGTGACCCGCAACAGCGAGTGGCCGCCACGCGCATGGCCATCGGTACCGACGTGAACTTCGGCGAGATCACCCGCCAGCTGTTTGCCTCGATGACCCGCAACCCGAACGTCAAGCTGCACCTGAGCCATGAGGTGCGCGATATCGTGCGCAACGCTGATGGCACCTGGAAGGTGGTGGTGGCGGATCTTGCCCATGGCGGCAAAGAGTCCAGCGTCAATGCCCGGTTCGTGTTCATCGGCGCCGGTGGCGGTGCGCTGAAGCTGCTGCAGAAGTCGGGCATCCCGGAGGCGGACGGTTATGCCGGTTTCCCGGTCGGTGGCCAGTTCCTGATGACCGACAACCCGGACATCGTCGCTCGGCACAAGGCCAAGCTGTATGGCAAGGCTTCGGTCGGGGCGCCACCGATGTCGGTACCGCACCTGGACACCCGCGTGATCGATGGCCAGGAAGTGTTGCTGTTTGGTCCGTTCGCGACCTTCTCCACCAAGTACCTCAAGCACGGCTCACTGCTGGACATGTTCGCCTCGCTGACCAGCCACAACATCCTGCCGATGGTGAACGCCGGGATCGATAACTTCGACCTCAGCACCTATCTGATGGGCCAGCTGATGCTAAGCTTCGACGACCGCATGCAGGCCCTGCGCGAGTACTTCCCCAACGCCCGCAACGAGGACTGGAAGCTGCTGCAGGCTGGCCAGCGCGTGCAGGTGATCAAGAAGGACCCGGTACTCGGTGGCATCCTGCAGTTCGGTACCGAAGTGGTGGCTGCGCAGGATGGCAGTATCGCCGCGCTGCTGGGCGCTTCGCCGGGCGCCTCGACGGCCGCGCCGATCATGCTGACGGTGCTGGAGAAAACCTTCAAGGACCGCATCAAGACGCCGGAATGGCAGGCGCGCCTGAAGGACATCGTGCCGAGCTATGGGCAGAAGCTGAACAACGACATCGAGCTGACCAACCGCACCCGTGAGTGGAGCAGCTCGCGTCTGCAGTTACTGTATGTGCCGGTGCAGGCGGAACAGGTGACAGCGGTCGACTGATTTCCGAGGGACAACAAAAAGCCCGCGCAAGGCGGGCTTCTTGTTGAAATTCTGGTCGGAGAGACAACGTTCTAACAGTGACTTTAAACTACTGATATATATAGGCTTTTAGCTTTTGTGTTTGTTTTGGCATACACGCTGGCATACAGGGCGCTTGGTGCTGGCTAGGGTGTACCCCCAAAAAAGGAGGACAGGGGGACACTTGCGGGGGAGGACACCCCAGCTGTTCATATCGGTTCCGTACCAATCGACACCAATACGGAGCACGTATGCAAGTAGCCAATTCACAACCCGCCCAGTCGTTAGCCCACAGTTGCTTTGATTCCAGCGCCATCTTGATCCGCATGCCCGAGATTGAGGGAATGACGGGGCTTTCCCGCACATCGATCTATCGCCGCCTCCGCGATGACCCCACCTTTCCCAAGTCTGTGCCGTTGAGCAATAGCAAGATGCGCGGCGCGCCGGTTGCCTGGGTACTAGCTGAGGTTCAGGAGTGGGTTCGCCAACGCATCGCTATGCGAGGGGAGGCGGCCTAAATGACGCTCAAAAAAAAGGCCGACCAACAGGCCAGCCTCCAAATTAATTTGCCCTCGCATGCTACCACCAGCGCAGTCCAACGCGCGCGACTTCTTGCCCGATTGCAAGCTGTCGCAGTGGATACCATTACAGCCAGACGCGAGCTGAACATCATGATGCCCGCCGCGAGGATCAAAGAGCTGAAAGAGCTTGGGCACAACATCCAGCGCCACCTCATCACCACAACGGATGAACAAGGCCGCACTCATCGCAGGGTTGCACAGTACTACCTTTGCCCCACAACAGCTGTCGAGGTTGAAGCATGAGACCTGCCCTCCACCTAAACGACTCTGGTATTCCGAGGCGTACGTTTATGGCTGAAAGAAAGCCCTCACTCTTTCACGATAGGGCTATCAGCACTGACCTGTATGCCAAGCGCCATGGACACTTTGATGAGTGTCGCCACTGTGAGCGGCCCCTCGCCGTTCAATTCTCTGTAGAGCCTTTTGACACTAATACCAGTCTCACTAGCCAATTGGTTCATGCTTCGAGCACGGAGAATAGTTACAAGCGCATCTGCGACAACGCTGGTGTCTCCGTCACATTCCTCCAGCGAAAACTCCAGATGCATGATCATTTTCTCATCGTTATCGAGAAGCTGCGCAGCATCCCATTTTTGGATTTGCGTGTTATCCACAAGTGCCTCCTGGGGCGGAAAAAAAGCTTGAGTACTTCCCGGCTGGAGGGAGGGCATGCCGCTCAGGTACGTCGAAGCAAGTACCACTCACCCCCAAGCCTTGCCAATCGCACTCGACAACAGTATGGTGCGCCCGTCGTCACATTGCTGGTGACCGGGCGTAGGAACCCGTACAACGAAAGGCGCATCAGCGCCCCAAGTCCATTGTGTGGCGTTTTTTCATGCGCTCGACAATGCTCTATGGCGGCCACGTGTGGGCAGGCTTACGCCTGGCCGGCGTCCTTTCGTGCCGGTATTCCTACCCCACACGTAGCCGCCACCCAATCCCGTAGGAAGGACGGTTGCGGCTCCAGTCAACGAAAGGAGCTACAAATGTCCGTTCTCGTATCGTACACATCTGCCATCCGCGCACTTGCCCACCGCCGCAAGGCCTTGATCGCTCTTCGCGCCGACTTAAATCTGTCCGATCGGCTCAAACGCTATAACCATCATATGAGCACCGCTCGCGCGTTGGATCTGCACGACAGTAAATCGACACTTGTCCGGAATCAGGAAATTTCGTCATGGGTGGTGTGAAGGCTTTCACTGAAAATTCAAGAGCCAGCAGCACTATTGCGCCAGACGACCTGGGCAAACGCGCCCCTTACCTGCCCACCCCATCTATCGACGTAGATAGTTTTTCTCAGCTGAGAGAGGTTTGTGCCGAGTTGCGTGAGTATTACGAACTTGAGCGTTGTTCTGGGCGAGCATCCTGGCTTTCGGAAATATTGGAAGATGTTGAAGCGATAATTGTTCGACTCAAGCCATCGCAGACACAGTAGTACCCCCTCTGCGTTTCTTTTGCGTATGCGCCCAGTTCCCGGGCTGGGCGCTGAACGATTGATACCGACGGTCTTGTAACGGAAAACCATCATGCCCCTTAAACCCTGCTCAAAAGTGGGAACGGCGAAGACTTGCCTGAAGAAACCCACTGAGCTGTTTTATGTCACCCATCCAAAGGCGCCTAAGGCGCTGCTGGGGCCTTTCTTGAGCGAGCCCGACGCGGAGTGCGGGCGCGTAGTTATGCGTAGCGCGGATACCCAGATAACAGCTTGTCTCATTGATACGTTAGACGACCTAGCCTACCGGCACGCCGTGAATAATGGCCAAGTCTGCCGGGCTTTTGCTAGCGCTGATCAACAAGGGTCTAAGCCCAATGACTGATGCCACGATCCTTTTCCGTGATGTGCTCCAGTCGGTTTATGGACCGCTCTACTGGGAGCCTGTGGCCGATGGCAACATTCACCGCTTTCACGTTCCTGGCGACAAATCGGGCACGCTCAACGGCTGGTACGTCCTGTATCTGGATGGCATCGCCTCCGGCGCGTTCGGAAGTTGGAAGCTTGGGGGCGCCAGCACCTGGAGCAGCCGCGAACCAGCTGACCACCGCGAGGCCGAACAGATACGTCAGCGAATCGAGCAGGCTCGGCGCCAGCGTGAAGCCGAGCAGCAACGGCGACAGCTCAAGGCGGCGGCAACTGCCCAGCGCTGGTGGAGTGGCGCACGCCGCGCCGACCCCTCGCACGCCTACTTAATCGCAAAAGGCATTCGCCCCCATGGCTTGCGCCAGCGCGGTGATGAGTTGCTGGTGCCGTTGTACGCCGGTGGCATTCTGGTGAACCTGCAACGGATTGCCCCAGGCGGCGTAAAGCGCTTCCTATTTGGTGGCCGGATCAAGGGCGCCTATTCACTTCTGGGGCGTATTACACAGGGCAAGCCGCTGTGCATCTGTGAAGGCTGGGCGACGGGGGCAACGCTTCACAAAGGTGGCTACACCGTCGCCTGCGCCATGAATGCCGGGAATCTCACACCGGTTGCACTGGCGCTTCGATCCGAATACCCCGGCACGGAAATAGTAATTGCGGGCGACGATGACCGTCAGACCAAGGGCAACCCTGGTCGCACCGCCGCCAATGCCGCCGCCGTCTTGGTAGGCGGCCTGGTGACGTTTCCAGATTGGCCCACCGGCGCTCCCGACACTCTGACTGACTTCAACGACCTCCAACATTGGGAGGCCAGTCATGCCGGCGAATAGCGTAACGCGCGTAACTGTCGACCTAGGCGGAACGGCAGGAGCAATTGACGGTACCGCCCCCGCGATCAGTGCTGCCCAAGCGGCCAAGGTCTCGGCCAAGTTCCTGACGTGCACCCTCCCTACCATTCTGCCTGAGCGCCCATGTTGGGGTGTGTATGAGCACTGGGTGACAAATGAGAAAGGCCGCAGGCTCAAACCCGGTGTGTACTGGCATGGCTTCAAGCGCAGCGCTGGCGACGATGAAGGCGACGACGACAAGGCCGACCGCCCGATCACTGATGAGTGGATCGCCACGCCGGTAACAGTCGCCGCCCGCACCACCAACAGCGACGACGGCAGCGAAGGTCGGTTTCTGCGCCTGCTCACCGACAGCGGCCCTAAGGAATGGATTATTCCCATGGAAGTGTTCGGCGGGAGCGGCGAGGACGCCAGGCGAACGCTGTTCGGTATGGGCGTCATCATCGCCTTGAAGAAGCGTGGCCAGTTCATGGAGTACCTGCTGGACCAGCGCCCTGCAGTAGTGTTTGCCACCACCTGCCGCCCCGGCTGGCATGAGTCGGGCGCCTTTGTACTGCCTGGGCGCACCATTGGCAGCGACAAGGTGCGCTACCAGGCCAGCGCCAAGGGACAGAACCTGTTCAGTGTGCGCGGTAGCCTGGAGGGCTGGAAGGTCGAGGTTGCGGCCAAGTGCGAGGGTAACCCGGTACTGACCTTGGCAATCGGCTGCGCCCTCGCTGGCCCGCTGCTGAGCCTGGTGGGCGTGCTGGGTGGTGGTGTTCACCTGGTGGGCGACAGTTCCAGCGGCAAGTCGCTGGCGCAACTGATCGGCTCATCCGTATGGGGCGACCCGGGCATCTTCGCTGCGTCCTGGGACATGACCAAGGGCGGACTGGAGATTGAGGCATCCAGCCGCAACGACACCATGCTGCCCTTGGACGAGATCAAGCGGGCCGACCCCAAGCGCGTTCAGGAAATGGCCTACTCGCTCGCCAACGGCCAGGGCAAGGGCACCATGACCCGTGACCGGGAGGCCCGCGGCAAGCTGAGTTGGCGCTTGCTGGCGCTTTCCAGTGGCGAGCGCTCCCTGTCCGAGCACGCGGCTATCAGCGGTAATGCCGCCCATGCTGGTGCTGAGCTGCGAATGGTCGACGTGAACGCCGGTACCCGCACGCACCGTGCTTTCGATGAATTGCACGGTCTGGAGGGCGCCGACTTCCACCGCCAGCTCACGGTGGCCGTAGGAGCGAACCACGGACACATCGGGCCGGCCTTCGTGGAGAAGCTGCTGGCCAGCGATGACCGCCCCGGGCTGCTCGAGGACTTCGCCGGCATCCGCGCCCAGTTCGTGGAAGACAACGCCCAGGCCGGGCGGGTGGCTGATCGCTTCGCGGTGATCGCGCTGGCGGGCGAAATGGCCATTGCCTACGGCCTGCTGCCGTGGACGCCGGGCACGGCTCTGGCCGACTGCCAGTTGCTGTACGGCGAGTGGCTGAGCCGAGTGGGTGGTGGTAATGCCGAGGACCGCCAGATCCTGGCCGGCATCCTCGACTTCATCGACAAGCACGGAAGCAGCCGGTTTTCGGATGTAGAAGACCAAACGCCGGACACCAAGGTGTTCAACCGCGCCGGGTACTGGGAGGTGGTAGGCGCCAAGCGGCTGTACCTGTTCAATAAGTCTGCACTGATCGAGGCCGCCCACGGGCATGGGCTGGCGCGTGTCGTGAAGGCGCTGGAGGGCGCTTGTGCTCTCGCCAAGCACGATACCGACCGGGACAGCCGCAGGACTAAGAAGTACCGCCTACCTGCTGGTGGGTCTGCCCGCTTGTATGTGATCGATCCCGACGCAATGGATAGCGAAGGCAGTGGCCTATGACTGTCATCACCACCCAGTGCCAATGCCCAAATTCACAGGAACCTAAAAACGCGGGGAACAGGGGGAACGGGGGAACAGCCAGCAAATACGCGGTCTGTAGTCGTTCCCCCTTATTGAAGTGTTGGGGAACAGGGGGAACGCAACCATGTTTCTGAATATAAGCACCAGTGGTGCAGCTTCTGTTTGGTTATCACCGTTCCCCAGTTTTTCGGGTGGGGAACAAGTACCCCCTCTAGAGGCTCCAGAAACACTGGTTGTTCCCCGCGGTCCCCTGTTCCCCCGATTTTTTTTCACAGACACATTTGGGCGTTATGGGCGTTCGGGTGAGGCGACGCCATGAGTCTTCTTTCCGACCTGCTCAATCGCATGCCGCCGAACGCTGCTGGCGCTGGCAAACCACCCATGGCGAAACGCTCCTTGGATCGTCCGCGCCTGGTGCTGGTCGAGCCTGTGCAATTGCCGGCCAGCCCATACACCAACGCTGCCAATGCCACCCCTGAATGGCGCCAGGCCCGCGACCAGTACATCAGCCATGTAATGACCTGCCGGCGGTGCTATGCGCCTGGTGGCCGCTATTGCCTGATAGGCGCCGACCTGCGAGCCACCTATGACAACATCCCCATGAAAGCCGAGCGATGAGTTAAAGGCTCGCGATACGGCTGACACCCGCTCGTTGGGAGCATTGCCCAGGTCAGCTGCTGACGGATGACTCTGGGGGATCGTGCTGGCGCTTGGGGGCGGCTGCTGGATGCGCGGCCAGCATTCCCAATCTGGTCACCCGCAAGCGTACTGGCAGTGCCGTAGGTGCGCGACACCAGCCTTTGAATGCCCTACACTTGCCCGGAGCCGACGCCCTGGATTGTGATCAGGGGAACTTCGGTTCCATAAGGCGATGTTTGGCGCAATCGGATGCCCTGAATAGTGATCAGGGGAACGTCGGTTGAGCCGTCATCGCCTTTTCTTTTGGCTTGTCGGCGCTGTCTCCAGTCGCTGACGCCGGTGCCCCGCCAATCCCCTGCAGGCGTTCCTAGCCACTCGCCTGCTGGCCAACACTTCGTCGCTGCCCTCTCGCATTTAGCACCTGCAGGCCGACACACCGCTGGTGCGAGCCACCCCGCGCCTTGAGCACACAGCCCAGGCCAACTCGCCCGCGGCGCACGTCACGGAGATCGGGCGTCTCGGGTGGCCACCACCTGCTTGTTAAGGTTGGTCCGGGTTTTGGCCCGTGTATAGAGGGTAGAAAATAGCGCTATTCTAACGACTCGTCCCATAGCCACGGGGTGCGGCCTGGCCGGGAGCATTAACAAAGTTGCTAATTTTGGTTAAGGGTCTGCCAAGGTTAGCTAAGCAATGCTCTACCACCACCGGGCTGCGCATTCGTGACATCGCGATTTGGTGCGCACTATTCACCGCCGACGATTTTTCCGCTTGCCCTGAGGCGCCCCCATGTTTTCGTAAATGAGCTGTCGGTGAACAAATCGGCTCGGCCAGACAACTTGGCGAACACAGCTTTCTTGACGCCTGGGTGGCCAGCCGGCCGGCTGGGGAGCGCCCCAGGGTCGTGGCCAAGCTCCCGTATCGCCTCAAGGACCATAGCCTCTTGAGTGGCGGTCCTGGGCCGAGGCTTCACGGATCTGGGCTGCTCAAAATCTTTGGCGCGCTCGAGGTACTTGATACTCTGCATAGGAATCAGCAGCTCGGTAATGGAGAGGGTTTCTTTCCAATTATCCAGGTGGCCTGGCGCAAGCTGGATAATGTCCTCTGGAGCTAATCCCTGGCCGGTGAGTAACTTGAGGTAGACCTCGGGTTTTGATCCTAGAGCGAAGGTTGGATGAGGAATTTCCTCTTGGATCATCAGTCTCGAAATGGTTTCTGTAAGCGCCCGGACTGGGCCGTAGTAATCCATTGACGGCCTATCGAGACTAGGGTGTTGAACGATCGTCCCATCGAACATGTACCAGGTCGGAAACCTCATTATCATGCCGTGCTCGAGTATTTGCCGGCGAGTTACGCCCCATCGCTCGGCTAATTCATCGACGCTCAGGAAAAGTGGCTCAATCATTCGTTTTCGCTTCGGTCGAGCCAGATGCCAATGTATCCAGGTGATCGGCGTACCACTGCATCATCGCGCGGCGCTGGTCGATGTACTGGGCCTTGTTGTATACGGCAGCGACGCCATCCTCAGCGTGAGACAGTTGGGCCTCAACGTGATCCTTGAGGAACCCCTGTTCTCTCAGGATCGTGGATGCAATGTGTCGGAAGCCATGGCCGGTCTGTCGACCGCCGTACCCAAGGCGAGAGAGGGCCATGTTGAAAGTCATGTTGCTAAGGGCTTTGGTGCGGTCATTGCGGCCCGGGAACAACAATGGATACGCGCCGGTGAAGCGATAAAGCTCGCGTAGGGCTTCAATCGCCTGGCGGGGCAGGGGCACCACATGGTCGCGCCGCTTCTTCATTCGCGCAGCGGGAATGCTCCAGTTCCCGATATTCAGGTCAAACTCTGCCCAGGACGCTTCCCGTAGTTCGCTTGGGCGAACGGCCAGCATCGTGAGCAGTCGCAGGCCCTGCGCAACGATCTTTGAGCCGCTGTAGGCACGTATGGCACGCAGCAAGGCCGGTAGCTCATCCGTCTGCACATGGGCATAATTTTCCGCCTGGCGCGTCTGGAGAAACTTGTGAAGGCCCTCCACCGGGTTGTATTCGGCTCGCCCGGTGACGCGAGCAAGGTCGTATGCCTCTTTGCAAAAGCGCCGGATATTGCCGGCTTGGTCGATGATGCCTTTCTTCTCCAGGCCTCGGAAAAACTCCATCCACTCCATGGGCGAGATATTCGTGTATGGCCGAGTGCCGAAGACCGGGAAGACATGGAGCTCCAGCGCGCCGATGATCCGCTTCGCAGTACCGGGCTGCCACCCTGTGCGGCGAGACTGGAACCATTCCCTGCCGAGCAGTTCGAACGTGTTGGTCGCTGCCTGCCGCTGAGCGGCCTGGCGCTCGCGCTTAGCCACTACTGGGCTGGTGCCGGCGGAGATATCCTTGCGAAGGGTGGCGGCCTTGTCTCTGGCCTTAGCGCCAGTGGTTTCGGGGAAGGCTCCGATTCCGACCCATGACCATTTGCCATCAGGTTTTTTGTAGCGCAATTCCCACGATTTCAGTCCGTTTGGCTTAACGCGGAAGTAAAGGCCGCTGCCATCATGCTCGCGATATACAGATGCCTCGGGCTCAAGGCTTGAGAGGGTAGTGTCGGCGAGAGGCCGTCGCTTGATCTGACTACGCTTCACTGGTGTATGCCTCAGGTTCGATTAACTGGAGCGAATACACGCCAGCATACACGGCGACACGACATGGGGCGATACAGTATGGTACAGCGTGAAACGACAAAGCCCGCACGGGGCGGGCTTTGTAGGGCGTTTCTCGCGCAGATTGAAACTGGCTGAAACAAGGAGCTGGTCGGAGAGACAGGATTCGAACCTGCGGCCTTCTCGTCCCGAACGAGACGCGCTACCTGGCTGCGCTACACTCCGATGACCAAAATCCTACTGCATAGCATTTTTGCCGGCAAGCCCTTGCTGTTGAAAGGGCTTATCCGCCAGAACACCCGGGTCAGAGCTCCTTGACGGTGCGGATCTGGTCCTTGTTCAGGCGCGTGCGCTTGCCGTCGAGCTGTTCGAATTCGTAGAAACCGGAGTCCTCGTCATAGGAGGGGGTATCCACTGCCTGGATTTCGCGGCCGTCGTTCAGGGTGATCACGGTCGGCGATGCGCAGCCAGCGAGGGCGCCAAGGCCCAGGGCGAGCAGGAAGGCGGGAAGGGTCCGTTGAATCATCGTGTTTCTCCAGTGCGATGGTGCAAGATGACTTTATGACGCAGGGCGTCCACGCAAGTTCCTTTTACATTCCAGCATAGCCGCAAGCCTGGGTTATTGACCTGTGACGGCCTGCACGGCTGCCTGTGATATAACTGCGCCCATCCCCTTTCCCTGCGACGGACACCCATGAAAGCCAAGGCAGATACCCCCTTCGTGGCGCTGAACATTGCCGTGCTCACGGTCAGCGACACCCGCACCTTTGAAACTGACACCTCCGGGCAGACCTTCGTCGAGCGCCTCACCGCCGCTGGCCACACACTGGCCGCACGCGTGCTGCTCAAGGACGACCTGTACAAGATCCGCGCCCAGGTCGCTACCTGGATCGCCGACGACAGCGTGCAGGTGGTGCTGATCACTGGTGGTACCGGCTTTACCGGCCGTGACAGCACGCCAGAAGCTGTCGCCTGCCTGCTGGACAAGCAGGTTGAAGGCTTCGGCGAACTGTTCCGGCAGATTTCCGTGGCCGACATCGGCACCTCCACCGTGCAATCGCGCGCCCTGGCCGGCCTGGCCAACGGCACACTGGTGTGCTGCCTGCCGGGCTCGACCAATGCCGTGCGCACCGGTTGGGACGGCATCCTCGCCGAGCAGCTGGATGCCCGCCATCGGCCGTGCAATTTCGTCGCCCACCTGAAACAGGCACCGGCCTGTGACAGCCGTGGCTGAGGCCCCCGCTGCCCGGCCACTGATGCCGGTGGAAGAAGCCCTGGAGCGCCTGCTGGCGCTGGCCGAGGCCGCGCCAATCACGGAAACCGAAAACGTCTCGCTGGCCGAGGCCGAAGGCCGCGTGCTGGCCACCGAACTGGTGGCCACGCTCGACCTGCCACCGTGGCCGAACAGTGCCATGGACGGTTATGCCTTGCGCCTGGCCGATCTGCAGGGTGAGCCTTTGCCCGTCAGCCAGCGGATCTTCGCCGGTCACGCACCTGAACCTTTGCAGCCCGGCACTTGCGCCCGGATCTTCACCGGTGCGCCGATGCCGGCAGGTGCCGACTGTGTCGAGATGCAGGAAAACACCGAGGTGCTGGACGATGGCCGGGTGCGCTTCCTCGAAGCGCTGACGCTTGATCAGAACGTTCGCCCGCAGGGCCAGGAAACCCGCAAGGGCGAGCAGGTGATGGTCGCTGGCACGCGGCTCGGCCCTATCGAACTGGGCCTGGCGGCAACCCTTGGCCATGCGCAGTTGCAGGTGGTGCGGCGGGTACGGGTGGCGGTGCTGTCCACTGGCGATGAGCTGGTCGAGCCTGGCCTGCCACTGGGCCCAGGGCAGATCTACAACAGCAACCGGCGTTTGCTGGTCAGCTGGCTGCAGCGGCTGGGCTGCGAAGTGCGCGACATGGGCATTCTTCCCGATGACCTGGAACGTACCCGCGAGTGCCTGGGTAGCCTGGGCGATGTCGACCTGATCCTCTCCACTGGCGGCGTCTCCGTGGGCGAGGCTGACTACCTGGGTGCTGCACTGCGCGAAGCGGGCGAGCTGGCGTTGTGGAAGCTGGCGATCAAGCCTGGCAAGCCGCTGACTTTCGGGCATTACCGCGGTGTGCCGGTGATCGGCCTGCCCGGCAACCCGGCCTCGACCCTGGTCACTTTCGGCCTGTTGACGCGGCCCTACCTGCTGCGCCGTCAGGGCGTGGCCGATGTCACGCCGCTGCGTTTCGATGTTCCGGCGGGCTTCGAATGGACCAAGGCCGGCACCCGCCGCGAATACCTGCGTGCGCGCATCGACAATGGCCAGGTGCGCATCTACAAGAACCAGAGCTCCGGTGTGCTGCGCAGCGCGGCCTGGGCCGAGGGGTTGGTGGAAGTGCGTGAAGGCAGCACGCCGAAGCCGGGCGACAGCGTGCCGTTCATACCGCTGAGCGAACTACTCGGCTGAGCGACCGAGCCAGTCGCCACCGCCTTGGGTGGCGTCGGCCGGTGCCGACTGGGTCAAGCGCATGTGCACCGTTTCCAGTTGCTGGGCGGCCACGCTCCAGTCGTGACGATTGCGGGCGAACTGGCGGCCGGCCTCGCTCAATTGGCACATGCGCCACGGCTGGTTGAGCAATTGCGTGACCAGCAGCGCCAACTGGTCACCGTCGTCACTGCCCAGGTAATGCTCGCCGTTATTGGCAGCCAGGCCTGAAACGCCTTTGCCGGTGCTGATCACCGGCAGCCCGGCGGCCATGGCTTCGAGGATCTTCACCTTGGAGCCACCGGCATAGCGCAACGGTGCGAAGAACAGCGCGGAACGCCGTTGCAGTTCGCGCAGGTCAGGGCGATAGCCGACCCATTCGATGCGAGGGTCGTTCCAGCGCAATTTCCAGCTAGCTGGCAGGGCATGCCCGGCGATGGCCAGGCGTACCGCCGGGTTGCTCATCCACACCTGGGGCAGGATTTCTTCCAGGGCCCATTCGATGGCCTCGACATTGGCGGCGTACTCGAAGTTGCCCACGAACAGCAGGCGCTGGCTGTGCAGGGCCGGGTGGACGTGCTGGTAGTAATCGCAATCGACGCCGTTGACCACCACATTGACCGGGCGGCCGCTGACCTGGCTGATCAGCTCGGCATCATGCGGGCTCACCGCCACCACTTCGGTGGGCTGGCGGAGCACGCGCTGTTCCCAGCGCCGGTAACGCCAACGGTCGAAGGCGTTGAGCGGGCGCAGCCACAGCGGCAGGCGGTCATGGCAGGCGGCACCGGTCACTGACTCCAGGTTGTGCTCGCTGAGCATGTAGGGCAACTCGCGTGCCTGCAGGGCTTTTTCGAAAGGCTGGAAGCTGTAGCTGTGTTCGATCTGGATGACGTCCCAGGGTTCGTCCAGCAACTGCTCGAACTGGTGCCGCAAGCCTGGCGCCAGGCCATTGATGATGGCCCGCATCGGGTAGTCGATGATCGGCGAGGCGAGCAGGTTGAGCGGGCTGTGCAGGGGGCGCCGGGGCAGCACGATCAAGCGATCGAGCAAGGGTTCGAGGGCTTCGCGGGCGGCATCGCACAAGGGGATTTTCGACTGGACCAGCAAGGTGATCCGGTGGCCCTGCTGCGCGAGGGCGCGCAGCAGGTGGTATTGCCGGGTCTTGCTGCCGCTGGTGGTGGGCCAGGGCAGGTAGGGCAGAGTCCAGAGAATGCGCATGAACCGGAAACCTCGCTGAAGGCTGCGGACAAAAAACGCGTCCGCCAGCCCTCAGCCGATGGCTGCCGCCGGGACGCGTCCGTAAATATCAGTAAAGCGCACGATGTCATCTTCGCCCAGGTACTCGCCGCTCTGGACTTCGATCATCACCAGGTCGATCACGCCGGGGTTGGTCAGGCGGTGCGTGCGGCCGGGTTTGATGAAGGTCGACTCGTTGGTGTCGAGCAGAAACTCTTCTTCGCCGTTGGTCACGCAGGCCATGCCGCTGACGATGATCCAGTGCTCGCTGCGGTGATGGTGCATCTGCAGCGACAGCGATTCGCCAGGGCGCACCATGATCCGCTTGATCTTGAAGCGCGGGCCTTCCTCGAGCACGGTGTACATGCCCCAGGGGCGGGTGACGGTGCGGTGCAGGCGGTAGGCTTCATGGCCCTGGTGCTTGAGCTGCTGGGCGATCACCTTGACCTCCTGGCTGCGCGCGGCGTCGGCGATCAGCAGGGCGTCAGGGGTGTCGATGACGATCAGGTTGTCCAGGCCGACTGCACCGACCAGGCGCTTTGGTGAGTCGATGTAGCAGTTGGTCACGTCGTGCAGCACCGCTTCACCGTTGCAGTGGTTGCCGTCGTCGTCGGTGTGGCGCAGTTCGCGCACGGCCTCCCAGCTGCCGATGTCGCTCCAGCCCAGTTCGCAAGGCACCACGGCAACCTTGTCGGAGCGTTCCATCAAGGCGTAGTCGATGGAGATGTCCTCGGCCAGGGCGAAGCTGTCCGGGTCCAGTTCCACCTGCAGCGCCTTGTCGCCCTCCTTGGTCGCGCTCTGCTCCAGGCAGCAGGTCACGCAGGCCAGCAGTTCCGGGGCATGCGCCTGCAGTTCGGCGAGCACGGTACCGGCACGCAGGCAGAACATGCCGGCATTCCACAGGTGGCGGCCGCCTTCGAGGTAGTCGCGGGCGGTGAGGGCATCGGGCTTCTCCACGAAGCAGGTGACCTGATGCGCATGCTTGCCGATTGCCTCGCCCTGCTCGATGTAACCGAAGCCGGTTTCGGCGCGGCTGGGCAGCAGGCCGAAGGTGACCAGCCAGCCCTCGTTGGCCAGTTGCCGGGCGTGCTCGACGGCGGTGGCGAAGGCCTCGGCCTCCTGGATCAGGTGGTCGGCCGGCAACACCAGCAGCACGCTGTCGGGGCCGTAATGCCTGGCGCAGTGCAGCGCGGCTGCCGCGATCGCGGGGGCGGTGTTGCGGCCGTTGGTTTCCAGCAGGTAGTCGAGGGCGAGGTTGTCGGGGTTGACCTGGCGGTACTCGTCCTGGGTGCGGAAGAACACTTCGCGGTTGGTCACCGTCAGTACCCGCTCGACGCCCGGGAGCGCCGCAGCGCGGATGAAGGTTTTCTGCAGCAGGCTCTGGCCATCGGGCAAGCGCATGAAGGGTTTGGGCATGGCTTCGCGAGAAACCGGCCATAGGCGGGTGCCGGCTCCGCCGGCGATGATGCAGGGGATCAGAACGCTCATTTCACAGCCTCGACTCTAGGCGCTGGTTACAGCGCAGTGAAGGGGAACTTCGCGACCTGTCACGGTTTTGGCGGAAAAGTCAAAAAACCGACTTTTCACTGCTGCTTCGTCCATGAAGGCCAAATATTTGTCGATCATGCGCCCGATGAGAAAAGCTTTCAATGATATTTATGTGAATCTGGCTGTTTTTTGTTCGTCCTTGCTCCCGGTCAATGGGCGATGTAGAGCTGTTTTGCCTACGCTGTGCAGCATTCCGGCCCTGTTTGTGGTCGAGATCTGGACTGAACCAAGCCCACGGAGACGTGTGATGCCAAAGCGCAAGGCAATCTTGATCCTGCATGGCAAGCAGGCCATGAACGAAGCGGTGCGCCAAGCCGTGAGCGCTCTGCGCGAACGTGGCTGGACGCTGGATGTGCGGGTGACTTGGGAAGGTGGCGATGCCCAGCGGCTGGTAGGCGAAGCGCTGGCGGCCGGGTACAGCCACGTCATCGCTGGCGGTGGTGACGGCACCTTGCGTGACGTCGCCGAAGCCATGGGCCAGGCGCGCAGCGAAGCCAGCCTGGCGCTGCTGCCGCTGGGAACGGCCAATGACTTCGCCAGGGCCGCCGGCATTTCGCTGGAGCCTGCCGAGGCCCTGGCATTGCTGGACGTGCCACCCAGGCCGATCGACCTGGGCCAGGTGGGTGACCAACTGTTCCTGAACATGGCCACAGGCGGTTTCGGCAGCCAGGTTACCGCCAGCACCTCTGAAGACCTGAAAAAAATGCTTGGCGCCGCGGCCTACTTGTTCACTGGGCTGTCGCGCTTCAGCGAGCTGCAGGCCGCCTCGGTCGAGCTTTCTGGGCCGGGGTTCGACTGGCAAGGCGACCTGCTGGCGCTGGGGATCGGCAATGGTCGCCAGGCCGGCGGTGGGCAAGTGTTGTGCCCGGACGCGCAAGTCGATGATGGCCTGCTGGATATCGCGATCCTGCCGGCGCCCCAGGAAATGGTAGGCGCACTGCGGGATTTGCTGGCGGGTGAGGGGCTGTTTGTGCGGGCGCGTTTGCCATGGGTCGAGATCACCTGCTCGCAGGGGCTGGACATCAACCTCGATGGAGAGCCCCTACAGGCCGACAGCCTGCGCTTCACGGCGGTACCGGCGGCGTTGCGCCTGCACTTGCCAGCGAATTCACCGCTGATCAGTCATCCAGGCTGATGATCTTCTCGCGCACGGCGAACAGGACCAGGCCAGCCACGTCATAGATCTGCAGGCGCTTCATGATCTGCGAGCGGTGGGTTTCTACGGTCTTGATCGACAGGCCGAGGCCGGCGGCAATTTCGCGGGTGGACTTGCCGCGCACGATCAGGCGCAGGATCTCCAGTTGCCGTGCGGTGAGGTTGTGGCGGTCGATGCCAGACGGCTTGCCGTGCTGCGCACGCATCAGTGCCTGGTTGATCACCGTATGGGCGATGGCCGGGCTGAGGTAGCGTTCGCCATTGCGCAAGGCAATCAGGGCCTGCTCCAGTTCGGTAGCGGTGGCGTCCTTGAGCAAGTAACCGTGGGCGCCACTTTCCAGTGCTCGCATGATCAGGTCCGGATCGGTATGCATGGACAGGATCAGCACCTTGCAGGTGTTGCCCGTGGCGCGCAGCTGAGTGAGGGCATCGAGGCCGCTGGTCGAACGCATGGAAATGTCCAGCAGGACGATGTCGGGTGCCAGTTGCTGAACGTGCTCGAGCAACTGATCGCCGTCATCGGCTTCGCCGACCACGGTGTAACCAGGGATATCGGAAACCAGGGCACGGACCCCGGCACGGATCAGCGAGTGGTCATCCACCAGCAGCAATCTACAGGTCATGATGAAGCGGTAGTCCTGGCGCGTTCATGGGTACGGGGTGGCCACGGGAACAGCACGTCGATCGTCGTGCCCAGGCCGAGCTGACTGGTGATCGCCAGGCTGCCGTTGAGGGCGGTGGCGCGCTCCTGCATGCCGGCCATGCCGCGCTGGCCTGCCTCGGCCGGATTGGCGACCGGGAGGAAGCCCTGGCCGTCGTCCTGGATCGACAGGGCAAGCCCTGCTGCGCTGCGCTGCAGGCGGATGGTCAGGTTGCGAGCCCGGGCATGGCGCAGCATGTTGGTGACCGCCTCCTGGGTGATGCGAAACGCCGCCATCGCGACCTCTTCGCTGATGCCGCCCAGGCGTTGATGGCATTCCAGGCTCCAATGCACGTCGGTGCTTGCCAGGGTGCGTACCAGGTGTGCCCGCAAGCTGGCCTCGAGGCCAAGGCTGGCCAGTTGTCGTGGGTTGAGAATGGCAGAAACGTCGCGCACCTTGCTCAGGGTGTCTTCGAGGGTGCTGCGCAGGCTGCCACAGTGCACCTGCAAGTCGTTCGGTACACGGCGTTGCAACCATTCCAGCTGCATCTTGGCGGCGGTGAGCAGCTGGCCGATGTCGTCGTGCAGTTCGCGGCTCAGGTGCTGGCGCTCGCTCTCCTGGACCTTGAGCATGCGCCCGGCCAGCTCCGCCGGGCGCAGGCTGATCGACTTGGCGCCGTGGCTCAGGTGCCAGCAGACGCCAAACGTGGCCACCAGTTGCAGCAGCAACAGGCTGGCAGGCATGTCGTGCCCACCGGCAAACAGGAGCAGGTTGGCAAGCAGGGACACCACGCACAGCATGGCCGTCGCCCAGCGCAGCAAGGTGGCGCGTGAACGGCAGCGCAGAGATATCTTCAAGCGTGGGAACATAAAATTGAGAAGCCACTGAAGTCTTGCTGATGGGGGCCGTGCATAGCTCTTGGCAGAGGCTTTGGCGTTGTGCTTGCAACAAAAGACGAGCGCGGTTTGATGCGATACAGAGGGGCCGGCCAGCATTTGTTTGCGCGCATCTTAACACTTCGGTTCAATTTGGTCGCGGCTGGGTAATGCTATGAAACCTCAGCAATTCCGGGCTCGGGAGAGTGGCTCGGCAGGGCTGCGAGGTGTCAAAGTGCCACTATCTGATCGGTTGATGATGGCCGCAAGTTCAACTTGCAATAGACCGCTCAAATATCAGGGCCTGAACTAGTGTAGAACTCCACAAGTTCGGCCTGCTTTGCAGTTCTAACCATTGCTTAGTTGCGCGTGCCACGCCGGTTAGTGGCGCTGCGCGGACCAGCGGGTTGCAGAGCTGGCCGCAACCGTGGAATGCGGATGCACGCAGTTGCTGCCGTTGTCGTTGCAGGACGCACACGTTTGCGGCAACGGTTGATTCAGGGCAGTTGCCAGTTCGCTGAGTAGCGTCACCTGCTCGCAGGTATCGAGGGCGAGCCGGCCGGTGTGTACGTCGACCAGTTCCAGTTGCCAGGCCAGCAAGGTCAGGCAGGCGTTCAAGGTGGGCAGCGCTGCGTTGTCCAGACACTGTTGTTTACAGGCCGGGGCGAGCAACTGGTGCAGAACGCTTGCATAGTGGGCGACCTCGAGCAGGCCCAAGGTGCTGGCGCGTCGGGCCAGGTTCTGGAGGGCGTTGTCCAGGCAATGGCAGGCGTCCGGGTCATTGCTGATCAATTCAAGATGCTGCAGGCATTCCTGGGACTGGGTCAGCAAGACCTGGGCATCCAGCAGGAAGTCCTGCAGGGTGTCGATGTTGGAGACGCTGCTGTCCATCAAGTCACTCCGGCGCGTTGGGCTGGAGCAGGGGATGGCCACGCCATGTCGATCGCTAGCAAAAGCCTGACTCCATTCATGCAGTGAGAATGGCGTCACATTAATGGCTAAAGGATATCGCGAACATCAGGTTGCACCTGATTGCTCCTAGGGGTTTCCCTGATGGCGTCTAGGGTGCGACAGGTTGCACTGGAATGGATCCAAGCTGGGCATGTCGCAGTAAAGCATGATGCTAATGTGATATCAATTGCCCTGCAGGGCATTTTTACGCGAGGGTCAAGATGCCCGGGAATGCGCCGATATAGAACGGATCATTTCCAATTTTTCGACACAACCCTGGGGTTATTCCAATGGCTGGCATTCTCGACACGGTAGACCAACGCACGCAGCTGGTGGGTGAGAACCGTCTGGAAATCCTGATGTTCCGCCTGGCCGGTCGCCAGTTGTTCGCGATCAACGTTTTCAAGGTGCAGGAAGTACTGCAGTTGCCCAAGCTGACCCTGATGCCGCAGCGCCACGCATTCGTCTGTGGTGTGGTCAACCTGCGTGGGCAGACCCTGCCGGTGATCGACCTGTCCCAGGCGATCGGCATGCGCCCGCTGCAGCCAGGGCCGGACAGCACCATCATCGTCACCGAGTACAACCGCTCGGTGCAAGCGTTCCTGGTGGGTGGCGTCGATCGCATCGTCAACATGAACTGGGAAGCCATCATGCCGCCGCCTTCCAGTGCCGGACGCCAGCATTACCTGACCGCCATCACCAAAGTGGACGACAAGCTGGTCGAAGTGATCGATGTGGAGAAGGTGCTGGCCGAGATCGTGCCTTACAACGCCCGGGTCTCCGGCGACAAGCTGGCCGACCCGGTGCTGGCGCGCGCGCGTGGCCGTGAAGTGCTGCTGGTGGATGACTCCAGCGTGGCCCTGGCGCAACTGCGCGATACCTTGTCGCAACTCGGGGTGAAACTGCACGTGGCCAGTGATGGCCTGAAAGCCTTGCGCCTGCTCAAGGGCTGGGCCGATGCCGGGGAGGATGTCTGCGAGAAACTGCTGATGGTCTTCACCGATGCGGAAATGCCCGAGATGGATGGCTATCGGTTGACCACCGAGATTCGTAGCGATGCGCGCCTGCGCAAGCTCTACGTGGTGTTGCACACCTCCTTGTCGGGCAGCTTCAACGAGTCGATGGTGAAAAAGGTAGGTTGCGACAATTTCCTCTCCAAGTTCCAGCCTGATCGCCTGGTCGATGTGGTCAAGCAGCGCCTGCTGCTGGACACCCGCAACGCGTGATCCCGCTGTCGGCCAGGTATAAGCTTGGCTTTTGACAAGGCATGAGGCAGGCAGGGATGTTTCTCAGTGAGTTGTATCGATACCCGGTGAAGTCGGGGCAGGCGCAATGCCTGCAGGGTTCGCCGGTGGGTCTTCTGGGGCTGCAGGGTGACCGACGCTGGATGGTCGTCGAGGAAGAGAACGGACGCTTCCTCACCCAGCGAGCCTGGCCGCAACTGGGCCAGCTGAGGGCTAGCGCGAGCGAGGCTGGCGAGTTGCTGCTTGAGCTACCCGGGCAAGCGCCACTGCGTGTGGTGGTGCCCGGCGCTGACGATGCGCTGCGCGGTGTAACCATCTGGCGCGATACCTTGCGCGTACCGGACGCGGGCGGTGAGGTGGCCGCCTGGTTGTCGCAATGGCTCGGCAAGGCGGTACGCCTGGTGCATTGCCCGGAGCAACGGGCGCGCTACCTGCCCAATGGTTACGGCCTGAACAGCGACCGTGCGGCTTTCCCTGATGGCTTTCCGTTATTGCTGATCGGGCAGGGTTCGCTGGACGAGTTGAGCCGGCGGATTGGCCGGCCCATGGAGATGCTGCGCTTTCGACCGAACCTGGTGGTGCAGGGGGCTGAGCCGTTTGCCGAGGATGGCTGGAAGCGGATTCGCATTGGTGCGCTGGAGTTTCGAGTGCTCAAGCCCAGTGTGAGGTGCATTTTCACCACGCTCGATCCAGCGACCGGAGAGCGCAGTGTCGACCGCGAGCCGTTGACGACCCTGAAGACCTTCCGCGAGAGGGAAGGGGATATCCTGTTTGGGCAGAACCTGGCCGTGGATGGCAGTGGTTGGCTTGAGGTGGGGATGGAAGTCGAAGTGCTCGAATAACCTGTGCCGGCCTCTTCGCGGGCAAGCCCGCGAAGAGGCCGGTGCAGCCTTAGCAGCAATCACATGTCATCAAAATACCGCTCATGCCAGTCCACCAGCGGCTGAGGCACATTGAGCTTCTGCCCGTAGATCACCGAATACGACAGCACGTTCTGCACATACTGGCGCGTTTCGTCGAACGGGATCGATTCCACCCACACGTCGAAGCTCAGGTGCTTGGCGCCCTTGAGCCACTGCCGCACGCGCCCCGGGCCGGCGTTGTAAGCTGCGGACGCCAACACCCGGTTACCGTTGAACTGGCTGTGCACCTGGCTCAGGTAGGCTGCACCGACCTGAATGTTTTTCTCCGGGTTGAACATCTGCTGCGGCGAAGCCAGCGGGATGCTGAACTTGCGTGCGGTTTCCTTGGCAGTGGCCGGCATCACCTGCATCAGGCCGCTGGCACCGACGCTGGAGCGGGCATCCTCCATGAAAGCGCTTTCCTGGCGGGTGATGGCGAACACCCAGCTTGAGTGCAGGCCGCGCACCTTGGCTTCACGCACCAGGGTGTCGCGATAGGCCATCGGGAAGCGGATATCCAGGTCGTCCCAGTACTGCGCCTGGCTGATGGTGCGGATGGCCGGGAAGTACCAGTGCATGTCGTAGGCAAGGCGTGCCTGGGCGACCATCTCGTCGCGGGTGAAGTGGCGGCTGACGTGGTACCACTCGCGGCGGCCTTCGACGACCTGGCCGCGGGCGTGGAATTCCAGGGCGCGCTGGATGCCCGGGGTGTTGCGCACCTTGTTGACCAGTTGCGGGCTCAACAGCAGTGGCTTGTTGTTCAGCTGATAAGGGGTTTTTGCCCGGTCAGCCGCGAGGAAGCCGTAGAAGTCACGCTCGCGCGCCACATTCTTGTACAGCAATGGAATCTGCGGGTTGTTCGGCTGGGCCAGTTCCAGGCTGCGTGCCTGCCAGTACTTCCAACGGTTGCTGCTGGCCAGGTCCTGCGGCAGGCGACGGGTCAGCTCGTAGGCGTCCTCCCAGCGGCCCAGGCGCAGCAGCAGGCGCAGGCGCCATTCACTGACCGTGTTGTCGCGCAGTTCGGGGTCGTAGCGGGTCATCAGGTCCAGCGCGCGCGGGTCGTAACGACGGGCCAGGGTCAGGCCGATCTCGCGGGCGATGGCGACTTTCTCGTCGCGCGAGAAGTGCATGCGCTGGGCGTAGTCGTCGAGCATCTCCATGGCGCGGTCAGGGTCCTGACGGGCAAGGCGGCGCAGGCCGAGGCTGACCACGTCGGACATGGCCTCGTTGGCCGGGGTGAAGCGTGACGGCTGGTTCAGCAGCTCGGGCTTTTGCGCCACGTCGATCAGCAAGCGGCCCTGCGGCCCGAGTGTGGTCAGGCCCTGCACCAGGCTGTTGGCCAGCGAGTAGTTGCGTGCCTGGGCAGCGAGCTTGGCACGGTTCCAGCGCTTGGCCTCGGTCAGCTGGCCTTCTGCGGCCCACATGCCGAACAGGGTGTCGCAGGCTGCCGGTTGCGTCTTGCCGACGTTCCACAGTTTTTCGGCGCTGGCGAAGCCTTCGGTGCGCTGGCCATGGCTCAACTGGTACTGGCCGTTGAGGCAGTCCAGTTCAGTGAAATTGAGCTTGGGGTCATAGTACTTGACGAAGGTATTCCACTCGCCGCGCTCGGCCAGCCAGCGCAGCCAGCGCAACTTCATCCAGTTGGCCTGGGGCAGGTCGCCGTGCTTGGCCAGGAAACCTTCGATTTCCTCGTTGCTGGCGGTCTTCAGGCGCGCGGTCAGTTCGTCGTACGCCAGGTACGGCGTGAGCGGGTAATCGCGCAGTTGCTGGGCGTAGCGCAGGTAGGGGCCTTTGTCGCCCTTGGCCAGCGCACGCTTGGCCTCGTCGTAGTATTGGCGTTGCGTGGAAAGGTCGGTGGCCTGCGCCGCACTGACGGTGGCGGCGGTAAGCAGCAGGCAGGAAGCAATCTGTAACAGGCGGCTGCGCATGATACGTCCGGGCAGTTGAACCATGGGGAAGTGACGGCGAAGCCAGCACTGTTGAAATCTGATTGCCTTAGCTTAGCCGTTTGCCGGCGGCGGGTGATAGCGCTGTGCTTGTAACCGGGCGTTAACGCCGACCGGGTGTCGCCAAGCCCCTGCGCGGTAGTCAACTTAATGCCGGAAAGGGCCAAGTCAGGTAGAATGCGCGCCCGCTTTCTGGAGACGAACATGACCCTGCTCAAATTCAGCGATGTGTCCCTCGCATTCGGCGCGATGCCGCTGCTGGACAAAGTGTCCTGGCAGATCGCCCGTGGCGAGCGGGTGTGCATCATCGGCCGCAACGGCACCGGCAAGTCGAGCATGCTGCGCCTGGTCAAGGGCGAGCAGAAGGGCGACGACGGCGAGATCTGGCGCGCGCCTGGCCTGAAGATCGGTGAGCTGCCACAGGAGCTGCCGGTTGCCGACGAGCGCACGGTGTTCGATGTGGTCGCCGCAGGCCTGGATGGTGTTGGCGAGTTGCTGGCCGAGTTCCATCACCTGAGCCAGAACATCCAGGGCGATGAAGATCTGGAAAAGCTCATGCACGTCCAGCACGAGCTGGAGGCCCGCGACGGCTGGCGCCTGCAGCAGGTGGTGGAAAGCACCCTGAGCCGCCTGCAACTGCCTGCCGACAAGACCCTGGCCGAGCTTTCCGGTGGCTGGCGCCGCCGCGTACTGCTGGCCCAGGCGCTGGTGTCCGAGCCTGACCTGCTGCTGCTCGACGAACCGACCAACCACCTGGACATCGGTGCCATCGCCTGGCTCGAAGAGGCGCTGCGTGGCTTCAACGGCGCCGTACTGTTCATCACCCACGACCGTTCCTTCCTGCAGAACCTTGCCACGCGCATCCTCGAACTGGACCGCGGCGGCCTGATCGACTGGAACGGCGACTACGCCAGCTTCCTGGTGCACAAGGAGGCCGCGCTGGCCGCCGAAGAAACCGCCAATGCGCTGTTCGACAAGCGTCTGGCCCAGGAAGAGGTGTGGATCCGCCAGGGCATCAAGGCCCGCCGTACCCGTAACGAAGGCCGCGTGCGTGCGCTCAAGGCCTTGCGTGTTGAGCGCGGCGAGCGTCGCGAGCGCCAGGGCAAGGCCAACATCCAGATCGAGGCGGCGGACAAGTCCGGCAAGCAGGTCATGGTGCTGGAGAGCGTCAGCTTCCATCACGCCGATGGCCCGCTGCTGGTCAAGGACTTCTCCATGGTCCTGCAGCGCCAGGACCGTATCGGCCTGCTGGGTGCCAACGGTACCGGCAAGACCACCCTGCTGAAGATGATGCTCGGTGACCTGGAGCCTACCGCAGGCAAGGTCGAGCGCGGCACCAAGCTGGAAGTGGCCTACTTCGACCAGATGCGTCACCAGCTCGACCTGGAAAAGACCGTCATCGACAACCTCGCCGAAGGCCGCGACTTCATCGAGATCGATGGCCAGAACCGCCATGTGCTGAGCTACCTCGGCGATTTCCTGTTCAGCCCGCAGCGTGCGCGTACGCCGGTCAAGGCGCTGTCCGGTGGCGAGCGTGCGCGCCTGCTGCTGGCCAAGCTGTTCAGCAAGCCGGCCAACCTGCTGGTGCTCGACGAACCGACCAACGACCTGGATGTGGAAACCCTCGAGCTGCTCGAAGAGGTGCTGTCCAACTACAAGGGCACCGTGCTGATGGTCAGCCACGACCGGGCTTTCCTCGACAACGTCGTCACCAGCACGCTGGTGTTCGAAGGTGAGGGCAAGGTGCGCGAGTACGTCGGTGGCTATGAAGACTGGATTCGCCAGGGTGGTTCGGCGAAGCTGCTCGGCGTGACCGAGAGCAAGGGCGGCAAGTCCGAGCTCAACAGTGCCGTGGTCGAAAAGCCGGTGGAAGTGGCAGCACCTGCGCCAGCGGCGCCGGTGGCGGATGCCTCGAAGAAGAAGCTCAGCTACAAGCTGCAGCGCGAGCTGGAAATGCTGCCGGGGCAGATCGACGAGGTCGAACAGCGCATGGCCGAAGCGCAGGAAGAAGTGAACGCTGCTGGCTTCTATCAGCGGCCGATTGCCGAAACCTCGGCAGTGCTGGCCAAGATCGAGAAGCTGCAGGGTGAGCTGGATGCGCTGGTAGAGCGGTGGGCTGAGCTGGAAGGCTAATCAGTCCTCACTGGCCTCTTCGCGGGCTTGCCCGCGAAGAGGCCGGTACAGGCTAAATCATTCTTTCTTCTGCAGTCGCACCGCCAGCACATCGCACGGCGCCCCGTGCAGCACGTCATTGGCGGTGGAGCCCAGCAGCAATGCCAGGCCGTGGCGGCCATGGCTGCCGACCACGATCAAGTCGCACTTCTGATCCTTGGCCAACTGGTGAATTTCCTGGCGCGGCTGGCCGTAGGTCAGGTGCGAGTCGCCACGGTTGATGTCGGGGTACTTGTTGAACAGGCGGTCCATGCGCTCTTTGGCCTGGTCGAACTGCTGCTGTTGCAGTTGCGACAGGTCCATCGGCACGTCGCCGCCAAAGGCCATGGCCATCGGTTCGACGATATGCACCAGCGAGACCTTGGCACCAGTGGGTTCGGCGAGCTTCATGGCACGCTTGATCACCGGGTCGCATTCTTCGGTAAGGTCGACGGCGACCAGAAGATGTTCGTAGGACATGAGCTGTACTCCTGACAATCGCGATAGTAGAAGTATGGTCGCTTTCCGGCAGGTCATCCGTGAATACTGAGTAACCCGCTCATTTGCAACGCTTTATGGAATCTACAGATATGACGGTATGGCTGGTTGTGTCAATCCTTGCGCTGATTCTCAGTCCGCTTTCCTGGCTGCGCCTGTCGCGCAAACAGGGGCAGCAGATGAGCCTGCGCCTGGCGGCGCGGCGCATGGGCCTGGCCATGCAACTGGCACCGCAGCAGTGGCCGCACTGGTTCGAGCAGGAGCCGCCGAGCCCGTGCCCGCAGTACCACCGCGGGCGCCGTCGGGGGCATGAAGACAGCTGGTGCTACTGGCAGGTCAGCCCTGGCGTCTGGTTGAACCAGTGGAAGGAAGTGTGCGAAGAGTCGCGCCTGAACGAGGTGTTCGCGCGCCTGCCGGAGACCGTCTACAAGGTCGAGGCCGACAAGCGCATGATCGCCCTGTACTGGAGCGAGCGCGGTGATGAATCTGTATTGCAGGATATTGCCCACGCCTTCGACACCCTCGCGTGATGCCCTACAACGACAAAGCGGCAACCCGGTAGCTACCAGGTTGCCGCTTTGTCGTTTCTGCAGCGCAGAAAAGGCCAGGCAGGCCGGGAAATTCTTGAAAGCAGTCGCAGTGTAGCCATTCCCTGGCCGGTTGCATGAAAAAATTGCAGCCCCGGCCGCTTCCTTGTGGTCAATCGCTGACATGAATGATCGGCAATCACTGTCATCATGTTTTGCCCCCTGGCGATAGAAAATGACCGCAAAGTCGCGTTTTCACCCCGTTCGGGAGCATTTGACAACGCCGATCATTTCGGAGAATGTGTGCATACCCAAATCAAACGGGCGTATGAATTGAGCGTTTGTATGTCATATCGCTCATACAGAATCCCGACTAGCGCGCTGACGGGTGTGCCTGGGGCAAGGGCGGCAAGACCTACTCTTCCACCAGCGATCGGCGTGTACAGTTCAGCTTCCATATCGTGGAGATCAGTTGATGATTTACGAAGGTAAAGCCATCACGGTTAAGGCTCTTGAAAGCGGCATCGTCGAACTGAAGTTCGACCTCAAGGGTGAGTCCGTCAACAAGTTCAATCGCCTGACCCTGGACGAGCTGCGCCAGGCCGTCGACGCCATCAAGGCCGACGCCTCGGTGAAAGGCGTGATCGTCAGCAGTGGCAAGGACGTGTTCATCGTCGGCGCCGACATCACCGAGTTCGTCGACAACTTCAAGCTGCCCGAGGCCGAACTGGTTGCCGGCAACCTGGAAGCCAACCGCATCTTCAACGCCTTCGAAGACCTCGAAGTGCCGACCGTGGCGGCCATCAACGGCATCGCCCTGGGCGGCGGCCTGGAAATGTGCCTGGCGGCCGACTACCGGGTCATGTCCACCAGCGCCAAGATCGGCCTGCCGGAAGTCAAGCTGGGCATCTACCCAGGCTTCGGCGGCACCGTGCGCCTGCCGCGCCTGATCGGCTCGGACAACGCCATCGAGTGGATTGCTGCCGGCAAGGAAAATCGTGCCGAAGACGCCCTGAAAGTCGGCGCTGTCGATGCCGTGGTCGCCCCTGAGCTGCTGCTGGCCGGCGCGCTGGACCTGATCAAACGCGCCATCAGCGGCGAGCTGGACTACAAGGCCAAACGCCAGCCCAAGCTGGAAAAGCTCAAGCTCAACGCCATCGAGCAGATGATGGCCTTCGAAACCGCCAAGGGCTTCGTTGCTGGCCAGGCTGGCCCGAACTACCCGGCGCCGGTCGAAGCCATCAAGACCATCCAGAAGGCTGCCAACTTCGGCCGCGACAAGGCTCTGGAAGTCGAGGCCGCCGGCTTCGCCAAGCTGGCCAAGACCTCGGTTGCCGAAAGCCTGATCGGCCTGTTCCTGAATGACCAGGAGCTCAAGCGCAAGGCCAAGGCCCATGACGAAATCGCCCACGACGTGAAGCAGGCCGCCGTACTCGGCGCCGGCATCATGGGTGGCGGTATCGCCTACCAGTCTGCGGTCAAGGGCACCCCGATCCTGATGAAGGACATCCGCGAGGAAGCCATCCAGCTGGGCCTGAACGAGGCCTCCAAGCTGCTCGGCAACCGCGTCGAGAAAGGCCGCCTGACCCCGGCGAAAATGGCCGAGGCACTCAACGCCATTCGCCCGACCCTGTCGTACGGCGACTTCGCCAACGTCGACATCGTCGTCGAAGCCGTGGTCGAGAACCCGAAGGTCAAGCAAGCGGTGCTGGCCGAAGTGGAAGGCCAGGTGAAGGAGGATGCGATCCTCGCTTCCAACACCTCGACCATTTCCATCAACCTGCTGGCCAAGGCGCTCAAGCGCCCGGAAAACTTCGTCGGCATGCACTTCTTCAACCCGGTGCACATGATGCCGCTGGTGGAAGTGATCCGTGGCGAGAAGTCCAGCGAAGTGGCGGTCGCCACCACCGTGGCCTACGCCAAGAAGATGGGCAAGAACCCGATCGTGGTCAACGACTGCCCGGGCTTCCTGGTCAACCGTGTGCTGTTCCCGTACTTCGGTGGTTTCGCCAAGCTGGTCAGCGCTGGCGTCGACTTCGTGCGCATCGACAAGGTCATGGAGAAGTTCGGCTGGCCGATGGGCCCGGCCTACCTGATGGACGTGGTCGGCATCGACACCGGCCACCACGGCCGCGATGTAATGGCCGAAGGCTTCCCGGACCGCATGAAGGACGAGCGCCGCTCGGCCGTCGACGCCCTGTACGAGGCCAACCGCCTGGGCCAGAAGAACGGCAAGGGCTTCTACGCCTACGAGACCGACAAGCGCGGCAAGCCGAAGAAAGTCTTCGATGCAACCGTACTGGATGTGCTCAAGCCGATCGTCTTCGAGCAGCGTGAAGTGACCGACGAAGACATCATCAACTGGATGATGGTGCCGCTGTGCCTGGAGACCGTGCGCTGCCTGGAAGATGGCATCGTCGAAACCGCCGCCGAAGCCGACATGGGTCTGGTCTATGGCATTGGTTTCCCTCCATTCCGCGGTGGTGCGCTGCGTTACATCGACTCGATCGGTGTGGCCGAATTCGTTGCCCTGGCCGACCAGTACGCCGACCTGGGGCCGCTGTACCACCCGACCGCGAAGCTGCGTGAAATGGCCAAGAACGGCCAGCGCTTCTTCAACTGAGTGGTCAACGAGCTAGAGCGAGAGATTTGATATGAGCCTGAATCCAAGAGACGTGGTGATTGTCGACTTCGGTCGCACCCCCATGGGCCGCTCCAAGGGTGGCATGCACCGCAACACCCGCGCCGAAGACATGTCCGCGCACCTGATCAGCAAGCTGCTGGAGCGCAACGACAAGGTCGACCCGAAAGAAGTCGAAGACGTGATCTGGGGCTGCGTCAACCAGACCCTGGAGCAGGGCTGGAACATCGCCCGCATGGCGTCGCTGATGACCCAGATTCCGCACACTTCGGCCGCCCAGACCGTCAGCCGCCTGTGCGGCTCGTCGATGAGCGCGCTGCATACCGCTGCCCAGGCGATCATGACCGGCAACGGCGATGTCTTCGTGGTCGGCGGCGTCGAGCACATGGGCCACGTCAGCATGATGCATGGCGTCGACCCCAACCCGCACATGTCGCTGCACGCGGCCAAAGCGTCCGGGATGATGGGCCTGACCGCCGAGATGCTCGGCAAGATGCACGGCATCAGCCGTGAGCAGCAGGACCTGTTCGGCCTGCGTTCGCACCAGCTCGCCCACAAGGCGACGGTCGAAGGCAAGTTCAAGGACGAGATCATCCCGATGCAGGGCTATGACGAGAACGGTTTCCTGAAGGTCTTCGACTTCGACGAGACCATTCGCCCGGAAACCACCCTTGAGGGCCTGGCGTCGCTGAAACCGGCGTTCAACCCGAAAGGCGGTACCGTCACTGCCGGTACTTCGTCCCAGATCACCGACGGTGCATCGTGCATGATCGTCATGTCCGGCCAGCGCGCCATGGACCTGGGCATCCAGCCACTGGCGGTGATCCGCTCGATGGCGGTAGCCGGTGTCGACCCGGCGATCATGGGCTACGGCCCGGTGCCAGCGACCCAGAAAGCCCTCAAGCGCGCCGGCCTGACCATGGCCGATATCGACTTCATCGAGCTCAACGAAGCCTTCGCCGCACAGGCCCTGCCAGTGCTCAAAGACTTGAAAGTGCTCGACAAGATGGATGAGAAGGTTAACCTGCACGGCGGCGCCATCGCTTTGGGCCATCCGTTCGGTTGCTCCGGTGCACGTATTTCCGGCACCCTGCTCAACGTCATGAAGCAGAACGGCGGTACTCTGGGCGTGGCGACCATGTGCGTCGGCCTCGGCCAAGGTATCACCACTGTCTTCGAACGCGTCTGATCGCGTTGCGGGACAGCAGCCGGGGCCTTGTGCCCCGGTTTTTGTTTTTTACAGAATTTGTTTCAAGAGGAAGGGCGACATGCAGATACAACCAGGCGTATACCGGCATTACAAAGGGCCTGAGTACCGTGTCTTCAGTGTTGCACGGCACTCCGAGAACGAAGAGTGGATGGTCTTCTACCAATGCCTGTATGGTGATTACAGCTTCTGGGTGAGGCCGCTTGCGATGTTCCAGGAGTCCGTTGAGGTTGACGGCGAGCAGGTGCCGCGCTTTGCTTTGGTCAAGGCCGAAGAAGGGCTCCCTGAGCTGGCAGGCAAGTCGCAAGTGTGATCGACCACGCTTGACCTCACTCTTTTGCCACTATATATAGCGGTGCCGCGTCCGGCACCTGACGCGTTTTTCATCTTCAGATTCAGGAATACTCCGATCCATGGGCAAATCGCTGGTCATTGTGGAATCCCCGGCCAAGGCCAAGACCATCAACAAGTATCTGGGCAACCAGTACGTGGTGAAGTCGAGTATCGGCCATATCCGAGACCTCCCCACCAGCGGTTCGGCCAGCGCAAGCAAAGAGCCGGCCGCCAAGCGTGGCAAGGCTGCTGCGGGTGAGGCTCCGGCGCTGTCGCCGAAAGAGAAGGCCCGTCGCCAACTGGTGACGCGCATGGGTGTCGACCCCGAGCACGGCTGGAAAGCCAAGTACGAGATCCTTCCCGGCAAGGAAAAGGTGATCGAAGAGCTGCGCCGCCTGGCCAAGGATGCCGACACCATCTATCTCGCAACCGACTTGGACCGCGAAGGGGAAGCCATTGCCTGGCACCTGCGCGAAGCCATCGGGGGTGACGACACCCGCTACAAGCGCGTGGTGTTCAACGAAATTACCAAGAAGGCGATCCAGGAAGCGTTCTCGCAGCCTGGCGAGCTGGACATCGACCGGGTCAACGCCCAGCAGGCGCGGCGCTTCCTCGACCGCGTGGTGGGCTACATGGTCTCGCCGCTGCTGTGGGCCAAGATCGCCCGTGGCCTGTCTGCCGGCCGTGTGCAGTCGGTGGCGGTGAAGCTGGTGGTCGAACGTGAGCGCGAGATCCGTGCCTTCGTCCCGGAAGAGTACTGGGAAGTGCACGCCGACCTCGGCACCGCCAAGAACGCCAAGGTGCGCTTCGAAGTGGCGCGCGAGAAGGGCGAAGCCTTCAAGCCGCTGAACGAAGCCACGGCCATGGCCGCGCTGGAGAAGCTCAAGGCTTCCAGCTACAGCGTGATCAAGCGCGAAGACCGCCCGACCAGCAGCAAGCCGTCGGCCCCGTTCATCACCTCCACCCTGCAGCAGGCCGCGAGCAACCGCTTGGGCTTCGGGGTGAAGAAGACCATGATGATGGCCCAGCGTCTGTACGAAGCGGGTTACATCACCTACATGCGTACCGACTCGACCAACCTGTCGGCCGACGCCCTGGACATGGCACGCAGCTACATCGAGCGCGAGTTCGGCAAGCAGTACCTGCCGGAAGCCCCGCTGGTGTATGGCAGCAAGGAAGGCGCCCAAGAGGCGCACGAGGCGATTCGCCCTTCCGACGTCAACACCCATCCGACCAAGCTCAGCGGCATGGAGCGGGACGCAGAGCGCCTGTACGAGCTGATCTGGCGCCAATTCCTGGCCTGCCAGATGCCGCCGGCGCAATACCTGTCCACCAGTGTCACCGTGGCTGCTGGCGATTTCGAACTGCGTGCCAAGGGCCGTATCTTGAAGTTCGACGGTTACACCCGTGTGCTGCCACAGCAGAGCAAGCCGGGCGAAGATGACGTGCTGCCAGAAATGGCCCAAGGCGAAGCGCTCAAGCTGATTCAGCTCGACCCGAGCCAGCACTTCACCAAGCCGCCAGCGCGCTTCACTGAAGCCAGCCTGGTCAAGGAAATGGAAAAGCGCGGTATTGGCCGCCCGTCGACCTACGCGGCGATCATTTCCACCATCCAGGACCGCGGTTACGTCACCCTGCACAACCGCCGTTTCTACTCCGAGAAAATGGGCGATATCGTCACCGAGCGCCTGTCGGAAAGCTTCTCCAACCTGATGGACTACGGCTTCACCGCCGGCATGGAAGAGAACCTCGATGACGTGGCCCAGGGCGAGCGTGACTGGAAGAACGTGCTCGACGAGTTCTACGGCGACTTCAGCAAGAAACTGCTGACCGCCGAGTCTGCCGAAGGTGGCATGCGTGCCAACCAGCCGACCATGACCAACATTCCGTGTAAGGAATGTGGCCGGCCGATGATGATCCGCACCGCTTCCACTGGCGTGTTCCTCGGTTGCTCGGGTTACAGCCTGCCGCCGAAAGAGCGCTGCAAGGCCACCGTGAACCTGGTGCCGGGCGACGAGATTGCCGCGGATGACGAGGGTGAATCGGAATCGCGTGTGCTGCTGGGCAAGCACCGCTGCCCGATCTGTGCCACGGCGATGGATGCCTACCTGCTGGACGAGAAGCACAAGCTGCACATCTGCGGTAACAACCCGGATTGCGCTGGCTACGAGATCGAAGAGGGCAGCTACCGCATCAAGGGCTACGAAGGGCCGAGCCTGGAGTGCGACAAGTGCGGTAGCGAGATGCAGCTCAAGACGGGCCGTTTCGGCAAGTTCTTCGGTTGCACCAACCCGGCGTGCAAGAACACCCGCAAACTGCTCAAGAGCGGTGAGGCAGCACCACCGAAGATGGACAAGGTGGAAATGCCGGAGCTCAAGTGCGAGAAAGTCGACGATACCTATGTGCTGCGTGACGGCGCTTCGGGGCTGTTCCTGGCTGCCAGCCAGTTCCCGAAAAACCGCGAGACCCGTGCGCCACTGGTGTTGGAGATCGTGCCGCACAAGCACGAGATCGATCCGAAGTACCACTTCCTGTGCGACGCGCCGCAGAAGGACCCGGAAGGTCGCCCGGCGGTGATTCGTTACAGCCGCAAGACCAAGGAGCAGTATGTGCAGTCCGAGGTCGATGGCAAGCCGACCGGCTGGAAGGCGTTCTACGACGGTGGTAGCTGGAAAGTCGAAGACAAGCGCTGATCCTTCAGTGCTGTAATTGGGGCTGCTTTGCAGCCCTTCGCGGCGGTTCGGCGTCCCGACAAGCCCGCTCCCACAAGAGATCGCGTTCTCCTGTGGGAGCGGGCTTGTCGGGACGCCGAACCGCCGCGAAGGGCCGCAAAGCGGCCCCAATCATTTATGATGCAGCTATCCGCCTCGCAGCCTTACGGAGGGCACTGAAATGGCCCAGGAACTCTATACCCGCACCAACCAGAAACTGTTCTTCGCAGGCCTCGCCCTGGAGTCGATGGCCAAGGCCGAGCAGAGCCAGGCCATGAACGCCCAAGGCCTGGTCCAGGCCGAGCGTGAGTCGGCGCTGTTCCACCTGTACGGCGCACTGCTGGGGCTGTGTCATGAAATCGGTGGTTTCTACCGCCTGCCCGTGGTGGCTTCGGTCGAGCAAGCGCTCGCCGACGACGCGCTGAACAACATTGCCATTCCTGAGGTTGCGGAGATGCTTGAGCTGGTTCGTCAGCGCGAAACCTGGTTGGCGCAACTGCTCAGTGCTTATGCCGATTTGTTCCGACCACCGGTCGCGAAAAAAGCACCCAAAACTGACGTCACCCAACCGCTGATTCAGGCCGTCAATCTCGATGAGCCCGAGCACCCAGCGCTTTCGCGGGAAGAGTTGGAAAGCTGGCGCAATAACCTTAAAGGCTTGGTGAGACGTTTCCGCGACGCGTTGAGTGAGTGCTGATAGCCGCAACGGCTGGTACACTAACGGCCTTTCGTGGAGAACTGCCCTATATGTCTACGTCGTTTCTGGAAATTGTCGAGTTGCCTGATGGCCGTATCGAGCTGCGTCGCGCCGAGGATGAAGGCTCCCTGGTAACCCTGGATTTCTCGGAAGACGCCAAGGCGTTCCTGCAGGGCCAACATGTAGAGGTTGCCAAGGCCATGCTGAGCGTTGGCGTGCAGATGGCAGGTCGCCTGATGGATGGTGAGCTGGAGCGCGACGAAGGGCCGCGCGTGCTGCACTAAAGCATCTGCTTGTACTGCTTCACAGGCAAAGCCTGAACATCAGCCGAGGCGGATGTTCAGGCTTTGTGCGTTTCCGGCGCTGGCTGCGCGTAGCAGTTGTTGGCGAGCGTTGGCGTTGACGCTGCCAAGCCAGCTGACGACCGTGTGGCTGCGGCCCAGGCGCAGCGCTTCGCAGGCCAGTTGCAGCGCGCTCTGATTGCCGCGGGGGTGCAGCAGCAGGATCCGTTCGCGGTTAAGCCCGGCATCGCGCAGCCAGGCCTGGGTCAGGCTGGCGGGCGGGGCGATCAGTGTCAGCCAGCGCGCTTCTTCCTCTTCGCTCAGTTCACGCAACACCGGCGCCAACAGGCTCTGGCAGTGTTCGGGGGCGCCACGCAGGGAGAGCTCGCTGAACAGCTCCGGATGGCTGCTCTTGCGTGCCTGCTCGCTGGCCTTCAGGCCTGGCAGTACCGGCTGGGCGAGGAACGCTTCGAACAGCGGAAGCTGGACCTGCTGATGTGCTTGGATCGACTGCTGCATGACGCCTCCTGGATCAGCGGCGAATGACGCCGACACTCAAGCCCTCGATCACCAGTTCCTGTTCTTTCAGGTCGACTTCGATGGGGGTGAACTCGGGGTTTTCGGCGATCAGCCAGACCTTGCTGCCTTCGCGCTTGAAGCGCTTGACGGTCACTTCATCACCGATGCGGGCGACGACGATCTGGCCGTTACGGGCCTCGCGGCAGGTGTGTACTGCCAGTAGATCGCCGTCGAAGATGCCGACGTCCTTCATGCTCATGCCGTGCACGCGCAACAAATAGTCGGCAGGGGGGTGGAAGAAGGTCGGGTTGATGTTGCAGGATTGCTCGATGTGCTGCTCGGCGAGGATAGGGGCGCCAGCGGCGACTCGGCCAATGATCGGCAAGCCGTTCTCTTCGGCCTTGGCTTCAAAGCCCGGAATACGGATGCCACGGGAAGCGCCCGGGGTCATTTCGATCGCGCCTTTGCGGGCAAGGGCCTTGAGGTGCTCCTCGGCAGCGTTCGGCGACTTGAAGCCCAGCTCCTGAGCGATTTCCGCACGCGTCGGTGGGAAGCCGTTGTCTTCGAGGCAGCGTTTGATAAAGGCCAGGATCTCGGCTTGGCGTGGCGTCAGTTTCAACATGGCAGGCGCTCTGTCTTTTTATACAGTGACTGGAATTATATACAGTGCTGGATGCGCTGCAAGCACAAAGCAACGGGAAATACGCAGGATGACGCTTGCAGCCTGCAGTCTGGCGCTTTTAAATGGCGACCGCCCGGTCACCGAGCCTTGACATAAGCAGGGCTGAAACGTATGTTTCAAACACCTGTTTGTCTCTGTCTGGCGGAGTAGTGATGGCCCAATCTGAAACCGTTGAACGCATCCTCGATGCTGCCGAGCAGCTGTTCGCGGAACGAGGCTTCGCGGAAACCTCATTGCGGCTGATTACCAGCAAGGCCGGGGTCAACCTCGCAGCGGTCAACTATCATTTCGGCTCGAAAAAGGCCCTGATCCAGGCGGTATTCTCGCGTTTCCTCGGGCCATTCTGTGCCAGCCTCGAACGCGAACTGGAGCGGCGTCAGGCCAAGCCCGAGCAGAAGCCCAGCCTCGAAGAGCTGCTGGAAATGCTGGTGGAGCAGGCGCTGGTCGTGCAGCCACGCAGCAACAACGACCTGTCGATCTTCATGCGCCTGTTGGGCCTGGCCTTCAGTCAGAGCCAGGGCCACCTGCGGCGCTACCTCGAGGACATGTACGGCAAGGTGTTCCGCCGCTACATGCTGCTGGTCAACGAAGCCGCGCCGCGCATTCCGCCGCTGGAGCTGTTCTGGCGCGTGCACTTCATGCTCGGTGCTGCGGCGTTCAGCATGTCGGGGATCAAGGCGTTGCGCGCCATTGCCGAGACCGATTTCGGCATCAACACGTCGATCGAGCAGGTCATGCGCCTGATGGTGCCGTTCCTGGCCGCCGGCATGCGTGCCGACAGCGGCGTCACCGACAACGCCATGGCCAGCGCCCAATTGCGCCCGCGCAGCAAGAGCGGCAGCACCACCGCCAAGGCCTGAAGGCTGGGCGGGGCAGGGCGCTTCGGCTAAGCTAGCGCCCATGCCCGACCTCGATTTCCTGCACATCTCCCTCGCCGACCAGTGCCTCTACGGCTTTGCCCAGGGCCAGCTGCGCGTGCGCCTCGCAGTCTCCACCGCACGCAATGGCGCAGGCGAGCGCAATGGCTCGGGCTGCACGCCACGCGGGTTGCACCAGGTGCGTGCAATGATCGGCGCAGGCTTGCCAGTCAATGCCGTGCTGCAAGGCCGGCGCTGGACCGGGGAGGTCTGGTCGCCGGCATTGCATGCGCAGTATCCCGGGCGTGACTGGATCCTGACCCGCATTCTCTGGCTCAGCGGCTGCGAGCCGGGCATCAACCGCCTGGGCAGTGTCGACACCTTTCGCCGCTACATCTATCTGCACGGCACGCCAGACACGGAACCCTTGGGCGTGCCGCTGTCCCATGGCTGCATACGTTTGCGCAACACCGATCTGCTTGGCCTGTTCGAGCGCGTTCCGGCACATTGCCCGGTGCGCATCGACGAGGCCGCCTGCCCCCAGTGGGCTTCACTGAATCTGCAATGAAGGATTGCCTATGACCGCCAGCCTGCAAGGCTCCCTGATGGTGGATATCGCCGGTAAATGGCTGACTGCCGAAGATCGCCAGCTCCTGCTCCAGCCGCAAGTGGCCGGCCTGATCATCTTTGCCCGCAACATCGACAGCCCGCGCCAGGTGCGCGAGCTGTGCGCCTCGATCCGCGCCATCCGTCCCGATCTGATCCTGGCGGTCGACCAGGAGGGCGGGCGAGTCCAACGCCTGCGTCAGGGCTTCGTGCGCCTGCCAGCGATGCGTGCCATCGCCGACAATGCCAATGCCGAGTACCTGGCCGAGCAGTGTGGCTGGCTGATGGCGACCGAGGTGCTGGCTGTCGGCCTGGACCTCAGCTTCGCGCCGGTGCTCGACCTCGATCACCAGCGCAGCGCGGTGGTTGGCAGCCGTGCCTTCGAAGGTAACCCGGAGCGTGCCACACAGCTGGCCGGCGCGTTTATTCGTGGCATGAATGCAGCGGGCATGGCGGCCTGCGGCAAGCACTTCCCGGGGCATGGCTGGGCGGAGGCGGATTCGCATGTGGCGATTCCTACCGACGAGCGCAGCCTCGAACAGTTGCGCCAGGCGGACCTGGTGCCGTTCTCCCGTCTCAGCGGGCAGCTGGCAGCGGTGATGCCTGCGCATGTGATCTATCCGCAGGTCGACAACCAGCCAGCCGGGTTCTCGCGGCGCTGGCTGCAGGACATCCTGCGCGGCGAGCTGGGCTTTGACGGGGTGATATTCAGTGACGACCTGTCCATGGCCGGTGCGCATGTGGTCGGTGATGCCGCCAATCGCATCGAGGCGGCGCTGAGCGCCGGTTGCGACATGGGCCTGGTGTGCAACGACCGGGCGGCGGCGGAGCTGGCGCTGACTGCGGCGCAGCGCTTGAAGGTCAAGCCGTCGCCGCGGATTGCGCAGATGCGCGGGCGTGGATTTGCGCGTACCGATTATCGCCAGCAGCCTCGCTGGCTGGAGGCCCTGGGGGCCTTGAAAGACGCACAACTGGTCGATTGACTTCGTCGGCCCCTTCGCGGGCAAGCCCGCTCCCACAGAGGTGGCGTCGGCCTTGAGAGCAGCGCAATTCCTGTGGGAGCGGGCGTGCCCGCGAAGAGGCCAGTACAGGAAAAACCGGGCTTAGCGCCCCCGCTTGCCAGGCAAGGGGGCAAACAGCGCCTCAATCTCATCATCCCCCAGCCGCCACTGCCCCGCCTGCCCACCGTCGAGCAGGCTCGCCGCCAGCGCGGCCTTCTCCTGCTGCAGCGCCTGGATCTTCTCTTCCACCGTCCCCCGGGTAATCAGCTTGAACACGAATACCGGCTTGTCCTGGCCAATCCGGTAGGCGCGGTCGGTCGCCTGGTTCTCGCTGGCCGGGTTCCACCACGGATCGAAGTGGATCACGGTGTCCGCAGCGGTGAGGTTCAGCCCCACGCCCCCAGCCTTGAGGCTGATCAGGAACACTTCGCTGTCCCCCTGCTGGAACTGTTGCACCGGCGTGCGCCGGTCGCGGGTGTCGCCGGTGAGCAGGCTGTAGCGGATCTTGCGCTTTTCCAGCTCCTGCTCGATCAGTGCCAGCATCGAGGTGAACTGCGAGAACAGCAGGACCCGGCGCCCTTCACTGAGCAGCTCTTCGAGCATCTCCAGCAGCGCGCCCAGCTTGCCCTTGTCGGCCTGGTTGCCCTTGGTCTCGACCCCTTTGACCAGGCGCAGGTCGCAGCACACCTGGCGCAACTTGAGCAGGGCGTCGAGGATCACGATCTGGCTACGCGACGCACCATTGCGGGCGATTTCGTCGCGGACTTTCTTGTCCATGGCCACGCGCACCGCTTCGTAGGTGTCGCGCTGGGCGTCGCTGAGCTCGACCCAGTGGACCATTTCGGTCTTGGCCGGCAGCTCGGTGGCCACCTGTTCCTTGGTGCGGCGCAGCAGGAACGGGCGCACCCGGCTGACCAGGTGGGCCAGGCGTTCGGCGTCGCCATGGCGCTCGATCGGGGTGCGGTAATCCTGGTTGAAGCGCTTCACGTCGCCCAGCCAACCGGGCATGAGGAAGTGGAAGATCGACCACAGTTCGCCCAGGTTGTTTTCCATTGGCGTGCCGGTCAGGCACAGGCGCTGGTTGGCCTGCAGCTCGCAGACGGCGAGGGCGGCCTTGCTGGTGCTGCTCTTGATGTTCTGCGCCTCGTCCAGTACCAGCACATGCCAGGCTTGCGCTCGCAGGTGTTCCAGGTCGCGCGGCACCAGGGCGTAGGTGCTGAGCACCAGGTCGTATTCGTGCAGCTTGGCGAAGTGCTTGCTGCGACCCGGACCGTGCAGGGCCAGAACGCGCAGGTCTGGGGCGAAGCGTTGGGCTTCGTCGAGCCAGTTGGGCACCAGGCTGGTGGGCATCACCGCCAGTGCCGGAGCGGTCAGGCGCCCGGACTGTTTTTCCAGCAGCAGGTGGGCCAGGGCCTGCAGGGTCTTGCCCAGGCCCATGTCGTCACCGAGGATGCCGCCGGTGCCCATTTCGCGCAGCGCCTGCAGCCAGTTCAGGCCCTGCTGCTGGTAGGGCCGCAAGGTGGCGTTGAGCCCGCTCGGCACTTCGACCTGCAGGTCGCGGGCATCGCGCAGGCGCCGGCCGAGGTCGCGCACATGGGCGCCGCCCTCCCAGTGCAGCGGCAGGTGCTCGATGTCGTTCAGGCGTGCGGCGTCGGCGCGGTCCATGCGCAGGGTCGGGCCGACCACATCCTCGTGCAGGTACAGCTCGCCGAGGGTGCCCATCACTGCCTTGATGCGGCCATAGGGCAGGGCGACGCGAAGCGCCGGGCTGTCCAGGCGGCCGCGGTTGAGGTCGATCAGCAAGTGCTCGTCGTCGCTACGCCGCGCCAGCTCGCTGGGGCGCAGCAGTTCGGGGTTGCTGCGCAGCAGTTGCAGCACAATCGGCAGCAGGCTGTGGCGCTGGCCTTCTACCACGATGCCCAGCTCCAGATCGAACCATTCATGCCCTGGCGCTTCGTCGATACTGGCGTACCAGTCGTCCACCTCCTGCAGGTTGAAGGCGAAGTCGCGGTGGATGTCGATGTCCCAGCCAGCCTCGCGCAAGCGTGGCAGGCCGTCGCGGGCGAAGCGCAGCCAGGCCTCGTCGTCGGACAGCTGGAGCATCTCGCCAGCGCTGTCGGGCAGGGCCTTGCTCTGCCGGGTGGCGGGCTTGAAACCAAGGTCGCGCAGCACCTTGCGCAGTGCCTGCTCGGCCTGGGGCTGGCGGCGGATGCGCTGGCTGGTGGCATCGACCAGGCGGGTCAAAGGCTTGTCGTCGCTGCCGCTTGCGCGCAGGCCGTCGTAGTCGAACGCCAGTGCGGCGCGGTGCTGCATCTGCCGTTGCATGCGCCCGGTCTTGGGCATGTAGGCACTGAATTCGAGGCTGCCGAGGGTCAGATGAGGCTTGGGGTGGATATCGTCGATCAATTGCACGTCTACGGTCGTGGGCGTGGGGACCCGGTGATTCAGGGCTTTTAGCTTGTGGCTGAGGGGCACCACGAGGTGTTCCGGCACATCGGGCGCGATCGTCAGCTGCATGGCGATGTGCGGGTCCAGGGTGTGCTCGACTTTGCCGACTTCCCGGGTCATGACATCGAAATAGTAAAGCGGTAGCAACGGTATGACGCAGAGCAACCGTTCTTCGCCGCAGAACCAGACGCCTCGGTAGTTGCCATTGTCCAGGCGCACCCATCGAAACTCGGCAGGGCGTGCAGCGCCTTCCTGAAGTAGCGGCAAATCGACGTCAAAAAACATCCGGCCGGTTTCCAGGGCGCGCTGGAACAACTCACCCCCTTCCTGGCCTTTGAGCGGATAGCCACGGTCCTGGTAGCCGCCCTGATTGAGTGCGGACAATAAACGCAGGATGCGGATGTCCTCATCCGTGACGAAACGCGGCGGTTCGTACAGGAATTCGTAAAGAGATTGGACGCGGCTGTAGCGGATGCCATCTTCGGTGCGCGTGCCCTTGCGCACCTGCAAGGCGCAACCTGCACCCTCGGTCAGCTGGAGCTGATAGCACACCATGCGGCCGCGTTTGTCTTGCGAGTCGGCGGTTCTAGGTGGAGCCTGTTCCAGGTCGGTCAGCCAGCGCTGCAGTTCAGCGGGCAATGTGCCCTGGCTTTGCACAGGTGTGGAGTACGGATCACTCAGTAAAAAGAGCGCGGCTGCGCAGTGTTTGCAGTTGTGCCCCACCGGGCAGCTGCACTGGCCGCGCACGTGGCAGCGGCCGTTAACGGCACTGACAGTGATGGTTTGCCGATAATGGTTGCCTTCGCTCCCCTTGCAGTTGGCCTCGATGATCGCCCCCGAGCAGGTTTCGACCTCGACCTTGCCTTCTTCGGCGTACCGTTCGGCACGCTTGAGGGTTGCCTGGCTGAACGATTGGGTCCAGTTCGGATACTCGTTCAGCAACGCCAAGGCATCATGCTTCATCGGCTTACTGCTCCATCATCTCCGGGTCCATCACTGGCATCTTCGGCGTGCCCGGTGGCGTGACCTTTAGCAGCAGGGCCAGGTGGCCGCCATCAAGGAAGGTCAGCTGGCCGCCTTTCATGTTGCTGTTGCTCTGCTTGAACTGCTCGCTTTGCAGCACGTTACCGTTGCTGTCGAGCTGGTTGACCCAGAAGTTGGCCTCTACGCCGATGAAGCGGCCGGAGGTGATGCTCAGGTTGCCTTCGATGGGGAAGTGGCCGAACTGCTCGGCACCGTCGCCCAGGGCGATGCGGCTGGTGTCGCTGCTGACCGGCTGTTGCCAGGCCTTGTGCAGCAATACGGTGTAGTCGGCGGTGGCCTGCAGCCGGGTGGCCTCGTCCTGCAGCGCCAGCGGGCGTTCGGCACCCTTGTCCAGGCGCGGGGCGCCCGCGCTCCAGTCTTCCGGGGCGAACGGGCTGGTGAAGGCGGGCACGCTGTTCTGCCGCACCAGGATCATTTCCACCTGATACATCCCTTCGGCAAAGGCGGCTGGCGCGAATAGCGCGAGCAGCAGGGTCAGGCAACGGATGGCACGCATGGATCTTCCTTAGGCAGGCTGTGGGGTCAGGCGCTCGAACAGCGCCTCCAGGGTATTGAAGCGTTCTTCGGGGCGTTCCATCGGTACCAGGAAGCGGAACTGCGTCGCGCCTTCGAACTTGTAACGTTTGGGCTGGCCCTGGATCAGCTTGATCAGGGTCAGCGGATCGACCGGGGTCTCGGCCTCGAATTCGAGCTTGCCGCCGTTGGGGCCGGCGTCGACCTTCTTGATGCCGAGGGTTTCCGCCTGCAGCTTGAGCTGGGTCAGGCGCATCAGGTTCTTGGTCGGCTCGGGCAGCAGGCCGAAGCGGTCGATCATCTCCACTTGCAGGTCCTTGAGGCCTTCTTCGTCGGCCGCCGAGGCGATGCGCTTGTACAGGATCAGGCGCGCATGCACGTCGGGCAGGTAGTCCTCGGGGATCAGCGCCGGCAGGCGCAGATTGATCTCCGGGCCGCCACCGAGCGGCTGCTCGAGGTTGGGCTGGGTGCCCTTGCGGATGGCCTTGACCGCGCGTTCGAGCATTTCCATGTACAGGGTGAAGCCCACCGCCTGGATCTGCCCGCTCTGGCCTTCCCCAAGCAGCTCACCGGCACCGCGGATTTCCAGGTCGTTGGTGGCCAGCACGAAGCCGGCCCCGAGGTCCTGGGTGTTGGCGATGGCCTCCAGGCGCTTTTCGGCGTCGGCGCTGATCTTCTGCCGCTGCGGCGTCAGCAGGTAGGCGTAGGCCTGGTGGTGGCTGCGGCCAACCCGGCCGCGCAGCTGGTGCAGCTGGGCCAGGCCGAACTTGTCGGCGCGCTCGATGACGATGGTGTTGGCGCTGGGCACGTCGATGCCGGTCTCGATGATGGTCGAGGCGATCAGCACGTTGAAGCGCTTGTGGTAGAAGTCGCTCATCACCTGTTCCAGTTCGCGCTCGCGCATCTGCCCGTGGCCGATGCCGATACGCGCTTCCGGGACCAGTTCGGCCAGTTCCGCGGCGCACTTCTCGATGGTTTTCACATCGTTGTGCAGGTAGTACACCTGGCCACCGCGCAGCAGCTCACGCAGCAGCGCTTCCTTGACCGTGCTCTTGTTCTGCTCCATGACGAAGGTGCGCACCGACAGGCGCCGCGCCGGCGGGGTGGCGATGATCGACAGGTCGCGCATGCCCGCCACCGCCATGTTCAGCGTGCGCGGGATTGGCGTGGCGGTCAGGGTGAGGATGTCCACTTCGCTGCGCAGGGCCTTGAGCTGCTCCTTCTGGCGCACGCCGAAACGGTGTTCCTCGTCGATGATCGCCAGCCCCAGGTCCTTGAAGCGCACGTCATCCTGCAGCAGCTTGTGGGTGCCGATGAGGATGTCGATCTTGCCCTCGGCGAGGTCGGCGGCCGCAGCGGCCACTTCCTTGGCGGACTTGAAGCGGCTCATCACCTCGACCTTCACCGGCCATTCGGCAAAGCGGTCGCGGAAGCTGTTGTAGTGCTGCTGGGCGAGCAGGGTGGTTGGCACCAGCACCGCCACCTGGCGGCCGCTGTGCACGGCGATGAAGGCGGCGCGCATGGCCACTTCGGTCTTGCCGAAGCCGACGTCGCCGCATACCAGGCGGTCCATCGGCTTGGGTGCCAGCATGTCGACGCGCACTGCCTCGATTGCGGCTTGCTGGTCGGGGGTTTCCTCGAACGGGAAGCCTGCGCTGAAGGTGGCGTAGTCGGCGGCCGGGTCGGCAAACGCATAGCCCTTGCGCGCGGCGCGGCGGGCGTAGATGTCGAGCAGCTCGGCCGCCACGTCGCGAACCTGTTCGGCGGCCTTGCGCTTGGCTTTCTGCCAGGCTTCGGAGCCCAGCCGGTGCAGCGGCGCCAGGGCGTCATCGCTGCCGGTATAGCGGGCGATCAGGTGCAGGTTGGCCACCGGCACATACAGCTTGGCGCCCTCGGCGTATTCCAGGGTGAGGAATTCGGCGGCCTGGCCGTCGATCTCCAGGGTGGCCAGGCCCAGGTAGCGGCCCACACCATGGTCGATGTGCACCACCGGTGCGCCTTCGCGCAGCTCGGTGAGGTTCTTGATGACCGCGTCGTTGGCCGCCTCGCCGCGTTTTTCGCGGCGTCGGCGCTGCATCACGCGCTGGCCGAACAGCGGGCTCTCGGCGACCAGGGCGATGGCCGGGTCTTCCAGCAGCAGGCCGTCATCGAGCGGGGCGATGGTGATCGCCAGGCGTTCGCGGCCGGTAATGAAATCGGCCCAGCTGTCGACCGTCTGTGGGCGCAGCTTGAGGCGTTCGAGCAGCTCCAGCAGCACCTCGCGGCGGCCCGCCGATTCGGCGGTGAACAGCACGCGGCCGCTGAACTGATCGAGGAATTCTGCCAGCGCTGCGAGCGGCTGGTTGGCCTTGGCTTCGATGGCCAGGTTGGGCAGGGCGCGTGCGGGGAAGCGCTCGCGGCCGGCACCCGCTTCGATGTCGTCGGCGCTGACCACCACCCGTGGCCACTGCTTGAGCTGGGCGAAGCAGTCTTCCACGGGCAGGAACAGTTCGGCCGGCGGCAGCAGTGGGCGGGTCAGGTCGCCACGGCGTTCTTCATAGCGCCCGCGCACGTCGTTCCAGAAGTGCTCGGCCGCCTGCTCGACGCCTGGCAGCGAGAACACCTGGGTGTCGGCGGGCAGGTAGTCGAACAGGGTCGAGGTTTCTTCGAAGAACAGCGGCAGGTAGTACTCGATACCGGCAGGGATGATGCCGCTGGCCAGGTCCTGGAAGATCGCGCTGCGGCGGAAGTCGACATCGAAGCGCTCGCGGAAACGCGCCTTGAAGCGGGTCACCTCTTCCTTCTGCATGGGGAACTCGCGTGCCGGCAGCAGGCGAATCGAGTCAACCTTGTCGATTGAACGCTGGGTCTCCGGGTCGAAGGTGCGCAGGGTCTCGATCTCGTCATCGAACAGGTCGATGCGGTAGGGCAGCTTGCTGCCCATCGGGAACAGGTCGATCAATGCGCCACGCACGGCGAACTCGCCATGCTCGTAGACCGTGTCGACGCAGCGGTAGCCGGTGGCTTCCAGGCGCGTGCGCATCTGCTCGACATCGATGGTCTGGCCCACGTCCAGCACCAGGCTGCTGCCCAGCAGGAAGCGTGTGGGGGCCAGGCGGTGCAGGGCGGTGGTGATCGGCACGACAAGAATGCCGTGGCTCAGCTCCGGCAGCCGGTAGAGGCTGGCGATGCGTTGGGAAATGATGTCCTGGTGCGGCGAGAACAGGTCGTAGGGCAGGGTTTCCCAATCGGGAAACGGCAGCACCGGCAGTTCCGGGGCAAAGAAGCGAAGTTCCTGTTCCAGACGATCGGCCGCCTGGCTATCGGCGGTCAGCAGCAGGGTGAAGCGGCCCGCGCTGCTGGCGGCCTCGGCGATGGCCAGGCTGAGGGCGGCCCCGGGCAGGTTGCCCCAGGTTTGTTTGCCGGCCGTGGCCGACATTTGCGGAAGGCGCAGAACTGACACGGGAGAATGCACTCCAAGCGTTGCGGCAAAGAGATCGATTGTACCGGTGACGGTGCCTGCTGTCAGGCTTCACAGGCCATGAACAGCGGGCTTTGCCATCGGCGACAGGCGCTCATTGCCGGTTACGCGCAGGGGCGTCATAATGTAGCCCCTTTTTTCTGTCCCTACATGTGGAAGGTTCCCGTGACTCAGAAGCCCGACCAGTGTCTTGGTGAGTGGATTGATCGTGAAGCTCTGGCTGAAGCGATGATCCCGCTTATCGGTCAGCTCTACCGCAACAACAACGTGGTGAGCTCGATTTATGGCCGCAGCCTGATCAACCGTTCGGTTATCTCGATCCTCAAAGCCCACCGCTTTGCGCGTCACCGTCAGACCGACGAGACCGAACTGTCCGTACACGAGACATTCCCCCTGCTCAAGGCCATGAGCGAGCTGAAACTGGGCGCCGCTTCGGTCGACCTGGGCAAGCTGGCCAACAAGTTCAAGCAGGAAGGCAATGGCCGTACTGCCGAGCAGTTCGTCCGTGAAGAGCTGGCCGACGTGGTTGGCCAGCAGAACGCTTCGGCCCGCAAGGGTACCGACGTCGTCCTGTACGGCTTCGGCCGCATCGGCCGCCTGCTGGCGCGCATCCTGATCGAGAAGACCGGTGGCGGCGACGGCCTGCGCCTGCGTGCCATCGTCGTGCGCAAAGGCGCCGAGAACGACCTGGTCAAGCGTGCCAGCCTGCTGCGCCGTGACTCGGTGCATGGCCCGTTCGATGGCACCATCACCATCGACGAAGCCAACAACACCCTCACCGCCAACGGCAACCTGATCCAGATCATCTATGCCAAGAGCCCGAGCGAAGTCGACTACACCCAGTACGGCATCAACAATGCGCTGATCGTCGACAACACCGGTGTATGGCGTGATGCCGACGGCCTGGGCCAGCACCTGGCCTGCCCGGGCGCTGCCCGCGTGATCCTCACCGCACCTGGCAAGGGCGCGCTGAAGAACATCGTGCACGGTATCAACCACGGCGACATCACTGCCGATGACAAGATCATCTCGGCAGCTTCGTGCACCACCAACGCCATCGTGCCGGTGCTCAAGGCCATCAACGACCAGTACGGCATCGTCAACGGCCACGTCGAAACCGTTCACTCGTTCACCAACGACCAGAACCTGATCGACAACTTCCACAAGGGCAGCCGCCGTGGCCGTGCCGCGCCGCTGAACATGGTCATCACCGAAACCGGCGCCGCCACCGCTGCCGCCAAGGCACTGCCAGTGCTGAAGGGCAAGCTGACCGGCAACGCCATTCGCGTTCCGACGCCGAACGTTTCGATGGCCATTCTCAACCTGAACCTCGAGAAGCCGACCACCCGCGACGAGATCAACGAGTACCTGCGCCAGACCGCCATGCACTCGGAACTGCACAAGCAGATCGACTACGTCAGCTCGCAGGAAGTGGTTTCGACCGACTTCGTCGGTTCGCGCCACGCCGGTGTGGTGGATGCCGAGGCGACCATCGCCAACGACAACCGCGTTGTCCTGTACGTCTGGTACGACAACGAATTCGGCTACAGCTGCCAGGTCGTTCGCGTAATGGAAGAGATGTCGGGTGTGAACCCGCCAGCGTTTCCACGCTGATTCGCTTGTAAGCGCATGAAAAAACGGGAACCTTCGGGTTCCCGTTTTTTTGCCTGGCATTTTCTGTGCTGGCGCGGTCATTGTGGGAGCGGCCTTGTGTCGCGAAAGGGGCGCGCAGCGGCCCCAGGATATGAGTGTCACATCAGAAAGTGCGGGGCTGCTGCGCAGCCCTTTCGCGACACAAGGCCGCTCCCACAAGGCCGGTGTTGCTAATCGAGAGTCCGACCTTTGCGCACAGCCCTCCTTTTCGTCTTGATGCTCCTGACCGCCTGCAACCAAGGCCCGACCCTGGAACGCCTGGGCGGCCCGACCATGGGCAGCAGCTACAGCATCCAGTACGTCCGCGAACCTGGCGGCCCGGCACCGGCCCAGGTCCAGTCGGCGGTCGAGAGCCTGCTCAACGACATCGATCAGCATTACTCGACCTACCGCGACGACTCCACGGTCAGCCAGTTCAACCTGCTGCCCGCCAACCAGTGCATGGCCTTGCCGCCCGATATGCTCGAACTGGTCGCCTTCGGCCAGCACCTGGCCGACTTGAGTGATGGCGCTTTCGACCTCACCGTCGAGCCGCTGCTCGACCTCTGGGGCTTCGGCCCGCAGGCCCGCCACGAACAGGTCCCCGGCCCGCAGGCCCTGGCCCAGGCTCGCCAGCGCGTCGGTTATCATCACCTGCGCGTCGACGGCCAGGCATTGTGCAAGGACGCCCCGGTCCAGCTGGACTTCAATAGCATCGCCGCCGGCCACGCCGTCGACCTGATCGCCGAGCGCCTGCGCGCCATGGGCGTGTCCAGTTTCGTCGCCGAAGCCACCGGTGAGCTCAAGGCCGTAGGCCGCAAGCCCGACGGCAGCGCCTGGCGCATCGCCCTGGAGTTGCCGCGCGAAGATCGCCAGATTGCCCGCCAGATCATCCCGGTCAATGGCCTGGGGGTATCGACCTCGGGTGACTATCGCCACTATTTCGAGGAGAATGGCCGGCGCTATTCGCACACCTTCGATGCCCGCCTGGGGCGCCCGGTCGATCACGACCTGGCCGCGGTCACCGTGCTCGATGCCTCGGCGCTGCAGGCCGATGGCTATTCGACCCTGCTGTTGATCCTGGGGCCGGAGCGCGGCTGGGACTTCGCCGTGGCCCATGATCTGGCTGCGGTTTTGGTGACTCGGGCCGAGGGTGGCTTCGTCTCCCGAGCGACCCCTGCATTCGAGCAGGCGGTGAAAGGCGATTGAAAGCGTTGGCAGGGATGATCGCCGCCAGGGATCGGTGAATGACATGTAGTGCAGGCAAAATTGGCCTACGACGCGACCAAGGGTTAATGTGCGCGGCGTTCACGCTTGATTAGACTGCACCCGAATTTTCTCATGACGCCCCGGCGGCATGATCGAGTCCCGCGGGTAACCGTAACCCCGGGCCAGTTCTGAAGGAGTACGCATGGCTGTCTACAACTACGACGTAGTGGTGCTGGGTTCCGGCCCGGCCGGTGAAGGCGCGGCAATGAACGCCGCCAAAGCGGGGCGCAAGGTGGCAATGGTCGACAGCCGCCGTCAGGTCGGCGGCAACTGCACCCACCTGGGCACCATCCCGTCCAAGGCGCTGCGTCACTCGGTGCGGCAGATCATGCAGTTCAACACCAACCCGATGTTCCGTGCCATTGGTGAGCCGCGCTGGTTCTCCTTCCCTGACGTGCTCAAGAGCGCCGAGAAGGTCATCGCCAAGCAGGTTGCGTCGCGCACCGGCTACTACGCCCGTAACCGCGTCGATGTGTTCTTTGGTACCGGCAGCTTCGCCGACGAGCAGACCGTCGAAGTGGTCTGCCCGAATGGCGTGGTCGAGAAACTCAACGCCAAGCACATCATCATCGCCACCGGCTCGCGCCCATACCGCCCGGCTGACATCGACTTCCACCACCCGCGCGTCTACGACAGCGACACCATCCTCAGCCTCAGCCACACCCCGCGCAAGCTGATCGTCTACGGCGCCGGCGTGATCGGTTGCGAATACGCTTCGATCTTCAGCGGCCTGGGCGTGCTGGTTGAGCTGGTCGACAACCGCGGCCAGCTGCTGAGCTTCCTGGATTCGGAAATTTCCCAGGCGCTGAGCTACCACTTCAGCAACAACAACATCACCGTGCGCCACAACGAAGAGTACGAGCGCGTCGAAGGCCTGGAAAACGGGGTGATCCTGCACCTGAAGTCGGGCAAGAAGATCAAGGCCGACGCCTTGCTTTGGTGCAACGGCCGTACCGGCAACACCGACAAGCTGGGCCTGGAAAACATCGGCATCAAGGTCAACAGCCGTGGCCAGATCGAGGTCGACGAAGCCTACCGCACCACCGTGCCGAACATTTACGGCGCCGGTGACGTGATCGGCTGGCCGAGCCTGGCCAGTGCCGCCCACGACCAGGGCCGTTCGGCCTCCGGCAGCATCGTCGACAACGGCAGCTGGCGCTTCGTCAACGACGTGCCGACCGGCATCTACACCATCCCGGAGATCAGCTCGATCGGCAAGAACGAGCAAGAGCTGACCCAGGCCAAGGTGCCGTACGAAGTGGGCAAGGCGTTCTTCAAGGGCATGGCGCGCGCGCAGATCGCCGGCGAGCCGCAAGGCATGCTGAAGATCCTGTTCCACCGCGAAACCCTGGAAATCCTCGGCGTGCACTGCTTCGGCTACCAGGCTTCGGAAATCGTTCACATCGGCCAGGCGATCATGAACCAGCCGGGTGAGCAGAACAATCTGAAGTACTTCGTCAACACCACGTTCAACTACCCGACCATGGCCGAAGCCTATCGGGTAGCTGCCTACGACGGCCTGAACCGGCTTTTTTGAGCGGCTCCGGCCGGTGGCCTGAGCCGGTCGGGGAGACCGATTTCAGCCCTACCCGAGGGTGGTCTTGGCCAAACCGGGAAAGTCTGTAATCAGGCTGTCCACGCCAAAATCAGCGAGCCGGCGCATCAGTGCCGGTTCGTTGACCGTCCACACCGACACATGCAGACCCTGGCCCTGGGCTTTGAGCAGGCGCTCGGGGGTGCACAGTGTCCAGTTCAACGCCAGCAGCTCGCAGCCGTAGTTCTGCGCGACCTTCAGTGGGTCGAGCCAGGCGTACTCGGCTACCAGCCCGCGTTTCACATCCGGTACCAGTTCTTGGGCCGCGCCCAGCACTTCCCGTGAACTGGAGGTGATGGTCACCTTGTCCAGCACGCCGTATTGCTGCGCCAGTTCGCGGATCGCCAGCACGGTGGTGGCGGCGCGGGTGCGCGAGGCGCTTTTGACCTCCAGTTGCCAGTGCTCGAACGGGCACTTCTCGAACAGCTCTTCCAGCTTCGGAATAGGGCAGGGCTGCACGTGGCCCGGGCCACCCTTGCGCGCATCGATCTTGATCAATTCGGCAGCCGGATGCTCGACCACCTTGCCGCGTCGGCCGGTGGTGCGCTTGAGGGTGGGGTCGTGGATCACCATCAGCTCGTTGTCGGCCGACAGGTGCAGGTCCAGTTCGCAGCGGTTCACGCCGTGGGACAGGCACTGCTGAAAACTCTTCAGGGTATTTTCGGGGGCTTCGCCCTTGGCGCCGCGGTGGCCGTAGATCAGGGTCACGTTCGTTCCTTCAAATCAGGGGAATAGGGCTCAGGAGGCGGGGCCGTCTTGTTCCAGCTGCTGGCGCCGTTGCTGCTGTTGGCGTTGCAGGATGTAGCGGGCCAGCAGTTGTCGTTGGGCATCGGTCATGTCGGTGAATTCCGTGCCGACCTCGAAATCGCCGTCCGGGCGCGGGTCACAATGGGTGACCTTGCCGCGCAGCAGCAAGCCGTGGGCGCGTGGCATCAGCACCATCTTCACCTTCACCCGGGTGCCAGGGGCGATCTGCTGGGGTTGTGCGAACTCGATGCCACCTTCGGAAATGATCACCCGTTGTGGCTGGCCGATTTCGCCGAGCAGGGTTTGCGCGACCACTGCACTGAGCAGGTCGAGGCGTTTGTTCTGCGCCCGCAGGAAGGCTGCCAGGGTGCGGTCCTTCTCGCTCAGCTGGCGCAGCAGGTGCTGCGACTCGAAGTCGGACAGGTGCAGCTCGCTGAGCAGGTTGAACAGCGGCGAATCATCCTGCAACAGTTCTGCTTCAAGGGCTTCGGCCGCGCTGAGGGGGCTGATTTCCAGTGCGATCCGATCTTCGATGCGGTAGTATTCGCGGCGATCTTCTTCGTCTAATGTCGTCATGGCGAACCCATGGTTGCGGCGGTGGTCCGAGTGTAAAGCCGCCGTAGGCGCCTCGCCACAAGGACGTTCCCTTTCATCCGAACAAGCCCCGACATGTTCAGACCTCTTTTCGCATTCATCGGTACGCGTTACACCCGTGCCAAGCGCCGTAACCACTTCGTCTCGTTCATTTCCCTGACCTCGATGATCGGCCTCGCCCTGGGCGTGGTGGTGATGATCGTGGTGCTCTCGGTCATGAACGGTTTCGACCACGAGATGCGTACCCGCGTGCTGGGGATGATCCCCCACGCCACGCTGGAGAGCGGCCAGCCGATCAACGACTGGTCTGCCCTTGCCCAACAAGTAAAGCAGAATCCGCAGGTGCTGGCGGTTGCCCCGTACACGCAGATGCAGGGCCTGCTGACCCATGACGGCAAGGTGCAGAAGGTGTTGCTCAATGGCATCGACCCGGCGCGCGAGCGCGAGGTGTCGATCATCGACAATTTCATTCAGCAAGGCAGCCTCGACAAGCTGGCGCCCGGCGAGTGGGGCATCATGATCGGCGACAAGGCCGCGGCCAAGCTGGGCGTCGCCATCGGCGACAAGCTGACCTTCGTCGCCCCCGAGGTCAGCGTGACCCCGGCCGGCATGTTCCCGCGCATGAAACGCTTCACCGTGGTCGGCACCTTCCACGTTGGCGCGGGCGAGATCGACGGTTACCTGGGCCTGACCAACATCACCGACCTGTCCCGCCTGCACCGCTGGAAGCCGGACCAGGTGCAGGGCCTGCGCCTGAAGTTCGACGACCTGTTCCAGGCGCCGCGAGTGGCCTGGAGCATCGCCCAGCAGCTGGGCGACCAGGAGTACTACAGCCGCGACTGGACCCGTACCCACGGCAACCTGTACCAGGCGATCCGCATGGAAAAGGCCATGATCGGCCTGCTGTTGCTGCTGATTGTCGCGGTGGCGGCATTCAACATCATTTCCACCCTGGTGATGGTGGTCAACGACAAGCGCGGCGATATCGCCATCTTGCGCACCCTGGGCGCCACGCCTGGGCAGATCATGCTGATCTTCATGGTCCAGGGCACGGTGATCGGGGTGATTGGCACCCTGATCGGCGCCGTGGTCGGGATCGTCGCCGCGTTGAACGTCAGCGCGGCAATTGCCGGCATCGAGAAACTGATCGGGCACAAGTTCCTCAACGCCGACGTCTACTTCATCGATTACCTGCCGTCGCAGATCCAGGCCCAGGACGTGTACATGGTCTGCGGTGCGGCGCTGGTCCTGAGTTTCTTCGCCACCCTGTACCCGGCCTGGCGTGCGGCCCGCACCCAGCCTGCAGAGGCGCTACGTTATGAGTGAGTCGCGCATGAGTGATAAAGCCGTTCTGAGTTGCCGCAACCTGGGCAAGTCCTACGACGAGGGCCCGGAGTCGGTGCAGGTGCTGTCCGGGCTCAACCTGGAGCTGCACGCCGGTGAGCGCGTGGCCATCGTCGGCAGCTCCGGTTCCGGCAAGAGTACCTTGCTCAACCTGCTCGGCGGCCTCGACCGGCCGACCCAGGGCAGCGTGTGGCTGGCCGGCGAGGAGCTGTCGGCCCTCGGCGAGCGCGCCCGTGGCCTGCTGCGCAACCGTGAGCTGGGCTTCGTCTACCAGTTCCACCACCTGTTGCCAGAGTTCACCGCCATGGAGAACGTGTGCATGCCGCTGCTGATCGGCCGCACCGCCATCCCGGAAGCCCGTGAGCGCGCCGAAGCGCTGCTCAAGCGCGTCGGCCTGGGCCATCGCTTGCACCACAAGCCGGCCGAGCTGTCCGGTGGCGAGCGCCAGCGCGTGGCGATCGCCCGCGCCCTGGTCAACCGCCCGGGCCTGGTGATGCTCGACGAGCCGACTGGCAACCTTGACCACCACACCGCCCAGGGCATCCAGGAACTGATGCAGGAGTTGTCCAGTGCGTCGCGCACCGCCTTCCTGGTGGTGACCCACGACCTCAACCTGGCGCGCCAGATGGACCGCGTACTGAAGCTCGACGACGGCCACCTGGTGGCGATCTGACCGAGTGCACGGGGTGGCCGCGCCGCCCCGTTTTCCCGTTTTAATTGGGTGTTTCCAACATGTTCAGACCCTTGCCCATCTTCATCGGCGCGCGCTACACCCGGGCCAAGCGCCGCAACCACTTCATCTCGTTCATTTCGATGACTTCGATGATCGGCCTGTCGCTGGGCGTGCTGGCGATGATCGTGGTGCTGTCGGTGATGAACGGCTTCCAGCGCGAAATGAGCTCGCGCATTCTCGGCCTGGTGCCGCATGCCTCGATCCTTGGCGTGCAGCCGCTGGACGACTGGCGCAAGGCGGCCGACGCTGCGATGCAGAACCCGGCCGTGATGGCTGCAGCGCCGATCACCGAGATGGAAGGCATGCTCTCGTACAAGGGCGCGATGCAGCCGATCCAGGTCAGCGGCATCGACCCGGCCGAGGAAGATAAGGTCTCGATCGTCGGCCAGCATATCGTCCAGGGCCGCCTGCAGGACCTGCAGCCGGGTGAGTACGGCGTGGTCATCGGCGAACTCACCGCGCGGCGCTTCCGCCTCAACACCGGCGACAAGCTGACCCTGATCGTGCCGGAAATCAGCAAGGAACCTGGCGGCATCACCCCGCGCATGCAGCGCCTGACCGTGGTCGGCATCTTCAAGGTCGGTGCCGAGCTGGACGGCTCGCAGGCCTACATGCACGTGGCCGATGCCGGCGAAATGCAGCGCTGGGCGCCGGGCCAGGTACAGGGCGTGCGCCTGAAACTGCATGACCTGTATGCCGCGCCGCAGGTGTCCAAGGCGATCGCTGCGAGCTTGGGCGATGGCTACCGTGCCGATGACTGGTCGCACACCCAGGGCAGCCTGTTCAGCGCGATGAAGATGGAAAAGACCATGATCGGCCTGTTGCTGCTGATGATCATCGCGGTGGCGGCATTCAACATCATCGCCACCCTGGTGATGGTGGTGAACGACAAGGGGCCGGACATCGCAATCCTCCGTACCCTGGGCGCCACGCCGGCGCAGATCATGGGGACGTTCATGGTTCAGGGCAGCCTGATCGGCATTGTCGGCACTTTGATCGGTGGGGTGCTCGGGGTGATTGCTGCGCTCAATGTCAGCCAGATCGTCGGCTGGCTGGAGCGGGTGAGCGGGCAGCACATCTTCACTTCCGATGTTTACTTCGTCAGCAGCTTGCCGTCCGAGTTGCAGGGCGGGGATGTGCTGATGATCTGTGCTGCCGGCCTGGTGATGAGCTTCCTGGCGACCATCTATCCCGCATACCGGGCTTCGCAGGTGCAACCGGCGATTGGCCTGGCAGTTTGAGGCTCACGCCATCCTTGTGGGAGCGGGCTTGCCCGCGAAAAGGGCCCCGCGGTGCATGGCACGGGCTTCGCCCGTGTTCGCGGCGGTTCGGCGCTCCGACAAGCCCGCTCCCACAGGGGCCTACTGAGCCTCAGGTAATTCGATAATGAACTTGGTCCAGCCACCCTGGCTTTCCGCCTTGATGCTCCCGCCATGGGCCTGCACGATCGACCGGGTAATCGCCAACCCCAACCCCGCATGCTCGCTGCTACCTTCCCGCCGCGCCGGGTCCACCCGGTAGAAGCGATCAAACAGGCGCGGTAAAGCCGCCGCTTCGATTGCCGCCCCGGTATTGGCCACGCAAATCCGCAATCCCGGTTCCAGCGTCACCCGTATCTGCCCGCCCGCCGGCGTGAAGCGCAGGGCATTGTCGAGCAGGTTTGACAGGGCCCGGCGCAACATATGCCGGTCGCCCTGCAATACCGCCTCGCCTTCGCGCAGCAACTGCACCTCATTGTCCTCAGCCAACGGCGCGTAATATTCCAGCAGCGCGTCCACGTCATCGTGCAAGGCCAACGCCGCCTGCCCCGGCACCAGCAGGCCGTGGTCGGCCTTGGCGAGGAACAGCATGTCGTTGATCATCTGCGCCATCCATTGCAACTCCTCGAGGTTGCCATGCAGTGCCTCGCGGTAGTCCTCCAGGCTGCGCGGGCGGGTGAGGGTGACCTGGGTGTGGGTCAGCAGGTTGGACAGCGGCGTGCGCAGTTCGTGGGCGATGTCGGCGGAGAACGCCGACAGGCGCTGGAAGGCGTCGTCCAGGCGTTGCAGCATGGCGTTCACGGTAGTGGCCAGCTCCGCCAGTTCCTCGGGCATCTGTGCCACCGGCAGGCGCGTGGTCAGTGAACGTGCCGAGACGCTGGCGGCCACCTGGCCCATCTGGCGCAAGGGGCGCAGGCCACTGCGTGCGGCCCAGGCACCGAGCAGGGCAGTGGCCAGGGCCGACAGCCCGACGGTGAGCCAGATCAGGCGCTGCATGCCTTGCAGGAAGTGCTGGTGATGGGTGATATCGAGAAACAGCGTCAGTTGCGCAGCCGTCTGAGCGTCTGGTGGCACTGCCAGGCTTCGATAATCGACGCCGTCTGCGTGCAGGGTCGTCAGCCCGGGCGATGACGGAGTGCCTGGCAGGCCGTCGCGGCTGGCAAACCAGATTTCCCCGTCGCGGCCATTGATGCGCAGCGCCAGGTCAGCCTGGTGGCTGAGCTCGTTGCGCAGGGCTGGCAAGCGGCTTTGCAGATCGTCAGGGCGCTTCAGGCCGGCGAGCTGGCTGCGAAACAGGGACAGGCGCGACTCCAGCAGTTGCTGGTCCAGTTCGACGAAATGCTGCTCGCTGGCACGGTTGAACAGCAGCCCTGCGCCCAGCGACACGGTGGCGGTACAGGCGGCAAACAGCAGCGCCAGGCGCGTGCCGAGGGAAAGCCGGCGCATCAGTCGTGGCGCTCTTCTAGCACGTAGCCCATGCCGCGTACGGTATGGATCAGCTTGTTCGGGTGCGGGTCGTCGATCTTCAGGCGCAGGCGGCGTACCGCCACTTCGATCACATTGGTGTCGCTGTCGAAATTCATGTCCCACACTTGCGAGGCGATCAGCGATTTGGGCAGCACCTCGCCCTGGCGGCGCAGCAGCAGTTCGAGCAGGGCGAACTCCTTGGCGGTCAGGTCGATGCGTGTGCCGGCCCGTTCGGCGCGGCGGCGGATCAGGTCCAGGCGCAGGTCGGCGAGGGTCAGGGTGGTGTCCTGGCTGGGGCTGGCGCCGCGGCGCAGCAGGCTGCGTACCCGGGCCAGCAGTTCGGAGAAGGCGAAGGGTTTGACCAGGTAGTCGTCGGCGCCCAGTTCCAGGCCGTGCACGCGGTCTTCGACGGCGTCGCGGGCAGTCAGGAACAGCACCGGGGTGTCCAGCCCGGCAGTACGCACGGCCTGCAGAATCTGCCAGCCGTCACGCCCGGGCAGCATCACGTCGAGGATCAGCAAGTCGTGGTCGCCGGTCAGGGCCAGGTACTGGCCGGTCTCGCCGTCGGTGGCCAGTTCGGTGGCGAAGCCGGCTTCGCTCAGGCCCTGGCTCAGGTACTGGCCAGTGCGGGCCTGGTCTTCGACGATCAGCAGTTTCATGCTCAATCCACAATCAGAGGGTTGACGCGGTTCCCTGTGGGAGCGGGCGTGCCCGCGAAAAGGGCGCTGCGGTGTATGGCACGGGCTGCGCCCGTGTTCGCGGGCTCGCCCGCTCCCACAGGGAAGGGCGACACCCGTGGGATGAAATGATACGTGACGATGCGCCTGCTCGCCCAAGCTGACAAAGTTGTAATCTTCCCGTCAGCTAAGCGCCAGCCGTGCCTTTCTAGAGTGGTCTCATCCCGTTGTGATTTTCGGAGTCATCATGAAACACCTGTTCATCGCCGCCGCGCTAGCGCTGGTCAGCCTGCCCACCCTGGCCGGTGAGGCGAAAACCTTCGCTTTCGGCGAGCCCGCCCCGGCAGCCAAGGCCACTCGCACCGTCGAGGTAGTGCTCAAGGACATCGCCTTCGAGCCCAAGAGCCTGCACGTGAAGGCGGGCGAGACCGTGCGTTTCGTGGTAATCAACGAGGGCAAGCTGCCCCATGAATTCAACCTCGGTGACAAGGCCATGCATGCCGAGCACCAGAAGGAAATGATCGCCATGCAGGGCAAGATGTACAACGCGGCCATGCAGCATGAGGGCATGGACCATTCGCAGATGGGCCATGCGCCCGCCAAACCGATGGATCACGGTGCCCACGGCCACGACGGCGGCAACACCGTGCTGGTGCAGCCTGGCCAGCGCGCCGAGCTGACCTGGACCTTCCGCAAGTCGGCGCCGATCGAGTTCGCCTGCAACGTGCCGGGGCATTATCAGGCCGGTATGGTCGGAGAGCTGACCATCGAGTGACTTGCACTCCAAGGCGGGATGCAAAACCGGTAGACTAGAGGCAATTTCGAACCTCCAGGTCAGTTTCCATGCATCCCGCCGCCGAACATTCTCCGCTGGGCAAGTCCAGCGAATACATCGCCACCTACACGCCTTCGTTGCTGTTCCCGATCCCGCGTACGGCCAAGTGGGCTGAGCTGGGCGTGACTGCCCAGACCTTGCCGTGGCAGGGCGTGGATTACTGGAACTGCTTCGAGCTGTCGTGGTTGCTGCCGTCGGGCAAGCCGGTGGTGGCCATCGGCGAATTCGCCATCCCGGCCGATTCGCCGAACATCATCGAATCGAAGTCGTTCAAGCTTTACCTGAACTCATTGAACCAGACCAAGTTCGCCTCGATCGGCGAGCTGCAGGCGTGCCTGGAGAAGGACCTTTCAGCGGCCGCTGGCAAGCCGGTAGGTGTGCAGGTGCGTACCTTGTCGGAGGTGGAGGCGCAGGGCGTGGTTGCCTTGCCTGGGCAGTGCATCGATGCGCTGGATGTGGCGATCGATAACTACGAGCAGCCGCAACCTGAACTGCTGAACTGCAACCCGGAGCGCATTATCGAAGAAACCGTACACAGCCACTTGCTCAAATCCAACTGCCCGGTGACCGGCCAGCCCGACTGGGGCAGCGTGGTGGTGGAGTACAAGGGCAGGGCGCTGGACCATGCCAGCCTGCTGACCTACCTGATCAGCTTCCGCCAGCATGCCGACTTCCACGAGCAGTGCGTGGAGCGGATTTACCTGGATTTGAAGAACCTGCTGGAGCCTGAGCACCTGACCGTGTATGCGCGGTATGTGCGCCGGGGTGGGCTGGATATCAATCCATACCGCAGCACCGGGGCGATCAGCCCGGCGAATCTGCGCCTGGTTCGTCAGTAAGTTCTGTGTAGTTGGGGCCGCAAAGCGGCCCCAGTTGTTTCAGATCCCCATGCTATGCAGCGAGTTGGCAATGCTGCGCAGGGTGGCGGTCAAATCCGGGTGGTCGGCCTCGAAGCGCTCGATCGCCAGGTTCACCCCGTCGACCACGTTGTTGTCCGGCGTGGCTTCCTCGAGCTTCAACTGCGCTTCGATCTGCCTGGCCTCTTCGTGCAGGGCGGCCAGTTCTTCATCGGTAAGCGGTACGTTGCGGTCCAGTTGCTCGCGCAGGCTGTTCAAGCGCTCTTGCAATTCGCGGGCAGGCATTGGCTGTTCTCCATCAATGGCTTGGCAAGGCATGGACCTCAGCGAAGCGGCAAAGGTTCTCGCCTGTCTCCTAGCGTAATCCACTCGCTGGCGCTTTGCATGATCCGCATCAATGGGCCTGTGTCAGGGTTTTTCGCCCTTGCTGCAGCGCAGGGCGATGTCGGCAAGGCAGGTGTCCAGTTCATCGAGGTGGTCGATTACCGAATGCACGCCCAGGCTGAACAAGGCCAGGGTGGCCTTGCCGCGGGCCAGATCCTGCTCTTGCTGGGTCATGGCCTGCCATTGCCTGGAGGAGAGGTCGCACGACGGGCTGCAGGCCGCCAGGCCCACTGTCCACAAGCCGGCGTTGAGGCCTGACTGCAAGAGCTTGGGTTCACCGCTGACCAGCACGCAACCTTCCAGGCGTTCGCTGTCCAGGCTCATCAATGCCTGCCAGCAGGCATTCGGCGCCGGCCAGCGCACACCGTTGACCGAGTGGCCCGGCAGCCAGTCTGGCAACACGGTGGCCAGGCGCCTGCTCTGCAGGCTGCTCAAGTCGTCCAGCCAGATGCACGGCACCTGCGCGTGGCGCAGGCCAGCCAGCGTTTCGAGGGCGCCAGGGGCGGGCAGGGGGCTGCCGTCGGTGGCCTGGACCAGGCAGCCGCGCAGGCCGAACAGCACAGCGGTAATGGCGGGTGCAGCGAGCATGGTAACGTCCCTGAAATAATCCGCAGGCTATTCGACGATTGTTACCGTGCTGTGACGGGCAACAGTTGTTCACAATTTATTGAGCAAAAATGTGTAAAGCTGTTTATCAGCGTGCAAGGCTCTATACTGCCGCGGTACAGCAGCGCACCCGTTGCGCTTGCGGCCGAGAATTTCGATGGAGAAACATCTATGCGTAGGATCGGTGCCGGTGTGATCGAGCGAGTCACCCAGGCCTTTGTCTGCGCCAGCTTGCTGCTGGCGCCCATGGCAGCCACTCAGGCCGCCACCGAGGAAGATCCTTGGGAAGCGGTCAACCGACCGATTTTCCGTTTCAACGATACGATCGACACCTATGGCCTCAAGCCATTGGCCAAGGGCTACCAGTGGGTCACCCCGCAGTTCTTGCAGGATGGCATCCACAACATGTTCAACAACGTTGGCGATGTCACCAACCTGGCCAACGACGTGCTGCAATTCAAGCCCCATGCAGCGGGCGTGGATACCGCGCGGCTGATCGTCAACACCGTGTTCGGCCTTGGCGGCTTCTTTGACGTCGGCACCAAGATGGGCCTGCAGCGCAACGACGAAGACTTCGGCCAGACCCTCGGCCACTGGGGCGTGCCCAGCGGTCCATACGTCGTGATCCCGCTGCTCGGCCCGAGCACCGTGCGTGACGGCCTGGCCAAGTACCCGGACACCTACACCGAACCCTACCGCTACATCAACGATGTGCCGGTGCGTAACTCGATCTTCGCCCTGAACGTGGTCGATACCCGGGCCAGCCTGCTGTCGGCCGAGAAGCTGATCCAGGGTGACAAGTACATCTTCATTCGCAATGCCTACCTGCAGAACCGCGAGTTCAAGGTCAAGGATGGCGAAGTCGAAGACGACTTCTGATCCGTGCTGGCATGAAAACGGCGACCTTCGGGTCGCCGTTTTTGTTACAGCTCAATGCATGGCCAGGATGCGCAGGCCGAGTTTCTGCTGCCCATCAGGTTGGTCGGCGATCCACACCACCTCGGTGCTGGCGTGCAGGCCCTTGAGGGCCGGGTGATCGGAGTCGATGTGCACCTCCAGGTGGTCACCGACCTTGAATTGCTGCGGCGCCTGCACCTGCATGCCGCCGCTGGAAAGGTCCAGGCACACCGCCGCGATGACCTGCCCCTCATGCAGCAGGCTGACCTCGGTGTCGATGCGCATGCGGATGAAATCGCGTTTCTCGCTGTGGTTGGAGGGCGTATGAGGCATGCTGCATCCTTCCCAATAGGTTGTACTGGTTGGCGTTTTTATAACTCTCGGTGATTTACCCTGTAAAGAGCAGCGAACTCGACCGACGTATGCTTGAAACGCCTGGCGGATGGGAGTACCGTCTGCGCCTTACGAGGTATCTCGACTGGTTGCCTGAGCCGCGTTCTTGGCCTACAACTCAAGTAGAGCGTTACCACAGAGTATTCCAGCAGTTGGATGTCAGCCTTGCAGACGCCCCTGCACCCACCCAAATCGGCGCCGTTCGCCCACATGCAGAAAATCAGTGCAACGCTGCTGATCATCGATGATGACGACGTGGTCCGTGCGAGCCTCGCCGCCTATCTGGAAGACAGTGGCTTCAGTGTCCTCCAGGCCGGTAATGGCCAGCAGGGGCTCCAGGTCTTCGAAGAACACCAGCCCGACCTCGTGATCTGTGATCTGCGCATGCCGCAGATGGGCGGCCTCGAACTGATCCGCCAGATCAGCGAGCGCGCGCCGCAGTTGCCGGTGATCGTGGTGTCGGGTGCCGGCGTGATGAGCGACGCGGTCGAGGCCTTGCGCCTGGGCGCCGCCGACTACCTGATCAAGCCGCTGGAAGACCTGGCCGTGCTCGAACACTCGGTACGCCGGGCGCTTGACCGTTCGCGCCTGGTCCTGGAAAACCAGCGCTACCGCGACAAGCTGGAAGCGGCCAACCGTGAACTGGAAGCCAGCCTGCACCTGTTGCAGGAGGACCAGACCGCTGGTCGCCAGGTGCAGATGAACATGCTGCCGGAAAGCCCCTGGAAGCTTGGCGAGTTCACCTTCGAGCACCAGATCATCCCGTCGCTGTACCTGTCGGGCGATTTTGCCGACTACTTCCGCGTGGATGAGCGGCGCATTGCCTTCTACCTGGCCGATGTCTCCGGGCACGGTGCGTCGTCGGCGTTCGTCACGGTGTTGCTGAAGTTCATGACCACGCGGCTGTTGTTCGAATTCAAGCGCAGCAGCAAGCTGCGCGAGTTCAAGCCTTCGGAAGTGCTCAGCCACATCAACCGCGGCCTGATCAACTGCAAGCTGGGCAAGCATGTGACCATGGTCGGTGGCGTGATCGACGAAGAAACCGGCCTGCTAACCTACGCCGTGGGCGGCCACCTGCCGCTGCCGGTGCTGTATACCCCGGGCCAGGCCCGCTACCTGGAAGGCCGCGGCCTTCCGGTGGGGCTGTTCGACGAGGCGACCTACCAGGACCTGGTGATCGAGTTGCCGCCGCAGTTCAGCCTGAGCCTGATGTCCGATGGCATTCTGGACCTTTTGCCGGGGCATACGCTCAAAGATAAAGAAGCTGCCTTGCCGGAGATCGTCAATGCAGCGGGTGGTAGCCTGGATGGGCTGCGCCAACGATTTGGATTGGCTACGCTTGGGGAGATGCCGGATGATATCGCCCTATTGGTGTTGAGCAGGAACCTTCAATGAGTACCGGTAGAATCCAGTTCGCCGAGCAGAGCGGTACCTTTGTACTGAAATTCGTCGGTGAGGTGCGCCTGACCCTGTGTTCGGCGCTGGATGCGACGATCGAGAAGATTTTCACCGCGCTGAACTTCTCGACCATCGTCATCGACCTGACCGAAACCGAAAGCATCGACAGCACCACCCTGGGCCTGCTGGCCAAGCTGTCGATCCTGTCGCGGCAGAAGGTGGGCCTGTTGCCGACCGTGGTGACCACCAACCCGGACATTTCGCGCCTGCTGCAATCCATGGGCTTCGACCAGGTGTTCAACATCGTCGACCGCCCGGTGCCGCGCCCCGAGTGCCTGACCGACCTGCCGTCGCAGGATCAGAACGAGGACGTGGTGCGCTCCAAGGTACTGGAGGCGCACAAGATTCTCATGGGGCTCAATGACTCCAACCGCGAAGCCTTCCATGACCTGGTGAATGCGCTGGAGCGGACCTGATCCCTTTCGGTATGACACGGTCATTGTAGGAGCGGGCTTGCCCCGCGAAAGGGCCATCAGCTCATACCCAGATCGCATCCCAGTGTGGGTAGTCCCCTGACCGTGTCACCAGTCCAGCCCTTATCGGATTGGCGATAATGTACCTGGCGACTTCCTGCACATGCTCTTCTCGGCGCAGCGCTCGGTCGTAATACCCTGCTTGCCATATTTTGCGGCGCGCCATGCCAGCTTGATAAAGCGCATGGCTACTGCATGATTTGAACCGGCGCATCAGATGGCACAGGGTTCCAGTTTGCAGTTCAATCAGCCAATGCACATGGTCAGGCATGACGACCCACGCCAAAGATTGGGTCAAGCCATCCGTATCTGTTTTCCGCAGTTGATGAATGACGGCGCGGGCAAAGCGCATCTGAGTAAAGATGCGTTGTCGCTGATGGGTGACAGTAGTGAGCAGATAAAGCCCACCCGGTTGAGAAAAGCGGCCACGGCGCAGGAGGTGGTTGTGGGCACGATCCATGTGATATCCCTTGATGAGCGTTCAAGCGAAACATAGTTCAGGTCGCCGTGGCGTGAAGCAGGTAATGGTTGCTAGATATTGGTTGCCAGTACTGGCCCTTTCGCGGGGCAAGCCCGCTCCTACAGGAATCGCGTAGCCGCCAGGTGACTTTTAATCCTGCTGTGCAAACTCGGTCGCCTCGCTGCCATCCGCGCTCAACTGGAACACCCGCGCCGGCCGCCCTTGCTCATCGAACAGCACCTGCCCCAACCCCGCCCCATTCCACAGCCGCTCCCCGGCCTTGCTGCGGCTGGGCGTGCGTGGCACCACCTCCATCTGCCGGCGCTTGGTGAACCAGTTCAGTGGTGAGCGTGGCGAATACAGCCAGCGGTTGAGCCTGTCCAGCACGTCCAGCAAGCGCCGTGGGAACTCGTTCTTGATCCCGCTGCTGGTTACCTGCCACAGGTGCGGGCTGCGCTGGCGGTGGCGGATCAGTACCTCGTAGACGAACGAATAGTGCACATCGCCCGAGAGGATCACGTAGTGCCCCGGCGTGCGCGAATGGCGGAAGATGTTCAGGATCACCTGCGCCGCGCCACGGTGGGCCATCCAGTTCTCGGCATCCACCAGCAACGGGTAGCCCAGCCAACTGAACACCTTCTGCACGGTTTCGATCAGCTTGACGCCAAAGATCGGTGCCGGTGACACGATGATTGCCGAGGGGTGGTCCAGCAGCGCCTGCTGCAGTTCGCACAGCGCTTCCCAGTCGAGCAGGCCGGACGGCTTGCCCAGGTCGCTCTCGCTGCGCCAGCGGCGGGTGCGGGTGTCCAGCACCAGCAGCGGCGGGTCGCTGGGCAGGCTGTACTGCCAGCCCTGGAAGCGCAACAGTTCGCCGATCAGCTCATCCTGCTGCCGGGTTAGCGTCTGGCACTGGCCGACTAATGTGTTGCAGCCATCCGGATCGTTGCCCCAGGCCTGGCACAGCAGATAGCCCAGCAGCGCATTGCCGATGATCCGGCGCGAGAAGGGGTGGCCGTAAGCGGTTTCTTCCCATTGCGCCGAGAGGTTCCAGTCATCGGTGATGTCGTGGTCATCGAAGATCATCAGGCAGGGCAGGTGGGCCATCACCCGTGCCACGTCGCCCAGGCTGGCGGCGAAGGCCTCGATCAGCGGCAGTTCCTCGCGATAGCGTGCCTGGTCCTGCTGGCTCAGACCGGCAGGCATGCCCAGATCTACCAGGCGCCAGGGCGCGGGCGCCCACACCAGTAGGTACATGGCCATGACCTCGGCGAAGGTCACCAGATGGTTGTCGGCGTTGCTGGAGGAGAAGATCGGCTTGCGCTTGCCGCCGAAGAAGCGTTCGCGCAGCGATTCGTTGCTCTCCTGGGCAGGCAGCAGGTCGGCGCGGTGGTAGTAGCTGGCTGGATGGCGGTAGAGCGCCTGGCTGTCGGCGACCACCGCGCCATCCAGCGCTTCGTCGAACAGCCCCAGGCGCTCGATCAGCGAATGGATGGCACGCAGCATCGGGCCGGCGACGTCGTCGGCGTAAACCTGGTCGCCGGTCATCAACAGTACGGCCGGGCGGTCTTCCGGTCGTTTGCAGGCCTGTAGCAATCGGTCGGCGCAGAGCAGGCCGTCGGCGGCCGGGTGATGCGGTTTGCGACAGGAACCGTGCAACAGCTGGTCGAGGCGGTCGCGCAGCACCAGGCTGGGGCGATGGCTGCCAGGGTAGAGCAGGTATGGGGCCCAGTCGGCGATGCCCTGGCCGTCGATCAGCAGGTCGTACTCAATGGCGACGTTGCGCGGCAGGGGCTCGGCAAAGTGAATATCCAGCAGGTGGATGAAGGCGCGCTGGCCGACTGCAACGACTTGGCAATCGACCGTGGGGGTGCTGTCGATGATGAATTCGGGTTGCAGGGGTTGGCTGCCGACCAGCCAGATGGCCAGCCTTTGCGGTTCAAGGCGGCGCAGTACCGGGCCGGCGAGTACGAGGGGCAATGGGGAAGAGGTCATGTTGCCTTTGGGTTCAGAGCGCGTTCAAAGCCCGCTAAAACAAACGGGCGGAAAATGCTGAACATTTCCCGCCCGCCTGGCAAACGTTAGATGTATCAGGCTTTTTCAGCCATCAACTTCTCGAGTTTTTCCTGATCCCGGGCAAACTGGCGAATGCCTTCGGCCAGCTTCTCGGTGCCCATGGCATCCTCGTTCATCGCCCAGCGGAACTGGCTTTCGCTCAGCACCTGCTTGGCTTCACCGGCATTGCCTGGTTTGAGAATCCGCGGCAGCTCGCCCTGGTCGCTGCCCAGCTTGTCCAGCAGGTCCGGGCTGATGGTCAGGCGATCGCAGCCGGCCAGTTGTTCGATCTGGCCGAGATTGCGGAAGCTGGCGCCCATGACCACGGTGTCGTAGCCATTGGCCTTGTAGTAGTTGTAGATGCGCGTGACCGACTGCACGCCCGGGTCTTCGGCGCCGACGTAGTCCTGGCCGGTGCTCTTCTTGTACCAGTCGTAGATACGGCCCACGAACGGCGAAATCAGGAATACGCCAGCGTCGGCGCACGCCTGGGCCTGGGCGAAGGAGAACAGCAGGGTCAGGTTGGTCTGGATGCCTTCCTTTTCCAGCTTCTCGGCGGCGCGGATGCCTTCCCAGGTGGAGGCCAGCTTGATCAGCACGCGGTCTTTCGACACGCCTGCGGCTTCGTACAGGCCGATCAGCTGGCGCGCTTTGTTCAGCAGGGCCGGCTCATCGAACGACAGGCGTGCATCCACCTCGGTGGAAATGCGCCCCGGAATGACCTTGAGAATGCCCGCGCCCACGGCCACGGCGAACTTGTCGCAGGCCAGGTCGACATTGCCCTTGGCATCGGCCTTAACCTGCTTGAGCAGCTCGGCGTAGCCCGGGATGGCAGCGGCCTTGAGCAGCAGAGACGGGTTGGTGGTGGCATCGACCGGCTTGAGGCGGGTGATGGCATCCAGGTCCCCGGTGTCGGCAACCACGGTGGTGAACTGCTTGAGTTGTTCCAGCTTGGAGGTCATGGGCGTGCTCTGTCCTGTGCATTTACTCGACATTACCCGAGGCCCGACGGGCGCTCAAGAGGCCAGTGGGGCGGGCAGAATTGCCGAAGGTGATGATTCGAGTCAGCAGCTGGCGCGAGGTTCCCCAAGCCACTCTAGATGTGGCGTGTATCCCGTGTAGGAGCGGCCTTGTGTCGCGAAAGGGCTGCAAAGCAGCCCCATCAATCTATGCATTGACGCCAGGACCGAGGGGCCGCTTTGCGGCCCTTTCGCGACACAAGGCCGCTCCTACAGGACGGTGCCGGGCTAGAGAATCACCGCCCCTGCATCAACTCCGCCGCCTGATCGAACACCTTCAGCGGCTCCGCCGCCTTGTGAATATCCGCCGACAACAACTGCCGGAACCGCCGCGCCCCCGGGAACCCCTGGCCAAGCCCCAGAATATGCCGGGTGATGTGATGCATCGCGCCACCACTCTCCATGTGCGCCACGATATAAGGCCGCAACTGCTCCAGTGCCTCGCTACGGCTCACCACCGGCGCTTGGCTGGCAAACAGCTGCTGATCCACCTCGGCCAGCAGGTAAGGGTTGTGGTACGCCTCACGCCCCAGCATCACGCCATCGAAGGTCTCAAGGTGCGCCTGGCATTCCGCCAGGGTCTTGATCCCGCCATTGAGCACGATCTCCAGGTCCGGGAAGTCCGCCTTCAACTGCGCGGCCACGTCGTAGCGCAGCGGCGGGATCTCGCGGTTTTCCTTCGGCGACAGCCCCTCGAGAATCGCGATCCGCGCATGCACGGTAAAACTCCGGCAGCCGGCATCACGCACCTGGCCAACGAAATCGCACAGCTCGGCATAGCCGTCGCGGCCATTGATGCCGATGCGATGCTTCACCGTCACCGGCGTGGATACCGCATCCTGCATGGCCTTCACGCAATCAGCCACCAGTGCCGGGTGGGCCATCAGGCAGGCGCCGATCATGTTGTTCTGCACCCGGTCGCTCGGGCAGCCGACATTCAGGTTGACCTCGTCGTAGCCCGCTTCCTCGGCCAGCTTGGCGCAGGCGGCCAGGTCGGCCGGCACGCTGCCGCCCAGCTGCAGGGCCAGCGGGTGCTCGGAGACGTCGTGGCGCAGGAAACGGTGGGCGTCGTTGTGTAGGAGGGCGCCGGTGGTGACCATTTCGGTGTAGAGCAGGGTTTGCTTGGAGAGCAGGCGCAGGAAGAACCGGCAGTGCCTGTCAGTCCAGTCCATCATCGGCGCAACGCTGAAGCGGCGGGATGGCTCAGGGCGCATGGTTTCTGGCTTAGCGTCTGATTTTGCGGTGTTTTCGTTCAACGTGTTTCTTACCGATTTTCGGGGGTTTTGGGGCATTTTTACCAAGCGCTTGGTACAATGTACCAATCGAATCAGGACGTGTACCAATTCTCATGGCAACGATCAGACCCCGTAAGAAGGCCGACGGCACCATCAGCTACACAGCTCAGATCCGCATCAACCGCGACAAGGTGACAGTCTACCAAGAGAGCCAGACGTTCGCCCGCAAACAGGCGGCGGTGGCCTGGGCGAAGCGACGGGAAACAGAGTTGGCAGAACCTGGTGCAATCGAGCGGGCTAGCCGGGTAGGGCACACGATTAAGCAGATGATCGACCGCTACCTGGTCGAGGCCGAGAAAGCCCGGCCGCTGGGCGAGACGAAGCGGCGTACGTTGAATGCCATCAAGAACAGCTACCTAGGTGAGAAGGTCGACTCAGACATCACCCAGCAGGTGCTGGTGGACTACGCCTTGTGGCGAATGAGTGCTGAAGGTGGAGGAATCAAGCCGCAGACGGCCGGCAATGATATGGCGCATCTGGGGTCGGTTTTGTCCCTGGCCCGCGCGGCTTGGGGCTATGAGATCGATCCGCAGGCAATGCCGGATGCGCGCCTCGTGCTGAAGAAGTTTGGTTACAACCTGAGAAGCCGAGAGCGGGATCGTCGGCCGACGTTGGAGGAGCTCGACAAGGTGCTGGAGCACTTCTTCGAGATGCTTCAGCGTCGACCAAGCGTCATCCATATGCCCAAGGTCATGGCGTTCGCGATCTTCTCGACACGCCGGATGGATGAGATCAGCCGTATCCTGTGGGACGATCTGGATGAGCACCGACAGGCGGTGAAGGTGCGGGATATGAAAAACCCCGGGCAGAAGATCGGCAATGATGTCTGGTGCTACTTGCCGGATGAGGCTTGGATCATCGTGCAGAGCATGCCTCGAGAGTGCCCCGAGATATTCCCGTACAACACGGATTCAATCGGCACGGCCTGGTCCAAGGCATGCAAGATGAAAGGGATCGAGGATCTGCACTTTCATGACTTGCGCCATGAAGGGGTGAGCCGGCTGTTTGAAATGGACTGGGACATCCCGAGGGTTTCGAGTACGTCTGGTCACCGCGATTGGAATTCATTGCGGCGTTATACCCACTTGCGAGGGCGAGGGGATCGCTACACGGGCTGGAAGTGGTTGGATCAAATTATCCAGGCGCCGGTTAAACTCGGCGCCCGGGTTGATAGTTAACTGGCTCGGTAGGTTCTATTCAGCTGCGCGCATTCTTTGCGTGCAGCATCTCGTTGTTGATCCAAGTACATCGCCAAGTCGGCCAGGTGTATGCCCTTCGCACTTTTCTGGCTGGCCTCAAGTCTGGTGATGGGTAACTGAATCTGACCAGCGAGCACTTTGCGCTGGAACATGTCTGGGGTCAGGTGTGTGAAGTAGTCAGTGCACACCTGGTCAATCGGAATGATGGCGAGGCCGTTGTATTGCGCCATCAGCATGAATGCTGTGTTCATTGAAGCACCTCCAAAACAGCGCTGTGATGGAAGGTGCGGGGTTTATCGGTCTTGCAATTCTTTCCGTAGATGTAGCCAGGGCGAGACCACCAGGCTGCGCAGTGGCCTGTCACCTCAACTTCAATCTTGTTCCCGCCAGCATTGATCATCAGCCGGCTGCCATTTGGATAGATACGTCTTACTGCTGCCAGCAATCCGACCTGTGCCATCAGCAATTCGTTATCAGCCGCCTTCGCTGCGCAGAGGGCCTTCGAAGTGGGTGAACTGCCGGGGTAGATGTTGCTGTCGGGCGTGCCGCCCTCCGCTTTGTTGAGGTCGCGTCCGCCCACTGCACCGACGCAGGGCGTGCCGGAGAGCATGATGCTGATCTCGGGCTTGCAGCCCTCGGCGTTCATCGGGCGGTGGCGCTGGTACTCGCGTTCCTCGCCGTCTACCGTGCCTGCTTTGTAGCCAGCCAGGAACACCAGATAGTCGTTATGCGTGCGCATGTCGGCGAAGCCGGTCTTGTCCTTCTTCAGTTCGCGCTCGCCCAAGCCAAGGGGGTTGAGGCTGACGAACACGTCTCTCGGATCGGTGTTCATGATTTGCGCCCTCGCATGATGATGAAGCCAGCGGCTTGACGGGTCTTGGAGCATTGGTCGTGATTGCCCTTCACGCGAGCCTTACCGCAGATGTCGCAGATGAACGACATGGCGGGGCGTAGCATCGTCTGCATACCCTTGCGCGTGCGGGTGGTCGGTGTGTAGGTCGATGTGTCAATCACAGCGAATACCTCTCATGGACTCGGCGAGCGTTCGGGCTGAGGGCCAGGTGCTCAAGGTTTGTGGCGCTGTTTACAGTCGGTAACGTGTCTGTAGCAGTGGGGTGGGCGGCGCTGCTGCAATACAGCTTGACCAGGGTGGCGATCAGCGCCACGGTGAGCGCGAGGCTGACCAGCTGCCAGGTGCGTGTTGGGTTAGGCATGTTGACGGCCCTCGTTGAGCTGGCTGAGCACCTGTTTGCTGGCTAGTTGGAACAGTTCGTTGGCGGATACTGGTGTGACGGACTGCTCGCAGTTGCACACGGCGTCAAACCGAGTGCGGTACAGCCCGGCCTGGCCGAGCCAAGCGACGGCGTTGTGTTCGGCGTTGGACACTGGGCAGCCGTGGGCTTCAGGGACAGTGCCTTCGTGGGTGCGCCTGCACTTCCTGCAGTGATACAGGCCGCCGTCGTCGGCCTCGCTCATGTACCAATCATGGCGGTGCGTGCTCATGCGGCCTCCTGCTGGTATAGGTCGATCAGGTCTTTCGCGTTGGCGGCGATCAAGTCTTCCGCTTCGTCAGGGCAGACGCTGTTGCCGATCAGGCGGATCTGGTCGGTGTTCTTGATGGCGCGCCATTCCAACAGGCCGGTTTCCTTGTTCTCGAACAGGCCGCGATCAAGGATGTAGTCGGGGCTGAAGCCTTGTGCGAGCTTCAGTTCCGGGGCCTTGAGCATACGCAGGGTGAAATCGACCAAAGCATGCTCGCCGAGTAGCACCAGATCGACCAGCTCGGGGAAGTGCTCCGGCAGGTACTTGTGCAGGAAGTGTGCGCACTTGCGGGCCTTTGCCAGAAGTTCTGGCGGCAGGATCGCGGCGGGCACTTGGACAACGGTGACCAGCGCCATGCGTTCCTTGGTCGGCAGGGTGTGCATCGGTTCGCCCATGTCCTGCCACTGCCCGCCGGTGCCGTAGTACTTCACCAGGTAAGCACTCGCCAGGCGCTGGTTGGTGCCGCGCCCGAGAATCGTGCTCAGTGGCACCTTGGCTGCTCGCCCGTCTCCCTTGTAGAAACCGCCGTTGGCCTGCTCGAAGTGGCATGCAGCGACCGCGTGGTGGCCGCTGCCGGTGGTCAGGGCATTTACAGGGTGGTCCATGCCGCTACCAGTGGAGCCTTTGCGCAGGGTGACCATCGACGCGGTAACCAATGCTTGCTCGCCTCGGTTCGCCCCAGTGATCGTCCGGGTGGACTCAGAAACGGGGTAGCCCGAACGGTCCCCTTGATGGGTGAGGTGGGTCAGGTGGGCTGCGGCCAGGGCGAAATGGCCGCCCTTGATCTGGGCCACCTGAGTGCGCAGCGGCTCGCCGGCGCTGAAAGTTCGCTGCGTGCTCGCGTTGGCGAACTCGGTGAGGCTTGCGGCGGCCAGCTGTTGCTCGTCCAGCTGGAGCACGAAAGGCTGCTCGGCCATGACGGTGTGGCGCCAGAAACCCTTGGCCACCCGCCTGCAGGTGTTGTCCACCAGCGGGCGTTTGCGGGCGAACAAGCTCTTGCCCAGGTCGGAGAAGTCGATGCACTCGGCGGCGGTGCGCCAAGGCAATTGGCCTGGTTTCGGGTTCTCGTGCCGCTTCGGCTTCGTCCAGACGATGGGGCGGCCATCCGTGCGGCCGATGAGGAACAGGCGCTTGCGGATGGTGGGGGAGCCAGCGTTCGAGGCGCGGCGCTCACGCCACTCCACATTGCAGCCCAGGCCGCGCACCAGTGCTTCCATGGGTATCCACTGGCCGATGCAGGCCATGATCTCGGCCATGTCGGGGTGATCGGCGCTCAGGCCGCTGGTGAGGCAGGCGACGAACGCCTTGAACGTGCGACCCATTTCCGACTTGATCGGCTTGCCTTCGTCGTCCAATGGCCCCCAGGCCTGGAACTCTTCAACATTCTCCATCAACAGCAGGCGTGGGCGAGTGGCGAAGACCCAGCGAACCACAACCCATGGTAGCGAGCGCACTGCCTTACTACGTGGTGCGCCGCCCTTGGCCTTGGAGAAGTGGCGGCAGTCAGGGGACGCCCACAAGATGCCCACGGGCTGGCCGCCGGTGGCTTCCAGCGGGTCGACCTCGTAGATGTCGCTGATGTAGTGGCGGGTGTTGCGGTGGTTCGCGCGGTGAACCGCGATTGCGATGGGGTTGTGGTTGATGGCGATGTCAGGGTCGCGGTACACGCGGGCGCCGCCGCTGCTGGCCCCGCCGGCACCGGCGAACAGATCCACGTACAGCTCGCGCTGGAAGGGCAGGGCTTGCTGCTGCGCACCTTGTATGTCGATCAGGGCGGCGGTCATGCTGTCGCTTCCTGTTGGCGGGTGATCTGCATGGCCTGGTCGAAGGTCATCACGCGGCCATCGAAGTACCAGGCGGGATTGTTAGCGTTGGTCAGCACCAGGGTGTCCAGCAGCGGTACAGGGGCGCCAGCGTCCCAGTTGTCGAGGATCTGGCTAAGGCCGAGCGCTTTTGCGATGGCCGGGGCGTTGGTGGTCTTGCCGCATCCGGCGGGGCCGTGAAAGAGGCAGCTGCGAGCGGTCTTAGTAGTCATGCTGCAGCTCCTGCTGTAGCGGCGCTGGTCGGGGTGCTGCGCAGTTGGGCGTGGATGCGCTTGGCCAGATCGTCAATGACGTCAGCCTGGGCGCCTGCGCGCGTTGCCTCGGCATCGGTCTTCAACGCTTTGAAAGTGCGCTGAGCCAGGCGCATCGTGGACGAAGCGCTGACCAGCTTCTCGTAGTCCGCCTTGGTCACCGCGAGCCCTGTGTACGACATGATTCGGGCTTCAAGCTCCCTGATGCTTGCCTTGAGCGCGGTGATGCTGGCTCGGCGCGCGGCAAGCTCCACATTTCCGGTTTGCTGAGTGCGCAGCAGCTCTGCGCGGAGATCGTCCAAGGCCTGTTTGGCTTCCTTGAGTTGCAGGTTCAAGGTCTGGTCGTGGAAGGTTTTACCGGCCTCGAAGCCCCGGGCATAAGCAAGTCTGCGTGCTTTGGCGATCAAGAAAGGAAGGATGATCAGGGTGATAATCCAGCCGATACCAGCGGCGAGTGCGTACTGATGTGGTTGCATGTGCTGTGCTCCAAAGTGCCCAGCACCGGCCGGTGTTGTGGTGATGGCCTGGTGCTGGATGCGATGCCCCTGATGGCCGGGGCCGCCTCTGCTATGCCGTCTGCTTCGCTTGGGTGTCGAGGTAGTCGGCGAGGTCGTGCAGGTAAATCACGTACTGCGCTCGGGCTGAGTGGTGCAGCTTTGTAGGCTTCAGCCCAATCTTTCCGGCGTTGATCAACTCCCTGAACCGGCGGTCTGTCTTGATGTGGGGGAAGTAGTGCTCACGCACCGCAGTTAATGTCGGGCAGGGAGTTGTCCACTGCTTGCGTAGCTGCCCAAGCGTGTCGGTCATGGGTGCTCCCCACGCCCCACGGGGATTTGGCCGAGCTTGGTGCGCACTGCTTCGGCCAGCGCGGTCTTGCAGCTGCCGTATGCAGTCGCGTAGACCTCTCCCTGATCGTTGGTCACAACGGTGCCGAAGGGGCGGTGCTCGTCGGTTGTGGGAGTGATGTAGGCATGCAAGCCTTCTGGTAATACCTGGCTCACATAGTCCAGCGCTTCCATCAGGGCGATAGCGCGCTGGATCTGTTGTCCTGACTCAGTTCGGCCATTGGCCACGTCCTGCAGAAAGTCGCGCAGGGACATGTACTTGGTCGAGTCGCCGCGGCGCAGCGTGATCGAGCCCGTGAACGGACCGAAGCGGACCTGTAGGTGATGATCGCGGTCGTCGTTCTCCACCTGGATGTGAGCATCAACGATGGTTTCAGGGCGTCGCAGCGGGCAGGTGGCGCTGCCGCCGTGCTCCAACGTCCCTTCCAGAAGCATCACTCGACGCAGATTGATGGTGAATTCGTTCATGCCTCACCCCCATTGGGGATGGCGCGGACATGACCGGCAGGGGAGACGACTAAGCGAAGCCCGGTAGAGCGTTGAAAGGCTTCAACGGTTGAGGGGCGACTGCAGGTGGTTGGGTGCAAATAGATGTTGCATGGTGTGGATGTGGTGTGTGCCATAGCTAATTCCTGTGGTGAGAGGCGCTACGGCACAGAAATTAGTCTGGCTAATATTAGCTGTCAATCTTTTTTGGATGAGCAGAACTGATTGGGCAAAAAAAAGGCCGCGCAAGCGGCCTTCGGGGGAGGGGGTTTAGAGCAGCACTGAGTACCAGAAAACCTGGCCTATGATGCGGATGTGTTCGCTTGCGTACTGAGCATCGTAGTGCTCATCAGGGTACTCACTTGCGTTGTAGCTACGAAGCCTGATTCCGCCACCTGGTTGCCGGTAAAGAAGTTTTACGCGGAGGAGCCCATCGTGGTCCAGGGCATACATTTTCCCATCGATGATGGTTTTGGCATCCGTGTTGACGCCTACGGTACTGCCATCTGGAAGCACCGGCTCCATGCTATTGCCCTTTACCGGAACGCAACCTGCGGCACTAGGATCCACATTTTTCTTCCGTAGGGTCCGCTTTCCGAAGCGAAGCTTCCTGCCATTAGTTTCCAGCATTACTGCAGATCCGGTACCGGCGGAGACTTCCACCTCTTGAAAGAAAGGAATCTCGACTTCGTCAGGACCGAGAGGCGTCTCATCATCCCAGACCTCGATTGGGTCGAGTGCCCAGTGGTGCATGGAGGCCTGTGATTTGGGCTTCGGGTGTTCGATGTGTAGCCCATGATGCTCTTCAAGAAGGCGAGGGCTAACCTCTTTCGGGTCAAAGGAAAGTACACCCGCAAACTTCATAAGTGCGGACAGGTTGAGCGCAATCTTGGCATTCATGTACTGGCTGACCACGCTCTGGCCGGCCCATCCGCACAGGTCGGCAATCCGTTCCTGGTTGAGGCTAGGGTCGGATCGCTTCCGGTCCTGATAAATCTTTTTCAGGCGTGCCGCTTCTTCTTTGCGCACGCTTTCGTCTGCCTCGTGAGGCGCTGTGGCATTGGAGCCTTGGTGGGGATCTTGTCTCATGCCTTCGACTGTATAAGCGTGGCTGTTATTTTCAAAACAGTCAGGCGTCTTTTTTCGTTGCTCGAAAAAAGAAGTCAGGCTAATATCTCGATCAGGCCTCACTGAGGATTTAAGGATGGAAGACAAGATAGGTGTGCCCTTACGCGAGTTTGCAGAGAGGCGTACTCAGCCACAGCTAGCTGAGCTGCTTGGAGTTTCCCAGAGCGCGGTATCACAGATGCTCAACTCGAAGCGAGATATCAGGGTGCGTTGCGATGGGGAGGGGGGATACGAATTCATAGAAATCCGCCTGCTCGGCAAGCGGCGCCGCCCTGCAGAAAGAAAGGATCGTTGAACTGGGGCCTCTCACCACAAGAATCTCCCCAGCTCAACGTTGACGGTGCGTAGCACCGTAAAGCCCGCCATCCGGCTGCCTCTCACCACAAGATTCGCCGGATGACTAGAACCGCGTGAAATGCCCGCACAGCACGCAAAGCACAACACATCGGTCGTATTCACAGGATAGGACGTTGAAAGCCCTGTGACTACACCGTAAACCGAGGATTTACGGTTATGAGTCGCGTTGATCTATTGCCGGACGCCGGTCCGGTCCTCGCATTGCGCCAGGCGCTCTATCGCGCTGGTCGCGACTATCACGGCGGCATCACCAAACTGGCCTTCGATATGGTCATGGACGTGGATGCCCTGCAGAAGAAACTTCACCCCACCGAAGAGCGTCGCTGGCCCAGCCCGGACGAGATTGAAGAGATCGTCCGCTGGACTGCTGATCCACGGCTGCTTGATGCGCTCGTCCGCCCGGCAGGTGCCGTCTGGTACCGCCCGGAGCCTGTCCCAGCGACCAATGAAGCCCTGCAGGCGGTAGCGAAGCTGCTCGAAGAGTCCAGCGAGTTTGTCGGTACTTTGCACGACGGCGCCGCTGACAACGTATGGACAGCTGCCGAAGTGCTCGACCTTGAGCAGCGCGGCATGGATGTGATCCGCCAGGTGCTGGCCATCATGGCGGGTGCCCGTCAGGCCATGGAGGACGAAGCTCATGGCTGATGTGATCGATGTGGCCAACGACCAGGCCGACTACCACCTGCAGGTGGCGCTTCAGCGCCGCGTTCGTCCAGCGATTAGGCCGAGCGCGCAGTTCTGCGAAGACTGCGATGAACCAATCCCGGAGGTGCGGCAGCAACTGGTGGCGGGGTGCGAGACTTGCATCAGCTGCCAGGAACTGCGGGAGCGCCGCAGATGAGCGAGCGCCCAACCTCTATCACAGCTGATTGGGCGCGGCGGTACATTGAAGCCTTCGATCTCGCCTTGGTTCCGATTGAACCAGGCGAGAAAGGGCCGAAGGGTGCTGGCTGGAATAAGCCTGGTGGCTACTTCACGGACGCCTCGAAGGCTGAGGCGTTTTGGACTGCGAGCCCGAACCACAACCTCGGTGTTGTGCTTGGGCCGAGTCGTGTCTGTTCGCTGGATGTTGATGATGTCGAGCTGACCCGGCAGGTACTGCAGCAAACGCTTGGGCTCGATGTCGACGCACTCGCTGATGCGTATCCCACCTCTGTGGGCAACCCCGAACGATTCCGCGTGATGTTCCGCGTTCCTGAGGGAGTGGAGCTGAGTCGCCACGCCTTGGTTTGGCCAAACAAGAACGATCCAGATGGCACTATCTACAAAGGGCTCATGGTGCAAGTGAAGGCTGCCATGGACGAGGGTGATACAGGCCGCGAGGCGGCTTTCCGCATGGCGGCTGAGCCGTTTAAAAAAGTCACGGTTTTCGAGCTGAGGGGCGGTTTGGTGCAGGACGTATTGCCGCCATCCATCCACCCAGGTACTCGCAAGCCTTACACATGGCGTACAGCGCCGACTGCAGACGGTTTGCCAGAGTTGCCGGCCGACTTGTTGGCCATCTGGCAGGATTGGGATGAGTTCAAGCCGAAGGGGGAGGCTGTTTGCCCTTGGAAGCCGAAGGCGGCAACGCCTGCCCCTGAAGTTCGTCCCCTGGCCAAGTCTTTGCCAGCTGCAGCTCGATCTGGTGACCGGCTCCCCGAGGTCATCCATGAATTCAACCGCGTCCATGACATCGCCACGATGATTGAGGCGCATGGTTACAAGCGCGTCGATGGGAAGTGGTTGAGCCCACACAGCAGTTCAGGGCTGCCAGGTGTAACCATCAAGGATGGCAAGCTCTACTCGCATCACACTTCTGACCCGCTGGCCAACGGACACAAGAATGATGCGTTTGATGTGTTCTGCATCCTGATGCACGACGGTGATCAGAAGGCGGCGACCAGGGCGGCTGCTCGGATCCTCGGTATTGACGCGAAGTCCCGTCCGCCTGCGCCGCCGCCATTGGGTGAGCTTCCCCATGCCCCATCGGTTGTCGACCAGACCGAGCTGCCTCCGCTTGCCGACAGCGATGCCGAGCAGCTTCCCCACGCCCCATCGGACGTTGAAGCGCCCAGCTCGGCCGCCTCCTCGGCCTCCGGGGGGGAGGGGGCGGATGGTCTTGTGCTGAAGAGCGCCATGCGTCGATTCGCCCTGGTCGAGGGATCCACTAACGTGTGGGATCTCGACAAAGGCCAGTCGATGAAGCGCGCCGGGTTCGAGGCGCTGGTTGGCAAGCCCCTCGTTAAGCAGTGGATGGAGCGGACAGACAAAAAGCTGATGTCGCTCGACCAAGTGAAAGAGCTGGAGCAGGTTAAAAGGTTGGCGGCTAAGAAGGGCGGCGCCCTGAAGCTGGATCCCATTGAGCGGTACGTTTACATCGACGGCACCAAGGATGTCTGGGATCGGGAGAAGAAGCGCCGTATCCCTGAAGGCGCGGTCAAGATGGCCTTGGGTGACGAATACAAGTGGTGGCTGAACAGCCAGGATCGCCGTGTTGTCGACGTGGACCACATCGTGTTCGATCCGACCATGACCAAAGATCCGGCCATCTACATCAACACCTTCGAGGGTTTGCCGCTCGAGCCCGTGCGTAATGACGCGGCCTGCGAGAACTTGCGCTGGCTGATCTCATTCCTGTGCAACCACGATGCGGAGGCGCTTGAGTGGCTCATCAAATGGCTGGCTTATCCGCTGCAGCATATGGGCGCGAAGATGGACACGGCGATCCTGTTCCACTCCACCATGGAGGGCTCTGGCAAAAGCCTCATGTTCGCGGACGTAATGGGCGAGCTGTATGGGCAGTATGGTGCGACGGTCGGGCAGACCCAGTTGGAAGGCAGTTTCAACGCCTGGCAGAGCCGCAAGCTGTGGGCGGTGTTTGAAGAGGTTGTCAGCCGCGACCAGCGTTACAACCAGGTAGGCAAGATCAAACACATGATCACTGGCAAAACGGTGCGCATGGAGTCGAAGTTCATCAACGGTTGGGAAGAGGCCAACCATATGAACTCGGCGTTCCTCAGCAACGAGATCATGCCGTGGCCGATCAGCGAAGACGACCGCCGGATGCTGGTGATGTGGCCCCTTGAGACGTTACCGCCGGAGCGCCAGAAAGCGATCAGCCGGGAACTGGCGAATGGTGGAGTGGCTGCCTTGTACGGCTGGCTGCTTGATGTCGAGCTGGGAGAGTTCAACCAGCGTACGCGACCACCCAAGACCGAGGCTCGCCAGCGCTTGGTCGAGTTGAGCCGCACTGCTTGGCAGACCTTCTTCTATCTCTGGCGTGCTGGTGAGTTGGGGCACGGCCTGTGGGGCTGTGCGCTGACAAGCGATGTGTACGCCATGTTTGCCGAGTGGTGCTCGCACAACCGGGAAGGCGTGATGAGCCAGACGAAGTTCTCACTGATGCTCAGCGCGAAGGTTGAGAAGACCCGTGCGATCCCTTGGACCGATGGCAATAACCGACGATTCGCCGCGTTCTTCTTTCCTGACGATGGTGATCCTTCCCTGCCCCCATCTATGAAGTCGGCCGAGCTGGGCAAGAACGTCGTCGAGTGGCGTGCCAGGGCGAAGTTGGCTGGCTGGAACGTTGATGGCTGGGACCACGTGAAGAGGGTGCTCGCGGCATGACTACCTCTATTTGTGTGTTGGGTGTGTTGGGTTTGTGTCGGGTTGGATCGGTCTACCCAACACAGTCGGATTACCCAAAATCATTGGCTTGCACGGGTGGTGTGTTGGGTGTGTTGGGTTTGTCCACGCACGCGCGCGTGCGCGTAATTATTTGCACTGCCATCAACGAAGAAAAAAATCTCTATGCGAGAACCAATAAACCCAACAAACCCAACACACTCAACACACTTTCATCTAATCAACTGATTTCGTTGGGTTTTATTTGTGTTGGGTTTGTGTCGGGCCTTGGCAATGTGTGTTGGGTACAGGTTTGGGGGGAATCGCAATGAGCATGGATCAGGAAGTGGGTCCTCTACTGCGGGTCACGCAGCACGAGATCGATATGGCAGAGCTTATTGATCCTGCCGAGCGCCTGCGCCTGGTGGGGGAACTGATGCACCACTGGGGAGAACAGCGTCGCCTGGTTGGGCTTAAGGCGAGTCTGGGTAGCCAGATGGGGACAATCATGGAATGGAAGGGGGCTGCGCCTCGCGGTGGCGCGTCGGGTCATCGCATCCTGGTTGCCGGTGCCGGCATGAATCACTCAGCAGCAGAAGTAGATGCTGCTGTCATCCAGTTGGGGCGGCGAGACAAGCGGGGGGAAACGTTGGCAAAGCTGGCGGAGATGCGCTACGTCCTGGGCTTCACCATTCGGGAGCAAATGCGGGTGGTTGGGCTGGCGGAAGACGCAGATCGCACCTATCGCAACTGGGTAAAAGCCCTGCATCTGCAGGTGTTTGCAATCCTTGCGGCCCGCGCTGGTCGCGTCCGGCAGCAAACCGTTCGTCGGGTCACTATGCGCCGAGCGTGCGCCGAAGGTGCGCCGAAGTAGCGCCGAAGCGGATAACCGAAAACCGCCCCTTTTCGGTTTTTCCGGTGGCCTGTAAAAAGTCACCACGATGTGAAAAGTGCGCTTAGGCGCTGACCCAACAAGCACTGTGCTGTGCAACCCGCCCCGATTTATCGGTGCATCGAGAACCCTGCCAATTGGCGGGGTTTTCTTTTTCCGGCGCCGTGCTTTGCCAATGAGGCTTACATGAACAGCGAGCAACAAGCGTTAGCCGAACTGCCGATCTGGATGGTGATAGTGCTGTCCCTGGTCGGCGGTGTGTCGGGAGAGATGTGGCGGGCGGACAAGGCGGGTGCTCGCGGTTGGGGGCTGATTCGCCGGTTGGCTCTGCGCTCGGGTGCCTGCGTCACCTGCGGGCTGTCGACCAACATGCTGCTGTACGCCCTCGGTGTTTCGGTATGGGCGGCGGCGGCGGTTGGTTGCCTGACCGCGATGGCGGGCGCCGATGTGGCGATCAACCTCTACGAGCGCTGGGCCGCCAAGCGGCTGGGCGTCAGCGAATTGGCTCCGCCCAGTCGCCCTAGCGTCGAGTGAGTTAAACCGGTAATCCCAGATGCGCTGACACAAGACGGGAGCCGACCGAAAGTACCTCGCCTGCCAGACTGCCAAGGATGTTTTTGGTGCCGCTCTTTGTGGCGTCAACCAGTTGGTCGCCTAAGGATGGCCCTTTGGTAAGGCTAGAGGGAACAGCTTTGAGGGCCTCAAGGCCTTTAGCGGTCAGTACGACCTCTTCAAAGCCTGCGTAATCCAGTTTCTTTTTAAAGCGCAGATACCCCGCCTCTGATAGCCACTCGACACAAGCGAAGAAAAACTCCCCGTTCTGATTGGGGAAGTCTCCCTGTGCATGCTCATCGTAAGAGAAGCCATCGTCCAGGAAGTCCTTGATGAGTAGGTAATCCGGTACTGGGAAGTTTTCATAGAGAGCACCAAACACCCGACCGGTGATCTCATCAAATTTCTGAATGTTGGAGGTGGTCATGTCCTTGACTCCTGAAGAAGAGAAAAACAGCCCCCAAACCTGGGAGCAAGTGGTGCGTCACATCGACATGCAGGTGCGTCGAGATTGCGATTTTCCGCGTGCGAGACATTACTGGCACAAGACTTTGGAAGAAACCCCCAAAGAAGCGCTTGTACAAGCATTGAGCATGGCGTTGGCCACCGGCCGCTACCAAGAGAAGCCACGTGGCCGGTGTTGTCGGTGTTGCTGATGCCTCGCGAACACCGGAGACCCACGGGCTGCTGGCCAAGGCCGGGGACCCTGGTGATATGGCGGGGGTACGGGACCGGAAACCCGCGCTTCTTTGTTAGCGGGAGGTTCACCAGCTTAGTGAACTGCGGTGAACTGGTTAACCCCCTGAATTCATTGGGTGAACTGGACGTTTCGACATGACCCACCTGACGAAATCGGAGTTCGCCGCCCGGCACGGATGGTCGAAATCCTACGTTTCCAAACTGGCCAAGCAGGAACGCTTAGTGCTGACCGACGATGGCAAGGTCGACGTCGAGGCCACTGAGCTGCTGCTGGCCGAGTCCGCCGATCCGAGCAAGGCAGCTGTCGCTGCCCGGCATGAGGAGAACCGCGTCGAGCGGGATGTTCGAAGCCAGCTCCAGCCCGGCCTCGGCCCACTTGCGGTGCCCCAGCCGGATCCGTCACCCGGCGGGGCTCACAACTTCCAGAAAGCGAAGGCGCACCGCGAGTACTACCTCGCCCAGCTGGCCGAAGCTGAGTTCAACAAAGTCCAGGGCAGCCTGGTCGAGCGTAAAGCAGTGGAAGATGCGGCTTACATGGCGGGCCGGATGCTGCGCGACCAGTTATTCGGGCTCGCGCCGCAGCTCGCCGCCGAGCTGGTGGGTATGAGTGACCCTTGGGAGATCGAAAAGCATCTCGCCGGCGCCTTCCGCCGCGTTCTAACCGAGGTCAGCAAGATGAGCGACGCCGACCTCAATCAAGCCATCACACAGAGCTGAGCCTATGCCCACCGGATACGCAGACGGTGCCGAGGTGTACCGCGAAGCGTATTGCCGAGGGCTGACGCCTGACCCCGAACTGTGGGTTGATGAATGGGCGGACGAGTACATGCGGATCCCGCGTGATACCGGCGCCGCCGAACCCGGCAAATATCGCACCGCACGCACACCTTACGCACGTGAACCGATGCGCTGTCTTTCTCCCGCGCACCCGTGCAAGCGAGTGGTGACCAAGGTTGCCTCGCAGCTGATGAAGACGCAGATCGCCCTGAATTGGATCGGCGCCCTGATCCACATGGCACCATCCAATATCCTGACGCTGCTGCCCAGCCTGGGTCTGGCCAAGCGCGTGTCATCCCGGATCGGCAAGACAATTGACGCAACGCCAGAACTCAAGTCGCGCGTTGCGGCTAACCGCTCCAGGGATGCCCGTAACACCATGGACACCAAAGAGTTCGAGGGTGGCACGTTATACGCCACCACTGCGGGCTCAGCAGCTAACCTGTCGGAGCTGTCGGCTCGGTATGTCTACGGTGATGAGGTCGACCGCTGGGACGTTGACGTCGACCAAGAGGGCGATGGCATCAAGCTGGCTGAAGCGCGGGGCAGTACCTTCGGCCGCAATGCCAAGTTCTATTTCTCCAGCTCCCCGCTCATCAAGGGGGCCTCGCGGATCGATGATCTGTTCATGATGGGGGATCAGCGGCACTACTACGTACCGTGTCCTACCTGTGGGCACATGCAGGTCTTGAAGTGGGAGCGCCTGCTTTACTCCCCTGACTTCAGCACTGTGCATTACCAGTGCGAAGGGCCTGAGTGTGATGTGCTGATCGAGGAGCACCATAAGGCAGAGATGTTGGCCAAGGGTGAGTGGCGAGCCCATGCCCAGGGCGATGGCGAGACAGTGAGCTTCCACCTCAATGCGCTCTATGCACCATTGGGTTGGCATTCTTGGACCATGCTGGCCCGCGAGTTCGAGGGGGCAAAGCGTGCCCAGGATCGCGGCGATCTTGAGCCCATGCAGGTGTTCTACAACACCAGGCTTGCAGAGGTCTGGGACAGCGCAGTCGAGCAGACTAAGGCCGAGGTGCTGCAGGCCCGGGCGCTGCAAGAAGACTACTTCCTTGGCACCCTGCCCGTGGGTGCGCTTGCCTTGACGGCCTCCGTCGATGTTCAGGCCAACCGCCTGGAGCTGATGGTGATGGCCTGGGGGGCAGGCATGGAGCGCTGGGTGGTTGATCACCAGGTGATTCCCGGCGATCCGGCCGATGAGCGTACCTGGTCGCTGTTGGACGAGCGGCTTAAGGTTCGGTACAGGCATCCCTGTGGCGTTAGCCTCGGCATCCTGGCCACCGGTATCGACTCTGGTGGTCATCACACCCATGAGGTCTACCAGTTCACCCGCGTGCGCCGCTGGCGCAACGTCTTCGCGCTCAAGGGGGCAAGCAAACCGGGTCGCCCTGTGATCGCCCAGCGCCCGTCGCAAGTAGACGTCACCTGGAAGGGCCAAACCGAGCGTAACGGCGCGGAGCTTTGGATCGTTGGTACCGACACGGCCAAGGACTGGATTTACAACCGCTACAGCTTCGACAAAGGGCCTGGTGCGTTGCACTTCGCCAAGGACCTGCCCGACGAGTTCTTCCAGCAGTGCGTGGCTGAACGAAAGGTCGCCCGCTACGTGAAGGGCTACAAGCGGATTGAGTGGGTCAAGGGCAAGGCCGAGCGCAACGAGGCGCTCGACCTGATGGTGTACAACCTGGCCATGGCCAACTTCCTCGGCCTCCACCGCTACGGCGAACAGGACTGGAACAAGCTGCGGCAGGCGCTCGCGCAGGCCAACTTGTTCGAGCAGGGCGAACCGGAGCCAGCCCGGCCTCAGGCCAGTGAGCCTGAAACCGACGACCAGGACGAAGAGAGCCATTCCTCGGCCCCTGTGTCTGTTCCGGTCAAGCGCACCGAACCGCCATCACCGCCACAACCGGCGGCTCCAAGGGCCGCGCCCCAACCCATGCAACGCCGCAGCTCCAGCAGCGGCTACCTGAAGAGACGCTGACATGGCCTACACAAAAGCACACCTCGACGCTGTCGAGCGGGCGATTGCGCGCGGTGAAAAGATCGTTCGCTACTCGGACCGTACCGTCGAGTATCGAACGGTGGACGAGCTCATCAAGGCTCGCGACTTGATCCGCGCTGAGCTGACGAATGCCGCCGGGCCACGCTCCCGCGTAGTGCGCGTATTCCACGGAGGCAAGGGGCTGTGAGTGGACGCTACTTATCCCTCGGTCGTTCGGGCATCCTGGTGCCCGAGCGGATCAAGGCCAGCTACGAAGGCGCCGCCGAGGGACGGCGCTCATCAGGATGGGATGCGCCGGATACCGGCGTGAACAGCCTGATCATGCCGGCCTTGCGCAACCTGCGCTCCCGCTCCCGCAGTGCGGTGCGCAATGACCCCTACGCCGCCAACGTGATCGACAAACGCGTCAGCAACCTGATCGGTACTGGCATCACGCCGCACCCGCGACTGCTCGACAAGGCGATCCGCAAGGTAATGCAGGAACTGTGGGAGGACTGGGTGGATGAGGCGGATGCCGATCAGCTCACTGACTTCTATGGCTTGCAAGCACTGGTGGCACGCACGGTAGAGCAATCGGGTGAGTGCTTCATTCGCCTGCGCCCGCGTCGGCTGGAGGATGGCTACGTTGTGCCGCTTCAGCTGCAGTGCCTATCGCCGGAGTTTGTCCCCCACGACAAGTTCGAAATGACCCGCTTCGGCAACGTCATACGGGCCGGCATCGAATTCAACGCCATGGGCCGGCGCGTGGCCTACTGGTGCTATCGCAACCACCCCAGCGATAAGACCTCGCTGAATGTGGGCTACAACCAGCTGGTGCGGATCCCGGCCGAGCAGATGCTGCACGTGTTCGAGCCTCTGGAGCCCGGCCAGCTTCGCGGCGTGCCGCGTTTGGCGCCTGTCTTGAAGCGTCTACGCAGCCTGGACAACTTTGACGACGCGGTGCTGTTCCGCCAAGAGGTGGCCAACCTGTTTGCCGGCTTCGTTCGCAAGCCGGCACCGGATGGCCCGCCGCAACTTGATCCGCTAACCGGGGCACCGGTCAAGTACGACCGCGACGGATTCACCCCGATGGTGGGACTGGAACCCGGCACGATGCAGGAGCTGCTGCCTGGTGAGCAGGTCGAGTTCTCGGACCCGCCAGACGCTGGGAATAACTACCCCGACTTTATGCGGCAGCAGCTGATGGCCGCTGCTGCGGGGTCGGGACTGCCCTACGAACTCATGACCGGCGACATGCAGGGCGTGAACGACAGGGCAATCCGTGTGGTGCTTACTGAGTTCCGGCGCCGGCTGGAGCAGCTTCAGTTTCAGGTCTACGTCCATCAGCTGTGTCGACCGGTGCGCAGAGCCTGGATGGACATGGCGGTGCTAGCCGGTGCGCTCGACCTAGCGGACTACGCGCAGCGGCGCCGCGAGTACCAGCGTACCCGTTGGGTGCCCCAAGGCTGGGCCTACATCCACCCGGTGCAGGACGTTCAGTCTCGCAGCATGGAGATCGCTGCAGGCTTTGCGTCGCGTAGTGAGGTCTGCCTACGCAACGGTACGGATGCGGAAGTGGTCGACGAAGAAAACGCCGCCGATATCGCCCGGGCGAAAGCCCTGGGCCTTAACTACAGCAGCTTGCCGGCCGTCGAGGATGACCCCGACGAGTCCAGCGACAAGGGGAAGAAATGAAAAAGTTGATGCCGTTCCGCATCTTCAACAAGGCGTCTTCGGTACAGAAAGTCGAAGACCAACACTGGTACAAGATCAGCGCGGCGGCTGAGAATCGGGGCGATGCCAAGACTGACGCCACGCCCATCGAGATCTACATCTACGGTGAAATCGGCGGCTGGGGCATCACCGCGAATGAATTCATTCAAGACCTGAAGGCGATCGATGATGGTGTTTCCCCGGTGGTGGTGGCGTTCAACACCATCGGCGGCGATCTGTTCGACGGGCTGGCCATTCACAATGCGTTGAACCGGCTGGGCGAGCGCTGCACAGCTCGTGTCGACGCGCTGGCGGCCAGCGCGGGTAGCGTCGCTGCGTGCGGAGCCTATCGCTTGGTGATGGCTTCGAATGCAATGCTGATGGTGCACAACCCGTGGACATGGACCAGCGGCGATGCCGAGGACTTGCGGCGGGTGGCTGACGTTCTCGACCAGACTTTCGAGGCGATCATCGCGGCTTACAAGGCCAAGGCGCCGGACATCGACGACGCCGAGCTACGGCGCATGGTCAACGATGAGACCTGGCTGACCGCACAAGAGGCTCTCGCGCTGGGCCTGGCCGATGAAGTGGGCAACGGGGTCGAGGTCAAGGCGTGCCTCGGTCAAGGTGCCGCGATGAAGCGATACCGGCAGACGCCGAAGGCGCTGCTGGATCAGTTGGCCGAACAGCCGGAAGCTACGGGCAGTGACCCGACAGCCCCGACCGAGCCTCCAGCCCCTGACCCAGGCGACTCGACTGCGCTGGCATTGATGATCACCCAGGACTGCGCCAAGGCAGGGATCAGCAACCTGGTCGAGCCGCTCATCGCTTCCACCAAGCTGACGGACGCGGCCACGGTGCAGGCCGCGTTGAAGCGTGCCAAGGGCATCCACAACCTCTGCGTGTCGGCCCGGCTGCCGGAACTGACCGCCGAATACGTTAAGGCAGGCCTGGAGCCTGATGCAGTGCGGGCGCGGCTATTCGAGAAGCTTGTCAGCTCCGGCAAGGGCTTCGAAATCGACAACAGCCTGCCCCCGGCCGACGACGAGCAAGAGACGGTCAAAGCGCAGCTACCCAACCCAACCGACATCTGGGCTGCCCGCCGGCAGGCCGCCACAAAAGGAGCACGAGCATGAGCACCATCCAACAGGAACCGGTCCACGCCGGTGAGTTTCTGCTTTCTGAAGGTGCGGGGAAGATCTCTCGCGAAGCCATCAACATCGTCGCCGGTCCGGCTCTGGTCGCTGGCCAGCTGCTCGGCCTGGTGACGGCAAGCGGCGAGTTTGCGCCCTACAACCCAGAGGCTGAAGACGGTAGTGAGAACGCGGTCTGCATTCTCTTCGCCCCCCTCGGTGAGTCGGATGTCTCGCGACGTGGGCGCGCTGTGGTGCGGCTGGCCGAGGTCACCGAAGCCCTGTTGACGGGCCTCGACGGTGATGCGGAAAAGTCACTGGCGGCGAGTTTTATCATCCTGCGTTGATCTGACCCTTTCTTTTCTCCCAACCCCGCCCTGAGCGGGGTTCTTACTTTCTGGAGTACACCATGGCTGAGATTGCCATTTTTCAAGACGATGCCTTCGGCGTTGCTGCCCTGACTGCGGCCATCAACGAGCAGGAATATGTGCCAGGCCGGCTGGCGGCTCTGGGACTGTTCCGCGAAGAGGGCGTCCAGACCCTGACCGTTCAGATCGAAAAGGACGGCGATACGCTCGCTCTGGTGCCTGCTGGTGAGCGCGGAACCTCTGGCCTTGTGGTCGGTGGTAGCAAGCGGAAGCTCATCCCCTTCAACACCATTCACCTGCCGCAGCGTTTCTCGATCAAGGCTGACGAGATCCAGGGCATTCGTGCGTTCGGCTCCACCACTGAGCTGCAGGCCGTTCAGGCGGTAGTAAACAAGCGGCTGGGCAAGGCGCGGAGCCAGCTGGACGCTACTCACGAGTATCACCGCATGGGCGCAGTTAATGGCCAAGTGCTCGACGCCGACGGCTCGTCGGTGCTGCTGGACATCTACAAAATGTTTGGGGTCAACCGACAGTCGCTGGCGATGGGCCTCAACGATCCGAACACCAACATCCAGGCTCAATGCGTTGACGCGTTGGATATGCAGGAGGACGCGCTCGGCAATGTCACCACCACCGGGGCGCGTGCGTTCTGTGGCAAAACTTTCTGGAAGAAGCTGATCGCTCACCCGTCGGTGGTCGAGACCTACAAGGGCAGCCAGCAAGCCGCCGCCCTGCGGGGTGATGGGCGAGAGGGCTTCGAGTTCGGCGGCATCAGCTGGGAGCGCTATCGCGGCAAGGTCGGCGGCAAGGCCTACGTGCCCGATGACGAGGCCCGCCTGGTGCCAGAGGGTGTCTCGGATCTGTTCCTGTCGATCTACGCGCCGGCGGACTACATCGAGACCGTCAATACAGAGGGCTTGCCGTACTACAGCAAGATCGAGGAAATGCCTTTCGGTAAGGGCATTGACGGTGAGGCCCAGTCCAACCCCTTGCACATCTGCACCCGCCCTCGCACCGTCATCCGCTTGACGATCTGACCATGGCCTTCCGTGAACTGCTGGCCGACGTTGACGACACCGTTTTCGAGGTGTTGGGCGATCCGGCGCAGATCGAGGGGCGCGAGGTGCTCGGCATGTTCTCCGCGCCCTGGCTCCAGCCCAAGCTCGGCCAGATTCGCACGGCCCTGCGTGAGCCGCACCTGGTGATCCGGGTCGGTGACAACGCAGGGGTCGAGGCTAGGCAGAAGGTGTTCATTGATCTACCGCCTGAGGATGGCGGTGGAAATTACACGATCGTGGCGATCGAGCCGGGCGGTGATGGCCTGGTCACACTTGTGCTGAGGAAAGCACCATGAGTGTTGGCAGCTACCACAAGCAGTCGGCCCTCGGCGGGATGATCTCGCTGCGGGTCGACCCGCAGGACTTGAAGGCCTTTCAGGACTTCGCGCAACTGTTCCCCAAGGCGGTTGCGGCGGCGCAGCGGCGGGCTATCAACAAGGTTCTCCGCTGGCTTCGGACGCACATCGCTCGCGATGTAGGGCGTCAGGAGCGCATTGCAATTGCCGCAGTGCGGCAGCGTCTTAAGGCGTTCCCGGTTTCCAGTAATGGGCTGGGCCGCTTGTGGTTCGGTATCAACCCAATCGAAGCCAGTCGGGCTGGGCGGCCGCGACAGAGCCGCTCGGGTGTGTCGGTGGCAGGGCGACGCTACGAGGGCGCGTTTTTCAAACGTGTCTATGGCGGCAGCCCAGACATCTGGATTCGGACGGCCAGCAAGCACTTCGACGCTAAGGACTACCCCGACAGCGAAGTCTCAGGTGGCGGAGGTCGCAGTTCTGGTTGGATCTCAGAGAACGACAGCCGCTTTCCCTTGGCCAAGGCGAAGATCTCGCTGGATGACACCCGAGCGCACTTCGAGACCTGGACCAGTAAAGCGCACGAGCGCCTGCAGGTAGTGATGGAGCAGGAAATGAACTTCGAGCTGCAAAAGTATTTGCGGAGGTCGGGCAATGGATGACGATCCGATACCTCTCGGGCAGGTGTTCGCTGCCATGGAGGAACACATCAAGGTAGCGATCCCTGGCTTGGCCTATGTCGGGACCATGCCGGAGGGACTCAGGACGATCACACCGCCGGCAGTGGTGATCGAGCTGGCGGGGTTCGAGGCGGCAGAAAAGGATCCAGGCACGGGCGAGGTCGCGGTGGAGGCGCGGTTCGAGGCCCGCGTGATCGTTGGGCAAGAGGAGGCGAACTGTCTGCACGTGGCGGCATTCGTTGCTGCGCAGCTGGCAGTGCTTCTGCGTATGCAGTCCTGGGGCTTGCCAGTGGAGTTTGCCGAATTTGTCCGTGCGGAGCGGGACTGGACTCGCCCTGAGCTGGATGGCTATGCCGTTTGGGTCGTGGAGTGGGTGCAGGTTATCTATCTAGGCGTCGAGGAATGGCCATGGCCTAACCAGCCGCCTGGCGGTTTGGTGTTTGGCTTCAGCCCTGACACTGGTCCCGGCAGCGAACATCAGTACCAGGCGCCGGAGGACATGGCATGAGTTACACATCCGCCCAGCATGACCGCATGTTGGCCTGCTTGGTGATCCCCTGCACGGTGGTGGCTGTTGACCTGGCTGCGGCGCGTGTGCGCGTCTCGGATGGCGGTAACTGGACGAGCGCCTGGGTTCGCTGGCACGCGCAGGCTGCCGGCAAGGCCCGTCACTGGCGGTCGCCGAGCTTGGGCGAGCAGGGCGTGCTGGTCAGCCCGAGCGGCGAGCCGGCGCAGGGCACCTTCGTGGCAGGCTTGTACGGGAACGCCGGTGACCAGCCAGACAACCGCGACCATGTCGAAATCTGGCGTTTTGATGATGGTGGTTCCCTGGTCTACGACTGGGCGGCCAGCAGTTACACCATCAAGGTGCCGTCCGGCACGGTGACCATTGAAGTTGGGAGCACCAAGGCGGTCCTCACCGACGACGCCATCACGGCCGAGTCAGCGAGCATCACCTTGACCGGTAATGTAAAGATCGTGGGGCCTCTGCAGGTCACAGGCGACATCAACGGTGGCGGCCGGATTATTGATACGGCCGGCAACACGGCCAACCACAAACACTGAATCGAGCCCGCAGATGCGGGCTTTTTCGTATCTGGAGGACACATGGCCAAAGCAGAAAATGAGGTGACCGTTGAGGTGGAGGGGCAGGTGATCGTCGCGGCACCGGAACCGGCTAAGCCGATCACTTTCCGGGACAAGGAGTACACGGAACGCGTACTGCTCATGCCGAACTTCCGAGAATTGCGAGTCACGGGTGCTCGGGTGGTGGTGATGGGTGATGACTCGGCGGCCATCGCTTACCTCCGCAAGCGCCCCGACTTCGAGCAGCAGGGATAGCCCATGATCGGACTGGATCGCCGCACCGGGCAGCCGCTCTCCGGCGTCGCCCACCTGAAACAGTCCATTGAGGACATTTTGACCACGCCCGTCGGCAGTCGGCGCATGCGCCCGGAGTACGGCAGTAGCCTGCGCCGTTACGTCGACCTGCCCGTTAACGAGGGCTGGAAAAGCGCGGTACTGGCTGAGGTGGCGCGCGCCCTGGGGCGCTGGGAGCCGCGTTTGCAGCTGGAGCGCGTGCGCGTGGTGGCGGTGCTGGGCGGGCAGGTCACCCTGTCGCTGTCCGGTACCTATGTGGGTGACAGCGTGGTGATCGAGGTAAGCGCATGAGTACCATTGACCTGTCCCAGTTGCCGACGCCGCAAGTGCTGGAAGACTTGGATTATGAGCAGCTGTATCAGGACGACCTGACCACCTTCAAGGCGCTGATGGGCGACAACTGGAGCGCGAACCTTGAGAGCGACCCGGTCACCAAGCTGCTGGAGGTCGGGGCCTACCGCAAGCTGCTCAACCGCTCGCGGATCAACGATGCCGCTAAGGCGCTGATGCTGGCTTACGCCAAGGGCTCCGACCTCGATCAGCTGGCCGCCAACGTCAGCTTGTCGCGGCTGGTGGTCCAGGCCGAGGACCTGACGGCGGTGCCGCCGGTGGCCAAGGTGATGGAAGTCGACGACGCCCTGCGTGAGCGGGTGCAGCTGGTGTATGAGGGGCTGACCACGGCCGGCCCGCGTAACAGCTACATCCTGCATGCGCGCAACGCCTCGGGCCTGGTGGCCGACGCCACCGCCGAAAGCCCGACGCCGGCCGTGGTGCATGTCACGGTACTGGGCTTGGAGGGCAACGGCACGGCCTCGGCCGAGCTGCTGGCCACGGTGGGCGACTATCTGAACGACGACGATGTGCGGCCGGTGGCGGACCGGGTGATTGTGCAGAGCGCCGAGATTCTGCCGTATCAGATCAACGCCAAGCTGTACATGGCGAGCACCGGGCCGGAAAGCGAGGGTGTGCTGGCCCTGTGCAACGCGCGCCTGGCCGAATGGATCAACCCACGCCGACGGCTGGGGGTTGAGGTCGCCCGTTCGGCGGTCGACGCCCAGTTGCATATCGACGGGGTCAGCCGCGTCGAGTTGACCGGCTGGTCTGATATCCGTCCGAGCAAGTCGCAAGCGGCCTGGTGCACGGGGTTTACGGTCGAGCGGGGTGACTGATGAGCAGCCTGTTACCGATCAACCGCACGCCGCTGGAGAGCGCCCTGGAGGGTGCTGCCGACGAAGACCTGGCGATCATGTTGCGCCGCCTCTACAACCCCGACACCTGCCCGACCGAGCTGCTGTTTCTGCTGGCCTGGGCGTGGTCGGTCGACCGCTGGGACGACCGGTGGTCAGAGGCGGTCAAGCGCTCGGTGATTCGCTCGTCGTTCTACATCCATGCGCACAAGGGGACCATCGGCGCGTTGCGCCGGGTGGTCGAGCCGTTCGGCTACCTGATCGAGGTCACCGAGTGGTGGCAGACCGTGCCCCAGGGCGTGCCGGGCACCTTCGCGCTCAAGGTCGGCGTGGCTGAGGAGGGCATCAGTGAAGAGACCTATCAGGAGCTGACGTGGCTGATTGACGACGCCCGCCCGGTCAGTCGGCACATGACGGGCCTGGCCATCAGCCTAGAAACCACCGGTCGCCTCTATCTCGCCCCGTCGGTGTACGACGGCGACGAACTCACCGTGTACCCGCCGCAAGCGGTTGACCTGGAGGTCACCGGCGAGATTGGCGGTGGCGGCCGCGACCACACTATTGACTATCTGGAAGTTAACTATGGTTGACCAGACTTCACAGTTTTACGCGATCTTGACCAATGTCGGGGCCGCCAAGCAGGCTAACGCGGATGCGCTGGGCGTTCCCTGGACCTTTAGTCAGATGGCGGTCGGCGATGGCAATCCGACCGGCCTGGAGAATCCACCGCACCCGATGCCGGTGGCCACGCAAACCGCGCTGCTCAACGAGTGGCGCCGTGCACCGCTCAATCAGTTGAAGGTCGACCCGAGCAATGCGGCGATCATCATCGCCGAGCAGATCATCCCGGCCGACGTGGGCGGCAAGTGGATTCGTGAAATCGGCTTGTATGACGCCGCTGGCGACCTGGTGGCGGTGGCCAACTGCCCGCCGACCTTCAAGCCGCTGCTCAGTCAGGGCTCTGGTCGCACCCAGGTGGTACGCCTCAATCTGGTCATCAGCAATGCCAGTAACGTGCAGCTGAAAATTGACCCGTCGGTGGTGCTGGCAACGCGCGAATATGTCGACAGCCGGCTCACCGAGGAACTCAGCAAGCTGGATAACAAGCAATCGGTGCGCGCGGCCACTACGGCCAACATTACCCTGTCGGGTCTGCGGACGGTCGACGGTGTTGTGCTGGCGGCCGGCGATCGGGTGCTGGTCAAGAACCAGACGCAAGCCAAGGAAAACGGCCTGTATGTCGTGGCGGCGGGTGCCTGGTCGCGCGCCTCGGATGCGGATATCAGCGCCGAGGTAACGCCGGGACTGGTGGTGGCGGTCGAGCAGGGCACGACCCTGGCCGACACTATCTGGCAGCTGATCACCGATGCCCCGATTGTGCTGGGCACCACGGCGCTGACCTTCCGTGACATTACCGATGGTTTCGCCCGCCTTATGTCGCCGGCCTTCACCGGTACGCCAACCGCCCCAACGCCTGCGCAGTTCGACACGACGCCGGTGGTGGTCAACGCCGCGTTTGTGAAGCGCATGGGGGTGGAGTATGCCGGCTATTCGAACTATGCAGCCTCGACCGCCCTGGCGCTTTCTGAGGTCGGCAAGTTGGTGGCCTTTGCCAATGCGGCCACCCCCATGACGGCCACGCTGCCGACTGGTGGCACCATCACGCCAGGCGCTACGGTGACGTTGCTGTGTGGCCAAGGCACGCTTACGGTCACGGCTGCTGCCGGCGATTCGATTGATGCGGTTGGGGTGCCTGGCGACGTTGTCATGGGCCAAGGCGATACCGCTGAATTCATTCGCAACGGCTCCCTGTGGCGCCTGATCGGCGGTACGGCGCTGCTGCGCTACTCGGCCATCATGCAGGGCGAAACCTGGCTCACCCCGGCGCAGTTCGACAACACCAAGAAGCTGGCCACCACCGAGTTTGTGCAGCGCGCGCTCGGCAGCTTTTCAGGGGCGGTGACGTATGGCGCTAACGTCACCCTGACCAAGGCCGACGTCGGCAAGGTCATTCGTTTGTCGGGTACGGGGTACACGGTAACCCTGCCATTGGTCTCTACGCTGGTGGAAGGCGCCTCGCTTGCTATTCAGCATTCCGGCACCTCGGGTACTCAGACGGTGGTGGTGCAAGGTGGCGACGTCATCGATCCAGGCGCTGGCCTGGTTACGTCACTGACGTTGAACATGGGCGATACCGCAATATTGGTGCGTGCCGGCGGCAGTTGGGCGCTAATCAGCGGTAGCGCAGCGCTCAGCTATGTGGATCGGCCCACCCTGGCGCAGTTCGACAGCAGCCGCCAGTTGGCGACCACCGAGTTTGTCCAGCGCGCCCTGGGCAGCTTCAGCGGCTCCACCAGCATTGCCGCCAGCCGTGCGCTGACCGCTGCTGACATTGGCAAGCGCATTGAGTTGGCGAACGGCGTTATGGTCACGCTGCCGGACACCTCGACAGTGCCCCAGGGAGCGACTGTGTTGATTTCAGCAGGGCCAACGGCGACCACGGCGCGCGTCACTGTTGCCGCCAGCGATCAGTTGGCAATGAACAACCTGTCAATGGCGGTGCCCTACACGCTCGCCGCTGGCGGCGACTTCCTGGCCATTCGAGAATCCAACGTATGGCGCTGCCACTTCGGTACTGAGCCGCTGCGCAACTCGCCGTTGTTCGCTGCCTCTTTTTCGGTCTCGGGTTACTCCAAGATGCCCAATGGCGATGTCGAAATGTGGGGCATGACTGGCGGCTCCGCGCCGGGCGCGATCACCCCGGTGACCTTCCCAATGGCATTCCCTAACGCGTGCCATAACATCCAGATGACCTATGTGGACTCTGGCACGCAGTCACCCGCCAGCCGTGGCGGCCCTGTCCAGGTGGGTAGCTATTCCAAAACGGGGTTCAACTACTCCCATTCGGGCAGCAGCAGTGCCGCCCAGCATTTCTGGCGCGCCAAGGGCAGCTAAAGGGGTCATATGAAGGTTTATTTTGCACCGGATGGAGGCTTCTACAGCCTCGACTTTCAGGGCTATGTGCCGGCAGGATCGGTCGAAGTGACGGCTGAGGATTACAGCGCCCTGCAGGCCGGACAGCTGCAGGGCAAGTGGATCGTGGCGAATAGCCAAGGCTATCCGGTGCTGCAGGCGCCGGAGGAGACGCCGGGCTATCTGGCCTCGGTTGAACGCGGCTGGCGTGACATGCAGCTGGCCGCCACGGACAGCCTGGTGGTCCGGCATCGCGACGAGTTGGAGGAGGGCGTGGCCACCACGCTGACGACTGAGCAATACGCCGAGCTGCAGGCCTATCGACGCGGCCTGCGTGACTGGCCTGACTCGGGCGAGTTTCCGCTGACAAATCATCGGCCGGCGACCCCGGCCTGGCTCGCTGAGCAAACTTAAGACGCCCCGCACTGACGGGGCGTTTTCTTTTCTGCTGTACCACCTGGCCCTGCTCTGCGGGGCCTTCTTGTTTCTGGAGAGTCTATGAGCGGTTTCTTTCACGGCGTTACCGTAACCAACGTCGACACCGGCGCGCGCAGCATCGCCTTGCCGTCGTCCTCGATCATTGGTCTGGTCGACACCTTCACTCCTGGCCCTGGTGCTGACGGCACCCCGACCGCCAAGGCCAATGACCTGGTGCTGATTACCAGCGAGCGCGAGGCGGTGGCCGCCTTCGGGGCCAACTCGGCGATCACCAAGGCCTGCCGGGCGATCTACACCCGCGCCAAGGCGGTGATCGTCGCCTGCGGCGTGGCCAAGGTCGAGGACGCGGCCGCGCAGATCTCGGCGATCATCGGCGGCGTGCTGGCCGATGGCACCCGTACCGGCCTGCAGGCGCTGCTGGACGGCAAAAGCCGCTACAACGCCCAGCCGCGGCTGTTGGTGACCCCCAAGCACAGCGCGACCCAGGCCGTCGGCACCGCCCTGGTGGCGCTGGCCGACAAGCTGCGCGGCATCGCCATCATCGACGGCCCTGGCACCACTGATGAGGCGGCCATGGCCTACGCCGCCGAGTTCGGCGCCAAGCGCGCCTTCATGGTCGACCCTGGCGTGAAGTACTGGGACACCGACGCCGAGGCGACCGTGAACGCGCCGGCGTCGGCCTGGGTGGCCGGCCTGTTCGCCTGGACCGATAACGAGTACGGCTTTTGGGCCTCGCCGTCGAACAAGGAATTCGTCGGCATCACCGGCACCACCCGCTCGGTGGAGTTCCTCGATGGCGACGACACCTGCCGGGCCAACCTGCTGAACAACGCCAACATCACCACCATCATTCGCGATGACGGCTACCGCCTGTGGGGCAACCGCACGCTGTCGAGCGATCCGAAGTGGGCCTTCGTCACCCGCGTGCGCACCATGGATATCGTCATGGACGCGATCCTGTACGGCCACAAGTGGGCGGTAGACCGCTCGATCACCGCGACCTACGTCAAGGACGTGACCGAAGGCCTGCAGGCGTTCATGCGCGACCTCAAGAACCAGGGCGCAATCATCAACTTCGAGGTGTACGCCGACACCGAGCTGAACACCGCCAGCCAGCTGGAGCAGGGCAAGGTGTACTGGAACATCCGCTTCACCGATGTGCCGCCGGCCGAGAACCCGAACTTCCGCGTCGAGATCACCAATCAATGGCTGACCGAAGTCCTCGACTCGGCCGCATAAGGAGCGCTTCACATGGCAATGATTCCCGAAACCCTGGCCAACCTGAACCTGTTCGTCGACGGCATCAGCTTCCAAGGCGACGTACCCAGCCTGACCCTGCCCAAGCTCACCCTCAAGATGGAGGAGCACCGGCCGGGCGGGATGGACATGCCGGTGGAAATGGACCAGGGCATGGAGAAGCAGGAGGCCGCCTTCACTACCACCGGTGTGCGCCGCGAATCCCTGAAGTTCTTTGGCCTGGCCGACGGTACCGCGTTCAACGGCACGTTCCGGGGCGCCTTCAAGGGGCTCAAGGGCAAGATCAACCCGGTGGTCGTCACCCTTCGCGGCAGCTTGAAAGAGATCGACATGGGCGACTGGAAGGCCGGCGATAAGGCCGAGATCAAGCACAACGTCAGTCTGACTTACTACAAGCTCGAGGTCGACGGGCGCACGGTCTACGAGATCGACGCCCTGGGCATGAAGCGTGTCATCGACGGCGTCGACCAGCTGGCCGCGCAGCGCACTGCGCTCGGCCTGTAACCCCCATTCCTCACGAACTCAAGGACATACCCAATGGCTATCAAGAAATCCATCCCCGCTTGGCTGAATGTGTCTGCTGACCGCGTCACCATCACCCTGAGCAAACCTTCCGAAATGAATGGCGTGCAGGTCGATGCCCTCAGCTTGCGTTCGCCGACCGTGCGCGACATCCGTGCTGCCCAACAGGGCGCCGGCGAGGATGACGAACAGCGCGAACTCAACCTGTTCGCTTCGCTTGCTGAAGTCGGCGTCAAGGACCTGGAAGGCCTGGCCCTGAAAGACTACAGCCGCCTGCAGACGGGTTACTTTCGCCTGGTGCAAGACGACGACGTTTGATGCTGACAAGCAGAAGCGGCTGGCCAGACGGCTGGCCGCAGAGCTGAATTTCTCGGCCGCTGAGATATCGGGCATGTCCTTCGGGGACATGCTCTGGTGGCTCGCCGACTGAGCAGGGGGTAGCTGATGGCAAAGATGAAGTTAGCCCTGGAGATTGGAGGTTCTGTCGCGGGGTCGGTCGGTGCCGCGTTCAAGGACGTCCAGGGTCGTATCCAGAAGCTTGAGCAGACGAGCAACAAAGCCAAGGTGCTCAAGGGCACCATTGGCGACACCATCAAGCTGCAGGCTGAATGGAAGCGGGCGCACGACACCGGTGCTGCCGGGGCCGACAAGCTACTGCGCAAGCTCAACGGCAACTTGGAGTCGCTGCGCAAGCAGGGCGTCGAGGTCGGCCGGCTCAGCCGCGAGTATCAGCGGTTGGCGCGTGATGCGAAAAGTGCCGACCTGCAGCTGAAAGGGCATCAACAGATCAACGCCGGCAAGTCGTCATTGAAGACCAACGTGGGGGCCGCTGCCGCAGGGGTGGGCCTGACCGCCATCCCGACCAAGATCAGCGCGGACTACCAGGCGATCATCCGCGACATCGCGATCAAGGCCGATGCAGTCAACAAGCCCGAGGAAGTGCAGCTCAGCCGCACGGTGATCCAGACGGCGAAGGACACGGGCATGGGCCGTAACGAGGTGGCCGACCTGATCAACCAGCTGGTCGGCGCCGGCATGGAGCTGGACAAGGCGATGGCCTACGCGCCGACGGCGGCCAAGTTCGCCATCGGCCAGGGTGCCTCAGGCGTCGACACGGCCAGCATGATCATGGCGCTGCAGCAGAACGCCAAGATCACCGATCCCAAGGTGATGGAGCAGGCACTGGAAGCCATCGCGTATCAGGGTCAGGCGGGAAGCTTTGAGGCCAGCGACATGGCCAAGTGGTTCCCGCAGCTGCTTGCAGGGATGGAGAAGAACGGGATCACCGGCATGGCTTCGGTTTCGTCCTTGGGCGCAATGCTGCAGGTGCAGATGAAGACCGCCGGCAGCTCGGACGAGGCAGCGAACAACTTCAAGAACTGGATGGAGAAGATCGGCTCCGGTGATGTGGTCAAGGCCTATAAGGATGTGGGCATCGACTACCAGGCGTCGCTGAACACGGGCCTGCAGAAGGGTATGAACGTCATTGAGTCGTCCATGGCCCTGGCCATGAAGTACGTCGAGGCGACCGACCCGGCGAAGGCCAAAAAGATGAAGGAAGCCCAGGCCAACATCGAGAAGGAAGTCGACCCGGAGAAGGCCAAGGCAGCACTGGAGGCTTTGGAGAAAACCCTGCGCACTGGCGATCTGTTCGCTGACATGCAGGTTAAGGCAGCCCTGACCGCGTATGCGCAGAACCGTGGGCTGTACAGCCAGCTGAAGGCCGACTCGCAGAACGCGACAGGGATTCTGGACAAGAACCTGGCAGAACGCCGCGAAACGTCGTCGCAGCGCTGGGCGGAGCTCGGCCAGGCCTGGAGCGATTCGATGCGCAGTGTGGGTGATGCCATCCGGCCGGCGACTGACGCTGTGGCCCAGGGGCTGACGGCGATTGTTCAAGCCATGACGACGCTGTCGGACAAGTTCCCAGCAGTGATCATGGGGCTTGCTGGCCTGGCGGCAGCCGTCAGCGCGGTGCTAACTGCCCGTGGCGGGCTCAAGGTTTTGCGTGGCGCATATAACGTGGCCCGGGGGCGGACTTCGCGCACCCGGCGCGGCGGCAAGGAAATGGACACGCCGGGCGGGTTGCCGGTGCGCAAGACTGGAAACCCTCTGGTTGACGCGGGCTTGGACGCGCTGGGCCAAGGACTTGGTCTGCCAGCCAGTAATGACCCGCCGGGGAGTTTAGGAAGCGAGCCGCAGCGGGTCTTTGTGGTAAACGCCGATGCCTTTGGCCGGCTGGGCGGTAGTGTCGCTGAAGCAGGGCCTCGTGAGCCTGGCAGTCGCCGGGCGCGCCGTCGTCGCCGTCGTCTTGCCGGGGCGCTCGCTGATCCCCGGCGCGCTCCAACTACGCCGCCGCGAGTAGCCCCAGTCAGTGCACCGCATGTTCCTCAGCCTGCACCTAAGGTTCCTCCGGTGCATTTGCCGTCGGCGCCGGCCATGCCCACCCTAGTTGGTACAAGCAGCATAGCGGGGGAGTTAGGTGGAGTTGCGCGTGCTGTGCACAGCGTACGTGGCGTAACCAAGGCGCTGTCGAAGGTGCCCGGTGGCAAGCTGATCGATGCAGTGCCAGGGGTGCTCGATGTTGCGATGAACGCCGAAACCCGTGATGAGAAGGCAGAGGGCTACGGTGGTCTGGCTGGCGGCGTGGCCGGTGCCTGGGCAGGTGGCGCCTACGGGGCAACGGTCGGCGCGACGGTTGGTTCTATCGTGCCGGTCCTCGGCACCGCCGTCGGCGGCGCTGTGGGTGGGGCCATTGGCATGGTGCTGGGCGGCCTTGGGGGAGAGTCTATCGGTGGTTGGCTGGGTAAAAAGCTGTTCGGCGATGATCCGGCGGAGCAGATTGCCCAGGAAAAGCCCAAGACCAAGGAAGCCCCGATGGTTGAGGTGCCGGTACTTGGGGCGGCAGTCGCCAAGACGCCGGCAGAGAAGGTTGCCGCAGACAAGCACAAAGCCACGGAGGCGCCGAAGGTCGACGCTCCGCCGCTCGGTGCAGCTGTGGCGAAGGCTTCGCCGGTGGCATCGCCTGAGGCGCCGACTCAGGACAGGCAGCCAGGCCCAGCACCTGGTGCGGTGGTGCGCGCACTGGTCAAAGAGTCACCTCCGCCAGTGCCGGCGCAAACAGCCCCAGTAGCAGCCAAGCCGGCCGAGAAGACGAAAGCCGAACCGGCCAAGGTCGACCAGAGCTTCGCCATCGCGCTGACCATGCCGGTGACCGTGCAGGGTGATGTTAAGGACCCGTACCAGCTGGTACGCGACATGGATGCACCGCTGCGCGCCCTGTTTCAGTCCCTCCAGCGCGAACTGGCGGCCCGTCAGGCGTCGATTCAGCTGTTTGACGCTGCTCACATTATCTAAGGAGGTGCCATGGCCTACATGGAGCTACTGACATCTTCGCTGTCCTCATTGGTGGCAGCGGGGGTGGCGGGGCGAACGACGCTCGACGGTATGTTGGGTCCATTGACGGGCGCGGTCAGCGATATGACCGGCGCAGCGGCAGAGCTGGAGAGCCTGCCGGTCATCGGTCCGGCATTGGGCGAGAAGCTGCAGCGCACCATGCGCGCCATCAACGTGACGCAATCGACCGTAGGTCAGGTGGCGGCGAAGTACAGCCAGGTCGTATCGGCGGCATCTCAGGTGCAGGAGCGCATGGGTTCTTTCAAGGAGCAGGCCAGCAAGGCTAGTGCGGCGGTGAACCGAATCGCCGGATCGATCAGCCCAAGCCTTAGCAACGTCCTCCCCAGCAGTGGGCTGGGCGTAGACCTCACCCCGGCGGCTGCAGCAGTGACGCCTTTCCCACACCTGCTGATCATCCAGCCCTTAGATCCCAAACTTCAGCCCTACTACTTCAACCTCGACACCGCCGCTTTCGACGAGCTGACGCGCAAAACTGCGTTTCGCTGGGCTGGTCAGGAGCGTCTGACGCGCTCCATTGCACAGCAGGCTGTGGGGCAGGGCGAGGATAAGCTGACGATCAAGGGGGCCATCTTCCCGCTCCACAAGGGCGGCATCGGCCAGCTGGGTGAGTTGCGCAGCATTGGCCGACGCTTGCAGCCGGTGACCCTGACCACGGGATACGGCGAAGTGCTGGGCACTTGGTGCTTGCTGAGCGTCGATGAGGAACAGGGGGCGCTGCTTGCTGGCGGCATCCCTCGCAAACAGGGCTTCAACCTGGAGTTTGTCAGCTATGGCAATGACCTGCAGAACGTCTGACGGTGACTTGCTCGACACGATGTGCCACGCCTATTACGGCACGCTGATTGGCACCGTGGAGGCGGTGCTGCAGGCCAACCAAGGGCTGGCCGAGGAGCCTCAACCATATCGCGCAGGGCTGTTGATCAAGCTGCCCGATCTGCCGGTGGTTGAGGTTGAGGAGGTCACGTTGTGGGATTGATCCCGCGAAGCATCACCAGCCCCGCTCCGGCGGGGTTTTTCATATCTGGAGCAACCCTATGAAACCGACATATCAGATCGTCGCAGATGGCAAGGACATCACCGCGCTGATCAACGACCGCCTGGTGTTGCTTCGCACCTCGGACAAACCTGGTGTGGACTCGGATGACTTCGAGCTGCAGATCGATGACCGCGATCAGGCTGTCACGTTGCCGTCTCGCGGCGCGAAGGTTGAGATCTTCCTGGGCTATTCAGGGCAGGCCTTGGCGCGGCTGGGTAGTTACACCGTGGACGAGATCGAGGTCACCGGCCCGCCAGACACCATCACGCTGCGCGGGAAGGCCAGCGACATGCGGGGCAGTGGTAAGACCACGCGTAGCGGAAGCTGGGAGGAAGTGTCGCTGGCCAAGATCGTCAGCGACGTGGCCGCTCGCAATGGCTGGGAGCCAGGGTGCACGGTGGAGACGAAAGTGCCCCGCGTCGACCAGCGCGACGAGTCCGACTTTAACTTCATCACCCGCCTGGCCAAGCAGTACGACTGCACAGCGAAGGTGGCCAGCGGCAAGTTGTTGGTGCTACCGCGCCAAGGCGGCCAGAGTGCGAGCGGTAAGGCGCTGACCATCGTCACCATCAGCCGTTCGGATGTGAGCCGCTACTCGTTTCGCCTGGGCGACCGCAACACGCAGAAGGCGGTGAAGACGCAGCACCAGGACAAGAAGACCGGCAAGTTGGTGGTGGTCCAGCTGGACAACGACGACGCCCCAGATGGCCTGCCGGGTGTGCACACCGACCGGCATATCTACCCCGACAAGACCGCTGCCCAGCAGGCCGCCAAGGCCCGCCTTGCCGCATTTAACCGGAGCACTGCCGGCGTGCGCCTGGAAATGGTCGGCCGTACGGACCTCTTCGCTGAGCGAACCATCAGTGCCCAAGGCTTCAAGAATGGTCTCGACGGCGAGTACCTGGTGGACAGCGTGGAGCATGTCTTCAGCGCGGCCGGTTGGTCGACCACTGTGGAGTGCAACGGCGGCAAAAAGGGCAAGGCGAAGGCCAAAGGCAAAAAGAAGAAGGCGGACAAGCCGCTGCGTACGGTGGAAGTGTCCCCGACCTAACCCACGATCACTGGAGAAAAGCTATGCCTATCAACGAAAAACAGTTGCAGCAGATCCTCCCGAACGCCGGCCGCAAAGCCGGCGTTTTTGTTCCCGGCCTCAATGCCACCATGGGCAAGTTCGCCGTGATCACGCGCCTGCGCATGGCAGCATTCATCGCCCAGGTGGGACATGAGTCGGGCCAGCTGCAATACGTGCGTGAGCTCGGTAATGACAAGTACCTGTCGAAATACGACACCGGCAGCCTGGCGAAGCGTCTGGGTAACACGCCTGAGGCTGATGGCGACGGCCAGTTTTACCGTGGCCGCGGACTGATTCAGGTCACCGGCCGATACAACTACGAGGCATGCAGCGAGGCCCTGTTCGGTGACAGCCGCCTGCTCAATACCCCTGAACTGCTGGAACAACCGGTTTATGCCGCGATGTCGGCCGGGTGGTTCTGGCAGAAGGAGGGCCTGAACAGCCTGGCGGACAAGGGTGACATGCTGGCCATCACGAAGCGGATCAACGGCGGTACCAACGGCCTGGATGATCGCATGGCCATCTACAAGCGAGCCCTTGAGGTACTGCAGTGAGTGCCTGGGGCGGTCGTCTGATCGCCTTGGCGGTCCTGGTGCTCGCATGCGCCATCGGCGCCCGGGCAGCCTGGGTGTGGCAGGCCAACACGTATGGGAAGCAACTCGCCGAGCAGGCCGCTGATTATGGCGAGCAGCTGGCGAAGAAAGATCGCGCATACGGCCGTGAGCGCGAGGAGGCCGCCTCGGCGGCGCTCAATCAATTGGAAGAGCAGCAAGGTGCGCGCCGCGCTCTGGAGGCTCGCCTGCAGGATCAGACCAAAACGCACTGGAGGGAAATGAATGATGCTCAACAAGCTCAGGCTCGTCTGCGTGACCGGCTTGCTACCGCTGATCTGCGGCTGTCAGTCCTTGTCGACGCCGGAGCCCTTGCCGCCCAGGGTTGTGATGGTGGGGTGCGAGAAGCCTCCAGCGCCGGAGGCGTGGTACATGGAACCGTACGCGCCCAACTTGACCGAGCGCATGCTCAACGAATTATCGCCATCACCGATGAAGGTGACCGGGGACTGATCGCGCTGCAGGCCTGTCAGGCATATGTTTCAGCTCTAACCCGTTAATCTTTAGTGCGTTTAATATTTAACTTCAGAGGGTTCTTATAAGCTTTATGTTCGGTGCGCTGCATTACTTCGTTCCTGAACATAGACATGGTGCAACTGAAAATTAATGGCATCACCGCCATCCAGTAGAGCATTGAATATTGTTTGGTGGTAGGCTTTGTTACTGCTTCCGGTAATAGTAAGACACCAATCGCAACGCCTGCCCCAGTTCTTAGGATGGTTTGAAATCCAGTCCCAGCATCTGCAATGATCCTGTGAATAAAGTTGAACGCCAGCTTGCCCCGGTCCGAACCGAATCTAACCAAATACTTAATTATGAGCAAAAGCGCGTAGGGGGCCAGCATCCATGCGTAGTAATCAATCAGCGGCCCGATGGCCAAAAGTCCTGAAACCATCTCGTCTAGCATTTCTGAGCTTTTGCTGAACAAGTAGATAGGAAATGTTCCAAGTAAGACTGCTAGCGAAAGCTCTGTTGGAAGTTGCTGAATGAGTTTTAGAGTATCTTCTTTGAAGTTTTTAGTTCTCTTTCCCATACCCGTTCCTTGAGGACTCGCTATGTAACTGTAAAGAGAGGCGAGCCGGGTGGATGCGTCAACATCCAGCCCAGCCCGCCGAACCCGCAGACCCTTCCTGCAAGTCCAGCCGTGGCCCCTGCCTTGTGCACAAAGCTCGGCGAGCCTAACACCTGTTTATCCATACAGTAAAGACTTGCATACCTATGACCTATCCAATCATCCCCTGGATGGGTGGCAAACGCCGCCTGGCCGACCGCTTGATCCCTATCTTTCCCCCTCATGAATGCTATGTCGAAGTCTTCGCCGGCGGTGCCGCGTTGTACTTCATGCGCCCCCAGCCGGCTCCGGTGGAGGTGCTGAACGATCTCAACGGTGACCTGGTCACCCTTTATCGCGTTGTGCAGAACCACTTGGAGGAGTTCGTCCGCCAGTTCAAGTGGGCGCTCAGCTCCCGCCAGATCTTCGAATGGCAGAAGATGACGCGCCCGGAGACGCTGACCGATATCCAGCGTGCCGCCAGGTTCTTCTACCTGCAGCAGCACGCATTCGGCGGCAAGGTCACCGGGCAGACCTTCGGTACCGCCACCACAGGGCCGGCCATCAACCTGCTGCGCATCGAGGAGAACCTTTCAGCTGCATGGCAGCGCCTCGCTGGCACCTACGTCGAAAACCTGTCCTGGCTCGCCTGCGCCGAGCGTTACGATCGAGCGCACACGTTCTTCTACATGGACCCGCCTTACTGGCAGACCGCCGGCTACGGTGTGGACTTCCCCTTTGAGGAGTACGAGCGCATGGCCGACTTCATGCGCCGGTGCAAGGGCAAGGTGATGGTCAGCATCAACGATCACCCGGACATCCGGCGCGCCTTCGACGGCTTCCACTTCGAGTACCTGGATATCCGCTACACCAACACGAACCAGCGGCAGGGTAAGGCTGAGATGACCGGCGAGCTGGTGATCATGAACTGGCAGCCTGCCTCGCTTGGCGGTTTGTTTTGAGGCCCTGCGGCAGCCTGGAGTAGTGCCGGATCTGCTACGGATGCGCGTCGCCGGCCAGCTCGGCCAATCGCTGGCTGGCGAGGTTATCGACAAGGATCTCTATTCGTTCAATGTCATAGCGTGCGATGACATGTCCCATGTCGAGGCCGAGACAGGCGCCCTGTGCATTGGCCTGAGCGATCAGGCAGTTCACAGGGCTGCTGGCAGCTTCGATCGATGCGAGGAGCAGGCGAAAACGCCGCTGGATGTCTGGCGGTAGCACCAAGCCCGGTGTCAGTTCTCCACTCGGAAATCGGTAACGCTGAGGCATGGCTGTTTACTCGAGTAGGTGGTAGTCACGGCGGCTGCGTGGGTCCCTCGTTGAACCACGACAGTTTTCTCCAGTCATTGGAGGGTGTCCGGGTAAGAAAATTAGCCCCTCTGCCTCGAAGGCGAATGCCAAGGCTTGCATTGTGACCGGACGTAGCTCTGCTCCGTTTTCGATGGCTCTTATCGCTGCTCTAGAAACGCCAGATCTGAATGAAAGGGCTTCAACACTCCAATCTAACCGCGCTCTGGCCTGCGCGCAGTGGGCGCTTTGAAAACCATTGGGTAGGTGATCAATGCACCAGGCAATGATCTCAAGCTCTTCGTCTTCCTGAGCCACTCGTATCGGCTCAAGGGTAGTCAGATCGTCGGACACTGGAAACCCTCTGTACTGTATGTATGAACAGTATAGGGTGGAAGAAGGTTATTGCATAGGTAGGAAAGGGCCTTGGACTGGCCGCGTATCTACCTCCACCCAAGGCCGTGTGAGTTGGAACGGTCATTTGAGGTGACCTGAGCGCTGTATCTGATCGGTTATCATGCCTATAAATGCAGCGCTTCAGAGCATGATTAGCAACTCAATTGAAGATGTCGGCAGGTAGTTTAGGCTTCATGGCATCTATTAAACTTTTCGCAACCGCCGAATACTGAGATTTATTTGAGCACTCATTACTTAGCAGGTCGTTATAAATAGCCTTCTTTGCCTGTATAGGAAGGTCGTTACGGAGTATGGTGTCAAAGATATGCATTACCTTCTGCACTTTTTCGGTTCTCGTGAGAATCAGAGCGGGTCGGTTTAAATCAAGAAGCGTAATGCTCGAGATACCTTCTGGAGTGCCAAGTGGATATGCTATGCCTCCTGTGAAATATATGTGATCACAAGGGTCTATGGCGTAGGGGTCAATGATATATTCAAGAGTTGGATCGCGGTTGGTCTTATTCTGGTTGCATATTTCACATGCAAGGGTCAAGTTTGACCATTCGAACTGCCTAGAAGGGTCGAGAGATTTAGGGAAAATGTGTTCAACATCGCCGTGATGAATGTGTTTTAATTTGCTCTCACAATATGCGCATTTGCCATTTGTTTCTTCTTCGAGTCTGGCTTTGATGTCTTTGTGTCGGTAACGAGATTTTTCTGTATTGGTGGGGGCTTCACCTTTCTCAATTTTTTCAAGAATAGTGTTAGTCCAGTTATTGAAGTTGTCTGTCAGCACTTGAGGCGCTTCGAGCTTTGTGAGCTTTATCATGGTTGGCGATCCGCTGCCATCTTCAATGCCTCTGGATAATACTCACTCAAGCCTGCTTGCTCCAAGTCATTTCTTAAGCGGGCAATCCCTTCTGCAGTTATGCTTTGTGCTGTGAAACTTGAAGTGATAGTGCGCAAATCGTTTTCTGCCCACTGCGGAAGAGAGATCGGGACACCTAATACGTCTCGCAGGATTTCATTGGCCGTAGCCGCGCGCGAGTCTAGATTAAGTCTGACTGAGCGGACTTTTGAGCTGCTAAACTCGGGTGTTGCTATTTCTATATCTTCATTGACATAGTGTAGAGCATATACGGTGCTATCTTTCACTGAAGACACCATGAACGGGCTGTGCGTAGCTATTATGAACTGAGCATTCGGGAAGGCTGCTGTGAGTCGCGAAAGCAAAGTTCTTTGCATAGACGGGTGTAGATGGTTTTCAGGCTCGTCAAGAAGTACGGTGAACTCACTTTTGTTGATGGAATATAAGAATATTTGCCATGCAAGATCAAGGAGGGACATCAAGCCGCCTGATGCGGCATCTATCATGAAGTCACCGGTTTTTGTGACTAATACAACATCCGGGATTCGAACGTTTATATCAATGAAGCCGATTGATGGTGGCAAAACTTCTGATAGCACATTCTTGAAGCTCTGGAATAGTGCAGCCAGCTCTTCGTTTTTTTGAACGAACTCATTGCCTGCACCAAACATAGCCATCGAAATTATCGTTTCTTTCATTCTGAATACAGTTGAATATTGGCTGTATCCATTGGAGAATTTGTTTATTATTTCGGAGTTGTAATTGTTGAAAGCTTGTTCGGCGCTGATTGCGGTTGTTGGAATGGATGTTATGGCCTGGTAGTTTTGGACTGGGCGGTGAGAATTGATGCTGATGCCATAAATTTGCTGTTGCATGTTGAAATGGGTTGCGTACTGCGCTGAATCAGCTGAGGGTATTAATATGTCGGAGATGATTTCGTTGCTGTAGCTGAGCTTGCCGACATCAAACATGTTTGTATGGTTATTGTGTCTCTGTAAGGCCTTGAAGAAGCCTGTTTTATATACGAAAGAGGATTGCCCCAAGACTTTGGTTGGTGTGGCTAAGAGGTAGTGGTTCCAACCAAAATGTTGCGATAGAAGCTTAAGGATCGTTGTCTTTCCTGCTCCGTTCGCACCAGTGATAATCGTCATCTTAGGGTGGAAGTCAATTTCTACATCTGAGAATTGACGCCAGTTATAAAGCTTCAGATTATCGAATTTCATCAGATTTTACCGTGGCCTGCTGGCTATGAAGTTTAGGGGAGTTTCTCATTGCCGGATCGTGGCATGGGGTTTTAACTTTGTCCATTGGTTGGGGCAAGCGCGGACGCGCCGAACGCGTAAAATGCACCCAAATCCGAATTCACTGGGGTTTGGGAGCTTGCTCCCACTGCAACGCACTCGGGGTGTGTCCAGCACCCAAACCCTGTTGAAAGGACAGCAGTCCGTCATGGGGGTTGCCGTTTGCATCGTCCGAGCTCCGGTGACTGTGTTGATAGGACGATGGTAGCTGCACATGGCGAGTTGCCATTCAAGGCGCTGAGGTGCGTCCGTTCTTAGAGCATTTTTAGGGCAGCATTAGGGCCGCATTAGGCCGCAATAAGCCTAAACGACCTTGATTGTCGGCAATGTCTTAGGGCCTAAGGCGGCCTGTCGCGCAGTCCGGGCGGATTCAAATCCCTATCCCCTCTGGAGGAGAATCAATGCAGGGTCTGTTTAGAGCGTTGTTTTTGGATGAGGTAATCCAGGAAAGCTCGCACCTGTTCCAGCTCTAGATCCCTGGTTCGTCCGGGTCGATCATCCACTATGATCGAGTTCCTCACTCGTTCGAGAACTTGTAAGTCTGTTAAAGCGTCGAGCTCGGCCGCAGAAAGTTTAGGGTTATTAGCCAACACTATGGCGCGCAGCTCTTCCATTGATTGGTCGTGTCTCATCGACAATCTCCTTTTGCCAGCCCAACAATTATAGGCGTTCCACAATCGCAGTGATTTAACCGCGATCAGTGGTTGGGTCGGCTTGCGTGGAGAGAGGGCAAGGGGCCCAACGGGGCAAAAATGGGGCAAGCCATACGCCATTACATGCCAATCCAAGCCCATGCATCGGATCATGCCAGAATGTATAAAGGCGCCCAAGCCTTGATTCAGTGGGGCTTGGGCGCCTTGTCATGTTCCTACTACAGAACAATTGGTGTGCGCAGCAACGCGACTGTTTCTCAGTTCTATCAGCTAAAAATCTCGCCCCATCGGATGTAGAAGAGCAGGTATGGGTCCCGAATGTCGAGCACGTCGTTATCGCCGTCCCATTCAATGATGTTCTCACCGGCAGAGTCGTTAGCAATTTTCGCCATGTGGCTGCAGGCGCCGGTGATGCTCGAACCGCTAGGGGTTTGAGCGACGCAGAGAGACTTAACCCGCGCAACAAGATCATCGTAACGCAGCGTCAGCTGGGGTGGATCGATGGCAAGGCACTTGATAAGAAGAGAATATACGTCGCCGTTACTGCCATCCTTCAGTGCGTGGCTGATGCGATCAGAGCCACGGACGCGTGGTCCTTCCATCATTTTATCAACGACGGAGCTGTAATCGGTCGAGAGAACAGTACTCTTGCAGATACGCTCAAGCAGGCTTTGATCGTTTGGAATGATGTGAGTCGTATCAACCTTTTCTCTAACACCTGTCGCGTAGCAAGAGTTCAGGCACAGATACTGCATCAACTGAGGAGAGCCGGCGGCCTGGTCAGCGAGCACCCGGATCATGTTCGCATCGCACGTAATGCCAAGCTCTGCGAAGCCCTTTTGTGCAATTTTTTCCAGAAGGTCGGTGGTCCAGTAACCGAAGTCGATGGAAACGATGCGGCCGCGCAGGTCGGGATTGCTTCGTATGACATCGTCCGCGTGATAGGGAACAGATGCGACGATAAATTTTACATTGCTGCGGATGGCTTCTTTGATTTGTTTCGCGATTTCCGATTGCACTTCTCGGGGGATGTAGTGGAAATCGTCAATAAAGACCGTGAGGTCTTGGTCTGCCAACTCCTGAATCAGGAGTTGTAGGTAGTCAATAGTAAGGTTCGTTGTGATGGCATCTGCATCGGTTGAGGCGTGATTTGCTGCCAGTTCAGCGCTCGCTTTTGCAACAAAAAGGCTACCGGTCGCGCTTCCCTTGGCTGAAAAGCCATTGGTTGTAGAGGCGGTTTTGGTCTGGGTGACAGGAATTTCGGTGCCCAGCAAATCGAAAACTCGCTTCCACAATGAGTCGACGGAAGTAATGCCTGCGCCAGTAACCTGAACAATCTTGTCCTTACCAATCGCCTCTTCAATGAAAACGGTTTTCCCGGACTTCGAAGGGCCCGACACAGAGATCAGCATTGATCCAGTGTCAAGGGCATTCTCTAAGGCCTCACGCTTGCCCACCAAGTGATCATCTACAAACGTGTAGCTAGGGAAACGGCCTGGAGTAAAAATGTCTCTTGCTTTCATGGGCTATCCGTGCAGGGCGGTTCTGTGCTGATAGAGAGATTGAAGTAGCCGCACGATGCACTTTTGTGAGCGCGTTATCAACAGTCGGATAGCTCCGCGGGGTGAGAATTTTAGGGTCGTTGGTGGCACGGTTGGTACAAAATTGGTACGCGTCGACACAGGTTGCGTCAGATGCCTCGTAAATCAAGGCCTGTGAGTAGAGTTTGCCCAATCCATCATCGGTGCAACGCTGAAGCGGCGGGACGGCTCAGGGCGCTGTGCTGCTGGGTTTATAGCGGAGGCTTGGGGCATTTGAGACACGTGTTGAGTACCAGGCTCTGTGGGGCGGAGCGAGTGGGGGTATGGAATTGGCGTAGTCTACCAATTCGGCGTGTCTAGCGTGTGAGGTGGTGATCGTTGGTGATTTTCACACCTTAGCAATCAGTTAGCCTCTCGCCATTCCTTGGCAAGGCGCGCCAGATAACGCATGGCGGTGTCATCGCGAGCTTTGTTATGAGCATCTGGCCAGAAAAATGCGAGCAATAGGTATCGATCCTCGTATAACTCGCCAGGCACATACAGTAACGCTGCATCCTCTCCAGGCTTGCCCGCTTTGCAAACTCTATCCCGCTGCGGCACATTTCTGGGGAAGACGGCGGGCGGAATTCGTATATGAATGTGCATCATGCAGGCTTGGAGTGCCAGAGGCGGCTGTGTGTAAGGTACGTCGCGTCCAAACACGGAGGGGATGGATTGCCGTCCAGATTCGATGTAACGCTGGAATTCGCTTTTCAAACGCCCCGATAAGCCAGGATGCTTTGCGTCGATTGGCGCGAAAAAGGCTTCGAACGTCTCAGGATGGAAAGCAACCTCAATCGACATCCGTTTGCCGTTCCCTCAGGCCAGGTGGCCAAGCCTGAGTGTGGTGTGATCAGCCAGGTCACGAAGACCCTCGCCACTCAATTCACTCTGGAAAACGTCCGGGGTGATGGAAAACTGCTGATAGAGCCCATGGATGGCAACCATTCTGGTCCGCACCTTGGCCACAGCTCGGCGTAGCGCCAAATGCTCGGTGTTGAACGCTGTGGGCACGTTGGCACCGTTCAGGTCATTTTCCAGCTGCCTGACAGCCTTGAGCAACTCGATGTTCTTGAGGTACTTGCCTTCGTCGAATGTATCCGCATTCACGAGGGTTGCGACGGTTTTAGCGTAGATCGAATCCAGTTCGAGCCATCCCTCAGTGACTTTGGCTATGACGCTGCCGAGGTTCGAAAGGCCCGACACAGGCGCGCTTGCTTCCCGAACCTCACGGGTGCCAGCCTGGCGTGACAAGGTGGAATAGTCACCGACCAACGCGAGCGCGGCGACGATGAGTGCCGGTGCTGCCGCTTTGATTGCCATGTGAACCTCCATTTGCCCTGCTGACTCGCTATATTCGGAAGGCGATTATCGACCTCAGCGGACGAGAGTCAATTGATGGCGCGCCACGAAATTGTAAAAACGATAAACGTGGCGGTCCGGGCTGCTGCAGTAGAACCGAGCGATGAGGCTAGGGTTCAGCCCCGCAGCCAACCCGCCCTGATCGGCACCGCCATCAGGCTGCGGTAGCGCCGCTCCGCCGAGTCAGTGACAGGCCGACCGATACGTCGCCAGATTGGCGAGAACCCTGAATATACCAAGCACGAAACAATCACCGCCCCCACCATATCGAGCGGAAAGTGCACCCCCAGAAACACCCGCGCCCAGGCCACGCTCAAACCGGTCAGCAAAATGACCACCCCCCACCCCGACAAACCATCCAGCAGCAAGGTCAAGCCCATGCAGGCAAACACGGTCATATGATCGCTAGGAAATGACGAATCCGGCGCATGCAGCATCCAGTTATGCCCCAGCCCGATCATGAACGGCCGTGGATGCGGCCAGACCGCCCAGATGACCTGATTGACGACCAACGCAATCACCGTAACCAAGGTCGCCTTGAGTACCAGCCTGCGTTCCCCACGGTGCCCCCACAGCCAGAACCCCAGCATCAACACGGGTAGGAGAAAGATCAGGCCCTTGGCAATGCCGATGGCGAGCAGGACCAGCCACTGCGGCGTATCACCGCCCCCGTTGATCAGCAGGAAGAGGGAACGGTTGAATGTTTCGAGTTCGCCCATGATGTATGTCCCCGCCGTGCATTCACGCGCTGTTTCAATTTCAATTAAAGCCGCTTGCGCGCATTGCACAGCGGCCGACAAGCAAAAAAGCCGATGGCGCGATCAGAGATATCGCCATCGGCTTTCAGACGTCTGTATCTGTCCGTGAGCTACTTCTGGTCGTTGGCCGCCGTCTGTTGAACCTGCTCCGCCTTGTCCTGCGGCAACAGGTCGAACTCATGCAACCCATCCTTGCGGTACGGGTCGCCAATCCAGCGTGGCGTTGGCGCGAACTGCGCGTTCACCAGGCTCTTGGCCGGCTCGTACTTGTCGTAGCTCAAGCCTGCCAGATCCGACAGCGTATGAATCAGGTGCGAGCTGCTGTAGGGGCGGTTGGCCATCGACTGCAAGTCCCGTGGGTGCTCGGCCTGCCAGCTCGGCGAAGTCCACAGCAGGAACGGCACGGTGTACATCGGACGGGTCGGCGCGCCTTCGTTGCGGCCCAGGCGGTCGTGGTTGCCGGAGCTGTACACGTCTTCGCCGTGGTCGGACAGGTACAGCAGGAAGCCGTTCGGCGTGGTCGCTGAATACTGCTTGATCAGGCTCGACACCACGAAGTCGTTATAGCGCACCGCGTTGTCGTAGTAGTTGTAGGTTTCCACTTGGTCATCGGTCAGTGCAGCCGGCGCACCTTTGCGATCGGTGAAGTGCTGATAGGCATCTGGGTACCGGTAGCGGTAGTCCATGTGCGTGCCCAGCAGGTGGACGATGATGAGCTTCTTCGGCGCCGGGTCTTTCAGGGCCTTGTCGAACGGTGGCAGCACCACTTCGTCGTACTGGCTGGCGTTCTGGTTGCGCTGGTTGTTCAGGTACACCTGCTCGTCGGTCTGCTGCGAGAACGTGGTGAGCATGGTGTTGCGCTTGGTCATGGTCTGCTGGTTGGTGATCCAGAAGGTCTTGTAGCCTGCCTGTTTCATCAGGTTGATCAGCGACGGGTCGGTGAGGAAGCGGTCAGGGTGCTCCTCGTCACCGAAGGTGAGGATCTGCTGCATCACCTCGATGGTGTAGGGGCGCGGGGTGACCACGTTCTTGAATACGGTCAGGCTCTTGTCGGTAGCGGCCAGGGCATCCAGGTTGGGGGTGGTGTCGCGGTTGTAGCCGTACAGGTGCATGTGCTCGCGGGTGGTCGACTCACCAAGCACCAGCACCAGGGTGCGCGGGGCATCGCCGCTGCTGTCCTGGAGGTTTTGCAAAGGGGGCAGGGCGGCGTTCTGGGCCAGCAGTTTCTGCATGTTGTTCAGCTGCTGCAGGTATTGGCGGTAGCCGACTACCAACTGCCAAGGCACGGCGGGTTCCATGCGCTGCTGCACTTTCTCCGCCGCATCGGCGAAGTTGCGCTCCTGGGTGACCATTTGCTTGTAGAACGGCAGCACCAGGTTGGCGACCAGCAGCAGCACCACCACCGGGATGCGGCTGCGCAGGCGCAGGGTGACCGGGCGCACACGCGTCCACAACAGCACGGCACCCACCGTGTAGGCCAGCAGACCGAGCATCAGGCCAATGCTGAAGTACTGACTGAAATATTCGCCCGCTTCGGCGGTGTTCGACTCGAACATCACGAAGATGACGCTTTGCGAGAATTCCTGGTGGTAGATGCCGAAGTAGCTCAAACCCACCAGCGAGGCGGCCCACAGAACCACGCCGATGACGGCAGCGAGGGTGCGGGTGAGGCGTGGCAGCAGCAGGACCGGGACGAACCACAAGGTGCTGAGGAACAGGGCATCGCGGAAACCGGCGAAACCGGTGGTGCCACTGAACAGCAGAAGCGCCTGGGTGACGCCTGAGAAGTACCAGAAGAACAGCAGGAGCCAGCCCAGGCCGGCCCAGTCCACGCGCTTGGGCGCGGATGGGGATGCGGTGTTTGCCACGTGTGCCTCGTAGAACCATGGCGGCAGCCATAAAGGATGGGGCTGCCGGAAAGGCAGAGAGGCTAGAGGGCGGATCGTGAAAATTACGTTAACGAAATATGGAAGAAATCTTAACAAAGCATTACGAGAGGGCGGGGAGTGGCTGGTTTCTACAAATGAAGAAACAGATTTTTCCTCTGGCTTGTAGGACGCGTCTGAATCAGTCTTTGGGGCATTGTGGTGGGGAAGTGAGCTCCATAGGCTGGCGGTGCCGTTGCAAATTCAATGGCCGGGTCTGCAAGCCTGTCGAAGCCTCAGAATTCGTGCTCACCGTGTTCAATGGTGGCTGTGTATGGGTGACCCTTGTGGTCAGCCGGGATTCTTGAGGCCTCGGTCTTGCAGGCCCGTATGCAGCCGCCACCCATTTCTCTGCAAGCGATGGGCAGTGGTATCTCTCACAACGCCTCGAGATATGACCATGCTCAAGATTGTTCCTGATCCACCCTTCACCCCCGACGCCTCCCACTACCTCGAAGATACTCTGGTCGAGGCCACCGAATACCTGCTCTGCGGCCTGGCCGTGGCCCACCAGTCCGTCACCACGTTGCCCAAGTCGCCCGCCACCGTCATGACCCTGTCGATGATCCATGAGATGGAGGCCGTGCTCGCGTTGCTGGAGTCGGCGATTGCGCAGGTGCAGTTGAAGCGGCCACGGCAGGGGCACACGTTGCACTGACTTTACAGGTAATGAGACGAACTCGAAGCCAGCGCGGTCTTTGTGGGAGCGGCCTTGCGTCGCGAAAGGGCCGCAAGGCGGCCCCCGGATCCTGGCATTGTCGCAACCATTGCCGGGTCTGCTTCGCAGCCCTTTCGCGACGCAAGGCCGCTCCCACAAAGGCTGCGCAGTGGCTCGATTTCAGCGTTGTTAAGAGGATTGAGAATGGACAAGGAACTCCCCGAAGCAACCGCCAGGCTTGGCGTCACCGTCGGCTCGGCCACCTGCCTGGAAGGCGTGGCCAAAGGCAAGCGCCTGTTCCGCGTGGAACCCGGCAACTGCTGCGACCACACCATGGCGCAGGCCTCTGTACTGATGGACTGCTCGCGCCGCGCCTCCTTCATTGGCGTGATGGAGACGAACCCGCACTGGTCTGGGCCTCGCACTACCTGTGCGAGATGGCCAAGGCACTGATGGACGATGCGCACTTGGGGATGCTCAAGCACCACTGAAACACTGTTGCCCGTGCAACAGCAGGTCAGCAGCTTGCTCCGCCAGCATGCAGGGCAGATTATCAGCCCTTTCGACCAAGTCTCTGACCTGCATGGCATTTTCACCCTGGCACGGTTGCTGCTCCGCTCCCTGCACACTCTCAAGTCCTGCCAAGGAGCACCCGCATGAGCCAGCAACCGATCAAATTCGCCTACTGGGTCCCCAACGTCAGTGGCGGCCTGGTGGTCAGCGCTATCGAGCAACGCACCAGTTGGGACATCGACTACAACCGAAAGCTGGCGCAGATCGCCGAACGCGCTGGTTTCGACTACGCCCTGTCGCAGATCCGCTTCACCGCAGGCTACGGCGCCGACAACCAGCATGAGTCGGTCACCATCAGCCACGCCTTGCTGGCGGCCACCGAGAAGCTCAAGGTCATCGCCGCCATTCTGCCAGGCCCGTGGAACCCGGCGCTGGCGGCCAAGCAGCTGGCCAGCATCGACCAGTTCACCAACGGCCGTGTCGCCATCAACGTGGTGTCGGGCTGGTTCAAGGGCGAGTTCCATGCCATTGGTGAGCCGTGGCTGGACCATGACGAACGCTATCGCCGCTCCGAGGAATTCATCCGGGCGCTCAAGGGCATCTGGACGGAAGACAACTTCACCTTCAACGGCGACTTCTATCGCTTTCGCAACTACAACCTCAAGCCCAAGCCGCTGCAGCAGCCGCACCCGGAAATCTTCCAGGGCGGCAGTTCGCGGGCGGCGCGGGACATGGCGGCGCGGGTCTCGGACTGGTACTTCACCAACGGCAATACGGTCGAAGGGATCAAGGCCCAGGTCGACGACATCCGTGCCAAGGCCGCTGCCAACGGGCATTCGGTGAAGATCGGGGTGAATGCCTTCATCATCGCCCGCGATACCGAGGAGCAGGCGCGGGCGGTGTTGCAGGAGATCATCGACAAGGCCAACCCCGAGGCGGTGAAGGCTTTTGGGCATGAAGTGAAGCATGCCGGCTCCGCCAGCCCGGAAGGTGAGGGCAACTGGGCCACGTCCAGCTTCGAGGACCTGGTGCAGTACAACGACGGCTTCAAGACCAACCTGATCGGCACGCCACGGCAGATTGCCGAGCGCATCGTGGCGTTGAAGGCCGTCGGGGTGGACCTGATTCTGTCCGGTTTCCTGCATTTCCAGGAGGAAGTAGCGTACTTCGGCGAGCAGGTATTGCCATTGGTGAGGGCGCTGGAGGCAGAGAAAGCAGAGGTGCAAGCTGTCGCTTGAACTGCGCAGCACGCTGGGGGCATCACCGGCAAGCCGGCGATGAGGTAGTAACATCCCATTTCCAGCGACAAGACTGCTCACACCATCAGTGTTGGCCCTGGTGGTGAAACCCGTTAAGGTGTCGCCCCCAGCAAGGAACGCCGCGACCCCAGGGAGTAGTTGATGTCGCTTTTCAATCGGGCCAGCCCGCCTTTCGGCCTTCGCAATGGCAGTACGTTCACACCTGCCCGAACGCTCGAGCCGTTGCTCGACGGTTACTCTGAACTTCAGCTCCCCGGCCCGGAAACGGTGTGGGCTTGCGGCGAGGTCGACCTTGGCCAGTCCGTACGCCTGTTGCGTTACTACCTGGACAACGAAGATTACTGGCTGCAAGTGCTGATGCACGGCAGCCAGCCGGGCGATATCGTGCTGTTCGGCTACCACAGCGCCATTGCCGTGCGCGACGATGCACACCGGCAGTATCTGGTCGGCTGCCTGTCCAAAGTCGGCCTGCCGATCTACACGCATGATGGCTGCCTCTACTCCCGCCAATGGGGCCAGGCCCAAGGGCAAGCTGAACTGGTCCAGTTCCATGAGCAGGTGGTCAGCCCGCAGGCCCGTTATGGCGTCCGGCACTTGTCGATGCTTTATGCCCGCGACACGGGCTTGCCCGACCGCCGCGAATTCCTGCTGTTTTCCCTCGAAGAAGATGAGCACGGCGCGCTCACCTTCACCACCTCGCTGGGCGTCACCCTGTTTCCCACGGACTTCAACGTAACCTGACAAGGACTCACCATGCTCGACGCGCTTCGCCTGTCACTCAATGCTTCGGCAGTGACCGGTTTCATCCTCTATATCAGTGTGGCGCTGCTGCTGTTCTGGCTGTTCCAGTTCATCTACACGCGCATCACGCCCCACCGCGAGTTTTCGCTGATCCGCGAAAACAATCCGGCGGCGGCCATCGCCCTGGGTGGCTCTTTGATCGGTTTCTCGCTGCCTGCCAGCAACATCATCGCCTACAGCGTGAGCATTCTTGATTTCGTCGCTTGGGTGGTGATCGCGGCAGTGGTGCAGTTGCTCGCCTTCGGCCTCACCAGCCTGGTGTTACGTGATTTGTCCAGGCGCATCGCCAAGGGTGAACTGGCTGCGGCCATCTACGCGGCCAGCGTGGCAATCAGCGTGGGCTTCCTCAACTCGGCCTGCATGACGCCGGCGGCCTGACGTGCAAGGAGCTCCCATGAAGCCCCCTATTCGACGCAGCTCCGTCAAGCTGGTGCTGGCCAGCTCGCTGCCGCTGGCACTGACCGCTTGCGGCCCGCAGGAAGAGCTGTACACGGTCACCCAGCAAAGTAATTACGACAGCGTTGCGGCCTGCGTCGCCGACAAGGTGCCGGAACCCGCCTGCAACGATGCCTTCAAGCGGGCGCTGGCGGATTACCAGCGCAATGCGCCGACGTTTTTCACCAAGGCGGAGTGCGAAGCGCAGTTCACCCCGGACGGTTGCCAGATTACCGTTGGTGGCCGCTACATGCCGCGCATGAGTGGCTTCGAGCTGCAGACCAGTGCTGAGGTGACGCAGTCTCAACTCGACGCGGGTTATGCCCAGGGCGGAGGCTATGGCCATGTGGCCACTGCCGCGGTGGCCGGCATGCTGCTTGCGCAGATGGGCAACAGCGCCGGCCGTCACTACAACGCGCAACCGTTGTATGCCTATCGCGACGGAGCAGGCCAGCGGCATGGTTTGCTTGGCCAGCGTTACGGAGCCACGGGTGGCGGTATTCAGCGGGTGAAGCAGGACGAAGAGAGCAGCAGCTCTTCGAGTGGCGGAGGGGGTGGTGGCGGCTATGGCGGCTCAAGCCGCAACGAGTCGCGTTCGGCGACTTCGGCCTCGGTCACGCGCGGTGGCTTTGGCGGCCAGGCCACTGCGCGCAGCGGTTGGGGTGGCAGGTCCGGCAGTTTCTTCGGGGGGTAGGCATGCACAAGGTCGAACTGGCGGAGCGTCCCGACTGGCGCACGACAGCCCTGCGCGAGGGCTTTGCCTTTCACACGATCGACGGCGAGCGTTACTGGGACGAACGTGGGTACTACCAGTTCAGCGAGGCCCAGGTGGTTCATGACCTGCAAACCCCGACCGCAGAGCTGCACGCGATGTGCCTGGACGCGGTAGGGCGCATCGTCGAAAGCGAAGCACTGATGGCGCGCCTGGCGATTCCGCCAGCCTTCTTCGATCTGGTGCGCCGCTCATGGCTGGAGGGGCAGGCGCACCTCTACGGGCGTTTCGACTTCAGCTACGACGGCACCGGCCCGGCAAAGTTGATCGAGGCCAACTACGACACGCCTACCTCGCTGTATGAAGCTGCGGCCTTCCAGCTGATCTGGCTGGAGGAACAGATCCAGCGGGGTGTTCTGCCCGCCCAGGCCAGTCAGTTCAATACTCTGGCCGAAGACCTGGTGCAGGCATTTGCAGCGATGCCGGGGCATGGCGAGTTCCATTTTTCGACCATCTCCGGTTCGCTGGAGGACCGCGGCACCACCGACTTCCTGCGCAAGATGGCCGAGCATGCCGGCATCCGTACCTGTCATATCGACCTGGAGGACATCGGCCTGGACGGTGAGGGCCGCTTCGTCGACCTGCAGGGGCAGGCGATTGTGCGGCTGTTCAAGCTGCATGCCTGGGAGCACATCTTCCACGAGGATTTCGGCCAGGCGATTGCCGGGTGCGACACGCAGTTTGTCGAACCACCCTGGAAGGCGTTGATTTCCAACAAAGGCATTCTGCCGTTGCTCTGGGAGTGGCATGAAGGCCATCCGAACCTGTTGCCGGCCTTTGTCGACGACAGCCCGCAGTTGCCGGTGCCCAAGGGCTGGGTACGCAAGCCGTATTTCTCGCGGGAAGGGGCCAACGTGGATATCCGCACCGTCGAGGGGGAGCGGGTTTTCGAGGACGGGCCATACGATGATGCGCCCTACATTCTGCAGGGGTTTGCGCCGCTGCCGAAGTTTGGTGACAGCTATACCCTGATCGGCTCCTGGGTGGTTGGGGGCAGGGCTTCGGGGATTGGCATCCGCGAGGATGATTCGTTGATTACCAAGGACAGTTCGCGGTTCTTGCCCCATGTGGTGATCGGCTGAGGAGGCCAGCAACACCCGCACAAACCTCAGGTCGGTTTCAGGATGCGCCTGGTCGCTCGCACACAACCTTACGGCCAAACAAGTGCCATGCTTAAAGGATGCCCATGAGTCCAGTGCGCGCAGACGCACGGCCATCGGCAAGGAGGCCTCCGCGCCCACGCCAGCCGTGACGTGGCCGGTGTGCCGCAGCAGAACACGCCGGTTACCCGCCACCACAATAATTCTGGCGGGGACCGTGATGCCGAGGTCCGCTGTATGCCTGATGAACTGCTTCACCTGCCGGTAATCCAGAACATCCTGACCCGCGAGAAGGACACCCCCGGCGCGTTGTTGCCGATCCTTCACGCCCTCCAGGACGCTATCGGTTTCATCCCCGATGCTGCCGTCCCTGAAATCGCCCATGCCCTCAACCTCAGCCTCGCCGAGGTGCGCGGGGTGATCAGCTTCTACCACGACTTCCGCACCACGCCGCCTGCCCGTCACACCTTGCGCCTGTGCCGCGCCGAGTCGTGCCAGAGCCGTGGCAGTGAAGCCCTGGCCGCGCAACTGCGCGAACAGCTGGCGCTGGACGATCATGGCACCAGCGCCGACGGTGCCATCAGCTTGCGCCCGGTGTATTGCCTGGGTGCCTGCGCCTGTTCGCCGGCGCTGGAGCTGGATGGCCAGGTGCATGCGCGGCTCACCCCTGAGCGCCTGCGGGCGTTGGTGAACGGTTGCCTGGAGGGTGAAACATGCTGAAGTTGTTCATACCCTGTGACTCGGTCGCCCGTGCAGTCGGTGCCGATCAGGTCGCTGATGCAATCAAGGCCGAGGCCGAACGTCGCCAGCTGCCCATCGAGATTCACCGCACCAGCTCGCGTGGCCTGTACTGGCTGGAGCCGCTGCTGGAATGTGAAAGCAGCGAAGGGCGCCAGGGTTTTGGTCCGGTGACCCCGGCAGACGTGCCTTCGCTGCTTGACGCCCTGGCCGGTGAGCCCGGCGGTCATTCGCTGGCGCTTGGCCCGGTCGAAGAAATGGCTTATCTGAAAACCCAGCAGCGCCTGCTGTTCGCCCGCGCCGGTATCACCCGCCCGTTGTCGCTGGACGACTACCGCGCCCACGGCGGCTTCAAGGGCCTGGAAAAGGCGGTGGCGATGGATGGCGCCGCCGTGGTCGCAACCGTGCTCGATTCCGGCCTGCGCGGTCGGGGCGGCGCGGCGTTCCCGGCCGGTATCAAGTGGCGCACCGTGCGCGACGCCAAGGCAGGGCAGAAGTATGTGGTGTGCAACGCCGACGAAGGCGACTCCGGCACCTTCGCCGACCGCATGCTGATGGAGGGCGACCCTTTCCTGCTGATCGAAGGCATGATCATCGCCGGCCTCGCTGTCGGGGCCGACAAGGGTTACATCTATGTCCGCTCGGAGTACCCCGACGCCATCCGCGTGCTCAACCAGGCGCTCGCCGTCGCCCGTGATGCTGGTTACCTCGGCAGCAACGTGGCCGGCAGCGGTCAGGCCTTCGACCTGGAAGTGCGGGTGGGGGCTGGTGCCTATATCTGCGGCGAGGAAACCGCGCTGCTCGAATCCATCGAAGGCAAGCGCGGCATCGTTCGCGCCAAGCCGCCGCTGCCCGCGCTCGAAGGCCTGTTCGGCCTGCCCACGCTGGTGCACAACGTACTCACCCTGGCCTCGGTACCGACCATCCTCGCCGAGGGCGCGGCGTTCTACCGCGATTTCGGCATGGGCCGCTCGCTGGGCACCATGCCGTTCCAGCTGGCCGGCAACATCCGCCACGGCGGCCTGGTGGAACGCGCCTTTGGCCTGACCCTGCGCGAGCTGGTGGAAGGCTACGGCGGCGGCACCGCCAGCGGCCGCCCGCTCAAGGCTGCGCAGGTTGGCGGCCCTCTCGGCGCCTGGGTGCCGCCCAGCCACTTCGATACCCCACTGGATTACGAGGCCTTCGCTGCCATGGGCGCGATGCTTGGCCACGGCGGCGTGGTGGTGGCCGACGACACCCTGAACATGGCCAGCATGGCGCGCTTCGCTCTGCAGTTCTGCGCCGAGGAATCCTGCGGCAAGTGCACCCCGTGCCGGATCGGTTCGACCCGTGGCATGGAGGTGGTCGACCGGCTGATCGCGACCAGCGACTTCACCGAGCGCCATGACCAGGCCCTGCTGCTGCGGGACCTGTGCGACACCATGCAGTACGGCTCGCTGTGCGCCATGGGCGGCATGACCGCCTACCCGGTGGCCAGCGCCCTCAAGTATTTCCCCGCCGATTTCGGGCTGACCACCACGGAGGCCGCACAGTGATCAATTACTTCGATCCCGAGACTGACCTGGGCACGCCAGCCCGTGAAAGCGACGTGCAAATCAGCCTGAATATCGACGGCCGCAGCATCAGCGTGCCGGCCGGCACCTCGGTGATGCGCGCCGCCGCCATGCTCGGCACCAGCATCCCCAAACTGTGCGCTACCGACAGCCTCGAAGCCTTCGGCTCTTGCCGCATGTGCATGGTGGAAATCGAAGGTATGCGTGGTTACCCGGCCTCGTGCACCACGCCGGTGTCCGAAGGCATGGTGGTACGCACGCAAACCTCACGTCTGGCCGACCTGCGCCGCAACGTGATGGAGCTGTACATCTCCGACCACCCGCTGGACTGCCTGACCTGTTCGGCCAACGGCAACTGCGAACTGCAGACCGTTGCCGGCCAGGTCGGCCTGCGCGAGGTGCGCTACGGCTATGACGGCGCCAACCATCTGGCGGAGAAGAAGGACACCTCCAACCCATACTTCGACTATGAGCCGAGCAAATGCATCGTCTGCAGCCGCTGCGTGCGTGCCTGCGAAGACATCCAGGGCACCTTCGCCCTGACCATCACCGGGCGCGGTTTCGACTCGCGGGTAGCGGCGGCCGGCGGCGACAACTTCCTGGCTTCCGAATGCGTGTCGTGCGGCGCCTGCGTGCAGGCCTGCCCGACTGCGACGCTCACCGAGAAGAGCCTGGTTCAGCTTGGCCAGCCCGAGCGTGCGGTGATCACCACCTGTGCCTACTGTGGCGTCGGCTGCTCGTTCCGCGCCGAGATGAAGGGTGACCAGCTGGTGCGCATGGTCCCGGACAAGAACGGCGGCGCCAACCACGGCCACGCCTGCGTCAAGGGCCGCTTCGCCTGGGGCTATGCCACCCACCCCGACCGCATCACCAAGCCGATGATCCGCAAGCGCCTGGAAGACCCATGGCAGGAAGTCAGCTGGGACGAGGCGGTAACCTACGCCGCCAGCGAGTTCCGCCGTATCCAGCTCAAGTACGGGCGCGATTCCATCGGCGGCATCACCTCCAGCCGCTGCACCAACGAAGAAGCCTACCTGGTGCAGAAACTGGTGCGCACAGCGTTCGGCAACAACAACGTCGACACCTGCGCCCGGGTTTGCCATTCGCCGACCGGCTATGGCCTGAAGCAGACCCTCGGTGAGTCGGCCGGTACCCAGAGCTTCGACTCGGTGATGCAGGCCGATGTGATCCTGGTGATCGGCGCCAACCCCACCGACGCCCACCCGGTATTCGGTTCACAGCTCAAGCGCCGCCTGCGCCAGGGCGCACGGCTGATCGTCATCGATCCACGGCGCATCGACCTGGTCGACTCGCCCCACGCCCGCGCCGACCTGCATCTGCAGCTGCGCCCTGGTACCAACGTGGCCATGCTCAATGCCCTGGCCCATGTGATCGTCAGCGAGGGCCTGCTGGCCCAGCGTTTCATCGACGCCCGCTGCGAAACGGAAGACTTCGCCCGCTGGCGCGACTTCGTCAGCCTGCCGGAAAACGCCCCGGAAACCCTGGGGCCTGTATGTGGCGTGCCCGCCGAGCAAATCCGCAGCGCCGCCCGGTTGTACGCCACCGGTGGCAATGCGGCGATTTACTACGGCCTGGGAGTGACCGAGCACAGCCAGGGCAGCACCGCGGTCATGGGCATCGCCAACCTGGCCATGGCCACCGGCAACATCGGCCGCGAAGGGGTAGGGGTGAACCCGCTGCGCGGGCAGAACAACGTGCAGGGCTCCTGCGACATGGGCTCGTTCCCCCATGAGCTGCCCGGCTACCGGCACATCTCCAACGAGGGCGTGCGCGCCGAGTTCGAGCAGGCCTGGGGCGTGACCCTGCAACCTGACCCGGGCCTGCGTATCCCCAACATGTTCGAGGCGGCGCTGGATGGCAGTTTCAAGGCGCTGTACTGCCAGGGCGAGGACATCGCCCAGAGCGACCCCAACACCCAGCACGTCACCGCCGCCCTGCGCGCCATGGAGTGCGTGGTGGTGCAGGACATCTTCCTCAACGAGACGGCCAAGTTAGCCCACGTGTTCCTGCCGGGCAGCTCGTTCCTCGAGAAGGACGGCACCTTCACCAACGCCGAGCGGCGTATCTCGAGGGTGCGCAAGGTCATGGAGCCACTGGCTGGCAAGGCCGACTGGGAGGCCACCGTGGCCCTGGCCAATGCCCTGGGCTATCCAATGAACTACCGCCACCCGTCGGACATCATGGACGAAATCGCCCGCCTGACGCCGAGCTTCCACCGCGTCAGCTATGCCGAGATCGACCGCCATGGCAGCCTGCAATGGCCGTGCAACGACGCCGCCCCGGACGGCACCCCGACGATGCATATCGACCAGTTCGTGCGCGGCAAGGGGCGCTTCATGCTGACCGGTTATGTGCCCACCGACGAGAAGGTCAACAACCGCTTCCCGCTGTTGCTGACCACCGGGCGCATTCTCAGCCAGTACAACGTCGGCGCCCAGACCCGGCGCACTGCCAATACCGCCTGGCACGATGCCGACCGCCTGGAGATCCACCCCAACGACGCCGAAAGCCGTGGCATCCACGACGGCGACTGGGTCGGTATCGGCAGCCGCGCGGGGCAGACCGTGCTGCGCGCCAAGGTCAGTGCGCGGGTGGCCCCGGGGGTGGTGTACACCACTTTCCACTTCCCCGAGTCCGGTGCCAACGTGATCACCACCGACAACTCCGACTGGGCCACCAACTGCCCGGAATACAAGGTCACCGCGGTGGAGGTGGTGAAGGTGTTCCACCCGTCGGAGTGGCAGAAGCGCTACCAGGACTTCAGTGACGAACAGCGGCGCCTGCTCAAGGAGCGTCGCACTGCGGAAAAAGCCGAGGTACGCCGATGAGCAGCGACAACCTGGTCAAGATGGCCAACCAGATCGCCCACTATTTCGACAGCGAGCCAAACCGGGCGCTGGCGGTGCAGGGGGTGAGGCAGCATCTGAACAGCTTCTGGACACCGGCCATGCGCCAGCAGCTGGGGGCGTGGATTGCCGACCATGGTCAGGAAGGGCTGGATGCCAAGGTGGTGGAGGCCCTGGCCTAGCGCTGGCCTGTACCGGCCCTTTCGCGGGCTTGCCCGCGAAGAGGCCGGCACAGAAAAAATGAAATGTCCGTCATTTATGCAAGACGAATCCCACCGCAATGCTACGCTCGCGGAAACACTCGTGACGGATATTTCCTATGGACATGAACTGGCACCAGGCCCTGCAAGAGAGCCTGAGCTGGCTTGCAATCGCCTCGTTCATCACCCTCATCGGCTTCACCGCCGCTGCTTCACTGGCCGTGCGCTACACGCGCTGGGGCAGCCAGTTCTGGCAGTTGGCGGGGCCGTACTTCACCTTCCGGCGCAGCTGGCGGCCGCTGCTGGTGTTCGGCCTGCTGCTGGTGCTGACGCTGTTCTCGGTGCGCCTGAACGTACTGTTCTCGTTCTGGTACAACGGCTTCTATAGCGCCCTGCAGGCCCTCGACCAGACGGCCTTCTGGTACCTGCTGGGGGTGTTCGCGGTGCTGGCCACCATCCACGTGCTGCGTTCGCTGTTCACTTTCTACGTGACCCAGGCGTTCAGCATCCAGTGGCGGGTGTGGCTGACCGAGCGCCTGACCGGCGACTGGATGAAAGGCGACGCCTACTACCGCGGCCGCTTCCTCGCCGAACCGGTGGACAACCCCGACCAGCGTATCGAACTGGATGTCAGCGCGTTCGTCAGCAACTCGGTGTCGCTGGCCCTGGGCGCGGTCAGCGCGCTGGTTTCGCTGGTGGCCTTTACCGGCATTCTCTGGGGTCTGTCGGCACCGCTGATGGTGGCGGGGTACGAGATACCCCGGGCGATGGTGTTTGCGGTGTACATCTATGTGCTGATCGCCACCTGGATTGCCTTCCGCCTCGGCCAGCCGTTGATCCGCCTGAACTTCCTCAACGAAAAGCTCACGGCGAACTTCCGTTATGCGCTGATGCGCCTGCGCGAGAACGCCGAGAACATCGCCTTCTACCAGGGCGCACCGGTCGAACGGGCGACCTTGCTCGGGCGCTTCGGTGCACTGATCGTCAACGTCTGGGCGCTGGTGTTCCGGAATTTGAAATTCAGCGGCTTCAACCTCGGCGTCAGCCAGGTGGCCGTGGTGTTCCCGTTCATCCTGCAGGCGCCACGCTTCTTCAGCGGGGCGATCAAGCTGGGTGACGTGATGCAGACCTCCCAGGCGTTCGGCCAGGTGCAGGATTCGCTGTCGTTCTTCCGTGAGTCCTACGACACGTTCGCCCAGTACCGCGCCACCCTCGACCGTCTGACCGGTTTCCTCGATGCCAACGACCAGGCCAGCGCGCTGCCGCGGGTGCTGACCGAAGACCAGCCACGGGCGCTGGACATCATCGGCCTGCAGGTGCTGCGCCCGGACGGCCATGCGCTGATCGCCGACCTCGACCTGCGCCTGCACGGTGGCCAGGCGCTGCTGATCAAAGGGCCGTCGGGCAGCGGCAAGACCACCTTGCTGCGCGCCCTGGCGGGCCTGTGGCCGTATGCCGAGGGCGAGGTCCGGCGGCCGTTGGGCACCCAGGCGTTGTTCCTGTCGCAGCGGCCTTACCTGCCGCTGGGCGACCTGCGTACTGCCATTGCCTACCCGGCCGACAGCCAGCCGGAGGACGAAGCCCGTATGCAACAGGCCCTGCGCGAGGTCAACCTGGCGCACCTGGCCGAGCGGCTGGCGGTGAACTGCGACTGGTCGAACATCCTGTCGGTCGGTGAACAGCAGCGCCTGGCGTTTGCCCGGGTGCTGTTCAACCGGCCACAGGTGGTGTTCCTCGACGAGTCCACCTCGGCGATGGACGAAGGGCTGGAGCATGCGATGTATGCGTTGCTGCGCAAAGAGATGCCCGAGACCTTGCTGGTGAGCGTGGGGCATCGCAGTACCCTGGCCGACTTCCATACCCATCGGCTGGAAGTGGACGGGCAGGGCGGCTGGGCGCTGCGCCAGCAGGAAGCCCTGGCCTAACCGGTACTGGCCCCTTCGCGGGCAAGCCCGCTCCCACACAGCTCAAGGCTTGCGCGGTATCTGTGGGAGCGGGCTTGCCCGCGAAGAGGCCAGTACCGGCAGCACAACTTCAGGGCTGATGCTCGGCATCCAGCATCACAATCAGCTCAGCCCCTTCATTCCTCACATTCCCCACGTCCTTGCCCACCGCAAACCACTCGAACGCCTCCACCGGCAAACACTGCTCCCGCGCCAGGCGCTCAGCCTCCTCGGCAGGTACCTCAGGGTCGATCCACATCCGCGCATGCTCCGGGCTCAGCACCAAGGGCCGGCGATCATGGATATCGACCATCCCCGCATCGCTGGCAGCGGTGATGATGACGAAGCCATCCCCCTCGTTCGGCTCCATCCCCGCATGCACCTCGGCCAGCGCCGCCATGAACATCGGTGCCTGGCTTTTCAGGCGAATGAACCAGGGCTGCTTGCGCTTGGGGTCCTGCGGGTCGGCCACCCACTCGTACCAGCCATCGGCCATCACCAAGGCTCGCCCTTGCGGCCAAAGGGCCTTGAAGAATTTGCCGGTGGTCACCGTCTCGACCCGCGCGTTGATCGGTGCCGGCCGTTTACCCGTGGCCCAGAACGGTGCCCAACCCCAGTGGCAAGGGTCGATGCGCAGGCCATCGGTGGCGTGATGCAGGATCAGTACGCGGCTGCCGGGGGCGACGTTATAGCGGCCGATCGGCACGTTGTCGTAGCCGCTGATCACGTCCTGCTCGGCATCCAGCTCACGCAGGTAGTCGGCCAGGCCCTGGTACTGGGCGAAGCGTCCACACATGGCATGTACCCCCACTTGTCGAAATATCCTACGGCGAAATTGACCGGATACTCGCTACGGCGTTTACTGTATATCTATACAGTTCAATATCAAGGCCGTCGCATGACTTCCATCCTGGGTCCCATCACGGGCGGCAGTGCTGCCGTGCCGCGCTACCTGTTCCGTGTCCCGGCGGGCTTTCCGTCGCCAGCCGCCGACCACATGGAGCAGCCCATCTCGCTGGACGAACTGCTCAACCTGCGCGCACCGCACATCTATCTGGTCAGGATAGACGGCGACAGCATGCAAGGCGCCGGTATCTTCGACGGCGACCTGGTGCTGGTCGACCGCTCGATCGAGGCGCGCCATGGCCATATCGTGATCGCCGCGGTCAACGGCGAGCCGCTGTGCAAGCGCTTGCAGCGCGTCGCCGGGCAAGTGCTGCTGCGCTCGGAAAACCCGCGTTATGCGCCACGCTACATCATGGAGGGTGACGACTTCATGATCTGGGGCGTGGTGACCTTCAGCGTGCGTAGCCATGACCCGTCAGCCTGAACGGGCTTAGCGCAGCCACTTCACCCCGACGAGGGTGGCAGTGGCAAAACCCGCCCCGACCAGGAAGGTCGCCTGGAATCCGGCGCCATCCCACAGCAACCCGGCCACCACGCTGGCGACCAGCAGCGCCACCCCGGTCAGCAGGTTGAACAGGCCGAATGCCGTGCCGCGCAGGTTGGCCGGCGCACTGTCGGCGATCAGCGCGGCGAAGATGCCCTGGGTGAAACCCAGGTGCAGGCCCCAGGCGGCAACCCCTAGTGCCAGCCCGGTCCAGCTTGGCAGCAGGGCCAGCAGCAGGTCGGCGGCGATCAGCAGGCCCAGGCCCATCATCAGCACGCCACGGCGGCCGAGGCGGTCCGACAGCGCACCGGCCGGGTAGGCCGACAGTGAATAGACCAGGGCCATGAGCACCAGCACCGCGGGCGCCCACAACGGCGCCAGGCCCATGTCCTGGGCGCGCAGCAGCAGGAATGCCTCGCTGAAACGGGCCAGGGTGAACACCATGGCCAGGCCGGTCAGCCGCCAGTAGGCCGGGCCCAGGCGTACCAGTTCATGCAGCGCCAGTGGCGAGCGCACCGGCCGGGCGCTGGGCGCCGTCTCGGGCTCGCGGACGAAGGCAACGAGAATGTACACGGCCACGAACGCCGGGATCACTGCCACCCAGAACACCGTCTGGAAATGACTAGCGGTCAGCCACATCAGCACGATCGCCAGCAACGGGCCGAGGAACGCACCGACGGTGTCCAGCGTCTGGCGCAGTCCGAAGGCCGCGCCGCGCAGTTCGGGCGGGGTCACATCGGCCACCAGCGCATCGCGGGGCGCACCGCGGATGCCCTTGCCGATACGGTCGACGAAGCGCGCCGCCGTCAGCCATTCCAGCCCGGAGGCCATGGGGAATACCGGCTTGGTCAACGCGCCCAGGCCGTAGCCCAGCACCGTCAGCAGCTTGCGTTTGCCGAGGCGGTCGCTGAGCGCACCGGAGAAGACCTTGGTGATCGACGCGGTAGCCTCGGCGATGCCCTCGATGAAGCCGACGGCAACCACCGACGTGCCGAGCACGGTGACCATGTACAGCGGCAGCAGGGCGTGGATCATTTCCGAGGAAATGTCCATGAACAGCGACACGAAGCCCAGCGCCCAGACGCTGCGGGGGATCTTCGGCAGGGCTTTGGCGGTGGTGCTGTGCTCGGTCTTTTCGGCGCTGCGCATCGGGAGCCTCGGCGCGGTTGTCACAGTTCGAAATGTAGGAGTTCGCACGCAGGATGCAAATCGGATGAGTGGCGGGAGGCATTGGTGGGAGGTTGTGATTTACTGTATATAAATACAGTATTGTTGGCGCTACCCGATGAATCGCACCCCTGTCTTTGCCCTGATCGACTGCAACAGTTTCTACGCCAGCTGCGAGCGGGTGTTTCGCCCCGACCTGCAGCGCACGCCCATCGTCGTGCTCAGCAATAACGACGGCTGCATCGTCGCCCGCAGCGTCGAGGCCAAGCCGCTGGTGAAGATGGGCCAGCCGTACTTTCAGGTGAAGGACCTGCTGCGTCGGCACGGGGTCGTGGCGTTCTCCTCCAATTATGCGTTGTACGGCGACATGAGCCAGCGGGTGATGACGGTGATCGAGGGCATGGTCCCGGCGCTGGAGGTGTATTCCATCGACGAGGCCTTTGCCGACCTGGCCGGCATGCCCGGCGATCTGGAGCGCCTTGGCCGGGACATCCGCGCGCGGGTGTTCAAGCACACCGGCATCCCGGTGGGGGTGGGTATCGCCGGTACCAAGACCCTCGCAAAGTTGGCCAATCATGCAGCCAAGCGCTGGTCGGTGCAGAGCGGTTGGGTGGTCGATCTGCGCAAACCGCTGCTTTACGAGCGGGTGCTGAAACGCTGTGATGTGTCCGAAGTCTGGGGCATCGGCAAACGCCTTACGGCCCACTTGCAAGCGATGGGCATCCGCACCGCCTGGGACCTGTCCCGCGCCAACCCCGGCCTGCTGCGCAAGACCTTCAGCGTGGTGGTGGAAAAGACCGCCCGCGAACTGGCCGGCACGCCTTGCCTGCACCTGGAGGAGGTCGACCCGCCGCGCCAGGAAATCTGCTGCAGCCGCATGTTTGGCCAGCGCTTGACCGACCTCGCGCCGCTCAAGGAAGCCGTGGCCACCTACGTGATGCGCGCAGCGGAAAAACTGCGTAAACAGCGCTCGCTGGCGCAACGGATGCGGGTGAGTATCCGCACCGGCATGTTCAACCCCGAAGAGCCGCGCTACGCCAACGGCGTAGTAGTGCAATTGCCGTATCCGACCGATGACGAGCGGCTGCTGACACGCATGGCGCTGGAGGCGGTGGAGCGGGTGTATCGCGAGGGGTTTCGCTACAGCAAGGCCGAGGTGTTGCTGATGGAGTTGTGCCAGCGCGGGGAGGTGACGGGTGATCTGTTTGCGCCGACGCAGAGCGTGAAGGCCGAGCGGGTCATGCAGGTGATCGACGGCGTCAACGGACGTTGGGGGAGGGGGACACTGCGCAGCGCGGCGGTGCCGGCAGCGGCGCAGTGGGCGATGCGCAGGGAATTGATGAGTGCGGGGTTTACCACGCAGATGGCCGGGTTGTGGCGGGTCAATCCTTGAGTTCGCGCTGTACCTGTGTACCGCAACAGCTTTCAGTCGGGCGCAGCCGCTTCGCGCAGGTTCAGGGAAGTGGGGTTGATGAGGCGAGGGCCGAAAGCCAATTAACGGGCCTGAAGAACCTCACGAAACACATCCGGGCGAGAAGCCGCAATGTGCAGAAGAGAGCGGGCGGCCCCGGATGGTGTACGCCGACCTTGCTCCCATTCCTGAAGCGTACGCACCGAGACGCCCAGTAGTTCGGCAAACTTGAGCTGGGAAAGCCCGGTCCTGCTGCGTGCCTCAGCTGCCTCGGTCAATTCCACCTGGCGCACAGCACCATAGCGGCCAGCCTTCACATCGCGGATGGATTCCAGCAGTTCCTCACCGATGTTGCGAGTAGCATCGCGCAGCATCAATTCTTTTTCAGTCAGGGGCATGGTTGAGCTCCTTCGCAATCTTGCGCAGTACGTGCGCGGGTATGTTCTCGGTGGCGCTCTTGCCGTAGATCAGCAGGGCAACCAGAGCGCCGTTGGCAAGCTGGGCGGTGTAGATGACACGGACGGCACCTCGCTTGCCTATGCCGTCCAGGCTCCAACGTACCTTGCGGCATCCACCTGAGCCGGGAATCACTGCACCTGCGTCAGGGTCGTTGGCGAGATAGGACATGAATGCCCCGTGCTCTTCCTCCGTCCAATAGTCGGGCCATTGCCTAGAGAATAGTGGCGCTTCAATGATCGTCAGCATACTTCATCCCTACGTCTTTGACGTAGATATTTTGCTTTGCCTACCTGAGATGAAGAAGCGGGAGGTTGTATCGAGGGGTTGCTGAGGGTCGCGGTTTGGTCAGAGATCGCAACAGTCCTGGCAATCTCAAAGACTTAACCGCACTGCCAGCGCCGCCAAGGTCACCAGCAACACAGGTACTGTCGGCAGCACGCCAACCTTGAAGTAATACCCCAGCCAATCGTCATGCCCCTGCGCGCCAGTACATGCAGCCACAACAAGGTCGCCAGGCTGCCGATCGGTGTAATCTTCGGCCCCTGTGCGCGGCAAGGCCGTTCAGCAGGTGGGTCAGCGAGTCGGTCAGGCCGGCATTGCGCAGCCCGTAGAACACCAGGTGCGTGCTCCAGCACGAACAGCCCGGCCCATTAAGATCAGTGCAGCTGGGAGCATGAGCAGCGCATCACTGGTTGCGGGCGCCTACTTGGAACATCCGTGGGTCGTACATGAAGTCGTACATTTCAACCACCTGGATCTGGCTCACCGCTGGGTGGCTGGGGTTGATCACGATGTTGCGTTCCAGCGGCAGGATGGCAGATGGGACGATCAGCCCAAGGTGGCTGCTCGACTTCAGCCAGGCAGTGCCGAACTCCATGCTTGGGCGGTCGGCAGGCAGGCTGGCCCAGCCTTCGGGCAGGTCCGCCGCATCGACGTGCAGATACAGCGAAGTCTCTGCAGGTAGCTCGAAGCAGGTGATCTTCAAGGGCACGGTGGGTTCGCCCGCCGCATGTACAAAGGTTTCCAGGCAACAGATTGCCGGCGTCATGCCCATGTATACGGCCGGTACGTCTTGATCGTTCCAGCGGCCGCCTTCGATGGCCGCGCCCTTGCCGCTCAAGTCGGTGGCGCGTATTGCCTTCGCGATTCGCCACCCCCGCATCAGGCAACCCCGCCCCATTCCAGGGCCTGCAGTACCCGGCGCACCTGCTTGGCGCCGATTTCGGTTTCGCAGAGCAGGATCGGCGCAACATCACCCAGGGCCTTGTTCGGCTTCGATAGCCACTGTGCAGCAGCCTCGCGGCTCTCGAAGACTTCCTCGGCCTGATGGGACACCGAGGCGATGCGGTCCAGGCGTTCGGAGGCGACGGTATCGAGCACTTCGTGTTCTCGAACGCGCCGCTCCAGCGTGGAGATCGAGGCATTGAGCAGCAATGCCAGGCTGGATTCTTCGAGGTTGAAGGTGTAGCGCACGGCTCGGAAGAGGTGGGCAGAAAAGCCGCGCTTGATCTGCACCAGTCGCTCCGACTCCCTGAGTGCAGAGCGGCTGGCGCTGAATGCCCAGAATTCGTCGATGCCAGAACTGCGCACATCTTCTTTGGCTTTTTCGTGACGCCGTTGGGCGATTGAAGTGCTCATCACGCCTCCGTCAATTGACTGATTTTTTTCGTCAAATGAAGTATAGGCTTGTCGGGCACTCCATTGCATCTACCTTTCAGCCGGCGGTCACCCTGGCAAAGGCTTGCCGAAAGCGCAGCATGTCCTGCTCGTCGCCGACACTGACCCGCACCCAGTTCGGCCAGCTCGGCCACACCCGACCGACCAACACGCCGTGTTTGGCCAACCGGTCCACCACCGGCTGTGCCGGGCCGCGCATGTCGATCATGAAACAGTTGGTCTGCGACGCCGTGCAGCGCCAACCGCGCTCGCTTAGCCAGGCAATGGTGTGGTCGCGCAGGCGGGCGTTTTCGGCTTTGCGCCGGGGCACCAGCTGCGGGTCGCCAAGGCTCGCCAACCCGGCCAGCAAGGTCGAGGCAGCGGCTACGTTGTCGCCGTCATACACTTCCAGGCGCTCCAGCAGCGGGGCCTGGCCGATGGCCAATCCGAGGCGCGCCCCAGCCATGCCGTAGAGCTTGGAAAACGTCTGCAACACCAGCAACTGCGGGTGCTCCTTGACCAGGCTGATGCAGCTCTGGGCATCGCTGAAATGGATGTAGGCCTCGTCTACCAGCACCACAGTGCCGTCGGGCGTGTGCTTGAGCAGACGTTCGATATCGCGCCGCGGGGTGAGCGTGCCGGTGGGGTTGTTGGGGTTGCACAGGTAAATCAGCCCGGGGGCGCTGTCGGCCGCCAGCATGGCATCAATATCATGGGCATGGCGCGCATCCAGGGCTACCGCGTGTACGGCACTGCCATGGCCGTGGGCGGCCTCGGCGGCCGCTTCATAGGAAGGTTCGGCGAGCACCAGGCTGCGTGGGCCGGTGAAGGCCATGACGGCGTGCTGCAGGGCCAGTTTCGAGCCACAGAACACCTGGACCTGCGATGAGGCCAGGCCATGTTCGGCAGCGAAAGTGTCGATCAGGCGGTACTGCGCCTTGTACGGGTAACGCCCGCATTGCTCGATGCCGTCACGCATGGCCTGGCGGGCAGCGGGGCTCGGGCCCCAGGGGCTTTCGTTGTAGTTGATGCGTACCGGGCCTTGGCCGGCGTCTGACGCAACGGAGGCTTCACCGGCCCAGCCCAGTTGGCCAAGCAGCGGCAGGGCCATGCCCAGGCCCACCAACGAGCGACGTGTCATATCGGTCATGAAGCGACTTCCTTGTTGTCATTGGATACAACAAGTAACGAGAGTCGGCGCTGGTAATTCATGGTGGCAAAACGCCGAATAACCCCTGGTCAAGGCTCTAATTCAATACATTGCGCTGGCCGAGCCACTGTTCGAAATGGGTGAACGTGTCGATGGCGGCCTGTACCGTGGTGGCCTGCGCCGGCCCTTCAGCCGACGCCTGGCCAAGCCGCTCGAGGAAGCTGCGCCAGTAGCTGCCGGTCAGCGGCCCGTATACATCGAGAAAAGCGGCACCGCTGTCGTGGCCGATGCCCAGGCGTTCGGCCATCGCCCGTTTGAGCACCTGGCCACCCAGGGTCGAGCCCTCCAGCACATACATCACGCCCAGCGCGCTGGCTTCGTCGTGAATGGCCGGCAGTGCCTGGCACAATGGCAGGGCGTCGATGTCGGCTTCGCTCAGCTTCAGGGCCTGCAGGTCACGGGCCAAGGTCGCGGTCTTGCGGCGTTCTGGCCCCTGATAATCGCTCAGGGAATGCTCCAGGGGGGCATGAAAACCGTAGTAGGCCTGCAGCAGGCGACGGTAGGCAGCACTGTCGAAGCCCGGGCTGAAGAAGGGCAGGCGGGCTTCCAGCGCCTTGTGGCAGTCGCGGGTGCCTTCACGCAAGGCGAGCAGCAAGGGGCTGGTTGAGGTGGCGGGCATCGATCTGGGGCTCTGGTGGCATTTCAATAGGTTAGTGCGACAATCTTAGCGTTGTGCCCAGTTCAGACAAGGAGTCGGCAGGTGTTTTGGTTCATCGTTGTAAATTATGTGCTGTTGGCGGGGGCAATACAGGTCAGCAGCAGCTGTATCAAGGTGCCCTTGTTTGTGCGCACGCAAAATCGGCACGTGCCGTGGAAAATCAACTACAACTTCCGACAGTGGGTTGGCAATGAATGGTTGGCACTGAGCATTTGCACCTGTTTGCTAGCGATATACTGGCTGATGTGGCTGCAATGGCTAGGTGTAGAGATCAAGCTTTTTGCAAGGCTGATTTTTGTATGTTTGAGTCTGTGTTCCCTGATTCTTGCCGTCCGTTTGTTGGGGCTGGTGGCCTTCTATAAACGTAACAGTGGTTGGCTGACAGCGCTTGCTGCGCTGGTCACACTAGGTCTTGGTCTGGCGGCGAGTGCAGAGGCCGATGCGTTTATTCTGGGGCAGATTCGAATGGATGCCGGCAGGTTTCCGGTTGCCCAGAAGCTCTTGACCTTCATCCATATCATTTATGCCTGGTTGCTACCCGGAAGCATCTTTCTAGTACTGCTGATCTGGTTGGGGGCGCTTCTATTCGCAATGCTCGATACCCGTTCAAGGGAGCGTATGAAGCGTGAGCCCGGCACAGCAATCTGTATGAACCGGTATCGTCCAACCGGGGCCTGGCGCAAGCAGCGTTGGGTGAATGGATCCTGCCAGTTGGGCCTACTCTATACGGCTGCCGTCATTTTGAGTTTTTCTCAACTGGCCGGCGTGAGTTTGCGCCAGTTGCAGCATGAAGCCTTGGTATATGCATCATTTCATCTAGGCCCGGAGGACTGCGGTTTCGTGGGGTTTGAGTCGGGTACCAGGCTGGCACTGGTGGCCGAGCATGAAGTCATGGTTGCACGCCCGGTCAAGCAAGGCTACCGCTACCAACATCAGGCTTGCGAACTGCGAACGGTTGAGCAGGTAGAAGCTGATCGCGTCAAACGTATTCGTGATGCGAAGGCGCGTGACGACTTCTTTTAATGCAGCCAAGTACGATGTATTGCAGCGCGGCCTCTTTCAGGTCAAGACATTGTTGCGAGAGCTATCAACTGGCATGCTCAGGCTGTCAATCCCATTCACCCGAAGAGCCCTCGTTGAAAGCCATACGCCTGACCTTGATTAGCCATGGCCTGACACGGGCCCAAAAAAAGGGCCAATTTCATCAAGCCGATGACAGCATCATGCCGTTGAACGGCTTGCCGCCCCCCCTTTTGCCCGACGTGCAAGTGCTGACTGCGCCGGAGCGGCGTGCCGTTGAAACGGCCGCGTGGTTTTCACCTCTGGCGAAGGTAGCAATGGCGTTAGCAGATTGTGATCTGGGGCACTGGCAGGGGCTAACGCTGAAGCAACTGCAAGAGGAGGCGCCAGCCGAACTTGACGCGTGGCTTCGCGACCCCTTCAGTGCGCCTCACGGGGGAGAGTCGTTTGATCAATTACGTCAGCGCATGGCTCTCTGGCTTGAGGCATTCACATTGCAGGGCGACTGGATGGCGTTCACCCATCCGTTAGTGATGCGAGCCGTTTTGATGAACGTGTTGGACTGCTCGCCTGCGGCTTCAGATCGAATCGATATCCTGCCGCTTTCTCGATTGCATTTGAGCTTTTCCGGACGCTGGCGTCTGCGATTTACTTGATCTCTCACCGTCGGCAATCAAGGAAACTTACTTGCGATATTGTTTGTTCATCAAAGGTCCATGGACCAGAAACTGTGGATTGCTGAGCGCCGTCTCAACTGCCTGGCCCAGATCCTGAATTCGTTGTGCAGGTTCAATTTGCTCATGAGCGAAAGCTGTTCGGCTGGAGGCGTCCAGCGAACGCCCGTGTGATTTGCACCAGTCGCAGAAGGCTTTTGGGGTGGTCAGGACCCTTACTGGTTCATGGCCCTCCTGACGCAGGTGTCGTTCAAGCGCAGTCGCTTCCTTGAACCATGCAGCGAACTTGCGATGTTGTTCGTTCGCATCTTCATACAGGTTTTGAAAAGCTCTATACCGATGCGCGTCCTCGTACCAGAACACTCCGACCTTCATAATCATCTCCTGCTTGGCGGTTCTCGCTACCAGATTAGGACGATTCGGGGCAGGTCGCACATTCTCAAAACGCCAGTTTATAGCCGATCAGCAACAGCATGGTTGCCAGGCAGGGGCGCAGCACGCGGTCGGAGATGCGTCCGGTGAGGTGGCTGCCCAGGTAGATGCCCGGCAGCGAGCCCAGCAACAGGTAGCCCAGCAGGGACCAGTCCATGTTGCCCATGCCGGCGTGGCCGATACCGGCAACCAGGGTCAGGGGTACGGCGTGGGCGATCTCGGTACCGACCAGGCGACGGGTGGCCAGGAACGGGTAGAGCAGGAACAGCGCCACGGTGCCCAGGGCGCCGGCACCGATCGAGGTCAGGGTAACCATCACGCCCAGCACCACGCCGGTCAGCACGGTGAGGGTGTTCAGGCTGCGGTCGCTGAGGTGATAGTGGTCACCGGCGTGACGGCTGGCGAACGCTTGCAGGCGCGACTTGAACAGGATCGCCAGGGCAGTGAGGATCAGCACCACCGCCAGGCCTTGCTTGATGATGGCGTTCAGCGCCGTGGTGTCGGTGTGCAGGGTGCTGAGGAACCACAGGGTCAGGGCTGCGGCCGGCACGCTGCCGAGGCTGAGCAGGCCGGTGATTTTCCAGTCGATGTTCTTCTGCCGGGCATGCACCCAGACGCCACTGCCCTTGGTGATGGCGGCATACAGCAGGTCGGTGCCCACGGCGGTTGCCGGGTTGATACCGAACCACAGCAGGATCGGGGTCATCAGCGAGCCGCCGCCGACGCCGGTCATGCCGACGATGAAGCCCACAACCAGTCCGGCAATGGTGAAACCGAAAGATCCTACATCCATACGCTACTCGACTGCCCAGCTTTGCCCGTTATCGGATGGGTGCCAGCATATAGGGAGTTTTTATAGCCAAATAGACTTGTTCGTTATTAGGTTATAACCGCGTCAGCGATCGGTCATGACCACCATCACATGGGCATCGCCGCCATCCTCGCTTTCCGACAGGTAGATGTGCCCGACCTGGCTGTCAAAATAAGCCGTTTCCTGTGGCCCGATGCTGACGGCCTCGCCGGTTTCGAATTCGATGCGCACCCGGCCGCTCAGCACCACTGCGAACTCCTGGCCTGGATGGCGGATAAAATCGTCGAACTGGCCGCGTTCGCGAGCGATGATGCGGGCGTAGGCGGGGGTCATGCGCCGCTCCGGGAAGGCCCCGGCGATCGGGTGGTAATCGTAGGTGCCAGTGGAATATCCGGCAGCGGCGGGCAACGAGTCGACCACCACGGTCACTGGCGCCGCCACGGCCTCCGCCACCGCGCCGCTGGCGCGGAACAGATGGGCAATGTCGACATTCAGGGCGCGCGCGGCAGCGGCCAGTTTTTCGTAGCTCACCGAAACCTGCGCCAGTTCCATCTTCGACAAGGTCGACACCGGCACGCCACTGAGCTCGGACAATTGCTTGAGAGTCATCTGGCGTGCCTTGCGCACCTGGCGCAGGCGCCCGCCGACTTCGGCGCGGTCTAGCAAGGGCAGGGCAGCGGTGCGGGCATCAGGCATTCGCGGGTCTCGGCATACGTCATGGGTCGCGCATCTTAACTCGCGCGCTTGCATGTTCCGAAATTCTCATATATTAGAATTCTCATAAATGATAATTCGCGCAGCAGGAGCGTGCATGACCCAGATCTACGACACCCTGATCATCGGCGCCGGTATCGCTGGTGCCTCGCTGGGCTATCGCCTGGCCGGTGAGCGCCGCGTGCTGTTGCTCGAACGCGAAACGCAACCGGGCTACCACTCGACCGGGCGCTCGGCCGCGATGTTCATGGAGGCCTACGGAACACCGCAGATCCAGGCCCTGACCCGCGCCAGCCGAGCCTTCTACGAAGCGCCGCCAGCAGGTTTCTGCGAGCACCCGTTGCTCGAACCGCGGGGCTGCCTGTATGTCGCCAGCCATGAACAACGCGAGCTGCTTGAACACACCCACGCGCAGAACCTGGCCAACGGCACAGCGGTCAGCCTGCTCGACCGCGACGCGGCGCTGGCGCTGGTCCCCAGCCTGAACGCCGACAGCCTGGCCGGTGCGGTGCATGAGCCGGGCGCCATGGACCTTGACGTGCACGCCCTGCACCAGGGCTTCCTGCGTGGCTACCGTGCTGCCGGTGGCGAGTTGCGCTGCAACGCCGAACTGCTCCGGGCCCGCTACGTCGATGAGCTGTGGCAGGTGGAGCTGGCCGATGGCAGCCAACTGCTGGCGCACACCCTGGTCAATGCCGCCGGTGCCTGGGCTGACCGGGTGGCCGATCAGTGTGGCGTGGCCCGCGTCGGCCTGCAGCCGTGCCGGCGCAGTGCGTTCACCTTCCCTGGCCCGGCCGACCAGGACTTTGCCCGTTGGCCAGCGGTGATTGGTGTCGACGAGAGCTTCTACTTCAAGCCCGACGCCGGCCAACTGCTGGGCTCACCGGCCAATGCCGACCCGGTCGAGCCTCAGGATGCCGCCCCCGAGGAGCTCGATATCGCCCTGGGCATCTACAACATCGAGGCCATGACGTCACTGTCCATCCGCCGCCCCAGCCACACCTGGGCGGGCTTGCGTTCGTTCGTCGCCGACGGCGACCTGGTGATCGGTTTCGATCGGCAGATGCCGGCGTTCTTCTGGCTGGCGGCGCAAGGTGGCTATGGTATCCAGTCGGCAGCCGGTGCTTCACGCCTGGCCGCCGACTTGCTGCTCGGGCAAGCGTTGTGCCCGAGCCTGACCGCCCAGGGGGTGGCGCCCGAGCGCCTGTCCCCGGCACGTTTCCAGTAACCCTGAAAGGAGTTTGTCATGAGCAATCAGATCCAGCGTTTCCCTAGCAGCTTGCCGTTCCCGTTTTCCCGTGCGGTGAAGGCGGGCGGTTTCCTGTTCCTGTCTGGCCAGGTGCCGATGAGCCCCGCTGGCGAGGTGGTGCGCGGTGATATCCAGGCCCAGACCCGCGCCGCCTGCGAACGCATCGCCGAGAGCCTGGAGGCGTGCGGGGCGCGCTTCGACCAGGTGGTCAAGGTGACGGTGTGGCTGTCGTCGATGGACCACTTCGCCGGTTTCAACGAGGTCTACAAAGCGTTCTTCGGCGCCGCGCTGCCGGTGCGTTCGACCGTGGCGTCGGCGTTGGCGCTGGGCGTGGATGTGGAGATCGAAGTGCAGGCATTCGTCGGCGAAGGCTGAGCCAGCCGCAGTTCGCGGCCAAGCCCTGTGGGGCCACAACAACAATAACCAGAGGTTCACATGCAAGAACAACTGAAGATCGCCGGGGCCTTCGTCGGCGTGATCGTGGGGGCGGGCTTTGCGTCCGGGCGGGAACTGCTGTTGTTCTTCGTCGACTTCGGCCTCTGGGGGCTGTTGGGCGCCCTGGTCAGCGCGGCGCTGTTCACCTTCCTCGGCATGGCCCTCGCCGGGCTGGGCAACCGCCAGCGCGCCACTTCGCACAAGGATGTGATCCAGGCCATCTGCGGGCGCCATCTGGGCTTGTTCGTCGATTGGCTGATCACCTTCTTCATGTTCGCCGTGACCGTGGTCATGCTGGCCGGTGGTGGAGCATTGCTGGAGCAGCAGTTCGGCATTCCGGCACTGACCGGCAGCGTGCTGGTGACGCTGCTGGTGGTGGCGATCGTGTGCCTGGATGTGCGCAAGGTCATCGTCGCCATTGGTGCCATTACCCCGTTGCTGATCCTGGTGGCCTCGGCGATTGCCCTGTACGCGGTGTTCACCCGCGGGCAGAGCCTTGCCGCGCTCGACCAGCTGGCCAGCCAGCAGCAGGCGGGCACCCGGCACTGGTTGCTCGGGGCGTTTTTGTATGTGTCCTACAACATCGTTGCCGGGGCACCGATCCTGGCGATCCTCGGCGGCTCGGCCAAGGGCGAGAAGGCCGCAGTATGGGGCGGCCTGCTCGGGGGCGCTGCGCTGGGCTTGCTGATGCTGGTGATGAGTGCCGGGCTGTTGTCGCGCCTGGACAGCGTGGCCGACTTGCCCATGCCGATGCTGTCGATTGCCAATGAAGTGTCGCCGCTGCTGGGCGTGGTGATGTGCCTGATCATCTTCGGCATGATCGTCAACACGGCGGTGGGCACGCTGTTCTCGTTCCTGTCGCGGCTGCTGCCGGCGGGCACGGCGAAGTTCCGCTGGGGTTCGGTGGTCACCGGGGTGGCGGCGTTCGTCTGCAGCCTGGTGGGGTTCATCAGCCTGGTGGGCGAGGTGTATCCGCTGTTCGGCTATCTGGGCTTTGTGCTGATGGCGGCGGTGTTGCTGGCCTGGGTGCGGCGGGGCAGGAGCGGCCAGGCGGTGGCCGCCTAGCGCGCAATCCCCTCGTCGGCGAGCGCCGACGAGGGGCGCTGCATCAGATGCGGAAGCTGCCCACCAGCTGCTTCAGGCGCCCGGCCTGCTGCGCCAGGGCATCGCAATGCTGCAGGGTCTGGTTGAGGTTCTCCACCCCTTGCTGGTTGAGCGCGTTGATCTGGGTGATGTCCAGGTTGAGGCTCTCGACCACTGCCGTCTGTTCCTCGGTCGCCGTGGCCACCGACTGGTTCATGCCGTCGATTTCGCCGATGCGCTGGGTCACGCTGGCCAGGCGTTCGCCGGCCTGGTTGGCCACCTGCACGGTCTGTTCGCTCGATACCTGGCTGGTGTTCATGGTGTGCACCGCCTCGCGCGAGCCTACTTGCAGGCTGGTGATCATGCGGTGGATTTCTTCGGCCGATTCCTGGGTGCGGTGTGCCAGGTTGCGGACCTCGTCGGCAACCACGGCAAAGCCGCGCCCGGCCTCACCGGCACGGGCGGCTTCGATGGCGGCGTTGAGCGCCAGCAGGTTGGTCTGCTGGGAAATGCCCTTGATCACGTCGAGGATCTTGCCGATCTCGTCGGTGCTGGCATTGAGGGTTTCGATCTGTTCGCACGACTCGCTGATGCGCTGGGACAGCGCGGTCATGGCGTTGATCGCCTGCTCGACCACCTCACGGCCGCCATGGGCCTGGTCACTGGCGCCGCTGGCATGTTGCGAGGCATCGGCCGCATTGCGGGCGATCTCCTGGGTCGCAGCGCCCAGCTGGTTGATGGCCGCGGCCACGCTGTTGGTGCGCATGCTCTGTTCTTCGGAGCCGATGATCGAGGCGTTGGAGGCATTGACCACTTTCTCCGACAGGTCGTGCACCAGGCGGGTAGCCGAAGACACTTCGCTGATCGAGGTGTGGATACGCTCGACGAAGCGGTTGAACGAGCTGGCCAGCTCGCCGAATTCGTCCTTGTGCTGCACGTCGAGGCGGCGGGTCAGGTCGCCTTCACCTTCGGCGATGTCGCGCATTGCGCGGCCCATGGTGGTCAGCGGGCGCATCAGCACCGGGATCAGCAGGCCGAGCAGCACGGCGATGGCGACCACGGCAATGAGCATGGCGATGATCGCCGAGGTGCGGAACTGGCTGATGGCGGCGTAGGCCTTGTCCTTGTCGATCGACAGGCCGATGTACCACTGCGCCGACGGCAGGCCGGCGACCGGGGCGAAGGAGATCAGCCGTTCCTCGCCGTTGAGGGTGACGTCCTGCATGCCGGCCGTCACGCGCAGGCCGCTGCCGGGGTAGATGTCCTTGAGGTTCTTCATCAGCTGGTCCTTGTCCGGGCTGACGATCACCTGGCCACTGCTGTCGGCGAGGAAGGCGTGGCCGATGCCGCCGAAGTCGACCGAGTTGATGATCTCGACCAGGGTGTCGAGGGTCAGGTCGCCACCTACCACGCCGATCAACTCGCCGTTGCGCTTGCTTTTCACCGGTACCGCGATGGTCACCATCAGGCCACCGACGGCGCCCTGGTAGGGGGCGGTGAGCACGGTCTGGCCGGCGCTGACCGCGCTGCTGTACCACGGCCGCTGACGGGGGTCGTAGCCGGCCGGCATCTGCGTGTCTGGGCGCTGGGTGAACACACCGTTTGCCTGGCCCAGGTAGGTGAAAAGGAAGTTTCGCGTGTAGGAAGGCTGCTCAATCAGCCCCCCCAGGGTCTCTCCTGCCCCTTGTTCGGCAATGTCCTGCGCCAGGTTCTCCAGCACCAGAATGCGCCCGCTCATCCAGTTCTGCACGCTGCTGGCGGTCAGCGCGCCAGCTTGTTGCACGGACGATTCGATGTTCTGGCGAAGGGTGTTGCGTTGCAGATAATCGTTGTAGAGCGTGAACAGCGCAAAGGCCAGCACCACGACACCGCAGGCGCTGAGGAGGATCTTGTGGCGAAATTTCAGGTTCATGTTTCGAGACCTTGAGCCATGGAGGGGAGGGCGCCGCGCGCTTGTGGCGCGATGGCGGGGCCTGTCTCCTGGCATATCGGCTTGGCCGGTAAAAGGTTGAAACACTTACCTATTTTCTTTGGTTCAGGTCGACGGACGGTGGATCAGCCGGTGGCCATCAGGTCGATCAGCAGGCGCGCGCCTTGGCGCAGAGGTTGCTGCTTGCGCCAGAAGGCGTGGATCGGCAGCTGCAGTTCGTTGCGCGTGTTGTGAAATTGCAGGCGCACCAAACGCCCGGCATCGATGAGTGGCGCGACCCGGGCCAGTGGCAGATCACCCCAGCCAAGGCCGGCTTCGACCATCTGCAGGGCCAGGTCGAAACTGTCGGTGGACCAGTGCGTGGCGCCGATCAACGGGCGCGGATCAAGCAGCGGCAGGTCGCGGCTGCGCACCAGGATCTGGCGCACATTGACCAAGTCTTCGAGGTAGTGGATTCGGTCCTCGAGCAGGGCCGGGTGACCCGGCGACAAAGTGGCCACCAGCGACTCCATGCCGATGTGCTGGAAGCTGCGGCGGGCATCGACCTGCAGGCCGGCAAAGGCCACGCACAGGTCGGCGCGGCCGCTGTCGAGCAGGTGCAGGGCTTCTTCCTGCGGGGCGCTGAGCAGCTGGATGTCGAGCAGCGGGTAGCGTGCACCGAGGCTGGCAATGGCCGCCAGCAGCGGGCGATGGTCGATATCCGGGACAACGGCAAGGGTCAGGCTGCTTTCCAGCCCTTGGGAAAGCTCCAGTGCATGCACCTGCAGCAGGCCCAGCTGTTCGGCGATCAGCCGTGCATGGGGTTCCAGTGCCAGGGCCTGGGCGGTGGCGCGGACCTCCCGTGAGCCGCGCTCGAACAAGGTGTAGCCCAGTTCGGCTTCAAGGTTGCCGATGGCCATGCTCACCGCCGAGGGCACGCGCTGCAGGGCGCGGGCAGCGGCGGAAAACGAACCGCGGTCGAGCACGGCGAGAAACAGCTGGATGTTGTCGCTGGAAAAATTCATGGCAGCCTCCTGTCAATCAATCTGAAAGCTGCTGACTTTTTCTGTCAAGCGGATTGAATCATCCTTGCGCCTCATCGCATTTCGACACATGAGGTAACCCGTGCAGGGCGTCAAACGCAAACTGGTCTACGTGACCTTCTATGAACTGATCGGCCTGTGCATGTCGACGCTGGGGCTGGCCTACCTGTCGGACACCCAGGCTTCGCACACCGGGCCGCTGGCGGTGATGATCACCACCATCGCCATGCTCTGGAACCTGATCTACAACAGCCTGTTCGAGTACTGGGAGAGCCGCCAGGCCAAGCGTGGACGCAGCGTGGCGCGGCGGGTGGCGCATGCCGTCGGTTTCCAGCTGACCTTGGTGGTGTACCTGATTCCGCTGATTGCCTGGTGGCTGGACATGAGCCTGCTGGAGGCGTTTCTGGTGGACCTGGCGTTCATCGTTCTGATCCCGTGCTACACCTTCGCCTACAACTGGGCGTTCGACCGGATCTTTGGCTTGCCGACTTCGGCCATGGCCGCCGCCTGAGGTGACATGCCCTGTCCCTTTCGCGGGCTCGCCCGCTCCCACAAGATTTCCACTGCAGCAAGGCCTGTGCAATACCTGTGGGAGCGGGCAAGCCCGCGAAAGGGCCGGTACAGGAGGCTAAGGCAGGCGAATCAGCAAAGGCTCCTGTTGTGCCGGCGCTTGCCGCAGTTCGGTCTGCTGTTCCATGGATGGCTGGGGCATAGTGGCCAGCAGGCTGTCCTCGACCTGCCCAGACAGGTAGTACACCCCCGCCAGGGCGCCGCTCTGGCGGTTCTCCATCAGCTCCTGCCATTCCTGGTTGAGTGCCACATTCAGGATCACCCGCAACTGCTCGATCATCTGTGGCTGGTCACGGTTATGGGCCATGATGCCGTAGCCGGTCGAGACAATCGAAATCATCGCCCCGGCCACCTTGCCCACGGCACTGGCCACGGCGCTGGCGATGCCGCGCGGGGCCAGGGTGGCGCCGATTTTTTCGCTGGCATCAGTCGCCACCGACGACAAGCCCGCGTCGGTTCTGCCGGGGCCTTTGGCGGCCTGCTTGTGCAAGTGGTCACGCAACGCCAGCCAGGCCGGTTGCTGCTCCAGCGACTTGGCCCGCAACAACTCATACAGCGAGGCATTGCGGGCGGGCGGAGGCCCCAGGTGGATGGCCGGGATGCGGTTCAGGCGTTGGCTGATTTGCTCGGGGGCGGCGTTGTAGCGCTGGATGATGGCGTGCAGTTGCTGGCCGAACAACTGTATATACAGCTCGCAGGCACGATCGCGGATGCCCTCGGGGTTGATCTGTTCGGCCACCGGTTCGATGACCCGCTGGTGGTACTGCTCCTGCAGGTACAGCGCCAGGCGCTTTTCCGCGGGCTCGCGGCCCTCGCCGCTGTCGAGCTTGTACCAGGCGACCTTCATGGTCAGCCACTGCTGGGTCCAGTAGCCGGTGAACCAGGGGATGAAGTCTTTTTCGGTGCGTTGCTGCACCTGCTCCTTCCATACCCGCATCGAGCGCCGTGCGTAGTCGTTGGCAGAGCCCGCGGCGCCGGCCGAAGCCTCGATCAGCTCCTGATCGATGCGCTGCCAGGCGGCAGGGTCGAGCACCGCCGGCGGGGGCGGGGCAGGCGGGCGTTTGCCGGCGCAGCCGACGATGGCCAGCAAGAGGCACACTAGAACCAGGACTCGTCGGCTCACTCGGCTGCCTCCCGGGGGTAGAGGCTGGGTGGTTATCCGAGTATAGGGCGGCTCCGGCTCAGTCGAGGTCGAGTTTGTCTTCCAGGCGGTCGAGGTGCTCATGCATTAACGCCAGTGCCGCCCCCGCATCACCGGCTTCTACAGCATCGATGATCGCCGCATGTTCCTCCCAGGCGCAGTGGTCGCAGCAAGGCGATTCATAACGGGCGATGATCAACGAGGTCATCGGCACCAGGCCATTGAGAAACCGCGCCAGCGGCTCATTGGCCGCTACCTGGGCGAGCTTGAGGTGAAACTCGCCACCCAGGCGGATGGCGGCGCAGCGCTCGCCGCGCTCATGGTGCTGGCGCTCGCGCTCGACCAGCTGGCGCAGCTGGCGGATCTGCACGGGCCGTGCACGCTGCGCGGCCAGGCTGATCAGGGTGGTTTCGGCCAGGCGCCGGGCGCTGAGCACCTGGCGTGCCTGCTCGGGGTCGGGTGCAGCCAGGTGGGCAGTGTGGCTGGGGCGCTGCACCACCACTTGTTGGTCCGACAGGCGCCCGAGCACCCGGCGGATCACCGTGCGGCTGACCCCGAAGGCATTGCCCAGGGCCTGTTCGGGCAACAGGCTGCCAGGCGGCAGGCGCTGCTCGAGGATCGCGTCGAACAGGCGCGGGTAGATCTGCTCGGCCGACAGGCGAGTCTCGCCGGCGGCGAGCAGGGCAGGCAGGCGGGGGGCGGCGTGGGCGCAGGCGGTCATGGTCGCTCTCCAAGGGTCATTGGCCGGGCTGGTCGTCCGGGATGTTGAGTTGAATGCCCATGCGCTCGCCTTCGGCAAGAATGTGCTGGCGCATCTGGGCGCTGGCCTGGGCGCTGTTGCGTTCGCGAATGGCGCGCACCACGGCTTCGTTTTCCTTGAGCCGGGCGGCCAGGTGCTCGGGCGAGTTGCGCAGCATGCTGGCGCTTTGCTTGAGGGCGTTGCCAGTCTGCTGCACCACGCTCTGGAAGATCGGGTTGGTGGTCAAGGCGAACAGCGCTTCGTGGAAGGCGATGTAGGCCTTGACCCCGGCTTCGCTGTCATCAGCTTCCAGGGCTTCGCGCATGTCCATCAGGGTCAGGCGCAGCTGGCCGATGTCCTGGCTGTTGGCCGATTGCGCGACCAGGCCGACGATGAACGGTTCGAGGGTGTAGCGCAGCTCCAGTACATCGGCCAGGCTGGCCGCTGCGGCGCTTTCGCTGGCCGGGTCCTGGGGCGCAGCCTCGGCATCGAGCACCAGCACCCCCTTGCCCGGCAGTGCACGTACCAGGCCCAGGGTTTCCAGCACGGTCACCGCTTCGCGCAGGCTGGGGCGGCTGATGCCCAGTTGTTCGGCCAGTTCGCGCTGGCCGGGTAGCATGTCGCCGGAGCGCCACTGGCCACGGGCCAGGGCCTGGCGCAGTTTTTCCACCACTGAGTTGACGACGGTCGATGAGCTGATCACGTTTCGCTCCTGGAAGGGCCGGCGTCAACGCCGGCCACGTTCGCTCAGAATTCCTGTTGATGGGGGTTGGCTGGCTTGCGTGGCGCCGGGGCGAAGCCGGGTTTGCCATCGAGCACGTTCTGCGCACGTTCCAGGTCGATGTCCTTTTCCCAGCGGGCGATGGCCACGGTGGCCACGCAGTTGCCGATCAGGTTGGTCAGTGCCCGGCCAATGCCCATGAACCAGTCCACTGCCAGTACCAGCACCAGGCCCACCACCGGAATCGCCGGCACGGCGGTCAGGGTAGCGGCGAGGATCACCAGCGCCGAGCCTGGGATGCCGTGAGCCCCCTTGGAAGTCACCAGCGACACCAGCAGGATGGTCAGCAGGTCGGTCATCTCCAGCGGCGTGCCGGTGGCGTTGGCGATGAACACGATGGCCAGGGTCAGGTAGATGGAGAAGCCGTCGAGGTTGAACGAGTAGCCGGTGGGGATGACCAGGCCGACGGTGGAGCTGCCGATGCCCAGGTGTTCCAGCTTGCGCATGATCTGCGGCAGCACGGCGTCGGACGAAGCGGTGCCGAGCACGATGGTCAGCTCTTCACGCAGGTACTTGATGAACGGCAACAGCTTCAGACCCGACACGCGCATCACGGTACCCAGCACGATCAGCACGAAGCCGGCGCAGGTCAGGTAGAACAGCGCCACCAGGCCGCCCAGGTGCTGCAGCGATTCCAGGCCGTACTTGCTGGTGGTGAAGGCGATGGCACCGAACACGCCGATCGGCGCCAGGCGCACGATCATGCCCATGATGCGGAAGATCACGTGGCTCAGTTCGTTGATCAGCCGCGAGATGCCGGCGGCCGAATCGCCCACCAGGTTCAGCGCGCTGCCGAACAGTACCGAGAACAGCAACACCTGGAGGATGTTGTTGTCGGCGAAGGCACCGACCACCGAGGTCGGGATCAGGTCCATGAAGAACGCCGTGGCCCCATGGATGTGCTGGCCGCGCTCGGCCAGGCTGCTGGCGTCGGCGCTGGACAGCTGATCGAGGTGGATGTTGGCGCCACTGCCGATGCCGCTGCTGAAGGCGAACACCAGACCGATGACCAGCGCGATGGTGGTCAGCACTTCGAAGTAGATCACCGATTTCAGGCCGATGCGCCCGACCTTCTTCAGGTCGCCAGCGCCGGAAATGCCACTGACCACCACGCAGAACACGATCAGGCCGATGAGCATCTTGATCAGCTTGATGAAGCCGTCGCCGAGGGGTTTGAGCTGCAGGGAAAGGTCGGGGAAGCTGAGGCCGCAGGCGATGCCGAGAGCAAGGCCGAGCACAACTTGCAGGAAGATCGAACGCGAGCACCATTTGAGCATGGGAGAGATCTCAGATCGGTGTCCTTGCTTCGGTGCCGCACGGGGCGAAAGAGCGCAGGACTTAATTATTGTGGTCTTACCGGTTTGTTCAGCGCGGAGTCATAAAAGCGCGAAAAACCCGACTTTGCAAGGGTTTTTGGCCTTACCGGTCTGACCAGTTGTGGGGCGTTTACGCTGGCCGGGCTCTAGTTCGGTGCATGGGAGGGTACAGCTGCCCCCTCGCGGAGGGTGAATCAGGGCGCTGGCCAGCGCGAAGGGGATATTTGCAATCCGTTTGCCAACTACTGGGGCCGGTTACAGCCCCAGTGGCGGGGCCATGTGCTTGACTGCCGCCAGTTCCGGGTGCGCCACCAGCTTGTCGATATGCAGCGCATCGTCGTTCATCCAGCTTTCGCTGAGCACCCGGTAGTGCTCCATGTCACGGCAGCGCAGGCGCAGGCTGTAGTCGAAGTGGCCGCTGATCAGATGGCATTCGTAGACCTCCGGGCAAGCCAGCATGGTGGCTTCAAAGGCCTTTTGCGCAGCACGCCCGCTCTGGTTGGACAGGGCCACCAGCACCAGCAGCGACAAGCCCGGGGCGAGCTTCTGCAGGTCGATGATGGCGCCGTAGCCGCGGATCACGCCCCGCCGCTCAAGCTTGCGCACGCGCTCCAGGCAGGGGCGTGGGGTGAGGTGGACCAGGCTCGAGAGCTTTTCGAAGGTGATGCGCCCGTCGTGGCGCAGCACGTCGATGATGGCTTCGTCGATGCGGTCCAGAGGTGGGGCGTTGGCGTCCTTGGTGTCCATGCACAGGGCTTCTTTCGGAAGGGGGCATGGACAGGGTAGGCGTAAACCGGGGCCGCTGCGCAGCCCCAGGGTGCATCAGGCGCAGGCGGTGTCTGCCTTGCGCATCGAGCGTACGCCAATGACTCGTGGCTGCAGCAGCGAGTAGAGGTCTTTCGGATCCTCCAGCTTCGGCACCAGCGCGATGTCCTGGCCAATGCCCAGCATGCGCGTGGTGTCCAGCACATAACGCAGGGCCGAATAGTCTTCGAGGGCAAAGCCGACCGAGTCGAACAGCGTGACCTGTTCGGCATGCTCGCGGCCCTGAACAAGCCCGGCGAGCACCTGCCAGAACTCGACTACCGGCGAATCTGCAGGCATCTGCTGAATCTCGCCTTCGACCCGGCTCTGCGGTTCGTATTCGACAATCACTCGCGCCTGTTCGACGATGTCGCGGTGCAGTTCGGTTTTGCCTGGGCAGTCGCCGCCGACGGCATTCAGGTGCATGCCAGGCTCGATCATCTCCGGGGTCAGGATGGTTGCATAGGCCTTGTCGGCCGTGACCGTGGTGACAATGTCAGCGCCGCGTACCGCTTCGGCAACCGAGTTGGCGATGCTCAGCTTCAGGCCGGGGCGGCCGGCCAGGTTGGCCACCAGCTTGGCCGAGGCCGTCGGGTCGATGTCGTACAGGCGGATCTCGTCGATGCCCACCAGGGTATTGAAGGCAATGGCCTGGAACTCGCTCTGCGAGCCGTTGCCGATCAGCGCCATGCAGCGGCTGTCCTCCCGCGCCAGGTAGCGGGCGGCCAGTGCCGAAGTGGCCGCGGTACGGATCGCTGTGGTCAGGGTCATCTCGCTGAGCAGCAACGGCGTGCCGGTGTCGACATCGGCCAGGGTGCCGAAGGCCATTACCGTGGGCAGGCCATGGTGCGTGTTCTTCGGGTGGCCGTTGACGTACTTGAAAGCGTACAGGTCGGCATCGGACACCGGCATCAGCTCGATGACCCCACCGGGCGAGTGATTGGCCACCCGGGCGCACTTCTCGAAGGCCTGCCAACGCAGGTAGTCCTGGCGAATGTACTCGGCCATCTCCACCAGGCAGGTGGCCAGGCCTTTGCGGTTGACCAGGCGGGCGAGGTCTTGCACATCGATATAACGGGTCATGAGGGGTCTCCTTGCGGCGACGCTTCCAGTGAGGGCTCTGGAGATATTGTCGGGCGCGGAGCGAAGCGATGCTGGCTGAAACGGGGTGTGCTGGCAGCGGGGGTGGCTGATATTGCGCAGCTGGCAGCCGAATCGGCTGTGCTGCCTGCGGTGAACCGCGGGGATAAAAAAACGGCACCTCCAAGAGGTGCCGTTTTCATGTCACGCGGTACTACTTGTGCAGCTCTTCCGCCGCATACAGCGTGTTTTCCAGCAGGCAGGCGCGGGTCATCGGCCCGACACCGCCCGGAACCGGCGTGATCCAGCCGGCACGCGGCAGGGCAGTCTCGTAGACCACGTCGCCGACCAACTTGCCATCTTCCTGGCGGTTGATGCCGACGTCGATGACGATGGCGCCTTCCTTGATCCACTCACCCTTGACCAGGCCAGGCTTGCCGGCGGCCACGACCACCAGGTCGGCACGGCCGACGTGGCCGGCCAGGTCCTTGGTGAAGCGGTGGCAGACGGTCACGGTGCAACCACCCAGCAGCAGCTCCATGGCCATCGGGCGGCCAACGATGTTGGAAGCGCCGACGATGACCGCATTCATGCCGTACAGGTCCTGACCGGTGCTTTCCAGCAGGGTCATGATGCCTTTTGGCGTGCACGGGCGCAGCAGCGGGATGCGCTGGGCCAGGCGGCCGATGTTGTACGGGTGGAAGCCGTCGACGTCTTTGTCGGGGCGGATGCGCTCGAGCAGCAGTGAAGCGTCCAGGTGCGCCGGCAGCGGCAGCTGCAGCAGGATGCCGTCGACGGCCGGGTCGTCGTTGAGGCGGTCGATCAGCTCGGTCAGCGCTTGCTGCGTGGTCTCGCTGGGCAGGTCGAATGCCTGGGAAATGAAGCCGACCTCTTCGCAGTCCTTGCGCTTGTGCGAGACATAGACTTGGGAGGCGGGGTCGGTGCCGACCAGGATCACCGCCAGGCCCGGCGTGCGCAGGCCTTGCTGGCGACGCTCCTCGACACGTTGAGCGATCTGCTTGCGCAGGTTGGCGGCGATCGCCTTGCCATCGATTAGGTGTGCAGTCATAGACGCGTGATTAACCATCGAGAAAGGAACAATAAAGAGGGCGCATTCTCGCACGACATCGCCCAAGGGCAAAGGCGGGTGGTCGGGCAAATCCCCTAACCCCTTAAATAATTTAAATTTTTTCGAGAAAGGTGTTGACGACCTGTAGGCTCGCCTATAAGATTCGCCGCACTTGTCGGGCACAGCCTAGCACTGGTTGGCGAGGTCGGGCAGAATGAGTGGTTTAGCAGTTACCTGTTAACGGCTTGTTCGGTTAGGCTTCACGCTTAAGCGCCCGTAGCTCAGCTGGATAGAGCATCCGCCTTCTAAGCGGATGGTCGCAGGTTCGAGTCCTGCCGGGTGCGCCATATAGGCAGCTTGGGCAAGCAAGTAAGGCTGTAATGCAATATGGTGGGCGTAGCTCAGTTGGTAGAGCGCTGGATTGTGATTCCAGTTGTCGTGGGTTCGATTCCCATCGTCCACCCCATATTCGACGAAGGCGCCTTTGATTGAATAATCTGGCGCCTTTGTTTTAAGCGTTACGCGGACGTGGTGAAATTGGTAGACACACTGGATTTAGGTTCCAGCGGCGCAAGCTGTAAGAGTTCGAGTCTCTTCGTCCGCACCATGCTTCTGTAAGGCTGTATCGCAACACTGCAACACCGCAATATGGTGGGCGTAGCTCAGTTGGTAGAGCGCTGGATTGTGATTCCAGTTGTCGTGGGTTCGATTCCCATCGTCCACCCCATATTTTTCGAAGGCGCCTTGATCGTGAGATCGGGCGCCTTTGTTGTTTCTGCGCGGCGTCAGCGGGTGGGCAGCCAGCACTGCCCGGTTGTCTGGTCAGGGATGGGCTGGAATCTGGTCGGGTATGAGGCGTACTTCCACGCGTTGCCCCAGTGCGCGAGCGGCGCTGGCCAGCGTGGCCAGGGTCATGCCGGGGTCGTTCTGGTCCAGTGCCCGGTCGACGGCTGTGCGGCTGGTGTGCATGCGCTCGGCCAGGATCTTCTTGGTGACGTTCTGGTTCTTCATGGCTTCGGCGATCTGCCAGGCAATCACGCGCTTGAGTGCTGCGGCGCTGACTTCCTCTGCCAGTTTCTGTTCGGTGAGAAAGTCGTCGAATCCGGAGCCGATGTGTGGGTTGGTCATGTGTATTTCTCCAGGGCTGCTTTGCGCTGTCTGGCGGTTTCCAGTTCGAAAGCCGGTGTTTTCTGGCTTTTCTTGATAAAGCCGTGCAGCAGTACCATCGTGCTTCCGGAGACCGTGAACAGTACTCGCGCAATGGTGTTGTCCAGGTCGATCCTGGTTTCCCATAGTCCTTGGTCCAGCTTTCTGGCCAGGGGCATGCCGAGTGGCCATCCGATCTGGACCGTCATGATTTGGGTGCCGATCATTCTCTTGTGCCCGCGGGGCAATGAAATGAGCCAGTCGCGAACAGGTTCGTTGCCTGCTTCTGTGCGGTAGAAGCAGGCTTCCAGTGTTGGTGGTTTTTCGCTCATGGAAGTGTACCAAAAAAGGTACTCCATTCAAGTGAAGTCAGAATCTGCTGCCCAGAGGCTCATTCCCTGATGGTGGTAAGAACCATCTGAGGTTAAGGGATATCGCTTTCCGCCCTTGTAATCCTCTGGTGGCACCCCAATAAAAGCTGTTAGATTTCAGCCGGTTGAAACACCGGCCCATTTGGCCGGCAGAGGAACACCCCGATGATTGCAAAAGAAGCCCGCCAGGCCCTGGCGTTGCAGCGCTTTGCCGAAGCCAATCCGCAACTGCTCGAGGAGATCCGCGAGCTGGATGCGCGTGAGCAGGCCCAGCAGATCGAGTGGGCATTCGAGGATGCCGCCGATGAGCAGGGCATTCAGCCCTGGGAGCTGGCGCTGCAGTTGATCGCCGAAAGCCCCGAGCAGCTGGAGGCCATGCGCCTGGAGACCCATCGCGAAGTGGCTGAGGCGCTGGGTATGGAGTGGGAGGAGTACTGCCAGTTCAATGAGATCGATCCTGAATAAGCGGGTCGCTTTCAAGCTGGCGGTTGTTTGACAAGGTATTTCGGTTGTGTGCCACCCATCGGGGGTACGCAGCTCTCTATATAAGAGGCTCGGCACTTCACCGTGCGGGCCATGCAAGTTAATCGACCGGCGAGGTTTCCCGTCGTCCCGGGTGGGGTGACTTCTGGTGCGTGACTCACTAGAATGTTTGCCCTTGATTCTGGAGTCGGGCTATCGCCGGCTAACGTCTGTGCAACGAGGAATATCCATGCAAGTTTCTGTTGAAAACACTTCCGCTCTCGAGCGCCGCATGACCATCGCCGTTCCGGCCGAGCGCGTCGAGAACGAAGTCAACAAGCGTCTGCAGCAGACTGCCAAGCGCGCCAAGGTCGCGGGCTTCCGCCCAGGCAAGGTGCCGATGAGCGTGATCCGTCAGCGTTTCGAAGCCGATGCCCGTCAAGAGGCCTTCGGTGACCTGGTTCAGGCTTCCTTCTACGAAGCCATCGTCGAGCAGAAGCTGAACCCGGCTGGCGCTCCGGCCGTTGAGCCTAAGTCCTTCGAAAAGGGCAAGGACCTGGAATTCGTTGCCATCTTCGAAGTGTTCCCAGAGTTCACCGTTGCCGGCTTCGACTCGATCAACGTCGAGCGCCTGAGCGCCGAAGTGGCTGACGCCGACCTGGACAACATGCTGGAAGTCCTGCGCAAGCAGAACACCCGCTTCGAGGCCGTCGAGCGCGCTGCGCAGAACGACGACCAGGTCAACATCGACTTCGTCGGCAAGGTCGACGGTGAAGTGTTCGCCGGTGGTTCCGCCAAGGGCACTCAGCTGGTACTGGGTTCCGGCCGCATGATCCCAGGCTTCGAAGATGGCCTGGTTGGCGCCAAGGCTGGCGAAGAGCGCGTTGTCAACGTGACCTTCCCAGAGGACTATCAGAACCTGGACCTGGCTGGCAAAGCCGCCGAGTTCACCATCACCGTCAACAGCGTATCGGCCCCTGTGCTGCCAGAGCTGAACGAAGAGTTCTTCGCCCAGTTCGGCATCAAAGAGTCGACCCTGGAAGGCTTCCGCACCGAAGTTCGCAAGAACATGGAGCGTGAACTGCGTCAGGCGATCAAGACCAAGGTCAAGAACCAGGTCATGGACGGTCTGTTGGCCGCCAACCCGATCGAAGTGCCAAAGGCACTGCTGGAAAACGAAGTCAACCGTCTGCGCGTCCAGGCTGTTCAGCAGTTCGGTGGCAACATCAAGCCTGAGCAACTGCCGGCCGAGCTGTTCGAAGAGCAAGCCAAGCGCCGTGTGGTGCTGGGCCTGATCGTCGCTGAAGTGGTCAAGCAGTTCGAACTGAAGCCAGACGAAGGCAAGGTTCGCGAAATGATCGAAGAAATGGCTTCGGCTTACCAAGAGCCTGAGCAGGTCATCTCCTGGTACTACAAGAACGACCAGCAACTGAACGAAGTCCGTTCGGTTGTGCTGGAAGAACAAGTTGTAGATACTGTTCTGCAGAAAGCGACTGTGACCGACAAGTCGGTCTCGTACGAAGACGCCGTTAAGCCAGCACAGGCTCCTGCCGCCGCTGAGTAACAGGCTTCTCTCGTAGGAAACCCCCACAAGCCAGCCTTCGAGCTGGCTTGTGCGTTATCAAGCCATGACTATTTGGGAGTGAGCGCAGGACATGTCCCGCAATTCTTATATTCAGCAGAGCTCTGACATCCAGGCCGCAGGCGGCCTGGTCCCGATGGTTATCGAGCAGTCCGCCCGTGGCGAACGTGCCTACGACATCTACTCGCGCCTGTTGAAGGAGCGAGTGATCTTCCTGGTTGGCCCGGTAGAGGATTACATGGCCAACCTGGTAGTGGCGCAGCTGCTGTTCCTTGAAGCGGAAAACCCGGACAAGGATATCCATCTGTACATCAACTCCCCGGGCGGCTCGGTGACTGCAGGCATGTCGATCTACGACACCATGCAGTTCATCAAGCCGGACGTCTCGACCATCTGCATCGGCCAGGCCTGCAGCATGGGTGCGTTCCTGTTGGCCGCTGGTGCCAAGGGCAAGCGCCACTGCCTGCCGAACTCGCGCGTGATGATCCACCAGCCACTGGGCGGTTTCCAGGGCCAGGCCACCGATATCGAGATCCACGCCCAGGAAATCCTCAATATCAAGGCGCGCCTGAACGAGCTGCTGGCCTACCACACCGGCCAGGATCTCGAGACCATCAAGCGTGACACCGAGCGTGACAATTTCATGAGCGCCTCGCGCGCGGCCGAGTACGGCCTGATCGACTCGGTGTACGACAAGCGGCAACTGGCCTCCTGATCCCAGGTGCCAGAGCAGGTAGGTGCGGAAAGCGCCTACCTGCGGACTTGAAAAAGCCCGCAATTGCCTTCATCTTGTGTTGCAAGCCTACCGGATTGGATCGATCGAATGACTGACACCCGTAACGGCGAGGACAGCGGCAAATTGCTTTATTGCTCCTTCTGCGGCAAAAGCCAGCACGAAGTGCGCAAACTGATTGCCGGGCCCTCGGTATTTATCTGCGACGAGTGCGTCGACCTGTGCAACGACATCATCCGTGAGGAGGTGCAGGAAGCCCAGGCCGAAAGCAGCGCGCACAAATTGCCTTCGCCGAAAGAAATCAGCGGCATCCTGGACCAGTACGTCATCGGTCAGGAGCGCGCGAAGAAGGTGCTGGCTGTAGCGGTGTACAACCACTACAAGCGCCTGAACCAGCGTGACAAGAAGGGCGACGAAGTCGAGCTCGGCAAGAGCAACATCCTGCTCATCGGGCCTACCGGCTCGGGCAAGACCCTGCTCGCCGAAACCCTTGCACGGCTGCTGAACGTACCGTTCACCATTGCTGACGCCACCACCCTGACCGAAGCCGGTTATGTGGGTGAAGACGTCGAGAACATCATTCAGAAACTGCTGCAGAAGTGCGACTACGATGTGGAAAAGGCCCAGATGGGCATTGTCTACATCGACGAAATCGACAAGATCTCGCGTAAGTCGGACAACCCGTCCATCACCCGCGACGTTTCGGGCGAAGGCGTGCAGCAGGCGCTGCTGAAGCTGATTGAAGGCACCGTTGCTTCGGTACCGCCGCAGGGCGGCCGCAAGCACCCGCAACAGGAATTCCTGCAGGTTGATACCCGCAACATCCTGTTCATCTGCGGTGGCGCCTTCTCCGGCCTGGAAAAGGTCATCCAGAACCGCTCCACCAAGGGTGGCATCGGTTTTGGCGCCGAAGTACGCAGCAAGGAAGAGGGCAAGAAGGTCGGTGAATCGCTGCGCGAAGTCGAGCCGGACGATCTGGTCAAGTTTGGCCTGATCCCTGAGTTCGTCGGCCGCCTGCCGGTGCTGGCGACCCTCGACGAGCTGGACGAGGCTGCGCTGATGCAGATTCTCACCGAGCCGAAGAACGCCCTGACCAAGCAGTACGCCAGGCTGTTCGAGATGGAAAGCGTTGACCTCGAGTTCCGCACCGACGCCCTCAAGGCCGTCGCACGCAAGGCCCTGGAGCGCAAGACTGGCGCCCGTGGCTTGCGTTCGATCCTCGAAGGCGTGCTGCTCGACACCATGTACGAAATTCCTTCGCAGAAGGATGTCAGCAAGGTGGTGATCGACGAGAGCGTCATCGAAGGCACTTCGCAGCCGCTGATGATCTACGAGAACAGCGAGCCGCAAGCCAAGGCTGCGCCCGACGCCTGATTTCAGGTAAATGCCGGGTGATGGCAGCAAGCAAGAAAGAAAGGGGCCTACGGGCCCCTTTCTGCTTTTCCTATGCAAGCGCTTGTAATTTCCCAAGCGTGCCCCCACATTAGGTCCAAGCATCATTTCCACCGGTTTCCGGCCATAAGGCCGCTGTAGAGGCGAAATCATGAAGACCACCCTCGACTTGCCTCTTTTGCCATTGCGCGATGTCGTCGTCTATCCGCACATGGTCATCCCACTGTTCGTGGGGCGTGAGAAGTCTATCGAAGCCCTTGAGGCCGCGATGACGGGCGAAAAGCAGATCCTGCTGCTGGCCCAGAAGAACCCCGCCGATGACGATCCAGGCGAAGACGCCCTGTATCGGGTCGGTACCGTCGCTACCGTATTGCAACTGCTGAAGCTGCCCGATGGCACTGTCAAGGTGCTGGTCGAGGGCGAACAGCGCGGTGCGGTCGAGCGCTTCACCGAAGTAGAAGGGCACATCCGTGCCGAAGTTTCCCTGATCGACGAAACCGACGCCGCCGAGCGCGAGTCGGAAGTCTTCGTGCGCACGCTGCTGTCGCAGTTCGAGCAGTACGTGCAGCTGGGCAAGAAAGTCCCTGCCGAAGTGCTGTCGTCACTGAACAGCATCGAAGAGCCTGGGCGCCTGGTTGATACCATGGCCGCGCACATGGCGCTGAAGATCGAGCAGAAGCAGGAAATCCTCGAAATCGTCGACCTGGCGACCCGAGTCGAGCACGTGCTGGCCCTGCTGGATGCCGAGATCGACCTGTTGCAGGTTGAGAAACGTATCCGTGGCCGGGTCAAGAAGCAGATGGAGCGCAGCCAGCGCGAGTACTACCTGAATGAGCAGATGAAGGCCATTCAGAAGGAACTCGGCGATGGTGACGAAGGCCACAACGAAGTCGAAGAGCTGAAAAAGCGCATCGAAGCCGCTGGCCTGCCGAAAGACGCCATGGCCAAGGCCCAGGCCGAGCTGAACAAGCTCAAGCAGATGTCGCCGATGTCTGCCGAGGCCACCGTGGTGCGTTCGTACCTCGACTGGCTCGTGCAGGTGCCGTGGAAGGCCCAGAGCAAGGTGCGCCTTGACCTGGCCAAGGCCGAGGAGATCCTCGATGCCGACCACTATGGCCTGGAAGAGGTCAAGGAGCGCATCCTCGAGTACCTCGCCGTGCAGAAGCGGGTGAAGAAGATCCGCGGCCCGGTGCTGTGCCTGGTGGGGCCGCCTGGCGTGGGCAAGACCTCGCTGGCCGAGTCGATCGCTGCCGCGACCAATCGCAAGTTCGTGCGCATGGCCCTGGGCGGTGTGCGTGACGAGGCCGAGATTCGTGGTCACCGTCGTACCTACATCGGTTCGATGCCTGGCCGCCTGATCCAGAAAATGACCAAGGTGGGTGTGCGCAACCCGTTGTTCTTGCTCGACGAGATCGACAAGATGGGCAGCGACATGCGTGGCGACCCGGCCTCGGCACTGCTGGAAGTGCTCGACCCGGAGCAGAACCACAATTTCAACGACCACTACCTGGAAGTCGACTACGACCTCTCGGACGTGATGTTCCTGTGCACCTCGAACTCGATGAACATTCCGCCGGCGTTGCTCGACCGCATGGAAGTCATCCGCCTGCCGGGTTACACCGAGGACGAGAAGATCAACATCGCGGTCAAGTACCTGACGCCCAAGCAGGTCAAGGCCAACGGCTTGAAGAACGAAGAGCTGGACATCGACGTCTCGGCGATTCGCGACATCATTCGTTACTACACCCGCGAAGCCGGTGTGCGTGGCCTGGAGCGTCAGATCGCCAAGGTTTGCCGCAAGGTGGTCAAGGAACATACCGGGCAGAAACAGGTCAAGGTCAAGGTCACCAGCGAGCAGCTCGAGCACCTGCTGGGCGTGCGCAAGTTCCGCTATGGCCTGGCCGAGCAGCAGGACCAGATCGGCCAGGTCACCGGCCTTGCCTGGACCCAGGTGGGCGGCGAATTGCTGACCATCGAGTCGGTGGTCATCCCTGGCAAGGGTCAGCTGATCAAGACCGGCTCGCTGGGTGATGTCATGGTCGAATCGATCACTGCCGCGCAGACCGTGGTCCGCAGCCGTGCCCGCAGCCTGGGGATTGCCGCCGACTTCCACGAGAAGCACGACGTGCATATCCACATGCCTGAAGGCGCCACGCCGAAGGACGGCCCGAGCGCGGGTATCGGCATGTGCACCGCGCTGGTGTCCGCGCTGACGCAGATTCCGGTACGCGCCGATGTGGCCATGACCGGCGAAATCACCCTGCGTGGCCAGGTATTGGCCATCGGCGGGTTGAAGGAAAAACTGCTGGCAGCACACCGCGGCGGGATCAAGACGGTGATCATTCCCGAGGAGAATGTTCGCGATCTGAAAGAAATTCCGGAAAATATCAAACAGGATCTGCAGATCAAACCGGTCAAATGGATTGACGAAGTCCTGCAAATTGCGCTGCAATACGCCCCGGAGCCCTTGCCAGATGTGGCTCCGGAGATTGTCGCGAAAGATGACAAACGCGACGGCGATGCTAAGGAAAGAATCAGCACGCATTAGTAGTTTTTGGCTGGGGGGCTTTCCTTGACAGTTTTTTCGGGGCCTTGCTATAAAGCGGCACGCTATTGTCAACAGGCCACCCAGCGCACGTTTCATAAGCTTTTCATTACATACTTAGAAACAAACTCAATAGAGAAATAAGGGGACTTAGAGTGAACAAGTCGGAACTGATTGACGCTATCGCTGTATCGGCTGACATTTCCAAGGCTGCCGCCGGCAAAGCTCTGGACGCTGTGATCGACTCCGTGACTGGCGCCCTGAAAGCAGGCGACGACGTCGTTCTGGTTGGCTTCGGTACCTTCTCGGTCAAAGAGCGCGCCGAGCGCACCGGCCGTAACCCACAAACCGGCAAGGCGATCAAGATCGCTGCTGCCAAGGTTCCAGGCTTCAAGGCTGGCAAAGGCCTGAAAGACGCCGTCAACTAAGTCGTCTCTTTCAGCCGGACCCGGCCTGGCCAGGTCCGAGCACGCTGATGGCGGGCCGCAAACGTTCCCGCCTGACACGTTTGCTAAGAAAAGGCGCATCCTCGGATGCGCCTTTCTTTTATCAGGATTCTACCCACGCTCCGCGGTTGTCGACGCAGTGGTACAGCCGTTTCTGGGGGACGCATGCTGCAAAATATCAGGGACAATTCACAAGGTTGGATTGCCAAGACCATCATCGGCCTCATCGTCGTGTTGATGGCGTTGACCGGCTTCGAAGCCATTTTCAAGGCCGCCACCCACAGCCAGGACGCGGCCAAGGTAAACGGCCACACCATCAGCCAGAACGAGCTGAGCCAGGCCGCCGACATGCAGCGCCGTCAGCTGATGCAACAGCTGGGCAAGGATTTCGACCCAGCGCTGCTGGATGACAAATTGCTGCGCGAGTCTGCGCTCAAAGGGCTGATCGATCGCAAACTGCTGCTGCAGGGTGCTGAAGACGCCAAGTTCGCCTTCTCCGAAGCCGCACTGGATCAAGTGATCCTGCAGACACCGGAATTCCAGGTCGATGGCAAGTTCAGCGCTGATCGTTTCGACCAGGTCATCCGCCAGATGGGCTATGGCCGCATGCAATTCCGCGACATGCTCGGGGAAGAGATGCTGATCGGCCAGCTGCGTACCGGCATCGCCGGCAGCAGCTTCGTCACCGACCAGCAGGTCGACGCCTTTGCCCGCCTGGAAAACCAGACCCGCGATTTCGCTTCCCTGACCTTCAAGGCCGACCCGGCCGCGGTCAAGGTCAGCGATGACGAGGTCAAGGCGCATTACGACCAGCACGCCAAGGAGTTCATGACTCCCGACCAGGTGGTCATCGACTACATCGAGCTGAAGAAGTCGGCGTTCTTCGACCAGGTCAAGGTCACCGACGAAGAGCTCAAGGCCCAGTACGAGAAGGAAGTCGCCAACCTCGCCGAGCAGCGCCATGCCGCGCATATCCTCATCGAGGTCAACGACAAGGTCACCGACGCCCAGGCCAAGGCCAAGGCCGAAGAGGTCGAGCAGCGCCTGGCCAAGGGTGAAGACTTCGCCAAGCTGGCCAAGGAGTTCTCCCAGGACCCAGGTTCTGCCAGCAATGGCGGTGACCTCGGCTTCGCCGGCCCGGGCGTATATGACCCGGCCTTCGAAGATGCCCTGTACAAGCTCAACGACGGCCAGGTATCGGCCCCGGTGCGTACCGAATTCGGCTACCACCTGATCAAGCTGCTGGGCAAGCAGGCGCCGGAAATTCCGAGCTTCGCCAGCCTGAAGGACAAGCTGACCCGTGACCTGAAGACCCCGCTGGTCGAGCAGCGTTACGTCGACGCCAGCAAGCAGCTGCAGGATGCTGCCTACGAGGCTTCCGACCTGGCCCAGCCGGCCCAGGACCTGAATCTCAAGGTGCACACTTCCGCGCCGTTCGGCCGCGAAGGCGGCGAAGGCATTACCGCCAACCGTGGCGTGATCCAGGCTGCGTTCTCGGAAGAAGTGATGGATGAAGGTGCCAACAGCACCGCCATCGAGCTGGACCCGGAAACCACTGTGGTGCTGCGCGTCAAGGAGCACCGCAAGCCGGAGCAACTGCCGCTGGAAGCCGTGGCCAAGAACATCAGCGAACACCTGGCCAAGGAGAAGGCGACTGCCGAACTCAAGACCAAGGCGGACAAGCTGATTGCCGGCCTGCGTGACGGCTCCATCGCTGCCGCTGGCGCTCACGACGGCCAGCAATGGAAGACCCACGAAGCCGTGACCCGTGGTCAGGACGGTATCGACCCGGCCGAGCTGCAAGCGCTGTTCCGCCTTGCCAAGCCGCAAGCCAAGGACAAGCCGGTCTACGGCAGCGTGGTCCTGGCCGACGGCAGCCTGGTCGTGCTGCAGCTCAAGGGCGTCAACGAAGGTGCCGCCGCCAGCGACGACGAGAAGCAGCAGATCCGCCGCTACCTCGCATCGCGTGCTGGCCAGCAGGACTTTGCGGCCTACCGCAAGCAGCTGGAAGGCACAGCCGACATCACCCGTTACTGAGTGATGGATGCATGATGAAACAGGCCGCGCGATGCGGCCTGTTTCATTTCTAGCACCCGTACCGGCCTAGCGTTTCCTGCCTTCGTAATTATCCAGCGTATCCCGCGCAATCTCTCGCCCCAGCGCAATCAGTTCAGGCGCCTTGTAGAACTCGAAGAACCGGCACACCCGCTTGGGCACGTTGATCAGCACATCCGGCGGATAGCCGGCAATCTTGTACTGTGCCAGTGACGTCTGCATCACCTCGAAGCTCTGGTTGATCAGGTCGAGCAGCGAGGCCGGCCCGACGTTGTCGATGATGAACGAGCCGGTCGCCGACTTCGGCGCGCCTTCACGTTCGGGCGCAGCGGCGGGTTGCTGAGCCTCCGGGTCGGCAGTGTCGGCCAGCCAGGGGTTGGGTGGTGCCAGCCCTTCGGCGACGATCTCCTGCTCGATGCGAATCAGCTCTTCGGCCGGCTTGCGCCGAAATGGCAGGCGCGAGCCCAGTGAGCTGAGCAGGGCGTCGAAACGCATCTTGAAGGCGGCGGGCCGCTCGATCACCGGCAGTTGATACTGCTTCTGGTTGGTGGCGTTGAGATTGACCGCGATGATCAGGTCACAATGGCTGGACACCACCGGGACGATCGGCAGCGGGTTGAGAATGCCGCCGTCGACCAGCATGCGGTTGCCCTGCATCACGGGTGTGAACAGGCTTGGTATCGCCGCCGAGGCGCGCATGGCCTGATGCAGGCAGCCTTCCTGGAACCAGATTTCCTGCTGGTTGGTAAGGTCGGCCGCTACTGCTGTGTAAGGGATGCGCAGCTGCTCGATGTTCATGTCGCCGACAATCTTGCGAATCTGGCCGAACACCTTGTCACCGCGGATGGCACCAAGGCGAAAGCTGACGTCGACCAGGCGCAGCACGTCCAGGTAGTCCAGGCTTTCGATCCAGTTGCGGTATTCTTCCAGTTTGCCTGCCGCGTAGATACCGCCAATTACCGCGCCCATGGAGCAGCCGGCGATGCAGGCGATGTCGTAGCCGCGCCGTTCGATTTCCTCGATCACGCCGATATGGGCATACCCACGAGCGCCCCCCGATCCCAACACCAATGCCACGCGTTTGCTCATGAGCGATCCCCGGCTGGTACAACCATGGTCCTACAATGCACTCATCGCTGCCTGTGCTTCAATCCAGACTGCGCTGAACTACTCTAAGCAAAGCATATCGAGCCTGGCACTTTTCAGGTGTATGGGCGTCGAACAGCCACTCTTTTGACCTTTGAGGTATTACTGATGAAAGCCTGGATCTGCCTTCCATTGATTGCCCTGGCCCTTGCAGGCTGCGCGGGCAAGACGGCCTACCGCGAAAGCTGCGCGACTCAGCTCGATGGCGCCTGGAAGGAGCTGGACCTGGCCAAGGCCGAAGGGTTCGCTGGCACCGTCAGCTATTCCAAGGCCCTGTCGTTGCTGACCGGCGCCAAGACGCAGCAGCAGTTCGAAGGCTACGAAGGGTGCACCCACAAAGCCGAAAAGGCCCGCTTCTACATTCGTGAGTCGCGCGCCGGGCGCTGACCAAGGAGCGACACATGTCCGCCATGCTCGATCATGTCGTTGCCCAGTTGCTGACCTTGCAGGTACGCCTGCTGGCCTGTCGTGAGCGCCTGGCTGCGGATACCGACAGCGAGGCCCTGCACGACCTGCGTACCAACCTGCGGCGCCTGCGTAGCCTGTTGCGGCCGTTGCAGGGGCTGCCGGGTGTGGAGCAACTGGAGGAGGCGGCCAGTTCGTTGGGCACATTGACCACGCCTCTGCGTGATCGTGAGGTGCTGGCTGCCGAGCTCATCGGGCGCGGCCATGCCGAAGCCGGGCAGCGACGCCTGGCGGGGCGCGACAGGACATTCGCCAGCGTTGCCGCCAGCCCGCAGCTGACCCGGGTGCTGGCGATCGTCGATGCGTTCCCGCTGTTCTTGCGGGCAGCAGAGCGCGAGGGGCTGGCCAAGTTGCTGGACAGGCGTGTCGACAAGCGCCTGGTCAAGCAGTGGCACAAATTGCGTGAGGCCCTGCAAGACCCGGCCCATGATCGCCATCGCCTGCGCCTGCTGATCAAACGGGTGCGCTACGGCGACGAGGCGTACCCGCAACTCGATCATGCCGGCAAGAAACTGCAGCGCCTGCTGAAGAGGGCTCAGGGCGATCTGGGTGACTGGCACGATCGCCTGCAGTGGTTGCTGCAGGCCAAGGATCACCCGGACCTGGCGCCTTGCAAGTTGGATTGGGAGCAGGAACTGCACGAGGCTGAGCGCACCGCCGATGTCACCCTTGATGCGCTGCAGGCCGCGCTCAAGCGACGTTAGCCCGGCAAATGACCGATATGCGGGCTGATCGGCCGGGGTTTGCTGGCTAGTATTGGCGGACCTTTTGCTACAGGTAAGCGCCAGGAGCCGGCCGATGAATTTCAACCAACTGCTAGACGCCGTGCGGGAAAACCCCGACGCGGTCAGCATTCCGCCCAGCTGGGCCCAGGGGCGCGCCGTGTTCGGCGGCCTGATGGCGGCCATGGTTTATGAAAGCATGCGCCTGAAGCTCACCGATGATCGCCCGGTGCGCTCGTTGGCCATCAGCTTCGTCAGCCCGGCGGCTGCGGATGTACCCATCCGTTTCGAGATCGAGGTGCTGCGTGAGGGCAAGGCGGTCAGCACGCTTTTGGGTCGGGCCATTCAGGAAGGCCAGGTGGTAACGCTGGTACAGGGTAATTTTGGTGCGGGTCGGCCATCGGTGGTCGATGTTGCCGCTGCACCCGCCGTGGAAATGAAACCGCTTGAGCAGGCCGCGCCTGAGTTACCTTACATCAAGGGCGTCACCCCGGAGTTCATGCGCCATGTCGCCTTGCGCTGGGCGGTGGGTGGCCTGCCATTCAGTGGCAATCCATCGCGCCACATGGGCGGCTGGGTGCGCCTGCGCGATGTTGCCGAAGAACAGGTCAACGAAGCGCACCTGCTGGCGCTGGTGGATGCCTGGCCACCGAGCCTGATGCCATTCCTCAAGCAGCCTGCAGCGGGCAGTACGTTGACCTGGACCATCGAATTCATCCAGCCGACGGCAACGCTGTCAACGCTGGACTGGTGCTATTACCGTGTCGAGACCGAACATGCGCGTGATGGCTACGGCCACGCGGCGGCAGCATTGTGGAGTGCCGCAGGAGAGCTGCTGGCCCTGAGCCGGCAGACCGTTACGGTCTTCGCCTGATCATCACCGCCGGTGCTTGTGCCGCTCACGCCAGGCTTTCCACCAGGCACCGCTGAGAACGAAGCGCGGGAACGTGACGAACTGCTCGGTCAGCAGCCGCTGTACGGCGTCCTTGCGGTTGGCGAACGGTTCGGGCTGTTCGGCTTCCAGTCGATGCCCGTGGCGCTGCAGGCCCAGGCCCGCGATCAGGGCGATAACGCCGACGGCGATCTGGCCCAGGTCCAGGGCGAACAGGCCTGACAGCACCAGCAGGGCGCCGAGGATGAACAGCGGCACGGCAATCAGGTGCAGCACCAGGTTGGTCGGGTGCCGGTGATTATGGTGGTAGCCACGCCATTGCCAGGCGTGCAGATTGGGCAGTCGTTTGCTCATGGGCAGCTCCTCGCGATGTGGGTCGCGCTGTTTGTTACAGGCATGCCCAAAGCTTAGTGCTGCCCCGGTTACGGGGCCAATCGAGGCTGGCTATGGCGACTATAGCTTGAGCTGGCCAATGGCCTTGCTCAGCTCGCCGGCCAGGGTCGCCAGTTGACTGCTGGTGGTGGCCGAGCCCACGGTCTGCTGCACGGTCTGTTCGGTCACATCGCGGATGCTCACCACCGCACGGTTCATTTCTTCGGCCACCTGGCTTTGCTGCTCGGCGGCGACGGCAATCTGCGTGTTGCTCTCGCGCATCTGCGCGACCGCATCAGTAATCTCGGCCAGCGCCGCACCGGCCTCTTGCGCCTGGCGGACGCAGTCGTCGGCTTTGTAAGAACTTTCCTGCATGAACTCCACGGCGTCACGGGTGCCGGCCTGCAGGTCGGCGACCATGCGGGTGATTTCGTCGGTGGACGACTGCACGCGCTTGGCCAGGTTGCGTACCTCGTCGGCGACCACGGCAAAGCCACGGCCCAGGTCGCCAGCGCGGGCCGCTTCGATGGCGGCGTTGAGTGCCAGCAGGTTGGTCTGCTCGGCAATGCTGTGAATGACCCCGACCACGCTGTTGATTTTCTGGCTGTCGTCGGCGAGCTGACGAATCATTTCAGCGGTTTGCTGAACGCCACTGGAAAGCCCGGAGATTGAGCCCTGTACCCGGTTGACCACTTCCTTGCCGCTGCCAGCGAGGGTGTCGGCGGTCTGCGACAAGTCGCGAGTGGCGCCAGCATGCTGGGCAATATGGTGCACGGTGGCCGACATTTCATTGATGGCCGTGGCGGCCTGGTCGGTCTCGCTCTGTTGGCCGAGCATGCCATGGCGCACTTCGTTCATGCTCGCGGCCAGGCGTGCGGCACCGGAGTCCAGCTGCGCCGCGGTGTCGGCGACAGTGCTGACCACGCGGTGGTAGGTGGCCTGCATCGCGTTGAAGGCGCCGGCCATCTGGCCCACTTCATCGCCGCAGGCCAAGGGCACGCGGGCTGACAGGTCGCCGGTCTTCTCCACGTGCAGCATCACGTCCTTGAGGGTGTTGAGCTGGCTGAGCAGGAAGCGGATCAGCAGCTGCGAGGCGCCGAGCATCGCCAGCATCAGGATCAGCACGCAGAACGCGTAGTTGCTGAAGCGGTCGAAGAACACCTGGCGCAGGCTCGGTGCTGCTGCCAGCACGGCCAGTTGTTGGTCGCCATGGCGCAGTACCTGGGCGCCGCGCAGCGGGTTGTCGCCGAGGATCCAGGCCGCCGGCAGGGCGACCCAGCCTTGCCCATTGGCCAGGGCTTCGAGGTTTTCACCCGCGTAGGTCGGGGTTTGGCCGGGTTGCCAGGTGATCAGGTTGGCCTGGCGGGGCAGGGGCTGCCCGGTGGGCCAGGCGGCCAGTAGTTCGGCTTGGGCTTGCGCCTGGGCCTGCGCGGCATCGGCGCGGGCACGTTGCTCCAGGTGCACCGCATACAGCACCAGCAGCAAGGTCGTGACGAAGGCCACCGCGTTGACGGCCCAGAATTTGTACTTCAGGGAAATATTGCTAAGCCAGGCACCCATGGGTAGGTCTTCTCTGAGTTGAGCGGAAACATTATTGGCAAGGTGCCATCATTGTGCCCGCGCACTCGAGAACGGTTCATGACATGCGTCAAGGAAGCTGGAAGAAGGCCTTGGCCGTGGCGCTGGTGTGCTGGGCGCAGTGTTCGATGCGCTCGTTGCGGTGCAGTGCCACTTCGCGCAGCACCTCGGTCAGGTAGGCCGGTTCGTTGCGGCCGTTTCTCGGCTTCGGTCGCAGGCTGCGTGGCAGCAAGTAGGGCGCGTCGCTCTCCAGCATCAGCCGGCCTTCGGCAATATTGCCCACCAGCGCATGCAGGTGGGTGCCGCGACGCTCGTCACAGATCCAGCCGGTGATGCCGATGTGCAGGTCCATGTCCAGGTAGGCGAACAAGGCTTCGCGCTCACCGGTGAAGCAATGCACCACCGCGGCTGGCAGGTGGTCGCGGTAATCCTTGAGGATGGCCAGGAGGCGCTCGCTGGCATCGCGTTCGTGCAGAAACACCGGCAGGCGCAGTTCGGCTGCCAGGGCCAGCTGGGCCTCCAGGGCCTTCTCCTGCAGCGTGCGAGGGGAGAAGTCGCGGTTGAAGTCGAGCCCGCATTCGCCTACGGCACGCACGCGAGATTCAGCCAGCAACTGGCGTAGTTGCCGCTCACTGGTGCCATCCCAGGACTTGGCGTCGTGTGGGTGCACGCCAGCTGTGGAGAACAGGTGCTGGCCGTCGCCATCGAGTTGCTGGCACAGCTCCAGCGCCTGCTCGCTGACCTCCAGGCTGGTGCCGGTCAGGATCATCTGTACCACGCCGGCTTCGATGGCGCGCTCGACGATGGCGGCCTGCTGGTCGTGGAAACTGCTGTTGGTCAGGTTGACGCCGATATCGATCAGTTGCATGGTGCTACCTCGTGCCGCGGGGCGGCCAGCATAGCAAAAAGCGTGATATTCGGAAAAAACCAAGAACTTCAGGCGTTTGCCGTGGTCTTTTACCGTCATTTCTCACGACCGCGCGTACCACCATGGCTGCCGCCCACCGACCACGGACACGATTTCGCATGCTGCGATACCTGCTGACCCTGTTGCTGATGCTTGGGCTGACGACGGTCGGTCCGGCTTATGCACGGCTGCCGGGGCCACAGCAGAACGTGCCGGCGAAAACGGCACGTGACCTGCAGCAGATCCGCAGCACCAAGGTGCTGCGAGTGCTGGTCAACCAGAGCCGCAACAGCTCCGGTGAAATCAAGGGCGAGCCGGTGGGTATCGAGTATTACCGCCTGCGCGGGCTTGAGCATTACCTCAATGCCCGGGCCGGCGATGGCCAGCAGATCAGCCTGAAGATCATTCCACGCGCCAAGGAGCAACTGCTGGGTGCCTTGCAGCGCGGTGAGGGGGACCTGGCCGCACCGGGCGAACTGCTCGACCCGGCGGTAACGGGTGGCGTCAACAGCAGTGCACCGGTACTGGACCAGGTGCCGTTGCTGCTGGTCGGGCGCAACGGTGAGCGCAGCTATACCCGCGCCGAGCAGCTCTCCGGGCGTACGGTGGCATTGACCAGCGCCAGTGCGGCAGGTGCAGTGATCCAGCAGCTCAACCAGCAGCTGGCGCTGCGCAAGCGGGCGCCGATCAAGATCGAATGGGTCGATTCGACCCTGGCGGTGGAAGATGTGCTGGAGATGGTCCAGGCCGGTATCTATCCGTTGACCATGGTGGAGCGCCCGATCGCTCAGCGCTGGGCCAGGGTCATGCCGAAGCTGCGCCTGGACACCCGCGTGCAGTTGGGGCAGGCGCAGGCCATGCGTTGGTACGTGCGGCGTGATGCAACCATGCTGCTGGCCACGGTTGATCGCTTTCTGCAGGGTTATCGCGCGCCAGAAAACCAGGATGCGGCCTTCGAGCGCATCTACCGGCGCCAGTACCGTGTGCACAACCCATTGGCGCGCAAGGACCGTCAGCGCCTGAACGCACTGCGCCCGGTGTTGCAGAAGCATGGTGAGGCGCAGCAGATCGACTGGTTGAACCTGGCGGCCCTGGCCTTCAAGGAGTCCACCCTGAACCCTGCCGCACGCGGCAGCGGCGGGGCACACGGCCTGATGCAGATCACCCCGTCGGCTGCGCAACGGGTGGGGGTCAGCGACACCGGCTCGGTCGATGGCAATGTCCAGGCCAGTGCGCGCTACCTGGCGCTGATCCGCCGGAAGTTCTTCGCCAGCCCGCAGATCAATGAGCGTGAGCGCATGGCGTTTGTGCTGGCGGCCTACAACCTTGGCCCGGAGCGGGTCCAGGCCATGCGTGCCGAGGCCCGCAAGCGCGGCCTCAACGGTAATCAGTGGTTCTTCCAGACCGAGCGCATCGCCATGGAGCAGGTCGGCATGGGGCCGGTCAATTTCGTCAACAGCGTCAACAAGTACTTCCTGGCGTTCAATCGGGAACGCCCGGCACTGGAGCGTGTGGTCAGTCGCTGACAAATCGATTTTGTCGATTGTTATGTTGGGTTTTTTGCGATTTTCATATCAGATGAATTGATTATGATGGCACCCATCCCAACACAACTTCCCAGTTTCAAGGACGCTTCGAAATGAACAACGCAATCAGCAAACTGCTCTCCACCCGCGCTGGCCTGGGCCTGAGCGTGATCCGCATCCTGGTCGGTGTGATCTTCATGGCGCACGGTGCGCAAAAACTGTTCGGCCTGTTCGGCGGCTACGGCCTGGAAGGCACCGGCCAATGGATGGAAAGCATCGGCCTGGCGCCGGGCTACCTGATGGCGCTGTTGTCCGGTAGCGCCGAGTTCTTCGGCGGCCTGGCCCTGGTGATCGGCCTGCTGGCCCGTCCGGCAGCACTGGCACTGACGGTGACCCTGGTGGTGGCGATCTTCTCGGTGCATATCAACAACGGCCTGTTCATGTCCAACAACGGCTATGAGTTCGCCCTGGCCCTGTTGGCCGGCACCGTGGCGGTCCTGATCGAAGGTGCGGGGCGCTTCTCCCTTGACCGCCTGATCGCCCGCTGACAGTTAACAAACTGCAAGCTGCAAGCCCCAAGCCGAACGCATTTCAGCTTGGGGCTTGCAGCTTGCGCCTTGTCGCTCTAGCATACCGCCTGCGCCGATTTAAACAGCTACTTGCGGGGCGCAGGACTGGCCCCCTCTCCGGGTCATCCGAAATACCGCTAAAGCGCTGGTTCGGTGACGCCTCCACCGCTGCCCAGCGGGATTCGCGAGGCGGAGAGAAACTCCATGAGTTGTCCACGTACCAGTGTCTGTTTGAGCCCATTGCCTGCCAGCCAGGCTTCCCGCACACCGCGCATCCTGCTCGGTGGCCAGCATCAGCCCACGCTCTTGCGTCACCTTGAAGGCTTGTCGCGCCGCAAGGGCCAGGCCCGCGCCTTTCTCATCCAGTTTGCCGAAGATGCCTGCCGCCTGGAACAGTTCGGCAACGATCGCTTCGACCTGGCGGTGATCCAGGCACCCGCCCGGGAAGACGCGGCCGAAGTCATCGGCCAGCTTACCCGCATCGCGCGTCAGGGCCTGATCACCCGACGCTGAGGAGCGCGCCGTTGAGCACCAACATCATTACCACGGAAGGTCACGAGGCCCTGAAGAAGGAGCTGGACCATCTGTGGCGAGTGTATCGCCCGGAAATCACCCAGAAAGTGACCTGGGCCGCTTCGCTGGGTGACCGCAGCGAAAATGCCGACTACCAGTACAACAAGAAGCTGTTGCGCGAGATCGACCGCCGGGTCCGCTATCTGCGCAAGCGCCTCGAGGACGTGAAGGTGGTCGCCTACTCGCCGCAGCAGGAAGGCAAGGTGTTCTTCGGTGCCTGGGTCGAGATCGAGAACGATGACGGCGAGACCATGAAGTTTCGCATTGTCGGGTATGACGAGATCTATGGCCGCAACGACTATATCTCGATCGACTCACCGATGGCCCGGGCCCTGCTCAAGAAGCAGGAGGGCGACGAAGTGGTGGTGAACACACCGACGGGCCAGGCGACCTGGTATGTGAACAACATTCACTACGGGCAATGAATCAATGTTGCCTGTGCTGGCCTCTTCGCGGCTAAAGCCGCTCCCACAAGTACAGCGCGGGGCTGGAAGCTGGTGATGTACCTGTGGGAGCGGCTTTAGCCGCGAAGAGGCCAGCACAGGCGCCATCAACTTTCCCGTAGTACCGCCAGTGGGCTGGCATTCAGCGCTCGTCGAGTGCCCAGGACACCTGCCCCACCCACCAGCAGCGCCCCGACCAGCGGCAATACCAGCAGCCACGGATGTGGGCTCCACTGCAGGTCGAATGCATAGCGATACAGCACCAGGGTAATCAACTCGCACCCCAGCGCCGCCAAGGCGCCACTGGCTGCCCCCAGCAAACCGAACTCGATGCGCCGAGCCTTGACCAACAAGGGGCGCGCGGCGCCCAGTGCCCGCAGCAAGGCGCCTTGGCGAATCCGCTCGTCCAGCGTCGCCTGCAACCCGGCGAACAACACGGCAAGCCCCGCCGCCAGCACGAACAGCAACACATATTCGACCGCCAGGGTGACCTGGGCGAGGATGCTGCGCAGCTGCTCGAGCAAGGCATCGACCTGCAGGATGGTCACCGCTGGGAAGGCCCGCGACAGCGCAACTACGTCCAGGTCATGGCCTGGGGCCAAGTAGAAGCTGGTCAGGTAGGTGGTTGGCAGCCCTTGCAGGGTGCCCGGCTGGAAGATCATGTAGAAGTTCGGCTGAAAGCTGTCCCAATGCACGCTGCGCAGGCTGCTGACGCGCGCCTGGCGTTGCTCGCCGCCAATGTCGAAGGTCAGCAGGTCGCCCAGTTGCAGCTTGAGGCTGGCGGCCAGTTCGGCCTCGACCGACACACCGGGGAGTTCATCGCCGGCAGGCAGCGCCTGCCACCAGCTGCCTGCGCTCAGCACATTGCCCTCTGGCAGGTCGGCAGCCCAGGTCAGGCTGAGGTCGCGCTGTACGGCTCGCTCGCCAGCGGAGTCCTTGCTGACGATCTGCTGCACCGGTTGATCGTTGATCTGAATCAGCCGGCCCGGTGTCACCGGGTACAGCGGTGCCGAGCTGGCATTTACCTCGTGCAGTCGCTGGGCGAACGGTTCGCGGTCAGCGGGCAGGATATTCAGGGCAAAGTGGTTGGGCGCATCTTTGGGCAGTTGTGCTTGCCAGGTGTCGAGCAATTCTGCCCGCAGCAGCGCAACCAGGGCCATGGCCAGCAGGATCAGGCCAAAGGCCAGGGCTTGCCCGGCAGCCGCCATGGGGTGGCGCAGCAACTGGCCAAGCCCCAGGCGCCAGGTCAGTGGTGCGCCAGCAAGCGCCTTGCGCAGGCTTTGCAAACCGAGCAACAGCAGCCCGCCCAGCAGCAGCGCAGCCATCAGGCCGCCACCCAGCAGGGCGAAGGTCAGCAGCAGGTCAAGGCTCAGGCGCCACATGATCAGGCCTAGGGCGAGGAGGGCGGAGCCATACACCAGCCAACTGCTCGGCGGCATGGGTAGCAGGTCGCGGCGCAGTACGCGCAACGGGGGTACCTGACCCAATGCGGCCAGCGGCGGCAAGGCAAAGCCGGCCAGGGCCACCAGGCCGGTGGCGATGCCGGCCAGCGCCGGAATCACACCGCCAGGCGGCACTTCGCTTGGCAGCAAACCGTGCAGCAGGTTGAACAGGCCAAGTTGCGCCAGCCAGCCAAGCAGGGCGCCAGCCAGCGCAGCCACCAGGCCTAGCATTGCCAGCTGCAGGCAGTAAAGGCCTAGCGCTTGGTGCCGCGATAGCCCCAGGCAGCGCAGCAAGGCACTGGCATCCAGGCGACGCGCAGCGTAGCGGCTGGCCGACAGCGCCACGGCGACGCCCGCCAGCAGCACGGCCACCAGGCTGGCCATGTTCAGGTAGCGCTCGGCTTTGCCCAGGGCGCCGCCGATCTGACGGTTGCCATCGCGGGTGTCGAGCAGGCGCTGGTTGGCGGCAAGGTTCTTTTCCACCGCCTGGCGATACTGCACGAGGGCTTCGGTATCGCCGCGCCACAGGTCGCGGTAGCTGACCCGGCTGCCGGGCTGGATCACCCCGGTGGCCTGCAGGTCGGCCAGGTTCATCATTACGCGGGGCGTCAGGCTGTAGAAGTTGTTGGCACGGTCTGGCTCGTAGGTCAGCACGCGGCTCATGTGCAAGGTCTTCATGCCGACGTCGATGCTGTCGCCGATCTTCAGCCCCAGGGCCGCGAGCAGGCGAGGTTCGACCCAGGCTTCTCCAGGTGCCGGGCCGCCCCCAGGGGTTTCCTCGGCATAGGGCGCGGCGGCACTGCGCACCTGGCCGCGCAATGGATAGGCACCGTCGACCGCCTTGATGCTCGAAAGCTGGATGCCGGCATCGCCGCCCACCACGCTGGTGAACTCCACGACCTGGGCATGCCGCAGCCCTAGTGCCTGGCCCTCGCTGAGCTGTTCTTCACGAGCCGGCGCGCTGCCTTGCACTACCAGGTCCGCGCCGAGGAACTCGCTGGCGCGCAACTGCATGGCGCCATTCAGGCGGGCACCGAAATAACCGATGGCGGTACTGGCGGCAACCGCCACCAGCAGGGCAAAGAACAGTACGCGCACTTCGCTGGCGCGGAGGTCGCGCAGCAGCTGGCGCAGGGCCAGGCCGCACAGGCGGGACAGCGGCATGTGCTTCATCAGGCCTCCACCGGCGCCACCAGGCGGCCTGCGTCCAGGCGGATCTGGCGCCGGCAGCGCCGGGCCAGGCGCTCGTCATGGGTGACCAGCACCAGGGTGGTGCCGCGCTCCTTGTTCAGCTCGAACAGCAGGTCGCTGATGCGCTCGCCGGTATGGCTGTCGAGGTTGCCGGTGGGTTCGTCGGCGAACAGCACTGCCGGCTGTGCGGCGAAGGCGCGGGCGATGGCGACCCGCTGCTGCTCGCCACCGGAAAGCTGGCGCGGGGTGTGGGTCAGGCGCTTGCCCAGGCCGACCCGCTCCAGCAGGGTGCGGGCGTGCTCGCGAGCGTCGCGCCGACCGTCCAGCTCCAGCGGCAGCATCACGTTTTCCAAGGCATTGAGACTGTCGAGTAGCTGGAACGACTGAAAGACGAATCCGACATGTTCGGCGCGGACCCTGGCGCGCTGGTCCTCGTCCAGCGGGCCGAGGTCGTGACCGGCGAGGATGACTCGGCCGGCGCTGGGGCGGTCGAGGCCGGCGAGCAGCCCGAGCAGGGTCGACTTGCCCGAGCCGGAGGCACCGACGATGGCCAGGCTGTCGCCCTGGGCGAGGTCGAGGGAGAGGGCGTGGAGGATGGTCAGGTCACCTTCCGCGCTGGGGACCACTTTGCTAAGGTTCTGCGCAACGAGAATGCTGGGGCCCATGGAGAATCCGATGCGAATGTGGTGGTTGAGTGCCGGTCTGGCCCTGTATTGCCTGGCCCAGGGCGCGGCGGCGGGAACATTGCTGGTTGTCGGCGATAGTATCAGCGCCGGTTTTGGCCTGGATACCCGCCAGGGGTGGGTCTCTTTGTTGCAGACCCGGCTCAAGGACGAAGGTTTCGACGATCAGGTGGTCAACGCGTCGATCAGTGGCGACACCAGTGCAGGTGGCCAGGCGCGGCTGCCGGCGCTGCTTGCAGCGCACAAGCCGCGCCTGGTGGTGCTGGAGTTGGGCGGCAATGATGGCCTGCGCGGGCAGCCGCCGCAGCAATTGCAACAAAATCTTGCCTCGATGATCGAGAGTGCCCGCCAGGTGGGGGCCAAGGTGCTGTTGCTGGGCATGCGCCTGCCGCCGAACTACGGCGTGCGCTATACCACGGCCTTCGCCAACGTCTATGAACAGCTGGCAACGGAAAAACAGGTGGCGTTGGTGCCGTTCTTCCTTGAGGGTGTAGGCGGTGTGCCGGGGATGATGCAGGCCGATGGCATCCATCCGGCACAGGGTGCCCAGCAGCGATTGCTGGAAAATGCCTGGCCGGCGATAAAACCCTTGCTGTGACGCTTTAAACGGGGCCGGCTTTCGGCTAATGTTGCGCCCCCCGTTTCGAGAGCCCCCGATGCCGCGCCCTGCCTGGTCCTTGTTTGCCTATCAACTGATCGAGCCCGATGAGCAGCTCGACCTGTTCGCTTGCCAGGAAATTCGCGTCCACCTCGTGGCCCGTCAGCTCGAACTCGGCGTGCCGGTCGATCGCACCTTGTGTGGTGGCCTGCTGCCGGCGCAGCCGCGCTGGTCCGGTGTGCCTCGCAGCATCTACCGTGACGGGCGCCTGTGCGACCTGTGCCGGGCGATCCTCGATGCCCAGCGCCGCGGCATGCGGCCGGTCTGGCCCGAACTCTGAAGTGAATGGCAGGTGCGTGATCGCGCGCACCTTTCATCATCTGAAACGCTTGTAAGGCGCCAATGCCTCCCGCTTGCAGCGAGGCGGGTGTACAATCGTGCTTCTTGACTACCTTTCGAAGGATTTACCGGATGTTGCCGCGCTTTCCCGCCGTCACCCGTTGCCTGTCCCTGGCCGCCCTGCTGGTAGCGGGCCCCGCTGCTGCGCTGGAACTGCCACTGCCACCACCCGGTGAAGACGTCGTTGGCCAGGTCCAGACGATCAAGGCCAAGTACGAGGACACCTTTGCCGACATCGGCACTGCCAACGACCTCGGCTATCTGGAGATGATCGCCGCTAACCCGGGTGTCGACCCGTGGCTGCCGGGCGCCGGCACCGAGATCGTCCTGCCGACCCGCTACATCCTGCCGCCGGGGCCGCGTGAAGGCATCGTCATCAACCTGGCCGAATACCGCATGTACTACTACCCGAAAGGGCAGAACGTGGTGCATACCTTCCCGCTGGGCATCGGCCGTGAGGGCTGGGGGTCGCCTGTGGCGATGACCAAGATCACCGCGAAGACGCCGAACCCGACCTGGACCCCACCCGCGTCGATCCGTGCCGAGCACGCTGCGGACGGTGATATCCTGCCGACGGTCGTGCCTGCTGGTCCAGACAACCCGCTCGGGCCCTTCAAGTTCACCCTGGGTGTGCCGGGCTACCTGATCCACGGTTCCAACAAGAAGTTCGGTATCGGCATGCGCACCAGCCATGGCTGCTTCCGCATGCTCAACAATAACGTGCTTGAACTGTCGAAGATGGTCCCGGTGGGGACGCCGGTGCGCATCATCAACGAGCCTTACAAGTTCGGCATCAGTGGTGGCAAGGTTTACCTCGAGGCGCACACGCCACTGGACGATCATGGCAACCCGTCGGTGGTCGACAAGCACACGGCGGTCATCAATGCGTTGCTCAAGCGTGAAGACCTGGCCAACAATCTGCGCATGAACTGGGACATGGTGCGTGACGTGGTTGCCGCAGAAGACGGTATGCCGGTGGAAATTGCCGTGCCTGTCAATAACCAGGGTGCCGCACCCATGGTTTCGAGCATCCCGCCCGAACTGCAGTAACGCTTTTGCAACACCTCCGGGGCCCGCTCAGGTTAACAACCTGATGCGGGCCTCTTCGTTTCGGGGGAGGCTTTCGCTCAGGCAATAAAAAAGCCGACCCACAAGTGGGTCGGCTTCATAACAATCCGTGAGGACTATTACTTGCGGCTGGCTTTGTCCAGCATACGCAGAGCGCGCTCGTTGGCTTCGTCAGCAGTCTGCTGAGCCTTCTGAGCGGCTGCCATTGCGTCGTCAGCCTTACGGTAGGCTTCGTCAGCACGGGCTTGAGCGCGAGCTGCTGCGTCTTCAGTCGCAGTCAGACGAGCTTCGGTTTCTTTGGATACGCTGCTGCAACCGGTAGCCAGAACTGCGGCCAGAGCCAGAGCAGAGAATTTCAGAACGTTGTTCATCGTGTTCCCCTTCAAGGACTTTCTATTAAATAGCCATCTCTCGGAAAAGAGAAACTGGCCGGCGTACATAGTACCCATTACTTGTAGTAAGTAAACTGACAGAGCGCAAGAACTGCAAAAAAAATGTTGCCAAGGGTCACGCCGACAAGATTTGCGGGGGTTTTGTGAAAAAACCGTGTAGCGGGCGCAAGCGATTGTAGTACAGGAACTTTTTTGTTGAACTAAGGGTGACTTTAACTGTCTCTCGGCGTCTTAAGCACAACAACATCCGGTTGCTGTTGCAGGGCGTGATTGCTGTTGCGGGGCGTGCCAGCTCCCGACGTGGCTTCCTGCTACTTTTTAACGCTGGCCACCTTGAGCAATCCCGCTTGCGGCGCCTACTATTTGGGGGTGCCCGGCCGGTCGAACGATTGCTGTCGGCTGATGGTCCAAGGGGCAAGAGGTGGCGTTGAGGTTCCTCCGCCGGATAAACCACATCGGTTAAGGTAAGGGTCTGCCAGAAAGACCTGCGAGGAGTAGTGATGAGTGAAACGCTGACCATCCACCATGACCAGGCCGGTCATCAGTTCGAAACCAACGTGGACGGTCATCGTGCCTACCTGACGTACATGGACCTGGGCAAGCAGACGCTGGACATCTATCGCACTTTCGTGCCCAACGCCCTGCGTGGCCGCGGGATCGCAGCAGCGCTCACCGAGAAGGCCCTCGAGTACGCCGACCAGATGGGTTACACGGTGATCCCTTCCTGCTCGTACGTTGAACGCTACATGGAGCGTCAGCAGCGTCACTCGAGCAAGGCCTGAACGGGCAACAAGCGTCAGATACGAAAACGCCGGGCAATGCCCGGCGTTTTCTATTGCGCTGAAGCTCAGCCGCGCTTGCGCTGTGGCAGCACATCCTTGAGCTTGGCGTGCATGCTGCGCAGGGTTTTCTCAGTGGCCGACCAGTCGATGCAGGCATCGGTGATCGACACGCCGTACTGCAGTTCGTCGAGGTTTTTCGGGATCGACTGGCAACCCCAGTTCAGGTGGCTTTCAACCATCAGGCCGATGATCGACTGGTTGCCTTCGAGGATCTGGTTGGCGACGTTCTCCATGACCAGCGGCTGCAGGGCCGGGTCTTTGTTGGAGTTGGCGTGGCTGCAGTCGACCATGATGTTGGGCTTGATCTTGGCCTTGGCCAGGTCCTGTTCGCACAGGGCGACACTGACCGAGTCGTAGTTCGGCTTGCCGTTGCCACCACGCAGCACCACGTGGCCATACGGGTTGCCCTTGGTGGTGACGATCGACACGCCGCCTTCCTGGTTGATGCCGAGGAAGCGGTGCGGCTTGGACACCGACTGCAAGGCGTTGATGGCCACGGTCAGGCCGCCATCGGTGCCGTTCTTGAAGCCGACTGCCGAGGACAGGCCCGAGGCCATCTCGCGGTGGGTCTGCGATTCGGTGGTGCGGGCGCCGATGGCCGACCAGCTGATCAGGTCCTGCAGGTACTGCGGGGAGATCGGGTCGAGTGCTTCGGTGGCGGTCGGCAGGCCCATTTCGGCCAGGTCCAGCAGCAGCTGGCGGCCAATGTGCAGGCCGTCCTGGATCTTGAACGAGTCATCCAGGTACGGGTCGTTGATCAGGCCTTTCCAGCCAACGGTGGTGCGTGGCTTTTCAAAGTACACACGCATGACCAGGTACAGCGTATCGGAGACTTCTTCGGCCAGCACCTTGAGGCGTGCGGCGTATTCGTGGGCGGCCTTGATGTCATGGATGGAGCAGGGGCCGACCACCACGAACAGGCGATGATCCTTGCCGTCGAGAATATTGCGCACCACTTCGCGGCCGGCAGTCACGGTCTGCAGGGCCTTGGCGCTGAGGGGGATTTCCTTCTTGAGCTGATCGGGGGTGATCAAGGTCTCGTTGGAGGCAACGTTAAGGTCGTCGATCGGTAAATCAGCCATCGTGTTACTCGTCAGGTCACGGGTGCCGGCCGCCAGCAATCCCCGTGCGGCCCAGCAGCAATAATGTTCGCAGCGGGGAGCCGAACCTTAGCGCGTTACAGGGGGGCGCGACAATGGGATTCGCTACGTGTTGACACACTTGTGTCTGCCCAAGGCGGCCCTGAAGGGTGTAAAAAAGCGGATCAACCCATCAAGGAGATTTTCATGGCTTCTCGCAGTCCACGCATTGGCATCATTGGCAGCGGCGCTATCGGTGGCTTCTACGGCCTGATGCTGGCGCGCGCCGGTTTCGATGTGCATTTTCTGCTGCGCAGCGAATATGACGTGGTGCGCGAACACGGCCTGAAGCTCGAGCACGCCGTGCATGGCGCGTTGCAGATGCCGGTCAATGCCTACGCCAGCGCTGCCGACATGCCGCCCTGCGACTGGCTGCTGGTGGGCGCCAAGGCAACCAGCAACAGCGAGCTCGCACCGCTGATTGTCCAGGCTGCCGCCAGCGACGCCAAGGTGGTGGTGTTGCAGAACGGCCTTGGCGTCGAGGAGCAGATGCGGGCGGTCTTGCCAGGTAACCTGCATTTACTTGGAGGCCTGTGTTTCATCTGCGTCAATCGCCAGGCCCCAGGGGTGATTCGCCACCAGGCGCTGGGTGCGGTAAATCTCGGCTATCACAGCGGCCCGGCCGAAGATGGCGGTGCGGCCATCGTCGAGGAGGGTGCCGGGTTGTTTCGTGCGGCGGGCATTGACTCCCAGGCCATGGCCAATCTTGGCCAGGCGCGCTGGCAGAAACTGGTATGGAACGTGCCGTACAACGGCCTGTCGGTGTTGCTGGGGGCCAGTACCACGCCGCTGATGGCCGATGCCGACAGTCGCGAACTGATCCAGGCGCTAATGGCTGAAGTGGTGCAGGGTGCCGCCGCGTGCGGGCATGAGCTACCGGCGGGCTATGCCGAGCAGCTGTTCCGCATGACCGAACAGATGCCCGATTACTGGCCGAGCATGTACCACGACCATGCCCAGCAACGCCCGCTGGAACTGCAGGCGATCTATGCCGAGCCGATTGCCCGCGCGCAGGCAGCCGGCTGCAGCCTGCCGCGGATGCACATGCTGCATCAGGCCCTGGCCTTCATCGACCGCACCAACCGGGCTGGCTGAATCCTCTGCAGGCCGCATCAGCAGTGCGCCGGACGGCAAAGCGCGGGTCCGGCGCGCTGCTAAGCTGAAGCTTGCTCTGCCGCAACGGCAGTCGAGGAGGTCGAATGATCCGCTCCATGCTGTACGCCACCGACCTCGGTGTCTACGCACCTTTTGTCATGCAGCACGCCCTGACCCTGGCTCGCGCCTTCAGCGCAGAGCTCTACGTGATTCACGCGGTGGAGCCCATGGGGCAGTTCGCCGAGTCCCTGCTGCAGAGTTACCTCGATGAGCAGACCCTGGATGAATTGCACAGCGAAGGCGTCAACACGGTGATGGCCAATATCGAACAGCGGGTGCTGGAAAACTTTCGAGACGAATTGGGCGAGGATGCAGATCTGGCATTAATCAAGGCGGTAAGGGTGCGCCAGGGTGACCCGGCACAAGTCATCCTCGATCAGGCGCAGCGGCTGAGCGTCGACCTGTTGATCTTCGGCAGCCACACGGCCGGTGCCGGGGTGGATGTGCCGATTGGCCGGACAGCGGTGCGCTTGCTGCAACTGTCGCCGGTGCCGGTATACATGGTGCCGCTATCGCAGCACCTTGGACGTAGGAAATCGTGAAGCTGGCGGTAGTCCGTTTCGGAGGCGCGTGTAACAAAATAGTTCTAGTTTTATTTCGAGAACCACTAATATAGTTATATCTCGTCGCTGCCTGCTGCCGCTGACTTACCGCCGATTCGAGGGAAACCTATGAAGCTTCAACAACTGCGCTACATCTGGGAAGTGGCGCACCATGACCTCAACGTCTCCGCGACGGCGCAGAGCCTGTACACCTCGCAGCCGGGGATCAGCAAGCAGATCCGCCTGCTCGAGGACGAACTGGGTGTTGAAGTCTTTGCCCGCAGCGGCAAGCACCTGACCCGCGTAACTCCGGCCGGTGAGCGCATCATCAACACCGCTGGCGAGATCCTGCGCAAGGTCGAAAGCATCAAGCAGATCGCCCAGGAGTTCTCCAACGAGAAGAAGGGCACGCTGTCCATCGCCACCACCCACACCCAGGCACGCTATGCGCTGCCGCCGGTGATCAGCAGCTTCATCAAGCAGTACCCGGAAGTGGCCCTGCACATGCACCAGGGCTCGCCGATGCAGATCGCGGAAATGGCGGCCGACGGCACCGTCGATTTCGCCATCGCCACCGAGGCGCTGGAGCTGTTCGGCGACCTGATCATGATGCCGTGCTACAAGTGGAACCGTTGCGTGGTTGTGCCGCAAGGCCACCCGTTGACCAAGCTGCCAAAGCTGACCCTGGAAGCGGTCGCCGAGTACCCGATCGTCACCTACGTGTTCGGCTTCACCGGCCGTTCGAAGCTGGACGAAGCCTTCAACCACCGAGGCCTGACGCCAAAAGTGGTGTTCACTGCCGCTGACGCCGACGTCATCAAAACGTACGTGCGCCTGGGGTTGGGCGTGGGTATCGTGGCCAAGATGGCGGTCGACACCAAGCTCGACAGTGACCTGGTGGCATTGGATGCGAGCGAGCTGTTCGAAGCCAGCATCACCAAGATCGGCTTCCGTCGCGGCACCTTCCTGCGCGGCTTCATGTGCGACTTCATCGAGAAATTCGCACCGCACCTGACCCGTGAAGTGATGGCCAAGGCCATCCAGTGCCACAACAAGCAGGAGCTCGAAGAGCTGTTCGAAGGCGTCGAGCTGCCAGTGCACTGATTGGCAGAAATGAAAAAACCGGCCCTGGGGCCGGTTTTTGTTTGCCTGCGAATCAGGCCTTGCTGATCAGGTTGCCGGCGTGCAGCCCGCATTCCTTCTGGGTCGACTCTTCCCACCACCAGCGGCCTTCGCGTTCGTGCTGGTTCGGCAGCACCGGGCGCGTGCAAGGCTCGCAACCGATGCTGATGAAGCCGCGTTCGTGCAGGCTGTTGTACGGCAGTTCGAGCATGCGGATGTAACCCCACACTTCCTCGCTGGTCATCTGTGCCAGCGGGTTGAACTTGTACAGGGTGCGCTCGGGCGTGGAGAACGCGCCGTCGATTTCCAGCGCTGCCACCTGGCTGCGGGTGCCCGGGCTCTGGTCGCGGCGCTGGCCGGTGGCCCAGGCGCTGACGGTGGCGAGCTTGCGCCGCAGCGGTTCGATCTTGCGGATGCCGCAGCATTCGCCGTGGCCGTCCTTGTAGAAGCTGAACAGGCCCTTGTCCTTGACGAACGGGTCGAGCTTGGCGCGATCCGGGCTGAGGATTTCGATCGGCAGGTTGTATTGCTCACGCACCTGGTCGATGAAGCGGTAGGTCTCCGGGTGCAGGCGGCCGGTGTCGAGGCTGAACACCTTGACCTGCTTGTTCAGCTTCCAGGCCATGTCGACCAGCACCACATCCTCGGCGCCGCTGAAGGAGATCCACAGGTCATCGCCAAAGTGCTCGAAAGCGAGCTTGAGGATGTCCTGTGGGGACTTGTTGGCATAGGTCGCGGCCAGGGCGGCGACGTCGAAGGGTTGGCTCATCAGGCGGTTTCCATCTTGGCTATGGCGCTGTGCGCTCGTAATGGGGTGATGGTAACAAAAAATGGCGGGGTAGACGCCTGGCGATGAGCCTCAGAGGCTCTGCAGCGTTTCCATCAGCACCCGCACCTTGGCAATCGATTCTTCGTATTCGGCCTGCCAGTTCGAGTCGGCCACCACCGCGCCGCCGCCCCAGCAACTGACCTGGCCATCCTTGACCAGCAAGCTGCGGATGGCGATGGAGCTGTCCATCTCGCCGCGCACGTCCACGTACAGCAGCGAGCCGCAGTACAGTGCGCGGCGGGTCGGCTCCAGCTCGTCGATGATCTGCATGGCACGAATCTTCGGTGCGCCGGTGATCGAGCCGCCAGGAAAGCTGTCGCCGATCAGGTCCAGGGCGTCCTTGTCGCGGGCCAGCTGGCCGGTGACGCTGCTGACCAGGTGATGGACGTTGGGGTAGCTTTCCAGGCTGAACAGCTCCGGCACCTTTACCGAGCCGATTTCGCAGGTGCGCCCCAGGTCATTGCGCAGCAGGTCGACGATCATCAGGTTTTCCGAGCGGTCCTTGGCGCTGTGGCGCAGCTCTTCGGCATTGCGAGCATCCTCGACGGGGTCGGCCGAGCGCGGACGGGTGCCCTTGATCGGGCGGGTTTCCACCTGGCCCTGGCTGACACGGATGAAACGCTCCGGGGAGAAGCTCAGCAGTGCACTGCCGTCAGCCAGTTGCTGGTAGCCGGTGAATGGTGTCGGGCAGGCTGTGCGCAGGGCTTGGTAGGCGTGCCATGGGTCACCCTGGCAGGGTGCGCGGAAGCGTTGCGTGAGGTTGATCTGGTAGCAGTCACCGGCCTGGATGTAGCGCTGCACCTGGTCGAAGGCAGCCTTGTACTGTTCCGGATGCAGGTCGCCCTGCATCGGCGCGAGCAGTTGGAAATCGCCGCACGTCGAAGTGTCGACAGTTTCGAACAGAGCCGTCAGGTGCGCCTGCTCTTCAAGTGTCAGGCTTGGGTGGAACACCAGTTGGCTGGTGCCGAGCTGGTGGTCGGTCACTATTGCCCAGGCGTACAAGCCCAGCTGTGCATCGGGCAAACCCAGGTCGTCACTCGACAGATGCGGCAGCTGTTCCAGGCGGCGGCCGAAATCGTAGCTCAGGTAGCCGATCAGCCCGCCGGCGAAGGGCAGCTCGCTGCCGGCGGGCAGTTGTGCTTCACCCAATTGTGCCAGGCTGGCGCGCAGGCGTTCGAGGAAGGTGCGGCCATCCTCGTCGGGCAGGGCTTGCAGGTGCTGCACGGGCCAAGCGCTGAGCAGGTCGAAGCGACCACGTTCGGCACCGGGGCGGGCGCTGTCGAGCAGGATCGCGCCGGGGGCCTGGCGCAGGCGGGCGAAATAGGCAGCGGGGTCGGGCTGGTAGGGCAGGGGGTGAAGCGTACAGGTCGGCATCAGTGTGGACGGCGATGTAAAAGCGAGGAGGGCGATTGTAGACCTGTGTAGGAAAAGCGCCTAGCTTTGGGGCGACATTAAACATCCTGTTTGGCCCGCAAAGCGGGCCCTTGGGGCGTCAGCGCGGATGCACGTGCCCGAACAGGTTCTGGGTCACCCGCACACGCTGTTCGGCGTCTTCGGTGATCCCTTCCTTGGCCAGTGCTTCGATGTGCGCCTCGATGGCGTGGGTGCGCTGGGTCAGCCCGGTGTCGTTGGCGATCTGGATGTTCAGGCCGGGGCGGGCGTTGAGTTCGAGAATCAACGGCCCCTTGTCCTGGTCCAGCACCATGTCCACGCCGATATAGCCCAGCCCGCACAGCTCGTAGCAGCCGGCAGCGAGTTTCATGAAGCCGTCCCAGTTCGGCAGCTGTACACCGTCCACTGCGTTGGTGGTGTCCGGGTGCTTGCTGATGATGTTGTTCAGCCAGGTGCCGCGCAGGGTTACGCCGGTGGCCAGGTCCACGCCCACGCCAATGGCGCCCTGGTGCAGGTTGGCTTTTCCGCCGGACTGACGGGTCGGCAGGCGCAGCATGGCCATCACCGGGTAGCCCATCAGCACGATGATGCGGATGTCCGGCACGCCCTCGTAGCTGATGCTCTTGAAGATCTGGTCCGGGGTTACCCGGTATTCGATCAGCGCACGGTCACGGTGGCCGCCAAGCGAGTACAGGCCAGTGAGGATGCTCGACACCTGGTGCTCGATTTCCTCGTGGCTGATGATCTTGCCGGAAACCGTGCGATAACGGTCTTCGAAGCGGTCGGCGATCACCAGGATGCCGTCACCGCCAGCGCCCTGCGCCGGCTTGATGACGAAGTCGTTGCGCCCGCCGATGATCTCGTGAAGCTTCTCGATCTGCTTCTCGGTCTCGATGATGCCGTACATTTCCGGCACATGGATGCCGGCGGCCAGGGCGCGCTCCTTGGTGATGATCTTGTCGTCGACGATCGGGTACAGGCTGCGCTTGTTGTACTTCAGCACGTAGTCCGCGTTACGCCGGTTGATCCCCATGATGCCCCGGGCCTCCAGGGCTTTCCAGGTCTTGATCAGGCCAAACATCAGGCGTCAGCCTTCTTCAGGAATGCCTTGAAACGCACGAGCTCGGTCAGGCGGTAGCCGCGGTAGCGACCCATTGCCAGCATGAAGCCCACCAGGATCAGCAGCACGGCCGGGAAGGTGAAGACGAAGTACACCAGCTCCGGCACCATCATCAGCAGGTGCGCCAGGGAGGCGGCGAACAGGGTGCCGATCGCCACTTTCATGGCATGGCCACCGCCGCGCTCTTCCCAGGTGATCGACAGGCGTTCGATGGTCATGGTCAGGATCACCATCGGGAACAGCGCCACCGACAGGCCGCGCTCCAGGCCCAGCTTGTGGCTAAACAGGCTGATGGCGGCAATCAGGACCACGACGAAGGTCAGCACCACCGACAGGCGCGGCAGCATCTGCAGCTTCAGGTGTTCAAGGTACGAGCGTAGCGACAGGCCCAGCGCGGTGATCACCGTGAACAGCACGATACCGAAGCCCAGTTGGGTCTCGCGGAAGGCCAGGGCGATCAGCACCGGGGTGAAGGTACCCAGGGTCTGGATGCCGATCAGGTTACGCAGGATCAGGATCACCAGCACGCCGATCGGGATCATCACCATGATCATGAAGGTTTGCTGGGTCTGCAGTGGCAGGCCGTACAGCGAGTACTCGAGGAAGTCGGCGTCGGTGTTCTCGTCGGTCAGCTTGGCCAGGCGGATGGCGTTCATCTCGCTGTTGTTCATGCTGAAGGTGACGTTGGCCTTCTTGCCGCCATCGACGGTGATCAGGTTGTCGTCACCGGTCCACCACAGCAGGCGGTCGGCCGGCAGGCCCTGCTCGCCGGTATCCGGGTTGAAGTACAGCCAGTCGTTGCCGTTGAAGCTGCGCAGCCACAGTTCAGGCGTTTGCGGGGTGTCGGCCACCAGCCGGATGGTGTGGACCTTTTCCATCGGTACATGGGCGATCGACAGCAGCAGGTCGATGACCTGGGCCTTCTTCATCGGCGAGGTGTCGCCGGCCAGCAGCAGCTTGACGTTGTCGTCGTTGAGGTTGTTGACCCGCTTGATGGTCTCGCTGACAAAGGTTTCGACGTCGGCCGAGTGCTGGCGGATCGGTGCCATCAGGGCTTCGGCGGCGATCTTCTCCGGGCCGTCGATGGCCAGGCTGTCGCGGAAGGTCGGGCCCTTGATGGTGGATTTTTCATTGCTGTAGCGCTTGGTCAGCACCAGGCGGTAGTACAGGGTCTGGTTGCCGCTGACACGGCGTGCCGACCAGGTCACCTTGCGGTTGCCGTCGGCGCGGTTGACGCTCACCCCATAGTTGTTGGAGATGAAGCTCTCGTTGAGGCTGACGTAGTCGCGGTTCAGCGGCGGCACGAACATCTGGATCTTGACCGGGTCCTTGGAGCTGGCGACGAACTCGACCTTGGCGTCGATGTTCCACAGGTCGTCGGTCTCGTCTTCGGTCACCGGGATGCCGAGCACGAAGATCTGATAGGCCGTGACCGCCACGCCGAGCAGCACCAGCACGGTGATCAGGACTTTCAGATGGAGGGTAAGAGAGCGCATCGGGATTACTCTGCTTTGGGAGCGTCGGTGGCACAGGCAGGTTTGCCGGCCGCGTATTTAAGGCTTGGGTCGACCAGCGCGTCGAAGTGCTTGAGCGCCTCGGAGCCGATCAGCAGCGGGAACTGGAAGGCGCTGCGGTCGGTGAGGTTGACTTCGATGGTGCGCCGGGCCTGGCCCATGCAGATTTCAAGTTCGATGACCGGGCGGGCGGTGTAGGCCTTGCCGGATTCCGCATCATAGTCGCCGGCGCGGCGCTTGATCTTGCTCACGCGCGCCAGGGGGCGTTCGATGGGGTGCGAATGGGCGGCGTCGATGGCCAGGTAAAAGCGCACCCAGCTTTCGCCGTTGCGCTTGAAGCGTTTGATGTCGCGGGCACTGAGCGACGCGGTCTTGGCCCCGGTGTCCAGCTTGGCGGCCACTTCCAGGTCGAGGTCGCCGAGCCGGGCGTATTCGTTCAGACCGTACACGGTCTTGCCCGCCGCCTGGCCAAGGGCCGGCAGCAGGGTGAGGCATAACAGCAATAGTACGGGTGTAAGTCTCATAGTCCTGGCGCGGTGCTTAGCTGTGCAGTGTTCGGGGGTAAAGGTGACTGGCAACGACTGCGCAAGCTTCCTCGTTCATCTGTCAACAACATGAATTGATGACAAATACACTATCGATACCCCGTTGGAGGCGCGGCATTCTATCACGCCGACGTCTTGACGCCAGCGTGAAGCGATCTGACAACGCCATCACTGGGTAAGTTCGTTCTTAGACGATTGTCGACAATATTCATTTTTTCTTTGACTGTGCGCCTCTGATTCGCTAGTTTCTGCTCAAGCGATTAGCAAGGTGTCGACAATATGCTGGACCTCACCACCCCAAGCCCCGTCGAGTCAGACGAAACGGAAACCTTGTCCGAGAATGTCTTCAGGCGCATCCAGGCGGCGATCGTCAAGGGCGATATCGCCCCGGGCAGCAAGATCTCCGAGCCGGAGCTGGCGCGCACCTATGGCATCAGCCGCGGCCCGCTGCGCGAGGCCATCCATCGGCTGGAGGGCCAGCGCCTGCTGGTGCGCGTGCCGCATGTCGGCGCACGGGTGGTGTCGCTCAATCACGCCGAGCTGATCGAACTCTACGAAATCCGCGAATCGCTGGAAGGCATGGCCTGCCGCCTGGCGGCCGAGCGCATGAGCCAGGCCGACATCGATGAGCTGCGTCGGGTGCTCGATACCCATGAGCGCGATGCCGCTTTCCAGGCCGGGCTTGGCTATTACCAGCAGGAAGGCGACTACGACTTCCATTACCGGATCATCCAGGGCAGCGGCAACCAGACCCTGGTCAAGATGCTCTGCGGCGAGCTGTACCAACTGGTGCGCATGTACCGCATCCAGTTTTCCGCCACGCCCAACCGGCCGCGCCAGGCCTTTGCCGAACACCACCGCATTCTCGATGCCATCGCCGACCGTGACGGCGAACTGGCCGAACTCCTGATGCGCCGCCACATCGGCGCGTCCAAGCGCAACATCGAGCGTCACTACCTGGACGCCAACAACAACAGCCCACGAGGTGAGAAATGACTGTGAAGAGCACCCCCGGTCAGCGTTTCCGCGACGCCGTTGCCGCCGAACACCCCCTGCAAGTGGTCGGCGCGATCAACGCCAACCATGCGCTGCTGGCCAAGCGTGCCGGTTTCAAGGCCATCTACCTGTCCGGTGGCGGCGTTGCCGCTGGCTCCCTGGGCCTGCCTGACCTGGGCATCAGTGGCCTGGATGACGTACTGACCGATGTGCGCCGCATCACCGACGTCTGCGACGTGCCGCTGCTGGTGGATGTCGACACCGGTTTCGGTGCGTCGGCCTTCAACGTCGCCCGTACTGTGCGCTCGATGTGCAAGTTCGGTGCTGCGGCCATCCACATCGAGGACCAGGTCGGCGCCAAGCGCTGCGGCCATCGCCCGAACAAGGAGATCGTCACCCAGCAGGAGATGGTCGACCGCATCAAGGCAGCAGTGGACGCCCGCACCGATGACAGCTTCGTGATCATGGCGCGCACCGACGCCCTGGCGGTGGAAGGCCTGAACGCTGCCCTGGACCGTGCCGCTGCCTGCATCGAGGCGGGTGCCGACATGATCTTCCCGGAAGCCATCACCGAACTGTCGATGTACAAGACCTTCGCCGACCGGGTGCAGGCACCGATCCTGGCCAACATCACCGAGTTCGGCGCCACACCACTGTACACCACCGAAGAACTGGCCTCGGTCGACGTGTCGCTGGTGCTTTACCCGCTGTCGGCGTTCCGCGCCATGAACAAGGCGGCGGAAAACGTCTACACCGCATTGCGCCGCGACGGCACGCAGAAGAACGTGATCGACACCATGCAGACCCGCATGGAGCTCTACGATGCCATTGGTTACCACGCTTTCGAGCAGAGCCTCGACGCGCTGTTCGCGCAGAAGAAAGGTTGAGCGTACCGCTCCCGAATTAGCCAGATCGCTTCCTATAACAAATTCAAGAAAGGAGAAACACCATGGCCGAAGCAAAAGTACTCAGTGGCGCTGGCCTGCGCGGCCAGGTGGCCGGCCAGACCGCACTGTCGACCGTTGGCCAGGCCGGTGCAGGCCTGACCTATCGTGGCTACGACGTCCGTGACCTGGCCGCCGGTGCCGAATTCGAAGAAGTCGCCTACCTGCTGCTGTACGGCGAGCTGCCAAGCAAGGCCGAACTGGCCGACTACAAGCGCAAGCTCAAGGGCCTGCGTGACCTGCCGCAGGCGCTGAAGGAAGTGCTCGAGCGCATCCCGCGCGATGCCCACCCGATGGACGTGATGCGCACCGGTTGCTCGGTGCTGGGTACCCTGGAGCCCGAGCTGACCTTCGACGCCCAGCGCGAGAAGACCGACCGCCTGCTGGCGCTGTTCCCGGCGGTGATGTGCTACTGGTACCGCTTCACCCACCACGGCGTGCGCATCGACTGCACCAGCGACGAAGACACCCTCGGCGGCCACTTCCTGCACCTGCTGCACGGCAAGAAGCCGAGCGAGCTGCACGTCAAGGTGATGAACGTGTCGCTGATCCTCTACGCCGAGCACGAGTTCAACGCCTCGACCTTCACCGCACGGGTCTGCGCCTCGACCCTGTCCGACCTGTATTCCTGCGTCACTGCTGCCATCGGCTCGCTACGCGGCCCGCTGCACGGTGGTGCCAACGAAGCGGCGATGGAACTGATCGAGCGCTTCCAGAGCCCGCAGGAGGCCACCGCCGAACTGCTGCGCATGCTCGAGCGCAAGGACAAGATCATGGGCTTCGGCCACGCGATCTACAAAGAGTCCGACCCGCGTAACGAGGTGATCAAGGGTTGGTCGAAGCAGCTGGCCGACCAGGTGGGTGACACGGTCCTGTACCCGGTTTCCGAAGCCATCGACAAGACCATGTGGGAGCAGAAACGCCTGTTCCCCAACGCCGACTTCTACCATGCCTCGGCGTATCACTTCATGGGCATCCCGACCAAGCTGTTCACCCCGATCTTCGTCTGCTCGCGCCTGACCGGCTGGGCCGCGCACGTGTTCGAACAGCGCGCCAACAACCGCATCATCCGCCCGAGCGCCGAGTATGTCGGCGTCGAACAGCGCCAGTTCGTGCCGATCGAACAGCGCTGACTCATAAATCGCCGGGGCTGCTGCGCAGCCCTTTCGCGACGCAAGGCCGCTCCCACAGGTGCGGCGCAGTCCCTGTGGGAGCGGCCTTGCGTCGCGAAAGGGGCGCGCAGCGCCCCCCAGGGCCAGACCTGCACACCGAATACCGTGACCGAGCCTGATAACGATATGAACATTGCCTACCGCAAGAACCTGCCAGGCACAGCCCTGGACTACTTCGATGCCCGCGCTGCCGTCGAGGCCATCAAGCCCGGTGCCTACGACAGCCTGCCGTATACCTCCCGCGTGTTGGCCGAAAACCTGGTGCGCCGCTGCGACCCAGCCACCCTCGACGCCTCGCTGGGCCAGCTGATCGAGCGCAAGCGCGACCTCGACTTCCCCTGGTTCCCGGCTCGCGTGGTGTGCCATGACATCCTCGGCCAGACCGCCCTGGTCGACCTCGCCGGCTTGCGTGATGCCATCGCCGACAAGGGCGGTGACCCGGCCCAGGTCAACCCGGTGGTGCCGGTGCAACTGATTGTCGACCACTCCCTGGCCGTGGAGTGCGGTGGCTTCGACCCGCAGGCGTTCGAAAAGAACCGCGCCATCGAAGACCGCCGTAACGAAGACCGTTTCCATTTCATCAACTGGACCAAGAAGGCGTTCAAGAACGTCGACGTGATCCAGCCTGGCAACGGCATCATGCACCAGATCAACCTGGAGAAGATGTCGCCGGTCATCCACAGCGACCGCGGCGTGGCCTACCCGGACACCTGCGTCGGCACCGACAGCCACACCCCGCATGTCGACGCCCTGGGCGTGATCGCCATTGGGGTCGGCGGCCTGGAAGCTGAAAACGTCATGCTGGGCCGTGCCTCGTGGATGCGCCTGCCGGAAATTGTCGGCGTCGAGCTGACCGGCAAGCTGGCACCGAACATCACCGCCACCGACCTGGTGCTGGCCCTGACCGAATTCCTGCGCAAGCAGAAAGTGGTCGGCGCCTACCTCGAGTTCCATGGCGAAGGCGCCCGCGCCCTGACCCTGGGCGACCGCGCCACGATCTCCAACATGGCCCCGGAATACGGTGCCACCGCTGCGATGTTCGCCATCGACCAGCAGACCATCGACTACCTCAAGCTGACCGGCCGCGATGATCAGCAGGTGCAACTGGTGGAAACCTACGCCAAGGTCGCCGGCCTGTGGGCCGACAGCCTGGCCAAGGCCGAATACGAACGTACCCTGAGCTTCGACCTGTCGAGCGTGGTGCGCAACATGGCCGGCCCGTCCAACCCGCACGCCCGCGTCGCTACCAGCGACCTGGCAGCCAAGGGCATCGCCGATGCCTGGGAAGAAGTGCCGGGGCAGATGCCGGACGGTGCGGTGATCATCGCCGCCATCACCAGCTGCACCAACACCAGCAACCCGCGCAACGTGATTGCCGCCGGCCTGCTGGCGCGCAATGCCAATAAGCTCGGCCTCAACCGCAAGCCGTGGGTCAAGTCGTCGCTGGCACCCGGCTCCAAGGCCGTGCAGCTGTACCTGGAAGAAGCCGGGCTGGAAAAGGAACTGGAGCAACTGGGCTTCGGCATCGTCGCGTTCGCCTGCACCACCTGCAACGGCATGTCCGGCGCACTGGACCCGGTGATTCAGCAGGAAATCATCGACCGTGACCTGTACGCCACCGCCGTGCTGTCGGGCAACCGCAACTTCGACGGGCGTATCCACCCTTACGCCAAGCAGGCGTTCCTCGCCTCGCCGCCGCTGGTGGTGGCCTACGCGATTGCCGGCACCATCCGCTTCGACATCGAAAAGGACGTGCTGGGCGTGGTCGACGGCAAGGAAATCCGCCTCAAGGACATCTGGCCGAGCGACGAGGAAATCGACGCGGTCGTGCGTGCGGCGGTCAAGCCGGAGCAGTTCCGCAAGGTCTATATCCCGATGTTCGCCATCGAGGAAGACCGCGGGCCGAAAGTCGCGCCACTGTACGACTGGCGCCCGATGAGCACCTATATCCGCCGCCCGCCCTACTGGGAGGGCGCCCTGGCCGGCGAGCGTACCCTGCGCGGCATGCGCCCGCTGGCGGTACTGCCGGACAACATCACCACCGACCACCTGTCGCCGTCCAACGCCATCCTGCTGGACAGCGCCGCAGGTGAATACCTGGCGAAGATGGGCCTGCCGGAAGAGGACTTCAACTCCTACGCCACCCACCGTGGTGACCACCTGACCGCGCAGCGCGCCACCTTCGCCAACCCTAAGCTGTTCAACGAAATGGTGCGCAAGGACGACGGCAGCGTGAAGCAGGGCTCGCTGGCGCGCATCGAGCCGGAAGGCAAGGTGACCCGCATGTGGGAGGCCATCGAGACCTACATGGAGCGTAAGCAGCCGCTGATCATCGTCGCCGGTGGCGACTATGGCCAAGGCTCGTCCCGTGACTGGGCGGCCAAGGGCGTGCGCCTGGCCGGTGTCGAGGCGATCGTCGCCGAGGGCTTCGAGCGCATTCACCGCACCAACCTGGTGGGCATGGGCGTGTTGCCACTGGAGTTCAAGCCGGGCACCGACCGCAAGACCCTGGGCCTGGACGGCAGCGAGACCTATGACGTGCTCGGCGAGCGCAAGCCACGGGCGACGCTGACCCTGGTGGTGACGCGACGCAATGGCGAGCGTGTCGAGGTGCCGGTGACCTGCCGCCTGGACACTGCCGAGGAAGTGTCGATCTATGAGGCGGGCGGGGTGCTGCAGCGCTTTGCCCAGGACTTCCTCGAAGCGACCGCTTGAACAGGACTTGAACATGGCACATGTACCCCAAGTAAAAATTCCCGCCACCTACATCCGTGGTGGCACCAGCAAGGGCGTGTTCTTCCGCCTGCAGGACCTGCCGGAAACGGCTCAGGTCCCAGGCCCGGCCCGCGATGCCTTGCTGTTGCGGGTCATCGGCAGCCCCGACCCTTATGCCAAGCAGATCGACGGCATGGGCGGCGCCACTTCGAGCACCAGCAAGACGGTCATCCTGTCGAAGAGCATCAAGCCCGGGCACGATGTCGATTACCTGTTCGGCCAGGTCGCCATCGACAAGGCTTTCGTCGACTGGAGCGGCAACTGCGGCAACCTGTCTGCAGCGGTCGGCTCGTTCGCCATCAGCAACGGCCTGGTCGAGCCGGCGCGCATTCCGCGCAACGGCATCGCCACCGTGCGCATCTGGCAGGCCAACATCGGCAAGACCATCATTGCCCATGTGCCGATCACCGAAGGCGAAGTGCAGGAAACCGGCGACTTCGAGCTCGACGGCGTGACCTTCCCGGCCGCGGAAGTGCAGCTGGAGTTCCTTGACCCGGCCGCCGACGAGGATGGCGATGGTGGGGCGATGTTCCCCACCGGCAACCTGGTGGACGACCTGGAAGTGCCGGGTGTCGGCACCTTCAAGGCGACCTTGATCAACGCTGGCATCCCGACCGTGTTCGTCAATGCCGCCGATATCGGTTACACCGGTACCGAATTGCAGGATGCGATCAACGGCGACCCGCAGGCGCTGCAGCGTTTCGAGACCATCCGCGCCTACGGCGCCGTGCGCATGGGCCTGATCGAGCATGTCGACCAGGCTGCCGGGCGTCAGCACACGCCGAAGGTGGCTTTCGTTGCGCCGCCGAGCACCTACACTGCGTCCAGTGGCAAGGCGGTTGCGGCCGGTGACATCGACCTGCTGGTGCGTGCATTGTCCATGGGCAAGCTGCACCACGCGATGATGGGCACCGCAGCCGTGGCCATCGGCACCGCCGCGGCCATTCCGGGCACCTTGGTCAACCTCGCTGCGGGTGGGGGTGAGCGCAGTGCCGTGCGTTTCGGTCATCCGTCCGGCACTTTGAGGGTCGGGGCCGAGGCGCGCCAGGTGGATGGTGAATGGACGGTGACCAAGGCAATCATGAGCCGCAGTGCTCGCGTGCTGATGGAGGGCTGGGTTCGCGTGCCTGGCGATAGCTTCTAACGCACCAGTGGCGCTCGGCTTTAGTTGATGGGGCCGCTTTGCGGCCCTTCGCGGGCACGCCCGCTCCCACAGGTATTGCACGACTTTCAAGTTCAGTGTGATCCCTGTGGGAGCGGGCAAGCCCGCGAAGGGCTGCAACGCAGCCCCGGCAATTCTGAAGGGAGCTGGCTATGAGCGCCAACGTGGACCTGAACGACCGCCCGGACTACGACCGGGTGCTGCAAACCCTCGCCGACTACGCCCTCACATACCGGGTCGAATCCCCTGAAGCCCTGGACACCGCGCGCAACTGCCTGATGGACACCCTCGGCTGCGGCCTGCTGGCCCTGCGCTTCCCTGAATGCACCAAACTTCTCGGCCCGCTGGTGGAAGGCACCGTGGTGCCTAATGGCGCACGCGTTCCCGGTACCGCCTACCGCCTCGATCCGGTCAAGGCCGCCTGGGACATCGGCTGTACCGTGCGCTGGCTGGACTACAACGACACCTGGCTGGCCGCCGAGTGGGCGCACCCCTCGGACAACCTGGGCGGCATCCTGGCGGTTGCCGATCACCTGTCGCAGAAGCGCGTGGCCAGCGGCGAAACACCGCTGCTGATGCGTGACGTGCTCGAAGCCATGATCATGGCCCACGAGATCCAGGGTGTGCTGGCGCTTGAGAACTCCTTCAATCGGGTGGGCCTCGATCACGTGATACTGGTCAAGGTGGCCTCGACCGCCGTGTGCGCCAGGCTGATGGGTGCCAATCGCGAGCAGATGCTTTCTGCCTTGTCCCATGCCTTCGTCGATGGCCAGGCGCTGCGCACCTATCGCCATGCGCCCAATGCCGGCTCGCGCAAGTCCTGGGCGGCCGGCGACGCTTCCAGTCGCGGTGTGCGCCTGGCCGATATTGCCCTACGCGGCGAAATGGGCGTGCCTGGGGTGCTGACGGCGGCGCAGTGGGGGTTCCATGACGTCTCGTTCAGTCACACCAACAAGGACCTGGCGGTAAAGCCGGCCGGCCAGTATGAACTGCGACTGCCGCAACCCTTGGCCAGTTATGTGATGGAGAACGTGCTGTTCAAGGTCAGCTTCCCGGCCGAGTTCCACGCCCAGACGGCGTGCGAGGCGGCGGTCACCCTGCATCCGCTGGTGCGTAACCGCCTGCATGAGATCGACCGCATCGTCATTACCACCCAGGAGTCGGCGATCCGCATCATTTCCAAGCGCGGCCCGTTGGCCAACGCCGCTGACCGTGACCATTGCCTGCAATACATGGTGGCGGTGCCGCTGATCTTCGGTCACCTGGTGGCCGAGCATTATGAAGATGCCTTCCATGCCAACCACCCGAGCATCGATCGCCTGCGCGAGAAGATGGAGGTGGTTGAAGACCCGCGCTTCAGCCGCGAATACCTGGAGGCGGACAAGCGCTCGATTGCCAATGCCGTGCAGGTGTTCTTCAAGGATGGCAGCAGCACCGAGCAAGTGCTGGTGGAGTATCCGATCGGGCATCGGCGGCGGCGGGAAGAGGGGATACCGTTGCTGGAGGCGAAGTTCAGGGAAAACTTGGCGACGCGTTTTGTGCGACAGCGCTGTCAGCAGATCTTCGAGTTGTGCAAGGACCAGCAACAGCTGGAGCAGATGGCCGTGCACCAGTTTGTGGATCTGTTTGTGATCTGAGGCCGGCACAGGAGACATAAAAAAGCCCCGGCATTTCTGCCGGGGCTTTGTTTTACAGCCTACAACCGATGCTTACGCCTGAACCACCGGGATCTTGGCGTTGGCAGCCGCTTCACGGAACTCGGCGATCTGGTCGAAGCTCAGGTAGCGGTAGACGTCGGCAGCCATGCTGTCGATGTCCTTGGCGTACTGCATGTACTCTTCAACGGTCGGCAGCTTGCCGATGATCGAAGCGACCGCAGCCAGCTCGGCCGAGGCCAGGTACACGTTGGTGGCGTCGCCCAGACGGTTCGGGAAGTTACGGGTCGAAGTGGAAACCACGGTCGAACCGGTCTGCACACGTGCCTGGTTACCCATGCACAGCGAGCAGCCTGGCATTTCCATGCGCGCACCGGCTTTGCCGTAGATGCCGTAGTAGCCTTCTTCGGTCAGCTGGTGGGCGTCCATCTTGGTTGGCGGGGCCAGCCACAGACGGGTCGGGATACCGCCCTTGACCTTGTCCAGCAGCTTGCCGGCAGCGCGGAAGTGACCGATGTTGGTCATGCACGAACCGATGAACACTTCGTCGATCTTCTCGCCCTGTACCGAGGACAGCAGGCGGGCATCGTCCGGGTCGTTCGGCGCGCAGAGCACTGGCTCTTTCACGTCGGCCAGGTCGATTTCGATGATTTCGGCGTATTCGGCATCGGCGTCGGCCGACAGCAGCTCAGGCTTGGCCAGCCAGGCTTCCATGGCCTGGGCGCGACGCTCCAGGGTGCGGGCATCGCCGTAGCCTTCGCCGATCATCCAGCGCAGCAGGGTGATGTTGGACTGCAGGTACTCGGCGATGGCCTTTTCCGGCAGCTTGATGGTGCAGCCGGCAGCGGAACGCTCGGCCGAGGCGTCGGACAGCTCGAAGGCTTGCTCGACGGTCAGGTCGTCCAGGCCTTCGATTTCCAGGATGCGGCCGGAGAAGGCGTTTTTCTTGCCTTTCTTCTCGACGGTCAGCAGGCCCTTCTGGATGGCGTAGTAAGGGATGGCGTGGACCAGGTCACGCAGGGTGATGCCTGGCTGCAGTTTGCCCTTGAAGCGCACCAGGACCGACTCTGGCATGTCCAGCGGCATGACGCCGGTGGCGGCGGCGAAGGCCACCAGGCCGGAACCGGCCGGGAACGAGATGCCGATCGGGAAGCGGGTGTGCGAGTCACCACCGGTACCGACGGTGTCAGGCATCAGCATGCGGTTCAGCCAGCTGTGGATGATGCCGTCGCCTGGGCGCAGCGACACGCCGCCACGGGTGCGGATGAAGTCTGGCAGGGTGTGGTGGGTGTTGACGTCGATCGGCTTCGGATAGGCCGCGGTGTGGCAGAACGACTGCATCACCAGGTCAGCGGAGAAGCCCAGGCACGCCAGGTCTTTCAGCTCGTCGCGGGTCATCGGGCCAGTGGTGTCCTGGGAACCGACGGTGGTCATCTTCGGCTCGCAGTAGGCACCTGGGCGCACGCCCTGGCCTTCTGCCAGGCCGCAGGCACGGCCGACCATCTTCTGCGCCAGGGTGAAGCCCTTGCCGGTGTCGGCTGGCTGCTCTGGCTTCTTGAACAGGTCGGAAGCACCCAGGCCCAGTTCGGCACGGGCTTTTTCGGTCAGGCCACGGCCGACGATCAGCGGGATACGGCCGCCAGCGCGGACTTCGTCGAGCAGCACTTCGGTTTTCAGCGCGAACTCGGTTACCAGCTCGTCGCTGCCGTGACGGCGCACTTCACCTTTGAACGGGTAGACGTCGATGACGTCGCCCATGGCCAGGTTGGTGCAGTCGAATTCGATCGGCAGGGCGCCGGCGTCTTCCATGGTGTTGTAGAAGATCGGGGCGATCTTGGTGCCGAAGCAGAAGCCACCGGCGCGCTTGTTCGGCACGTACGGGATATCGTCGCCGAAGAACCACAGCACCGAGTTGGTGGCGGATTTACGCGAGGAACCGGTACCGACCACGTCACCGACGTAGGCCACCGGGAAGCCCTTGGCCTTGACTGCTTCGATCTGTGCCAGCGGGCCGACCGAGCCAGGCTGCGACGGCTCGATGCCGTCACGGGCCATTTTCAGCATGGCCAGGGCGTGCAGCGGGATGTCAGGGCGCGACCAGGCGTCCGGAGCAGGGGACAGGTCGTCGGTGTTGGTTTCGCCAGGCACCTTGAACACGGTCAGGGTGTACTTGTCGGCGATGGCCGGACGCGAGGTGAACCACTCGCCGGCAGCCCAGGAGTCCAGCACGGCCTTGGCGTGAACGTTGCCGGCCTTGGCCTTTTCGGCCACGTCGTGGAAGGCATCGAACATCAGCAGGGTGTGCTTGAGCTGTTCGGCCGCGACGGCGCCCAGTTCGGCGTCGTCGAGCAGCGCAACCAGCGTCTCGATGTTGTAGCCGCCCTGCATGGTGCCCAGCAGTTCAGCAGCGTGCTTGCGGTCGATCAGTGGCGACTTGGCTTCGCCCTTGGCCACGGCGGAGAGGAAAGCGGCCTTGACGTAGGCAGCTTCGTCGACCCCTGGCGGAACGCGGTTGGTGATCAGGTCTACGAGGAAGGCTTCTTCGCCGGCTGGCGGGTTTTTCAGCAGCTCGACCAGGCCTGCAGTTTGTTCGGCGTTCAGCGGCTGGGGCACGATACCCAGGGCGGCACGCTCTTCGATGTGTTTGCGGTAGGCTTCAAGCACAGTTATTACCCTCATCAGTGGTCCCTAAAGGGAGTCCGGGACGCTCATCCAGCATTCAATGCACCCATGCGCTGCCACGGCTTTGTGGGCCGCCCAGCCAGAGTCGCAGAGAATCCTTACAGAAGCTGCTTTCAAAGTTTTACGCCTGCAGAACGGGAGCTGATGAGGGCTGGCGCGGGCATGCGAGGGTTGCATGGCCCGGGCCAACGCCGTTCTACCGGATGAACTGTGCTCGTGACGCTTTGAAAACAGCTTCCAACGGACATTGTTGCCTTGAAAAGGCGGGATGATTCTACGGCAAAAAAAGCCCGAAGGTAAGGCAGCGATCATGACTTTAACGGGTGACCCTGGTTAGACAAAGGGCTAACATGACCCCGTGTTCCACCGCCAAGCCGTTGTTTTCAATGTCCAACCAGTCCATCAAGACCCCTTGCGTCGGCCTTTGCTCCACTGTCTACGGAGACACGGTTTGCCGTGGCTGCAAGCGTTTCCACCACGAAGTGATCAACTGGAACGGCTACGACGACGAGCAGAAGCGTGCCGTCTGGCTGCGCCTTGAGCAACTGTTGGTGCAGGTGATGATGGCCAAGCTGGAAGTGTTCGACAAAGGCCTGTTGCGCCAGCAACTGCAGCAACGCTCGATCCGCTTTGTCGAACAACAGTCGGAATACTGCTGGGCGTACCAGCTGATCGCCCGCGGTGCCCGCATGATCCGCGATCTGGAAGCCTACGGCATGGTGTTGTTGCCGGAGTTTCGCGACTGGGAACTGCCGCAGTTGCGCGATGCCATCGACCGCGAATTTTTCTTGTTGTCCGAAGCGCACTACCAGCGCTACATCGCACCGTCGTTCCTCCATCAAGGGATGGAGTGAGTTGCTTCCTGCTGCTTCATGTCTGCGTGGTTTCTTAACGTACCCGCTCCATTGGCCTGACGAGGAGCGTCAGCATGAGCGGCTACATCTACAACTCCAGAGACACTTTCCTGGCCCGATGCTGGTGGCAAGGCGCGGGGCATCGTATCCAGTCACAGGCCTGGGGCGACTCGAAACGCCACCTGGCGGCGATCTGGATCGAAACCGGTAGTCGGGGTAACCAGGGGCATTACGACGAATACCTGATGAGTGAAGAGGGCGGTGTACTGGAAAAACGCCCTGACCCGATAGACTTCCTTTCCCCGGATCAGCAGTACTTCGACCTGTTCTGGTTTGGTGCCTATACCAAAGGGAACGTCAGGCCAGGCGAGCGCCGTTACTACGAGATCAGGCCGGTAAACCGGTTGTGGGCGGTTGCCAATTGGGCAGTGGATTGCACGTCCTTCTCTGGCTACGTGGGTATGTGGAAGACCCAAGAAGAGCAAGGTGCCCCGCGCAAGCCGGAAGGGGCCCGGCTATGGACAATCGAAGGGCTGGCTGCAGAGTTGCAGCCAGGTACCCGGCAATTCAATCTGCAATTTGTGACGCCAACGGGGAAAAAGATAAGACGCCACCAAAGGTACAGCGATCGCTTTTTCAACACCGACAAAGGTGAGGACGGCTTCGTTGCGCTGGAAGAGCTGAGCATTCCCCACCAGATCGGTGAAATCTGAACGCTGCCGCCAGCCTGCATGCGTTGAATCATGGGGCTGGGCTTGGCAGCCTGGCTCAGTCGCCGGTGTATTCGCAGCCGCTGGTGCAGGTTTCGTGGATACGTACCTTTGAGAGCTCCGGCATCAGCGGTTTGACCTGTTCCCAGATCCACTTGGCGATCACTTCGCTGGTGGGGTTTTCCAGGCCTGGGATGTCGTTCAGGTAGTTGTGGTCCAGTTGCTCGTAGATCGGCTTGAAGATCGCCTTGACCTCGGCGAAGTCACGGATCCAGCCGGTGTGCGGATCGAGCGGGCCGGTCAGGTGCAGGCCGACCTTGAACGAGTGGCCGTGCAGGCGGCCGCACTTGTGCCCTTCAGGAACGTGGGGCAGGCGGTGGGCCGATTCGAATGTAAATTCCTTGAAGATTTCCACTGTCATAACTCTGTGTGAATCAATAATGCGCGCAGTCTACCAGCATGGCCGCTACAAGGCTTGCAGGCGTTCGTGCAACCGCCCGGTGGCGATCAGTTCGAGCAGTTCGTCACCTAGCCGCTGGCTTTCGGCAATGGCCTTGTACCAGTAACGCTTGCGGCTCGGCGCATCGCCCATGAAACGCTTGAAATCGTTGCGGTCGGGCAGCTTGCCGAAGGGCAGGGCGGCCAGGTACTGCGGCGATGGCGTCATCAGCAGCACGTTCTGCAGGCGTGTGGCATCGCCCTTGCGCCAGGGCAGCGCCTTGTCGAACCAGCCGGGCACCACTTTGTCGGTGAAGTGCGGGTACAGCACCAGGTCGTCGCCACGGTAGGGCAGGTCGAGGTGGTAGTCGAGCAGGCCGCCGTCGCGGTAGGTGCCAGCACCTGCACCTGGAATGTCACGTACACCTTCCATCACCATCGGGATCGAGCCCGAGGCGAGCAGGGCCTGGCGCAGGTTGTTCAAGTCCAGCGGCAGGCAGCGCGAGGGGAAATCGGTCAGCGCATCGAGCGGCGGCGCGCTGCGCTCATCATGCAGGATGATCCGTTCAAAATGCCGGGCCAGGCGCGAGCGCCCCAGCAGGTTGCTGGCAATCACCGAGCCCAGGCCCATGCCCAGGCGGCCACGGTGGTCGTGCGCGAGCTGGCCGTGGCTCTTCACCACCAGGATGTTCAGGCGGTAGTGCGGGTTCGCGAGGATCTGCCCGTCGCGGCCTTGCAGCAGGTCGTCAAGCATGCGCTGGCAACTGCGGCTGATCTCGGCGGGGGTGACGCCCTTGGCGAAGTCCTGTTCGGTATACAGCTCGCCCAGGCGGCGGATGCCGGCGACCGGGTCGTCGAGGCAGGCACTGGCGAAGCGCCAGGAGCCGATCGAGGCGCCGATCAGCGCGCGTTGTCGTGGTGCCGAAGGTAGCCATTCACCGAACAGTGCCAGGTCCAGGCCCTGGATGCCCAGGGGCTTTGGGCCACCTGCCGCGCCTGGCAGCACACCGACATCGCTTGCCTGCAGCCCCTTTTCGCGAATCTGGCATAGTGCGCGCTGGCCAGCCTTGAAGGTGAGTGCAGGGTATTTGATGTGAATGGCGCTCATGACGGATCTCGCAGGTGACAAGGCGGTCATTATAGGGGCTTGAAACCCTTGCAGCTGCGCTATCATGGCGCCAGCTGTTTTCAGGTTGAATTAAGGACCGCTGGTTAGTCTTAACCCCGTAGACAACTTGAACGTCGCTCAGGAGAGCCACCATGAAAACCTTGACTGCCCTGTTCACCGCCGCTGCCCTCGTCATGGGCGCCAATGCCGCTTTCGCCAAGGACGTCCAGCCTGACGAAGTGGTCAAATTGGTCAATGCCAAGACCATCAAGTCGCTGGATGAACTCAAGGCCACCGCCGTGGCCAAGCACCCAGGCGCCACTGTCAAAGATTCCGAGCTGGAAAACGAATACGGCCGCTACATCTACAAGGTCGAACTGCGCGACACGCAGAACGTCGAGTGGGATGTCGACCTGGATGCCAAGACCGGTGAAGTGCTGAAGGACGAGCGGGACAGCTGATGATCCACTTGCCCCGGCCGGCGCGATACCTGGCGCTGTCGTTGCTGGCCGTGTGCTCCCTGGCCGTTGCCCGCGACCTGGACCAGGATGAAGCCCTGAAACTGCGCCAGAAGGGCGTCATCCTGCCGCTCGAGCAATTGCTGGAAACCGCCCTGGGGCGTTACCCCGGGGCGCGCCTGCTGGAGGCCGAGCTGGAAGAAGACGACGGCCGCTACGAATATGAAGTCGAACTGCTGACCCAGGAAGGCGTGGTGCGCGAGATCAAGCTCGATGCCAGCAGCGGTGCCCTGCTCAAAGACGAGGAAGACGACTGACATGCGCCTGCTGCTTGTCGAAGACAACGTGCCCCTGGCCGACGAACTGACCACCAGCCTGCAGCGCCAGGGCTATGCCGTGGACTGGCTGGCCGATGGCCGCGATGCGGTGTACCAGGGCCAGAGCGAACCGTATGACCTGATCATCCTCGACCTCGGCCTGCCGGGTGTGCCGGGCCTGGAGGTGCTGGCACAGTGGCGTGCCGGCGGCCTGGTGACGCCGGTGCTGATCCTCACGGCGCGAGGCTCGTGGGCTGAACGGATCGAAGGCCTGAAAGCCGGGGCCGACGATTACCTGAGCAAGCCGTTCCACCCCGAGGAACTGCAGCTGCGCATTCAGGCGCTGCTGCGCCGTGCCCGCGGCCTGGCCAACCAGCCCACGCTGGAAGCTGCAGGCCTGCACCTGGATGAAAGCCGTCAGTGCGTAAGCCGCGACGGTGTCGACATCCAGCTCACCGCTGCGGAGTTCCGCCTGTTGCGCTACTTCATGCTGCACCCGCAGCAGATCCTGTCCAAGAGCCACCTGGCCGAGCACCTTTACGACGGCGAGACCGAGCGCGACTCCAATGTGCTGGAGGTGCACGTCAACCACCTGCGGCGCAAGCTTGGCCGCAGCGTCATCGAGACACGCCGCGGACAAGGCTACATCTATGCCGGGAGCAGCGGATGAAGTCGATCCAGGCGCGCCTGAGCCTGGGCCTGGTCGCCGTGCTGGTGGTGGTCGGGGTGGTGCTCGCGCAGCTGACCCTGTGGCTGTTCGAGGCAGGCTTGCAGCGCTACCTGGAAAACGGCCTGCGCAAGGAAAGCGAGAACCTGCTGGTGGCCTTGGTGCGCGGGCCGAATGGCCTGCAGCTGGATGAGCGGCGTATTTCCGCTGCCTATCAGCGGCCTTTTTCGGGTTACTACTTCCGTATCGATTTCGACCAGGGCACCTGGCGCTCGCGCTCGCTGTGGGACCTGGACATGCCCAGGCCGGCCGCGCCGGGGTTGTCCGACAGCCACGAGCTGGGTCCGGAAGGGCAGCAACTGCTGGCCTTGCGCGCCGATTACCGGCGCCTGGGCCAAGACATCTCGATCAGTGTGGCGCAGGATTACTCGCCAGTGCGTGATGGTTTCCGGCGTCTGCAGCAGATCGGCCTGGGCATGGGCCTGGTGGCGCTGCTGATCGTGCTGGTGTTGCAACGCATCACCGTCACCCGCTCGCTGCGCCCGCTGGAGCGTGCGCGCCAGCAGATCGCCCAGTTGCAGCAGGGCCAGCGTTCGCAGCTCGATGCCGAGGTGCCCAGCGAGCTGGCGCCGCTGGTGGACCAGATCAACCACTTGCTCAGTCATACCGAAGACAGCCTGCGCCGCTCGCGCAATGCCCTGGGCAACCTCGGCCACGCGCTGAAGACACCGCTGGCGGTGCTGCTCAGCCTGGCGTCCAGCGAGCGCTTGCAAGACCTGCCCGAAGTACAGGCGCAGCTGCGTGAACAGCTGGAGCAGATCCAGCAGCGCCTGGCCCGTGAGCTGAACCGCGCGCGCCTGACGGGCGATGCCTTGCCGGGGGCGCAGTTCGACTGTGATGCCGAGCTGCCGGGCTTGCTCGCGACCTTGGGCATGATCCATGGCGAGGGCTTGCTGCTTGAGCACGATGTAGCGCCGGGCCTGCTGCTGCCGTGGGATCGCGAAGACGTGCTGGAGCTGCTCGGCAACCTGCTGGACAACGCCTGCAAGTGGGCCGACAGCGAAGTGCGGCTGGGGATTGCGCAGGCGACCGAGGGCTATTGGTTGTGGGTCGATGATGACGGCCCCGGCATTCCGGAAAACCAGCGCCTGCAGGTGCTGGGGCGCGGCTCGCGGCTGGATGAACAGGTCGATGGGCATGGGCTGGGGCTGGGGATCGTGCGCGACATCGTCGAGGCGTGGGGCGGGCAGCTGGCGCTGCTGCAGAGCCCGATCGGCGGGTTGCGGGTGAGCATTGAATTGCCGCGCAAGGCTCGCTAGCGCCGGGGCCGCTTCGCGAAAGGGTCGCGAAGCGGCCCCCGTGGACAGATCAGCACTGCAAAAAAATTGCAGTACAGCCGCATTTTTTTGAATTAGCCCTATCTCCCCCCACCCGGCACAATCCCTCTCACGAAACCTTGCGGTTTCCATCTCTCCACGGACGGAGCCCCTTGTGCTATTGCATCCGCAATACGAGGCCCAGGCCACTTCGGCTGGGCTTTCTTTTTAATCAAAAAAACTACAGATCCCGATTACTTAAATGTCTGCCATGCGTTCCGAAAGTCGTCTGCAGCGGCTGTTGCCAGCGCCCCTGAATATCCCCCCCAAGCAATGGTTGCGTGCCGGTATCGGCGCATTGCTTGGCCTGTTTCTCGCCGGCTGGCTGACCAGCCTGGCCTATGGCCCGGGCATCGCCCTGCACCTGCTCGGCCCGTTGGCGGCTTCGGCGGTGCTGGTGTTCGCCGTGCATTCCGGGCCCTTGGCGCAGCCGTGGCCGGTACTCGGCAGTTATGCCCTGGCCGGTGCGGTCGGCCTGGCCATGCGCCAGGGCTTCGGCCCTGAACTGTGGGTGGCGGCCGTGGCCCTGGGCATTTCGATCCTGGTGATGTGCCTGCTGCGTTGCCTGCACCCGCCCGGTGGTGGTGTGGCGGTGAGCGCGGTATTGGCCGACCCTGGGCTGACGGCCATGGGCGATCACCTGCTTGAGCCGGTGTTGCTCAACGTATTGATCCTGGTGGCCGTGGCCGTGGTCTACAACCGCCTCACCGGCGTGCACTACCCGAAAGGCGTGGCGCCGCGCAAGGACTTGCACCACACCCACGACCCGCTGCCCAGCGAGCGCGTGGGCATCAGTGGTGCCGACCTGGATCAGGCCCTGGAAGAGTTGGGCGAAGTTGTCGACGTCACCCGCGACGAGCTGGAGCGCATCATCCTCGCCACCGAGCAGCACGCGCTGCAGCGCAGCCTCGGCGGCATCTCTGCCGGAGCTGTGATGTCCCGCGACGTGCAGTTCGCTACGCCCGACACCACCCTGGAACAGGCCTGGAAAATGCTCGCCGACCACCACCTGAAAACCCTGCCGGTGTTGCATCACGGCAAGCTGGTGGGCATGGTCAGCCTCAGTGACCTGGTGGGCCCGGCCATGCAGCGCGGCCGGTTCAGCTGGCGTGGCCTGTTCGGCCGCAAGGCGGTGCGCATGGAACAGGTGATGAGCCGGCGGGTGGTCAGCGTCAGCAGCCAGCACCCACTGGAGCGCCTGCTCCCGCTTTTGTGCGAGCAGGGTTTGCACTGCTTGCCGGTACTCGACGGCGAGCAGTTGGTTGGCGTGGTCACCCAGACCGACCTGATCGCCGGCCTCAAGCGCCAGTTGCTCAGTGCTGCCAGCGCTGCCTCAGATAACCGGGTCCCAGCGTTGTGACCAATCGCTGGCGCCGGCTGCCACCAGCCGGCGCAGCACTGCGAAGGCCTGCTGCAGCGCCTCGCTGTCGCGCTTGCGCGGGTAGACCAGGTAAGTCGGGTAGGTGAACTCCGGCGCTTGAGGCACCCGCTCGAACACGCCGCTCTCCAGGTAGGCCTGCACCACGCGGGTACGGAAATACCCGCTCCCCCCCTGGTCGAGGATGAACTGCAGGGCCAACGGCCCGAGGTTGAAGCTCAGCGCCGGGCGCGCGCAGTCGGGCAGGGCGGCGTCATGCTGGCGGCGGAAGGCTTCGCCCCAGTCGATGTAGATGTAAGGCTCGGGTTGATCGACCCGGCGCACGCGGATCAGCTTCTCTTCCATCAACTGCTCCACCTGCAGCCCTGGGCCGTAGGTCGGCTGGTACACCAGTGCAGCGTCGAGCAGGCCCATCTCCACCTTGCGCAACAGCGACTCGCCATCGCTCACCTCGCTGCGGATGGCATGGCTGGGCAGTTCGCGGTGCAGGGCGCCGACCCAGTCGAGCAACATCGGGTTGCCCAGGCTCACTTCCGCGCCCACATGCAGCACCTGCTGGCAGCCTTCGGGCAGTGGCAGGTCGCGGCGTGCCGCTTCCCAGGTCTGCACCAGCTGGTTGGCGTAGCTGACGAAGGCCTCACCGTCACTGGTCAGGCTGGCGCCGTTGCGGCTGCGCACGAACAGCTGGCAGCCCAGTTGCTGCTCCAGACGTTGCACACGGGCGGTGATGGCGGTCTGCGACACGAACAGGCGTTCGGCGGCGGCGACCAGGCTGCCGCAACGCACGATTTCCAGGAAGGTTCGGGCCTGATCGATGTCCATGGGCTGCTCTGTGGCGGGAAGGGCGGCCTATTCTAGAGGCTTTGCACTGTTGTGGGGCATTTTTGCCTTGTCTGCAAATTTGCAGGTCCGTTGTGACTTTAGTCCCATGGCGGCCCCGGTGTGGCGGGCCATACTCACTATTCGCCCTTCAATAACAACAAGTACCGGGTTTTCATCAACATGACCTACCAGCACAGCTACGCCCAATCCATTGCCGACCCTGCTGCCTTCTGGGCCGAACAGGCCGAATCCCTGGCCTGGTACCGCAAACCCTCGCTGACCTTGCAGGACAACCCCGACGGCACTCACCGCTGGTTCGCCGACGGCCGCCTGAACAGTTGCTACCTGGCCCTGGATCGGCAGATCGAACTGGGCCGTGGGGAACAGCTGGCGCTGATCTACGACTCCCCCGTGACCGGTGTGCAGCAGGCCTTCACTTACCACCAACTGCGCGACGAAGTGGCACGCCTGGCCGGCCTGCTGCGGCAGCTGGGCGTGGGCAAAGGCGACGGTGTGATCATCTACATGCCGATGGTGCCCCAAGCGGCCATGGCCATGCTCGCCTGCGCGCGGATCGGCGCGGTGCATTCGGTGGTGTTCGGCGGTTTTGCCGCCAACGAGCTGGCGCTGCGTATCGACGATGCCCGGCCGACGCTGTTGCTTACCGCGTCCTGTGGCCTGGAATTCGACCGGGTGATCGAGTACAAGCCGCTGGTCGATCGCGCCCTGCAGGTGGCCCGCCATCAACCGCGCAATGTGCTGGTGCTGCAGCGGCCCCAAGCCCGTGCGCAGCTGCAGGCAGGCCGTGACCTGGACTGGCAGCAGGCCTTGGCCAGTGCCGAGCCGGTGGCGCCCGTCGAGCTGGATGCCGGCGACCCGCTGTACATCATGTATACCTCAGGCACCACCGGCAAACCCAAGGGTATCGTCCGCGAAAACGGTGGCAACGCGGTCGCCCTTTGCTATGCGATGCGGCATATCTACGGCATGCAGGCTGGGGATGTGTGGTGGGGCATCTCCGATGTCGGCTGGGTGGTCGGCCATTCGTTGATCGTCTACGGGCCGCTGATGAGCGGCTGCACCACGGTGTTGTATGAGGGCAAGCCAATCCGCACGCCGGATGCCTCGGCGTACTGGCGGGTGGTCGAGCAGTACCAGGTCAGTGCCTTGTTCTGCGCACCGACCGCCATGCGTGCGATCCGCAAGGAAGACCCGGATGGCGAACGGATCCGCAAGCATGACCTGAGCTCGTTGCGCCAGTTGTTCCTGGCTGGGGAAAAACTCGATTCCAGCACCCATGAGTGGCTGGAGCGGGTCACCGGCAAACCGGTACACGACCACTGGTGGCAGACCGAAACTGGCTGGCCGGTCACCGCCCCTTGCGTGGGGCTGGAGGGCAGTGCGGCGCGGCCTGGATCGAGCAACCGCGCGGTGCCGGGTTATCACGTGCGCGTGCTGGATGATGACGGGCATCTGCTGGGCCCTGACCAGCAAGGCTCCATCGTCATCGCCCTGCCGCTGCCGCCGGGGTGCAGCCAGACCTTGTGGGGCGACCACGAGCGCTACCTGCAGGCATACCTGCAAACCTACCCGGGCTACTACCACACCGGTGACGGCGGTTACCTGGACGAGGATGGCTTTGTCTACATCATGGGCCGCACCGACGACGTGATAAACGTCTCCGGGCATCGGCTGTCCACCGGTGAGATGGAAGACCTGGTCGCCCGTCACCCGGCGGTGGCCGAGTGTGCGGTGATCGGTGTGCATGACGAGATCAAGGGCCAGGTACCGCTGGCGCTGGTGGTGCTCAAGGATGGCGAGGGCATTGCCGAGGCACAGCTGCTGGTGGAGCTGGTGGGCAGCGTGCGTGAGGAAATCGGCGCGCTGGCGTGCTTCAACCAGGTGCGGCTGGTGAAGCGTTTGCCCAAGACCCGCTCGGGGAAAATTTTGCGGGCGGTGCTGCGCAAGATTGCCGATGGGCAGGCGTATGTGCCGCCTTCGACCTTGGATGACCCGGCGGTGCTGGGGGAGATCGAGGCGGTGCTGGCGGATTTGCCCAGGGCTGGCTGATAGGTTGACCTGTTCCGGCTTCTTCGCGGCTAAAGCCGCTCCCACAGGTACAGCGCTAGCCCTGTAGGAGCGGCTTTAGCCGCGAAGAGGCCGGGTCAGGCAATAAAACTTTCGGGGCCAGCCTGATGCAGTTGCCCTAATCGGCTCCGTGTCCGCATCAGGTCAGCCAGCGGCCCGCCGAGGCTTTCTTCCAGTGGCCGCTTGCCGATCACGGTCACCTGCCGATCCTGGTCATACAGCACGTCCACCAGGTTGACGAAGCGCTGCTGCGCCGCCAGCGAACACTCCGCCAGATCATCCAGCCCATCGATGATCCACTCGTCGTACTGCCCGGCCAGCACCAGGTAGTCGATCACTGCCGTGGCCTTTTCGCACAAGTCGTCAAAGGCCAGCACCACCCGCCGGCCATCGATGGCCAGGGCACGCAGCGGGCGTTTGTTGACCTCCAGCACCACCGGTTGCTCATCCGGTACTTTCAGCGCCTGGCGCTGTGCCGCGTCCCCCGGCCACACATAGTGCCCCTGGGTGAAGCGCTGGTGCTCGCGGTTGGCCGGCAGGCTGCGAAAATCCGTATCGCCACCGACTTCAAGCACCTCCATCGAGCTGTTGATCAGGCGGATCACCGGCAGGAAGCGCTCGTGGTACAGCGGGTTGGGCAGCAACCCTTCAGGGGCGTAGTTGGAGGTCACCAGCAGGAAGATGCCACGGGCGAACAGGGCGTTGAACAGGCGTGTGAGCAACATGGCATCGCCGATGTCATGCACGTGGAATTCGTCAAAGCACAGTACCCGGCAGTCGCCCAGCAACTCGTCCAGGGTGGCGCCCAACGCATCGTCCAGCAGGCGGTGCTGGTGCATGCCCTGGTGCAGGCGGGCAAAAAAGTCATGGAAGTGCAGGCGCTTTTTGGCCTCGACCGGCGCAGCCTGGAAGAAGCCATCGAGCAGCCAGCTCTTGCCGCGGCCCACCGCGCCATACAGATAAAGGCAGCGTGGCTGGCCACCGTCGAGTTGGGCAAGTTGCAGGGCCATGCTGTGGATGACCCGGCGCTGGCCATCGCTGAGCTGGTAGCCGCGGCTGGCGGCCTTGTCTTCGAACCAGCTGAGCAGTTCGCTCTGTTGGGGCGCGGCGGTGCGCAGGCGCTGGCTGAGCTGGCGCAGCGGGGCAGGGATCCAGGCGGACAAGGCGAAGCCTCCTTGGGCAAATACGGGGCTGCGCGCAGCTTGCCCGAGGCGAGCGGTTTTGAGCAATACAAAAAGTGCCAGGCATCCATCGCCTGGCACGATGTTTTCAGGCCTTGCGCTCCAGCTGCCGCTCGATCATGTACTTCACGGTCAACCGGCGCTCTTTCAGATGGCGCAGGTCTTCATCGACGAAATTGCCAGCCGAAATCGATTCGGCAGCCAGCACCTGGTTGTCGATGTCCATGTACTCGTCAAGCAGGCGGTCCAGGGTCTTGTCCTGCTGGCGCCGCTGCTGGACGATTTCGCGCGGATAGTGCAGGTCCTGGTAGAGGTCGTGGGAAACGGGCATGGGGTCCTCCTTGGTCTATGCAGTTCGCTTATCTGATTGGAAGGGAGGAATGCGATTGTGTTGAAGCGCAGCGGTGGAAAAACGACGGGTGGTTGCTCGCACTGCCCGTGAAATCGGCTTGGGAGCACTAACTTGCTGTTTTAAAGCATTTTTTTTCGCATTAGGGGTTTACAGGCTGAATCTATGTGTTAAAGTGCCGCGCATTCCAAGACAACAACCCAGTTGTCACTCAGTTGGAATTGTCAGAGCAGCATCAGCTGCATCCGATACAGGGGCGTCGCCAAGCGGTAAGGCAGCAGGTTTTGATCCTGCCATGCGTTGGTTCGAATCCAGCCGCCCCTGCCATTTTCTCTCTTCAAATACCTATTTTTGATTCAGTGCAGACGACAGTCGGCGCTGGGTTTTGCTGTTTCTGTTTCATACGCCGGCCTCTTCGCGGGCGCGTCGGGGCGCCGAACCGCCGCGAAGAGGCCGGTGCAGGCAAAGCAAATCTAACCGGCCACCCGCAGCAGTTCATGCAGCACTCTGGCCAGCTCATCGGCCTGCACCGGCTTCTGCATCACCAGGCTCCCCGGCACTTCCAGCCCTTCCAGCTCCGCATACCCGGTCAGGAACACCACCGGCAACCGCGGATAGCGGTCGCGCGCCGCCAGGGCCAGTTGGCCGCCGTTGAATTCAGGCATGGCAAAGTCCGTCAGCAGCAGGTCGATATCGTCGTCCAGCAAGGCCAGCGCCTGCTCCCCGCTGTGTGCCTGGCGCACCTGGTAGCCATACTGGCGCAGTACGTCACCGAGCATGTCGCGCACCAGGTGATCGTCATCCACCAGTAGCACCGTGCGGTCTCGGCCACTGTCGTCGATCGCCAGGGTGGCGGTGGGCGCTACCGGGTCGATTGCCAGCGCCTGCTTCACCGCCGGCAAGTACACCGCCACCTGGGTGCCATGCCCAGGCTCGGTATCGATGCGCACGCCGCCGCCGGATTGCTTGGCAAAGCCGAACACCTGGGCCAGGCCCAGGCCGGAGCCCTTGCCGATGTCCTTGGTGGTGAAAAACGGCTCGAACACCTTGGCCAGCACTTCTTCGCTCATGCCGCAGCCGGTGTCACGGATGCTCAGCATCACGTACTCGCCGGGCTCCGGGTCTTCCGGGCGCTGCGGGCGCGTCTTGATCCGTGTATTGCGGGTCGACAGGGTCAGTTGGCCGCCTTCGGCCATGGCGTCGCGGGCGTTGATTGCCAGGTTGAGGATGATCATCTCGGTCTGGGTCGGATCGGTTAGCGCCTGCCACAGGCTGTGGTCCAGGTCCAGACGCACCCGGATGTTGCCGCCGAGGGTGCGGCGCAGCAGTTCTTCCAGGCCGGTGAGGGTGCGGTTCAGGTTTAGCGGCACCGGCTCCAGGCGCTGGCGGCGGGAGAAGGCAAGCAGTTGCGAGGTCAGCTTGGCGCCGCGGTCACCGGCTTCGCGGATATGCGTGAGGCGGCTGCGGGCCTTGTCCAGGTCGCCCTTGGCCAGGTCGCGCTCAAGGAAGCTGGCGCCGGTGAGAATGACCGTGAGCAGGTTGTTGAAGTCGTGGGCGACCCCGGCGGTGAGCTGGCCGACGGCCTCCAGCCGCTGCATCTGCTGCAGCGCCGCCTCGACGCGCTCGCGTTCGGTGATCTGTTCACGCAGGCGGGTATTGGCTTCGGCCAGGCCCAGGGCGGTTTCCCGCTCACTGGTGATGTCCCGCGCCACCACGTAGAGCAGGGTGTCTTCCGGTACCACCACCCAGGACAACCAGCGCAACTGGCCGCCGGCGTGCTGGATACGGCCGACGAAACGGGCGCTGGTACGGCCATGGGCGAGGGCGGCCAGCTCGGTGAGCAACGCCTCCTGATCCACCTCAGGCAGCAGGTGCAGCAGCGATGTCTGGCTCAGGCGCTCGCGGGAAAAGCCCAGACTCGCCTCCCAGGCCGGGTTGAGGGCCACCGGGGTCAGGTCCTTGTTGAGCACCGCCAGCAAGTCCTGGGACAGCTCCCAGGCGCGATCGCGCTCACGGGTACGGCGCTCGACCCGTTCGCCGAGCATTTCGTTGAGCTGCCTGAGCGCCTGGGTCGCCTGGCGCTGGGTATGGATGTCCTGCAGCACCCCGGAAAACCGCGTGCACTGGCCGTCGACGAACCGACACTGGCCACTGCTGAGCAGCCAGCGCGGTTCCAGGCCATTGGGCTGGGCAATGCGGAATTCGACCCGGTACAGGCCGTCACTGTCCGGGCGCATGGCCTGCTCCACGGCTTCGCGTACCTTGGCCTGATCGTCGGGGTAGATGCCGGCGTAGAACACCTCAAGGGTCATCTCGGTCTCGACCGGCAGGCCGAACAGGGTCTTGCAACGGTCGTCCCAGACCAGCTGGCCTTGTTGCGGCCGGAAGTCCCAGGTGCCCATGCCAGCGGCATCGATGGCAATGCGCGCGCGTGCCTCGACATCGGCCAGGGCTTCTTCGGCACGGCGCCGGCGCTGGCGTTCCTGCACTTCGGACAGGGCCCGGCGCACGGCCTTGGGCAGTAGCGGCAGGTTCTTCTTCAGTACGTAGTCGGTGGCGCCCAGGCGAATCATCTCTACCGCATGTTCTTCGCCATAGATGCCCGAGAGGAAAATGAACGGTGTGTCGGGCGCCAGGCGCTGGGCGATGGCCAGTACTTCGGTGCCGGAGGAACCGGGCAGCACGCAGTCGCACAGGATCAGGTCGAAACGGGTTTCAAGCAGGGCGTGTTCGACCCCGACATGGTCGAACATCAGTTGCGATTGCACGTGCAACCCGCTGCGCTCCAGGCGCATCAGGGTCAGCTCGGCGTCCATCGAGCTGTCTTCGACCATCAACAGTTTGAGCGGTGTCGGCAACATCTTTGCGGGGGCCTCAGTGGCTGCCACGGCGGTTCAGGCGCAGCGAGCCGGGTGGTGGTTCGTTGAGCACTGCCCAGAACACGCCCAGGTCGGAAATCGCCGCGACGAACTCCTTGAACTCCACGGGCTTGACCACATAGGCGTTGACCCCCAGCTCATAGGCACGCAGCAGGTCGGGCTCCTCCCGCGAGGAAGTCAGCATCACCGTGGGAATGCTGCGCAGCTCGGGCGTGGCACGCACCACCTTGAGCACTTCCAGGCCGTCGACCTTTGGCAGCTTCAGGTCCAGCAGCAGCACCGCCGGGTTGCCATCGGCACGCTCGCTGTAGGCGTTGCGGCGCAACAGGTAGTCGAGGGCATCGGCGCCGTCGCGCAGGACGATCACTTCGTTGGCCAGCTGGCTGCGCTCCAGGGCCAGCAGCGTCAGCTCCAGGTCTCGAGGGTTGTCTTCGACCAGCAGGATGGGCTTGAGCATGGTGATACGGGTACCTCAGGTAGTTGCCGGGTTGCGGGGCAGGGTGAAGTGGAAGCTGGCGCCTTGGTCGACCTGGCCTTCGGCCCAGACTCGCCCGTCATGGCGCTCGATGATCCGCCGCACGCTGGCCAGGCCGATCCCTGTGCCTTCGAAGTCTTCCATGCGGTGCAGGCGCTGGAACACCCCGAACAGCTTGTTGGCGTAGGCCATGTCGAAGCCTACACCATTGTCGCGGATGTAGATCTCCGTCTCGTCATGGCTTTGCCGGGCACCGACCGCGATGTGCGCGGGTTCACGGCCGCGGGTGTACTTGATGGCGTTGGCGATCAGGTTGTGCAAGGCCAGGTTGATGAATGCCGGGTCGGCGATCACCTTCGGCAACGGCGCGATATCCCAGACGATTTCGCGGCCTTCGTAATCCGGAGCCAGGTCCTGGCGGATGGTGTCGACCAGGGCGTTGAGGTCGACATCCGACAGGCGCAGGGCCGAGCGGCCCATCTGCGAGAAATTGAGCAGGTTGTCGACCAGGCTGCCAGCAAAGCGCGCCGCTTCCTCGATGTGTTGCAGGAAGCGTTTGCCACGCTCGCTCAGGCCCTGGCCCTCGATTTCGCCCAGCAGCTCGGTGTAGCCGGCAATGTGGCGCAACGGGGCACGCAGGTCGTGAGAGACACTGTAGGAGAAGGCTTCGAGTTCCTTGTTCGAGCGGCGCAGTTCGTTGGCCAGCTGCGCCAGCTCCTCGGCCTTGCGCAGCACGATACCCAGCACGGCCGTGCGCAATTCGAGCACGCCTTCGATGACCAGCGGGTCCCAAGGGTCGCAGTAGCCGCTGATCTGTTCCTGCCAGTGATCGAAGCTGTGCCGCGGGTTCAACGTACCCTGGGCGCCGATCTGCTTGTCGGGGCGCCCGGCCCAGTCGACCGTGCGCACTTGCTCGGGGCGGAACCATAGCAAGTAGTGCGAGTGGATCTGCGAGATGGCCACTGCCAGCACTCCGCCGGCGTGGGCTGCCAGCTCTGGCAGATCATCGATGTCACGGCGCAGGTTGTCGCTGTGGAATACCGTTTCCTCGCCGCGTTGCTCCAGCCAGTGCACCAGGGCCGTGACCTGCGCCGCAGGCGGGGTCTGGCCGATCAGGTCGCAGCGCTCGGCGGAGATGACCGCCGCGCCGCTGGCGCCGGCGAAGGCCAGCAGCACCTCGGGCAAGTCGCGCAGGCCATCGCTGACGCTATCGTGGTCGGCCATCGACGAGATCATGCGCACGATGTGCTGGCGCAGGTCGAGCAGTTGGCGGGTTCTGGCGTGGGACTCGCGGGTCTCGATCTGCAACGACAGCACGCTGGCCAGCAGTTCGCAGGCCGTGCGGGTACGGAACTCGACCGCACGCGGCTGGGCGTGGTGGCAGGAGATCAGGCCCCAGAGCTGGCCATCGACCACGATCGACAGCGACATCGACGCCAGGGTGCCCATGTTGCGCATGTACTGCAGGTGCACAGGCGACACGCTGCGCAGGGCGGCGAAACTCATGTCCAGCGGCTTGCCGGTGCGTGGATTGGTGGCCGGCAGCAAGGGGGATGCCTGGTAGTTGGCATCCTCGATCACGCGGATGCGGTTGACGCGGTACAGGTCGCGGGCCTGGCGCGGAATGTCTGCTGCGGGAAAGCGCAGGCCGAGGTAACGCGGGTAACCGGCGTCGGCCAGCTCGGCGAGCACCTGGCCATTGCCCTCGGCATCGAAGCGGTAGGCCTTGACCCGGCCAAAGCCGGTAATGCGCTTGACCTGTTGCACGCACTGCTGGAGCAACTCTTCGAGGCTGTCGGCGTTGTGCAGGCTGCTGACGAAACCGCGCACGATCGGGTAGTAGTCGCTCTGGCCGGCCAGGTCTGCAGGCAGGCGGAAGGGTTCGAATTCGGCGATCAGTACCTGGTCGTGACGATGGGTCAGCAGCCGCAGCGTGTCGCTGCAGGGCGCGCCTGGGCGCAAGCGCACGTCGCCGATATGGAAGGGGAAGGCCTCGTCGTCAGGCAGGCGCTGGAGCTGGGCGCGCAGGTCGAAGCTTTCGCTGACCACGTCGGCGAAGGTGCAGCCTATCAGCTCCCTGGCCGGTACACCCAACCAGCGTTCGATGTTCTCGCTGGCCTGGAGGATGCGCAGGTCGTGTTCATCCAGTACCAGCAGAAAGCCGTGCGGCTGAATGCTGCCGGGCAGCTGGATCGGCTCTTCTGCGCAGCGCTCCACGGCGGCGGCGAGGGCATCGTCTGCAGTCGTCAATGGAAAGGCTCCTGTGATGTTCTTCCATGCATGTCACCGGCTTCAGGTGCCGGCTATTGGCTAGCGGGCACCGTAGCAGAATGTCGACAGATTTGCCGGCCCATGGCCATTGGAGGCATGGGAGGCCCGCGGGTTCGCCTGGATCGGGAAATTTCTTCTCGACTCGCCAGCGCTTTGTCGTTAGCACAAAAGAATGGCACCCAGCCATCACGGTTCTGCCACCTGCTGCTACGCTCAAATTCATAATAGAGGAACAAGGAACATCCAGTGACGGAACGCTTTGTGGCCGCGCTGTTTGGCCTGTTGTTGAGCGGCAGTGCCGTAGCAGCGGACTTCCTGGTCGAGGTGCGGGTACTGGTGCAGCGTGGTTGCATGCTGATCACCCAGCAGCGTGACGCAGGTGCCCAAGCCCTGGGGCGGATCGACCTGGGTGCTACCGCTCGTCTGGACGGCCCGGATGCGCCATTGAGTGGCGTATTGCTCAGCCAGCGCCCGCCACGCCTTGAATGCAACCCCGACACGGCGTACCAGGTGCGCGTCGACGGTGGCCAGCACGGCGGCGTTGGCGAACTGCGCTTTCTCGCCAGCCACGACATCAAGGCCAAACCCATTCCCTATCGCCTGTTCCGTGATGCCGCCTGGCGCGAGCCCGTGGTGGTCGGCGAACCGCACGCCGCACGTGTGCCGGGCACCGGGTCGGTCGAGCTGCCGCTGTACGCCCGCATCGACAAGCTGGCCTGGGTGCCACGCGCCGGGCAGTACGGCGACCTGCTCAAAGTCACGGTCACCTGGTAGCGAGGCCCGCCATGCACACGTTGAACCGCACATCGATCCTCTTGCTCAGCCTTGGCCCGCTGTTGTTGCCCGGTGGCGCGGCGCATGGCACCACCACCGGTTTCATCCAGGCCCGCCTGGTGATCAGCGCCGCCTGCCAGATCAACAGTGGTGACCAGCCGCCGGCGACCCTGGGCAATCCGGGCCTGATGGATTTCGGCGAGCGCGGCCCGAACTGGGACGCGCCGCTGCGCAGCCGGGTCGACGAGGCGGGTGGCGAGGGCAGTTTGCAGATCAGTTGTACGCCCGAGGTGCGGGCATTCAATGTGCGCATCAATGGCGGCCTGAATGGCGACGATGGCGTGCGCCGGCTCAGCAACGGCCGCGAAATGATCCCCTATCAACTGGCGGTCGACCCGGGTGGCAACAGCCGCTACGGCATCGGCCAGGCCCGAGCCTTCACCATCAGCAGTTCCGCGCAGATCCCTATTCCCATCTACGGTGTGGTAGTGGCGCAACCGCGTGCGCTGCCGGCCGGGCTGTATCGCGACACCCTGAGAGTGACCCTGGACTGGTAAACGACGCAAGGAGACTCCGATGCGAACGACTTTCACCCGTTGCATGCTCGCCGGCCTCGGCCTGGCCATGGCAGCTCACGCCCAGGCCGCCACGGTGACCGGGACCATCACCTCGACCCTGACCCTGACCTCGGCATGCCAGGTCAATGGCGCTGGCGGCACCTCAGGGTTGAACTTCGGTGCCCTGAACTTCGGTACCCAGGAAGCCCTGTTCACCACGGCCAATGCCCAAGTACTGGGCGGTGGCGGTGGCGCCATGAGCATCCTCTGCTCGGCCGGCACGGTACCGGCGATCCGTGTGCGCGCCGGGTCCCACGATGGCCAGTCGACCGGCGGCACGCGTGCGCTGGCCGACGGCGCCGGCAATTTCGTGCCCTACGACTTCTACACCGATGCCGGGCGCACCACGCTGCTGGCCATTGACGGCACCATTACCTTGCCGACCAGTACCGGTGTGGCGCAGACCGTCAACCTGTATGGCCAGGCACGTGGCAAGGCGGGTCTGCCGGCCGGGACGTACACCGACACGGTGGCAGTCGAGCTATCGTTCTGAGCCATGTTCACCGCCATGCGCGCCTGGCTCACGGGTTGCCTGACGGGGCTGGGCTTGCTGCTGGCCGCGCCCCTGGATGCGGCGACCACCAGTACCTTCCAGGTGACCGCGCAGATCGTCGCCGGCTGCTTGGTGGTGGGCGGGGTGACCAGCTATGGCACGCTCGATTTCGGCACCCAGTCGGCGCTGTCCACCGGCATTCTCAGTACCTCGCTGGGCGGTACCACGGTGACCTTCCAGTGCACCCCCGGGGTGGCCATGAGCATGAGCCTGGACGGCGGCCAGAACAGCGCCAGTGGGACGCGCAATCTCAAACGCACGGGCGGCACCCAGGTGCTGGCCTACCAGTTGTACCAGGACGCGGCCTACAGCCAGGCCCTGGGCATCGGCCAGAGCGTGACGGTGAGCTACACCGACGCCACGGCCATCAAGTTGCCGGTGTATGGCCGTACCCAATTGCCTGGCACCTTGCCGGCCGGGACCTACACCGATGTGGTGCAAGTATCGGTGACCTGGTGAGCACACCAGCACCCAAGAAAAAGAGACCAAGGAGAGTGGCATGTGGGTAGGCGCGAAGTGGGCGCAAGGTGTGATCGGTCTGTTGTTGGTGGTGAGCCTGCCGGCGGGGGCGGCCACCTCGGTGCTGATCTGGCCGATCGACCCGGTGCTGGAGGCTGACCAGAAGGCCGGTGCCCTGTGGCTGGAAAACCGCGGCACGGCGCCGGCCAGCCTGCAGGTACGGGTGTTCGCCTGGCGCCAGGGTGACTATCAGGAACAGTTCCAGGCTCAGCGCGAAATCATCGGCAGCCCGCCCGTGGCAAACATCCCCCCGGGGCAAAAGCAGCTGATCCGCCTGACCCGCACGGGCAGCTCGCCAGCCGGGCAGGAGCAGGCCTACCGCATCATCATCGACGAGATCCCCTCGCCAATGCCCACCGATACCGCCAGCCAGGGCACCACGGCGGCGATCCGCCTGCAGATGCGCTATTCGGTGCCGTTGTTCGTCTATGGCGAAGGCTTGTGGGGCAAGCCCGACCCGCAAGGCAAGCGCAATGCCGATGGCGTCGGCAAGCCGCAGCTCAGCTGGCGCCCGGTGACGGTGCAGGGCAAACCCTATGTGGAAATGCGCAATACCGGCCCTGTGCATGCCCGCCTGACCGATGTGGTGGTGCAGCAGGGCGGCCAGGGCAAACCCTTGGCCGAAGGCCTGCTTGGCTATGTGCTGCCCGGTGCCAGCATGCGCTGGCCGGCGCCGGTGGTGCCGAACGCAGGCAGCGTGATCAAGGGGAGGGTGAACGGCCAGGAAGTGGCCGAAGCGATCCGGCAAGGGCAATGAGCCCGTTACTGAATGAAGGGCAAGGGCCATGGAGGACCCGGCAATGGTCGGAATCCGTGTGTGAGATGGCTGTCGCGGGCTTCGCGCCGCTGGTGCCTGGGGCTGACCCTGTTCGGCCCCTGCCTGGCGCTGGCCGACGACCTGCCGCCGCCGTCCAGCGAATCCATGGCCATCGCCGACGCCACGCTGTACCTCGACCTGCTGGTGAACCAGATGCCCAGGGCTGAACTGGTAGCGGTGCAGCAACGTGCCGGGCGCCTGTACCTGGACAGCGATGTGCTGCGCAACCTCGGCGTCCAGCTGCCGGGCGACCCGCAGGGTGAACTGGCGTTGGACGATGTGCCGGGCCTGCACAGCGATTACGACAGCCAGAACCAGCGCCTGCTGCTGCAAGTGCCGCCGGCCTGGCTGCCGGACCAGCAGGTCGGTGACCGCGGCCTGTACCCGGCCACTGAGGCGCGCAGCAGCTTCGGCGCCTTGTTCAACTACGACCTGTACCTCAACGACACCGACGATGGCGGTTCTTATCTGGCGGCCTGGAACGAACTGCGCCTGTTCGACAGCTGGGGCACGTTCTCGACCACCGGCCAGTGGCGCCAGTCCTTCAATGGCGCGCAGAGCGATGCCAACCGCCAGGGTTTCCTGCGCTACGACACCACCTGGCGTTTCACCGATGAACAGCGCCTGCTCACCTACGAGGCAGGCGACTTCGTGACCGGGGCCTTGCCCTGGACCAGCTCGGTGCGGGTGGGTGGCTTGCAGCTGTCGCGTGACTTTGGTGCCCGGCCGGACCTGGTGACCTATCCGTTGCCGGCCTTTGCCGGCGAAGCAGCAGTGCCGACCTCGCTGGACCTGTTCATCAATGGCTACAAGTCCAGCACCACCGAATTGCAGCCGGGCCCCTACACCCTGACCAACGTGCCGTTCATCAACGGTGCCGGCGAGGCTGTGGTGGTGACCACCGATGCCCTGGGCCGGCAGGTGTCGACTACCTTGCCGTTCTATGTCACCAGCAGCCTGTTGCAGAAAGGCCTGTCGGACTTCTCCGTGGCCGCCGGCAGCCTGCGCCGTGACTATGCCGTGGAAGATTTCGGCTACGGTACCGGTGTTGCCTCGGCCAGCCTGCGCCATGGCATCAGCGACAGTTTCACCCTGGAAACCCATGTTGAAACCGCGCAATCGCTGCTGCTCGGCGGCCTGGGCGGCAACATGCGCCTGGGTAACTTCGGTGTGCTCAATGCGGCCCTGGCGCAGAGCCAGTTCGAAGGCGAGAAGGGCCACCAGGTCGCCCTCGGCTACCAGTACAACAGCCAGCGCTTCGGCTTCAATTACCAGCGCCTGCAGCGCCATGGCGAGTATTCGGACCTGACCCGGGTCGACATCCCCGACATGCAACTGAGCCAGCGCAGCGAGCAGGTGACCCTGAGCGTCAACCTCGACCAGTACGGCAGCCTTGGCGCCGGCTATTTCGATGTGCGCGCCGGCGACGACACCCGTACCCGGCTGATCAACCTGAGCTGGAGCAAGCCGCTGTGGGGCAACAGCAGCCTTTACCTGTCGGCCAACCGCGAGGTCGGCGACAGCAACTGGGCGGTGCAGGCGCAGGTGGTGATTCCGTTCGACTTCGGCAGCACCCTGGCGGTGAGCACCGAACGCAGCAAGGACGGCGAGAGCCTGCAGCGGGTCAACTACAGCCGCGCCGTGCCGGTGGGCGGTGGCGTCGGCTACAACCTCGGCTACGCCAGCGGCAGCGACCGCGATGCCTATCGCCAGGCTGACGTCACCTGGCGCCTGCAGTCGGTGCAACTGCAGGCCGGTCTGTATGGCAGCAGCGGCGAGATGACTCGCTGGGCTGACGCCAGCGGTTCGCTGGTGTGGATGGATTCTGGCGTGTACGCCGCCAACCGCATCGATGATGCCTTCGTGGTGGTCAGCACCAGTGGCTACGCCGATGTGCCGGTGCGTTACGAGAACCAGGAAATCGGCCGCACCGACCGTAGCGGCCACCTGCTGGTGCCGTACAGCAGCGGCTACTACCGCGGCAAGTACGAGATCGACCCGATGAACCTGCCGCCCGATGTGCTGGCCGCCGAGGTGGAGCAACGGGTGGCGGTGCGCCGTGGCAGCGGCTACTTGCTGGAGTTCCCGCTCAAGCGCGTGCTGGCGGCGAGCATCGAGCTGGTCGACGCCAATCAGCAGCCGCTGAAACTGGGCAGCAAGGTCACTCATCAGGAAAGCGGTAGCCAGGCGGTGGTGGGCTGGGACGGGCTGGTGTACCTGGAAAACCTGGCGCCGCACAACCGCCTGCAAGTGACGGTGGAAGCAGGCGGGCAGTGCCAGGTGGCGTTCGATTTGCCTGAATCGTCAGGCTCGATCCCGTTGATTGGTCCGCTGGTATGTCGATGAAGCGCTGGTTGTGCAGCCTGCTACTGGTACCGGCAGGTCCCGCCTGGGCGCTGTGCTCGTCGGTGGCGACCACGCCCGCAGCGTTCGGCACCATCAACTCGACCTTGGTACGTACCACGGTACAGAGCGCTTCGAGCAGCAACTCCGGGCTGCAATGCACCGGTTCGCTGCTGAGCCTGCTGACCTCCACCGACCACTTCTACGCCACCATTACCTCGAGTACCAGCGGGCTGGTTGGCCCGACGGGCGACGTCATCCCCTATACCGTGTATGGCGACGCGACCACCAGCTACCCGATTGCCCGCGGTGTTGCCTATGACTTTGCCCGCACTGGCATCCTCGACTTGCTGGGATTGCTCGGCGGTACCACGCCCAAGGCGGTGCCGCTGTATTTCCGCACCCAGATCGGCAGCAATGTCGCGGCCGGGGTGTATACGGAAACGCTGAATGTGGCCTGGAGCTGGAATTACTGCTCCGGCATTGGCATTGGCGCCATCTGCCTGGGGCGTGATATCGGCAGTGGAACCCAGACACTGCTGGTGACGTTGACCGTGAGCAACGATTGCCAGATCACCACGCCCACCATCAGCTTCGGCAGTGCGCCGGTGGTGGCTGGGTTCGGTACGGTGAGCCAGAGCGTAAGCCTGTCGTGCACCAAGGGCAGTGCTTTCACGGTGGGTTTGAATGACGGGGAGAATGTGTCGGGCGGGCGGCGGCGGATGAAGTCCACGGCCGGTAACTATCTGGCCTATGACATTTTCAAGAGCGCCGGCACCGTGCGCTGGGGCTCGCTGAGCACGGCCCGGCGTTCCAGCAGCGATGCCGACGTGAACCCCGGTAATGGCACCGGCACCGGGAGCCAGGTGTTCAACTACAACGCCAAGGTCTATACCGACCAGGCCACACCACCGGCGGCCAGTTATCTCGACAATGTGATTCTGGATGTGCAGTTCTGAGGGGTGTAGTCCTGTACTGGCCCCTTCGCGGGCAAGCCCGCGAAGAGGCCGGTCCTGCTCAGCGCAGATCGTCGACCACTTTCAGCAATGTCTCCAGCACCGCCCCGGCCAACGCCTTGGACCGCGCCCCTGACCACTGGGCCACCGGCTCCGGCGCATCCTCATGGTCCTTGAACGGCATCTCCAGGGTCAGCGACAGGCAGTCATACGCCATCCCCACCGCATTGCACGCCAGCGTGGTATTCGCCTGCCCCGGCTCGTCCCGCGTGTAGCCATGCACCGTCTGGAAGTCCTGGGTCACGCTGCACAAGGTCGTGCGGAACTGCTCTTCCAGCTTGGCCAGTCGTGGCGTGTACCCCGGGTTACCCTCGCAGGCCGCGGTGAACACATGGGGGATTTCCTCATCCCCATGCACGTCGATGAACGCATCCACCCCGTACTGCTTCATCTGCGCCTGAGCAAAGAACACCTCCGGGCTGAACTCGACACTGGCATCCTGCCAGGCCCGGTTCAGGTCCTTGCCCTTGAAGTTGGTGCGCAGATGGCCGAGGAAGGCGCCATCCGGGTTCATGTTCGGGATGAGGTACAGGTCGGCCTTGGCCAGCAGTTGCTGCACCGTCGGGTCATTGCCTTGCAGCCGGTCGATCACCCCTTCCATGAACCACTCGGCCATGTGCTCGCCCGGGTGCTGCTGGGCAATCAGCCACAACTTGCGCTTGCCCGCCGCGCCGTCACCGGCACGCAGCAGCGGGATATCCCGGCCTTGCACGCTGCGGCCGTGGGCCAGCAGTTCGACGCCAGGGATTTGCTGGGCACGTTCGATCAGCTGGTTGTGGCGGGCGCGAGGGTAGGGCTCGAAATAGGCGAACCAGACTTGCTCCTGCTCGGCCTTCAGTTCGAAGTGCAGCGCCTTGCCATCGAACTGGCTAGGCACGCGGAACCAGGTCTGCTGGTCGTAGGAGGCCACGGCGTTGTAGCCGCTCCAGGCATTCTTGTAGGAAGACTCGCTGGCGTTGTCCAGGCTGAAGCGGTGGACCTGGCCCGGGGTGAGGCCGCTGACCTTGAAGTGGAACCACTGGAAGTGGCCGCTGTTCGTGTCCGGGCGGATGGCCAGGTGCACCTGGGCCGGGTTGCTGGCATCCAGGATCAGGATGTTGCCGGAATCGAAATCGCAGTCGATTTGCAGGGGGGACAGCGTCACGGTCATGGGCGGGCTCCTTGGGATTTGTTGTGGGGGTACTGTACACCGCTTGAGAGGACGTGTGCGGGTGAGTATCAGGCTCACGAAGCCAGAGGTGCTGGAACTTTCCTACAGATATTTAGGGATTTTCGCTCTGTATTTTGTCTTGTACATCTTGCTCGAATACATCCCAATTTATCTGTTTGAAATTGAGGGTTGGTTACATGGATAGGCAAGACGCTTCGCAGTCCACTAGTTGCTATGTTTTATTACTCTTTCTCATCAGCCTGCTGGGTGTATTTCCGCTAGATGTCATTTTGCCCTCTGTGCCTTCGCTCGCCCAGGACTTTGGTGTCGATGCACAGTACATTGCATATTCGATCAGCCTGTTCGCCATCGGTGTAGCCATTTCACAATCCTTCATCGGTCCGTTCTCCGACCGGATGGGTCGAAAACGTCTGCTGATTGCGGGTCTATTGGTTTCCATCGCAGGTGCGGCGGGATGCATAGTCACAACCAGTTACGAAGGCTTCATGGCTTTTCGTTTACTACAGGCGTTGGGCTGCGGGTGCTTCGTGCTTAGCCAAGCCTTGGTGCAGGATAAGTTCAGTGGTCAGCAGCGCAATGCGATGCGTATCCTGATGACCAGCGCAAGTGGCTTGTTTATTTCTTTATCGCCGCTTGCAGGCAGCGTGATCCAGCAGTATCTCGGGTGGGCAGGCAGCTTTCAGGTCTTTGTGGTGCTAGCCGTTATTGTGATGGTGCTTGCATTGAAGTTATTGCAAGAGAAACCGACATCACCTGGCAGTGCAGGTGTATTGAATAGTTATCAGGTTTTGCTCAAGGACCGCGTCTTTCTCGTCAGCTCGCTATTTTCTTGCTTGGCGTTCGCCTGCCATTTTTCATTTGTGGTCGTCTCGCCATTGTTGCTCATCGAGCACCTGGGCCTGACGGAGTTCGCCTTCTCCATGGTATTTCCCGGTTATGGGCTGGCGTACCTGATCAGCGGCTTCATCGCCAGCTGGCTGAATGGCCGCATGGGGATGCAGGCGCAGGTTGGTTGGGGGTTCGCACTCATCGGTCTGGCTGGGGTTGCGCTCTGCCTGGTTCTTACCCTGCATGAGCTCGAGGTTCTCAGTCTTCTGCTTCCATTGGTGCTCTGTACCATCGGTACAACCCTCGTTCGGCCAGCTGCAACAACTCATGCGCTGGGCCGGCACCCAGAGCGGGCAGGTGCAGCGGCTTCGCTCAACAATACGATGCTGTTTGCATTCGGTGGGGGCGCCAGCATGCTGGTGGCTTCGATCAGTGGCAGCTTGCCGATGAGTCTGGCGCTCGGCTTTATTGCTTCCAGCCTTGCAGGCTGGTATTTGCTCGTCTATCTGAAAGGTTTGAAGCGTAAAGCGCGGGTGGCTGCGGCCCCGGCGGCTATGTAAATCAGGCCCAATAGCCAAACAGCAGAACCGCCGCCACACCCAAACCAACCGCTACCGAACACCCACCCACCGAAATCGCCGCACGCCCTTGCCGATACCAGCCATCCTGCCCCAGCTCCCGCGCCGGGGCGAGCAGGCTGCGCCAGCGCAGCTCGGTGTCATGAAACGCCTGCAAATGCGCAGGTGCCGCATCCAGCCAGCGGCGAAAATCGATGCGCTCGCACGACGTCACGTCTGGGCTCTGCAACCGTACATACCATTGCCCGGCCACACTGGCCAACGCATCCCCGCGTGGTTGTACCACCTGCAGGGCCTGGTTCATGTTGCGTTCGATGCTGAGCAGCGGGAGGTCGAGGCGTTTGGCGATGCTGGCGAAGTCCAGCTGATCGAGGCGGTTGAGCAGGAACACTTGCTGCACGCGCCGGGGCAGGCGCTTGAGTGCGAACAGCAGCTCAGTCTCGGCAGCCTGCTCGCGGGAAGGCGTGGGATGCTCAAGGGGCAGCAGCAGACGGCTCATGGACAGCTCCTTGCTCGGGGTAGGGGTGGGGGCATCGTCCTTGATGCAGAAACAGCGTAGTCAAAACGAGATTGATTCTCAAGTGCTGATTCCGCAAAGATTTGTAATGAGCATTCACGCTCTGAAACACTTTTGCTATCATGCGCGCCATCAACGATCTTCATTAGCCTGAAGAGCCAAAAAAAATGACCCGGCAAAAAGCCGGGTCAAAAACCGTGATTAGCCTGATGAGGAGATAATCTGGAGCGACCTAAGCTCCGGGTTATCCAGCAGATCTCGCGATCAGCTGAGTGCAATAATAATCGTTATCATTTGCCAGTCAAATGATTTTTCAGTTATCCGGTGAAAAATTTTACCGGTGCACTGCCTCATCCCGGTAAACGGGGCCTTTCGCCGGTATCCGGCCATCACGTTTCTCCCTTCTTTTTTGCCTATAAGCCGTTCTGCAGGGCGCGTCTGTGCTCCAGCAGGGCTCTGGCCATGTCGATCATGTGCATCAGTGCGAACGTCAGCTCGCGGGTGCTGCCTTCCTGGTGGGTGGCGGTTTCGTGGGCAGTGGCGGCGGCGCAGCGCAGCAGCTCGATGGCGTGGTCCTGGGCCTGCTCGGCGGTGACGCCTTCGTGCAGGGTCCAGATCCGGTTATGCGCGCTGGGGCGTGTTGGGTTGGGGTTCAGGTAGTAATCGAGGGCGCGGCGGGCTGCTTCGCTGTCGAGATCTGTTACATCGTCTTTCGGTGCTTTCATCGCGGTACCTGCTGATTTCCCTTCAAACACAATGAATGTCGAGGATAGGTCAATCTGTACTATATATCTCGCCTGAGATAATTCAGGATGTGTATTGAAGCGGCTAGTACAGTCCGTATTGTTTGCGCTCATGGAAAATTGGAACGCATTTCTCAAGCGCTACAAGCGCGAACACAACCTCAGCCAGCTAAAGCTTGCGGAGCGCCTGGCCATGACCCAAGGCGGCGTCGGCCACTGGCTACGTGGAACCCGACGGCCGACGCTGGCGACCATCAATGAGAAGCTGGACAAGCTCGGGCTGGTGTACCTGGAGGCCCAGGTGATGGTGGTGGAGCGCGACATGGTGCGCGAACCTCAGGCTGCCTATGCTGCCGAGAGGCCTCTGTCTGCTGAGGCACTGCGCTATGCGAGCTTTCGTTTCCCGGTGCTGACGTGGGCTGATCTACAGGGGCCATTGCCAGATACCAGCGAAATCAGCGAGCAGACCGACTATATGCCGGCAGGTAATGCGTTCTGGCTGGCGGTGGAAAACGATTCGATGAATGCGGCCAGTGGTAAGAGTGTGCCGGAGGGTATGCGCATCTTGGTCGATACCGGGCTGCCAGCGGAGCCGGGCAGGTTGGTCATTGCTCGGCAGCCTGGGCGCTCGGCGGTTCTGAGGCAATTGATCGAGGAGGGCGGGGAGCGCATGTTGAAGCCGCTCAATACCCGTTATCCGACGGTCTTGTGCGAGGAATGCTGCGAGTTTCTCGGGGTAGTCGTGCGGGTGCACGGAGCCTTCTAGAGTGCCGGGGCTGCTGCGCAGCCCTTTCGCGACACAAGGCCGCTCCCACAGGGACCGCGCAAGTCTTGAACCTGGCGCTGAACCTGTGGGAGCGGCCTTGTGTCGCGAAAGGGCCGCAAAGCGGCCCCTTCTATGTCTCACTCGGTCAATTCGACCAGCACCGTCCCTTCGCTGACCATATCCCCTTCTTGGCAGAACAGCGCCTTCACTGTCCCACCATGGGGTGCACGAATGCTGTGCTCCATCTTCATGGCTTCCAGCACCACCAGTGCAGTTCCGGCCTCCACCACCTGCCCAGGCTCCACCAGCACCCGCACGATGCTGCCGTTCATCGGCGCACCGAGCCCGCCCTGATGGCAGTGGCTGGCCTCAGCCTCGGCGATCGGGTCGAAGGCTTCGACGGCATGCATTTCGCCGTCCCAGCGCAGGAACAGCGTGCCCTCGCGACGTACCGCCAGATAGCGACGACGGATACCGTCCTGGTCATGGCCCAGCTGTTCGCCTTCCAGCTGCCAGGTCGAAGCGGCGTTGTGCTCTAGGGCAACCGCCTGGCTTTCGCCACCACTGGCCAGATGCAGGCTGCTGCGCGCCGGCAGCCCCAGGCGCAGGCCATTGCGCTCGGCCCACGGTGAACGGCCATCGTCGGCCCGCTGGTGCGGCGCCTGGCCTTGCAGCCAGGCTTCTGCTGCGGCCTCCCAGAAGCCCGCAGGCAGCGACTGGGGGGCTGGCAGCAGCACGTCCTGATGCCGGGGAATGAAGCCGGTATCCAGTTCTGCGGCGGCAAAGGACGGGTGGGCCAGAATGCGCCGCAGGAAAGCAATGTTGGTCTTAAGCCCACCAATGGCGAATTCATCGAGCATGGCCAGCAAGCGCAGGCGCGCCTGCTCGCGGTCCTGGCCCCAGGCGATCAGTTTGCCCAGCATCGGGTCGTAGAACGGCGACACCACATCGCCTTCGCTGACTCCGCTGTCCACCCGGCGGCCTTCGCCCGGTGTCGACTCGCGGTACAGCGTCAGCGTGCCAGTGGCCGGCAGGAATTCATTGGCCGGATCTTCGGCATACAGCCGCACCTCGATGGCATGGCCGATCAGCGGCACCTGGTCCTGGGTGATCGGCAGCGGCTCACCGCAAGCCACGCGAATCTGCCAGGCCACCAGATCGAGGCCGGTGATGGCTTCGGTGACCGGGTGTTCGACCTGCAGGCGGGTGTTCATCTCCATGAAGAAGAACTCGCCACGAGCATCGAGCAGGAACTCGACGGTGCCGGCACCGACATAGCCAATGGCTTGGGCCGCACGCACCGCTGCTTCGCCCATGGCCCGACGCAGCTCAGGCGACAGGCCCGGCGCTGGCGCTTCCTCGACCACCTTCTGGTGCCGACGCTGGATCGAGCAGTCACGCTCGTTAAGGTACAGGCAGTTGCCGTGCTGGTCGGCGAACACCTGGATTTCCACATGGCGTGGCTTGAGCACGTACTTTTCCACCAGCATGCGCGCATCGCCGAACGACGACTGCGCCTCACGCTGGGCCGAGGCCAGGGCGTCGGCCAGTTGGCTTTCGTCCTCGACCACTTTCATGCCCTTGCCGCCACCCCCGGCGCTGGCCTTGAGCAGCACCGGGTAGCCGATGCGCTCGGCGGCGGCGCGGAAGGTATCCAGGTCTTGCGCTTCACCGTGGTAGCCGGGCACCAGCGGCACGCCGGCGTCTTCCATCAGGGCCTTGGCCGCCGACTTGCTGCCCATGGCATCGATGGCACTGGCCGGTGGGCCGAGGAAGATCAGCCCGGCCTGTTCGATGGCGCGGGCAAAACCCGCATTCTCGGACAGGAAGCCGTAGCCCGGGTGAATGGCCTGGGCGCCGCTGGCCTTGGCTGCGGCGAGGATCTTGTCGACCACCAGATAGCTATCGGCGGCCTTGCTCCCGCCGAGGTCGACGCGGATATCCGCTTCGCGGCTGTGGCGAGCGTCACGGTCGGTGGCGCTGTGCACGGCGACAGTGGTCAGGCCCATGGCCTTGGCGGTGCGCATCACCCGGCAGGCGATTTCGCCACGGTTGGCGACCAGCAGGGTGGTCAAAGCGGGGCGGCTCATGGGCGCGGCTCCTTCTTGTCGTCGGTTTGCCAGGCCGGGCGGCGTTTTTCCAGGAAGGCGCGCAAGCCCTCCTGGCCTTCGGCGCTGACCCGGATGCGGGCGATGGTGTTTTCACAGTAGCGGCGCAGGGCCGGGCTGAGTTCGCCATCGTCCACTTCGCGCAGCAGGTCCTTGGTGGCGCGCAGTGCTTGCGGGCTGTTCTGCAGCATATTGCTCACCCAGGCTTCGACCTGTGCATCCAGCTCGCTGGCCAGGTACACCTCGGCCAACAGGCCCAGCTCGCGGGCCCGCACGCCGCTGAAGCGCTCGGCGGTCAGGGCGTAGCGGCGCGCGGCGCGTTCGCCGATGGCCTTGACCACGAACGGGCTGATCACTGCCGGGGCCAGGCCGATGCGCACTTCCGACAGGCACAGCTGGGCGTCTTCGGCGCCGATGGCCATGTCACAGCAACTGATCAGGCCCAGCGCGCCACCAAAGGCCGCGCCTTGCACCACGGCCAGAGTCGGCGCCTTGAGGCGGTGCAGGGCGTACATCAGCTCGCCGAGCTCGCGTGCGTCATCCAGGTTGGTGTTGAAGTCCAGCTGCGCCGATTGCTGCATCCAGGCCAGGTCGGCACCGGCACTGAAGTGCCGGCCGCGGCCACGCAGCACCAGGAAACGCAGGCTGGCGTCTTCGGCCAGCTGGTCGAGGGCGACGATCAGCTCGCGGATCATCAGCGCGTTGAAGGCGTTGTTCTTGTCCTCGCGGCTCAGCCACAGGGTGGCGAAGCCACGTGGGTCGCGAATCACTTCGAGGGTGCTGAAATCGCTCATGGGTCACATCCGGAAAATGCCGAAGCGGCTCTGTTCGATCGGGGCGTTCAGCGCGGCGGACAACGCCAGGCCGAGCACATCGCGGGTTTGCGCCGGGTCGATGACACCGTCGTCCCACAGGCGGGCGCTGGAGTAGTAGGGGTGGCCCTGGTGCTCGTACTGGTCGAGGATCGGTTGCTTTAGCTTGGCCTCGTCTTCGGCGCTGAAGGCCTGGCCGCTGCGTTCGCTCTGCTCGCGCTTGACCTGGGCCAGCACCCCGGCGGCCTGCTCGGCGCCCATCACGCCGATGCGGGCGTTGGGCCACATCCACAGGAAGCGTGGGTCGTAGGCGCGGCCGCACATGCCGTAGTTGCCAGCGCCGAAGCTGCCACCGATGATCACCGTGAACTTCGGCACCTGGGCGCAGGCCACGGCGGTGACCAGCTTGGCGCCGTGCTTGGCGATACCGCCTTCTTCGTACTTCTTGCCGACCATGAAACCGGTGATGTTCTGCAGGAACAGCAGCGGGATGCCGCGCTGGCAGGCCAGTTCGATGAAGTGCGCGCCTTTTTGCGCGGCCTCGGCGAAGAGGATGCCGTTGTTGGCCAGGATCGCCACCGGGTAGCCGTGCAGGTGGGCGAAGCCGCACACCAGGGTGGTGCCGAACAGCGCCTTGAACTCATCGAACGCCGAGCCGTCGACCAGCCGCGCAATCACTTCGCGCACGTCGAACGGCTGCTTGGCATCGGCCGGCACCACGCCATACAGCTCGTCGGCGTTGTACAGCGGTGCCACCGGCGCCTGGCGCTGCAGCTTGCCGAGCTTGTGCCAGTTGAGGTTGGCCACGCTGCGCCGGGCGATGGCCAGGGCGTGCTCGTCGTTGTCGGCGTAGTGGTCGGCGACGCCGCTGGTACGGCAGTGCACGTCGGCGCCGCCGAGGTCTTCGGCGCTCACCACTTCACCGGTCGCCGCCTTCACCAGCGGCGGGCCGGCGAGGAAGATGGTCGCTTGCTGGCGGACCATGATCGCTTCGTCGGCCATGGCGGGCACATAGGCGCCGCCCGCGGTGCACGAGCCCATCACCACGGCGATCTGCGGGATGCCCAGGGCACTCATGTTGGCCTGGTTGAAGAAGATCCGCCCGAAGTGTTCGCGGTCAGGGAACACTTCATCCTGGCGTGGCAGGTTGGCGCCGCCGGAGTCCACCAGGTAGATGCACGGCAGGCGGTTCTGCAGGGCGATGGTCTGTGCGCGCAGGTGCTTCTTCACCGTCAGCGGGTAGTAGGAGCCGCCTTTGACCGTGGCGTCGTTGGCCACGATCATGCATTCCACGCCTTCGACGCGGCCGATGCCGGCGATCACGCCTGCGGCCGGCACGTCCTCGCCGTACACCTCATGGGCGGCCAGTTGGCCGATTTCGAGGAACGGCGAGCCCGGATCGAGCAGGCGGTCGATGCGCTCGCGCGGCAGCAGCTTGCCCCGCGAGGTGTGCCGCTCCTGTGCCTTGGGCCCGCCGCCCTGAGCCACCTGGGCGAGCAGGCCACGCAGGGCCTGGACTTGTTCGAGCATGGCCGCGCTGTTGTCGGCGAACTCCGCCGAACGCGGGTTGATCTGGGTGTGCAAGGTAGCCATGTGCGCCCGTCCCTTGTGCTCAGCGGGTTTCGTTGAACAGTTCGCGGCCGATCAGCATCCGGCGGATTTCGCTGGTGCCGGCACCGATCTCGTACAGCTTGGCGTCGCGCAGCAGGCGGCCAGCCGGGAATTCGTTGATGTAGCCGTTGCCGCCGAGGATCTGGATCGCTTCCAGGGCCATTTGCGTGGCGCGTTCGGCGGTGTAGAGGATCACCCCGGCGGCGTCCTTGCGGGTGGTCTCGCCACGGTCGCAGGCCTGGGCCACGGCATACAGGTAGGCGCGGCTGGCATTGAGCTGGGTGTACATGTCGGCGATCTTGCCCTGGATCAGCTGGAACTCACCGATGCTCTGGCCGAACTGCTTGCGGTCGTGGATGTACGGCACCACCAGGTCCATGCAGCTTTGCATGATGCCGGTCGGGCCGCCGGACAGCACCACGCGCTCGTAGTCCAGGCCACTCATCAGCACGCGCACGCCACCGTTCAGCTGGCCGAGGATGTTTTCTTCCGGCACTTCGACGCCGTCGAAGAACAGCTCGCAAGTGTTGGAGCCGCGCATGCCCAGCTTGTCGAACTTGTTGCTGCGGCTGAAGCCTTTCCAGTCACGTTCGACGATGAACGCGGTGATGCCGTGGGCGCCCTTGTCCAGGTCGGTCTTGGCGTAGATCACGTAGGTGTTGGCGTCGGGGCCGTTGGTGATCCAGGTCTTGCTGCCGTTGAGCACGTAGTGGTCGCCACGTTTTTCGGCGCGCAGTTTCATCGACACCACGTCGGAACCGGCGTTGGGCTCGCTCATGGCCAGGGCACCGATGTGCTCGCCGCTGATCAGCTTGGGCAGGTACTTGAGCTTCTGCTCGTGGGTGCCGTTGCGGTTGATCTGGTTGACGCAGAGGTTGGAGTGGGCGCCGTAGGAGAGGGCGACCGAGGCCGAGCCGCGGCTGATTTCTTCCATCGACACCACGTGGGCCAGGTAGCCCAGGCCGGCGCCGCCGTATTCTTCCGACACGGTGATACCCAGCAGCCCCATGTCGCCGAACTTGCGCCACATGTCGGCGGGGAACAGGTTGTCATGGTCGATCTGCGCGGCGCGCGGGGCCAGTTCGGCGGCAACGAAGGTGCGCACCTGGTCGCGGAGCATGTCGATGGTTTCGCCCAGGGCGAAGTTCAGGGTGGGGTAATGCATGCTGGGGCACCTTGTTGTTCTTGAAATATGGGTAACACCGTAGCTCAAGGATCCGGCACCGAACCCTGTGGGAGCGGGCTTGCCCGCGAATGTATCAGCAGGACCACCGTCATTGCCTGAGTGATCGCATTCGCGGGCAAGCCCGCTCCCACAGGGTTCGGCGTCAAGCCTGGGGTCGGTGTCGTTTGTCACCTTTACGTTAACGTAAACCTGCCTTCGGTCACTGTCAATCGGCTCATCACCTTTACGTAAACGTAAATCTGCGCCAGAGTATTCCCTGCTCGCTTCAGCCGTGCCCAGAACAACCACAAGAAGGGACACCCATGAGTCAACCAAGCTACACCCGCGGCCGTCAGGACCAACCGCTGCTGACCCTGACCATCGGCCAGGCCTTCGATGCCACCGTGGCTCGCTGTGCCGACGGCGAAGCGCTGGTGGTGCGCCACCAGGGCGTGCGCTACAGCTGGCGGCAGCTGGCCGAACAGGTCGACCTGCATGCCCGTGCCCTGATGGCCCTGGGCGTGAACACTGGCGACCGGGTCGGCATCTGGTCGCCCAACTGCGCCCAGTGGTGCATCCTGCAGCTGGCCAGCGCCAAGGTCGGCGCGATCCTGGTCAACATCAACCCGGCCTATCGCGTGGGTGAACTGGAGTACGTACTACGCCAGTCCGGCTGCCGCTGGCTGGTGTGTGCCGATGCCTTCAAGACCTCCGATTACCATGCCATGGTTCAGGAGCTGGTACCGGACTTGGCGACCACCACCCTCGGTGAGTTGGCCAGCGAACGCCTACCCGAACTGCGCGGGGTGATCAGCCTGGCGGCCAACCCGCCCAGCGGCTTCCTGCCCTGGCCGGCATTGGCCGAGCGGGCAGGGCAGGTCTCGACCGAAGCCTATGCGGCGCGTCAGCAGGGCCTGCAGTTTGACCAGCCGGTGAACATCCAGTACACCTCCGGCACCACCGGTGCGCCCAAGGGCGCCACGCTCAGCCACTACAACATCCTCAACAACGGCTTCATGGTCGGCGAAAGCCTGGGCCTGACCGAGCGTGACCGCATGGTGATCCCGGTGCCGCTGTACCACTGTTTCGGCATGGTCATGGCCAACCTCGGCTGCATCACCCACGGCAGCACCATGGTCTACCCCAACGATGCCTTCGACGCCGAACTCACCTTGCGCGCGGTGGCCGAGGAGCGTGCCAGCATCCTCTATGGCGTGCCGACCATGTTCATCGCCATGCTCGACCATCCGTCGCGCACGCAACTGGACCTGTCGACCTTGCGCAGCGGCATCATGGCCGGCGCCACCTGTCCGATCGAGGTCATGCGCCGGGTGATCGACCAGATGCACATGGCCGAAGTACAGATCGCCTATGGCATGACCGAGACCAGCCCGGTATCCCTGCAGACCGGCCCGGACGACGAACTGGAGTTGCGCGTGACCACCGTCGGCTGCACTCAGCCACAGTTGGAAACCAAGCTGGTGGACGCCGAAGGCTGCATCGTCGGCCGTGGCGAGATCGGCGAACTGTGCACCCGTGGCTACAGCGTGATGCTCGGCTACTGGGACAACCCCCAGGCCACGGCGGACGCCATCGACCCGGCCGGCTGGATGCACTCGGGCGATCTGGCAGTGATGGACGAGCAGGGCCATGTGCGCATCGTCGGGCGCAACAAGGACATGATCATTCGCGGCGGCGAGAACATCTATCCGCGGGAGTTGGAGGAGTTTTTCTACACCCATCCGGCGGTGGCCGATGCGCAGGTAGTCGGTATTCCGTGCAGCCGTTATGGCGAGGAGATCGTGGCCTGGATCAAGCTGCATCCGGGGCATAGCGCCACGGTCGAGGAATTGCAGGGCTGGTGCAAGGCGCGCATTGCGCACTTCAAGGTGCCGCGGCATTTCCGCTTCGTTGACGAGTTCCCGATGACGGTGACGGGGAAAGTGCAGAAGTTCAGGATGCGCGAGATCAGTGTGGCGGAAATTACCACTGCCACTGCCGGTTGATGTGTTGGCTTGTCCGGCCCTTTCGCGGGCACGCCCGCTCCCACAGGTACTGCGCGGTACCTGTGGGAGCGGGCGTGCCCGCGAAGAGGCCGGTAGGGTCAGCGCAGATCCATTGCCTTGCAAAGCCCCGCGGCAAGCTCGGCAACGGTCTGGTAATCACGGCGCAAGTGCACGCCGTAACGTGCCTCCAGCCCCATCAGCGCGAATTCGCATTTATCCCTGTCCTGATGCGCAAGCCAGGTTCCCAGCCACGGATCGACCACCCCGGCATCCTGCAAGTAGTCGATCACTTGTCGCTCGAATTCCATGCGCAGCCAACGGGTCGCGATATGCACGATAGGGGCTCCTTGGCATCAATAGGGAGCCCTCATCTTCAACACCGCCGGCAAACCGCGCTACTGGCAAAAATATCAGTCCGTCCTCGTCTACCCTTAAGCCTTCACCGGAGGTTCATCACTCGGCGGATCACCCACTGTCGGCGGCACGGTCGGCTTGATCGGCAACTCGTCCGGCTCTTGCTCCGGCACGGGCGGCGGCAAGCTTGGGTCGTCGATATTGGGATCGGGTGTTTCCGGTGGAATCGGGATGTTCATTGCCTGACCTCGCGTGGATGAATTGAAGAGGTGCTGCAGGCTCTGACCGCTGGCAGCTGCCGTTCGCTCAATTTTTTTGAACCCCATGCCTGTGCCCGGCTCTGAACCCTTACCGCCACCAGCCTGAGGGAGCAAGGTCGATGTCACGAAACGAGCCCTTTGAAAGCGTGCCCATGGCGAACGATCACCCGGACCAGGCCATCAGCCTGTCCCAGGCGCTGCTGGCCCCGCGCCTCGTGATCGAAGACACCCAACCCGTGCTCGAAGCCGGCACCTTCGCCGCCAAGACCGTCAGCGGCCAAGCGGTCGCAGTCAGCAGCAAGGTCTACGGCGACGGCCACGACCGCCTGGCGGTAATGCTCAACTGGCGCCAGGCCAACAGCCGCCGCTGGCACTGCGTACCGATGCAGTCGCCGGGCAACGACCTGTGGCTGGCCGAGTTCACCCCCACCGAACTGGGGCTGCACCTGTTCAGCATCGAGGCCTGGATCGACCCGTTCGCCACCTACTGTCACGACCTGGAGAAGAAGTACCACGCCGGGGTCGAGGTCAAGCTGGAGCTGGAAGAGGGCCGGCTGATGCTCGGCCAGGGTATCGACCTCAGCGAGGGCGCGCTGCGCGAAGAGATCAGTGCCCTGCAACAGCAGCTGGCTGCGCTCAAGGCCGATGACCAGGTGGCATTGTTGCTGCACCCCGACACTGCCCGGCTGATGGCCGAAGCCGAGCACCGCAGTTACCTGACCCGCAGTCGCGAATACCCCGTCGATGTCGACCGGCCGGCAGCGCTGTTCGCCAGCTGGTACGAGCTGTTCCCGCGCTCGGTCACCGACAGCCCCGAGCGCCACGGTACCTTCAACGACGTGCACGAACGCCTGCCGATGATCCGCGACATGGGCTTCGACGTGCTGTACTTCCCGCCGATCCACCCGATCGGCACCCAGCACCGCAAGGGCCGCAACAATGCTCTGCGCGCCGAGCCCGGCGACCCCGGCAGCCCTTATGCCATCGGTAGCCCCGAGGGTGGCCACGAGGCCATCCACCCGCAGCTTGGCACGCGTGAGGACTTCCGCCGGCTGGTCGCCGCCGCCGCCGAGCATGGCCTGGAAATCGCCCTGGACTTCGCCATCCAGTGCTCCCAGGACCACCCCTGGCTGAAGGAGCACCCCGGCTGGTTCAGCTGGCGCCCCGACGGCACCATTCGCTACGCCGAGAACCCGCCGAAGAAATACCAGGACATCGTCAACGTCGACTTCTACGCCGCCGACGCCGTACCGAGCCTGTGGCTGGCCCTGCGTGACGTGGTGGTCGGCTGGGTCGAAGAGGGCGTGAAGACCTTCCGCGTCGACAACCCGCACACCAAACCGCTGCCGTTCTGGCAATGGCTGATCGCCAATGTGCGCAGCCAGTACCCCGAGGTGATCTTCCTCGCCGAGGCCTTCACCAAGCCTGCGATGATGGCGCGCCTGGGCAAGGTGGGGTATGCGCAGAGCTACACCTACTTCACCTGGCGCAACAGCAAGCAGGAGCTGCGCGAATACTTCGAGGAACTCAACCAGCCGCCGTGGTGCCACTGCTACCGGCCGAACTTCTTCGTCAACACGCCAGACATCAACCCCTATTTCCTGCACACCTCGGGCCGCGCCGGGTTCCTCATCCGTGCCGCACTGGCGACCATGGGTTCGGGTTTGTGGGGCATGTATTCGGGCTTTGAACTGTGCGAAGGCACACCGCTGCCGGGCAAGGAGGAGTACCTGGATTCGGAGAAGTACGAGATCCGTCCGCGCGACTTCAACCAGCCCGGCAACATCGTCGCCGAGATTGCCCAGCTCAATCGCATCCGTCGGCAGAACCGGGCGTTGCAGACGCACCTGGGCGTGGCGTTCTTCAACTGCTGGAACGACAACATCCTGTACTTCGCCAAGCGCACGCCCGAGCGCGACAACTACATCCTGGTGGCAATCAGCCTCGACCCGCACAACGCTCAGGAGGCCAGTTTCGAGCTGCCGTTGTGGGAACTGGGGCTGGACGACAACGCCGACACCCTGGGCGAGGACCTGATGAACGGCCACCGCTGGACCTGGCATGGCAAGACCCAGTGGATGCGTATCGAGCCCTGGCACCAGCCGTTCGGCATCTGGCGCATCGAAAAGGCCCGTTAATGCAACGCGAATCTCTGTAGGAGCGGCCTTGTGTCGCGAAAGGGCTGCGAAGCGGCCCCAGGGTTTGCGTATCACACAAGATTGCCGGGGTCGCTCTGCGACCCTTTCCGACCGGTCCGGCGCCCCGGCAAGGCCGCTCCCACAGGAGATCGTGCAAGCCTTAGAGAGATCTGAAAGGAGTCACCCATGGCCAAGCGTTCCCGCCCGGCAGCCTTCATCGATGACCCGCTGTGGTACAAGGACGCCGTGATCTACCAGCTGCACATCAAGTCGTTCTTCGATGCCAACAACGACGGCATCGGCGATTTCGCCGGCCTGATCAGCAAGCTCGACTATATCGCCGAGCTCGGCGTCAACACCCTCTGGCTGCTGCCGTTCTACCCCTCGCCACGGCGCGACGACGGCTATGACATCGCCGAATACAAAGCCGTGCACCCGGACTACGGCAGCATGGCCGACGCCCGCCGCTTCATCGCCGAGGCGCACAAGCGCGGCCTGCGGGTGATCACCGAGCTGGTCATCAACCACACCAGCGACCAGCACCCGTGGTTCCAGCGCGCCCGCCACGCCAAACCCGGCAGCAAGGCGCGGGATTTCTACGTGTGGTCGGATGATGACCAGAAGTACGACGGCACACGGATCATCTTCCTCGACACCGAGAAGTCCAACTGGACCTGGGACCCGGTCGCCGGCCAGTACTTCTGGCACCGTTTCTACTCGCACCAGCCGGACCTCAATTTCGACAACCCGCAGGTGCTCAAGGCGGTGATCGGGGTGATGCGCTTCTGGCTCGACCTGGGCGTCGACGGCCTGCGCCTGGATGCCATCCCGTACCTGATCGAGCGCGACGGCACCAACAACGAGAACCTCCCCGAAACCCACACGGTGCTCAAGGCGATCCGCGCCGAGATCGACGCCAACTACCCCGACCGCATGCTGCTGGCCGAGGCCAATCAGTGGCCCGAAGACACCCGTCCATACTTCGGTGAAGGCGATGGCGACGAATGCCACATGGCCTTCCACTTCCCGCTGATGCCGCGCATGTACATGGCCCTGGCCATGGAAGACCGCTTCCCGATCACCGACATCCTGCGCCAGACCCCGGAAATCCCCGCCAACTGCCAGTGGGCGATCTTCCTGCGCAACCACGATGAGCTGACCCTGGAAATGGTCACCGACCGTGAGCGCGACTACCTGTGGAACTACTACGCCGAAGACCGCCGCGCACGTATCAACCTCGGCATCCGCCGGCGCCTGGCGCCGCTGTTGCAGCGTGATCGGCGGCGCATCGAACTGCTCACCAGCCTGCTGCTGTCGATGCCCGGCACGCCAACGCTGTACTACGGCGATGAACTGGGCATGGGCGACAACATCTACCTCGGCGACCGCGACGGCGTACGCACCCCGATGCAGTGGTCACCGGACCGCAACGGCGGTTTCTCCCGGGCCGACCCGCAACGCCTGGTGCTGCCGCCGATCATGGACCCGTTGTACGGCTATCAGACCGTCAACGTCGAAGCCCAGGCCCACGACCCTCACTCGCTGCTGAACTGGAATCGCCGCCTGCTGGCCGTGCGCAAGCAGCAGAAGGCCTTTGGCCGCGGCAGCCTGCGCACGCTGACGCCGAGCAACCGGCGCATCCTGGCGTATATCCGCGAATACACCGACGAAGGCGGCAACACCGAGGTGATACTCTGCGTCGCCAACGTCTCGCGTGCCGCCCAGGCTGCCGAGCTCGAACTGTCGCAATACGCTGACAAAGTGCCTGTGGAGATGCTCGGTGGCAGCGCCTTCCCGCCGATTGGCCAACTGCCGTTCCTGCTGACCTTGCCACCTTATGCCTTCTACTGGTTCCTGCTGGCTGCCCACGACCGCATGCCCAGCTGGCACATTCAAGCTACCGAGGGGTTGCCGGAATTGACCACGTTAGTACTGCGCAAACGCATGGAAGAACTGCTCGAATCCCCCTCCAGTGACACCCTGAACGACACGGTCCTGCCGCAATACCTGCCCAAGCGTCGTTGGTTCGCCGGCAAGGAAGGCCCGATCGACCAAGTGCGCCTGCGCTACGGCGTGCGCTTTGGCACCGCCACCACACCCGTGCTGCTCAGCGAGATCGAAGTGCTCAGCGACGGCGTGGCCACCCAGTACCAGCTGCCGTTCGGCCTGCTGCCGGAGGAGCAGATCAACACGGCGCTGCCGCAGCAGCTGGCGCTGTCGCGGGTACGCCGTGGCCGTCAGGTGGGCCTGATCACCGACGCCTTCGTCCTCGAACCTTTCATCCGTGCTGTGCTGCGCGCCTGTCAGGACGGCATGCACCTGCCTTGCGGCAACGGCCAGGGCGAGCTGCGCTTCGCGTGCACGGCCCAGTTGGCCGGCCTTGAACTGAACGACGAGAGCGAAGTGCGCTACCTCAGCGCCGAGCAGTCCAACAGCTCGGTGGTGATCGGCGACCGCGTGGTGCTCAAGCTGATTCGCCGGGTCAACCCGGGTATTCACCCCGAGCTGGAAATGAGCGCCTACCTCACCGACGCCGGCTTCACCAACATCTCGCCGCTGCTGGCCTGGGTCAGCCGCGTGGATGAGCAGGGCGCGCCGCACCTGTTGATGATCGCCCAGGGTTACCTGAGCAACCAGGGCGATGCCTGGGCCTGGACCCAGAATACCCTGGAGCGGGCCATCCGCGACGAGATGGAACCGAGCAGCACCGACCCTGAAGCACACACCGACGCGCTGGCCGAACTCAACGGCTTCGCTGCCTTGCTCGGCCAGCGCCTGGGCGAGATGCACCAGCTGCTGGCGGCACCGAGCAGCGATGAAGCCTTCCAGCCACGCCCCAGCAACGCCGACGACAGCCAGCGCTGGAGCGCGCAGATCAGCGCCGAACTGACCCACGCCCTCGACCTGCTGGCCCAGCACCGCGAACACCTCGACGCCGACAGCCAGGCCCTGGTCGATGACCTGCAACAACAGCGTGACGGCCTCGCCCAGCACATCGCCAGGCTCGCCCAGCAGGCCCAGGGCGGCCTGCTGATGCGCGTGCACGGCGACCTGCACCTGGGCCAGGTGCTGGTGGTGCAGGGCGATGCCTACCTGATCGATTTCGAGGGCGAACCGGCCCGCCCACTGGACGAACGCCGGGCCAAACACAGCCCGTACAAGGATGTCAGCGGCGTGTTGCGATCCTTCGACTATGCTGCTGCGATGATCTTGCGCAGCGCGTCTGCCGTGGACCTTTCCGACCCGGCGCGGCAAGCCCGGCAACGGGTTGCCCGGCAGTACCTGCACCAGTCGCGGCATGCCTTCGTCGAAGCCTATGGGCTGGCCACCGCCGCCATGCCCCACGCCTGGCAACAGGCCGAGGGTGAGCGCGCCGCACTGGAGTTGTTCTGCCTGGAAAAAGCCGCCTACGAAATCACATACGAAGCCGAGAACCGTCCGAGTTGGCTGGCCGTGCCCTTGCATGGCCTGCATGGACTGATCAGTACCTGGGGAGAGTCATAGATGAATGCAACCACGCGTGAAAACGGCGGCCTTCGGCAACGGGACCTGGATGCCCTGGCCCGCGCCGAGCACGCCGATCCATTTGCAGTGCTGGGCCCCCACGGTGACGGGCAGGGTGGCTTGCTCGTCCGTGCCTTCCTGCCCAATGCCCTGAACGTGCGGGTGCTGGCGCGCCACGATGGGCGCATCCTCGCCGAAATGGTGCAGGGCAGCCTGCCCGGCCTGTTCAGCGCGCACCTCGATGAGGCACAGCCGTACCTGCTGCACATCAGCTGGGCCGGTGGCGAGCAGGTGACCGAAGACCCCTACAGCTTCGGCCCGCAACTGGGCGACATGGACCTCTACCTGTTCGCCGAAGGCAACCACCGTGACCTGTCCGGGCGTTTCGGCGCCCAGCCGATCCAGGTCGAGGGTGTTGATGGCGTGTGCTTCTCGGTGTGGGCGCCGAATGCGCGGCGGGTGTCGGTGGTGGGTGACTTCAACAACTGGGACGGTCGCCGCCACCCCATGCGCCTGCGCCACAGTGCTGGCGTGTGGGAGCTGTTCGTGCCACGCCTGGGGGTGGGTGAAACCTACAAGTTCGAAGTGCTCGGCAAGGACGGCATACTGCCGCTGAAGGCCGACCCGCTGGCCCGCGCCACCGAGCTGCCGCCGAGCACCGCATCGAAGGTGGCCGCCGAACTGAGCCACGACTGGCAGGACCACGACTGGATGGAACATCGTGCCCAGCGCCACGCCTACAGCGCGCCGTTGTCGATCTACGAGCTGCACCCCGGCTCCTGGCAATGCGAGCTCGACGAGCTGGGTGAAGTGTCGCGCTACTACAACTGGCGTGAACTGGCTGAGCGCCTGGTGCCTTACGTGCAGCAGCTGGGCTTCACCCATATCGAGCTGCTGCCGATCATGGAACACCCGTTCGGTGGCTCGTGGGGTTACCAGCCGCTGTCGATGTTCGCGCCGACTTCGCGCTATGGCAGCCCTGAAGACTTCGCGGCATTCATCGATGCCTGCCACCAAGGTGGCATCGGCGTGATCCTCGACTGGGTGCCGGCGCATTTCCCCACCGACGAACACGGCCTGGCCCGGTTTGACGGTACCGCGCTGTACGAGTACGACAACCCGCTGGAAGGCTACCACCAGGACTGGAACACGCTGATCTACAACCTCGGCCGCAACGAGGTGCGTGGCTTCATGATGGCGTCGGCCTTGCACTGGCTCAAGCATTTCCACATCGACGGTTTGCGCGTCGATGCGGTGGCCTCGATGCTGTACCGCGACTACTCGCGCAAGGCCGGCGAATGGGTGCCCAACCGCCACGGCGGGCGGGAGAACCTCGAGGCCATCGACTTCATCCGCCACCTCAACGGCATCGCCGCCCACGAGGCGCCGGGCGCGCTGATCATCGCCGAAGAGTCCACTGCCTGGCCGGGCGTGAGCCAGCCGACCCAGCAGGGCGGCCTGGGCTTTGCCTACAAGTGGAACATGGGCTGGATGCACGACACCTTGCATTACATCCAGAACGACCCGGTGCACCGCACCTATCACCACAACGAGATGAGCTTCGGCCTGATCTACGCCTACTCCGAACATTTCATCCTGCCGATCTCCCATGACGAGGTGGTGCACGGCAAGCATTCGCTGATCGACAAGATGCCCGGCGACCGCTGGCAGAAGTTCGCCAACCTGCGCGCCTACCTGACCTTCATGTGGACCCACCCGGGCAAGAAGCTGCTGTTCATGGGCTGCGAGTTCGGCCAGTGGCGCGAGTGGAACCATGACCACCAGCTGGATTGGTACCTGCTGCAGTATCCCGAGCACCAGGGCGTGCAGCGCCTGGTCGGTGACCTCAACCGCCTGTACCGCGAGCTGCCGGCGCTGCACGAGCAGGACTGCCAGCCCCAGGGCTTCCAGTGGCTGATCGGCGATGACGCGCACAACAGCGTGTATGCCTGGTTGCGCTGGAGCAGCCAGGGCGAGCCGCTGCTGGTGGTGGCCAACTTCACCCCGGTGCCGCGCGAGGGCTACCGGATTGGCGTGCCGTTCGGGGAGCGTTGGCAGGAGTTGCTGAACAGCGATGCCGAGCTGTATGCCGGGTCGAACGTGGGCAATTTGGGGGCGGTGGTGAGTGATGAGATGGCCAGCCATGGGCAGCCATTGTCATTGGCCCTGAACCTGCCGCCGTTGGGTGTGCTTGTGATGAAGCCGGCTTGAGATTGCGGGGGCTGCTTCGCAGCCCTTTCCGACCGGTCCGGCGCTCCGGCAAGGCCGCTCCTACAAGGAAACGCGATCTCCTGTAGGAGCGGCCTTGTGTCGCGAAAGGGTCGCGAAGCGGCCCCAAATTGGCACAGGCCTACCACCGCATCCGCACTCCCAGACTGCCAATCAACCCATTAATATCGTTGCCATCCACATCACTGCTGTAATCGGCACTGACAAACAGCGCCACCGTCGGTGTCACCCGTGCCACCAAGCCCAAGCCCAACTCCACCGTGGTCGAATAGCGCGAGCTGGAGATCTTGTCGACCTGGTCCAGCTTCACATCGCTGGTATCGTTGAAGTCATACCAGACGTTGGTTCGTACATAGGGCTCGATCGGCATGCCTTTCACCTCGTAGCGCCCGGACAGTTTGGCCCCGACCCGGCCGCTCCAGCTGGGCTGGCTGTCGAAGGCCTGCAAGGTCTCTGCCTGCACCTGATTGCCCGGGAAGAACTGCTGGTTGATCAACTGCGCCTGAGGCTCGATCACCCAGCCACCCCCCAGGCCGATCGGGTAACCGCCTTCCACCGAAAAGGTCATCGCATGGCCGCTGTCATCCAGGCGCTGGCCGCTGTCGCCGCGGCCCATCACCTCGATGCGCGAGCCCATGGCCACGGCATCCAGGTGCCAGCCTTGCTCATGGGTCATGCTCCAGTACACCCCCAGGCTCTCGCCACTGAGGTTGACCGCGTTACGTTGCTTGTCCCCCAGCAACGGCCGCGCACCGCTGAGGCTGCTCTGCAGGTTGTTGTGCCCCACAAAAATCCCCGCACGGTGCACGTTGCCATCGGCGGTTTCACGCACGAACAAGTCCGGGCCGATCATCAGTTGCTGACTGGGCGCTTCCAGCTGGTCTGGTGCCCGCGCACCAGGTTGCGGTGTGGCGCCAGGGAAGAACTGCGCCCACTGGCCGCCCACCAGGTCAGGGGCTGGCAGGCTGTGCCGCTCGCCCATCTGCTCGCTGAAGGCGTTCAGCGCACCCATGTTCAGGCCGCTGGCGCTGACCGGGTCGAGCGACAACGTCGGCACCGTCGCTTGTTGCAGGTAGCTGGGGGACATCGGATCTTCCTGCAGTTCGAACGCGAAAGTTTCCACCGGGGTTGCCAGAAGCATCGACGTGGAAACCGCGTAGAAAATACGATCGAAGCGCAAGGGATTCGAGGTTGTTTTCATGGCGGATCTCCTCTGTTTTCTTGTTGTACAGCCCAAGGACCTGGCCTGCGTGTCACGAGCTGTACGGCAAAAACAGAGGGCGACCCAAACCAGCACGCCAGCTTTCGCAGGCGCGAGCAAAGGCGCGAGCTAGAGGCCCGGCGCGAGTTTTTACGTCTAGTGATACTGTTCAGCTAAGGAGAGACCGGCGCTTGCGTCAAGAAAGCGTGAACACGCTGTGTAAATACCGTGAGTTCCTTCAACTCATTGATTTCTAGTGTAATGACCTTGTTGATATGGGCCTTCGCTATTTGCCCGGTGAGGGCTATGCCGAATCATTGCTAACCGATCCGAAGGAGAGATTGGGGAGGGCAAGCTGTGACCTGATTCCAACTGATACCTGGACGTTCGCACTCGCAGGATGAAGGTCGGCTGCTCAGCCGGCCCTTCCCATAGCGACTGGAGAACGTCATGAAACACTATTTTCTACTGGCCTCGGCATTGATCCTGCCTGCCTTCCAGGCCCAGGCTTCCCACAGCGTCTGTGAATCGAATCTGGCTATTGGCGCCTGGAATATCGAATGGCTGGGTTCGGACGTGCGAAACAACCTGGGTCGCCAACTCCCGGCGGATATCGCGTCGTACATCCAGGCGTCCAGGGTCGATGTACTTGCCATGTCGGAGATTTCAGTTACCCGATCCAGCACGGGTGAGGCGGTCAATGCTCAGCTGGATGAAGCCTTCGCCTTGCTCAACAGCCAGGGAGCGGCGTGGCACTACAAACTGTTCGAAAAGCACCCGCTGGCGTCCAGGCAGAATGATCAGTGGACCGGATTGGCCTGGAACGGCAATCACGTGCAATTGACGGGAGGGCCGTGGAGCGTCGCAGGCAGTGACCAGCAGCGGCAAGTCGAGCTGATGGGGGCTGATTGGAAAAAGGTACCGCTCAATCGTACGCCGTACGCAGTGAAGCTGTCGGCAGGTCAGGGCAAAAGCGACTTCCTGTTCGTACCGCTGCATTTGAAGGCCAATGGCGGCAAGAACACCGAGGTGCAGCGCGAGCTTGAAGTTCATCTGATCCTCAAGGGCCTGGAAACCGTGCGCTCCCGGGAGGGAGAAGACGATGTCATCCTTATGGGCGACAGCAACATGCTCAGCACGAACGAGCCCGGTGCAAGGCTGCTTAAAAGCAAGGGCATGAGGGATTGCAACAGTTCGGAGCAGGCCACCTGGCTGACAACCGACGAGCGCTACACGGATGCGCCGTTCGACCGGATTTTCCTCATGAGCGATCAACCTGAAACGAGCGGGAGCTGTGTCATGGAGACTGCTGACCCCTCAATGGCCTTCGATGTCGTGGCACCCGGGGACTGGATTCCGGGCTTGAGCGCACAAGCGTTTCGTCAGCGACTCTCCGATCATCAGATGATTCGCACCTCGGTGTGCATCGGGCCCGATGACGATTGAGTGCTTGCGACACTACAGCCTGACCTCGACACTCAGCGGCAAATGGTCCGATAGATGCGTCCAAGGTTTGTGCCCCAGAATCTGCGGTGCATGGCTATCGGCGTTGCGCAGGTAAATGCGGTCCAGGCGCAGCAATGGCAGGCGGGCAGGGTAGGTGCGAGCGAGCAGACCATGGTGGCGCTCGAAGGCCTCGTGCAGGCCGCGCTGCAGGCGCAGGGTGCGGTTGCCGTGCTGCTGCCAGTCGTTGAAGTCGCCGGCGATGATCACCGGCGCATCAGCAGGCAACCCATCGAGCAACTGGCGCAGCAGCTGCAGCTGCTTCTGCCGGTGGCTTTCCAGCAGCGACAGGTGCACGCAGATGGCATGCACCTTGTGCTGGCCAGGGACGTCGAGGATGCAGTGCAGCAGGCCGCGGCGCTCGGGGCCGGTGATCGATACGTCGAGGTTGCGATGTTCGATGATCGGGTATTTGGACAGCAGCGCATTGCCGTGATGGCCGTCGGGGTAGACCGCATTGCGGCCATAGGCGAAGTCGCTCCACATGCTGTCGGCGAGGAATTCGTACTGCGAGGTCTGCGGCCAGCCGGGGTAGCGCGCGGCATGGCGGTCGTGGCTGCCGAGCACTTCCTGAAGGAACACGATATCGGCCTGGGTGCTGCGCACCGCCTCGCGCAGCTCAGGCAGGATGAAGCGCCGGTTGAAGGCGGTGAAGCCCTTGTGGGTGTTCACCGTCAGCACCCGCAACCGATGCACGGCGGGGGCCTGGCTAGTGCTGGCGAAACCTGGGCTGCCGGCTTCGAGGTTCACGGTGGCTCCTCATAGGCTGCTGGGGTTAATGCTGGGACAGGCCACGGGCAGGCGCGTTCACTCAACCTCGCGCAACCGCCTTGCATTGGCTACGCTGTCGGCAAGGGAGGCGTATGGCTGAAGTGTTGCAGAGCTTGCATTGATGCTTACCGAGCGGATCAGTGCACACATCACTTGAGCGATCTTGGCCATGGCTTCTTTCAATGCCCCTGCTTTGCACGCTGGCACTCCCAGATTGGCGGTACTTTGCGTGCGCGGTCTACCGGTACGCGAGGTCGACAGTTATCGTAACGATGCCGCAGACATCGTTGAATTGCACATCACCCGGCATCGGCACGATACCCGTGGCAACCTTGCACAAAGCCTTGATCCGCGTCTTGCCGAAACGGCTATCCCGAACTTTCGCTGGCACAGCGACCTGGCTGGGCGAACGCTGTACACCGAAAGTGTCGATGCCGGCTCGAGCGTGGCCCTGCCTGACGTGGCCGGGCGTCCGTTGCTGGCGGTCAGTGCGACTGGAGTCAGCCAAGCCTGCTTCCATGAAGCACCTTCGCTACCAGGCCGGCTGCTGGTCGTGACGGAGCAGGGCGCCGGAGAAGCGCTGCCGCGTGTTGCAGAGCGCTACCGCTGGGCGGGTTTAAGCCCAGCCGAGAAGAACCGCAACCTTGCCGGTCAGTGCGTGCGCCACTACGACACCGCAGGCCTCATCGAACTGCAAAACGTCGCGCTCAGCGGCTCAGCGCTGGCCCAGATTCGACGCGTGCTTGTAGGCGAAGACGAGGCGGACTGGGCGGGTGACGACGAGCAAGCATGGCAGACCACACTGGAGCCAGAGCGCTACGTGACGTTGCGTACGCTTGATGCCACGGGAGTCCAGTTGACCCTGACAGATGCGCGGGGCCACCAGCAGCGCCAAGCCTATGACGTTGCCGGGCAGTTGCAGGGCAGTTGGTTGACCCTGCAAGGCCAGGCAGAGCAGGTGATCGTTGCCTCCCAGCGCTATACGCCGGCGGGGCATAAGCAGCAGGAGGTCCATGGTAATGGAATGGTCACGTACTACGCCCTCGATCCAATGACCCAAAGGCTGACTGGCATCCGTGTGCAGCGCTCAGGCATAAGGACGCTGCAAGATCTGCACTATCGTTACGACCCGGTGGGCAATGTGCAGAGTGTGCGCAATGACGCCGAAGCCATCCGCTTCTGGCGCAATCAGAAGGTAACGGCAGAGAGTACCTTCACCTACGACAGCCTGTACCAGCTGGTGCAGGCAACGGGGCGGGAGATGGTCGGACGTGGTGCTCAGGGGCCACAGTTGCCTGATGTACTGGTTCCCTTGCCAACCGACGAGAGCGCCCTCACAAATTACACGCGCCGCTACAGCTACGACCGCGCAGGCAACCTCACCCAGATTCAACACAGCGCCCCGGCCAGCAACAACGCCTACACCACTCGAATGACCGTCTCCAACCGCAGCAACCGCGCGGTGCTGGCGCGTGAGGGCCTGTTGCCTGAGCAGGTGGATGAACTGTTCGATGCCGGTGGCCATCAACTGGAGCTGCTGGCCGGGCAGGATCTGCGCTGGAATGCGCGGGGTGAGTTGGCGCAGGTGAAACCGATCGAACGTGAGGCGGGCGTGGATGATCGCGAGTGGTACCGCTATGGCAGTGACGGGATGCGCCTGCTCAAGGTGAGCGAGCAGCAGGCGGTGAACCTGATACAGGCTCAGCGGGTGCTGTATCTGGACGGCCTGGAATTGCGCGACACCCATGAAACTAGCCGCCTGCATGTCATCAAGGTCGCAGCAGGGGGAGGCGCAGAAGTGCGGGTGCTGCACTGGGCCAGTGGCTTGCCGGAAGGCCAGGACAATGATCAGGTCCGCTACAGCTATCACAACCTCATCGGTAGCAGTGGGCTGGAGCTGGATGGGCAGGGAGCAGTGATTAGCCGAGAGGAATACTACCCGTTCGGCGGCACTTCCGTGTGGGCGGCCCGCAGCCAGATCGAAGCCGAATACAAGATCCTTCGTTACTCCGGGAAAGAGCGCGATGCGACAGGCCTGTACTACTACGGTTATCGCTATTACCAGCCTTGGGCTGGCCGTTGGTTGAGTGCGGACCCTGCGGGAACGACAGATGGGCTTAACGTGTTCAGGATGGTCAGGAATAATCCGCAAACATACCACGATCCTAAGGGGAGTAACTCAAGGGAGGGATTTATATTTACATTTTTCGAGGAAGGGGATGCTCTCTATCAAATTATAGGTGAGAATTATTCGCGCCAGTTGAAAGGCAAGCCGTTACGACCAGTTATTGCGCGTGATGATAAGGCGAAAGCCAAGTTGGAGAGCGCTGTTCATGCTGAGAAATTAAAGCTGTCGAATAAATTAAGTGAGATATGGGCGAGTTATAGGGTTGCACTGGCCAGGCAGAAAATGAGTTGGGCGGATTTGAAGGCGAGGTTGCCGCGGAAGTATAGTGATTTTAAAGCTGTTCGGGAAATAATTATTACGCGCTACCGTGTTTTGGGAGGCATTGAGATTCAAAGCAACGAAAATGGCCGTGCATTAGCTGCGCTTGAATCTCAGCGCTCAAAATTATATATAATCGGGCATGCGTTAGCAGGAGAAAACATAGTTACTGCTAGTGCAAGTGGCGCGGGTGGGGTCCTCGACACAATTCAGATTGCGCAGTTACTTGTGGAGGGCGGGCTGCCCAAGGACTTTCAGGATATTCGCGTTGCCGGGTGTGGCAGTGCAGACGCCATCCCTGCGGCTTCATTTGACCCTGCAGTGTTAGAGGGTGCCGCTACTCCTGTTATTGATACGTCGAAATTTTACTTGGGTATGAGTTGGGAGCAGATACCAGGAAAGAAACCTGTTGCCCTCTCACTTGCAGAAGGCATGAGGGCCAATGGATACATGCAGATGGGTGTGACTGGCTATCATGGCGACGGTTTGCGTGAGGGTAGAGAAGGGCACCATTTACGTATAATAGGCGACGCAGGTGATCAAAGAAGGCGGTCTTTGGTAAGTCGTAGATTCTGAGTGCGTGACCTATCGGGCAGATCAATGTATTCACACCCGTGAAATGGATTTCAGCCATGGCGATCTTCAACTCCTCTGCATTGCATGCAAGCACTCCCAGCCTGGTGGTGCTGTGTTCTCGCGGTTTGCCGGTGGGTGAGCTGGCGTGTTATCGGGCACAGACAACAGAAGCCGTTGAGCTGCGCATCACCCGGCATCGGCACGATACCCGTGGCAACCTTGCACAAAGCCTTGATCCGCGTCTTGCCGAAACGGCTATCCCGAACTTTCGCTGGCACAGCGACCTGGCTGGGCGAACGCTGTACACCGAAAGTGTCGATGCCGGCTCGAGCGTGGCCCTGCCTGACGTGGCCGGGCGTCCGTTGCTGGCGGTCAGTGCGACTGGAGTCAGCCAAGCCTGCTTCCATGAAGCACCTTCGCTACCAGGCCGGCTGCTGGTCGTGACGGAGCAGGGCGCCGGAGAAGCGCTGCCGCGTGCCGCAGAGCGCTACCGCTGGGCGGGTTTAAGCCCAGTCGAGAAGAACCGCAACCTTGCCGGTCAGTGCGTGCGCCACTACGACACCGCAGGCCTCATCGAACTGCAAAACGTCGCGCTCAGCGGCTCAGCGCTGGCCCAGATTCGACGCGTGCTTGTAGGCGAAGACGAGGCGGACTGGGCGGGTGACGACGAGCAAGCATGGCAGACCACACTGGAGCCAGAGCGCTACGTGACGTTGCGTACGCTTGATGCCACGGGAATCCAGTTGACCCTGACAGATGCGCGGGGCCACCAGCAGCGCCAGGCCTATGACGTTGCCGGGCAGTTGCAGGGCAGTTGGTTGACCCTGCAAGGCCAGGTTGAGCAGGTGATAGTTGCTTTCTTGCGTTTTTCGCCATCGGGACACAAGCAGCAGGAAGTCCATGGTAATGGGGTAATCACGGACTACCGCCTCGATCCAATGACGCAAAGGCTGACAGGCATTCGTGTGCAGCGCCCAGGCACGCGAACGTCCGCTGCCACAACGCTGCAGGACCTGCGCTACCGTTACGACCCAGTAGGAAATGTGCAGAGTGTGCGCAATGACGCCGAAGCTACCCGCTTCTGGCGCAATCAGAAGGTAGCGGCAGAAAGTACCTTCACCTACGACAGCCTGTACCAGCTGGTGCAGGCAACGGGGCGGGAGATGGTCGGACGTGGTGCTCAGGGGCCACAGCTGCCTGATGTACTGGTTCCCTTGCCAACCGACGAGAGCGCCCTCACAAATTACACGCGCCGCTACAGCTACGACCGCGCAGGTAACCTCACCCAGATTCAACACAGCGCCCCGGCCAGCAACAACGTCTACACCACTCGAATGACCGTCTCCAACCGCAGCAACCGCGCGGTGCTGGCGCGTGAGGGCCTATTGCCTGAGCAGGTGGATGAACTGTTCGATGCCGGTGGCCATCAACTGGAGCTGCTGGCCGGGCAGGATCTGCGCTGGAATGCGCGGGGTGAGTTGGCGCAGGTGAAACCGATCGAACGTGAGGCGGGCGTGGATGATCGCGAGTGGTACCGCTATGGCAGTGACGGGATGCGCCTGCTCAAGGTGAGCGAGCAGCAGGCTGCGGATGTCACTCATGCTCAGCGAGTGCTGTATCTGGATGCCCTAGAGTTGCGCGACACCGGCGAAGATACCCGCCTGCAAGTGATCAAGGTCGCAGCAGGGGGAGGCGCAGAAGTGCAGGTGCTGCACTGGGCAAGTGGCTTGCCGGCAGGCCTGGACAATGATCAGGTCCGCTACAGCTATCACAACCTCATCGGCAGCAGCGGGCTGGAACTGGATGGGCAGGGGACAGTGATTAGCCGGGAGGAATACTACCCGTTCGGCGGCACGTCCGTCTGGGCGGCGCGCAGCCAGATCGAAGCCGACTGCAAGACCCTTCGTTACTCCGGGAAAGAGCGCGATGCGACAGGCCTGTACTACTACGGTTATCGCTATTACCAGCCTTGGGTTGGGCGCTGGTTGAGTGTGGACCCGGCAGGGACAGTGGATGGGCTTAATCTGTATCGCATGGTTAGAAATAATCCACTGAAGCTATACGACCCAGACGGTATGAGTCCGATCGAAAAGGTGGGCTACATTTATACGTCGCTCACGAGCGGAGATATAGCGAGCTTGATTTCAGGCTACGCATTGACACGTTATCAAGCCGGGAAGGCAATGCGCTCCGTGATAGTTAACGATGATGATGCCAAAGCCGAGCTGCAGGAGCTAATGAGGGCTCATGCCGAAAAGATGAGAAGCATATTAGAGGCTCATGAGCGGGAGAAAAATGATTATATGCGGGAGACGGGTCTTTCGCTCGAGCAGATCAGGGCGGAAAATCCTCGGCAATTTGATGAGCTCAATCAGCAGTCGGTGGCTCTAGCAATGGAGGTTGAGTTGGTTGGCAAGCTTGAAGTGCTGAGCAATGACAAGACGGGAGTTTTGCGCAGTTTAGATTCGGGTGGTAGTAAGATATATATAGTTGGGCATGGCGCTGCGGGAATGGATTCGATTGCTGATTCTATTGATGGAGTTGGTAAGACGGTTTCAGCGGGTGAGTTAGCGAAGGTGTTGCATAGTCAGGGCTTGCCAAGAGAATACCAGGATATTCGCGTGCTCGCTTGTAATAGCGCAGATGTGCTGGCACCTAGTTCATTCGCGCCACGGGCATTACAACGAGCCTTTGATCCGCGCATTGATGTTTCGGCACTGACTCTGGATGTCGGATGGGAGCAGTTGCGTTCGTTTGCTCAGTCTCTTAGTCATGCGTTATGGTGGGAAGGATATCTCAGCTTGAAGGTTACTGGTTATCAAGGTGCAGGGGTGATTAGAAATATTGAAGGGTTCAACCAGCGGCGGGCCCTTTATGGCATGAAGCAGCAAAGCTCTCAGTTGGCACGAAAATTCTGAGGGGCGAGGCTGGACCATTGATAGTGTAAAGTGTCTGTCACCATTGAGTGTATGTTAAGAAACAGCCGGCGCCCTGTGGCAGAATTGCATGGCGCCGGTTGTTCGGATAGTTGTCTTGCTGCGATTCACTGAACCCTGGCTTTAGTCTTCCTCACGCAGCAACACCATCAACAACAACGACCGCCCCTTGACCTCGAAGGTGCTGTCGAACTGCAGGTGCTGAGGCTTGCGCATCTCCGGCCGGTCAGTGTCGATCAGGCAGCTCCAGTAGTCGCCTTCCGGCACGCTCGGTAGCTGGAACGGCACCACATCATGGTGCGCGTTGAAGATCAGCAGCATGGTCGCTTCAGACCCCGGTCGTGCGATGCCACTGACCTGGGCGCGGCCATCGATCAGCATGCCCAGGCAGCGCCCGTGCGGGTCTTCCCATTGCTCCACGCTCATCTCGCTGCCATCCGGCGCCAGCCAGGTCACGTCCTTGACCCCAATCGCCTCGTTGTAATCACCGACCAAAAAGCGCGAGCGACGCAACACCGGGTAGGCCAAGCGCAGGCGGGTCAGGCGCTTGACGAAGGCCAGCAGCTCTTCGCCGTCCTGGTCCAGGTCCCAGTTGACCCAGCCAATCTCGCTGTCCTGGCAGTAGGCATTGTTGTTGCCATGCTGGGTGCGGCTGAATTCGTCGCCGGCGACGATCATCGGCGTACCTTGGGCCAGCAGCAGGGTCGCGAAGTAGTTGCGCATCTGGCGCATGCGCAGGGCGTTGACCTGCGGGTCGTCGGTAGGGCCTTCCACACCGCAGTTCCACGACAGGTTGTTGTCGGTGCCGTCCTGATTGTTCTCGTCGTTGTCTTCGTTGTGCTTGCTGTTGTACGACACCAGGTCGCGCAAGGTGAAGCCATCGTGGGCGGTGATGAAGTTGACCGAGGAGTACGGCCGTCGCCCGCGGTTGTTGAACATGTCGCCCGAGGCGGTGATACGTGCGGCAAAGTCCGCCAGCTGGCCTTCGTCGCCTTTCCAGAAGGCGCGCGCCGTATCGCGGAAACGGTCGTTCCATTCAGCCCAGCCCGGCGCGAAGTTGCCGACCTGATAGCCACCTGGGCCGCAGTCCCAGGGTTCGGCGATCAGCTTGACCTGGCTGAGCATCGGGTCCTGGCGGCAGGCGACGAGGAAGCCGTGGCGCTCACTGTAGCCATCGTGATAGCGGCCGAGGATGGTCGCCAGGTCGAAGCGGAAACCGTCCACGCGCATTTCCCCGGCCCAGTAGCGCAGCGAGTCGGTGACCAGTTGCAGCACCCGCGGGTGGCTGAGGTCGAGGGTGTTGCCGGTGCCGGAATCGTTGATGTAGAAGCGCTTGTCGTCGGGCATCAGGCGGTAGTACGAGGCGTTGTCGATGCCACGCATGGATAGGGTCGGGCCACGCTCGTTGCCTTCGGCGGTGTGGTTGTAGACCACGTCGAGGATCACCTCCAGGCCGGCGTCGTGCAGGTGCGCGACCATCTCCTTGAACTCGGCGATCTTGCCGCTGGCCAGGTAGCGCGGGTGCGGCGCGAAGAAGGCGATGCTGTTGTAGCCCCAGTAGTTGTTCAGGCCCTTTTCCAGCAGGTGTTGGTCGTTGACGAAGGCGTGGATCGGCAGCAGCTCGATACTCGACACGCCCAGCTCCTTGATGTGCTTGAGCAGCTCGTCGTTGGCAAGGCCGGCGAAGGTGCCGCGGAGTTCTTCCGGCACCGCCGGATGGCGCATGCTGATGCCACGGGTGTGGGCCTCGTAGATGATCGTACGCTCCCAGGGTACCTGCACGGGTTGGTCGCGGCCCCAGGTGAAGGCCGGGTCGATGACCTTGCACTTGGGCACGAAGGGCGCGCTGTCGCGTTCGTCGAACGACAGGTCGCCATCGGGGTGGCCGATGGTGTAGCCGAACAGTGCCTCGGACCATTTCAGGCTGCCGACCAGCTGCTTGGCATAAGGGTCGATCAGCAATTTGTTGGGGTTGAAGCGGTGGCCGTTTTCCGGCTCGTAAGGGCCGTACACGCGGTAGCCGTAGACCAGCCCAGGATGAGCGTCAGGCAGGTAGCCGTGGTAGATCTCGTCGGTGTACTCGGGCAGTTCGATGCGCTCGATTTCCTGCTCGCCGGTGGAGTCGAACAGGCACAGTTCGACCTTGGTGGCATTGGCCGAGAACAGGGCAAAATTGACCCCCAGGCCGTCCCAGGTGGCGCCCAGGGGGAAGGGCAGGCCTTCGCGAATGCGCGACGGGGCGACGGAGCGGGTTTTCTTCGGGGTGCGCGGGCTCATGACGGTCCTCGATTGGCCGTGGTGGAGGGGATCTTGCGGGGACTTGTGCCGGCCTATTCGCGGACTAGCCCGCTCCCACAGGAATTGCACCGATTTCGAAGGCAGTGGAGAACCTGTGGGAGCGGGCTTGCCCGCGAAAGGGCCGGAACAGGCTTAACCGGCAGTCGGCTTTTTCACTGCTCTGGGCTTCTTGGCAGCAGGCGTTTTCGCCGCAGGCAGGGCAGTCACCTTGGGCTCAGCAGGCGCCTTGGGCTTGGCCGCTGCCCGCTTGCGAGGCGCCGCCTTGGGTGCCAGCGCCTCGGCTTCGGCAAGCTTGCGGGCCATGTCCCAATGGCGCTCCTCTTGCCCCTCCGGCTTACCTTCCGATTCCCAGATCTGGTAAGCGAACTCGCGTACTCGTTTTTCTTCGACACTCATCACGACGCTCCTGAATGCTATGCATGTTCAATCAACAGGTTGACCGGAAATTGCGACAGAACCGCGCTCAACATCAGCTCCTTTGTAGGGCTGACAGCGGCCGCACCGAAAAGTCCAGTCCAAGTGGCAGGCGACAAGGCAAACGGCAGGGTTACCCGGGTGTCGTCCCAGTTCTGTGCCGGGATCAACGGTGTAGTGGCGCCGCCCAGCAGGCCGCTGGCCAGGCGCGGGGCAATGATGATGGCGCGTTGCTCTTCGCCCAGACGGGCGAAAGCGATGACCTGGTCGGCATGCCGGCCCTGCACGTTCAACGGCAGGTAGGCACCCCGGCGGAACAGCTCGGCATGGGCCTGGCGGCAGTCCAGCACCCGGGCGATCAGGGCCTGCTTGATGCGGCCGTCGCGCCAGTGCGTGAGCAGCTCGCCAAGCGTGCTGGCATCGTCCAGGGTGCGGCGCCTGCAAGCGTAGTCCACGGCGCGGCGGTTGTCCGGGTCGACCAGGCTGAAATCCCAGTACTCATTGCCCTGGTACAGGTCGGGCACGCCCGGCACGGTCATGCGTAGCAGGCTCTGGACCAGGCCGTTGAGGGCGCCGGGGCAGGCGATCAGTTGTGCAGCATCGGCCATCGACTGGCGCAGTTGCTGGTTTTCCCGGTCCAGCAGCAAGCCGTCGACATAGGCGGCGCAGGCTGCTTCATAGGCCTCGTTCGGCGCGCTCCAGCTGCTGCGCAGCTTGGCTTCGCGCAGGGCCTTCTGCTGCCATTGGCGAATGCGTTCGGCGTACTGGCGCAATGCGTTGTCGTCGTGCAGGTCGAGGGTCAGTGGCCAGCTGCCCAGCAGCGTCTGCAACAGCAGCAGCTCGTCGCCGGGGCTGGGTGCCACGCCGTCGTCCAACTGCTCGCGCAGCGGTGCAGCCAGCTCGCGCCAGTGCTCCACGCGGCTGTCGAGCCAGGGCCCGCGCTCGCTCAGGACGGCCAGGCGTGCGCGGCTGTCTTCACCACGCTTGTGATCGTGGGTGGCGGTGGCCAGCAGGTTGTCGGGGAAGTCGCGCAGACGGCGCTGGGCCTCGTTGTGGAAATGCTCGGGGCCGGCGCTGAAGCGCTCGGCCTCGAAGCCGACGTCGTTGCGCGACAGCAGCCGTGCCGAGCGGTAGAAGGCGGTGTCCTCCACGGCCTTGGCGGCACTGGGGGCGGTGAGCTGCTGGAAGCGCACACAGGCATGGCGCAGGTGCTTGCGAGGCCGGCCGGGCGGCATCTGGCGCCAGGGTTGGCCACCGAGCCATTGTTCGAGCTGGTCGAGCAACGGCCAGTCGGCTTCGCCCAGATCCTGGCGGGCATTGGCCAAGGCCTGCTGGAAGAAACGTTCGTCCTCGGCCGGGCGCCCGCAGGCATTGAAGTAGGTGCGATACACCGGGTAATGCGCGACCAGCGCCTGCAGTGCGCGGCGGATCGCGCCGAGGGTCAGGTCGCGGGTCATCAGGTCGTCGCGGGCGACCTGCAGCAGGGCCTGGGCCACCGACTCGCAGTCGCCGGCCAGGCTTGCATTGAGCACAAGATGACGCGCCAGGCGCACTTCCTCGGGGAAGTCGGGGCGTTCGCTGACGGTGGCCCACAGCTCGGTCAGCGGTGCTTCGCCGGCCGGGTCGTGCTGCAGCAGCGAGACCTGGTTCATGAACTCGTAGCCGGTGGTGCCGTCGGTGAGCCAGTCGCGGTGCAGGTGCTCGTCGGCGCCGAGGATCTTTTCCACGTAGATCGGGAAGTGCTCCAGCGCGGCCTGCAACGGGCGCCTGGCGAGCAGGCTGTCGACCCGGCGACGCAGCTTGCGGCAGTAGCCGCGCGGGTCGGCCAGGCCATCGATATGGTCGATGCGCAGGCCGTCCACCAGGCCGCGTTCGATCAGTTCGAACAGCTTGGCGTGGGTGGCTTCGAACACTACGGCTCGCTCCACCCGCAGGCCGCCCAGTTCGTTGATGTCGAAGAAGCGCCGCCAGTTGATGTCATCGGCAGCGGTGCGCCAGCTGGCCAGGCGGTAGGTCTGGCGTTCGAGCAGCAGGTGAAGGCGCTTGAAGCCGTTTTCGCAGCGGCTGTCGAAAGCGATCAAGGCCGACTCCAGGTCTGCGCCTTCACCCACCAGGCGCGCCAGTTCGGCGTGCAGGGGCAGGGCGGCAGTCAGTGGCTCGGTGGCGTCGCGCAAAGCGGTGAAGTGCTCCGCCAGGGCCTTGAGTGCAGGCTCGGGGCTTTGCGCCAGGATCCAGCCATAGTCCAGCGGGCAGATCGGGAAACGGTGCTGATAGTGGGCGATCTGCAGCAAGCCCGATTGCTGGTCGAACTGCAGCGGGATCTCGCCGTTCTTCAGCGCCGCGCCGTAGTCGCTGCCGAGGAACGGCAACAGCAGCTGCCCGGCCAGCAACGGGTCGCTGGAGTGCCACTGGATGTCGAAGAACTCCGCGTAGGGGCTGCGCCGGCCCCAGGCCAGCAGGCTCTGCCACCAGGGGTTGTCGGCGCCGCCTACGGCCATGTGGTTGGACACGGTATCGAGGATCAGCCCCATGCCATGCTGGCGCAGCGCGGCCACCAGCCGTTGCAGCGCCGCCTCGCCGCCGAGCTCGGGGTTGACGCAGGTCGGGTCGACCACGTCGTAACCGTGGCGTGAGCCGGCGCGGGCCTTGAGGATGGGGGAGGCATACAGGTGGCTGATGCCCAGCTGAGCGAAATACGGCACCAGTGGCACGGCGTCATCGAGGCTGAAGTCGCTGTGAAATTGCAGGCGCAAGGTTGCAGTCAATGGCTTCATCGGTCCCGCTCCCAGGCTTGTTCGCGGGCCTGGGCCAGCAGTTCCAGGCGCCGTGCGGCGTCTTCGTCGTCGAGCAGTTCGCGCACCGGCGCAGCGAAGCGCCGGCGCCAGTTGGGGTGGCCGCTGGTAGTGCCGGGCAGGTTGGGTTGCTCGTCGCTGCCGAGCAGGTCTTCCAGCGGGATCAGCACCAATGGGGCGCGGGTATGGCCAACGTAGCGGATGGCGGCATCGATCAGCGCATCGTTGTCTGCTTGCGGGCCGTAGTTGGCTTCCAGGGTGCGGCGCAGGCCTTCGCACTCCTTCTGCCGCTCATGCCGCCAGTGCAGTTCGGTAGCGGCGTCGATCAGCTGCAGGCGCTGGCTCCAGTCGATGTCGCGGCTTTGCAGCCAGCCGGCCAGCGGCGCCAGGTCGTGGGTGCCGGTGGTGGCCAGGGCGTCGTCCGGCCAGTCGAGGATCGGCTTGAAGTGGCCGGGCTGGGTCTGCTCGAACGGCAGCACACGCATGCCCAGCACGGCCTTGGCCGCCAGCTGTTCGCGCAGGCCCTCGGGTACGGTGCCGAGGTCTTCGCCGAGAATGATCGCCTGGTGGCGCACCGACTCCAGGGCCAGCAGGCGCAGCAGGTCTTCCAGCGGGTAGTTGAGGTAGGCGCCTTCGGCGGGCTTGCAGCCACGGGGGATCAGCCACAGCCGGCGCAGGCCCATCACATGGTCGATGCGCAGGCCGCCGGCATGGGCCAGGTTGGCCCGCAGCATCTCGATGAAGGCACGGTAGCCGTTGCGCTTGAGGCCCTCGGGGGAGAAGGCGCAGATGCCCCAGTCCTGGCCCGAGCGGTTGAGGATGTCGGGCGGCGCGCCGACCTTGAGGTTGGCCAGCAGCTCGTCCTGGCGGCTCCAGGCCTGGCTGCCAGCGCCGTCTGCGCCCACCGCCAGGTCGGCGATCAGGCCAACCGCCATGCCGTTGCTGCGGGCGGCGTGCTGGGCACGTTGCAGGCTGCGTTCGGTCAGCCACTGGCAGAACGCGTGGAACTCGACCTTGGCCGGGTAGGCGTTGGCGAAGGCTTCGACTTCCGGGTGGTACGGGTCGTGCCAGGCGCTGGGCCAGTTGCGCCAGTCGGCGCCCAGGCCATGTTCGACAGCTTGCGCCTGCAGCACTTCGAAGCGGCAGTGATGCTCCAGGGCCTGGCCGCGGGCCTCACGGAAGCTGTCGAAGTCCTTGCGCAACGGGTGGTCGGCCTGGCTGAAATCCTGGTACAGCGCTTCGAGCAGGCGCCGGCGGGCGTCGGCGGCGCGCGGCCAGTCCACCAGTGGGCGCTGCTCCAGGTCTTCGAGCACTTGCTCCAGGCCACAGGCCTCGATCGCCATGCGCACGGCGCGCTCGCCCAGCAGCGCGGCGGGGCTGGCGTACAGGGTGTTGAGCAACAGGCGGCTGGACGGCGAGTAGGGGCTGTAGTGCTGCTGATCGACGGCCGAGAGCGCGTGGATCGGGCTGATCGCCAGGGCATCGGCGCCGCGCTCGGCGGCGCTGCGCGCCAGTTGTTCCAGGGCCAGGCAGTCGCCGTAGCCACCATCGCCACTGCGGCGCAGGCTGTAGAGCTGCACCGCCAGGCCCCAGCAGCGCGGCGGCGGTTCGGTGACGGCGTCAGCCAGGCTGTGGCAGCGCGGCGGTGCCACGGCGACGGTGAAGCTGCGGTCGTTGATCTGCAGCAGGTGATAGCCGACCGGCAGGCCGCCGGGCAGGTTGCCTTGGGCATCGAGGGTCAGGTACTGCAGGCGGTTGCTTTCCAGGGTACAGCGCACGGCGCTGCCCGGCGGGAAGTAGCGCCGCAGGGGCAGCGGCTGGTCAAGGTCGGCGGTGATCAGCGGGGGCAGGTGTTCGGCGTCTTCGGCGGCCTCCACGGCGCGCAGGCTGGCCTCGATGGCAGGCTCGTCGTCGGCGGGGTGGCCCAGGCCGTCGAGGACTTTGCGCAGGACTTCGTCACTGACCTGCTGCGGCCGGTTATTGGCGTCGATCCAGTCGCGGGCCAGCCCTACGCGGGCGGCCAGTCGGTGCAAGGCGGTTTCGCTCATGGGTGCTCCTGGCCAGGTGGAAGCAGGCTGACCACGCAGCTGTGGGCGGACAGCGCAGTATCTGGGTGGGTGGTGTCGCTGCTGTCGAACAGGCGCCGTTCTGCGCAGGGCAGTGCAACTGCCTGCGGCGTGGCGGCCAGGTTCAGGTCGATGCGTAGGGTGCTGCCATCGCCCAGGCGCCAGCGCGCGCTCAGGGCCTTGTCGCCGAGCACCTCGGCACCCAGTGCGCGGCTGCCGGGCAGGTGCGGGATGACATGGCGCCGACGCAGGTCGAGCAGTTGGTGGTACAGGCCATGCCAGCCGGCGATGACCTCCTTGTTTTGCGGGCGTGAGGCCTCGAAGGTCTGCTCGGCATTGGGGTCGGGTATGTGTTCGCGCTGCTCGGCGTCGGTGAACGCCTTGAAGTGGGCGAACTCGCCGCGGCGGCCCTCGCGCACGGCGTCTGCGAGGTCGTCGTGGAAGTCGGTGAAGAACAGGAACGGCCGGCAGCTGCCATCGTCATCGCCCATGAACAGCAACGGGATCATCGGCGCCAGCAGCAACAGGCCGGTGGCCGCACGCAACGCCGAGGGAGGGCAAAGGCGGGTCAGGCGTTCGCCCAGGGCGCGGTTGCCGATCTGGTCGTGGTTCTGCAGGAACAATACGAACGAAGAGGGCTCCAGGTGCCCGCTGGGCTCGCCGCGTGGTGTGCCGTGGCGGTTGGCCTGACCCTGGAACACGAAGCCTTCGGACAGGCAGCGGGCCAGCTTGTCGATGGGTTTTTCCTGATAGTCGGCGTAATACCCTTCCGTTTCACCGGTCAGCAGCACATGCAGGGCGTTGTGCCCATCGTCGTTCCACTGGGCATCGAAACCCTGCTCGAGCAGCGAGGCCTGGTTGTGCTCGTTCTCCAGCACCAGCCACACATGCCGGCCGGGCTCGACGGCGGCGCGCACCCGTTGCGCCAACTCGATCAGGAAGTCGGGTTGGTCGATGGCGTGCACCGCATCCAGGCGCAGGCCGTCGCAGCGGTAGTCGCACAGCCACATCAGGGCGTTCTGGATGAAGTACTCTCGCACCTCGCGGCGGCGAAAATCGATGGCCGCGCCCCAGGGCGTCTGGCGGTCTTCGCGAAAGAACGGGCTGGCGTACTGGTGCAGGTAATTACCGTCCGGGCCGAAGTGGTTGTAGACCACATCGACCATCACCATCAGCCCCAGGCCGTGGGCATGATCCACCAGCGCGCACAGCTGCTCGGGGCTGCCATAGCTGTGCTGCGGCGCATAGGGCAGTACGCCGTCGTAGCCCCAGTTGCGCTCACCGGGGAACTGGCCCAGCGGCATCAGCTCGATGGCGCTGATGCCCAGTTCGGCCAGCCTCGGCAGCTGCCGGGCGACGCCCGGGTAGCCTTCGAGCACGCCGACGTGCAGCTCCTGGATCACCGCTTCATGCCACGGCCGGCCTTGCCAAGGGTGCTGCCAGGCGTAGGCGCCGGTATCCACCACCTGGCTCGGCCCATGCACCCCTTCGGGCTGGTAGCGCGACGCCGGGTCGGCGACCTGCAGCTTGCCGTCGATGCGATAGTGATAGCGGTCGCCGGCCTGGCACGGGGCAACCCCCGTGTACCAGCCGTCGTCCTCGGGCAGCAGCTCGATGGCGGGCTGCTGCTCCAGTTCCAGGCTCACGCTGCGCGCATCGGGCGCCCACAGGGCGAAGCGCGCCGACGTGGCGTCCAGCAGGTGTGCGCCATGCCTGTGCATCTTCGACCCCCGCTCAGTAGTGGCTCAGGTGTGCCTGCTTGACCAGGTCCTCGTAGAGGCGCGCGTAGGGCTCCACTGCCTGGCACCAGTTGAACGGCTGGGTCATCGACAGGCAGCGCATGGCATTGAGCAGGTCCTTCTTGCTGTAGATATAGAAGGCCCGGCTCAGGGCTTCGCGGTAGCTGTCGACGGTCGACTCATCGAACAGGAAGCCGGTAACGCCGTTCTCGATGGTGTCGGCCAGGCCGCCAGTGTTGCGTGCCACCGGCAGCGAACCAAAGCGCTGGGCGTACATCTGGCTCAGGCCGCAAGGCTCGTAGCGCGAGGGCATCAGCAGGAAGTCGCTGCCGGCGAACATGCGCCGGGCGTCGGTTTCGTTGAAGCCGATGCGCACGCCGATGCGGCCTGGGTGACGCAGGGCCAGCTCACGCATGGCCTGCTCTTCTTCCGGCTCACCGCGGCCGATGATCGCGATCTGCCCGCCTTGCTCGACGATGTAGTCGGCAACGCCCAGGGTCAGGTCCAGGCCTTTCTGGTAGACCAGTCGCGAAACCACGGCGAACAGTGGCCCTTCGGACGGGTCCAGTTCGAACAGGTTGCGCACTTCGGCGGTGTTGCGTGCCTTGCCGTCCCAGTCGTTGATGCTGAAGTTGTGCTGCAGGTGCTGGTCGGTGGCCGAGTCCCAGCTTTCGTCGATGCCGTTGGGGATGCCGCCGAGCAGGCCTTGCTGGGCCTTGCTGGCCAGGAAGCCATCGAGCCCGCAGCCGAATTCCGGGGTGGTGATTTCCTGGGCGTAGGTGGCGCTGACCGTGGTGATGTGGCTGGAATAGGCCAGGCCCGCCTTGAGGAACGACAGCTTGCCGTAGAACTCCATGCCTTCCTGTTGCATGGCATGGTCGGGGATCGCCAGCTCCGGGCTGCAGCCGCGGCTGTAGACGCCTTGATACGCCAGGTTGTGAATGGTGAACAAGGTCGGCGTGTTCAGCCCACGCCAATGCATGTAGGCCGGCGCCAGGCCGGCGGGCCAGTCATGCGCATGCACCACTTCGGGCCTCCAGTGGATCTTGCCTTCGCCGGCCGCGATCTCGGCTGCAGCCAGGCCTAGGCGGGCGAAACGGATGTGGTTGTCGGGCCAGTCGCGGCCGTTGTTGGCACCATAGGGGGTGCCGTCGCGCTGGTACAGCTCTGGGCAGATCAGCACGTAGATAACCAGCCCGTCGGCCATGTCCATACGGCCGATCTTGCACGGTGGCAGGGCCGCGTGGCCGCCGAGTTCACCGACGATATGAATCGGGTTGTCGCTTTCCATCACCTGGCGGTAGCCGGGGATCAGCACCCGCACATCGTGCAGGTGCGCCAGCGCGCGGGGCAGCGCTGCAGACACGTCGCCGAGGCCGCCGGTCTTGACCAGGTCAGCGATTTCAGAGGTGACGAACAGGATCTTGCGCTTGTTCGGGTTGTGCTGACGCTGGGCGCCGGGTGCCGTGCCTGTCTTGGCGAAGTCCGGGGTGAGCGGCTCGCGGTTGTCCGGGTTGAATGAATCTACGTGAGGCTCGACAGCGGCACTGATCATACTTCTCTCCGTCCCTAAGTGTTGGCAGGGTGCTGGCACCCGTTGCGATCTTTCGTGTTGGTCTCTCTGAATTTTGTCGTTGCGTAAAGCGATCCATGCCCCGAAGTCGTGCGCGCAGACATAACGCGATCAGCATTCCGGCCGAAGGCGATTGGACTGGTTGGGGTAGGCGGGCCGTGCGAAGGAAGTCCTTTTGCGTTTGGCCTACTTAGTTGCTGACCCGCCACCATTTCCAAAAGTTCGACTTTTTTACGTCGCTCTTCCTCTGAGCAAATGGCGGGCCGAAACCTGAGTGTAGGAGAGCTGGAGATAAAAAGGTGACCCACTGGTCACTTTCGTTATGACCCGAGATAGACGCAAACGTTGGCGTGTGTGACCGGATATGAACAAGGCTGTTCGAGGGTGGGGCAGGGCTGATTTACGCGTGTGCCATCGGGTGGCCAGTCAGCGTTTCGTGCACCATGATGGGGCGGGATTGCAGCAGTGTGGGAGCGTGAAGCTCCCACCAGGGAAGGGGGGTGAATCAGAGGCTGACGGTTTTGCCGTCGCTACGCGCCTGTTCCAGCAACATGTGCAACTGAGCGACCTGCTGGCGCAGCTGGTCACGTTCGTCCTTCAGTTTACGCAGCTCATCGCGGCGCACGGAGACATAGAGGGTCTGGGTTGGAGTAGCAGGCATCAAGGTACCCATGAGCACACCTCGCGGTTTTGGCTGGTGACAGTTAAAGCGTAGACGCTTCACGCGGCGCGCATTCTGAATTCTTTCGCCGCTCATGGGAACTTTTTTGTTTAACGTTGTCACGCCGTTCGTCGCTGAACCCTCGGGCGTCGTGCTGGACTAATCTGAAAAGTTGAACTGTGTTTGTCATCCATTTCGAAAGGGGAGCATCGGCTCATGCAATTGGGAATCGTCGGGCTGGGCCGCATGGGCGGCAATATCGCAAGGCGGCTGATGCGCGCTGGCCACCAAACCGTGGTGCACGATCGTAACCGTGATGCCGTCGATACCTTGCATCGCGAGGGCGCCCAGGGTGCCCATGACCTCGGCGCGCTGGTGCAGAAGCTCAAGGCGCCACGCGCGGTGTGGGTGATGCTGCCAGCTGGCGAGCCTACCGAGCAGACCATCGCCCAGCTGGCCGAGCTGCTGGAGCCGGGCGATGCCATCATCGACGGCGGCAACACCTTCTATAAGGACGATATGCGCCGTGCGGCCGAGATGAGCAAGCGCGGCCTGCATTACCTGGACGTCGGTACCTCTGGCGGTGTCTGGGGCCTGGACCGTGGCTACTGCATGATGATCGGTGGCGAGAAGGAGGTCTTCGAGCGCCTGGAGCCGCTGTTCAAGGCGCTGGCACCGGGTGTCGGCGACATTCCGCGTACTCACGGCCGCAACGGTGAGCACCAGCGTGCCGAGCACGGCTACATCCATGCCGGCCCACCGGGCGCCGGGCATTACGTGAAGATGGTGCACAACGGCATCGAGTACGGCCTGATGCAGGCCTACGCCGAAGGCTTCGACCTGCTGCGCAGCAAGGGCGGCAACGAGCTGCCCGAAGACCAGCGCTTCGACCTGAACGTGGCCGAGATCGCCGAGGTCTGGCGCCGCGGCAGCGTGGTCACCTCCTGGCTGCTCGACCTCACCGCCGATGCGCTGGTGGCCGACCCGCAGCTGGCGCAGTTCAGTGGCTCGGTGTCCGACAGCGGCGAAGGCCGCTGGACCATCGACGCCGCCGTTGAACAGGCGGTGCCGGTGCCGGTGCTGTCCAGCGCGCTGTTTGCCCGCTTCCGCTCGCGTCAGCAGCAGGGCACCTATGGCGACAAGATCCTCTCCGCCATGCGCCTGGGCTTCGGTGGCCACGTCGAGAAAAAAGACTGATGACCAAACAGACCATTCCTGCTGCTCCGCCCTGCACGCTGTTCCTGTTTGGCGCCAACGGTGACCTGGTCAAGCGCCTGCTGATGCCGGCGCTTTACAACCTCAGCCGTGACGGGTTGCTGGACCGCAACCTGCGCATCGTTGGCGTCGACCACAACCCGGCCACGGCCGATGAATTCGCCGGGCGCCTGCATGCCTTCATGCAGGAACGCGACAAAGGCGGCGAGGGCGCTGCCAAGTGCCTGGACGAAAAGCTCTGGGCACGGCTGGCCAAGCGTCTGGACTATCAGACCGGCGACTTCCTCGACCCGGCGACCTATGCGGCGTTGGCCAAGCGCATCGAAAAAACCAGCCACGGCAACGCCATCTTCTACCTGGCCACTTCGCCGCGCTTCTTCCCCGAGGTGGCTCAACGCCTGGGCGAAGCCGGCCTGCTCGACGAGTCTGCCGGCGGCTTCCGGCGTGTGGTGGTGGAAAAGCCCTTCGGCACCGACCTGGCCAGTGCCGAGGCGCTCAATGCCTGCCTGCTGAAGGTGATGAGCGAGCGGCAGATCTACCGCATCGACCATTACCTGGGCAAGGAAACGGTGCAGAACATTCTGGTCAGCCGTTTCTCCAACGGCCTGTTCGAGTCGTTCTGGAACAACCACTACATCGACCATGTGCAGATCACCGCTGCCGAGACGGTCGGTGTCGAGACCCGCGGCGCGTTCTATGACACCACCGGTGCCCTGCGTGACATGGTACCCAACCACCTGTTCCAGCTGCTGGCCATGGTAGCCATGGAGCCACCGGCGGCGTTTGGCGCCGATGCCGTGCGCGGCGAGAAGGCCAAGGTGATCGGTGCCATCCGCCCCTGGTCGGCGAAGATGGCCCTGAAGAACTCGGTGCGTGGCCAATACGTGGCGGGCAGGCAGGGCCGCAAGCCGCTGCCGGGGTATCGCCAGGAAAACAACGTCGCAGCCGACAGCCAGACCGAAACCTACGTGGCGCTCAAGGTGATGATCGACAACTGGCGCTGGGCCGGGGTGCCGTTCTACTTGCGTACCGGCAAGCGCATGAGCGTGCGCGACACTGAGATCGCCATCTGCTTCAAGCCGGCGCCCTACGCGCAGTTTCGCGAGTCGGAGCTGGAGCGGCCCAAGCCTAACTACCTGAAGATCCAGATCCAGCCCAACGAAGGCATGTGGTTCGACCTGCAGGCCAAGCGGCCAGGGCCGGAGCTGGTGATGGAGAACATCGAGCTGGGCTTTGCCTACAAGGATTTCTTCAAGATGACCCCGGCTACGGGTTACGAAACGCTGATCTATGACTGCCTGACTGGCGATCAGACCCTGTTCCAGCGGGCCGACAACATCGAGAACGGCTGGCGCGCGGTACAGCCATTCCTCGATGCCTGGGCCCAGGGCGGCGAGGTGCATGAGTACCCGGCAGGGCAGGATGGCCCCGAAGAAGGTAATGAACTGCTGACCCGCGACAAGCGCGAGTGGCACAAACTGGGGTGACAGCATAAAGGAGGTGCAATGCCCGCCCACATCGAAGACTACGCCCTGCTCGGCAACTGCCGCAGCGCCGCCCTGGTCAGCCGCGACGGCTCGATCGACTGGCTATGCCTGCCGCGCTTCGACGCCCCGGCCGTGTTCGCAGCGCTGCTGGGCAACGAGGAGAACGGCCGCTGGCGCCTGGCGCCCAGTGACTCCGTCGAGCACTGCAGCCGCCAGTACCTGGGCGACACCCTGGTGCTGGAAACCACCTGGGTCACCGCCAGCGGCCGTGCCCGAGTGCTCGATTTCATGCCGCTGGACGAGGTCAACTCGGTGGTGCGCATCGTCGAGGGGCTGTCGGGCGAGACCAACTTTGAAATGGACCTGGTGCTGCGCTTCGACTACGGCCGCAGCGTGCCGTGGGTTGAAAAAATAGACCCGCTGACCCTGAGCGCGGTGGCCGGCCCCGATCGTGTGATCCTGCGCAGCAGCGTGGTACCCCACGGCCTCGACCACCACACCGTCGCCCGTTTTCGCGTGGGTGCCGGCGAGCGGCAGATCTTCAGCCTCCGTCACCAGCCCTCGCACTTGCCGGTGCAGCCCGACTGCGACATCGACCAGGCGCTGCAACACACCCTCACGCACTGGCAGGCATTTGCCGACCGATGCCCTGAGGTGGGTCCCTACACCGCCCTGGTGCGCCGCTCGCTGCTCACCCTCAAGGCCATGACCTACGCGCCCACCGGCGGCATCGTCGCAGCGGTCACCACCTCGCTGCCCGAACGCATCGGCCACGAGCGCAACTGGGACTACCGCTTCTGCTGGCTGCGCGACGCCACCATGACCTTGCTGGCGTTCATGAACCTCGGCTATTTCGACGAAGCCCAGGCCTGGCGCGAATGGCTGCTGCGCTCAGTGGCCGGCAACCCTGAACAGATGCAGATCATGTATGGCCTGGCGGGCGAGCGCGACCTCACCGAGTACACCTTGCCCTGGCTGGCCGGCTACGAACACTCGCAGCCGGTGCGGGTCGGCAATGCCGCGTCGGACCAGGTGCAGCTGGACATCTATGGCGAACTGGCCGATGCCATGACCCAGGCGATCAAGGGCGGCCTGCCGCGCCACCCACGCAGTGCGGCGATCTCGCGGCTGATCCTGCCCTATGTCGAGCGCATCTGGCGTGACCCGGACGAAGGCATCTGGGAAGTGCGCGGTGGTCGCCAGCACTTCGTTCATTCCAAGGTCATGGCTTGGGTCGCCTTCGACCGTGCGGCGGGGCTGGCCGACACCACCGAGGAAGGCCGCGAGCAGGGTCGCCACTACCGGCAGGTGGCAGACGAGATTCATCGGGAGGTCTGCGCGCACGGGCTCGATGCCAGCGGCCAGTACTTCGTCCAGGCCTACGGTTCGAGCGAGATGGATGCCAGCCTGTTGCAGATCGCCCTGACCGGCTTCCTGCCGGCCAAGGACCCACGCTTTCAGCGCACCTTGGCGCAGATCGAGCAGCGCCTGCTGAAGAACGGCCTGCTGCTGCGCTATGACAGCGACAGCTGCAGCGACGGGCTGACGCCGGGGGAGGGCACGTTCCTGGTGTGCTCGTTCTGGCTGGCCGATGTGTACGTGCTGCTGGGGCGCGAGGCCGAGGCCCAGGGGCTGTACGAAAAGCTCACCGGGCTGTGCAACGACGTCGGCCTGCTGGCCGAGCAGTACGACCCTGCCGGCAAGCGCATGCTCGGCAACTTCCCCCAGGCGTTCAGCCATATCGGCATCATCAACACGGCGCTGAACCTGCACCGGGCAGAGTGTCCCGTGCGTGATCGGGCGCGTTGTGGTTAGGGATCAATTTAGTGTGTGACGCATTGCGTCACACATGATATTTTGCTTCGTGTGATGCATGGGGTCACACTCTGGCTGTCTCCCAAATGGACACGGCGAGCTATCCATGATCATCAGTTTTCGACATAAGGGACTGCGACTCTTCTACGAAACGGGTAACACCCGGGGTATTCAGGCCACTCACGCAAAACGCTTGAAGCGGCAGCTGCAGTTTCTCGACCGCGCCATCGTCGCGCAGGACTTGAGCCTGCCAGGCTGGCAACTGCATCCGCTCAAGGGCGAGCTTTCGGGCTTCTGGTCAGTGAGTGTTTCCGGTAACTGGAGGTTGATCTTTCGTTTCGTGGGTTCGGATGTCGAATTGGTCGATTACCTTGATTATCACTAAACAGGAGGGCTGATCATGCCTTTGCACAATCCGCCGCATCCCGGCGAAACCTTGCGTGATGATGTCTTGCCAGCGCTTGGCCTGACGGTGAAGGCCTTCGCAGCGCATCTGGGTTTTTCTCGAGAAGCGCTTTCGCGGGTACTGCATGGCCGCGCGGCCATGTCTCCAGACCTGGCGCTGCGCCTGGAAATGGCAGGTATCAGCACTGCACGGCTGTGGCTGGCCATTCAGGCCGACTATGACATCTGGCAGGCTCGCCATCGCCGTCAGCCTGTCATCACGCGGTTATATCAGGCGGCCTGATTCAATCGGGTGAAAGTACCGGAGTAGACTAAGGCAACCCCATTCGGCAAGGAGCACGCATGAGCGTTCGCGGCCACGATCGGCAGATCGACAACATCGAGTTCAACGTCAGCGACATCGCACGGAGCAAGGCTTTCTATGGCAGCGTGTTCGGCTGGCGCTTCACCGACTACGGGCCGGCTTACACCGAGTTCAGCGATGGCCGCTTGACCGGCGGTTTCACCACCGGCGAAGCGGTGCGGCCGGGCGGGCCACTGGTGATCCTGTATGCGGACGACCTGGAAGCCACGCTACAGCGGGTCGAGGCGGCCGGGGCAAGCATCAGTCGGGCGACCTTTGCCTTTCCGGGGGGCCGCCGTTTTCACTTCATTGACCCGGACGGGTATGAACTGGCTGTGTGGACGGCCCAAGCCTGATGGCCAACCACAAGATCGAAATCCGCCGTCGCAATATCGAGAAAATCCTCATCGCCGCGGAAAAGGTGTTCGCCGAAAAGGGCTATGGCGCCACCTCGATGGGCGATATCGCCGAACAGGCCGAACTGCCGCGCTCCAACCTGCATTACTACTTCAGCACCAAGGACGAGTTGTTCCGCGCAGTGCTGCAAGACTTGCTGGATGTGTGGAAGCAGGACGCGCTGTGTTTCGAGAACTTCGATGACCCGCGGGTGGTGCTGACCAGCTACATCCGCGCCAAGATGGGCCATTCGCGGTCACGGCCGCTGGGTTCGAAGATCTGGGCCGAGGAGATGCTGCATGGGGCACCGGTGCTGGGGGTGAACCTCAGTGAGAGCCTGGTGCCCTGGGCGAAGCTCAAGGAAGACAAGATCCGTCGTTGGGTGGCGGAGGGGCGCATCCTGCCGGTGGAACCTTCGGCGCTGCTCTACATGATCTGGGCGTCGACACAGCACTATGCCGATTTTGGTTATCAGGTGACGTTGTTGAACGAAGGCGAGCCATTGTCGGACATGGCGTTCGAGAGTGCGGTGCAGACGGTGACCTGCGTGATCTTGCGTGGGATCGGGCTGGAGCCCTGAACCGGCTTGCGGGCTGACGCGGTCCTTTGTGGGAGCGGCCTTGTGTCGCGAAAGGGCCGCAGAGCGGCCCCGGCAATTTGTGCGATATCGCTGAAACCTTGGGGCCGCGTTGCGGCCCTTTCGCGACACAAGGCCGCTCCCACAAGGTCAGGCAGCAAGTTGACTCAGCTGGCCTCACAGTAGGGGTTGCGCGGATCCTGGGTCCAGTTCAGGTAAGGCTTGCCGGTATCCTGCGCCACCATCTCGATGCAGTTCTCCACCGGGCAGGTGATCTGGCACAGGTTGCAGCCCACACATTCGTCCTCGATCACGCTGTAGGCATGGGTCCCGTCAGCCTTGAGGGTGCTGGCAATCGCCTGGTGCGAAGTATCCTCACAGGCAATATGGCAACGCCCGCAACCAATGCAGGCATCCTGGTCGATATGCGCCACCGACTTGTAGTTGATGTCCAGGTACTTCCAGTCGGTGGTATGCCCCACGGCCTGCCCGCGGAACGCTTCGAGGTTGCGGTGGCCGTGCTGGTCCATCCAGCGTGCCAGGCCATCCTTCATGTCTTCGACAATGCGGAAGCCATGCAGCATCGCCGCCGTGCACACCTGCACCGCACCGCTGCCCAAGGCGATGAACTCGGCAGCATCACGCCAGTTGCCGATCCCGCCGATGCCGCAGATCGGCAGGCCGCGGGTTTCCGGGTCGCGAGCGATTTCGGCAACCATGTTCAGGGCGATCGGCTTGACTGCCGAGCCGCAGTAACCACCGTGGGTGCTCTGGTCGCCAACGATGGGGTGGGCGACCATGCGGTCGAGGTCGACGCTGGTGATCGAGTTGATGGTATTGATCAGCGACACCGCATCCGCGCCACCGCGATGGGCCGCCCGGGCCGACTGGCGAATGTCGGTGATGTTCGGTGTGAGCTTGACGATCACCGGCAGCGAGCAGTGCGTCTTGCACCAGCGGGTGACCATCTCCACGTACTCCGGCACCTGGCCGACCGCCGCCCCCATGCCGCGCTCAGGCATGCCGTGCGGGCAACCGAAGTTCAACTCGATGCCATCGGCGCCGGTGGCCTCCACCAGTGGCAGGATGAACTTCCACGACGCTTCCACGCACGGCACCATCAGCGACACGACCAATGCGCGGTCGGGCCAGTCCTTCTTCACCTGGGTGATTTCCCGCAGGTTGATCTCCAGCGAGCGGTCGGTGATCAGCTCGATGTTGTTGATGCCCTGCACCTGGCGGTTGGGGCCGTAGTGCGCGGAATACCGTGACGACACGTTGACCGCTGCCGGGTCCTCGCCCAGGGTCTTCCAGACCACGCCACCCCAGCCGGCCTCGAAGGCACGGACCACGTTGTAGGCCTTGTCGGTCGGCGGCGCGGAGGCCAGCCAGAAGGGGTTGGGCGCCTTGATACCGGCGAATTCGATGGACAGGTCGGCCATTTACGCTGCCTCCACGTTGAGCATGAGTTGGGCATGGATGGCTTCGGCGGCCAGCTTGCCGTGTTGCACGGCCTGGACGGTGAGGTCCTGGCCCAGGGCGGTGCAGTCGCCACCGGCGTACACGCCCGGGAGGCTGGTGCGCATGTACTCGTCGACGCGGATACGCTCGCCATCACGCGCCAGTTGCGCGGCGGCCGGGTCGCCGAGGCTGGCATCGTCGAAGCGTTGGCCGATGGCTTTGAAGATGGCGTCGGCGGCCAGCTCGAACGTTTCGCCCGTGTCGCGCAGGCGGCCGTCGGCCAGTTCGGTGCGCATGAAGCGCATGCCGCGCACACGACCGTCGTCATCGAGCAGCACAGCGTCGGGGCGGGCCCAGGTGTGCAGGCGTACCTGGTTGGCCTTGGCGATGTCCTGCTCATGGCCGGTGGCGCCCATGTCGGCGTGGCCACGGCGGTACACCAGGTTGACGTCGCGGGCACCCAGGCGGCTCATCTGCACGGCCATGTCGATGGCGGTGTTGCCGGCACCGATCACCAGGCAGCGGTCGGCCAGTGGCAGCTGCGCAAGGTCGTCGGCCTGGCGCAGTTCGCGGATGTACGCGGTAGCGGCGAGCAGGCCGGGGGCTTCTTCGTCTGGGAGGCCGAGCTGGCGCACGGCGTTCAGGCCGAGGCCGAGGAACACCGCGTCGAACTGGTCGCGCAATTCGCCGAGGCCGAGGTTGGCGCCCAGGCGCTGGCCGTGACGGATCTCGATGCCACCGATGCCGAGCAGGAACTCCACCTCGCGCTGAGCGTAGTCATCCACCAGTTTGTAGCGGGCGATGCCGTACTCGTTGAGGCCGCCGGCTTTCTCGCTGGCCTCGAACACCACCACGTCATGGCCATGCATGGCCAGGCGATGGGCGCACGACAGCCCGGCAGGGCCGGCACCGACCACGGCGATGCGCTTGCCAGTGGCGGGTGAGCGCTTGAACGGGTGCTCGCTGAAGTCGGCATTGTCCAAGGCGTAGCGCTGCAACTGGCCGATCAGCACCGGGGCGCATTCCTGGGCGTTGTTACGCACGCAGGCTTGTTGGCAGAGGATTTCGGTGGGGCACACGCGGGCGCAGCTGCCACCGAGGATATTGGCCGACAGGATGCGTTCGGCGGCGCCTTGCAGGTTCTCGTCGCTGATGCGGTGGATGAACGACGGGATGTCGATTTCGCTCGGGCAGGCGTTCACGCACGGGGCGTCGTAGCAGTACAGGCAGCGGGCACTCTCGACGGCAGCCTGGCGGGCGGTGAGCGGCGGGGCCAGGTCGGTGAAGCGCTCGGCCAGTTGGTCGCTGCCGGCACGCGGGCGCGGCAAATGGTTCAGGGCATCGATCACGGTTGTAGCCTCTCTTTTCTTTTTTGGTTGTGGCAGTCAACGGCAATACGGCGCCGCCCGGCCTCTGAGGGCCGGTACGGCAATGCGGGTCAGGTCAGCGCTGAACGGGTGTCGGGCGCTGTTGCTCGGCGCGTCGGCCCAGCACCTCGTACACCGAGGGGTAGGCCGGGCGCTCCACGTATCGACCAGCGCCAGGCTCGGCGCGCAGGTCGCCATCGGCCCAGAGCACCTTGCCCTGGCTGATGGTGTGGCTGGGGATGCCGCGTACGCTGCGGCCTTCGAAGATGTTGAAGTCGACCCGCTGGTGGTGGGTCTGGGCGGAAATGGTGCGTGTGCCCTGCGGGTCCCATAGCACCAGGTCGGCGTCGGCGCCGACGCGGATGGCGCCCTTGCGCGGGAACAGGTTGAAGATCTTCGCGGTGTTGGTCGAGGTCAGCGCGACGAACTCGTGCATCGACAGGCGCCCGCTGTTGACCCCGGCGTCCCACAGCACGGCCATGCGGTCCTCGATGCCGGCAGTGCCATTGGGGATGCGGCTGAAGTCGTTGCGGCCCATGGCCTTCTGTTCGGCGCAGAAGCAGCAGTGGTCGGTGGCGGTGGTGTGCAGGTTGCCCGATTGCAGGCCGCGCCACAGCGCCTCCTGGTGCTCGCGCGGGCGGAACGGCGGGCTCATCACGTAACCGGCGGCGGTTGCCCAGTCCGGGTGGCGGTAGACGCTGTCGTCGATCAGCAGGTGGCCCGGCAGCACTTCGCCGTACACCGGCTGGCCCTTGGCCCGGGCGTAGGTGATTTCGTCCAGCGCTTCACGGCTGGAGATGTGCACCACGTACAACGGCGTGCCGATGGTCTCGGCAATGCGGATGGCGCGGCTGGCGGCTTCGCCTTCGACTTGTGAAGGGCGCGACAGCGGGTGCGCCTCAGGCCCGGTCAGGCCTTGGGCCAGCAACTTTTGTTGCAGGTGATAGACCAGCTCGCCGTTCTCGGCATGCACGGTAGGCACGGCGCCCAACTGCAGGCAGCGCTCGAAGCTGGCCACCAGGGTGTCGTCGGCCGCCATGATGGCGTTTTTGTAGGCCATGAAATGCTTGAAGCTGTTGACCCCATGTTTGCTCACCAGCTCGCCCATTTCTTCGGCGACCTGCTCGCTCCACCAGGTGATGGCGACATGGAAACCATAGTCGGACGCACTTTTCTGCGCCCAGCCGCGCCAGGTGTGGAAGGCCTCCAGCAGCGACTGCTGCGGGTTGGGGATGACGAAGTCGATGATCGAGGTGGTGCCACCGGCCAGCCCTGCGGCGGTGCCGCTGAAGAAGTCCTCGCTGGCGACCGTACCCATGAAGGGCAACTGCATGTGGGTGTGCGGGTCGATGCCGCCGGGCATCAGGTACTGGCCGCTGCCGTCGAGGATCTCACAGTCGGTAGGGGCTTCGAGGTCTTTGCCGATGGCGCGGATCTGGCCATCGACACACAAGACATCGGCGGGATAGCTCTCTTCATGGGTAACCACGGTGGCGCCACGGATCAACAGGGACATGCCGTCTTCCTCGCAGGCTGACCGGTCTGTGCCGGTTCTTGAAATTGTTATGTGTCAGTGGCTGGAGGATAGGTGTTAATCCTGTCAGGCCTGACAAGATTGGAATTTAGATGCAGATTCAGGATTGTTCAAGAAAATAATTTATATGCTTATAGCGCTAATAACTTACTGATAATTAACGATTAATTGTCTTGATTACCAAAATGGTGAGGCCTTTCACCATTTTGACGCACTTGACAAGAAGCCAAATTGGTCAAGATTTTCCATGCAAAATCAGCTGCTTGATTCCTGGCTTCGAGGCGCAGGCCGCGCCGTTGAAAAACCAGGCTGCACCAGTTTGAAACCTGTTGCAGGGGCCAAGGCTGGCCCAAGGTGGCGCAAGCGGCAGGCGAGGGGATAACCGTGCCCGCGCCTGCCGCGCAACAATGCTTTGCAGATCAGTTGATTACCTCCGGTCGGCGGCGGCCGGCCGGGTAGGCGCAAGCCAACCCGGCACGCTATTTGAGTACGGCCACAACCGCCAGGCCGGACCGGAGGAGCAGTACTGGTGGTGTGTGTACTCCGGCCATCGCGTTAGCCCGATGAGCAAACAACTAGAAGAAATCTGGAGAAGGCCCCATGCAACAGAGCAGATCGGAAGTGATCGAGCAGGCAGGCCTGTTCGAGCTGTCCGCAGGCAGTGACGTCCTCGACAGCCCGCGCTACAACCACGACATCGCACCGACCAAGGTGCACCAGCGCACCTGGAACAAATGGCACATCACCGCGCTGTGGGTGGGCATGTCCATCTGCGTGCCCACCTACACCCTCGGTGGCGTGCTCACGGCCTACTTCGGCCTGAGCGTGGGCGAGGCACTGCTGGCGATCCTGCTGGCCAACCTCATCGTGCTGATCCCGCTGACCCTCAACGCCTTCCCCGGCACCAAGTACGGCATCCCGTTCCCGGTGCTGCTGCGCTCGTCGTTCGGCATCCTCGGCTCCAACGTGCCGTGCCTGATCCGCGCGGTGGTGGCCTGCGGCTGGTTCGGCATCCAGACCATGTTCGGTGGCCTGGCCATCCACCTGTTCCTTGGCTCGATCTTCGACAGCTGGAAGGCGCTGGAAGGTACCGGCGAGGTAATCGGATTCATGATCTTCTGGGCGCTGAACCTGTGGGTCGTGCTGCGTGGTGCCGAGTCGATCAAGTGGCTGGAAACACTGTCGGCACCGCTGCTGGTGGCGGTCGGTTTCGGCCTGCTGTTCTGGGCCTTGCCGCACATGTCGATGAGCGAACTGCTGGCGCAGCCGCCCAAGCGCCCGGAAGGGGCCAGCGTGGTCGGTTACTTCTGCGCCGGGCTCACGGCCATGGTCGGCTTCTGGGCCACCTTGTCGCTGAACATTCCCGACTTCAGCCGCTATGCCAAGAGCCAGAAGGACCAGATTCTCGGGCAGATCTTCGGCCTGCCGCTGACCATGTTCCTGTTCGCTTCGCTGGGGGTGGTGATGACCGCTGCCTCGGCGTCGCTGGTGGGGGAAACGGTGTCCGACCCGGTCAGCCTGATCGGCAAGATCCACAGCCCTGGCTGGGTGGCGCTGGCCATGGCGCTGATCGTGATCGCCACGCTGTCGACCAACACCGCCGCCAACATCGTTTCGCCGACCAACGACTTCCAGAACATCGCCCCGCGCCTGATCGGGCGCAGCCGCGCCGTGTGGCTGACCGGCTTCATCGGCCTGGCGCTGATGAGCCACGAACTGCTGAAGAAGCTTGGCTGGATCGTTTCCGACCTGAGCCTGGAGAGCGTCTATTCCAACTGGTTGCTGGGCTACTCCAGCCTGCTCGGGCCGATCGCCGGGATCATGGTGGTGGACTACTTCCTGGTCCGCCGCCAGCGCCTGGACCTGGCCGGGCTGTACCGCGACGACGTGTACCCGGCGTGGAACTGGGCGGGCTTCGCCGCCTTCGCCTTGCCGGTGGCGCTGACCGTGCTGGCCATCGGCAACAGCAGTTTCAGCTGGTTCTACGACTATGGCTGGTTCACCGGTTCGCTGCTGGGCGGGGCGCTGTACTACGCCCTGGGCGGCATGGCGGTGCGCGGGCCGGCGATCGCGCCAGTACAAACCAATAAAAATGCCTGAGGAGAAACACCATGATCCCATCCCAGCATGTTCTGAAATCCACCGAACGCCACGTCGACAGCGCACGTCTGTGGCAGTCGCTGATGGACCTTGCCCGCCTCGGCGCCACGGCCAAGGGCGGCGTGTGCCGGCTGGCACTGACCGACCTCGATCGCCAGGCGCGCGACCTGTTTGTTCAGTGGACGGAGGCCGCCGGTTGCACCGTCAGTGTCGACGCGGTGGGCAACATCTTCGCCCGCCGCCCCGGGCGTAACCCCAAACTGCCACCGGTGATGACCGGCAGCCATATCGACACCCAGCCAACCGGCGGCAAGTTCGATGGCTGTTTCGGCGTGATGGCCGGGCTGGAAGTGCTGCGTACCCTCAACGACCTGGGCATCGAGACCGAGGCACCGCTGGAAGTGGTGGTGTGGACCAACGAAGAAGGTTCACGCTTCGCCCCCTGCATGATGGGCTCGGGTGTGTTCGCCGGCAAATTCACCCTGGAAGAAACCCTGGCCAAGCGTGATGCCCAGGGCGTGTCGGTCGGCGAGGCGCTGAACGCCATCGGCTATGCCGGCCAGCGCGCGGTGCTCGGCCACCCGGTCGGTGCCTATTTCGAAGCGCATATCGAACAGGGCCCGATCCTCGAGGACCAGGCCAAGACCATCGGCGTGGTGCTCGGTGCCCTGGGGCAGAAATGGTTCGACCTGACCCTGCGCGGCGTCGAAGCCCATGCCGGGCCGACGCCGATGCACCTGCGCAAGGACGCCCTGGTAGGCGCCGCGGCCGTGGTCGAAGCGGTCAACCGCACCGCCCACGCGCACCAGCCCCACGCCTGCGGCACGGTCGGGTGCCTGCAGGCCTATCCCGGCTCGCGCAACGTGATCCCGGGCGAGGTGCGCATGACCCTGGACTTTCGTCACCTGGAGGGCGACCAGCTGGATGCGATGATCGCTGATGTGCGTGCGGTGATCGAGACGACCTGTGCCAAGCATGGCCTGAGCCATGAGCTGGTCCCCACGGCAGACTTCCCGGCGCTGTACTTCGACCGCGGTTGCGTCGATGCCGTACGCCAGTCGGCGCAAGCGCTGGGGTTGCCGCACATGGACATCGTCAGCGGGGCAGGGCATGACGCGATCTTCCTCGCCGAACTGGGGCCGGCGGGGATGATCTTCGTGCCTTGCGAGAATGGCATCAGCCATAACGAGATCGAGAACGCCACGCCGGAAGATCTTGCAGCAGGTTGCGCGGTGTTGCTGCGGGCAATGCTGGCGGCATCGGAGGCGATCGCCAGGGGGCGCCTGGCGGCATAGCAACGCGCTGAAAGGGGCCGCTTTGCGGCCCATTCGCGGGCCCGCCCGCTCCCACAGTGACCGCACATGCCTCAAGGCTTGCGCTAAACCTGTGGGAGCGGCGGTGCGGCGATCTCAAGACTGAACGGCGACCAGGCATCCATCACGGTCGATATGGTAACGCTGCAGATCCTGCGCCAAGGTCAGGTGCCCACTGTAGTGTGCCAACGCCTCATCCCGCACATCATCGATGCACGGGCTGCGCATCGGGTCCCCCTGGTACCGCGCACTGAAATGCGTCAGCACCAGATTGCGCACCCCCGCCGCTTCAGCGAACTGCGCCACCGCCGCCGCCGTACTGTGGCCAAACGCATTGCCGCTGCGCTCGACAATGGGTTGGGTATAGGTCGCCTCATGCACCAGCACATCCGCGTCCCTGGCAACTTCGGCGAGCAATGCCGGGCTGTCGTTATCGCCACAGACGATCACCCGCCGCGGCGGCCGCGAGGCTTTCAGGTAGTCACGCGGCTCTAGCCGCTTTCCGTCCAGCTCGACCACCAGGCCCTTGGCCAGGTCACCCCACAACGGCCCACGCGGGATCCCTTCGGCCTCCAGCCGCTGAATGTCCAGGCGTGGTTCAGGGTTCAGTTCGGTGAACACGAAGCCAACGCTCGGCACCCGGTGCGACAGCTGCACGGTACTGACCTGTATGTGCTCGCTCTGCCACTGCCCCAGTCCCTCGACCGGCAACAGGCGCAGTTCGAACGGCAGGTAGGTTTCGCTGGCCGCCAGGCTCAGGCGCACCCAGTCCTGCAAGGCGGCGGGCAGGATCAGGTCGAGCGGCTCACTGCGCCCGCCCATCCCGGCACTGGCCAGCAGCCCCGGCAGGCCGAGGCAATGGTCGCCATGCACATGGGTGATGAAGATGCCGCGCAAGTCGCGTACCGAGAGCGCACTGCGCAGCAACTGGTGCTGGGTGCCTTCGCCGCAATCGACCAGGTACCAGTGCTTGCCGCTGGCTTCGATGACAGCGGTGGCGCTGACGTTGCGGGCTTTGGTGGGCACCCCGGAGGAGGTGCCCAGAAACTGCAGGTCCAATGTTTCGCTCCATGCGTGGGGGAGCCACACCTTAGACCGATTGCTGCAGGGCGTCGATGCTCATGGCACGGCGGGGGCGTCCTGACGCCAGATCAGCTTGCTGGTGTCGTAACCCTGCTTGTGGGCAATCGCCAGCAATTGGTCACGGGTCTGGTCGGTGATCGCCGGCGTGCGCGACAGCAGCCACAGGTATTCGCGGTTGGGGTGGCCGACCAGCGCCACGCGGTAGTCCTTGTCGTGGTACAGCACCCAGTACTCGCCCTTGGTCATTTCTGGCGCCAGGCGGCTGAACCAGTTGTCGAAACGTACCCAGAGCTTGTCGGTCCTGCCCGGTACCTGGGCCTCGGCGATGCCGCGGGCTTCGTTCCATGTGCCGTCTTTTTCCTTGCAGCGGTTGGTCACGTCGATGCGGCCATCCTCGCGCAGGCCGTAATGGGCTTCGGACTGCACGCAGTTGCGCTGGAAGAACATCGGCAGGCGCGCCAGCTCGTACCAGGTGCCCTGGTAGCGCTGCAGGTCGACCTGTTCGGTGGTCGGCGGGGAGCGGTGATCGTCGTTGGAACCGACGCAGCCCATCAGGGCCAGGGTCATGCAGGAAAGCACAAGGGCCGTGCGCATCGCCATGGTAAACCTCCTGTCAGCGAGTGTGGGGCTCACACTTGGTTCGATGCGGGCAGGGGTTAAAAGTTGTATCGGTTCTTCCTGGCTTGAGTTATGTGGCGCCTGTGAGATCGAGCGCCGCCCGCGCGGCGCATCGCGGGCAAGCCCGCTCCCACATCTGTTTCGGGCCAGTCTTTCCTGTCAAGCCAACAGGGACCGCCTTGTTTGTTACCTTCAATATCAAGGTGGACACCACCGCTTATCATCGGCCTTCAGCCATGCACCACTGCTTAAAATCGGCCTTCAGTCATGCACCAAGGCGGTCCCTGTTGGCGGCACAGGAGAGATTGGCCCGAAACAGATGTGGGAGCGGGCTTGCCCGCGATGCGCCGCGCGGGCGGCGCTCGATCTCACAGGCGCTACAAATCTGTCGGCAGGCACCTGTCAGCCCTCACCCTTTCTCCGGCGGCAAATCAAACGACCCGGTCTCAACATCGCCCACACGCACATAACGGGCAATGATCACGCCCTTGGGCGTCACCTGAGAATGCTCCAGTTTGAAAACCCCAGGTGCTGCATCATCACCAAACAGCCGCTTGCCATGCCCCAGCAACACGGGGTGGGTGAGCAACTGAAGCTCGTCGACCAGCCCGGCGGCGAGCAGTTGTTGCACCACATCAGCACTGCCCTGAGTGAGCAGATCGGCGCCGTTCTGCTGCTTGAGTGCCCGTACCGCCGCAACAATATCCGCGCCCAGCGCATGGCTGTTATGCCAATCAAGGCTGCTTGGATCATGGGTGGCGACATGCTTAGCCACGCTGTTGAACAGGTTGGCGATGGAGAATTCTTCGGTATCGTCTTTCACCTTCGGCCAGTAGCCGGCAAAGATGTCGTAGGTGCGCCGGCCCAGCAGCAATTCGAAAGGTTGGCTGAACAGCGCCTGCATGGCCTGGCCGAACACTTCCTCGGCATGTGGCACGAGCCAACCGCCAAAGGTGAAACCGCCACTGGTGTCTTCCTGTGGCCCGCCGGGGGCCTGCATGACGCCGTCGAGGCTGACGAAGGCGGCTACGATGAGTTTGCGCATGGGGGCTCTCCTGAAGGGCCTGTCGAGGGTGATGATTCACTCATGGTCGAATGGCACGCGGCAATTTCGACAGGGCAGGCAGTCCCGTTTTTGGCACAAGCACGGTCACCTGCCTGGGTTACCATCCACGGCGTGAACCCTATCCCCACAGGAGTGCCGCCCGTGACCGAATACACCGCGTTCAAGGTCGAACTGACCGACAACATCGCCCATGTGCAGATCAATCGCCCGGAAAAGATCAACGCGATGAACGCGGCCTTCTGGGCGGAAATCGTCGACATCTTCCAATGGATCGACGACACCGATGCCGTGCGCGCGGTGGTGATCAGCGGTGCCGGCAAGCATTTCTCCGCCGGTATCGACCTGATGATGCTGGCCTCGCTGGCCGGGCAGATGGGCAAGGATGTCGGCCGCAACGCACGCTTCCTGCGCAAGACCATCCAGCGCCTGCAGGCCTCCTTCAATGCCGTGGACAACTGCCGCAAGCCGGTGCTGGCGGCGGTGCAGGGCTACTGCATTGGTGGCGCCATCGACCTGATCTCCGCCTGCGACATGCGCTACTGCAGCCGCGATGCGCAATTCTCGATCAAGGAAATCGACATGGGCATGGCCGCCGATGTCGGCACCTTGCAACGTTTGCCACGTATCATCGGCGACGGCATGATGCGTGAGCTGGCCTTCACCGGGCGCAACGTGGAAGCCGATGAGGCGCTGCGCATCGGCCTGGTCAACCGGGTCTATGATGATCAGGCCGCGCTGCTCGACGGGGTCTTTGCCATTGCCCGCGAGATTGCCGCAAAATCGCCGATCGCCGTGGCCGGCACCAAGGAGATGCTCAGCTACATGCGTGACCATCGCATCGACGATGGCCTGGACTACATCGCCACCTGGAACGCCGCGATGCTGCAGTCCGAAGACCTGCGCGTGGCCGTGGCGGCGCACATGAGCAAACAGAAACCGACGTTCGCCGACTGACCGGGCCGGGGGACGCAGCAAAGGAACCCCCGACATGTCAGCTCGCTGGACTACCGCAGTACTCGACCCACAGATCACCGGGGGGCTGGCCGTGGCCCGCAGCCCGGAAGGGTTCCTGGTGGACGCCAACGGCGCGCTGTTCCCCCGCGACTGGCTCAAGCGCCAGGACCTCGACGTGCTGTGCGAACACGGCATCGGCCACTTCGACGGCGAGCCGGTATTCCTGCTGGAGTTGCGCAGCGCGGTCGAGGTGCCTGGCTGCAGCTGGCGCGGGCTGCGCGCGTTCATGCTGGAAGGCGACTTCGATACCTACAAGGTACTCGGCTATGCCGCGCAGATCGGCACCTGGGCCCGCGAGCACCGCTTCTGCGGCAGCTGCGGCCAGGCGATGACGCAGATCCGCTGGGAGCGGGCGATGTACTGCCAGCCCTGCGACCTGCGCAGCTACCCGCGCATTTCGCCGAGCATGATTGTGCTGGTGACCCGTGGCGACGAGATCCTGCTGGCCCGTTCGCCGCGCTTCGTCACGGGGGTGTACAGCACCCTGGCGGGCTTTGCCGAACCGGGCGAATCCGCCGAGGACTGCCTGGTGCGCGAGGTGCGCGAAGAGGTGGCGGTGGAGGTGCGCAACATCCAGTACGTCGGCAGCCAATGCTGGCCGTTCCCGCACTCGATGATGCTGGGCTTCCATGCTGAATATGCGGGTGGCGAGATCGTCATGCAGCCGGACGAGATCGAGGATGCCAAGTGGTTCAGCGTCCATGACCTGCCGCCACTGCCGGCCGGGCGGTCCATCGCCCGGTATCTGATCGACCTTTATGTCGCGCGGCGCTTAGCTCTGCCCGAACCAGTGCTGCCACGCTAGGCGCACGGTCAACGCCAGCACCACGGTGATGAACACTGGGCGGATGAACTTGCTGCCGCCACTGATCGCCGTGCGTGCGCCGAAGAAGGCGCCAACCATCACCGACAGGCCCATGCACAGGCCGACGATGTAATCCACCTGCCCGGAAATGATGAACACTGTCAGCGCCGCGATGTTGCTGACGAAGTTCATGCTGCGCGCCACGCCGCTGGCGCGGACCAGGTCGATGGGGTAGAGCAGCAGCGTGCTCACGGTCCAGAACGCCCCGGTGCCGGGGCCGGCCACACCGTCGTAGAAACCGAGGGTGAAGCCTTGGGGGAACTGCCATTTCTTCTTGATCGGCGCATCGGCGTCCAGTGGTGCCTTGGGCGTGCCGCCGAACAGCAGGTAGATGCCACAGGCGAAGACGATCACCGGCAGCATCTTGTTCAGCCACTCGGCTGGCATGTAGTGGGCCACCACCGCACCGATCGAGGCGCCGACCAGCGTTGCGAACAGGGCCGGGCGCCATTGTGCCGGGTGGAACAGCTTGCGCTTGTAATAGGTGAAGCCAGCGGTGGCTGAGCCGAAGGTCGAACTGAGCTTGTTGGTGCCGAGCACCAGGTGCGGCGGCATGCCGGCGGTGAGCAGCGCCGGGGTGGTCAGCAGGCCGCCGCCACCGGCAATGGCATCGATGAAACCGGCGACGAAGGCGACCAGGGCGAGGATCAGCAGGGTGAGCGGTTCTACGGTGAGTTCAAAGGGCATGGGTGTCTGGCAGGCAGGGGGCAGGGCGTGCGGCAAATGGCCGCGCTGGAAGGGAGACATGGTAAGCCTGGGCGCAAACGGTTGCCAGTGCCGGCCTCTGTGGGAGCGGGCATGTCGGGGCGCCGAACCGCCGCGAAGAGGCCGGTACAGCAAACCCTATCAACTCTGGATGAAGGCCAGCAAATCCGCGTTGATCACATCGGCATGGGTAGTCGGCATGCCATGGGGGTAGCCCTTGTAAGTCTTCAAGGTGCCATTGGGCAGCAACTTGGCCGACAACGGCCCGGAATTCTCGTAGGGCACTATCTGGTCATCATCCCCATGCATCACCAGCACCGGCTGCTTGATGCCCTTGAGATCTTCAGTGAAATCAGTCTGCGAGAACGCCACGATGCCGTCGAAATGCGCCTTGGCGCTGCCGATCATGCCCTGGCGCCACCAGTTGCCGATGATGCCTTCCGACGCTTGCACACCCGGCCGGTTGTAGCCATAGAACGGCCCGGTCGGCACATCACGATAGAACTGCGCGCGGTTGCTGGCGACCTGGGCCTGGAAACCATCGAACACCGACTTGGGCAGGCCGCCGGGGTTGGCCGGTGTCTGCACCATTAGCGGTGGCACGGCGGCGATCAGCACGGCCTTGGCCACCGGGTCACCAGGGTGCCGAGCCATGTAGCGCACCACCTCGCCGCCACCGGTCGAGTGGCCGACATGCACCGCGCCCTGGGTGCCGAGGTGCGCGACCACGGCGGCGACATCGTCGGCATAGTGGTCCATGTCGTGGCCGTCCCATACCTGGCTGGAGCGCCCGTGGCCGCGGCGGTCATGGGCGACCACGCGAAAGCCCTTGGCCAGGAAGAACAGCATCTGCGCGTCCCAGTCGTCAGCGCTGAGCGGCCAGCCGTGGTGGAAGTGGATGACCGGCGCATCGCGCGGGCCCCAGTCCTTGTAGAAGATCTGAACGCCATCCTTCGTGGTTACGTAGCTCATGGTCGTGTCTCCTCAGTGCAGGAACCGAAGTGAGCTATTGAGAATAGGAGGGATTTCGTTCGGTGTTGGAATTTGTGGTGGCAGTACAGGCCTCTTCGCGGGTAAACCCGCTCCCACAGGTCCTGCACTTGCCTTGAGGGCTATGCAGTACCTGTGGGAGCGGCGGTGCGGCGATCCGATTTACCCGCGAAGAAGCCAACATCTATGTCACATGAACCAGCGATACTCCCGCGCGCTGACTTCCTGCATGAACGCCAGATGGTCCTGGCGCTTGTTCTCGCAATACACCATTACGAACTCTTCCCCCAGCCCTTCGTTCACCGCCGGGTGGCTGCGCATGGCCGCGACCGCGCCGAGCATGTCCTTGGGGAAGTCGATCCCGCTGCTGCGATCTTCATTCAGCGGCGCAATCGGTTCCTGCCCGGCATCCAGCCCATGCTCCATGCCACACAGGATCGCCGCCAGCACCAGATACGGGTTGGCATCCGCCCCCGCCAGCCGGTGCTCGATACGCAGGTTGCGGGCATCCGACTCGGGAATGCGAATGCACGCATCGCGGTCTTCGAAGCCCCAACTGGCGCGGCTGGCAGCATTGACCATGGCGCCATAGCGGCGGAACGCATTGTGGTTGGCGGCGAAGATCGGCATGCAGTGCGGCAGCAGGGCCAGGCAGCCGGCCACGGCATGGCGCAGCGGGCGTTGCTGGTCGGCGGCCAGCAGGTTGTTGCCGGCCTGGTCGTACAGGCTCACATGCACATGCATGCCGCTGCCCGGTGCCTGCAGGTAGGGCTTGCTCATGAACGAGGCGCGCAGCCCGTGCTTGAGCGCGACACAGCGGGTGCTGCGGCAGAACAGGGCGGCCCAGTCGGCGGCTTGCAGGCCATCGTCGCAGTGGCCGAAGTTGATTTCGAACTGGCCGGGGCCCAGTTCGGCGGTGATGACGTTGGCATCCACACCTTGGGCATTGGCGGTATCGACCAAATCGTGCAGCACCTCGCTGAAGCGCGACAGCCGTTCGATGTGCATGTTGGGCTGGTCGTCCGGGTCATCGCTGAGCGGGTCGCGTGGGAACTGTGGCAGGCCTTGCTTGAGCGCGCGGTCGAACAGGTAGAACTCCAGCTCGAACGCTACCACCGGGCGAATGCCGCGTCGTTCCAGGCGCTGCAGCACACGGGCGAGCACCTCGCGGGGTTCGAACTCGATCGGCGCGGCAGTGCCGTCGGAGCTGATCAGCATCTGCCCCAGTGGCTCGCGCTCCCAGGTCACCGGCTTGAGCGTGCCAGGGATCAGGCGGCGGATGGCATCCGGGTCGCCGTCGTTGAAGCAGTAGTCGCCAATCGGGAACAGCCCACCTTGTACCCCCAGTAGTACGCAGTTCTGCGGCAGTTTCAGCGGGCTGCCGGCGGCGACTTTTTCCAGCATGTCGATGGGGTAGCGCTTGCCATAGAAGTGCCCGGGGATGTCCAGGCTGAGCAGGTCGACATGGCTGACATCGGGGTAGCGGGCACGGAACGCGCGGACTTCACTGAGCAGATCGGGAAAGCCTGTTGTTAGGGTCATGCTGTGCTCTCATCGGAAAACCCAGAGGACGCGGGTCGTCTGGTCGGTCAGGTTGGCGTAGCGGAAATGGCGGTTGGGCGGCAGCTGGAAGCTGTCGTTGGGCGCGAGGGTCACGGCTTGCTCGTCGTCTGCCAGCCAGAGGGTCAGTTCACCTTCGAGGACGAAACCGCCTTGCTCGGAGCTGTCGTTGAGGTGCCCCTCGCCACTGCTGGCGCCGGGCGCCAGGTGGCTTTCGAGCATGGCGAAACGGCCGTTGAGGGTGGGCGAGACCAGCACGTCGCTGATGCCTTCGGCGTAGTAGATGGTGCGCCGCTCGCCGGGGCGGGTGACCCAGTCCAGCGCCGGTGGCTGGCTGGCCTGGTAGAAGTAGGTGGTCGGCACCTGCAGGGCTTCACTGATCGCCGTGAGGTCGGCCACGGTCGGCTGAGACAGCCCGCGTTCGACCTGGGACAGAAAGCCCAGCGAGCGTTTGACCTTGCCCGCCAGTTCATCGAGGGTCAGCCCGCGGTGCTTGCGCAGGTCGCGGATCAGCAGGGCCAGGCCCTGGGCGTCTTCAGACATGATCGCGCATCCTGTACCAGGCCTTGGCCGCCGCCTCCAGCGGTGCGGCCAGCAGGTCACCGCCGGGGAAGCGGCCATTGTCGATGCCCTGGTACAAGGCCAGCAGGTCGTCGTCGCCGAGGATGGCATCGCTGACCGCCCGCGCGGCAGCCAGGGTCGGCAGCACGCCGTGGCCGGAGAAGCCTTGCAGCCAGTAGCGCTGGCCCTCGCGGCCGACGTCCGGGGTGCGCTGGATGCTGCAATCGATGTGGCCGCCCCAGGCATAGTCGATGGCCACCCCGGCCAGCTGCGGGAACACCCGCTCCAGGTAGGGGCGGGTGGCGCTGGCGACGTCCTTGGGGATGCCGCCCAGGTAGGTGCAGCCACCACCGAACAACAAGCGGTGGTCGGGGGTGAGGCGGAAGTAGTCGGGCACGAACTGGTTGTCGATCACGCAGCTGTTGCGCGGCAGCAGCGAGCGGGCGAACTCGGCATCCAGCGGCGCGGTGGCCACCTGGTACGAGCCGACCGGCAGTAGCCGGCGCGACAAGCTGCGGTCGAGGCGGTCGATGTAGGCGTTGCAGGCCAGTACCAGCACCCCGCAGCGTACCTCGCCATGCTCGGTGCGGGCCACGTAGCCGTTGGCGCTGGATTGATAGCCGAGCACCTGGCTCTGCTCGAAGATGCGCCCGCCATGGGCTTCGATCGTGGCGGCCAGGCCCTGGGCCAGCTTCAGCGGGTTGAGGTGCGCGCCCCTGGCGTCGTACAGCGCGGCCTGGTAGCGCGGGCTGTCGATCCATTGCGGCAGCTCGTCGCGACCGATCAGGCGCAGGGCGTCGTAGCCCCATTTGTGCTCGGCATCATGCAGGGCTTCTTCGAGCATCTTTATCCGCCGGGGCAGCACGGCAGTCCACAGGCTGCCAAGCCGGTAGTCGATGTCGAAGCCATGGCGCAGTGGCAACTCGCGCATCTCGTCGGCGGCCCAGCACATGCTGTTCCACAGGCGCCGGGTGCGCTCCACGCCCAGCGCTTTCTCCAAGGGCGGCATGTCGCACGACCAGCCCAGCAGGGCCTGGCCACCGTTGCGCCCGGAGGCGGCCCAGGCGACCCGGCTGGCTTCGAGCAGGGTGACGCGCTTGCCGGCCAGGGTCAGGCGCAGGGCGGTGTGCAGGCCACTGAAGCCGGCGCCGATGATCAGCACATCGGTGTCGTGCGGGCCTTGCAGGGTGGGGCGCAGGGGGATGCTGGCGGGGTAGGTCTGGGCGTAGTAGCTGGCGACGTGCTGGGCGGATTGCTTGAACATGCCTTGGCCTCGTGAAATTTATTGTGATTATTTTCATGAAAATTTAGCAGGTAATTTTCATGGCGCCAGACCGTTCGTCTTCCTGAAGAGTTGGTTATATGATCCGGGGTCTGCTGCGCAGCCCTTTCGCGACACAAGGCCGCTCCCACATTGATCGGCGTTCACAGGCCTTTGTGGGAGCGGCCTTGCGTCGCGAAAGGGCCGCAAAGCGGCCCCCGAGGCCCTGAAGGAAAAACAATGCGCCGCCTGCCTTCCCTGACTGCCCTGCGCACTTTCGAATGCGCAGCCCGCCATGGCCATTTCGGCCGCGCTGCCGCCGAGCTGTGCGTCACCGACAGTGCCGTCAGCCACCAGATTCGCCAGCTCGAAGAGCAGCTCGGTGTCGCCCTGTTCGAACGTGTCGGCCGCCAGGTGCGCCCCAGTGCCGAAGCCGAACGCCTGCTGCATCACCTGCAACAGGCCTTCGAGCTGATCGGCAAGGCCTGTGACGAGCTGCGCGACCCGGCCTCGCAAGCGGTGCTGCGGGTCGCGGTGACGGCGGAGCTGGCGCAAAAGTGGCTAGTCGCGCGCCTGGCCGATTTCAGCAGCCGTTACCCGCACATCACCCTGCACCTGCACGATCAGCCGATCGATGCCGGCGCCCCGGCGCTGGACGTCGACCTGGCCATTACCTACGGCACCAGCGCCCTCGACGCCAGCACCCACTTCGTCCGGCCGCTGCCGCTGTTGCAGTTCTTCCCCGTCTGCAGCCCGGGCCTGTTCAACCAGGGCGGCCTCAAGCGCCCGCGTGACCTGGTGCGCCACTGCCTGCTGCACGACGATCAGGATGGCCGCACCTGGACCACCTGGTTGGCCACCCACGCCGAGGACGCCTTGCCCACCCGCCAGCTGTATTTCCCCCATGCTGCGCTGGCGCTGGAGGCCGCGTTGCTGGGGCAGGGTGTGGCCATGGGCGACAACCTGACCTGCCAGGCCGACCTGCAGAGCGGCCGGCTGGTGCGCCCGTTCAGTGCCAGCGTGACGGCCCAGGGGCAGTACGCGCTGGTGTGCGAGCGACTGCGGCTGGAGCGGGCGCCGGTGGCCGACTTCATCGAATGGTTCATCGAACAGCTGGGCGATAGCTGAATTGAATTCAGCTATCGCTGAGTTTTCATCGTTGGATGCCGCAAGCGGGGCGGCGTAGCGTGCAGCCATCACTCACCGACACGAGGTTGACCCATGGCACGTTCGCTCACCACCACTCCCAAGGCCGATGGTTTCCGCCTGCCCGGCGAATTCGAGCGCAAGGCCGGCTGCTGGCTCGGCTGGCCTGAGCGCCCGGATGTCTGGCGCAACGGTGCAAAGCCTGCGCAGAAAGTCTGGGTCGAGATTGTCAGCGCGATCGCCTCCAGCGAGCCGGTCACGGTCTGCGCCTCCGCTGCCCAGTACGCCAATGCCCGGCGCCTGCTGCCGCCGCAGGTGCGGGTGGTGGAGATGACCTGCAACGACACCTGGTTTCGCGACAGCGGTGCCTGCTTTGTGGTCAATGACAACAGTGGTGAAGTGCGTGGCGTCGACTTCGAGTTCAACGCTTACGGCGGGCTCGATGGCGGCCTCTACTACCCCTGGGACAAGGACGACCAGATCGCCCAGAAGATCCTCGAGATCGAAGGCCTGGACCGCTACCGTGCGCCACTGATCGCCGAGCTTGGCGGCATCCAGAGTGACGGACAGGGCAGCCTGCTGACCACCGAGCAGTGCCTGCTCAACCGCAACCGAAATGCTCACCTGGGCAAGGCCGAGGTGACCCGTCGCCTGGAAGACTACCTGGGGGCCGAGCAGGTGATCTGGCTGCCGCGTGGCTGCAAGTTCGACGAAACCGATGGCCACGTCGACGACCTGGCCTGCTTCGTACGCCCCGGTGAAGTGGTGCTGCAATGGACCGACAACCGTGACGACCCGCAGTGGGAAATCTACCAGGAGGCCTACGACATCCTGCGCAGCACCCGCGATGCCCGTGGCCGTGAACTGAAAGTGCACAAGCTGCCACAGCCCGACGTGCTGCAATGGACAGCCGAAGAGGCCGCTGGGCTGGACCAGGTCGAAGGCACTCATCTGCGCGAGGCAGGCACCCAGATTTGTGCTTCGTACATCAACTACTACGCGGGCAACTCGGCCATCGTCGTGCCGCTGTTTGGCGACCGCAATGACGCCATTGCCCAAGCGACCCTGGCGGAGCTGTTCCCCGATCACCGCATCATCGGTATCGAGAACTCCCGCGAAATCCTGCTCGGTGGTGGCAACGTCGCCTGCATCACCATGCCGCAATACGCTGGAGGCCGCCGCTGATGAAGCTGAGCGCACTCACCCTTGCGCTCGCCCTGGGCTACGCCGCCTCGGCGGCCCAGGCTGCCGACGCACAACAGCCGACCGTCAACCTGTACATCTGGGGCGAGTACCTTGCCCCAGATACCTTGACCCAGTTCGAGAAGGAAACCGGCATCCGCGTGGTCGCCGACCATTTCGATTCGCTGGAAACCGCCGAGACCAAGCTGTTGACCGGAGGCAGTGGCTACGATGTGGTGCTCACCGCCGGCCAGCACCTGAGCCGGGCCATTGCCAGCGGCGCGCTGCAGCCGCTGGACAAAGCCCGGGTGCCGCACCTGGCAGGGGTGGGTGAAGAGTTTCGCCAGCACATGGCGTTGTTCGACCCAGGCAACCGCTATGCCGGGACCTATGCCTGGGGCACCACCGGGGTGGGTTACCAGCAGCAGGCGGTGACGGCGCGCATGGGCGATGCACCGCTGGACAGCTGGGCGATGCTGTTCGACCCGCAGGTGGTGGCGAAATTCGCCGACTGCGGGGTGAGCCTGCTCAACGATCCCAATGAAGTGTTCGCCGCGGTGATGCGCTACATGGGCCTGGACATCAACCAGCAGCGCCTTGAGGACCTGAAGGCGGCCGAGGTGCAACTGCGCAAGGTGCGCCCGTACATTCGCTACTTCGACAATGACCGCAACATCAACGACCTGGCCAATGGCGAAACCTGCGTGGCCATGTCGTGGAACGGCAACGTGGCTATCGCCGAGGGGCAGGCGCAGCAGGCGGGTAAGGCGTTTGAGCTGGACTACAGTATTCCCAAGGAAGGCACGTTGATCTGGCTGGATGCGCTGGTGGTGCCCAAGGACGCGCCGCACCCGGATGCGGCGTGGAAACTGGTGGATTACCTGATGCGGCCGGATGTGATTGCGCCGATTACCGACACCATTCATTACGCCAATGCGATCACGGCAGCGGATGGGCTGGTGGATGCACAGATCAGAAATGCACCAGGGACCTATCCGCCGGCCGAGGTGCGGGCGCGGTTGTATGGCAAGAATGACAACGGCAAAGCCTTCAACCGCGAATTGACCCGGGCATTCAGCCGGTTGAAGAGTGGGACCTAGCTTGTGATTTGTGTTGCCTGTACCGGCCTCTTCGCGGCTAAAGCCGCTCCCACAGGGGTTGAGCAGGTCCCGAGGGCGGCGCGATCCCTGTGGGAGCGGCTTTAGCCGCGAAGAGGCCGGTACAAGCGCTGCATCAGCTGGAGGCCTTGCGCCGTGGCTGCCGCGGCTTGCTGGCAGCTGGCTTGCCATTAGCCGCCTTGCCTTTACTGGTACTGCGCCGCTTTTTCTTCCACGGCGCCGCCTTGCCCACTGCCGGCCCGGTAATAGTCATGCGCATCCCGCGGCAACGCTCCACCAACTTGCCCATCCACGCCGACTGCCGGGCAACGAACTCTTCCAGGCTCATCTCGCCGCTCTGCACCATGTCCAGCGCCTGCTCCCAGATCGCCGTGGTGCCAGGGTCGGCAATGGCGCGGGGCACGGCGTCGATCAGGCTGAATGCGGCCGGGGTGGCGGACAGGGCCTTGCCGTTCTTGACGAGGTAGCCGCGGTCAAGCAGGCCCTGGATGATGCTGGCTCGAGTGGCCTCGGTGCCGATGCCGGTGGTTTCCTTGAGCTTCTGTTTCAGCCTTGGGTCATCCACCAGCTTGGCGACGTTCTTCATCGCCTTGATCAGGTCGCCTTCGGTGAACGGTTTGGGCGGCTGGGTCCATAGGTCTTTCAGTTGCAAAGCCTGCACATTGCAGTCCTGGCCCTCACAGAGGGTTGGCAGCACCTGGGCTGGCTGGGCCTCGCGGCCCTTGGCCGGGGTCAGTGCCTCGGGCAGGGCGCGGCGCCAGCCGGGTTCGACGATTTGCTTGCCGACGGCGCGCAGGGCATGGCCGGCGCAGTCGAATTCGGCCTGGGTGCGGTCGTACTCATGGTTTGGCAGGAACTGCGCCAGGTAGCGGGCACGGATCAGCGTGTAGACCGCCTTGTGCTTGGCCGGCAGGCGGGCCGGGTCGCTGGCGGCTGCCGTGGGGATGATGCCGTGGTGGGCGCTGACCTTGGCGTCGTTCCAGGCGCGTGAGCGGCGCTGCGGCTCCAGGTGCGCTTGCAGCGGCGCCAGGCTGGCGTCGGCCCTTTGCAACGCGGCGAGGATGGCTGGCGCCTCGCCGTGCTGGCTGACCGGCAGGTAACCGCAGTCGCTGCGCGGGTAGGTGATCAGCTTGTGGGTTTCGTACAGCGCCTGGGCGATGTCGAGGGTTTCCTGGGCGCCGAGGCCGAACTTTTTCGAGCACAGCTCCTGCAGGGTGCCGAGGTCGAAGGGCAGCGGTGCAGCCTCGCGCACGCGCTCGGTGGCAACCTTGAGTACCCGCGCCGTACCTGCATTGCTCATGTCGGCAGCGGCCTGCTGGGCCAGTGCCTGGTTGAGGCAGCGACCCTGGTCGTCGCAGGTGTCTTCCGGTGCGCGCCACTGGGCGTTGAAAACCTGGCCCGCGCTTTCCAGCTGGACATCGATGGCCCAGAACGGCACCGGCACGAAGTCCGCGATGCTGCGGTCGCGGTCCACCACCAGGCGCAGGGTCGGGGTTTGTACCCGCCCCACCGGCAGCACGCCCTGGTAGCCGGACTGGCGGCCGAGCAGGGTGAACAGCCGGCTCATGTTCATGCCGATCAGCCAGTCGGCGCGGGAGCGGCCCAGGGCCGAGTGGTAGAGGTTGAAGGTTTCCTGGCCGGGCAACAGGCGCGCCAGGGCCTTGCGGATCGAGGCGTCATCCAGGGCCGACAGCCACAGGCGCTGGATCGGGCCACGGTAGCGACAGTGTTCGACCAGCTCGCGGGCAATCATTTCGCCTTCGCGGTCGGCGTCGGTGGCGATCACCAGTTCGCGCGCTTCGCCGAGCAGGCGCTTGACCGCCTTGAACTGGCTGGCGGTCTTGGGCTTGACCAGCATCTTCCACTTTTCCGGGATGATTGGCAGGTCGGCGAGGTTCCAGCGCTTGTAGCGGTCGTCGTAGCTGTCGGGCGGGGCGGTTTCCAGCAGGTGGCCGATGCACCAGGTCACGCAGACGTCGGTGCCTTGCCAGCAGCCGTCGGCCTTGCGGTTGGCACCGAGCACCTTGGCGATGTCTTTGGCCTGGGAGGGTTTTTCGCAGAGGAACAGGCGCATGGCCGGGAACGCTTCATCGGGAGTGATGGGCACTAGGATGCGCAAGCGGGGGCGCGGAGGCAAGTTTTATCTGGATGGATGTACAGGTTTTTGTGAGGGGGAGTGTCTTTACCTGTGCTGGCCTCTTCGCGGGCAAGCCCACTCCCACAGGAACCGCACAGATTCTGCAAGCTGTGCAGTACCTGTGGGAGTGGGCGTGCCCGCGAAGAGGTCAGTGCAGGTTAAAGATCAGGCGCGCGAGTCGCGCACCATGTCCACATGCGGAATGCCGGCTTCGAGGAATTCCTCGCTGACTACGCGAAAGCCCAGGCGCTCGTAGAACGGCGTGGCATGAACCTGGGCACTGAGCATCTGTTGCTTCAGGTCACGGTTCTGCGCTTCGACGATCACTGCATTCATCAGCGCATCGCCGACCTTCAGGCCACGCCAGTCCTTGAGCACCGAAACCCGGCCGATGGTGCCGTCGGGCAGCAGGCGGGCAGTGCCGATCGGGTAGTCGCCTTCCAGCGCCAGGAAGTGTGCGGCGCTTGGATCGTCCGAGTCCCACTCCAGCTCTGGCGGTACATGCTGCTCGGCAATGAACACGGCTTCGCGGATACGGCGGATATCAGCGTTGTCCTTGTGCCAGTCGGCAAGGCGCACACGAATCTTATTCATTGGCGAATCCCAGGCTTCCTTGTTTGATCAGCTGCTGTACCAGCATAAGGCCATCTTCATCCTGCAACCACTGCTCAAGGTTGTCGATGTGTAACGCGTCGGCCGAGCACACCAGCTTCAGCAGTTCGCGCAGCTTGGCTGGCAGGGGGCAGCTGCGGCCGCTGGCGAACAGCATCAGATCGTCGCCGAGTTCGGACCAGGCCATGCGCGCGCTTGGGTTGCGAATCAGGATGGCGCCGTCTTCCAGGGCCTCGATCAGTTCGTCTTCGTCCATTTCTTCACCGACCACCTGCTCCGGGTAGCGCGGCTCGGTCATGAACTGGCCGAACCAGGTCAGCAACAGGTCCTTGTCGTTGGTGTGCTTGTCGATCAGCGCCTTGAGGCGGTCGAGGGCGTCGTGCTGGATCTGGTGCGGGTCGCTGGCAGGTTGCGCGTCGGCGTCGCTGTAACGCTCTTCTTCTGGCAGGAACTGGCCGAGGAAGTCGGTGAAGTGGGTCAGCACTTCGGCGGCGCTTGGGGCGCGGAAGCCGACCGAGTAGGTCAGGCAGTTGTCCACGGCAACGCCGTAGTGGGCCAGGCGCGGTGGCAGGTAGAGCATGTCGCCCGGCTCCAGGGTCCACTCGTCGCTCTGTTCGAATTCGGCGAGGATGCGCAGGTCGGCGTGCTCCAGCAGCGGGCTGTCGCTGTTGCACATCTGGCCGACTTTCCAGTTGCGCTCGCCGTGGCCTTGCAGCAGGAACACGTCGTAGTTGTCGAAGTGCGGACCGACGCTGCCGCCCGGGGTGGCGAAGCTGATCATCACGTCATCGATACGCCAGCTTGGCAGGAAGCGGAAGTGCTCCAGCAGCTCGGCGACTTCCGGGACGAACTGGTCGACGGCCTGCACCAGCAGGGTCCAGTCCTGTTCCGGCAGCTCGGCGAAGGTGTCTTCGGTGAACGGGCCGCGGCGCAGTTCCCACGGGTGGGCGCCGTGTTCGAGGACGATACGCGACTCGACTTCCTCTTCCAGGGCCAGGCCGGCCAGCTCGTCGGGGTCGATCGGGCTTTCGAAGTCCGGGAAGGCCTGGCGCACCAGCAGTGGCTTCTTCTGCCAGTAGTCGCGCATGAATTCGCGGGCCGAGATGCCGCCGAGCAGCTGCAGTGGAGTATCAGGATTCATGTTCAACCTATTGAAAAAACGTAATTTTCGTCCGGGAATAAAAACGCCCGGCCAGGCCGGGCGTTGAACGCGACGGTCAGCTTAGATGCGTTTGGCCTGGGCTGCCGCGTTACCGATGTAGGTAGCGGGGGTCAGCAGCTTCAGTTCGGCCTTGGCGTCGGCCGGCATGTCGAGGCCGTCGATGAAGGTCAGCAGCGCTTCTGGCGTGATGCCCTTGCCACGGGTCAGCTCCTTGAGCTTCTCGTAGGGGTTCTCGATGTTGAAGCGGCGCATCACGGTCTGGATCGGCTCGGCGAGGACTTCCCAGCAGGCGTCCAGGTCGGCGGCGATGCGAGCTTCGTTGACTTCCAGCTTGCCGATGCCTTTCAGGCTGGCTTCGTAGGCGATGACGCTGTGGGCAAAGCCCACGCCCAGGTTGCGCAGCACGGTGGAGTCGGTCAGGTCACGCTGCCAGCGCGAGATCGGCAGCTTGCTGGCCAGGTGCTGGAACAGTGCGTTGGCGATGCCCAGGTTGCCTTCGGAGTTTTCGAAGTCGATCGGGTTGACCTTGTGCGGCATGGTCGACGAGCCGATTTCGCCAGCAACGGTCTTCTGCTTGAAGTAGCCCAGCGAGATGTAGCCCCAGACGTCGCGGTCGAAGTCGATGAGGATGGTGTTGAAGCGGGCGATCGCGTCGAACAGCTCGGCGATGTAGTCGTGCGGCTCGATCTGGGTGGTGTACGGGTTGAACTGCAGGCCCAGTTCGTCTTCGATGAAGGCGCGGGCGTTCTGCTCCCAGTCGATCTGCGAGTAGGCCGAGAGGTGAGCGTTGTAGTTGCCCACGGCGCCGTTGATCTTGCCCAGCAGCGGCACGGCAGCGACCTGGGCGATCTGGCGCTCCAGGCGGTACACGACGTTGGCCAGCTCTTTGCCCAAGGTGGTCGGCGAAGCCGGCTGGCCGTGGGTGCGCGAGAGCATCGGCACGTCGGCGTGGGCGTGGGCCAGGGCGCGGATGGCGTCGGCGATCTGGCGCATCAGCGGCAGCAGCACGTCGTCACGGCCAGCGCGCAGCATCAGGGCGTGGGACAGGTTGTTGATGTCCTCGCTGGTGCAGGCGAAGTGGATGAACTCGCTGACCTTGGCCAGCTCAGGCAGCTTGGCGGCCTGCTCCTTGAGGAGGTATTCGATCGCCTTGACGTCGTGGTTGGTGGTGCGCTCGATTTCCTTGACGCGTTCGGCGTGTTCGAGCTTGAAGTCGGTGGCCAGGCTGTCCAGCAGGGCGTTTGCTTCGGCGGAGAACGCCGGCACTTCGCCGATCTGCGGGTGGGCGGCCAGGCGCTGCAGCCAGCGCACTTCGACCAGGGCGCGGAAACGGATCAGGCCGAATTCGCTGAAAATGGGGCGCAAGGCCTGGGTTTTGCCGGCGTAACGGCCGTCTACAGGGGAAACCGCAGTGAGCGAAGAAAGCTGCATGGGGTGTTCTCGGACAGTCAGGCTTTTGGAAGGGCGCATATCATACATGAAAAATGCGCCTGGGTCGGGTGGCTGACCAAAGGTCGGCCCAATTTGAATCTGCTGCCAGGCCCTGTGGGAGCGGGCGAGCCCGCGAACACCGGCGTAGCCGGTGCCATCCACCGAGTCGCCTGCTTCGCGGGCACGCCCGCTCCCACAAAGAGCCAGCTCAGCCCTTCAGTTGGGGCTGCGCATCATGTCGTACAGTTCGTTGAGCAGCTTGCGCCGGCTGAACACCAGCTGCCAGCGGTGCCCGCCCAGTTGGCGCCACAGGCGCGCGGCGCGGATGCCGGCGAGCAGCAGGGCGCGGATCTTCGAGGCGTTGCTGGCCTGTTGCAGGAAGCGCATGTCGCCGTGCACCTGGATGCGCTGGCGCAAGGTACTCAGGGTGTCCTGGTACAAGGCTCCGCTGGAAGCAATGACATTTTCGTGAACCAGGCCGAAATGGTCGGCCTGGGACTGAATTTGTGGCAGGCGGTTGCCGATGGTGTCGAGCAGGTCGCCGCGCTTGTTCAGCTGACGTTCCAGGCCGAGCATCGACAGGGCGTAGCGCAGTGGTTCGCGCTGCAGGCTGCTGGGATCGCGTTCGAGGGCGCCGACCAGGGCACGATAACCGTCACGCAGGTTGAGGTCGTCGCCGCCGAACACCTCCAGCGTATCCTTGGGGTCACGTACCAGCAGGCTGCCAAGCATGCAGCCGATATTGGCTTCGCTGGCCTGGCCGGTGCGGGCGATGCGGTCGACCAGCACGGCGGCCTGGAACACGCCGCCCAGGGCAATCAGCTGCTCCTGCAGGTTGCTCATGCGCGCGGGCTCCACGGCTCGGCGGTTTCGATCACGCCGCCGCCCAGGCATACCTCGCCGTCATAGAACACCACCGACTGGCCCGGGGTCACGGCGCGCTGCGGCTCGTCGAACGCGGCGCGGTAGCCGGTTTCGGTCAGCTCCAGGGTGCACTGCTGGTCGCTCTGGCGGTAGCGCACCTTGGCGGTCAGCTGGCGCGGGCTGCTCAGGTCGATCGGGTTGACCCAGAAGATTTCCGAGGCGAGCAGGGCGCGGGAGAACAGCCATGGGTGTTCGTTGCCCTGGCCGACCACCAGCACGTTGCGGGTCAGGTCCTTGTGCAGCACATACCACGGCTCGTCACCGGCGTCCTTCAGGCCGCCGATGCCCAGGCCCTGGCGCTGGCCGATGGTGTGGTACATCAGGCCGTGGTGGCGGCCGATCACTTCACCTTCGGTGGTTTCGATGTTGCCCGGCTGGGCCGGCAGGTACTGCTTGAGGAAGTCGCTGAAGCGACGCTCGCCGATGAAGCAGATCCCGGTGGAATCCTTCTTCTTGGCGGTGGCCAGGCCGTGTTTTTCGGCGATGGCGCGCACTTCAGGCTTTTCCAGTTCGCCGACCGGGAACAGGGTGCGGGCAATCTCTTTACCACCGACGGCGTGCAGGAAGTAGCTCTGGTCCTTGTTCGGGTCCAGGCCCTTGAGCAGCTCGGTCAGATCGCCGGTGTCGCGGCGGCGCACGTAGTGGCCGGTGGCGATCAGGTCGGCGCCCAGCGACAGGGCGTAGTCGAGGAACGCCTTGAACTTGATTTCGCGGTTGCAGAGGATGTCCGGGTTGGGCGTGCGGCCGGCCTTGTACTCCTCGAGGAAGTGCTCGAACACGTTGTCCCAGTATTCGGCGGCGAAGTTGGCGGTGTGCAGCTTGATGCCGATGCGGTCGCACACGGCCTGGGCGTCGGCCAGGTCTTCACGGGCGGTGCAGTATTCGGTGCCGTCGTCTTCTTCCCAGTTCTTCATGAACAGCCCTTCCACCTGGTAGCCCTGCTCCATGAGCAGAAGGGCGGAGACGGAAGAGTCCACGCCGCCGGACATGCCGACGATGACGCGGGTCTTGGCGGGGTCTTTGAGTGCTGGGCTGGTCATGGGTACCGGTGTGTATCAAGGGGGAAAAACGCCGATTCTATCAAAACCGGCGCCGCGCGTCAGTCACGCAGCAAGTCGAGGCTGTGCAGCGGGCCAGCGAGGTAGTCGTCGAGGCAGCGCGGGACGAGTTCGCTGCGCCAGCGGCTGGGGTCGGCCAGCAGTTCTTCGCGGGTCAGCCATACGGCACGGACGATGTCGCTGTCCAGGGCCAGGTCGGCATGGTGGCGCACGGGGCGGGCGGCGAAGCAGATGCGCTGGTAGGTCACGCCGTTGCTCGGGGCGGTATAGAGGTAGATGCCGACCACGCCGGTGAGCTCGACTTCCCAGGCGGTTTCTTCCAGGGTTTCGCGCAGGGCGGCCTGGGGCAGGGTCTCGTTGGGTTCGAGGTGGCCGGCGGGCTGGTTGAAGACGTGCTGGTTGGCCTTGAATTCTTCGACGAAGAGGAACTTGCCTTCGTGTTCGACGATGGTGGCGACGGTGATGTGGGGTTGCCAGGTCATTTGCGGGTCCCTTTTAGATTGCCGGGACCGCTTTGCGGTCCATCGCAGGCAAGCCAGCTCCCACAGGTACCGTGTAAGGCTTGAGCCTTGTGCAGTACCTGTGGGAGCGGGCTTGCCCGCGAAGGGCTGCAAAGCAGCCCCAATGTCCAGAAAGCACAAACCCCGGTGCGTGGCCGGGGTTTGTGCTGTTACTTCAAGCGAACCTTACAGGGCGGCAATGGCGCTGTTCAGGGTCTGGCTTGGGCGCATCACCTTGGCGGTCAGCGCGGCATCCGGAGCGTAGTAGCCACCGATGTCGGCTGGCTTGCCCTGAACGGCGTTGAGCTCGGCGACGATGGTCTCCTCGTTCTCGGTCAGGGTCTTGGCCAGTGGGGCGAAGCGGGCCTGCAGGGCGGCGTCGTCGTTCTGGGCAGCCAGGGCCTGGGCCCAGTACAGGGTCAGGTAGAAGTGGCTGCCGCGGTTGTCGATACCACCGACTTTGCGCGAAGGCGACTTGTTGGTGTCGAGGAACTTGCCGGTAGCCTGGTCCAGGGTGTTGGCCAGGACCTTGGCGCGCGGGTTGTCGTAGGTGTTGCCCAGGTGCTCCAGGGAAGCGGCCAGGGCCAGGAATTCACCCAGCGAGTCCCAACGCAGGAAGTTCTCTTCCACCAGCTGCTGCACGTGCTTCGGCGCCGAACCACCGGCGCCGGTTTCGAACAGGCCACCGCCGTTCATCAGCGGCACGATCGACAGCATCTTGGCGCTGGTGCCCAGTTCCATGATCGGGAACAGGTCGGTCAGGTAGTCGCGCAGCACGTTGCCGGTCACAGAGATGGTGTCCTTGCCTTCGCGGATGCGAGTCAGGGAGAACTTGATCGCGTCGACCGGTGCCAGAACACGGATGTCCAGGCCGGCGGTGTCGTGATCCTTCAGGTACTTTTGTACCTTCTCGATCATCACGCCGTCGTGGGCGCGGGCCGGGTCCAGCCAGAACACCGCCGGGGTGTTGCTCAGGCGGGCACGGTTGACGGCCAGCTTGACCCAGTCCTGGATCGGCGCGTCTTTGGTCTGGCACATGCGGAAGATGTCACCGGCTTCGACGTTCTGTTCCAGAACGACCTTGCCCTGGCCATCGACTACACGGACAACGCCGTCGGCCTGGATCTGGAAGGTCTTGTCGTGGGAACCGTACTCTTCGGCCTTCTGGGCCATCAGGCCGACGTTCGGCACGCTGCCCATGGTGGTCGGGTCGAAGGCGCCGTTGGCCTTGCAGTCTTCGATGGTGGCCTGGTAGATGCCGGCGTAGCAACGGTCCGGGATGATCGCCTTGGCATCCTGCAGTTCACCGACGGTGTTCCACATCTTGCCCGAGTCACGGATCATTGCTGGCATCGAGGCGTCGACGATGACGTCGCTCGGCACGTGCAGGTTGGTGATGCCCTTGTCGGAGTTGACCATGGCCAGCGCTGGGCGCTCGGCGTACAGGGCCTGGATGTCGGCTTCGATCTCGGCCTGCTTGTCAGCTGGCAGGTCCTTGATGCGGGCGTACAGGTCGCCGATGCCGTTGTTGGCGTTGAAGCCCACTTCAGCCAGGGCTGCAGCGTGCTTGGCCAGCACGTCATTGTAGAACTCTTCGACGATGACGCCGAACATGATCGGGTCGGAGACCTTCATCATGGTGGCTTTAAGGTGCACCGACAGCAGCACGCCGGAGGCCTTGGCATCGGCGATCTGCTCGGCGATGAAGGCTTTCAGGGCCTTGCGGCTCATGGTGGCGCAGTCGACGATTTCGGCGGCTTTGACGGCGGTCTTGGCTTTCAGCACGGTGGTGCTGCCATCTTTGCCGACCAGCTCGATGCGCAGGCTGTCGTCAGCCTCGATCAGTGCGGCTTTTTCGCTGCCGTAGAAGTCGCCGTTGTTCATGTGGGCAACGTGCGACTGCGAGTCGGCGGCCCAGGCGCCCATCTTGTGCGGGTGCTTGCGGGCGTAGTTCTTGACCGACAGCGGTGCGCGGCGGTCGGAGTTGCCTTCGCGCAGCACCGGGTTCACGGCCGAGCCTTTGATGCGGTCGTAGCGGGCGCGGGATTCTTTCTCGGCCTCGGTGGACGGCTCGTCGGCGTAGTCAGGGATGTTGAAGCCCTTGCCTTGCAGTTCCTTGATCGCGGCCTTGAGCTGCGGTACCGAGGCGCTGATGTTCGGCAGCTTGATGATGTTGGCTTCAGGGGTGGTAGCCAGCTGGCCCAGTTCCGCCAGGTGATCGCCTACTTGCTTCTCTGCGCCCAGTTGCTCCGGGAAGGCGGCAAGGATACGGCCAGCCAGGGAGATGTCGCGAGTTTCGACGGCGATGTCAGCGGAAGCGGTGAAAGCTTCGACGATCGGCAGCAGCGAGTAGGTGGCGAGGGCGGGGGCTTCGTCGGTGAAGGTATAGATGATCTTGGAACGGGTGGGCATGCGGGTTAACTCTCTGTGTGCTGAGCGTGCTCGAGTCTCGTGTTGCGCAGGGTAGGCGCATCGCCCTGGCAACGCCATGAGCGGAAAGTCGAGAGGCTGCGAGCGGTGATGGTGGATGCATCAGTCGAGCGTCAATGCTGAGCTGCGGTAACAGCCCAGACTTTGCGGCCATTCATGGCCAAGGGCGGTCCGCATTTTCCTGGGATTCGCCCCGATGACCCTTCGGTCGCGGCGGAGTATACCAAACCATTTGGGCTAATCAGCAAGGCCAAGTGACATCGGTGCCATTTATAAGACCAAAGACGTAGGGGCAATGTGGTGAATTGCCGCACCGCTTGCAGGTCGACGGATGTGGTTTAGGCTCATTGCATCGCATGATGTCCAATCACACCCGACAGCGGAGTAGTGCAAGCATGGGATACCAGAAAATCAAGGTTCCGACCGACGGCACCAAGATCACCGTCAATGCAGACCATTCGCTCAATGTGCCTGACAACCCGATCATTCCTTATATAGAAGGCGACGGGATTGGCGTCGATGTCTCGCCCGTGATGATCAAGGTGGTCGATGCCGCCGTGCAGAAGGCCTACGGCGGCAAGCGCAAGATCGCCTGGATGGAGGTGTATGCCGGCGAGAAGGCCACCCAGGTGTATGACCAGGACACCTGGCTGCCCCAGGAAACCCTGGATGCGGTGAAAGACTATGTGGTCTCGATCAAGGGGCCGTTGACCACGCCGGTCGGCGGCGGCATCCGTTCGCTCAACGTGGCCCTGCGCCAGCAGCTTGACCTGTATGTGTGCCTGCGCCCGGTGCTGTGGTTCCAGGGCGTGCCAAGCCCGGTGAAAAAGCCCGGCGATGTCGACATGGTGATCTTCCGCGAGAATTCCGAGGACATCTATGCCGGTATCGAGTGGAAGGCCGGTTCGCCTGAAGCGAACAAGGTGATCAAATTCCTCAAGGAGGAAATGGGCGTCACCAAGATCCGCTTCGACCAGGACTGCGGCATCGGCGTCAAGCCGGTCTCCCGCGAGGGTACCAAGCGCCTGGTGCGCAAGGCCCTGCAGTACGTGGTGGACAACGACCGCGAGTCGCTGACCCTGGTGCACAAGGGCAACATCATGAAGTTCACCGAAGGTGCCTTCAAGGACTGGGGCTATGAAGTGGCTCGCGACGAGTTCGGCGCCGAGCTGCTCGATGGCGGCCCGTGGATGAAGTTCAAGAACCCCAAGAGTGGCCGTGAAGTCATCGTCAAGGATGCCATCGCCGACGCCATGCTCCAGCAGATTCTGCTGCGCCCGGCCGAGTACGACGTGATCGCCACCCTCAACCTGAACGGTGACTACCTGTCCGATGCCTTGGCGGCGGAGGTGGGTGGTATCGGCATCGCGCCGGGTGCCAACCTGTCCGACACCGTGGCCATGTTCGAGGCCACCCATGGCACCGCGCCGAAGTACGCCGGGCAGGACAAGGTCAACCCGGGTTCGGTGATTCTCTCGGCGGAGATGATGCTGCGGCACATGGGCTGGACTGAAGCGGCTGACCTGATCATCAAGGGCACCAATGGTGCGATTGCAGCCAAGACCGTGACTTATGACTTCGAGCGCTTGATGGACGGCGCTACGTTGGTGGGCAGCTCGGGCTTTGGTGATGCGATGATCAAACATATGTAAGGCAATAGAAAACCGGCCGCTTCCGTTAAAGAAGCGGCCGGTTTTTTCGTATACCGGCAGAGGGCAGGGGTCAGACTTGCACGGTTACGCCCTCGGACTGGCCTGCAGCGCTGGCCGTGGTGGCAGCAACAGCGGCGGCGTCCCTGATATTGACCGCATGCAGGCCCTTGGGGCCCTGAATGATCTCGAATATCACGGATTGGCCGGCCTTGAGCGTCTTGTATCCGTCCATCTGCACCGCTGAATAGTGCGCGAACAGATCCTCGGTTTTACCCTCCTCATTGACGAATCCGTAGCCCTTGGCATTGTTGAACCACTTGACTTTACCGCTTGCCATCCCTATGTCCCTCTGCAAAGGACTCCATCACTGGAGTATCATCCACTTCATCCGCATACGAACCATGCGAAAAATCTGGTTGACTGCGCGGATCTTTATCGACCACGGTGGGTTCTTATTGGTTGTAACACCGTTTTGCCGATAGTCAAGGTCAGGTGGCGCGTGCGCCAGCGGCCGCCAATGCAGTCAACCCACAACCTTAACCTGACGCTCATGATGAAATTCTTTCCATGCATGCACCCAGTGAGATTCGACTAACATTCAATCAGGATCGCCCGCAAACGAATGAGGACGACGGCTCAGGGCTTGCGGTACAGGAAGCCAAGCCGATCCTGCAGGCGCCACCGATGTACAAGGTGGTTTTATTCAACGATGACTACACGCCGATGGATTTCGTCGTCGAAGTGCTCGAAACGTTCTTCAGTCTGAACCGCGAGCTGGCGACCAAGATCATGCTGACCGTCCATACCGAAGGGCGGGCAGTGTGCGGATTGTTTACCCGTGACATCGCCGAAACAAAGGCCATGCAGGTCAACCAATACGCCAGGGAAAGCCAGCATCCGCTACTCTGTGAAATCGAGAAGGACGGTTAATCGCCGACCACTTGGGTATGAGGTGAAGCTATGTTAAACCGCGAGCTCGAAGTCACCCTCAATCTTGCCTTCAAGGAGGCTCGTTCGAAGCGTCATGAGTTCATGACCGTCGAACATCTGCTGCTGGCACTCCTTGACAATGAGGCTGCTGCGACCGTTCTGCGCGCCTGTGGCGCCAATCTCGACAAACTCAAGCACGACCTGCAAGAGTTCATCGACTCCACTACACCCCTGATCCCCGTCAACGACGAAGACCGCGAAACCCAGCCGACCCTGGGCTTCCAGCGTGTGCTGCAACGTGCCGTGTTCCACGTGCAGAGTTCCGGCAAGCGCGAAGTCACCGGTGCCAATGTGCTGGTAGCAATCTTCAGCGAACAGGAAAGCCAGGCTGTGTTCCTGCTGAAACAGCAGAGCGTGGCCCGTATCGACGTGGTCAACTACATCGCCCACGGCATCTCCAAGGTGCCGGGCCATGGTTCGCATTCCGAAAGCGACCAGGAAATGCAGGACGACGAGGGTGGCGAAACCTCCTCTTCGAGCAACCCGCTGGACGCCTACGCCAGCAACCTGAACGAGCTGGCCCGTGCCGGCCGTATCGACCCGCTGGTGGGCCGCGAGCTCGAAGTCGAGCGTGTTGCGCAGATTCTGGCCCGTCGACGCAAGAACAACCCGCTGCTGGTCGGTGAGGCCGGCGTCGGCAAGACTGCCATCGCCGAAGGCCTGGCCAAGCGTATCGTCGATGGCCAGGTGCCTGACCTGCTGGCGCAGAGCGTGGTCTATTCGCTGGACCTCGGTGCGCTGCTGGCCGGTACCAAATACCGCGGTGATTTCGAAAAGCGCTTCAAGGCGCTGCTCGGTGAGCTGAAGAAGCGCCCGCAGGCGATTCTGTTCATCGATGAAATCCACACCATCATCGGTGCCGGTGCGGCGTCGGGCGGGGTGATGGATGCGTCCAACCTGCTCAAGCCGTTGCTGTCGTCCGGTGAAATCCGTTGCATTGGTTCGACCACCTTCCAGGAATTCCGCGGCATCTTCGAGAAGGACCGTGCCCTGGCGCGACGCTTCCAGAAGGTCGATGTCAGCGAGCCATCGGTGGAAGACACCGTTGGTATCCTGCGTGGGTTGAAAGGCCGCTTCGAGAGCCACCACAACATCGAGTACAGCGACGAAGCCCTGCGCGCCGCCGCCGAACTGGCCTCGCGCTACATCAATGACCGGCACATGCCGGACAAGGCCATCGACGTGATTGACGAGGCGGGTGCCTATCAGCGCCTGCAGCCCGAAGCCAATCGGGTCAAGCGCATCGATGTGCCGCAGGTCGAGGACATTGTCGCCAAGATCGCGCGGATTCCGCCGAAGCATGTCACCAGTTCCGACAAGGAGCTGCTGCGTAACCTCGAGCGCGACCTGAAACTGACCGTGTTCGGTCAGGACCAGGCCATCGACTCGCTGGCCACCGCCATCAAGCTGTCCCGGGCGGGCCTCAAGTCGCCGGACAAGCCGGTCGGTTCGTTCCTGTTCGCTGGCCCAACCGGTGTGGGCAAGACCGAAGCGGCGCGGCAGCTGGCCAAGGCGCTGGGCGTCGAGCTGGTGCGCTTCGACATGTCCGAGTACATGGAGCGCCACACCGTGTCGCGCCTGATCGGTGCGCCGCCTGGCTACGTTGGTTTCGACCAGGGCGGCCTGCTGACCGAGGCGATCACCAAGCAACCGCACTGCGTGCTGCTGCTCGACGAAATCGAGAAGGCCCACCCGGAAGTCTTCAACCTGCTGCTGCAGGTGATGGACCACGGGACCCTGACCGACAACAACGGGCGCAAGGCCGACTTCCGTAACGTGATCCTGATCATGACCACCAACGCCGGTGCCGAAACCGCCGCGCGGGCCTCGATCGGCTTCACCCATCAGGACCACGCGTCCGATGCCATGGAAGTCATCCGCAAGAGCTTCACGCCGGAGTTCCGCAACCGTCTGGACACCATCATCCAGTTCGGCCGCCTGAGCACCGAGACGATCAAGAGCATCGTCGACAAGTTCCTCATCGAACTGCAGGCGCAGCTGGAAGACAAGCGTGTGCTGCTGGAAGTCAGCGATGCCGCCCGCGGCTGGCTGGCGGTGTCCGGCTACGACGTGCAGATGGGCGCGCGGCCGATGGCGCGGCTTATCCAGGACAAGATCAAGCGGCCATTGGCCGAGGAGATCCTGTTTGGCGAGCTGGCCGAGCACGGTGGCGTGGTGCACGTCGACCTGCGCGATGGCGAACTGGTGTTCGACTTCGAGACCACGGCTGAGGTTGCGTGACAGTGGGGCCGCTTTGCGGCCCATCGCGAGCTACGCTCGCTCCTACAGGGGATGCGTAACCCCGTAGGAGCGAGCGTAGCTCGCGATGGGCTGCGGAGCAGCCCCCTGCAATCTCAAAGGCACAAAAAAGCCCGGCACATGGCCGGGCTTTTTCATGGCTAGAGCTTAGCGCGCACGGTAAGTGATGCGGCCCTTGCTCAGGTCGTAAGGCGTCAGTTCGACGCGGACCTTGTCGCCAGTGAGAATACGGATGTAGTTCTTGCGCATCTTTCCGGAGATGTGCGCGGTTACGACGTGCCCGTTTTCCAACTCCACGCGGAACATGGTGTTGGGCAGGGTGTCGACGACAGTACCTTCCATTTCGAAGCTGTCTTCTTTCGACATGCAGTAGAGCCCTCGGATCCAGTGTTGGCCCGACGCATAACCGCACCGGGCAAAAAAGTGGCGTGGATTATGCCCGAAAACTGTGTGTCAAGCCAATGCTTTCAGTTGAGGGTGACCCAGCGCTGGTTTATCAACAGCTCGATAGGCCGATACTGCGTCTTGTAGTTCATTTTCTTGCAGTTCTTGATCCAGTAACCCAGGTACACCGCCTCCAGGTCCTGGCGCAGGGCTTCGGTGATTTGCCAGAGGATGGCAAAGCGGCCGAGGCTGCGGCGTTCTTCTTCAGGCTCGTAGAACGTGTATACCGCCGACAGGCCGTTGGGCAGCAGGTCGCAGACGGCGACTGCCAGCAGGCGGCCTTCCAGGCGGAACTCGTAGAACCAGCAGAACGGCAGGTCGCGGACCAGGAAGGTGGAAAACTGGTCGCGGCTCGGCGGGTACATGTCGCCATCGGCGTGACGGGTTTCGATGTAGCGCCGGTACAGGTCGAAATATTCTTCCTTGAACGCCGGGCGGGCGGCCGTCACGGTCAGGTCGGCGTTGCGCTTGAGAATGCGCCGCTGCTGGCGGTTGGGGATGAAGCGCGCGGCGGGGATTCGCGCCGGTACGCAGGCATTGCAGTTCTGGCAATGCGGGCGGTACAAGTGGTCACCACTGCGGCGAAAGCCCATTTCCGACAGGTCGGCATACACATGCACGTCCATCGGCTGGCTGGGGTCGAGGAACAGCGTGGTGGCCTGTTCGTCCGGCAGGTAGCTGCAGGAGTGGGGTTGAGTGGCATAGAACTTCAACCGCGCCAACTCTGTCATGATCAACCCCCTCGGTGAGACTTTGCTTTAAGTGTAAGCCAGCTGGCAGAACTCGCCTAGCAAACCCAGGTGGCACTGTTGGGCTGGTCGAGGTGGCGCGCCAGGTAGTCGGCGAAGCGGGCGCGGCTGATGGCACGGGCACCAAGGCTGTGCAGGTGGTTGGTTGGCATCTGGCAGTCGATCAGCACAAAGCCGGCCTGGCGCAAATGTTCGACCAGCGTCACGAAGCCGACCTTGGAGGCATTATCGGCGCGGCTGAACATCGATTCGCCGAAGAACAGCTGGCCGATCGCCAGGCCGTACAGGCCACCGACCAGCTCGCCGTCCTCGCGCACTTCCACCGAGTGGGCGATGCCGCGCCGGTGCAGTTCGCAGTAGGCATTGCGCATGGTGTCGGTAATCCAGGTGCCGTCGGCGTAGTCGCGTGGGGCCGCGCAGGCGGCAATCACCGCCGGGAAGTCGCTGTCGAAGCTGACCTGGTAGCGGCCCTGGCGCATCAGCTTGGCCAGCGAGCGTGAGACGTGCAGCTCGTCCGGGAACAGCACCGTACGTGGGTCGGGCGACCACCAGAGGATCGGCTGGCCGTCCTGGTACCAGGGGAAGCAGCCATGCCGGTAGGCTTGCTCCAGGCGCTCGGGGCTCAGGTCGCCGCCAGCGGCGAGCAAACCGTTGGGGTCGTGCAGGGCCTTTTCCAGGGGCGGGAAGGTCAGCGAGTCGCGGGTCAGCCAGGTGAGCATGGTCTATCGTGCGGTGGGGGAGGGGAGAGGGCAGCATGGCGCGCAGGGCTTGCGGGGTCAATGCTGGCAGGGTCATGAGTCATTGGCGGGCAGCGGAATAGGCAATTTCCTACACATTCATGAAAGCATAGGCACCATCCGCTACATTTGCTGTCACACCTGTGCAAAAACACAGCATAAGCCTTTGTCACAAAAGAAAATGCATGCTCAAATTGCACCTATACGAAAGTCGCCCCCACGCGAGAGCCATACGGCGTGCCGTCATGGCGGCTGGCGGGCAGTAATGTTAAAAGTAGTGGTTCATTGGCCAGACACCGGCCGATCACTACTGGACGCGCAGCACGCGCAGGAATAGACGCGTTTTGAAGAAATCCACCGCAACTCCAGCTCCCTTGCCCGTGCCCCTGTGGCGCCAGCAGCTGCATTACCGCCTCAAGGAAGGTGCGTTGATCGCTGTCGGCGCCCTGTGCCTGTACCTGTGGATGGCACTGCTGACCTACGACACGTCGGACCCGGGCTTCAGCCACACCAGCAACATCGACCAGGTGCAGAACGCCGCCGGGCGTGCCGGTGCGTACTTCGCCGACATCCTGTTCATGGTGCTCGGCTACTTCGCCTACATCTTCCCGCTGCTGCTGGCGATCAAGACCTGGCAGATCTTCCGCGAGCGCCATCAGCCGTGGCAGTGGAGCGGCTGGCTGTTCTCCTGGCGGTTGATCGGCCTGGTGTTCCTGGTGCTGTCGGGCGCGGCCCTGGCGCATATCCATTTCCACCCGCCGGCGAGCCTGCCGTTTTCTGCGGGCGGTGCGCTGGGCGAAAGCCTCGGCGACCTGGCGCGCAACCTGCTGAACGTGCAGGGCAGCACGCTGATGTTCATTGCCCTGTTCCTGTTCGGCCTGACCGTGTTCACCGACTTGTCGTGGTTCAAGGTGATGGACATGACCGGCAAGATCACCCTCGACCTGTTCGAACTGGTGCAGGGCGCGGCCAGCCGCTGGTGGGAAGCCCGCAACGAGCGCAAGCGCCTGGAAGCGCAACTGCGTGAAGTTGACGAGCCGGTGTTCGACCTGGGGCCGAAGGCCACCGACAAGCGCGAGCCGGCCAAGCCGGCACTGCGCGAGCGCATTTTCAAGCGTGAAGAGGCGCCGGCCCAGCCTGTTGTACCACGCGAGCCGACCCTTGCCCGTGAACCCGTCGTGCGCAGTGAACCGACCCTCGCCCGTGAACCTGTCGTGCCGCGTGAGCCCGTGGTCCCGCGCGAGCAGCCGCCTGTAGTGGCCCCGACCATCGTGCCACCGGCCGCGGCCAGGGCGCCGGAGCCGAGCAAGCGGGTGATGAAGGAAAAACAGGCGCCGCTGTTCGTCGACAGCGCCGTGGAAGGTACCTTGCCGTCGATTTCCATCCTCGACCCGGCCGAACAGAAGAAGATCGAGTATTCGCCAGAGTCCCTGGCCGGTGTCGGTCAGTTGCTGGAAATCAAGCTCAAAGAATTCGGCGTGGAAGTCTCGGTGGACTCCATCCACCCAGGCCCGGTGATTACCCGTTACGAAATCCAGCCGGCCGCTGGCGTCAAGGTCAGCCGCATCGCCAACCTGGCCAAGGACCTGGCGCGATCGCTGGCGGTGACCAGTGTGCGGGTGGTCGAGGTGATTCCCGGCAAGACCACCGTGGGTATCGAGATCCCCAACGAAAACCGGCAGATGGTGCGCTTCTCGGAAGTGCTGGCCACACCGCAGTACGACGAGCAGAAATCGCCGGTCACCCTGGCCCTGGGCCACGACATCGGCGGCAAGCCGGTGATCACCGACCTGGCCAAGATGCCGCACCTGCTGGTAGCCGGTACCACCGGTTCCGGTAAGTCGGTGGGTGTCAACGCGATGATCCTGTCGATCCTGTTCAAGTCCAGCCCGGAAGACGCGCGGCTGATCATGATCGACCCGAAAATGCTCGAACTGTCGATCTACGAGGGCATTCCGCACCTGCTGTGCCCGGTGGTCACCGACATGAAGGACGCCGCCAACGCCCTGCGCTGGAGCGTGGCCGAGATGGAGCGGCGCTACAAGCTGATGGCGGCCATGGGCGTGCGTAACCTGGCTGGCTTCAACCGCAAGATCAAGGACGCCCAGGAAGCCGGCGAGATCATCCATGACCCGCTGTACCGCCGCGAGAGCATGGATGACGAGCCGCCAGCGCTGAAGACCCTGCCGACCATCGTCGTGGTGGTCGACGAATTCGCCGACATGATGATGATCGTCGGCAAGAAGGTCGAAGAGCTGATCGCCCGTATCGCCCAGAAGGCGCGGGCCGCCGGTATCCACCTGATCCTCGCCACCCAGCGCCCGTCGGTGGACGTGATCACCGGCCTGATCAAGGCCAACATCCCGACCCGCATGGCGTTCCAGGTGTCGAGCAAGATCGACTCGCGGACCATCATCGACCAGGGCGGCGCCGAACAGCTGCTGGGCCACGGTGACATGCTGTACATGCCGCCGGGCACCAGCCTGCCGATCCGTGTCCACGGTGCATTCGTTTCCGACGATGAAGTGCACCGCACGGTCGAGGCGTGGAAGCTGCGTGGCGCACCGGACTACAACGACGACATCCTCAATGGCGTCGAAGAGGCCGGCAGCGGCTTCGATGGCGGCGGCGGTGGTGGCGATGGTGACGATGCCGAAACCGATGCCCTGTATGATGAGGCCGTGCAGTTCGTGCTGGAAAGCCGCCGCGCTTCCATCTCGGCGGTGCAGCGCAAGCTGAAGATCGGCTACAACCGCGCTGCGCGGATGATCGAGTCGATGGAAATGGCCGGCGTGGTCACCCCGATGAACAGCAACGGCTCGCGGGAAGTGATTGCCCCGGGCGGCCCGCGCGACTGATGAACACCTTGCCGGGCGCCAACGGTGGCGCCCGGCCTTTTCAATGCTCAATGAGGATTCCCATGCGCGCGATTCGCATGCTGTTGGTTTCTGCCCTGACCCTGGGCTCGGTTACTGCTTATGCCGGTGAGCAAGACGTACAACGCCTGACCCAGCTGTTGGAAAAATCCCAGACCATCGAGGCCAACTTCTCCCAGCTGACCCTGGACGCCGGCGGCACCAGCCTGCAGGAAACGTCCGGCAAGATGACCGTGAAGCGCCCGGGCCTGTTCTACTGGCACACCAATGCGCCGCAGGAGCAGGTGGTGGTGTCCGACGGCAAGAACGTCACCCTGTGGGACCCGGACCTGGAACAGGCGACCATCAAGAAGCTCGACCAGCGCCTGAACCAGACCCCGGCATTGCTGCTGTCTGGTGACGTGTCGAAGATCAGCCAGAGCTTCGACATCACCTCCAAGGAGCAGGGCGACGTGATGGACTTCACCCTCAAGCCGAAGACCAAGGACACCTTGTTCGACTCGCTGCGCGTGTCGTTCCGCAAGGGCCTGATCAATGACATGCAGCTGATCGACAGCGTCGGCCAGCGCACCAACATCCTGTTCAATGGCGTCAAGGCCAACCAGGCGGTGCCGGACAGCCAGTTCAAGTTCGACATCCCCAAAGGCGCCGACGTCATCAAGGAGTAAGCAGAGCTCGCCATGGACCTGTTTCGAAGCGAACCCGTCGCCCAACCTCTGGCGGCCCGCCTGCGCCCGTCCAACCTGGACGAGTACGTCGGTCAGGAACACCTGCTGGCGCGCGGCAAACCGTTGCGCGAGGCGCTGGAGCAGGGTGCGCTGCACTCGATGATCTTCTGGGGCCCGCCCGGGGTAGGCAAGACCACCCTGGCGCGGCTGCTGGCGCAGTTCTGCGATGCGCACTTCGAGACGGTGTCGGCGGTGCTGGCCGGGGTCAAGGAGATCCGCCAGGCCGTCGAAGTGGCCAAGCAGCAGGCCGGCCAGTATGGCCGGCGCACCATCCTGTTCGTCGACGAAGTGCACCGCTTCAACAAGTCCCAGCAGGATGCCTTCCTGCCCTATGTGGAAGACGGCACGCTGCTGTTCATCGGTGCCACCACCGAGAACCCGTCGTTCGAACTGAACAACGCCTTGCTGTCGCGGGCGCGGGTGTATGTGCTCAAGAGCCTGGACGAAGCGGCGCTGCGCAAGCTGGTCAACCGTGCGCTGACCGAGGAGCGGGGCTTGGGCAAGCGCAACCTGCGTGTGGGTGACGACGCCTTCAAGATGCTCATGGCCGCCGCCGATGGCGATGGCCGGCGCATGCTCAACTTCCTTGAGAATGCCTCGGACCTTGCCGAAGATGGCAGCGAGATCGACGTCGAGATGCTGCAAAGCCTGCTCGGCGACAGCCGTCGGCGCTTCGACAAGGGCGGCGAGGCGTTCTACGACCAGATTTCCGCGCTGCACAAGTCGGTGCGCGGTTCCAATCCCGATGGTGCCCTGTACTGGTTCGCACGCATGCTCGACGGCGGCTGCGACCCGCTGTACATCGCCCGCCGCGTGGTGCGCATGGCCAGCGAGGATATCGGTAACGCCGACCCGCGCGCCCTGAGCCTGTGCCTGGCCGCCTGGGACGTGCAAGAGCGCCTGGGCAGCCCCGAAGGCGAGTTGGCGGTGGCCCAGGCCATCACCTACATCGCCTGTGCGCCGAAAAGCAATGCGGTATACGTGGGCTTCAAGACCGCGTTGCGCGAGGCCGCCGAACATGGCTCGCTGGAAGTGCCACTGCACCTGCGCAATGCCCCGACCAAGCTGATGAAGCAACTCGGCTACGGCGAAGAGTACCGCTACGCCCACGACGAGCCCGATGCCTACGCTGCCGGCGAAGATTACTTCCCGGAAGAACTCGAGCCGCGCCAGTATTACCAGCCCGTGCCGCGAGGCCTGGAGCTGAAGATCGGCGAGAAGCTGCGCCACCTGGCCGACCTCGACCGCAACAGCCCCCGTCAACGGAGAAAACCGTGATTGCACTGATTGCCGCCGTCAGCGCGGGCGGTATTGCCGGTACCTTGATGCGCTTCGCCACCACCAACTGGGTCGCGGCCCACTGGCCACGGCACTTCTATCTCGGTACGCTGGCGGTCAACCTGGTCGGCTGCCTGCTGATCGGCCTGCTCTATGGCCTGTTCCTGCACAAGCCGCTGGTGCCGGTCGAACTGCGCGCCGGCCTGATCGTCGGCTTCCTTGGCGGCCTGACGACCTTTTCCTCCTTCTCGCTCGATACCGTGCGCCTGATCGAAAGTGGGCAAGTGCCCCTCGCCTTGGGCTATACCAGTATCAGCGTGGTGGGCGGGCTCCTGGCCACCTGGGCCGGCCTGTCCCTGACCCGATTCTGAACCAACACCTACCTATAACGAGAGAACGATATGCTCGATTCCAAACTGTTACGCGGCCAACTTCAGGAAGTGGCGGATCGCCTGGCCTCCCGTGGCTTCAGCCTGGATGTCGCGCGCATCGAATCACTGGAAGAGCGCCGCAAGGCGGTGCAGACCCGCACCGAGCAGCTGCAGGCCGAGCGTAACGCCCGTTCCAAGTCGATCGGCCAGGCCAAGGCCAAGGGCGAGGACATCGCCCCGCTGATGGCTGACGTCGAGCGCATGGCCAACGAACTGGCTGCCGGCAAGGTCGAGCTGGACGGTATCCAGGCCGAGCTGGACGGCATTCTGCTGACCATTCCCAACCTGCCGGACGCCAGCGTACCGGTCGGTGCCAGCGAAGACGACAACGTCGAAGTGCGCCGCTGGGGCACCCCGGCCGCCTTCGATTTCGAGATCAAGGACCACGTCGCCCTGGGCGAAGTCAGCGGTGGCCTGGACTTCGAAGCTGCGGCCAAGCTGTCCGGCGCGCGTTTTGCCGTGCTGCGTGGGCCGATCGCCCGCCTGCACCGTGCACTGGCGCAGTTCATGATCAACCTGCACACCGGCGAGCACGGTTACGAGGAGCACTACACCCCGTACCTGGTCCAGGCCCCGGCCTTGCAGGGCACCGGCCAGCTGCCGAAGTTCGAGGAAGACCTGTTCAAGATCACCCGCGAAGGCGAAGCCGACTTCTACCTGATCCCGACGGCCGAAGTGTCGCTGACCAACCTGGTCGCCGACCAGATCCTCGACGCCAAGCAACTGCCGTTGAAACTGGTTGCCCACACCCCGTGCTTCCGCAGCGAAGCCGGCGCGTCCGGCCGTGACACCCGTGGCATGATCCGCCAGCACCAGTTCGACAAGGTCGAGATGGTCCAGGTGGTCGAGCCGTCCAAGTCGATGGAAGCCCTGGAAGGCCTGACCGCCAACGCCGAGCGCGTACTGCAGCTGCTGGAGCTGCCATACCGCGTACTGGCCCTGTGCACCGGCGACATGGGCTTCGGCGCCGTGAAGACCTACGACCTGGAAGTGTGGGTGCCGAGCCAGGACAAGTACCGCGAAATCAGCTCCTGCTCCAACTGTGGTGACTTCCAGGCGCGCCGCATGCAGGCCCGCTGGCGCAACCCGGAAACCGGCAAGCCTGAGCTGGTGCACACCCTCAACGGCTCCGGCCTGGCCGTAGGCCGTACCCTGGTAGCCGTGCTGGAAAACTACCAGCAGGCCGACGGTTCGATCCGCGTACCGGACGTGCTCAAGCCTTACATGGGCGGCGTCGAGGTCATCCGCTAAATGGATTACCTGCCGCTGTTCCACAAGCTGCAGGGCGGCCGGGTTCTGGTCGTCGGCGGCGGTGAGATCGCCTTGCGCAAGGCGCGCCTGCTGGCTGATGCCGGCGCCGCGCTGCGCGTGGTGGCGCCGGATGTCGACGGCCAGCTGGCCGCGTTGGCCCGGGAAGGTGGCGGTGACGTGCTGGTGCGTGGCTATCAGGCGGCCGATCTGGTCGGCTGCCGGCTGGTGATCGCGGCCACCGACGACCCTGGGCTCAACGCCCAGGTGTCGGCCGATGCGCAGGCGTTGAGCCTGCCAGTCAACGTGGTGGATGCGCCGGCCCTGTGCACGGTGATCTTCCCGGCCATCGTCGACCGTTCGCCGTTGGTGATTGCGGTGTCCAGTGGCGGTGACGCCCCGGTGCTGGCGCGGTTGATCCGCGCCAAGCTGGAGGCCTGGATTCCGTCGGCCTATGGCGAACTGGCCGGGCTGGCTGCGCGGTTCCGGCACAAGGTCAAATCCTTGTACCCGGACGTCAATCAGCGCCGTGGCTTCTGGGAAACCGTGTTCCAGGGCCCGATTGCCGAGCGCCAGCTGGCCGGGCAGGGCGCCGAGGCCGAGCGCCTGTTGCAGGCGATGGTCGACGGTGCGCCGGTGCAGCAGGGCGGTGAGGTGTATCTGGTGGGGGCGGGGCCGGGTGATCCGGACTTGCTGACCTTCCGTGCCTTGCGCCTGATGCAGCAGGCCGACGTGGTGCTATACGACCGCCTGGTGGCACCCGCCATCATCGAGATGTGCCGGCGTGATGCCGAGCGCATCTACGTTGGCAAGCGCCGCGCCGACCATGCCGTGCCGCAGGACCAGATCAACCGCCTGCTGGTCGACCTCGCCCAGCAGGGCAAGCGTGTGTTGCGCCTCAAGGGCGGCGACCCGTTCATCTTCGGCCGGGGTGGCGAAGAGATCGAGGAGCTGGCCGAGCACGGCATTCCGTTCCAGGTGGTACCGGGGATTACCGCGGCCAGTGGTTGCTCCGCCTATGGCGGCATTCCGCTGACTCACCGTGACTATGCCCAGTCGGTGCGTTTCGTTACCGGCCACCTCAAGGATGGCACCAGCAACCTGCCGTGGGATGACCTGGTGGCGCCGGCCCAGACCCTGGTGTTCTACATGGGGTTGGTGGGGTTGCCGACCATCTGTGCCGAGCTGATTCGCCATGGGCGAGCGGCGAGTACGCCGGCGGCACTGGTGCAGCAGGGCACTACGCGCAATCAGCGGGTGTTCACCGGTACCCTGGCGGATTTGCCGGAGCTGGTGGCACGGCATGAAGTGCATGCGCCGACCCTGGTGATTGTCGGGGAAGTGGTGCAACTGCGCGACAAGCTGGCTTGGTTCGAAGGTTCGCAACAAGACTGATGTGGCTGGGGCTGCTTTGCAGCCCTTCGCGGGCAAGCCCGCTCCCACAGGTGCTGCACAAGGTTCACTGCCTGTGCTGTACCTGTGGGAGCGGGCTTGCCCGCGAATGGGCCGCCAGGCGGCCCCAGCTATTTCAAGCCTGGTAGATCCCTTTGCCCGCCAACCGCTCCCGATCATGGGGCTGGTTGAAGTCTTGCAGCGGCCCCTTGGGCACGATCCCGTTCGGGTTGATGGTCTTGTGGCTCATGTAGTAGTGCTTCTGGATATGCTCCATATCCACCGTCCCAGCGACCCCCGGCCACTGGTACAGCTCGCGCAGCCAGTTGGACAGGTTGTGGTAGTCGCTCAGCCGGCGCAGGTTGCACTTGAAGTGCCCGTGGTACACCGCATCGAAGCGCACCAAGGTAGTGAACAGGCGCACATCGGCCTCGGTCAGGTACTCGCCGGCCAGGTAACGATTGCGGCCCAGCAACTCTTCTAAATAATCCAGCTCGTTGAATACGTCATCGAACGCCGCCTCGTAGGCATCCTGGGTGGTGGCGAAGCCTGCACGGTACACGCCGTTGTTCACCGCCGGGTAGATGCGTTCGTTCAGTGCCTCGATAGTCGGGCGCAGTGGCTCGGGGTACAGGTCCAGGGTATTGCCGCTCAGCTCGTTGAACGCGCTGTTGAAGATGCGGATGATCTCCGACGACTCGTTGTTGACGATGCGCTTCTCTTTCTTGTCCCACAGCACGGGCACGGTCACGCGGCCGGTGTAATGCGGGTCGTCCTGGGTGTAGCGCTGGTGCATATACTGCAGGGCATCGAGGTGGTCGCCGGTGGAGCCTTGTTGCTGGTCGAAGGTCCAGCCATGGTCCTGCATCAGCCAGCTCACCACGGATACGTCGATCAGCGGCTCCAGGCCTTTGAGGGCGCGGAAGATCAGGGTGCGGTGGGCCCATGGGCAGGCGAGCGAAACGTACAGGTGATAGCGGCCGGCTTCCGGAGCGGGCAGCTGATTGCGACGCTGGGCGTTTTCGCGCTTGAAGGTGCCGTCCTTGCCGTTTTCATACCACTGGTCGTGCCAGCGGCCGTCGATCAAAAGGCCCATGGTGAGCTCCTCGGAAACAAAGTTGTTTGTCGTTGGAGCCCAGTCTAGGGCAAATAGTTCGAATAACTAGCGCAAAGACCGCACCCTTATCATCTATTTATTCGATTGGTTACGTGCGGCCCAATAACCACGTGCGGTAGCAAAAGCTTGTTCGCGATCCTGGCCCAGACCACGCAGCGCCAGGGCCATGGTTGCCACCACGGCCATTTCGCCGTAGCTGTCTTCGGCCTCGCCACGCCAGACCGCCAGTAGCTGCTCGGGCTGCAGGCTCGGTGGTTTTACATGGCGGCGTTCGCTCAGCGCCGGCCACTCCTCGTCCCAGGCTTCGCCTGCACTGGTGCCGTAGAGGTGGCTGATGACATCTGGGTTGACCTCGATCTCACCGCCATCGCCCTTGATCACCACGGCATGGTCGCCGAGCAGGCGGCTGGCTTCACGGTGCACCGCCTGGTAGCCGGGGTGGAAGATGCTCTGCAGGCCGCAGCGTGCGCCCAATGGGTTCAACACCCGTGCCAGGGAATGGATAGGCGAACGCAGGCCCAGCGTGTTGCGCAGATCGATCATCCGCTGCAGTTGCGGTGCCCAGTCGTGCAGCGGGGCGAAGGCCAGGCGCTGCTGGTCGAGGGCCTGGCTGACCGCAGGCCAGTCACGGCACAGCGGGATCTCCAGCAGCGCCAGCAGCTGTTCGGTGTACATGCGCCCGGCGGTGTGCGCGCCGCCGCCGTGCATGAGGATGCGCAGGCCGTTGGCTGCCAGGCACTTGGCGCTGAGCAGGTACCAGGGCAGGTGGCGCTTCTTGCCGGCGTAAGTCGGCCAGTCGATGTCCACGGCGATGTTCGGCGCATGCAGGTGGGTACGCAGGGCTTCGGTGAACCCGGCGAGCTCCTCGGCGCTTTCTTCCTTGTGCCGCAGCAGCATCAGGAAGGCACCCAGCTGGGTGTCTTCGACCTTGCCTTCGAGCAGCAGGGTCATGGCGGCGCGGGCTTCTTCGCGGGTCAGGCCGCGGGCACCGCGCTTGCCTTTGCCAAGGATGCGCACGAATTCGGCGAACGGGTGTTCGGCCGGGGTTTCCAGGGTCAGCGGGCGGGCGTCGGTCATATGCAATTGGTCGGCTTGGGCAGGCCCGCCAGCTTGGCGGCGAGTTTGGCGGGGGTGCCGTTGAACAGGCGGTTGAGGTGCGGGCTGTTGCCCTTCTCCGTGCCCAGCTTGAGCGCGGTGTACTTGATCAGCGGGCGGGTGGCCGGCGACAGCTGGTACTCGTTGTAGAACTGACGCAGCAGGTCGAGGATTTCCCAGTGGTCGGCGGTCAGGGCGATGCTTTCGCGCTCGGCCAGCGCCTCGGCGACCGGGCGCGACCAGTCTTGCAGGTCGACCAGGAACCCGTCCTTGTCCAGGGCGATGGCGCGATCGCCAACGTTCAGCGTACTCATAGCCAGCTGTTGACCTTGTCGTAGTGCAGCGAAAGCTCGACAAAGGCCTGGTAGTCCACGGCCTTGGCCAGCGTGCTGCTGATGGCACGGGCCTGCAGGTCTTCGTCGAGGGCGAACAGGCGTTGTGCCAGGTTGGCTGCCTGCAGCTGACGTTGAGTGTCACTGCCGTCGCGCAGGGAATAGACCGCATCGCCGCACAGCAGCACGCCGTCGTCAGCGCCCAGCAGGCGCAGGCAGCTGTCCAGGCGCTCGTCGCCGAACGGGGAGTGGGATAACACGTGCAGGGTTGGCATCAGAGCGTCACCACTTGGTCGAAACGGGCAATCAGGGCTTGCAAGGCTTTGTCGTCCAGCACTTCCACCGGCAGCTCGAGGGCATCGGCGGCCAGGCCACGGCGCGTCAGACTGTGCTGGCAGGCGAACAGCTCTTCGACGCCGAACATCGGCAGCGCCTGCAGGTTGGCGGCGAGGTTCTTCTGCTCCACGGCGGTCGGTTGCTGGCCGGGCGCTAGCTGGAACACGCCGTCATCGAGGAACAGCATGGCCAGCGGCAGATCGAAGGCGCCGCCGGCCAGGGCGATATCCAGCGCCTCCCGGGCGGACGGGCCGTTCCACGGTGCCTGGCGGCTGATGATCAACATGGATTTGGCCATTTCAGTCGCCTCCGAAGCAGACCAGGCGGTCGGCCGTTTGTGCAGCTTCATGCAGCTGGCCAAGACCAGACAGCTCCCACGGCTTGGGCAGGTTCACCGCCGGGCGCTGGTAGCGGCTGGCTTCGGCTTCATCGAGCACGCCACGGCGCAGGGCAGCGGCGATGCACACCACCGCGTCCAGCCGGTTGATCTCGATGAAGGCCCGCCACTGGGCGGCGATGTCCTGTTCATCCTGGGGCGTGACCACGTTGGCCGAGGCGCTGTGCACCCCGTCCTGATAGAAGAACAGCCGGGCAATCTCATGCCCGCCAGCCAGCGCCGCCTCGGCGAAGCGCAAGGCGCGGCGCGAGGAGGGCGCATGGGCCGGGGAAAAAACCGCGATTGCGAATTTCATGGGCAACTCGTGCAAAGGAATGCCGCCATGATAAAGCAAAAAGCCCGCGCAAGTGGGCGCGGGCTTTGTCGGCAGGGCAGGCGCGGATCAGGCGTTTTCCTTGCTCTCCGGCAGGAACCAGTTCAGCACCAAGGCGCAGATACCACCGGTAGCCACCCCCGATTCCAGCACATTACGAATTGCCGCTGGCATGTGCGCCAGGAACTCCGGCACCTGAGCCACACCCAGACCCAGCGCCAGCGACACGGCGATGATCAGCAGGGCACGACGGTCCAGGCGAGTACTGGCCAGGATATTGATGCCCGATGCGGCAACCGCGCCGAACATCACCATGGCCGCGCCACCCAGCACCGGCTCAGGCACAGCCTGAATCACACCGGCCACGCTCGGGAACAGGCCCAGCAGCACCAGCATGACGGCAATCCAGATACCGATATGGCGGCTGGCAATACCGGTCAGCTGAATCACCCCGTTGTTCTGGGCGAAGATCGAACTCGGGAAGGTGTTGAACAGGCCGGCCAGCAGCGAGTTGGCACCGTTGACCAGCACGCCGCCCTTGATGCGCGACATCCACAGCGGGCCTTCGACCGGCTGGCGCGAGACCTTGCTGGTGGCGGTTACATCACCGATGGCTTCCAGCGAAGTCACTAGGTAGATCACCAGCATCGGGATGAACAGTGCCCAGGAGAAGCCCAGGCCGAAGTGCAGCGGCGTCGGCACCTGGAACAGCGCAGCTTCGTGCATGCCGGTGAAGTCCAGGCGGCCGAGGTAACCCGCCAGGGCGTAGCCGACTGCCAGCGCGATAACGATGGCACAACTGCGCATCCACACCACCGGGATGCGGTTGAGGATCACGATCACCGCCAGCACGGCGCCCGACAGCAGCAGGTTTTCGCCGTTGGCAAAGGTACCATTGGCCATGGCGCCGAAGCCGCCACCCATGCTGATCAGGCCGACCTTGATCAAGGTCAGGCCGATCATCAGTACGACGATACCGGTCACCAGCGGGGTGATCAGGCGTTTGACGAACGGCAGGATGCGCGACACGCCCATTTCGACGAACGAGCCCGCAATCACCACACCGAAGATCGCCGCCATCACGCTTTCGACCGGCGTACCCTGCTTGACCATCAGCGCGCCACCGGCAATCAGCGGCCCGACGAAGTTGAAGCTGGTGCCCTGCACGATCAGCAGCCCGGCACCGAATGGACCGAAGCGCTTGCACTGGACGAAGGTGGCAATGCCGGAGATCACCAGCGACATGGAGACGATGAGGTTGGTATCGCGAGCCGAAACGCCCAATGCCTGGCAGATCAGCAGGCCAGGGGTGACGATTGGCACGATGATCGCCAGCAGATGCTGCAGCGCTGCCAGCAGGCCGATCAACAGCCGTGGCTTGTCCTCAAGGCCAAGTACCAGTTCGTTGGCAGGCGCCGTGGCGCCCGGGCTGTGTTCGTGTGAGCTCATCGCTGAAGCTGCCCCGGAAGAAAAAAGGAGCGCATTCTACGGGCAGAAGTGCGATTGCGGTAGGGGAATGCACGATACCGGCAAGATCGGCGATCATTTGCACAATTATCTGACTTTTAAGTCAAAGAATGGGCGCAAAAAAAGCCCGCCGAAGCGGGCTCTTCTGTAAAGCCAACCCAATCAGTCGTCGCGGCCCATGATGCCGAACAGCTGCAGCAGGCTGATGAACAGGTTGTAGATCGATACATACAGGCTGATGGTCGCCATGATGTAGTTGCGCTCACCGCCATGAATGATCGCGCTGGTCTGGAACAGGATGCAGACCGACGAGAACAGTACGAAGCCAGCGCTGATCGCCAGTTGCAGGCCGCTGATCTGGAAGAAGAAGCTCGCAACCACCGCGCCCAGCAGCACAAAGAAGCCAGCAGTGATGAAGCCGCTGAGGAAGCTCATGTCCTTGCGGGTGATCAGCACATAGGCCGACAGACCACCGAACACCAGCGCGGTCATGGCGAAGGCCGAGCTGACCACTTCGGCGCCACCGGCCATGCCCAGGTAACGGTTGAGGATCGGGCCGAGGATAAAGCCCATGAAGCCGGTGAGGGCGAAGGTGGACACCAGGCCCCAGACCGAATCACGCAGTTTGTTGGTCAGGAAGAACAGACCGTAGAAGCCGATCAGCACGACGAAGACGTTCGGGTAACCGACGCGCATCTGCTGGGCGACGAAGGCCATGACACCGCTGAAGGCGAGGGTGAGTGCCAGCAGGCTGTACGTGTTGCGCAGGACCTTGCTGACCTCCTGCTGCTCGGCTTGCTGGCCGTGGTGTACGGCGTAATCCTGTTCGCGCATGGCGACACTCCTTATGGATCCATGGTTTTGGACGTTCAGATGCAAGCAGTCTAACAGAGGCTTCGCAACCCGCGACACAGAGAGTTTGACAGCGTGTTTCATTACGGTATTATGGCGGCCGCAAAACGAGCTGGAAGCGTGGCCGAGTGGTTTAAGGCAACGGTCTTGAAAACCGTCGATGGGCAACTATCCTAGAGTTCGAATCTCTACGCTTCCGCCACTAATTCTTATTAAAGCCCTGATTTTTTCGGGGTTTTTTTATGCCTGCAGTATCTCAGCTCATCCTCCAGCCCATCCTTTGGCCTCTGGCTTTCGGTGGATTTCTGCAGAATTTCCGCTGAACGGCGACCCTTCACCCTGGGCGTCTTATTGCTTTCGAGGAGCCTCTCAAGCGGAAGCTGTCTCAGTTTGCCTCCCCGAAAATCTGCAGCATTTTCTGAGAGGTCTCGTGCGCCAGTTCAAGTGGGCGTTCAGCTCCCGCCAGATCTTCGAGTGGCAGAAGATCACGCGCCCCGAGGCCCTCACTGATATCCAGCGCGCCGCCCGCTTCTTCTACCTGCAGCATCACGCCTTCGGCGGCAAGGTCACCGGGCAGACGTTCGGTACCACCACCACCGGACCGGCCATCAACCTGCTGCGCATAGAGAAGAGCCTGTCCGCCGCCTGGCAACGCCTCGCCGGCACCTACGTGGAGAACCTGTCCTGGCTCGCCTGCGCCGAGCTCTACGATCAAGCGCACACGTTCTTCTACATGGCCCCCCTTACTGGCAGACCGCCGGCTATGGTGTCGACTTCCCCTTCGAGGAGTATCAGCGCATGGCCGACTTCATACGCCGGTGCAAGGGTAAGGTGATGGTCAGCATCAACGACCACCCGGACATTTGGCGTGCCTTCGATGGCTTCCACTTCGAGTGCCTGGATATTCGCCACAGCAACACAAACCAGCGCCAAGGCAAGGCGGAGGTGACTGGAGAACTGGTGATCATAAACTGGAGTCGCCATCTAAACAAAAAGGCGCCAAAACCCTGATGCTTCGAGGCTTGGACGCCTTTTTCCGTTCCTAATGCAGCACAATTGGTGTGTGTAGAGAAACTTCGTTGCCTACACATTCCATCAATTGAGTGATGATCCAATGAGAAGCGCATAGCGGCTACTGCATGCCGCATCTCCAAGACCGTTAGATTGAGAGCGTTGCATCTCGTTAGTCAGTCGTGTGATTGGGCGGAGCTCCTAGGCTGTAGTGCTTGATGCATATGTCTCGATATGAAGAGGGAGGCATCCGTGGTCGGATGCCCGTAGTCCCAGCTGGTCAGCTTTGATGCATCATCGGTGATATGAGTGAGGCAGCCATCGCTGTTGCAGAGGATGTCGAAAACGGACGCATACGAGGCGCCTGAATTCTCAACTGCCTCCCTCAAGTCTCCCTCCATATCTCTGACAGCCTGATTCAAGCCTGAGGTGAGGCGGCTGGGTATTTGATGTCTTGGGAAATCGCTTTCCCAGCTTTTGTATACGAGCTTCGAAAGGACATCCAGCCATTCTGGTGCCGGGCCGAGAACGATGATCCTCGATACACCCGCAGATGAAATCGCCTTGATCGTTCGAGTAAGCTTCGCCTGGTCTTCCGATCCTGCTGCCCAGTTTGCGCGATAGCGGCCCCATGCTCCGAACAACACAACGGTCCGCGGCTTGATGCTCCCCAGTTTATCCAGGATGTACTGGTTGCTCTGCTGGCAGAGGGAATCACCAAAGTTCAAGATGGGCGGGCAGGCGCTTCTGGTTGCCTGCAGAATCGACTCCGAAGCACCTATGTCTGCAACGATCCCGGGGTAAAGACGGGCAGCATGGGAGTCGCCCCACACCAGAATGCCTTCGCCCTGACGGTTACCCGATAGGCATTTGGGTGCAAATCCGTCGTATGGATCGGTCATTGACAGCCAGCATTCTGGATAGCGAGCATCGGTCGTGAAATCGTATTTAAAATCTGCGATTGCTTGAATCTCAGCCGGGAAACGAGACGGTAGTCCATCCGACTTGAATGTCGCAAACCCGGTTATTCCAACTCCAGCCAGCGCGATCGACAGGAAACCAACTGAGGCGCGCGGATTTAGCTTGCTGCGTATCGGTTTCTCAACGAAGCGGTAGGTCAACCAAGCCAAGATAACGCTTGCGATAACTGCGGCGATCCTCACGGGTGTAGACGGCGTGGCGCTGTCCATCATTCTGGTGAAACTCAGGAGCGGCCAGTGCCAAAGGTACAGCGGGAAGCTGATCAGGCCGAACCAAACCATGATCCTGCTAGAAAGAAGGGTTTTATTAATCCAAGAAAACGGCCCCGCTGCGATGATAAGAGCGGCCCCGACTGTTGGCAGGATTGCCCACCAGCCAGGGAATTGATCATCCTTGGTTGTCAGCGCAATTGCTGTCACGATCAGCATCATGCCGAGCAGGGAAAGAAAGTTTTGGAGCAATGGTCGCACCTCGTCACGGTGCAGGCGCAGCGACTTCGCAGGGTTCATCATGACAAGAGCCAGCAGCGAGCCAACAAGCAGCTCCCAGAACCGTGTTTGTGGTGAGTAGAAGGTAGAAACTTTGTCTGAACCCACACCGATTATGTTGAGGGCAAAGGAAACACCGCCCGCAATGAGTATCAGAACAAGAGGGCTCAACCTGCTCCGCCAAGCGGCCCAGACTACGAGCGGCCAGATTAGGTAAAATTGCTCCTCAATTCCGAGTGACCAGAGGTGCAGCAGCGGTTTCGTTTCGGCGCTATTGTCGAAATAGCCAGACTCGCCCAGTAACACAAAGTTGGAAATAAATGCAGAGCCCCCAGCGATGTGCTTCCCCAGTTGTGAGTATTCGTCAACCATAAGGCTGAACCAGCCGAAGGCCCACGCGGCCGAAAGCACCAGCAGAAGCGCCGGGAATATTCGGTTCACCCTTCTGCTATAGAAATCCAGAAAACCGAAGCTTCCTCTTTCAAGACTTCCGAAGATGATGCTTGATATCAAAAATCCAGAAATCACGAAAAAGACATCTACGCCGACAAACCCACCCTGCATCCATGACGGAAATGCGTGGAAAAATACAACCGACAGCACTGCGACAGCCCTTAGCCCGTCAATGTCAGGCCGATACTTCGGATGGGCCGACAGCGTGCTAGAGATCTGCAGCCCAGTCTCGGTAAAAAGGGTCATGTTTGAGTTTGATCCGTTTTTCTGAACCGTTCTTCTTAATGGTGAGCATCTTAACAGTGCTGCCAAGGCTTCCAGCCACCAAACGGGCATTTTTTGCCTTCACAGATTCCGGAGCTTGACTTTGGGAGGATGGATTTTAACTCCGGCGCCACGCACCGCCCGCAGTCAGCGCGTCGCGCGCTCAAGTGCATACATGACTTGGGCTTGCTGCTCGGCTGAGATGCCCACCCATAGCGGCAAGCGTATCAGCCGGGACGACTGATTAAGGGTTACGTCTAGCGCTCCATGCGTCCGCCCGTGCCTCCGTCCTGCAGGCGAGTCGTGCAAGGGAACATAGTGAAACACAGCCTGAACACCTTGCTGTTTGAGGCTATCGAGCACAGCTTGGCGGTTAAGTTCGGGGGCCAGCAAAACGTAGTACATGTGCGCATTGTGCTGGCAGTCGGCCGGTATGATAGGACGGCGGATCGCCCCGTATTTTTCTAGAGACTGCAGTGAGGCGTGATATTGCTCCCAGGTGGCCAGTCGCTCATTGGTGATTGATTGGGCTTCCTGCAGTTGCGCCCAGAGGAAGGCGGCAGTGATCTCTCCGGGTAGAAATGAGGAGCCCACTTCTTGCCAGGTGTACTTGTCGACTTCACCACGGAAAAAACGGCTGCGATCAGTGCCCTTCTCGCGGATGATTTCCGCTCGCAGCGCTGATGCTTGTGAGTTCACCAACAAGGCGCCGCCTTCGCCACAGATGACATTTTTGGTTTCGTGGAAGCTGAAGGCTCCAAAGTCACCGATGGAGCCCAGCGCGCGCCCCTTGTAGTTGGCCATCACGCCTTGAGCCGCATCCTCGACAACTTTCAGGCCGTGCCGCGCAGCGATGCTCATTAGGGTGTCCATTTCGCATGCAACACCCGCGTAGTGCACCGGGACGATAGCGCGGGTCCTGGCCGTGATTGCTTCTTCTACAAGGGACTCATCGAGATTGAGTGTGTCTTCTCGGATGTCGACAAAGACGGGCACGGCACCACGCAGCACGAAAGCATTTGCAGTCGAGACAAAAGTAAAAGAGGGAAGTATCACTTCGTCCCCTGGTTGCAGTTCCAGTAACAAAGCCGCCATTTCCAGGGCCGCTGTACAGGAGTGCGTCAACAATGCCTTGTTAGTGCCTGTCTGCGTCTCTAGCCATTGATGGCAACGCTTAGTGAAGCCACCATCGCCGGCGAGTTTGTTGTTGAATTTAGCCTCGGCAATATAAAACAGTTCCTTACCTGTCATGTACGGGCTATTGAATGGAATGATGTCGGCCATGGCTACCCTTGATTGTAAATTAATAAGTGAGGCAGTAAGCACTCAGACATCTGATTGATGCTGCCACGTGATACTAGTCATTGTTAGTGTCTACGGATTCGGCAGTCTATAATCGGTTGCATAGTGGCGGGAATGAGCATCAAAAGCTTGTGCAGGCGCAACGCCACCATCCGTTTGATCATGGCGCAAACAAGCGGGGAGCGTCGACGGGCGAATAGCGGATCCTTCAGTACCCGTTCGAACGCGTCTACCAGCATGCGGCGATCAAAAGTTGCCTGCATCTGTCTCGAGCGGCGAGCAATGCCAGCAACCTGTGGGACGGTGATCCAGTTGAGTGACTGCCATGTTCCCGCAGGGTCGGTCACCCGAGTACTGTTGAAAATTCGAGCACCCAGCATTTTCTCGGTCAGTTTCTTGGAAAATAGCGTGGGCAGGTTGAAGTGGGGCTCGTAGGGGAACAGGTAGTTAGCACAGGTGAAGCGATAGATCCCGCCGAGCTTGAGGCTATCTGTGATGCGTTCGAGCGAGATGCTGATATCGTCCACGTGTTCCATCACATTAACTGAAAACCCATAACTGAACGTGGCGGGTTGATGCAATTCCTCTGCACGCATCGAGCATAGCTTCGGTGCAAATCCGCCTTCTTCAGCGCTCTGCAGAACTGCCGCACGCATCCGCTCGAAATGCGTGAATCCGGTGCCGGTCGGTTCCAGTGCTGTAACCTCATAGCCTTCCTTTGTCAGTTGGCTGCTGAGAAGCATCGCGCCGGCGCCTACTTCCAGAATGGCACTGCCAAGGGGAAGTCGCTCCAGATCGGAAGCAATGAGGCGCCGGCCGAACATTGCTTCTTCCGCGTACGTGTCGAACAGTGTCTGGGCCTCTTCATCGGGCATGCGTGTGCGCAGCTCGGCGAACCACAGCTGCATGCTTTTGAGCGCTGAATCAAGCATCGGCTGACACCCCGAGCAGAATGCCTGCCAAAATTAGCAGTGCAGCGATGATCTTGATCAAGCTCACTGTTTCACCGAGGATCAGGAAGCTGCCCAGCAACACCAGCAGGAAAGTGCTGCCTATGTAGATGGGAAAAGCGACAGCGAGTGGCAGGCGTGCCACCACGAACAGCCATACGAACGATGCCAGCAAGGCGGCAGCATATGCCGACATCAGGATGGGGTCTTTCAAGAAAGCCAGCAAGCGACCGAGCAAACTGTCGGCTGACTCCCCTGCGCCGGCCTGGGTGCGCCACTTCACGATCAATTGACTGTAACTCACCAGCAAGGTGACCGGCAGGATGGCTAGATAATAGTTCATGAATGGCTTTCCGAAGCGCGGTCCTCAACGAGCGGGACTGGGGTAGTCAGCAATGCGTTGCCACATGTCGTCATCTATGGGTCCTTGATCAAAGGCCAAGCCTGGATTGCTCAGGACAGTACGACCATGGACGAGGTGAGTGCCACAGTATCTGACTGGCGATCCCGTGTGTAAAAGAATCGCATTGAGCAAGCACAGACAACCTGTGCGAAATACAGTGTCCATGACCGATGGCAGTGTGTCGCCCTGCTGCAGCGGGATAGCAGATTGCACCAATGGAGGGCCTGTATCAACGCCGAAATCGACCAGGTGAGCGGTTGTTCCGATAAAAAGGCTGCCCGCCTGCAGTGCGGCTTCGACCGGCTTGGTCCCGATCATCGCTCCATAGGCCGGTAACAAGGAGTAGTGCAGATTGAGTAGACGTTTGGCAAAGGCTTGAACGACTGCAGGGTGGATAATGCGATGAACATTGGTGATGATGATATCGACGGATGCGGCTTCTAGCAGTCGTAGCAGTGATGCTTGCCCGGGTTCGGTGAAATCAATGATTTCGTTGGGCAGCTGGTTTTCGCACGCAAAGCGGTTTGCGAGGCACTCTCGGTCGGTAACTACCATGACCAACCGGGCAGGCAGCAAGCCGAGCCGAATGACCTCGGCGATAAAGCGAAGGTTGCCACCGCCGCCGGAACAAAGGAAAGCGATCCTGATCATTCCTTTTTCCTTTGATAAACCTGCCGAATGATGGAATACGGGCGTTGCTTCACCTCGGAAAATATCTTGGATAAATAGATGCCGATGATGCCCACCGACGATATCAACATCCCCCCGATTAGCCAGATGGATGCCATTAAAGAGGTCCATCCACTCAGTGTGCGGCTGAAGAACAACCAGTTGAGCACCAGGTATACATTGGCCGCCAGTGCCAATACCGATATGAATGCCCCAATGTAAAAAATTGCAGTCAGTGGTTTGTTGGAGAACGATGTAATCGAGTTAACCAGAAGCGCTATTTTATGCCGCAAAGTATATGTGGATGTTCCGCGGCTGAGTTTGTGGACTACGAACGGTTCTTGAACGAACCCGGTGATATGCCAGAGACCGGCCATGAATACTTCGCGTTCTTCATGTCGTACCAAAGCATCGACATAACGACGAGTCATCAACCGGGAGGTCGTGATGTTGGGGGTAAGGGACATGTCAGTGAGCGCATTGAACAGGCTCCAGAACCAGTTCCCGCTCCACTGTTCAAACAGGCCCCCCTTGCGGCTCTCCTGCACGCCATAGATGACGTCTGCCTGTCTGTCTGTCAGCGCTTGGGCAAAAGCGGCCAGCCACTCAGGGTGCTCTTCCAGATCGCTATCAATGAGGTAGACGAGGTCCGCCGAGCTATGCGCCAGTCCGGTCATCATTGCCTTGTGGTGGCCAAAATTGCGCGATAGGTCCAGCAACACAACATGAGGGTCATGCTCGGCCAGCGCCATCGCCACTTCCAGCGAATCGTCAGGAGACCCGTCGTTGACAAGGATCAGTTCATAGTCATCGCCGGCAAATTCGGCTGCCGCAGCGCTAGCGCGACGGTGAAACTCTGCCAAATGGGGCGAAGATTTGTACAGGGTGGATACGATGGCAAGCTTCATTTGTGCACATGCTTCATGTATGCAGCGGTTTCTGATCCGCAATTGAACAGCAAGTCAAGAATGCTGACCTCATGCACGAAATCCCCCCACAGCTGAGGATATGGGGGATAGCCAGCGTAATCGAAGTAGGTCACCGTTATACCCTCCTGGGCAAATAATCCTTCGTCAATGTAACTGCGTGCCGCCCCCCCTGTCACATATTCGGTAGCCCCGGCCTGTTTGCACAGATTGACCAGCTTCTCGCTTTTTCCTCCCTCCAATACGTAATCCGTGGAGCGCCTCAGGCGGGTGGAGATGCCCAGAAACGTGCATATCCCCTCTAGCAGAGATTGGTTGACGTCCGACAGATTGTTCAGGGCGTTTGCATAGAGGGGTTCCAACCACGCGGCGATTTCGTCGAAGCAAGGGCTTCGACGATAGTTGGCTTCCAGCGTGCTCCAGTGTTTGGCCGCCCACCGAGGGTCATTGATGGAGACGTCGCAAATACGACGATGTATATCAGCGCCTACCGGGATGCTCAACCAGTGTAGGCCTTGAGGCGTCTTTATCTTGTTGCGATTACGCCAGTCATTTTTCGTGTACTGCATTTCATCGTAGTAGATGAACTCGTCCACACGGGCCATCAGGTCCACATAGCCCTTCCAGGGAATGTAGTTCGACTGCAGAATTGCGATTGACTTATTCATGGTTCTAACTATCCCGCCCTGCTGCCAAGCATGCCCCATGCGGGGTAATAGCAATCGGTGCAATGGCCCGCTTGGGCGATTTTGGTCAGGTTGAACTGGATCAGGAAGGCAAATAGTAACAACCACAACACAAAATGCTTGGCGAATACCGCTCGCGTAGCGAAATTGATCGCCACCCAACTGACCAAGGGTCCAATCAGCAATGCGTCATACAAATAGGGGTGAATGGATACCGCCTGAGGCCAGAACAGCAACATCAGAAGATAGACTGAGAATGCGTACGGTATGCCTTGCATGCCATCCGACTGGCCCGGCGGCGGCAGGATTGCCCCCGATACTCGCCAGCAACAGGCGAATTGCAGTAACAGTACTGTCGCAGGGAGCGCAATCATGTACCAAGGGCGATTGAATTGCGGCGCTACCACGGAGTCGATGAAGTTGCCAAAGAAGCGCATGTCTCCATCCAGGCCGGAGCGAAACAGCCACGTGCTGTTCTGGCTTGAGAAACCCAGGACCTTGGCCACCAGAACAGGTTGCAGGTAAGCGGCGACGGAAACCGCCATGAGCACCCCGCAGACTTTGAGTCTGTGTCTGTCGCTAGGATTGACCAGCAGTGTCATTGCCAGCATGAACATGCTAAACAACGCACCCGCCATCGGCATGACCAGGCAAAGCGACAGGGCGCAGATCCAGAATGTTTTGCCTTTAGCGTCGTCCCGCTCAAGCAGAATGCTGGTCATCAGCAATACAGGGAAGACGAAGACAAAGCCATTGTCGACATTGAACTTTCCGAGCGAAATCCAGAAATTTGGAAGGGTCAGGAAATACAGCAGGGCAGCTAATACCAGCAAGTAATTACGCCCATCATTGCTGATTGCGAGCTGACGTCGGATCGTGAACCACATCGCGCCCAGCGAAGCGAGCATGGCCAAGATAGCTGCTGTTGTTCGCGGGGGCAGGGAGGGCACCCACTCTTGCAACAGGAAAAGGCCCCGCATGAAGATGAGGTAAAGAGTAGAGTGGTTGGCGTATGCCTCATGCTGGGCGTAAGCGTCGGGGTTTAGGAAAGTCAGGAAACCATGTTCGAACCAAGGCATTCTGCCCCAAACAGGAAAGGTGTAATCCCTCAAGCGCTCTGGGGCTGCGTCGAACCGGTCGACCATGGCATGGAAGCCCAGGTGATAGACGAGTACCAACCCGAGTAAAAGGGTCAAGAAAAATGTAACGTCAAGGCATATGCGCTTTGAAAATGGGGAGAGTGCAAGATCTTTCATGGAAGATAAGAACGCGTCCTTAGTTTTTTTCGATCATACACGGGTTTCTCAACTTCCAATAAGGGGTTGGCAGGCGCTGTGGTACGCATGCCGCCTGTTCAAGTACACCGAGCCAGAGCCGAACAACTCAATTTCACGAGATCCTGCGGCCGGCCAAGAAGTAAGGGGGAGGAGGGGCAGAACGCCGGGGGAGGGTGCTTTTGCTGCTTAAAACTGCGCTGTAGCTTCTCGGTTCCACTGGGCGAAAGTCGCCCCAACTCGCCAATGCATGACAGACAGCCTCGACGCATAGGCCGTTGAGGGCGCGGCCTCCGGTCGATTTTTCACACTACTGCTGCATTACTGGCAGTTGCGCACGTGGAAGAGGTTATAGCCGATGATCTCGGCGCGCCTAGCGTACCGCTCGATGTCCCTGGCCCGATAGCGCTCGTGCCCTGGGAGCCGCTCGGCTTTCACGTTGGGTATTGCCTCGAAGAGCTCCTCGAAAGCGATGCTGTATCGTGCTCTGCAAACGACGCCTGCAAGGCATGGTGAAAGAGCTGCTCATTCTCCGGGTGCTTCGTGTGCCAGGTGCTCAGGCGGAGCCACTGAGACAGAGATTACTCCAGAGCCTTGAGATCATTCCGCACTTCCTGGGGAGCTTGTAGCAGCGGGTGGTTCCGTCAAACTGCTTGAAAATTACAGCAAAAACCGATTCCAAAACCGAAACGGCGACCCTTAAAGTATGCGGCTTGTAGCTGTGTCGTTTCGTCTTTGTTTTGGAATCGATTTCGGCTTTGCGCCCGCATGGATAGGGCACTTGTACCACGGTCTTGAAAACCGTCGATGCGCAACTATCCTAGAGTTCGAATCTCTACGCTTCCGCCACTAATTCTTATTAAAGCCCTGATTTTTCAGGGTTTTTTTATGCCTCTAGTATCTCGACCCATCTGTTAGCCAGGTGATTCAGAGATCTGGCGCATGCAAACCTTATCGTGCTGTTGGCGAGCCTTCCAGCTGCTTGGTTATATTGTGTGCCAAGGCGTGATAGAGCGAGACCGGCGCGATCCATCCGGAGACGGACGACGCAATGAGGCCTGCTGCGAGAAGCGGAATGGCCAAGTCAGGGCTGTGGGACAGCTCAAGTACAATCACTGAGCCGGTCAATGGCGATCGAGTCACGCCGCCAAGGTAGGCCCCCATTCCGAGCAGCGCGCCTGTCTGAACATCGAAGCCTGGAATGAATGACAGCAGCGGTGACAAGGCTGCACCTACGCTCAAGGATGGGGAAAACAAGCCGCCGGGGATACCCGCCAGGTACGAGACAACGTTGGCCAGGAATTTCCAAACAAGGAAGGCCTGGTCTGTTACCGGTTGGCCTTCGAGCAAGCTGCGCGTCTCTTCATATCCAGTGCCAAAAACATGGTTGCCTGATAGCAAACCCAGTACAGCCAACACCATGCCGCAACCTGCGGCGAAGCGCACTGGCCATCGCGAACGAACTGCACATAGCTTACCTATCAAACCGCGATCGGAAGGCAGGACCAGTCTCACGTAAACGCCACCCAGCAGGCCACCGAGCACTCCGAATGCGGGCACGGCGGTCCACTGCCAACCTTGCGGAAGCTGGGCTCCGATCTCGCCAAAGTAGGAGTAGTGGCCCAACAACCCGAGCGTCACCATGCCCCCAATCACGACCGCGGTCAGCAAGAGCCCGCTGAACCGTTGTTCAAAGGTACGGCTGAGCTCTTCGATCGCGAACACGATGCCCGCTAATGGTGTATTGAACGCTGCTGCGATCCCTGCCGCACCACCAGCCAGAATCAGCCCGGAAACAGTGCGTCGACCGTGTAGACCGAGCCGGGTACCGAAGGCGTAGATAACCGCAGCGCCAACGTGCACGGTAGGCCCTTCACGGCCTACCGAGCCTCCCACCAGCAGTGCACCGACAGTCAGCACCATCCTTGCTGCTGCGACGGGCACGGCCAGCACCTGGCGCCGGAAGCTGCGGGAGGGAAACTCCAGAGCAGCAATGACTTGCGGAATGCCGCTACCTTTTGCCTGGCTAAACCAGCGATGGCTTAGCCAGGCAAGTAATGCAAAGCCTGCAGGTGTGATAAGGAAAGGTGCCCAGTGATAGTGCTCGGTAGCGGCTTCGAACAGCGCGTATGCGTGGTCTGCCGACCAGGCAAATGCCAGTGCTACCAGCCCCACCAGAAGCGCGCCGACCCAGAATGCGACGCGCTGACGCCACCTGCGCCATCCACCATAAACGATACGACCCGTTTCTTTGGCGGGAGGTTGGGCAGGAGGGGTATCGGGGTCGGTGGACTGCAAAGGAGACACTCCGGGATCTGTAGTCGCGGATTATGCCCTATTGGGCAAGCGACGTATGAGGCTGTTTCCCTGACAGGTTTGGCTTTTCGGGCGCCTTTCGAGAACAGGCTGAATAGCCTTCATTGCATCATGCCCAACTCAGCATCATCCATCAGCGCCTTGGCCAACGCACTCAGGTAATGCGCAGCCCAGATCATCATCGGCTTCTCATCCATCAAGCCGACAATCGTCAATTCCCGCACATACCCCATCAATTCCGAAGCCTGCTCCCGAGCACTTCTGCAAGGAATGCCCGCTTCGATGCGAAACAGCGGATGTGTGTGGTTCTCACCCTGGAAGAAAATGGTTTTGCCGACGGTGAATTTGGTGTCGTCTGTCGTCATTATTGTTCCCTCAATATTTTCGCCGCCTGGGCTGGCCTAATCGCCGGCAAGCCAGCTCCCGCAGAAGTCGCACAAGCTTCAGACATGCTGGTGTCAGGCCCAGCCCAGGCAACACATGGTTGTCGGCTTAGTGCAGCGTTCGCGGCTCGGTCGGCATCTGTACTTGAATCAATGCCGTTTCAAGCAACAGCCGCAGCGACTCAAGTTCATGTGTCGACGCCATCATCAATGCTGCCGCTGGTGACTTGGGCTGTAGCAGCATCGCCTGATGCGATACAGCTAGCGCACAAAGTGCGTAGTCCGCAGCCTGGATCAGGGTGTCTTCGAGGGAGTGAAATGTATGGGGTGGATCGGGAACTATTTTCAGCATTAGTCAATTCCTCATCGGTGCCGCGACCTGTCTCCCGTCAAGAAGAGGGTGGCGGCTGTACGTGGGTTGACGGACCGGTGGAATTGACAAGTTCCGGCGCACGCGGGCGTGCCCGCACGTACAGCCACCATAAAAATGAAAGCCGTATGTCAAAACCGTCGCGGCCCGTCAAAGCCGTGTCGCTGATATGCAGCGACAGGCCGAGACTAGAGACCCATCAGGCCCCTCGCAACGGAAAATAGGCGGCAGGAGTATCTTTCAGAAACAGACTACAAGAAAGGGAACAATTCCGACTTTTCGACACATTTTAAGATATTTACGACCACCCATTACGCACAAAAAGGCTTGCTTAAAGCCACCAGGATTGAAATGAAAAAGTACCTCACCCTAGCAATCGCATTGCTGGCCCCGCTGCTGCTCTCTGCCTGCTCCACAACCGGCACAGCAAAGCCCCCCAGCGAAACAGCCATCACAACGCCCAAATACCTGAAAAGTGACCTCTACGGCCTCTGGTACTCCAACGCCGATGACGGCACCTCACAGGCACTGGCACTGTTGCTGCTCAAGGCAGACGGTTCAGCCGCCGATTTCCTGATCCTCAACGAAAAAGACTCAATGCAGAAGATCGTGCAGCAGTCGTCCTGGTCGTACGACGCTGAACGCAATGTCTTCGAGCAAACAGTCAACGAAGTGTCCATCCAGAAGGGCAAGGCGGCCGCAGAGGTTACTCATCCCCACGAAGTCATCCGGGCATCGGTGGAGTTGGTAAAGCTGGATAACAAGGTGATAGGCATCAAATTCAAGCGGGAAGATGGCGAGGTGACCAGCTACCTCAAAGGCAGCGCCGCCATGCTCGAAAAGCTCAAGCACATCCAGTAAGCGCGCTGCCCCATGCTGAAACGAAAAGCCCGCCGAAGCGGGCTGTTTTCATTCACGATTGCATGACTGGACATTCCACCCGCAAGAAGGGGAAAAGTTCGTCTGGATTTCGGCATTCATCGTTCAGCTTGGCGCGTGCCGCTTCGGCAAGCGACCGGGTTGAGTAGCTCGGCTTCAAGCGCAGTTTTTCTTGATTGTCGTAAATGTCGAAACCACCCGAAACCGTAGCGGCGTAGAAGCGCGCCCCCGATTGGAAGGATTCCTTTTTGATCGGTACAGCTGGAACGATAACAAATCTTGTTTGCATGATCCGTGCCTCCCCAGACAGTGACTTTAGTATTAGCCTGAGGTGTGAAGGCATCAATATGACTCATCGAGACGATTCAATGGCGCGTCGTGTCAGTGCTGTCAGGCAACCGTTTGCGTCCAGAGCGGCTGTGTCAGCGTTCAGCTTTCTGCCGCTGCAAGCGCTGGATACGGTTGACCGCGATCTGCACGCAGGCGGCCACGACGCAGAGCAAACCGACTTTCCAGCTACCCTCAAGGCCAACATGCTCGGCCAGTTTCCCCGCGATGATCACGCACACGAAGATGGCCACAGGTAAGATCAGTTTGTTCATCAGGTCTTCCAGGGAGAGGCAAAGAAAGGCGCCAGTCTACTTCACTGGGCTTGCCCCGTGACAACGGACACCAATAAGCGCTTCCCCGTGGTCCAGCTTCAGGCATCATGCTCCCAGCCCCACTCGAAAGCCGACTTCTGCCAATGACTGACAGCACCAAACCCAACCGCGCCATCTACGACCTGGACATGCTCCGCGCCGTGGTCATGGTGGCCGACTGCGGCAGCTTCACCACCGCCGCCGCACGCCTGCATTCCACCCAGTCCACGGTCAGCCAGAAGGTGCGCCGGCTGGAGGAAATGGTCGGCCACCAGCTGCTCGACCGCAGCAACCGCGAGGTGCACCCCACCGACGCCGGGGAAACCCTGCTGCGCTACGCACGGCACCTGCTATCAGTAAGCAACCAGCTAAGTGAAGCGATGTCGGGCGGGGTCTCGGTCACGGTGCGCATCGGCCTGCCGGATGATTTTGTCGCGGGCAAGACGATGCAGGCGCTGGCGGCGTTCAACCGGCTCAACCCGACGGTGAAGCTGGAGATCACCGGTGGCCTGAGCCGCGACCTGATGAGCACCTACGACCGCGGTGAGCTGGACCTGGTGCTGGTCAAGCAGCGGCGCCACAGCCGCGAGGCCAATGCCTGCCAGCCGGAGCGCATCGAGTGGATCGACAGCGCGCAGTATCCGAGCTTTGCCCAGGACCCGATCCCGCTGGTGACCTTTCCGCCGCGTGGCCTGTACCGCGATGACATGATCAGCGCGGTCGAGGCCATGGGCCGCACGTGGCGCATTGGCTTTACCAGTTCGAGCCTGGCGGGTATCCAGGCGGCGGTGGCCAATGGGTTGGGGGTCAGCCTGCTGCCGTCGCGGGTGGTGACGGCCGGGCATCGCGTGCTGGGGGCGGAGGAGGGGTTCAAGCCGATTCGGGTGTTCGAGGCAGCGATCTTCCATCGGCCTACGGCGGATCCGATGGTCAAGGAGCTGGCCGAGATACTGATTGGCATTTTGCGGGCGGAGGCTGAGTAGAGACCACGCTTGCTTGTAGGAGCGGCCTTGTGTCGCGAAAGGGCTGCGCAGCAGCCCCGGCAATTCATGCTTCTGCGCTGAGATCCTGGGGCTGCTGCGCAGCCCTTTCGCGACACAAGGCCGCTCCTACAAGAGATCGCGTCAACGAGATGATTAGCGACGCAGTTCCGCAGCAAACTGCGCAGCCTTCAACTGCAACTGCGCAGGCCCGCCCCAGAACGCGCCATGGCGCACGATCACCCGTTCGTGGATGGCTGCCGCCACCGCCGCCGCCGCATTCGGTGCCTTGAACAGGATGAAGCTGGCTTCGTTGCCCACCTTCAACCCGTAATCCTGCTTGCCCATCACTCCGGCACCGGCCACGGTCGCCATCTCCAGCGCGACCCGCAGTTCCTCGTCGGTATTGAACCCGGAGCGGTAGCTGACCAGCATCGCCCGTTGCAGCATGTCGCCGTTGCCATAGGGCCACCAGGCGTCCTGGATATTGTCGTTGCCGGTGAACACCCGCACGCCACCGGCACGCAGGCGCAGCACGGGCGGGAAGGCGTGCTCGCCGGGGGCGTTGGTCATGATCGACACGCCAGCAGCAGCCAGCACTTCGGCAGTGCGGTCAACCACGGCGTCACTGACATCACCCAGGCCATAGGCGTGGCTGACCGCCACCAGGCCTTGCATGCCCAGTGCCTGGGTACGGGCGGCGATGCGCTCGAGCTGGGCGATGCAGATGTCAGCCGGTTCGTGGAGGTGGATATCGACCTTCACACCATGCCGGTCGGCAATGCCGAACACGATATCCAGCTGGGCTTCGGCATCGCCGTCCAAGGTGCTCGGGTCGATGCCGCCAACCACCTGCACGCCCTCGCGCACGGCGGCTTCCATTACCTCGGCAGTGCCGGGGCAGGTCACCACGCCGGCTTGCGGGAACGCCACCAACTCGATGTCGATCAGGTCTTTCCACTTGTCGCGGGCTTCGAGGATGGCGCGCAGGTGGGTCAGGCCGGTGCTGGCGTCGACGTCGACATGGCAACGCATGGCCAGGGTGCCGAACGAGGCGGCCTGGCGCATCAGCGCGTCGGCGCGCTCGACGATCGGCGGGGCGCTGGCGAGCTCGCGCTTTTCCACGGCCAGGCGTTCGCGCAGGCTGGCGACGGGCTGGTGCGGGCGCCAGCGGTCGCCGACGAAGCTCTTGTCCAGGTGGATGTGGCCATCGACGAAGCCTGGCAGCACCAGCAGGCCTTCGAGGTCGATGGTCTCGCCAGCGGCGGTGCTGGCGCGTTGCGGGCCGATGTGGCTGATGCGGCCATTGCTTACGGCGATGTTCAGGGGTTGGCCATCGGCGTCGATGGCATTGATGAACTCACGGTCGTTCATGATGGGGGCCTTTAATTCCGAGGCTTGAGTACCGTCATACGGTAGGGATGATCCAGCCCCCTCACAAATTAATTATCAGGATCGACCACAGTGCATTTCTTGATGCAAGCAAGGGCCGTTGGCCTGCATTAAAAAGTCCACTGAAGTCGATTCCGATAATTAACTTTCAAAGCCTTCGGACTCGGCCCAGGATTGACCGCGTGACCGGCCCGGCCGCCTGATACGGCGCTTTCAGGGCTGCTCAACACCCCACAATAAAAACAAATGCCGTGTCGGAGTCCTCCCATGATCAATGATTCCAAGCTGCTGCGTGCCGCCTTGATTTTCATTGCCTGTACTTCATTCATCGTCTGTGGCGTGCAACCCATTTTCATGGGTTTGGTCACCGAGCAACTGAGCCTCTCGCTCGACCAGCAGGGCTGGGTGGTGTCGGTCGAGATGATCGGCATGACCCTGGGCACCTTGCTGTGCCCGATCCTGATGAAGCGCCACGGTGGGCGCAGCCTGTGCCTGGTGGTTGGTGCGTTGTGCGTGGCCTTGAGCATCGCCACTGCCTTCGCCAGCACCAATGCGGTGTTGCTGATCGTGCGCCTGGCGGCCGGCACCTGCGCCGGGCTGGTGTATGCCTATGCGGTGTCGACGCTGGGTCGCCTGCCCAACCAGGACCGTTCGTTCGGGCTGATGCTGTTGTTGCAGACGCCTGAGTACTCGCTGTTTTCCGCAGCCTTGCCGATGCTTGCCGCGCAGAGCGGGACTGTGACCGCCTTGTGCGCATTCGGCCTGTGGTACCTGCTGATCTGTGGCGCCAGCCTGGTGTTGCCGCGTCGCCCGGCAGTATCGCTGGCAAGCGGCGAAGGCTCGCCCGCCCAGGGTGGTTCGGCGCGCACCGGGCGCACGGCATTGGTGGGCATGCTGTTCATGCAGATCGCCATCTATTGCGTATGGGGCTTTATCGACCAGTTGGCGCGTGACCAGGGCATCGACGGTGTCGATATCGGCTGGGCATTCGGCCTGTCGGCCATCGGCGGTCTGCCTGGGGCAGGGCTGCCAAGCCTGCTGGGGGCGCGGGTCAACCGTCAGCTGATGATCGCCGTGGGGCTGGTTGCGGTGTTCATCTCCATTGCCATGCTCACCGGTCACACCCGCACACCGATGCAGCTGTTCGTCGCGCTGCTGCTGATCAACTTTGGCTGGGTGCTGTCGCTGTCGTACTACATGGCGCTGATCACCACCAATGACCCGACCGGCAAGCTCACGCCGCTGGTCAGCATCACCTTGATGGGCGCTGCGGCGGTGACTCCGGCGCTGATCGCCCTGCTGGTGGAGGGCTCCAACCAGCAGCTGATCTTCCTGCTGGGCACTGCGGCACTGGTGGTCGCCTTCGCCGTGACCTGCCTGGGGGCGGGGACCCGACCGATGCGCAGCAAGACAGCAGTCTGAACTACCTCGCGCCGGTGATGGTCATTCAATCGACACATTACCGCCCTACAGTCGGGACAGGAGCCTTGCACGGCTCCTGTCCGGTCAACCGAATGGGATCGCGCGCATGAAGGCAATGGACACGGCTACAGCCAGACGCAAGGGCATCAAGCTTCGCGCCACGGTGATCTACCGCAAGGATGGCGAGGTGCTGTTCGTACGCAAGCGCAACGCCAAATGGAACCTGCCGGGTGGCACGGTGGAGCGCGATGAAACGCCGCTGGAAGCGGCCCATCGCGAGATGGTCGAGGAGACCGGCCTGGCCTTCGACGAGTTGCGCTACATCACCGAGTTCAGGGAGGACAAGGTCATCCACTACCTGTTCGAAGCCCGCAAGACCGCATCCAAGCCGCGCCCCTGCAATGAAATCGAGGCCTGCCGCTGGATCAAGCCAAAGGCGGTATCGAAGCGCCGGGTTCGGCGCCCGATCAAGACCTTGCTCAAGCGCTGCGCATGAGTTGAAGCACTCGCAAAAACGCCCCGCGCTGACGGGGCGTTTGCTTTTCTACTGCAGCGTCGGTGGTTTGGCCGCTGCAGGTAATGCGGCCACTACTGCTTCTATCCGCGCAATTTCTCGCCTCAGCCGCTCAGCTTCTTCCTGCTTGCCTTCGGCCTTCAATCGGTCCCGCTCTCGGCGCAGATTGAGCAAGTTTTTCTGCAAGGCCAGGCCAGATTTATTGTATTGATCCATGTTTCTCTCGTGGCATTGGCATCCGTGCCGTTGTAAGAAAAATGGACCGTATCAGTGACAAAATCTTGCGGGAACTGGGGTTTCATACAGGAAAGTGCCGATACCGCGATTTTGCCTACCGGGTTCGGAAGAAACGTCCTACAAATTCGCCGTCCAGCTGTTTCAATTCATGTGCATCGAAACACCGCCAAATACCCGTATTTGCTGAGCTTTTCAGCGCAGTGGCCATGCCATGGGGCGGGCAGGGCAGCCAAGGCGTTTTTCTCCATGGTTGCAACGTTATGTAGCAATTGTCAGTCCGTCACCACCCCTTGCCGACTTGCTGGTTGGCCTCCAGGTAGCGATGCATGTCCTGTATGCGCCGGACCGGCGCCTGACGCCCAAGCTACGCAGTTTTCCGGACTTCGCCCGGGAGGCGTTCGGCGCCAAGCAGTAAGTACCACAAAGCGCCCTGGCCGCTGCGCTGTGATCCGAGCTTTGCACACTGCAGAGGTCGACCATGGCAAACACACCTATCGCTGAACACTCCATCGACGCACTGATCGCCAGCCGCCTGCCAGGCTGGCTGAAGCAGGCGCCTGTTGCGCGGTTGCACGAGCTGAATCACTGCCTGCAACTGCAGCAGGATGTCCAGCACCAGCTGCAGGCACTGTTCCGTGGCCTGACGCCACTGGATAGCTTTGCCGAAGCATTGCTGGCGCCGGCATTGGCCGAGCGCCTGAAGCGCCCTGTGGCTGTCCGCCAGGCCATGTTCGACTTGCGTTGGTTGCAACGCTATCCCGTAGCCCGTCCGGAAATACCGATCAGCGTCCGAATTCACCATTTTCGTAACAGCCTGTTGGCTGCGGCTTTGCACAATTTCAGCTATTCCGAAACCTTGCCTCTAGGGCTGGCTGAGGGCACGCGCGTACTGGATGAGCAAGGGCAGCCCCTGCCGCTATCGGCCCAGGCGTTTGCTGAACTCTGCCGCACGCTGGACGTGGGTGGCCAGTACCAGGCCTACCTCAAGCGTCAGCTGACGCCTCCCGGAACGGCCGGCGAGGCCATCGCGGATTTGCTGGAGCGGGGCCAGCGCTATGCGCTGGAGGCTGCGGTACGCCTGGCGGCGCTGCGCGGCGAGATCGACGAGCAGGTTTCTCTGCGCTGCCTTGCAGCCATCAGGGCCGACAAAGGCAAGGCCGATGGCGCGCAGCCCATGGGCCTGCGGCTGTTGGGCAAGCGTGTCAATGGCGTGGTGGCCTTCGAGGTGAGTGGTGAAGGCCCGTTGCCAGCGGCGCAATCTGGCGTACTGTGCTGGATACCCAATGACCCGCAGGGGGCGGTGAGCTGGCACACGTCCTGGACTGCGCTGTTCGACAGGCTGGGCAGGCGCATGCGTTTGCCTGACTACCCAGCATTCTTTCAGCGCTTCATCAGCGAACGAGACCGTGAGGCGTTCTCCCGTGCGCTGGCCAGTGCCATGTCCGCCAGGGGCGCGCAGGTGGAGCTCGATGGCCGCTGGCAGGCAATTGACGAGCCGTTGTACCTGCACCTGCGCAAGCGCCTGCTGGATGTTCTGTTCGATGATGCCCAGGTGCTTGGTATGCCGACCGAGGCCATCGATGAAGCCGAGCGTATCCGGCGCTTGCAGTTCTACCTCGGTGCAGGGCTAGACCTGTTGGGGCTGGCGAGTTTCTACGTGCCGGGCCTGGGCGTGGCGATTCTCGGCATTGCCGCATTGCAGGTGGTGGATGACTTGTACGAGGGTTACAACGATTGGGCGTTGGGCGATCGCCAGGGCGCGCTGGAGCATCTGCTGAGCGTGGCGGTCAACGTCACGCAAACGGTGCTCACTGCGGGTACGGGCGTATTGGAGGCGCGGCTGTTGCAGCGTTCGGCATTTGTCGATGGGCTGGCCCCCGTGGCCACGGCCGAGGGGCAGCGCAAACTGCTCGACCCCAAACTGGGGGCTTACGCGTTGGTGGAAAGCGAAACGGCCATTGGCCAACATGCGACCTTTGATGGCCAGGCGCGCCTGGGAACTCATCAGGCTGTCTATCAGGTGGAGGGTGATCCGGACGAGCAATCACTGCAAATACGTCATCCCCACCGTAACGATGCCTACTCGCCAACTTTGCGGCGCCTGGACGCCGGGCGCTGGCGGCACGAGTTCGAGTTGCCCCAGACCTGGCAGGGTAGCGAACTTGTGCGACGCATGAGCAGCACGCTGGCCGATGTCGATGAACAGACCGCGCGTGAGGTGTTGCTGGCCACTGACTTCAGTGCTGACCAGCTGCGCCTGCTGCACCTGAACGAGGAGAGCGCTCCGGCGCGTCTGCTCGATGCCGTGCAACGTCATCGATTGCATGAGCGCTACCCGAGAATTCGCGGGGACGCGTTCGAGCAGCATGTTGCCGAGCGGCAAGTGCAACCAGGGCCCGCGCCCCAGCTGTTACGTCGTGATTTTCCGGGGCTGACGGTACGCAGCGCGCAGCAGATCGTCGACCAGGCGGACGAACTGCTGGTCGAGCGCATGCTCGGCGAGCAGCGGGTGCCGTTACAGCTGGCCGAGCAGGCCTGGTGGTCGGTCCGTGAAAGCAGGCTGGACCGTGCCTGTGCCGGGTTGGCGCAGGCTGCGGCGATCAACGCCGACACTGAGCGGCTGGCGTTCGGATTGCTCGGCCAATGGCTGTCATGGCCGGAGTCGGTGCGGGTGGAACTGCGTGAAGGGGACTCGTTTACGCCTGCGCAGATGGGGGGGCAAGCAGCAAGTGAGGTGCGTGTGATCGCCAAGGGGCCGTCGGGCTATGAGGCCCGGGACAGCTCGGGTAAACCACTGGCCAATGCCACGCCGAACGACGACTTGATGCAGGCGTTGTGGTTGCAGCTCGATACAGCGCAGCGCCAGGCGCTTGGAGAAGCCGGCACCAGCGCCGAAAGGTTGGCACAAGGGCTGGCACAGCGTGCTTGCGACCGGCGCCAGACGTTGGCTGAGTTGCTTGGCATGGCACCGCCCGGTGGCCGCGTGCGCCTGCCCAGGCGCCTGGCGGACGGGCGCCTTGGCTATCCGCTGAGCGGGCGCGGTGAAAGTAGCGCGGCATCCCTGCGCTACGCGTTGCTGCGCTTGTTCCCGAGCTTCAGCGACGCCCAGGTCGAGGAGTTTCTGGCTTCGTCGAGCCGGCACGGCATGACGCCCTGGCATCGATACTTCCTGCTCCAGGAAGAGTTTCGTCAGTTGGAGAACGCCCTGGATACCTGGCGACGTGAGTCTGCCAGCCGCGTGCAGGCCCTGCGTCGAGGCTGGGTAGCACGCCGGATTCGCCAGGCTTGGCAACGCAGGGGCCACGCGGACCACAGCGGCCATCAACTGCGCATCCACGGTTGGCGGGTCGGCGCGCTGCCCAGGCTTCCAGAACGGGTCGACTTCGGTCACGTGACGCACTTGAGCCTGAACCACATGGGCCTGCTGCACATCGAAGAGAGCTTCCTGCAGCGCTTTACCGGCGTGCTGCGTCTTGACTTGCAAGACAATGTGCTGACCGCATTGCCTAATGGCCTTGAGCACCTGGCCGAGCTCAGGGAGCTACAGCTGGGGCAAAACCACATCCTGCTGACGGCCAGCGATGCCATGCGGATCAATACCCTGCAGCGCTTGCATACGCTTGGCCTGGACGGCAACCTGATTGGCCGTGTGCCTGAGGTCAGTGCGTTATGGCGCCTGCGCAGCGTGCATCTGCGCGCTACGGGGCTGCGCGAGTTGCCTCAAACGCTGCTCGCCTCATCCTCGCTGACGTTCATCGACCTGCGGGATAACCAGATAAGCGAAGTGTCGGACGCCGCGCTCGAACTGCTGCGCCAGGACCCGCGACGTCTGTACTTGCACGATAACCCGCTGTCCGTGCAGGCGGTCAGGCGAATCCGCACCTTGCTGGCAGACGTGGACAGTGACCTGCTGCCTGTACGCAGGCACGAGCACGGCCTGGAGGATGAACGCCTGCGCTGGCTTGAAGGGATAGACCTGGTGGAGCAGCCGCGGCGGCTGGCGCAATGGGACCGGCTGGCCGCCGAGGACGGGGCGCAGGACCTGTTCCGTTTCTTCGCGGACTTTTCCCGTTCACGGGACTTCACCCGTCAGCCTCAGGAAATGTGTCGCAGGGCGTGGGCGGTGATCGAAGCCTGCGAGCTGAACAGTGAGGTCCGCGAGGCCGTGTTCCAGCAAGCGGCCGGGCCGCGCAGCTGCGCCGACCAGATGCTGCTGATCTTCAGTGCCCTGGAGGTGAGGACGTTGGCGGCACAGCGTGCGGCAGGGCTGGAAGGGGTGTATGCGATGCGCCCACTGTTGCGTCTGGGACGTGAGCTGTTCCGACTGGACCAGGTCGACCGTATTGCATCGCGGCATATCCAGCAGATGCGTGAAGGCGACCCTTACCTGCCGGTGGATGATGTGGAGGTGCACCTGGCCTATCGGGTTGGCCTGGCCAACAACCTGTCACTGCCCGGGCAACCCTCGCATATGAATTATGCGAATGTCAGTGGCGTGCACGCCAGCGATCTTGAAGCCGCCGAGCGTGAAGTCCGGGGCGCGCAGACGCACGATGCGCTCAGTCGCTCGCTGGCCGAGCGAGATTTTTGGCAGAGCTACCTGCGGACGTTGCATGCCGACTGGTTCGAGAACATGGACGAGCCGTTTCACACCCGCCTGGATGCGCTGTACGAGCAGCGGCAGCAGATGAGCGACCAGGACTATCGCGCAGCCGTCGAGGTAGTGCAAAACGAGCGGATGTTGGCGGAGCGGGCACTGGTGTTTCAGTTGACCCGCCAGGCTTATGATCGCCATCCAAGTTGAGCCCATGCCGCAACAGGCCTACTTGAAGAACTGGCTAGGCGTGGTGCCGAACTGGCGCTTGAACATGCTGGCGAATGCGCTGGGGCTGTCATAGCCCAGCGTGCCTGCAACATCGATGATGCGCTCGCCCAGGGCGATGCGCTCCAGCGCCTGCATCAGCCGCGCCTGCTGGCGCCACTGGCCGAAGGTCATGCCGGTTTCCTTGCGGAACAGGCGCTGGATGGTTTTCTCGTCGACGCCCAGGTGCGTGCCCCAGTCGGCCAGGGTCGAGGTGTCGTGTGGCCGCTCGTGGAGGGTCGCGCAGATGGTCCGCAAGCGTTTGTCGCGGGGTTGCAGCAGCTTCAGCGGCAAGGTTGGCAGCACGCAGATCTCGTCGAGGATCAGGCGCATGATCCGCGCCTCACGCGAGTCCTCGACAAACGGCCCGGCAAAGTCGACCGACGCTTTGATCAGTTCGCTGAGCAGCGGTGAAATGCTGATGGCCTTGCTTGCCAGCGGCAGCTCGAGTGCCGCATCGGGGCGCACGAACACGCTGCGCATCTTTACCTCACCGACACAGCGGATGGCATGCACCTGGCCGCTGGGCATCCAGATACCCCGACTGGGGGGCACGGTCCAACGCTCGGCCTCGGACTCGACCAGCATCAGCCCCTTGATGGCGTAGATCAGTTGGTGCTTGGCGTGCGAGTGGGGAGCGATGTACCAGTCAGGCGGGTAGTCGGTTGCCCGGCTGCCCACCTCCCAGGTCCATTCATCGACCTCCAACAGCAGTTCGTGCTGGGGTTTGACCATGATGTTCTCGTCCAGTCCAACAAGCGCGGCCATCTTAGCAGCAGCGAGTAGGCCGCGCCTTCGAACGGGTCGCCGGCAGCAGTGCGGTGGCCAGGCCCAGCAGCGGCAGGAACGAGATCACCTGGTACACCCACTCGATGCCGTGCAGGTCGGCCAGCTCGCCAAGGCCCGCAGCACCGATGCCACTGATGCCGAACATCAGGCCGAACATCACCCCCGACACCATGCCGACGCGGCCTGGCACGGCTTCCTGGGCGTACACCACCAGCGCGGCGAAGGCCGACGACATCACCAGGCCGATGGCCACTGCCAGCACGGCGGTCCAGGCCAGGTTGGCGTAGGGCAGGGCGAGGGCGAACGGCGCCACGCCGAGGAACGAGATCCAGATCACCGCCTTGCGCCCGATGCGGTCACCCACCGGCCCGCCAGCAAAGGTGCCCAGGGCCACGGCGGCGAGGAACACGAACAGGTACAGCTGGCTTTGTTGCACGCTCAGGCCGAAGTGCTCGATCAGGTAGAAGGTGAAGTAGTTGGTGAACGACGCGATGTAGACGAACTTGGCGAACATCAGCACGGCGATCACGCCCACGGCGCGCCACATGGCACCTTTCGAAAGCCCTGGCGCCTGTTGCCCGGCCAGGCCTTTGAGTTGGGTCTGGCCGTGGCGGATGGTCCAGCCAGTGACGCGCAGCAGCACGAAGATGGCCAAGGCGGCAGCCAGCATGAACCAGGCAATGGCCGGCTGGCCGTGGGGGATGACGATGGCGGCGGTCAGCAGCGGGCCGATGGCGGAACCTGTGTTGCCGCCGACCTGAAAGGTCGACTGCGCAGTGCCGAAGCGCCCGCCGGAGGCCATGCGCGCCACCCGCGAGGCTTCCGGGTGGAAGGTCGCTGAACCGATGCCCACCACCGCGGCGGCGAACAACAGCATTTCGTAACTACTGGCGAAAGCCAGCAGGGCGATGCCGACCAGGGTAAACAGCATGCCGGTGGGCAGCAGGTAGGGCATGGGGCGCTTGTCGGTGTACATGCCGACCCAGGGCTGCAGCAGCGAGGCGGTGACCTGGTAGATCAGGGCGATCCAGCCGATCTGGGCGAAACTCAGCGAGAAGTCGCTCTTGAGCATCGGGTAGATCGACGGCAGCACGGCCTGGATCAGGTCGTTGAGCAGGTGGGCGAAGGCGGCGGCACCGACGATGCGGACCAAAAAGCCCTGGGGTTGGTCGGCGGTGCTGGCGGGCGGGGCCAAGGTGGCGGAAGGCGTGGTCATGGGCGAGGCTCTTTTTCGAGTGATGGCAAGGCATTGCCCGATGGAGGTTATCCAGCCGGACAATGCCTGTCTCACGTCGAACAGGCACTCACTGTCGCGATTCGGACATTCAGTCGGCCAGGGTGGCGTTGTCGATCACGAAGCGGTATTTCACATCGCCCTTGAGCATGCGCTCGTAGCTTTCGTTGATCTGATCGGCGCGGATCAGTTCGATATCGGCGACGATGCCGTGCTCTGCGCAGAAGTCGAGCATTTCCTGGGTTTCGGCGATGCCGCCGATCATCGAGCCGGCAATCGCCCGGCGCTTCATGATCAGGTTGAACACGTTCGGCGAGGGGTGTGCCGTGGCTGGCGCGCCGACCAGGCCGAGGGTGCCGTCGCGTTTGAGCAGGACCAGGAATGCATCCAGCTCGTGCGGTGCCGCCACGGTGTTGAGGATGAAGTCGAACGACAGATGGTGCCGTGCCATCGCCTCGGCATCGCGTGATACCACGACTTCATCGGCGCCCAGCGCCAAGGCCGCTTCGCGCTTGGACTCGGAGGTGGTGAAGGCGACCACGTGCGCACCCATGGCATGGGCCAGCTTGATGCCCATGTGGCCAAGCCCGCCGATGCCGACCACGCCGACTTTCTTGCCCGGCCCGGCGCCCCAATGGCGCAGGGGCGAATAGGTGGTGATGCCGGCGCACAGCAGCGGGGCCACGGCTGCGAGCTGGGCCTGCGGATGGTTCACGCGCAGCACGTAACGCTGGTGGACCACGATCTGCTGCGAGTAGCCGCCGAGGGTCCAGCCTGGTTCGTCGGGGGTGGGGAAGTTGTAGGTGCCGATCATGCCGTTGCAGTAGTTCTCAAGGCCTGCCTCGCAGTCGGCGCAGTGCTTGCAGCTGTCGACGATGCAGCCCACGCCGACCAGGTCGCCGGGCTTGAAGCCAGTGACTTGGGCGCCGACCGCCGTGACCCGGCCAACGATTTCGTGGCCCGGTACGCAGGGGAACTGGGTACCCTCCCATTCGGAGCGCACCTGGTGCAGGTCGGAATGGCAGATGCCGCAGTAGTCGATGGCGATCTGAACATCATCGGCACCGGGGGCGCGGCGGGTAATGCGGATCGGCTCCAGGGGGCGGTCGCTGGCGTGGGCGCCGTAGGCAATGACGTGCATGGGAGTGTCCTCGTGTGCGGGGGGCGGGATGTGCAGCATGTCCGACCAATTCCGCTCAGGGGTAACTCGATCCGGCCGACGGATTGCCTGATTCTGCTGCTACCTGTACCGGCCTCTTCGCGGCGGTTCGGCGCCCCGACATGCCCGCGAAGAGGCCGGTACAGATTCCGATGATCAGGCAGGCAATCGGCTGTTCATCCTGCTATGCCTAAACATGGCGCATTCACCCGCCTCAGGCCCCGGCGCCCCCGGGGCGGGTGTCTGGCACAGGTGCCGAGCAACTGGGAGGTGCCACATGCTTTTCATCATTCAATGGAGCATTGCCCCGGAAAACCGCAACGCCGTCATGGCCCGCTTCGCCAAGACCGGCGGCCTGCCGCCCGCCGAGCTGAAGGTGCATGGCCGTTGGCACGCAGTAGGCGAGCTGCAGGGTTTTGCCGTGGTCGAAAGCAATGACCTGCAACCTGTATTGCATTGGACGATGGACTGGAGCGACCTGGCGCACATGCAGGTCAGCCCGGCGATGACCGATGCGGAGCTGGCCCCGATACTGGTGGCTGCAGTGAGCAAGATGACGCACTGAGTGGCATCATCTCGATGGCTGGGGTGCCGTGCCTTCCCTGGCCATCCACTTCAACAGTGTGGCGATCGGTACGCGGCGATGCACCTCGTGACGCTGGGTATCGCCACTCTCGCCATAACGTTCCCGATAACGGCTGACGATCAGCTCGCGCCCATCCTCCGAGACGCGGGCTTCGAGTTCGTGCAACAGCACCGGCTGCTCGGTCCCGCACTCCACGCGGCGGAACAGTGACACCGCATCATTCACTTGCAGGCCCTCCCTGGCACTGGTCCGGGCGCTTGCCTGGCGCGCCGAGCTGGCCTTCGACCACCCGGTTGGCGCGCTGTTGCGCGGTGAAATCGCGCACGGCCTGGTAGTAATCAGGCTGCGTGCGCAGTTTGTCGGTCACCGGTAACGCCTGCGCCCGACCATCCACCATGCCGCCGGCCAGGGCCACGGTGCTCAGGGTCTCGACCGTATCGCTGTTGTCGCCGAACGGGTCCACTGCCAGGCTCAGGACCCGGCCAGTCGCATCGCGCAGGTTGTGCGAGCCCAGCAGCGGCAATTCGACGATCGGGCCGTCGGCGATGTTCCACACGGCGAAGGTCTGGCCGAAGTCCGACTCATGGCGGGCAAGCCCCATCTTCCCGGAAACATCGATCAGGCCGGCCACGCCGAGGGTGGTGTTGAAGATGAAGCGGCTCAGGCTGGTCATCGCCCGCTCGCCATTGCCTTGCAGCAGATCGTTGGCGAACACCTTTGGCTCACCGAAGTTGGTTGCGAAGTTATGTACACCTTGCTGGGCAAAGTTCGGCAAGGCGGTATAGCCACGGGCGACCGGCGCTAGCAGGTAGTCGTCGACGCTGCGGTTGAATGCGAACACGGCGCGGTTGGCAGGTTCGGCCGGGTCGCTAATTTGATAGGCGACCGGTCCGCAAGCCGTGGCCGGCGGGCGCTGGCTGCAGCCGCTGGCGGCAAGCAGTGACAAGGCCAGGACCGTATTGCGGGCAGATATCCAGGCAGCAGAAGGATTTTGCATGGGCACATTCCTGTGAAGAAGTGGCGCCGATGCTGCGGGGGATTGATTGCCTGGGAATGTCTGAAATATCTCGCGTCTGACACTTTGTTTCCGGGTTGAAATATATGACGGCAGCCCGCTGATGGCCTTACAGTAGACGGTAATTGCCTTTGTTTTCGGTGCCTGTTTTGAGCCATTTGCTGATTGTCGACGATGATGTCGAAGTACTCGATCTGCTCCAGAAGTTTCTCCGCCAGCATGGCTACGAGGTCGACGTGGCCCGCGATGGCAAAGGGCTATGGCAAGCCCTGGAACGACGGGTGCCAGACCTTGTCATTCTCGACGTGATGCTGCCGGGTGACAGTGGCCTGGTGCTGTGCCAACGACTGCGTGCCGAGCACAAGGTGGCGGTGATCATGCTCACGGCCATGGCCGAGTTGAGCGATCGCGTGGTCGGCCTGGAGCTGGGCGCCGATGATTACCTGACCAAGCCCTTCGCCGCCCGTGAGCTGCTGGCGCGGGTACGGGCGGTGTTGCGCCGTGTGGGTGAAATGGTGGAAGGCGCAGCTGACAACCCGCGCACGCTGCTGGAGTTTTCCGGCTGGCAACTGGATGTGGTGCGCCGTGAACTGCGTTCGCCGGAGCAGGTGATGATCCCGCTGTCCAACGGTGAGTTCGAGCTGTTGCTGGTGTTCGCCGAGCACCCCCGGCGAGTACTCAGCCGCCAGCAGTTGCTCGACCTGGCCCGGGGTGAGTCCTACGAGGCCTATGACCGCAGTATCGACGTACAGGTCAGCCGGCTGCGGCGCAAGCTGGAGAGCGAAGCAGCCGCCGAACCGCTGATCCGTACCCTGCGCAATGTCGGTTACCTGTTCACTGCCACCGTGGTCAAGCGATGAGGTTGTTGGCCAGACTGCGCAAGGCCCTGCCGCGGCCCCGCATCACCATCGCCCGCTGGATTGCCCTGACCACCCTGACGGCGATGTTCATCCTGTTGCTGCTCAAGGGTCTGTTCAGTCTGTTGCTGAGCGTGTGGGCGCAGCCGCCGTTGCTGGAAAGCGGGGTGATCGAGAAGGTCGCCACCGTCACCCGCATCCTCGATGCTGCGCCCGAGGCGCAGCGCGCCAACATTGCCAGCGCGGCAGGGGATGGCTCTTACTCCGTGCAGTGGTTGCGCAGCCATGATGAAGCCGGTATGCCTGAACTGGTCGATGCCGAGTTTCGCAAGGGCACGCCAACCCTGCGTGCCTTGTTGAAGCGGCCCGATGCACGAATCGAGGCCTTCGAGCCATCTGACCTGCTGGAGTATGAACCGGCGCGCGGCTACGCCCTGATGATCGAGCTGAGTGACAGGAGCTGGGTGTTGTACCGCGCCACGGACCGCAGCTGGGGCCTGGACGAACTGCCACGCAACCTGATCATCCTTACCTTGATGCTGCTTTCCAGCCTGGTGGTCGCGCTGTTCGCTACACGCTATCTGGCCCATCCTCTGGAGCGCTTCGCTGAAGGCGCACGGCGTTTCGGCAAGGACTTCAACGCGCCGCCGATCCCGGTGGTCGGCCCCCATGACCTGCGCCAGGCCATCCTCGCCTTCAATGCCACCCAGGCACAGCTCAAGCACTTCTTGAATGATCGCACGCAGATGCTGGCGGCGATTTCCCACGACCTGCGCGCGCCCTTGACGCGCATGCGACTGCGCGGCGAGTTCATCGAGGACGGCGAATTGCAGGCCAAGCTGTTCAAGGATGTCGACGAAATGCAGGCCATGGTCGATGCCGCACTGGAGTTCTTCCGCGACGATGCGCGGCTTGAACAGACCACGGCGTTCGACCTGGCCGAGATGCTGCAAACGGTGGTGGACGACTTCAAGGACGCCGGTATCAAGGTTGCCCTCGATACTCCGCGGCGCTGCGTTTACGTGGGGCGGCCGGTGGGTATCAAACGGGTGCTGGTGAACCTGGTCGATAATGCGGTCAAGTATGGCCTGGCGCCTGAGCTGCGGCTGGCGGTCACTGCCGAGCAACTGGAAATCACCGTGCTGGATCGCGGGCCGGGTATCGCGCCCGAATTGCAGGAGCGCGTGTTCGCGCCGTTTTTCCGCATCGAAGGTTCGCGCAATCGTGACACCGGTGGTGTCGGGCTCGGCTTGCCGGCGGTACGCGCGATCGTGCTGGAACAGGGCGGCAGCGTGACCTTGGCCAATCGCCCGGGCGGCGGGCTGGAGGTCAAGGTCAGCTTGCCGGTGGGCTGATCAGAGCCCCAGGTCGCTCAGGCCCGGATGATCATCCGGCCGCCGGCCCAGCGGCCAGTGGAACTTGCGCTCTGCTTCGCTGATAGGGTGTTCATTGATGCTGGAAAAGCGGTTTTGCATCAGGCCATCTTCGGCGAACTCCCAGTTCTCGTTGCCGTAGGCACGGAACCACTGGCCGCTGTCGTCGTGGTATTCGTAGGCATAGCGCACGGCGATGCGGTTACCGCTGAAGGCCCACAGTTCCTTGATCAGGCGGTATTCCAGTTCGTGGTTCCACTTGCGGGTCAGAAACGCCTCGACCTCGGCGCGGCCACGGGGGAATTCGACGCGGTTGCGCCAGGCGGTGTCGACGGTATAGGCCAGAGCCACTTTTGCAGCGTCGCGGCTGTTCCAGCCATCTTCGGCGAGGCGGACTTTCTGGATGGCGGATTCGTGGGTGAACGGGGGCAGTGGTGGGCGGGACATCGGGGTGGCTCCTCGGGAGTGGTTGGCAGGGAGTAGCGTAGTACTCGCTGGCTTGGCCGAGAATCCGTGCGGTTGGCATTTCATTGTTGCGCTTGGTGGAATAGTGGCGCCTTCAAGATCGAGCGCCGCCCGCGCGGCTCTCGATCTCACAGGCGCAAAAAGCCTCAATCCAGGCGCCTCAGCGCAACCGCAACTGCTCATCCAGCCCTTCCAGCATCACCTTGAAAAACGGATTCGAAGTCGCCCGCGAAAAGCTCCCCGCATCCACGATCAACGCTCCACGTTCCCCGCGCATGTTCAAGTTGCCCAGGTTCACCCCGTAATTCTCCTGGCCATCAGGCTGTTGCCCATACAGCGAATCGTCGATGGGAAAGGGCAGTGCCACATGGGACAGCGAGATCAGGCTGGGCGGATACACCGCATCCAGCATCTGCTCGTCAGCCGCGGTTGCCAGGGCCGCGAAGTGTGTCGACTTGAGCTGCGCATTGCCCGGGCCTCGGGTCGCAATCAAGGTGCGCGCATAGGGGCGGGCCTGTGCGGCGAACATCCTGTCGCGCAGGGCCGCTACCGACGGCCTGAGCATGTCGTCGATACCCAGCGAGGCATTGGTGTCGAACACCACGAGCGCACTGCCATTGGCGGGCAGACGGTCGTAGAGGTCGGTCTGGATGGCTTCGGTGCTGACCGTGCCATCAACCAATGATTGGTAGGTGAGAACCGGTGGCAGTGTGGCCAGTCGCTGCGGTGCGCGGGTTTGCGCGACCAGCTGTTGGCGCACGGCTTCGGTCAGTTCGTAGGACTGGCGCGCGGCATTGACCGGGAACGAGTTGTACTTGAAGGGGTTGAACTCAGGCAGGACGCTCAGCCAGGCGGCCTTGGCGAACGCCGGGAACAACGCTGGCAGGCCGGCGATGCCGGCAAAGCGGGCAAAGCGGCTGACGCCGATCATGGGCGAGATCAGCACCAGATGTGTAGGCCTGGCCAGGTGCGGGTCCTCCAGCGCGTCGAGGCTGTATTTGACGGCCAGTGCGCCGCCATTGGAGAAACCGACGATGTACAGCGGGGTGCCTGCGGGGGCGCGGTGGGTCGCTTCGCGCACGGCCAGGCGGGTGGTGGCCATCCAGTCTTCCCAGTGGGCCGCGGTGAGGCCTGCCGGGACCGTGCCATGCCCGGGCAGGCGCGGGGCCACCACCACATAGCCCAGGTCCTGAAAATGCCGAGCGAAGTGGCGCAGGCTGTACGGCGAGTCGGTCAGGCCATGCAGCAGCACCACCGCGCCCTTGGCGGTCTGCCTGGGTTCGGCAATGTAGGAACGGTTCCAGTCATGGCTGAGATTGCCCGGAAACACCCGGCTGGTGGCCACGAAGCGGTTGTAGGCGGACGGCAGCTCGCTGGCCAGCTGCTCGCGCATTTCGCGGTTGACCTGGTTGAACACACGTTGCTCGGCAGCGAGGTAATCGCCCCAGCTGGCGTGGTCGATGTCGCTGGCTGGCATCTCGTCCGGCACGTAGGTGTGCCACGGCTCCAGCTGGAAATCGGCAATCGCGGTGATCCGCAAGGCGAACAGCGCAGTACCCAGCAGGGCCAGTACCACGAGTACTACAGCCACCAGCAAACGGCGTATCGGCATGGTTCCTCCCTGGACCTTTCCTATGGCGCGATCGGGCGGGCCCGGCTAGTGTCACTGGATTGTCCAGCGAGGCATCGAGCATGAACAGGACGTCAATTACAGCGATCGGGCTGCTGGCAGTGAGTCTGGCCGCAATTGCCGAAGAAGGCGAGCGCGAGGGGGACTATTGGTACGTGCAGACCAGCGCCTATACCAAGCACTGGACCCACGACCCTGAGCACAACAACCACCAGGAACTGATCGGCATCGAGCGCATCTACACAGACGGCCTGCTGTGGGGCGCGGCGACCTTCAAGAACTCGTTCTCCCAGCGCTCCTACTACGCCTATCTGGGCAAGGTCTGGGAGCACGAGCGCTATCCCGTGTATGCCAAGCTGAGCGCCGGCCTGATCGAGGGCTACAAGGGCGAATATGACGACAAGATCCCGTTGAATCACTTCGGCGTTGCACCAGTGATCATTCCGTCGTTCGGCGTGCATTGGGGGCCGGTAGGGGCCGAGTTCGTGGTGCTGGGTGGGGCGGCGGGGATGATCAACGTGGGGTTGAGGTTCTGAGCAGGGCCATGGGGGCTGCAAGGCAGCCCCGCTATCAATGCCTCAGTCCCAGGCCGGGGCCAGGTTGGCGGGGCTGACTTCCCGGCCATTGCGTTCGAGCGTGGCAATGCGCGCCATGTCGTCGGCATCCAGGCGCAGGCTCTGGGCAAGCAAGTTGCTGGCCAGGTTCTCGCGCTTGGTCGAGGAGGGGATCACCGCGTAACCCAGCTGCAGGGCCCAGGCCAGGGCAACTTGGGCGACCGTGGCCTTGTGCTTGCTGGCGATCTCGGTCAACACCGGGTCTTTCAGGACCTTGCCGTAGGCCAGGGTCATGTACGAGGTGACGGTGATGCCCTGTTCCTTGAGGAAGGCCGTCAGCTTGCTGTTCTGCAGGTACGGGCTGAGCTCGATCTGGTTGGTGGCGATTTCGCCTTTGCCAACCACGGCGATGGCTTGTCTGGTCAACTCGATGTTGAAGTTGGACACGCCAATCTGGCGAGTCAGGCCCAGCTTCTTGGCCTCAGCCAGGGCCGTCATGTATTCGGTCAGTTCAACGCCGTTGCCCGGGGCCGGCCAATGGATCAGCAGCAGGTCGACATGGTCGGTGCGCAGTTTCTGCAGGCTGTCGCGCAGACTGGGGATGAGCTTGTCTGCGGCGTAGTTATCAACCCAGATCTTGGTGGTGATGAACAGCTCGCTGCGTGGCACGCCGCTCTCGGCGATGGCTTGGCCGACCTCGGTTTCGTTCTGGTAGATCTGCGCGGTGTCGATGACCCGGTAACCTAGTTCCAGCGCCGATTTGACCGAATCGATGACGGTTTGGCCGGTCAGGCGGAAAGTGCCGAGGCCAAAGGATGGAATGCTCATGGGTCTGCTCCTGGTAAGTGAATGGCGAACCGACTGAGCCTAGTCGCTCAGCATTGCTCGATCTTCGAATAGGGGGCAGTCTGCGGGTTTGCCGAGGATTGATTAAGGCAGGGCAGGGCCAAGGTCATTTGACCTGAAGTCACGAATCGGCGGCGCGACCGTGATTCAGGTAAAACCATGACGCAAATGAAACGGCCCGCCAAAAGGCGGGCCGTGGGGCATTGCGAGTGACGATCAGCGGCGGCGGAACAGCGGCAGCGGCTCGTCGGTGGCACCCTGGTAGGTCACCGAGAAATCCTTCAGGCTCTGCAGCGCGTCTTCCGGGTCCTTGTCGGCACGGATGGCGAACGCGTCGAAGCCGCAGCGGGCCATGAAGAACAGCTGGTCGCGCAGCACGTCGCCGATGGCGCGCAGCTCGCCCTTGTAGCCAAAGCGGTCACGCAGCAGGCGCGCATTGGAGTAGCTGCGCCCGTCGGTGAAGGCCGGGAAGTTCAGGGCGATGACCTGGAAGTGCTGCACGTCGTCGCCGATTTCTTCTGCTTCCTGGTCGCTGTCCAGCCATACACCCAGGCCGCCGTCGCGGGCCTTGAGCACGTGGGCATGGTCGCGCCACATCTGCAGCGGGACGATGTAGTCGTCGCAGTTGGTCAGCTCGTCGAACGAGAAGTCCTTGGGCAGCAGGTGCCAGGTTTCGTCGACGATCTGGTTGTTCTTAATGATTCGCTGCATAGACGCGTTCCTTGAAGGGGTCGATGCCGATACGCTGGTAGGTGTCGATGAAACGCTCTTCCTCGGTACGTCGTTCGACGTACACGGCGATCAGCTTCTCGATCACATCGGCCATGTCATCCTGGGCGAAGGACGGGCCGAGGATCTTGCCCAGGCTCGCGTCGCGCGCGGCGTTACCGCCCAGCGATACCTGGTAGAACTCCTCGCCCTTCTTGTCCACCCCGAGGATGCCGATGTGGCCGACGTGGTGGTGGCCACAGGCGTTCATGCAGCCAGAGATGTTCAGGTCGATCTCGCCGATGTCGAACAGGTAGTCCAGGTCGTCGAAACGGCGCTGGATGGATTCGGCGATCGGGATCGACTTGGCGTTGGCCAGCGAGCAGTAGTCACCACCCGGGCAGCAGATGATGTCGGTCAGCAGGCCGATGTTCGGCGTGGCGAAGCCGCCCTCGCGCAGTTCCATCCACAGCGCGTGCAGCTGGCGCTGCTCGACGTCGGCGAGGATGATGTTCTGCTCGTGGGAGGTGCGCAGGAAGCCGAAGCTGTAGCGCTCGGCGAGGTCGGCCACGGCGTCCAGCTGCTTGTCGGTCAGGTCGCCAGGGGCAACGCCAGTCGGCTTGAGCGACAGGGTCACGGCCACGTAGCCAGGGCGCTTGTGGGCGCGGGTGTTGCGCGAGCGCCAGCGGGCGAAACCTGGGAATTCGGCGTCCTGGGCGCTGTAGTCGACGTTGTCGAGGGCCAGGTACTCAGGGTCGACGAAGTGGCGCGAGACGCGCTGCACTTCTTCCTCGGTCAGGGTGGTGCTGCCGCCACGCAGGTGGGCCATTTCGGCCTCGACCTTCTCGGCGAACACTTCCGGGGTCAGTGCCTTGACCAGGATCTTGATCCGCGCCTTGTACTTGTTGTCACGGCGACCGTAACGGTTGTACACGCGCAGGATGGCGTCGAGGTAGCTGATCAGGTCCTGCCACGGCAGGAACTCGTTGATGAACGAGCCGACCACCGGGGTACGGCCCAGGCCGCCACCGACCAGCACACGGAAGCCCAGCTCGCCAGCGGCGTTGCGCACCGGCTCCAGGCCGATGTCGTGCACTTCGATGGCGGCGCGGTCTTCCTTCGAGCCGTTGATGGCAATCTTGAACTTGCGCGGCAGGTAGGCGAATTCCGGGTGGAACGTGGTCCACTGGCGGACGATTTCGCACCATGGGCGTGGGTCGACCAGTTCATCCGCGGCAACACCGGCGAACTGGTCGGTGGTGGTGTTGCGCAGGCAGTTGCCGCTGGTCTGGATCGCGTGCATCTGCACGGTGGCCAGCTCGGCAAGGATGTCCGGGATGTCTTCCAGCGCCGGCCAGTTGTACTGCACGTTCTGGCGGGTGGAAATGTGGGCATAGCCCTTGTCGTAGTCGCGGGCGATCTTGGCCAGGGTGCGAACCTGGTTGGCGTTCAGCTGGCCGTACGGCACGGCGACACGCAGCATCGGCGCGAAACGTTGGATATAGAGGCCGTTCTGCAGGCGCAGAGGGCGGAATTCTTCTTCGCTCAGCTCACCGGCCAGGTAGCGGCGGGTCTGATCACGGAACTGCTTGACGCGGTCCTCGATGATCCGCTGATCGTACTCGTCGTATACGTACATAAAAGTCCTGTCTCAGGCTGCATGCAGCTATTCGCGCGCACGGCCGCGCACTCCGGTTCGGAGCCGGGGAACGATAGCAGGTTGGGTTTATGCGCTAAAGTGATGTTTTTGCATATGAAAAGAACCAAACGAACTAAGTGAGACTGACTGGCATTTGTTACCCCAGAGTGCAACGCGTTTATACTCGTTGGTTTGTTTCAAAGGGTGTATCCGCATGCTCAAGGCGCTTTGCCAAGGCTTGTGCCTGAGCCTGCCCCTGGCAGCTTCCGCTCAAGCCGCTTCGGTGGTGTTTCTCAATCCTGGCCAGTCGGACGAAACGTTCTGGACCAGCTACTCGCGTTTCATGCAGGCCGCTGCAGATGAGCTGGGCATGTCGCTGCGGGTGGAGTACAGCGAGCGCGATGCAGCGTTGGCGATGAGCCAGGCGCGGGCCATTCTCAAGGGGCCGCAGCGGCCGGACTACCTGGTGCTGGTCAATGAACAGTACGTGGCGCCGGAGATCATTCGTCTGTCCCAGGGCACCGGGGTCAAGCTGTTCCTGGTCAACAACGGCCTCACCGCCAGCCAAGCCAGAAGCATTCAGGCCCAGCCCGATCGATACGGGCAGATACTCGGCACCCTGACCGCCAATGATGAGCAGGCGGGCTTTCGCATGCTGCACGAGATGGTCGCCTTGCTGCCGCGTGACAACGAGCCGATCGACCTGGTGGCCTTTGCGGGAGTCAAGACCACTCCGGCCTCTCAGTTGCGCGAGGAGGGCATGCGTCAGGCGTTGGCCGACTTTCCCCAGGTGCGCCTGCGCCAGGTGGTATATGGCGCCTGGAACCGCGAGCGCGCCTATGAGCAGGCGCAGCAATTGCTGCAGCGTTACCCGAAGACCCGGCTCGTGTGGGCAGCCAATGACCAGATGGCCCTCGGTGCCATGCAGGCGTTCGAAGAAGCCGGGCGCAAGCCGGGGCGCGATGTGATGTTCGGCGCCATCAACAGCTCGCCAGAAGCCTTGCGTGCGCGTATCGAGGGGCGCCTGGGCGTGTTGATGGGCGGGCACACCACGCTGGGCGGCTGGGCCATGGTGCTGTTGCACGACGATGCGCAGGGGCTGGAGGTGAATCGCGACGGCAAGCGTGAACACATTCTGCCGGTGTTGCAGTCGATCGATCAGGCCAGGGCCAGGCGCTGGCTGAAGCTGTTGGAACGCGATGACTACGGCGTCGATTTCCAGCATTACAGCGCCGAAGGGCGCCCGCCGAGCTACCAGTACCCGTTTCTGACGTCCCCCGTCGATTTTTGAAAGACCTTGCTTGAGAGAAGGGCATTGCTCGTCTTAACTGCTGGTGGTGAAGTGCATTCCCATAACCACTACAAGAGGCAATGCAATGGGAAACTCTACCAAAGTCCGCAAAGCTGACAGCAGTGTCGATGCCTGGGCGATCCTCTGCCTGATCGTCCTGGTGGTGGTCACTGCCGTGTATTGGGTCAGCCACCAGTGACTTGAATCTCAAGACCGTGATGCCGCCAGAACGCCTGCGGGAGGGAAACCCGCAGGCGTTTTACTTTTTATGAAGCGCTCAGTGGGCAGTGAGGTGCAGCGCCAGTTTCACCAGGCCGATCAGCACCGCGATGAATACCAGGGTGAACAGGGTGCCCATCACGATGAAATGGCTGGCCTTGCCGTGGGTGAAGTCGCGGGCGCGGTTCTTGCCGCTCTGCACGCCGAAGGCGGCGGCGAGGATGCTGTGCAGCATCTGCCAGAAGGTTGGGGGTTTGCCCTGGCTGGAATCGTCCATGGTGGCTCCTGAAGAATCAGAGGCAATCAGGGACAGTGTAGGCAATGGGTGAGAGGTTGCCTGTGCCGGCCTCTTCGCGGGCACGCCCGCTCCCACAGGTGCTGCGCAAGCCGTGAGTCCGGTGCGGTCCCTGTGGGAGCGGGCTAGCCCGCGAAGAAGCCAGTGCGGTCTTAGCTGTCGTAGCCCAGATTCGGCGCCAGCCAACGCTCGCTCACGCTGATGTCCTGCCCCTTGCGCGCGCTGTAACGCTCGATCTGGTCCTTGTCGACCTTGCCCACGGCAAAGTACTGCGCCTGCGGGTGGGCAAAGTACCAGCCGCTGACCGCCGCCGCCGGGAACATCGCGAAGTGCTCGGTCAGGAACACGCCGCTCGGCCCGGTTTCGCCGATGGCGGTGCCATCGAGCAGGCGGAACAGGGTTTCCTTCTCGGTATGGTCCGGGCAGGCCGGGTAGCCCGGGGCAGGGCGGATGCCGCTGTACTGCTCCTTGATCAGCGCCTCGTTGTCCAGCTGCTCGTCGCGGGCATAGCCCCAGTGCTCTTTGCGCACCTGTTCGTGCAGCCACTCGGCACAGGCCTCGGCCAGGCGGTCGGCCAGGGCCTTGACCATGATCGAGCTGTAGTCGTCGCCCTTGTCCTGGTAAGCCTTGGCCACTTCCTCGGCACCGATGCCGGCGGTGGTGATGAAGCCGCCGACGTAGTCGGTGACGCCACTGGCCTTCGGCGCGACGAAGTCGGCCAGGGACAGGTTCGGCTTGCCATCGGGTTTGATGGTCTGCTGACGCAGGTGATGCAGGGTGGCCAGGGCCTGGCCGTCTTCACCGTAGACTTCGATGTCGTCATCGGCGACCTGGTTGGCCGGCCAGAAGCCGAACACCGCACGGGCACTGATCAGTTTCTCGTCGATCAGCTTGTCGAGCATCTCGCGGGCATCCTTGTACAGCGCGGTGGCGGCTTCGCCGACCACTTCGTCGGTGAGGATGCGCGGGAACTTGCCGGCCAGGTCCCAGGAGATGAAGAACGGGGTCCAGTCGATGTATTCGGCCAGGGTGCGCAGGTCGATGTCTTCCAGCACCTTGACGCCGGTGAAGGAGGGCACAGCAGGCTGGTAGCCGGCCCAGTCGTACTGTGGCTTGGTGGCGATGGCCTGGGCATAGCTCAGGCGCTCGGTGCGGGCGCTGCGGTTGGCGGTGCGCTCGCGCACTTCCACGTAGTCCTGGCGGGTCTTCTCGACGAAGCCGGGCTTGAGTTCCTTGGACAGCAGCTGGGTGGCCACACCCACCGCACGCGAAGCGTCGGTGACGTAGACCACGGCGTCGTTGCTGTACTTGGGTTCGATCTTGACCGCAGTGTGTGCCTTGGAGGTGGTGGCACCACCGATCATCAGCGGCAGGTGGAAGTCCTGGCGCTGCATTTCGCGGGCGACGTGGACCATCTCGTCCAGCGACGGGGTGATCAGGCCGGACAGGCCGATGATGTCGCACTTCTGCTCGCGGGCGGTCTGCAGGATCTTCTCGGCCGGCACCATCACGCCAAGGTCGACGATGTCGTAGCCGTTGCAGCCCAGTACCACGCCGACGATGTTCTTGCCGATGTCGTGCACGTCACCCTTGACCGTGGCCATGAGGATCTTGCCCTTGGCTTCCGGCTTGTCGCCTTTCTCGGCTTCGATGAACGGGATCAAATGGGCCACGGCCTGCTTCATTACCCGGGCCGACTTGACTACTTGCGGCAGGAACATCTTGCCGGCGCCGAACAGGTCACCGACCACGTTCATGCCATTCATCAGCGGGCCTTCGATGACTTCGATCGGGCGTGCGCACTGCTGGCGGCATTCTTCGGTGTCTTCGATGATGAAGGCGGTGATGCCCTTGACCAGCGCGTGCTCCAGGCGCTTTTCAACGGGCAGCGAACGCCACTCTTCGTTTTCCACTTCCTTGGTTGCGCCGCCGCCCTTGTAGTCGTCGGCAATCGCCAGCAGGGCGTCGGTGCCATGCGGGGTGCGGTTGAGCACCACGTCCTCGACCTTCTCGCGCAGCGCGGCCGGGATCTCGTCGTAGATCTCCAGCTGGCCGGCGTTGACGATGCCCATGGTCAGGCCATTCTGGATCGCGTGGTAGAGGAAGACCGAGTGGATCGCCTCACGCACCGGGTTGTTGCCGCGGAACGAGAACGACACGTTGGACACGCCGCCCGAGCTCAGCGCGTGGGGCAGGTGATCGCGGATGTAGGCACAGGCCTCGATGAAATCGACGGCGTAGTTGTTATGCTCTTCGATGCCGGTGGCGACGGCGAAGATGTTCGGGTCGAAGATGATGTCTTCCGGCGGGAAGCCCACTTCATTGACCAGGATGTCGTAGCTGCGCTGGCAGATTTCCTTCTTGCGCGCTGCGGTGTCGGCCTGGCCGACCTCGTCGAAGGCCATCACCACCACGGCGGCGCCGTAGCGCTTGCACAGGCGGGCGTGGTGCTTGAACTGCTCGACGCCTTCCTTCATGGAGATCGAGTTGACGATGCCCTTGCCCTGGATGCACTTCAGGCCCGCTTCGATCACTTCCCACTTGGAGGAGTCGATCATGATCGGCACGCGGGAGATGTCCGGCTCACCAGCAATCAGGTTGAGGAAACGGACCATGGCGGCCTGGGAATCGAGCATCCCTTCGTCCATGTTGATGTCGATCACCTGGGCGCCGGCCTCGACCTGCTGCAGGGCGACTTCCAGGGCTTCGGTGTAGTTCTCTTCACGGATCAGCCGGGCGAACTTGGCGGAGCCGGTGATGTTGGTGCGCTCGCCGACGTTGACGAACAGCGACTGGCGGTCGATGGTGAACGGCTCCAGGCCCGACAGGCGGCAGGCCTTGGCAATTTCCGGGATCTCGCGCGGCTTGTACTTGGCCACGGCTTCGGCGATGGCCTGGATGTGGCCCGGGGTGGTGCCGCAGCAACCGCCGATGATGTTGAGGAAGCCGCTGGCGGCAAATTCCTCGACCACCGCGGCCATCTCGGCCGGGGTTTCGTCGTATTCCCCGAAGGCATTCGGCAGGCCGGCGTTGGGGTGGGCGGAGACGTGGGTGTCGGCCTTGGTCGCCAGCTCTTCCAGGTACGGGCGCAGGTCCTTGGCGCCGAGGGCGCAGTTCAGGCCCACGGAAATCGGCTTGGCGTGGCGCACCGAGTTCCAGAACGCTTCGGTGGTCTGGCCCGACAGGGTACGGCCGGAGGCGTCGGTGATGGTGCCGGAGATCATGATCGGCAGTTCGACGTTGTCGTCCTCGAACACCTGCTGCACGGCGAAGATCGCCGCCTTGGCGTTGAGGGTGTCGAAGATGGTCTCGATCAGGATCAGGTCGGCGCCGCCCTCGATCAGGCCGCGGGTGGCCTCGATGTAGTTTTCCACCAGCTCGTCGAAGGTGACGTTGCGGTAGCCGGGGTCGTTGACGTCCGGGGAGATCGAGCAGGTGCGGCTGGTCGGGCCGAGCACGCCGGCGACGAAGCGCGGCTTGTCCGGGGTTTCCAGGGTCTTGGCATCGGCCACCTGGCGGGCGATGCGCGCACCTTCGACGTTCAGCTCGTAGACCAGCGATTCCATGCCGTAGTCGGCCTGGGAGATCTGCGTGGCGTTGAAGGTGTTGGTTTCGAGGATATCGGCGCCGGCATCCAGGTAGGCTTTCTCGATCGCGGCGATCACGTCCGGGCGGCTGAGCAGCAGCAGGTCGTTGTTGCCTTTCACGTCGCTTGGCCAATCGGCGAAGCGCGTGCCACGATAGTCGTGTTCCTCGAGGCGATAGCTTTGGATCATAGTACCCATGCCGCCGTCGAGGATCAGGATGCGCTCTTTGAGTGCGTGCTGGAGTGCTTGGAGACGAGCGCTGCGGTCGGACATAGGAACTACCTGGTCGGGCAAATATCAGAAGGTGCCGAATCATAACAAAGCTGCGCGGTTTTTAGGCGTATTGCCCATTTGCATGAATTCTGTTCATGTTGGGCTGGCGTTGTGCAAGCTATGCATACAGAGCACCCAAGGACGACCAGGCAAATCGTGATGGCTTTCAATACCCAGGACTTTCCGCACATGGTGCATCGTATCCTTGTCAGCGTCTTCGCCCTGCTCATCAGCAGCGTGGCGTTCGGACAGGCCCCCCAATCGAGCCCGGTCATTTCCTACACCCGGGATATCCAGCCGATCTTCACCGAGAAATGCGTGGCCTGCCACGCCTGCAACGACGCCGCCTGCCAGCTCAAGCTGGAAAGCCCCGAAGGCGCGGTGCGCGGTGCCACCAAGGTGCCGGTGTACCAGGGCGAACGGAGCAAGGCCGTGCCCCCCACGCGGTTGTTCTACGACGCCCACAGTGAAGATGCATGGCGCAAGAAGGGCTTCTATTCGGTGCTCGACAACCAGGGCAGCCAGGCGGCGCTGATGGCGCGCATGCTCGAGCTGGGGCACAAGACCCCGCTCACGCCCAACGCCAAGCTGCCCGAGGAGATTGTCCTGGGGCTCAACCGCAATAACATGTGTCCGCTGCCCGAAGAGTTCGACGCCTATGCCGGTGCCCACCCCAAGGAGGGCATGCCACTGGCGGTCACCGGCCTGACCGACAAGGAATACGACACGATGCGCCGCTGGCTGGCCGCCGGTGCGCCGGTCGAGTACCAGCCGATCCAGCCAAGCGCAGCCGAGGCCAGGCAGATCGCCGACTGGGAAGAGCTGCTCAACCGCCCGGGCTCCACCGAGGCGCTGGTCGCCCGCTGGCTGTACGAGCACCTGTTCCTGGCGCACATCTACTTCGTTGGTGGCGAGCAGGGCCACTTCTTCCAGTGGGTACGCTCGCGCACGCCAAGCGGCAAGCCGGTCGACATCATCGCCACGCGCCGCCCCAACGACCCGCCAGGCACCGACTTCTATTACCGGCTGATCCCGGTGCAGGGCGTGATCGTGCACAAGACCCACATCACCTACCCGATGGGGCCGCAAAAGCTCAAGCGCGTGAAGCAGCTGTTCTACGCCGGCGACTGGCATGCCAGTGCGCTGCCAGGCTACGGCCCACGCCACCGGGCCAACCCGTTCGAAACCTTCGAGGCGATCCCGGCGGTGGCGCGCTACCAGTTCATGCTGGATAACGCCGAGTACTTCGTGCGCACCTTCATTCGTGGGCCGGTGTGCCGTGGGCAGATCGCCACCGATGTGATCCGCGACAATTTCTGGGCGCTGTTCCAGGAGCCGGCCCACGACCGCTACATCACCGATGCCAAGTACCGCGGCGAAGCCACGCCGCTGCTCGCCATGCCAGGCCAGATCGATGACGTCGGCAGCGTGCTGAACCTGTGGCACGCCTACCGCGACAAGCGCAACGATTACGAGAAACTGCGCCGCGAGGCCTATGCCGAAATGCCGGCGCCGGGCTGGGCAACCCTGTGGGCTGGCAACGACAACGCACTGCTGAGCATCTTCCGCCACTTCGACAGCGCCTCGGTGACCAAGGGCCTGATCGGCGATGTGCCGCTGACCGTGTGGCTGTTCGACTACCCGTTGTTCGAGCGCACCTACTACCAGCTGGCGGTCAACTTCGATGTGTACGGCAACGTCTCGCACCAGTTGCAGACGCGCCTGTACTTCGACCTGATCCGCAACGGTGCCGAGGTCAACTTCCTGCGCCTGATGCCGGCCGACCAGCGTGGCAAGATCCTCGGCAGCTGGTACCAGAACAGCGGCAAGGTGAAGATGTGGCTGGACTACGAAGACATCGACACCGATACGCCGAGCGGCATCAAGCTCGACCCGCGCGACCCCAAGCGCGACTTCGGCCTGAAACTGCTGCAGCGCACCGGTAGCCTGAACGCCGCGCCAGACCCGATCAACCGCTGCACCGGCGCCTATTGCTCGCGGCCGCAGATGAACGAGGAGTTCCGCAACGTCGAGCAGTCGCTCAGCCGCCTGGTGTCGCGCCCGGCCGCCGGCCTGAAGGTGATCAGCCAGCTGCCCGAGGCGACCATGCTGCGCATCGAAGGCGAGGGCGGCCAGCGCCAGGTCTACAGCCTGCTGCGCAACCGCGCGCACAGCAACGTGGCGTTCCTGCTCGGTGAGGCGTACCGCTACCAGCCAGGGCTGGACACCCTGACGCTGTACCCGGGCGTGCTCAGCAGCTACCCGAACTTCATCTTCAACATCCCGGCCAAGGATGTGCCGGAGTTCGTCGAGGACATGGAGTACGCCAAGGATGACCCGGCGAAGTTCGAGCGCATCGTCATGCGCTGGGGCGTGCGCCGCAGCCACCCGGAGTTCTGGCGCTACTTCCATGACCTCAGCACCTACATCAAGGAAACCGATCCAGTGGAGGACGGGGTGCTGGACATGAATCGCTACGAGAACCTCTGATCGGGTCGGTTGACCTTTGCCAATACGCTGCGGTCGGAAACGGTAGGTGGCCCGGGGGCTGATATAGCCTCCGGGCCTCAATGCACCGGCAATCGCAGGTATTCCATGCTGTATTCGCTTCAGGCACTGCGGGCGTTCGCCGCCTGGGTGGTGGTCTGCCACCACTTCATGCAGATCTTCTTCGACTTCCATGCCACCGGCCCCATTGGCCAGCTGCTCACCGACCGCGGCGCCGTAGGCGTCGACATCTTCTTCGTCATCAGCGGGCTGGTGATCTACCTGTCGACCCGAGACAAACCCATCGAACCGCGGCAGTTCCTGCTCAACCGGGCCCTGCGCATCGTCCCCGCCTACTGGTTCTACACTGGGTTGATGGCGGCGCTGCTGCTGGCGTTCAGCCAGTGGATGCCGCACCAGGCCTTCAACTGGCATCACCTGCTGTTGTCGCTGCTGTTCATCCCGGCAGAAAACCCCGGAGGTTACGGTCTGTATCCGACCCTGAACGTGGGCTGGACGCTGAATTTCGAGATGTTCTTCTACCTGTTGTTCGGCTTGGCTTTCCTCGTGCGCCAGCGCCACCACCTGCTGCTGGTGACCGCTGCATTGCTGCTGGTCAGTGAAGTGCTCGGCCGCATGGGCGTGCTCAGCCGCTTCTACAACAACGACATCATCTACGAATTCCTGCTGGGCATCGGCCTGGGCGTGATCCAGCGTCGCGGGCTGATCCGCGAGGGCCTGTGGCTGCCACTGGCGGTGCTGGCCGTGGCGGGCTACGCGATTTATCACCTGGACGCTTCGCAGCGCCTGCTGCACTGGGGCGTGCCAAGCGCCATGATCGTGCTGGCGTTCATCGCCCTGGAGCCGTACTTCAAGGGCAACCGCCTGCTCAAGGCGCTGGGTGATTGCTCCTATTCGGTGTACCTGATCCACGTGCTGGTGCTGTATGCCGGCTGGTTCGCCGCCCAGCGCCTGCACTTGAACCCGTACCTGGTATTCGCCGTGTGCGTGCCGTCCATTGGACTAATGTCGTGGTTCAGCTACCAGTGGCTGGAGCGCGGCCTGTACCGGCGGATGCAGGCCTGGCTGGCGGCGCCACGGGAGCAAACTCACGAATTTGCGCTTTCCCGAGTCAAATACTAGGACTTTGTACAAAGGCCAGGTTGGCGTACACTTGGCCGCAAGTCTGTGAGGAACTTCCATGAGCGCTATAACCATTACTGACGCCGCCCATGATTACCTGGCCGATCTGCTCTCCAAGCAGAACACGCCTGGCATTGGCATCCGTATTTTCATCACCCAGCCGGGCACCCAGTACGCCGAGACCTGCATCGCCTACTGCAAGCCGGGCGAAGAGAAGCCCGACGACGAGCCGGTCGGCCTGAAGAGTTTCACCGCCTACCTCGACGCGGTCAGCGTGCCGTTCCTGGAAGACGCGCTGGTCGACTACGCCACCGACCGCATGGGTGGCCAGCTGACCATCAAGGCGCCGAACGCCAAGGTGCCGATGGTCAACGAAGACAGCCCGATCAACGAGCGTATCAACTACTACCTGCAGACCGAGATCAATCCGGGCCTGGCCAGCCACGGCGGCCAGGTGAGCCTGGTGGACGTGGTCGACGACGGCATCGCCGTGCTGCAGTTCGGTGGCGGCTGCCAGGGCTGCGGCCAGGCCGACGTGACCCTCAAGGAAGGCATCGAGCGCACCCTGCTCGAGCGCATTCCAGAGCTCAAGGGCGTGCGTGACGTGACTGACCACACCCAGAAAGAGAACGCCTACTACTGAGTTGGTTGTTGCTGCGGCCTTGTTGTGGGAGCGGCCTTGCGTCGCGAAAGGGCTGCGCAGCAGCCCCAGGATTTCGGCAGCAACGCACGAATTGCTGGGGCCGCGAGGCGGCCCTTTCGCGACGCAAGGCCGCTCCCACATTGATCGCGCACTTCTGCCAGCGTTGTGAAAGGCAGTTGTTCTTCAGGGTCAAGGCCTAGCAACAAAGTGTTACGGTTTCAACCCCTGCGACAACAGGCCGCAGCCCATGTTTAAAGGGCTGCGGGCCATCACCGCCTTGGTCGGGTAGAAGCCCACGGGGTGTCATGCCAGAATGCCCCGGTTTTTCGGCCGGCCCGTCCCGAGGGCCGGCACCTTCCCTGTAAAGGATGGTTCAATGAATGATCAGTTTACCCGGCGCGCGGTTGTCGCCGGGATGGGCGTTCTCGGGCTCGGCCTGCTGGCAGGCTGCAACCCGGCCCGGGGGCTCGAGTTCAAGTACGGCAAGAACATGAGCAACGAGATCCTTGGGCGCAAGTTCAGCCTCAAGGACCCCCAGGGCAATGTTCGCACCCTGTCGAGCTTCTACGGCAGCATGCCGATGATCTTCTTCGGTTTCACCCAGTGCCCGGCCGTCTGCCCGACCACCCTGGCGCGTGCGGCACAGATCAAGAAGCTGCTCAGGGGCCGCGACCGCGAGATCTTCCAGGTGGTGTTCATCACCCTGGACCCGGAGCGCGACACCCCCGAGGTGCTCGATGCCTACGTCAAGGCCTTCGACCCGTCGTTCACCGCCCTGACCGGCACCCCGGAAGAAATCGCCGCGGTGGCCAAGGAGTTCAAGGTGTTCTACGAAAAGGTCCCGGCCGGTGACACGTACACCATCTCTCACTCGTCCACCAGCTACGTCTACGATACACGTGGCACCCTGCGCCTGAGCCTGGGCCATTCGCTGAATGCCAAGGAATGCGCTGAAGACCTGGCTACCCTGATGGAGATCTGCTGAATGTCGATGCAACCAATCAAGCGCGGCCTGGCCGCTCTGGTACTGATGGGCCTGGCCCTGCCGGCCCTGGCGCAGACCGCCGTGAGTGACGCCTGGGTACGCGCCAGCGTGCCGCACCAGCCGTCCACTGGCGCCTTCATGACCCTGACCGCCAGCACCGACAGCAAGCTGGTCGGCGTGGCTTCGCCAGTGGCCAAGACCGTGCAGGTGCACGAAATGACCATGAACGGCGACGTGATGGGCATGAAAGAAGTGAAGGCCGTGGAACTGCCAGCGGGCAAGCCGGTAAGCCTGGATCCCAATGGCTACCACGTGATGCTGATGGGCCTGACCCAGCAGGTTAAAGAAGGCGAGAAGGTACCGCTGACCCTGACCATCGAAGATGCCAAGGGCGCCAAGGAAACCGTCGAGGTTCAGGCAGAAGTGCGCCCACTCAACGCCGAGGCTGGCGGCGGGCATGACCACATGCACATGAACCACTGACCAACGAAAGGGCCGCATCAGCGGCCCTTTTTCATTGTGCTGCGCGCTTCAGCTACGGAAGCGTGGCAGCGGCCTGTCGAGGGTCAGCGAGGTCAGCGTCTTGCGGACCTGGGCCTCATCGGCCTCCAGCGCTTTCAGGCTGGCGCGGATCTTGCCGGCAGCGGGCACATCGCCCTGGCGGTCGATCCAGTCGGCAATTTCCTTGCAGGCACTGCTCAGGCAGGCTTGGCGCTGGTTCATCAGCGATATCAGGGTGGTGAGCTCTCTTTCGGACATGACAGATCCTCCGTTCTGCTCTGTCAGTGTAGCAGTGGCTGGCCGGCTTGCCTGAGGCCTGGCGTCGCAGGCGCTAGCTGTGCAGGCAGGCGCTGCGATAGGCGCCCGGCGTCACGCCAAAGGCCTGCTTGAACTGCCGGCTCAAATGGCTCTGGTCGGCAAAACCGAGAGTGAACGCCACGTCAGAGGCTGCCAGACCGCTTTTCAGAAATTCCCGTGCCCGCGCCAGGCGCCGCTGCTTCAGCCAGGCATGCGGCGGCAGGCCGGTGGCCTGGCGAAACACCCGGGCAAAGTGGAACGGCGATAGATTGACCGCAGTGGCCAGGGCTTCCAGCGACGGCGGGTCCGCCAATTGGCTTTCCAGCAGCTCCCGTGCACGCGCTACCGCCAGCGGTTCGTTGCCGGGGGCCGTGGGTTCGGGGCAGTGGCCGTGGCGCTGCACCAGTGCCAGCACCGCCTGGCGCCAGGCGGTCTGTTGCTCCAGGGCGCTGGCGCCGGCTTCCGACAACTGATGCAACTGGCTGAAGGCCCGGGCCAGGGCCGGGTCCTGGATCACGCTGTCCTTGAAGCGGGGCATGCCGTGCTGGCCCAGTTCCAGTTCGTCCAGCACGCCAGTCACCCGTTCATGCTCCGGATAGAAACCCCGGTAGCGCCAGCCGGCTTCGTGGGCGGTGGCGCCGGTGTGCAGTTCGTCCGGGTTGATCAGCACCATGCTGCCGACCGGCGCCAGGTGCTCGCTGCCGCGGTGCCAGAAGCGCTGCGCGCCCGACTCGATCACGGTGAATACATAGCCTTCATGCACATGCGGGGCGAAGCGCTGCTGGAAGTAACGCGCGTGCAGCATCTCGACGTCGCCGAGGGCAGGCGCCTGCCAAAGGTGGGTCTGTTCGCGCAGGGGCGTGCTCATGCCAGCCAGCTGCGCAGCAGGAAGAAGATCAACATGCTCACCAGCATGCTCAGCAATACGCTGCGGGTCAACAGTACCAGCGCAACGGCTACCAGCGCGCCGAGCAGGTAGGGGTTGAGCGGGCTCAGGTCGAGCTGGTGGCCGGGCAGGAAGATGATCGGCCCACAGATCGCCGTGAGCATGCCGGGCACGGCAAAGCCGAGGAACTGCCGGGCGTTCGAGCTCAGGCGCAAGGGCAGGCGCGGTTCCAGGAAGGCGTAGCGGTTGAGGAATACCACGGCGCCCATGGCGAAGATCAGCAGCCAGATCATGGGCGGCCTCCGGTGAATTTCTGGCAGACGAAGCCGGCAGCCATGCCCAGAAGGCCGGCGGCGACCAAGGCGGTTTCCCAGTGCCAGTAGCTGAACAGCACCGAGCAGAACAGCGACACCGCCACGCACACCACGGTGGCCAGGTTGCGCACGAGTGGCGCGATCAGCGCGACGAAGGTGGCGACGATGGAAAAGTCCAGGCCGAGCTGGTCGAGGTGCGGGATATTCTGGCCCAGCACGATGCCGGCCAGGGTGAACAGGTTCCACGCGACGTAGAAGGTCAGGCCCACGCCCAGGGCGTACCAGCGGTTGAACTGCTGCTGGTCGTAGTGGCTGGTGAGGGCGAAGAATTCGTCGGTGAGCAGAAAACCCAGGCCCAGTCGCCAGCGCAACGGCTGGTTGGACAGCACCGGACGCATGGACAGGCCATAGAGCAGGTGCTGGGACGTCAGCAGCAGGGTCGTGAGCAGGATCGACAGCAGGTTAGCGCCGCCCTTGAGCATGCCGATGGCAACCAGTTGCGCGGCTCCGGCGAAGACGATCGCCGACAGGCCCTGGCCTTGCCAGGCGCTGAGATTGGCCTCGATGGCCATGGACCCGGCGAGCAAGCCCCAGGGGGCGACGGCCAGGGACAGCGGCAGGATGGCGATGGCGCCGTGCAGGAAGGCTTGGCGGGCGATGGGGGGACTGCTGGGCATGATGGCTGCGACACATTTTGCTTGGCAGGGCAGCATGACAGAGCGGTGGGGCGGGTGGCTTGAACGATCTTGCTTGTTTGCTGCGGGTAATTATCGCTTGGTCAGCCGTTGCTGCGCCGCCACGCAGCCATTGATGTCCACGGCCCTCTGCAGCAGTGCCTGGCGATGCTGCGGATCGAGGTCACTGAGCAGTCGGTAGACTTCGGCCTGGTAGTCGCGTTGGCGCCCCCACTGCATCTGCAACCCCTGCGGGTGGCTGCGGCTGCAGGCCAGGCGTGCGGCTGGCTGCGGGTAGTACGGCGCGTACAGGGTCGCCATGCTCGGGATCGCTTCGAGGGCTTCGCGGTAGGACGGGCTGGCGTTGTAGGGGGAGCACCAGGTGGCGATCGCTGTTGCCGGTGGTGCGAAGCCTTGCTTGAGGCTGGCTTCCAGCAGCGGGCAGGCGGCATCGGCGATCTGTGCGGCAGGCAGGTAGGTGGTGTAGTACAGCGCCAGGCGATACTGCGCCACCGGGTGGCCAAGCTCCACCGACTTTTTCAACAGGGCTACGGCGGTCGGCAGAGTGTGTGCCATCGCCCGGCCCTGGCGGTTGAGCTCCGGGTCGACGCCCATGGCGGTGCGCAGGGTGCTGCTGTCGTCCTGGTTGTCGGCCTGCTCCAGCAGCGGCAGCGCCTGGCGGTAAAGCAGGTCGGCATGCGGGTCGATGCGTACTTCGAGCGCGTTGGCGGCAACCGGGGCCAGTGCGATGAACAGTGCCGGTGCCAGGGCTACGCGGCTCACAGGCGTACCCCGTGCAACCAGCGGGAGTGGCAGGCAGCCAGGTAAGGGTGGGCGGTTTGATGAGTGATCACAACTGCGCGTACGCCTCGGGCGAATCGGAACGACGGGCTATTCTAGCCAAGCGCGGGCCGAAACCGAAACCCCGACGGTCAGTCTGTCAGACCAGCTTGATCGGTGTGACCTTGCGTTGGGCGTGTCGTTCCTGGGCCAGGCCCAGTTTGGCAGTGATCACCTTGGCCAGGGCATTGTTGCCCAGGTCGTTCAGATGCAGGCGGTCGACGAACAGATCGGCACCGAATACCAGCGAGCTGCTGAGCATGCTGTTCATGTCGTAGCAGGGCACAGGGTCTGCCTGGCTCTTGATGCGGCGGAAGAACGCCATGTGCAACTGGCTGTCGAACGCACCGTCGAGCAGGCGATCGAAATTTCCCGGGTGTTGCTTGAGGGCGGCCAGCATCGCCTGTTCACCCGCCGGCAAGGTTTCCCGGCACCAGGGCAGCAGGGGCTGGAGGATGAAGGTCAGGGTGGCGTGGCTGTCAGCCAGCAGGCGCTCCCATTGGCGCAAGGTGCGGCCGATGCTGTCGGCCGCCCGGGCCAGGCGTTCTTCCGGGGCGGACAGCGACCAGTTGGGGACAGGTTCGTGACGCCGCGGTGCCAGTGCCTGACCCAGGCGCTGCCACAACGACTCGCGGCGAGCCGGGCCAACAGGCGGCATGCCCTCGTTGAAACTGTTCAGGTAAGCCTGGTGAGCCTTGGCCTGTTGGGGGTCGTGCGGGCCGGCCAAGACTTCGCCGAGGGCTTCATGGGCCAAGGTGTTGAGGCCGCTGAGCAGCACCACATGGCCCACTTCGCCCAGGCGGTGCTGGTGGGTCAGGAACAGCAGCAGTTCCTGGCTGGCATTGAGCCCGCAGCCGGCAAGGGTCAGCCATACCTCACCGGTCAGCATCGACAGGTGCGAGGCCACCGTATGTTCATCGGAGCTGGCGCCGATCCCCAGGGCGGTCGAACCGCCGACCAGCAGGTTGATGCGGGGTGCACTGCCGCGTTCGGCGGCCGAGAAGCGCTTGCCGGCGCAGTGGCTGTAGCGCAGGCCAAAGGCATCGGTGTTGATGGTACCGGAGCGGTATCCGCTTTCATGCACATGCAGGGTGTGCGGTGCGCGGCGGTTGCCCAGCAGCAGAAAACGCTGGTAGTCGTGATGCAGTGACGAAGCGAGGCCCAGGGCGTGCGTGGCGGTTACGGACCGTGTCATGGGCGCTCCTTCTCGGCTGGCGTGCGGCGGTGCAGGGCTTCAGCCCGCCAGTTCCTTGAGGTTATAGGCCAGGCCACCGACGGCGATCAGCAGCAGGACGACCCCCGAGGCCAGGGAAATCAGGCGATTGCTGCGCTGCGAGGTGATCTTGCCGATGGCGAAGATGTACAGGCTGAGCACGGCGAAATCGATCAGTACCCACAGCAGCGACAGCACCACCATGCTCTTGCCGAACGATTCGGTGATCTGGATGAACTGCGGGAAGAAGGCGATGAAGAAGATGATGTCCTTCGGGTTGGATATGCCCACCATGAAGCCTTGCCACAAACCCCCGCGGCCGGGCTTGGCCGGCTGCAGTTCGGCCTCGTCGGCGACAGGCGCCTGCAGGCACTCGCGCAAGGTGCTCACGGCGATGTAGCCGATGAACAGGCAGCCCAGCAGGCTCATGCCGCTGAGCCATGCCTTGTCGATGGCCGCGCTGGTGAGGATGACCCAGGCGGCGGCGCCAATCAGCACCAGTGACGCCCAGTTGGTGCCGACGGCGGTGAACATGGCCTTGCGCGAGCCGGAGGCGGCAGCGGTGTTGACGATCAGCGCCACCACCGGGCCGGGGGTGGCGATCAATAGCAGCACGGTGAGTGCGTAAGTCAGTGTCAGTGCGGTATTCACGGTCAGTTCTCGATCAGAATGTCGGGTGTCGCGTGGGCGTGGGCATGAAAGGGGCAGCGCGACGGATTGAGCGAGCCTGCTTCCTGCAGTTGGTACTGCTTCCATTCGAAGTTGTCTTCCTGGCCAAAGAAGCCCAGGGTTTCGGGCATGACCCCGTCGTTGTAGTGGCGCACGCGATCACGAATGCGGGCACGAATGCGTTGCCCGCTTTCGGTGCTGGCGTTGGCCACTTCGTCGAAGTTCTCCCGTGGGTTGATGACGAAGGTGATGTGCGGGCCGAGGTTGCGGCTTTTCATTTGCTGGTGGCCGGGGAAATTCATGTTGATGAACAGCGGCATGCCGGCGTAGCAGAACGACCAGGCGTTGTCGTCCGGGTCGGTGGGAACCGCTTGCGGCCACGGGTGCGGGTCACGGGCATGAACCCCGCGCAGTACTTTCCAGGCCAGCGCCTGTTGCTCGGCCAGGGTGCTGTCGGCGGCTGTTTGCAGAAACACCACCAGCGGGCTGCCGATACGTTGCTTGATCGGCACAGGGGCTATGGTGCGTACATATTCGGCCAGGCCCTGGGCGATATCATCGGCCAGTTGTTCGGCGCGGGCGAAGAGGATGTGGCAGGATGCGCCGGCTACCGCCTTGCGCCCGAACAGGCACGGAAAGTCGGGGTTGGCGAGTACACTGCGAAAATGTTCTAAGGTTTGGTGCGTCCAGTGCTGATTGTTCCGTACATGTTCATCGGCCAGCTCTAGCGCATCCAGGCGATAGCAGTTTCCATAAACCGTAAACATGATTTCCCCAGGAGATTTAATTTAAGAGAGAGTTCCACTCACATGCAGGCAGGTTGGATACTTATCTTTGTTATTTACCTGCATTTTCTGAGACGATCTTCACGTTGTAAAACGCGTGGAACTATGACCTACTATTAGTCTCACTCATGCTTCGAGGGCATCATGTCGGAACGGATTCAAGCGTTGCACGCCCTGCGTGCGTTCGAGGTGGCCTCGCGCTACGGCTCGTTTACCCGGGCTGCTGAAGAGCTGGCCCTTACCCAAGGGGCGGTCAGCCATCACATCAAGACGCTCGAATCCATGTTCGGTTGCGACCTCTTCGAGCGACGCGGCCCCAAGCTGAGCCTCACCGAGCATGGCCGGGTGCTGGCCCAAGAGCTGAAAGTCGGCTTCAAGATCATCGAAAACGCCTGTGCATTGCTGCGCCAAGACCGCTACGGGCTGCGTCTGAAAGCCCCCTCGACACTGACCGTGCGCTGGCTGCTGCGGGCGTTGGACGGTTTCAAGAAGCTCGAAGACAACTGCAGCGTGCAGCTGTCGAGCGTGTGGATGGACATTGACTCGGTGGACTTCTACTCCGAGCCCTATGACTGCGCCATCCTCCTGGCCAACGGCCGTTTCCCGGCCGATGTCGAGAGCGTCAAGCTGTTCGATGAATGGCTGATCCCGGTGTGCCACCCTGACTACATGGCACAGGTGCAACCCGAACTGGCCGACCTGCGCCAGTGTGAGTTCCTCCACCCATCACCGGACCGCCGCGACTGGCGACGCTGGCTGGCGCGCATGGATGCGCTGGACATCAGCATCGACCAGGGCCAGGTGTTCGACACCCTCGACCAGGGCATTTCGGCCGCACAGCAGGGCCTGGGGATTTCGGTGGTCGATCTGGTGCTGGCCAGTGCCGACCTCGCGGCCGGGCGCCTGGTGACGCCGTTCAAGCATGCGGTATCGACCGGTGACGGGTACTACATGACCTGGCTCAAGAGCAGCCCCAAGGCACGACAGATGCACAAGCTGCGCGACTTCCTGCTCGGCCAGGTGCCGCCGCTCAGCTACAAGGACATCAACTACCTGTACGGCTGAGCGTGGCTACGTGGCGGGGGCGTAATCGCGTAGAATCGTCGTTTTCAACAGAGGTCGACGCGGTGGAGTTGCAGCAGGGCTTTGTCCTGACTCGGCATTGGCATGACACGCCCGATGGCACCTGCGTGGAGTTCTGGCTGGCCACTGATGCCGGGCCACGGTTGTTGCGTCTGGCGCCGCAGGAATCGGTTGCCTTCATCCCGCAGGCGCAGGCCGAGCACGCCCGGGTATTGCTGGCCAAGGAGCAGGGCGCACATCTCAAGCCATTGCGCTTGAAGGACTTCGACCAGCGCCCGATGCTTGGCCTCTACACCCGTCAGCACCGCCAGCTGATGCAGCTGGAGCAACGCCTGCGCACGGCTGGCATCGACGTCTTCGAGGCCGATATCCGCCCGCCTGAGCGCTACCTGATGGAGCGTTTCATCACCGCGCCGGTGCAGTTCACCGGCCAGCGGGACGAGCAGGGGGTGTACTGTGAGGCCCAGCTCAAGCCGCTGCCAGGCTATCGCCCGACCTTGCGCCTGGCCTCGCTGGACATCGAGACCAGCGAGCGCGGAGAGCTGTACAGCATCGCCCTGGAAGGCTGCGGCCAGCGCCAGGTGTACATGCTCGGGCCGGCCAATGGCGATGCCACTGGCGTGGATTTCGACTTGCGCTATTGCGCTGACCGCGCCGAGCTGCTGACCTGCCTCAACCAGTGGATGGCCGAGCATGACCCGGATGCGATCATCGGTTGGAACTTGATCCAGTTCGACCTGCGCCTGCTGCATGAACACGCCAAGCTGCTGCAAGTGCCACTGGCGCTGGGGCGCAACGGCGCGCCAATGACCTTGCGCAGCCATGCCGGCGGTGGCCATGTATTCGCCGATGCTCCAGGGCGCCTGCTGATCGACGGCATCGAGTCGCTGCGTTCGGCGACCTGGAGCTTCCCTTCGTTCAGCCTGGAAAGCGTTGCCCAGACCCTGCTCGGCGAGGGCAAAGCCATCGACACCCCTTACCAGCGCATGGACGAGATCAACCGCCGTTTCGCCGAGGACAAGCCCGCACTCGCCCGTTACAACCTGAAGGACTGTGAGCTGGTCACCCGCATTTTCGCTCACACCCGGCTGCTCGACTTTCTGTTGGAGCGTTCGTCGGTCACCGGCCTGGCGGTGGACCGCAGCGGCGGTTCGGTTGCCGCATTCTGCCACCTGTATATCCCGCACATGCATCGTATGGGTTTTGTCGCGCCGAGCCTTGGCAGTCGTCCGGACGAGGCCAGCCCCGGTGGCTTTGTCATGGATTCACGCCCGGGGCTGTACGACTCGGTGCTGGTGCTGGATTACAAGAGCCTGTACCCGTCGATTATCCGCACCTTCCTGATCGACCCGGTGGGCCTGGTAGAAGGCTTGCGCCTGCCCGATGACGAGCATTCGGTGGAAGGCTTTCGCGGCGGGCGCTTCTCGCGCACCCAGCATTGCCTGCCCGCCATCGTCGAGCGTGTGTGGCAAGGCAGGGAGGCGGCCAAGCGCGAGGGCAACGCGCCGTTGTCGCAGGCCCTCAAGATCATCATGAACGCCTTCTACGGCGTGCTGGGCTCCAGTGGCTGCCGCTTCTTCGACCCGCGTCTGGCGTCGTCGATCACGGTGCGCGGCCACCAGATCATGCGCCAGACCCGCGCTCTGATCGAAGCACGGGGCTTCGACGTCATCTATGGCGATACCGACTCCACCTTCGTCTGGCTCAAAGGCGCGCACGCCGAGGAGGCTGCGGCGCGGATCGGGCGCGATCTGGTGGCCCAGGTCAACCAATGGTGGCGCGAGCACCTGCGCACCACCCTGAATCTTGAAAGCGCGTTGGAATTGCAGTTCGAGGTGCATTACCGGCGCTTTCTGATGCCCACCATCCGCGGTACGGACGAAGGCAGCAAAAAGCGTTACGCCGGCCTGGTGCAGCGTGTCGATGGCAGCGAAGAGATGGTGTACAAGGGCCTGGAGTCGGTACGCACCGACTGGTCGCCACTGGCCCGCCGCTTCCAGCAGGAACTGTACGGGCGGATTTTCCGTGGCCAGCCTTATCGCGACTATCTGCGGGAGTACGTGCGTCAGACCCTCGCCGGTGAACTGGATGAGCTGCTGGTCTATCGCAAGCGCCTGCGCAGGCCGCTGGCCGACTACCAGCGCAATGTGCCACCGCACGTACGGGCCGCGCGGCTGGCAGATGAGTTCAACGTTCGGGTCGGCCGCCCGCGGCAATACCAGCGCGGTGGCTGGATCAGCTACCTGATCACCACTGCCGGCCCCGAGCCGCTGGAGAACCTGCAGGCGCCTGTCGATTACGAGCATTATCTGAGCCGCCAGCTGCAGCCTGTGGCGGATGCCATCCTGCCCTTCGTCGGCGATGATTTCAGTGCCCTGACCGACCGTCAGCTGCTGCTTTTCTGATCCCGGGGTAGTTATCTAGCCCTTGCTGCGCGATACCGGACATTAGCTTCGCACTTCCCGACTCAGGAGGTGCATCATGCAACCCCGCGCAAACCCGGTTCAAAAGCACGATGCCCAGGTGGCGGTCGAGCAAGCGTTTCAGGATGACATGATCGTCCGCCGCTTACCCGCCTGGATCCGCAAGTTGCGGCTGTCCGAGCCGGCCGTGGATCGACCATTGACGGCCGAGCAACTGGTGAAAGTGTTCGAGGCGTTAAGAACCAGCTATGTCAGTCGCCAGCGTCTTCGCCACGAGATAGGGCGGATCGAGCACATTCATCAATTTTGCAGGCCGCTCCTGCAGCGTGCGCTCAACGGTTCGCAAGACGTGGACACGCTGTTCTATCGACATTTCTACTTCACCGTTTCGCCGAAGCCTGTGTGGGCCAGCGGGCGTACACCGCAACAAGACAAGAACAGCTACGACATCCCTTTGCTCGATGCGGCACTGGCCAATTTCACCGAGGACGAATCCAGGGTCGGCGCTATGCCTCGTGATAATTGCCTGGTGCAGAGCGACGGCAGCACAGTCACCTCGCTGTCGGCCTCGGCCTTCGCCAAGCGCTGTCGGCAGTTGGACCTGGGCAGGCGTTATCAGGCGCATCTTGACTCGATCCTGGACAGCCCGGTCACGGCAGCCTCCGGATTCAAGTCTTCCTGCAAGGCCCTGCAAGTCGCCTCGATGCTGCTTGAGGCCTGCAAGGCCAGGACGGAAGGAATCCTGACGGCGCAAGAGCTGGTCTTGATCCTTGACCTGTGCCGCGACGCCAGGCCAGGCATGCTTGGCGGCAAGCCAGTGATTGCCAAGCAACTGAGCATTTATGGTTGCAAGGTCGAACAGGTGGTCGTGCTCGACCAGATCACTACCACGTTTGGCTTCCTGTCCAGCCAGCGTGTGCTGGTTTACATCCCCGGTGACCCAGTCAGCGCCTGGAACGCGGCAGCCGATCTCGACACCTTCATTCGACGGACGCTGGGCAAGCGCCTGGGTAATGAGCCCTACCAGCGCTTCTTCGCACGCTTCATCCGTCGCCGTGACAGCGACGCGTTCTTTGCCAGGGTGGCCAGTGAGCTGACGGATGTCGCCGCATGGACCTCCCGCGACATGGATCAGCACATGGCGGCCTACCACCTGCCGCTGTTCGATCACCTGGCCCAGGCGCGGGTAGACCAGATCAAGGATGATGCAGCAGTCATTGCCGTACCGGTCAGGGACATCGACAGCGCGGTCCACCAGGCCAGGCATGATCGCCTGGTGTCTGCGGCATGGGCCATCGCTAACGTGGCGGGCCTGTTCGTGCCCGGCCTCGGGCTCATCCTCGGCGGCGTCATGGTCTGGGACATGCTCAAGGACGTCTTCCATGCCGTGGAGGACTGGCGTGAAGGCGACATCGATGCGGCGCTCGACCATCTGCTGAGGGTTGCCGAAAGCGTGGTCACGGTCGGCATCACCGCAGTGGGGGCAGCGGCGGTGGCGCGTGAATGGCACCAGGTTGATGAGCTGGCGACCGCTCGCTTGGAAGACGGCAGCGAGAAGCTCTGGCGGTTCGACCTCACCCCCTTTCGCAGCGCGGCGCCACCCGTTCAGGCACTGGCCGATGCCGAAGGCATTTACCGTTTGCAGGGGCGTTGCTGGGTGAACATGGAGGGCCACTTCTATGAGGTGGTGCAGCAGGCCGACGAGCAGTGGCAGATTGTGCCGAAGCAGGGGCATGGCCCACAGCTTCGGCATAACGGTGCCGGTGCCTGGCGGGTCTGGTGCGAGCAACCGATCGAGTGGGAAGCGCCGCGCGCCCTGTTTCGTCGCCTGGGTGGCGGGTTCCGCGCGCTTGAGGATGAGCAGGTCGACCAGGTACTTGTCATCCATGGCCTGGATGCCAGCCATCTGCGCGGCTTGCACATCTGTGGCCAGGCGCCGGATGCCTGCCTGATTGATACCGTAAGCCGGGTAGAGGTGCTGAACCGCATCCTGGCGCTGGTCACACACCTGCGCTCAGGCACAGAACCGGAGGATTCGGCACTGCTGGCCAAGGTCCGTCAGTGGGCAGGCACGCAGGCCCTGACGGACGCCCAGCTGGCCGAGCGGGTCTGGCGTCGTCGGCGATCATTGTTCCAGCAGCTTTACTATGAGCAGTACCCCGTGACGACCACCACGCACGTATTGCAGCGAGACTTTGCCAGCCTTCATCGCCTGGCGGCCGAAGCCCTGCTGAATACGGTCGACAGCGCAGGGCTGAACGTCGCCGCAGCGTCCATGGTCAAGCGCATCCGTTGTATTCGGGTGTACGAAGCATTGCTGTTCGATACCCCGCAGAATCTCGACCTGGCCCGTGTCGTGCTGAAATTGCTTGAACACATGCCCGGGGCCACCAATGGCCCACGATGGCAACTGTTCGATGGCGACGTGGCAGAACCGTTGTGGAACAGTAGGGGTACGGGAGAGAGCCGGCGTATTCGTTTTCTGGCAGGCCAATTCCAATGCAGCGATGAGCAGGGCAATACGCTGGGCGAGCCGGGTGAGTTGTTCCAGCAGCTGGCTGGCGGTTATAGCACGGTGCAACAAGACGCACTCATCACTGGCAAGCCGTTCGCGCTGCATCTGCGCGCCTATATGGCACGGCGTGTCGCTCAGCGACGTGAGTTGATCGGCGAGTTGCTGGATATTGCCAGCCCGGGCGATACCTTTCTGGCGCCACAGCGGCTGCTCAATGGCCGGATCGGTTATCCCTTGAGTGGCTGGCGGCAACGCGCGCTTGCGGGCCGGGTCGGGGCAAGGAATCTCGCTGCGCAGCTACGGGACCTGTACCCAGGCTTCGATGATGAGCAGGTCGAACAATGGCTGGCGCACCTGCGTGTGCTCCAGCGTGATCCTGCCAGTGAACTGCTCGCCCTCAAGGGGCAACTCAAGGCCTTGCGCAAACGCCTGGCCAGTTGGCAGACCGCGACCATCAAGCTCTGGTTCTGGCCCGCCCGCCGCCAGTTTGCAAGGGGACTGATCGATTGCTGGCGCTACCTGGTGCCACAACAAACCCTGACGCTTGAAGAAGCTCGAGGCTATCTACTCAGCAGTTATGGCAGTGATCTGGATGAACTGCCGCCCATTCCAGCAGGCGTCAGTTTCTCCCATGTAGCGGATATCGCCCTGCGCTCGTTGCAGATACGCCGTGCGCCAGAGGCGTTCTTGCGCGCATTCGATGGGTTGAGGTCACTGAGTATTACCAATTGTCGCTTGCGCAGCCTGCCGTTGACCCCGGCACTGGCCGCGCGGCTGAACATCCTCGATGTGTCCGGCAACCAGATTCACCTGGAGGCCGAGGATGTCGACTTGCTCGTCGGCTGCAGGCAGCTGGTCTACCTGAACCTCTCGCATAACCCCTTGCAACGCGCGTTTTCCATAACCGGGATGCCCGGCCTCAATGCCTTGATGCTGCGCAACACGCAGCTGACGCAAATGCCGGCAGGCGTAATGGAATCCAGCAACCTGCATACGCTGGATGTGGGTGATAACCATATCCGGACGCTGCCATTTGCATTTTATCGGTCGAGGCTGTGGCGCTCCGGGCGGGTCAGGCTCAGCGATAATCCGTTGCTGGACGCGCAGGATGTCTGGGGGGAAGCCGTGAATGACCAGGTGCCGGTCAAGCAACGCTGGATCGATCTGGTGGCGACAGATCAGCGTGACCGCATGGCCAACACTTGGGGCAGGCTCTACGGCGACAGCGCCTCGAAAGATTTCTTCCACTTGCTGGAACGGCTGACCACCTCGGCGGATTTCCAGAGTGAGTTCTTGTCGCGCTACCTGGCCTTGCGTGTGCTGCGCATGCTGGAATACATGGCTGAGCGGCCGGCATTGCAAACCGAGCTCTATGGGCACGCGCTGACTGAGCACTGCCAGGATAATGCCACGCTGCGGTTCAGTGACCTTGAGGTACGTGTCAACCAGTGGAAAGCGTTGCACAACGACGTCCTCGGTGACCAGGAGCGGGTGCTGTTGCATCTGGGGGCTCAGTGCTGGCGCCTGGAAATGCTCGACGATGTAGGTGGCTGGCATGCGATACGCATGGGCCGGCCTGACGAGTCGCTGGAATTCGCGCTGTCGTATCGCCTGAGCCTGGTTGATGAACTCGATCTGCCCATCGAGCATGACGAGATGCTCAACCCTGGTGTGGCCAACCTGTCGGCGGTGGACCGGCATGCGGCTGTGCGTGCTGTCAGGGCTGTGCAGTCCCGGGATGTGCTGGTGGATTATCTGTCGACCACACGCTTCTGGAGGGAATACCTGGCCGGCATGTATCCCGGACGGCTCGAGGTTCCGCAGGCGCTGCATGATGAGCTGGAGGCGCTGGTCGAAGGCAATGCGTCACCTGCTGCAATCAATCGCCTGCAGGACCGTGTGCGCCAGCGAGAGATCAACGTGTACAGGCAGCTCACCCGTGAGGCGGTGGACAGGCATCTGATGGCCGTGTTGCTGGTGCCGGTCTTGCCATGGCATTGAAACGGCGCGCCAGGGCCGGGGCATAGGTGGTAGCCACATAGGCGCCGCAGGGCGGCGCCCGGCGATAGCCTCGAGGTTTCACCACTCGGGGCTATTCACCATGGGCACATCCGAACACACACATGATCGCCTGGAGCAGGCTGAGCAGGACAGGATCATCGCCGCACGCCTGCCAGGCTGGATGCTTGCCGCCAGTGCCGGGCATGCAGCGGTGCTGCGAGAGGCACTCAACGGCAGCCTGGACTGCCGTTACCGCCTCGCTGCGTTGCTGCGACGCATCGAAGGGGTAGAGCAGTTCACTGCGCCTATTCTGCAAAAGGCGCTGCGGGAGCGTTGCAACATCGCACAGGAACTGGGCCAGCTGTGGTTTCGCGCCGCCTTTGAACGCCCACTGAGCACCTATGCCCCCATCCGGGTGCCCTTGAGTGAAAAAGTCTACTACCAGATTCCGTTGCTCGAAGCGGCACTGAGGAATTTCACCCAGGACGAGACCCAGGCGCGAGGACAAGCCCCTGGCAACGGTATCTTCGATAACGCTGGCGCCCGGCTTGACCTGCTCAGTGCGACGCGATTCGCTGCCCTGGTACGTGAACTGGACCTGGGGGAGCGTTACCAGGCGCATCTGCAGGCCCGGCTCGGGACTGCTGAAGCCCAGGCGCTGCTTGCCGAGAACATGCGCCATACCTTGTTGCTCGATGCTTTCAAGGCACGCCACGACAGCGTGCTGAGCGAAGCCGAACTGGAATTGGTGATCGGTTTGTGGCGAAAAGGCTGGTTGCCTCAACTGAATGACTCGCGTGTCGTTGGCAAGCGCCTGGAGGTCCTGGGCTGCCCATTGCAGCAGATTGTCGTGCTGGATGTGCGCGATGAGACCTTCGCCCCGATCTACACCTCGAGCCAACGCGTGCTGGTGTACATACCGGGTGATCCCCATGGCCCGTGGAGCGCGCATGATGATCTGCATCGGTTCGCCCGAAGCATCCTCGGGCAACGGCTGCGCAATGGCGACTACCGAGATTTCTTTGCGCGCTTCGTGCGCCGTCGCGATAGCCAGTCGTTTTTCTCCCAGGTCATCGCTGGCTACGCCGACCTGCCGGTCTGGGCCAACATCGATCTGCAGGAGCGCATGCATTCGGTCGGCGGCTATCTGTTCAAGGACTTCGCTGCCATGCGCACGGCTCAGATCAAAGACGATGCGGCACTGGTTGCCACACCCGTAGCGAAGCTGGACCGCGAGCTCCAGGCGGCCCATGACCAGTACCTGGCCAATCTGGGCGTAACACTGCTGAGTGCAGCCAGCCTGTACGTCCCTGTATTAGGGCTGGCGCTGCTGGCCATGGTCGCCTGGCGCTGGCTGGGCGAGGTATTCGAGGCAGTTGAGTCCTGGCGTGAGGGCGAGACCCGCGAAGCACTGGAACATGTGACCCAGGTGCTCATCGAGGTCGCGCTGGTAGCCGCCACGGCGGCGGCTGGCAACGCGGCGCAGCGTGTGTGGACGCGCTCGGCGCTGGTCGATGGCCTGTCGCAGGCACGCCTGGAAGACGGAACGCAACGGTTGTGGAACGCCGACCTGTCGGCGTTTCGCAGCGAGTTGCCGGTTGCGGCGACCAGCGATGAACAAGGGGTCTGGCGCCACGGCGGGCAGGCCTGGATTGCCATGGACGGCCACCATTATCGGGCTGTACAGCGAGCAACCGATGGGCACTGGCAACTACTGCCGCGTGATGGCCACGGTCCGTTGCTGCTGCACAACGGCGCAGGTGCATGGCGCTTGTGGAGCGAGCAACCGATGCAGTGGCAAGGCCGTGGCTATCTGTTCAGGCGGCTGGGTGGCCAGATGGCCAGGCTCGACGACGAGCAGATCGCAGAGGTGCTGGCGATACACAGCCTGGAGGAGGGACACTTGCGCGCCCTTCACGTGCTGGGGCAGGCACCTGAGCCTCAACTGCTCGATAGTGTTCAGCGGGTATTGCTCGATCAGCGTATTCGCCGGTTGGTCAAGCGGTTGCGCTCGGGGCTGGCGCCAGAGGATGACAGGGCCGCGCTTGAGCAGGCGCGCAACCTGGAAGGAAGCCAGGGGCTCAGTGACCAGGACTTGGCCGAGTTGGTCTGGAAACAGCGACGGATTCTGTTTCAGCGGCTCTATGCCGCTGAAGGTTTTCACAGTGACCGTGAAGTGCAAGCATTGCAGCGCCAGTTCCCCAGCCTGCATGGGTATGCCGCACGGGCGCTGCTCGCTCAGGCCAGCAGCGCAGACCGCATGCGTCTGCTTGCCAGCGACCGAGTACCGTTGGGCCTCGCCGAGGCCGCCAGGCGTATGCTCGTGCCGGTTCGCATGGTACGGGTGTTCGAGTCCTTGCTATGGGACACGCCACAAAACCTCGACCTGGCCCGGGTTACGCTCGGCATGCTCAAGCATCTGCCTGGCGCTGGGCAGGGCGTGCGTTGGAGCCTGTTCGAGGGTGATGCTGGCGCGCGGGCCCTGGCCACCTCAGAGGAGGGGGCACATGCCTGCGGGCTGGTTCACCGCAACGGCACCTTCCAGCGCACCGATGCCCAGGGCGATGCTGTCGGCGAGGCGGGCGAGCTGTTCGAGGTCATGACAGGCGCCTATACCGGCGATCAACGCGGCGCCCTGCAGATTGGCGAGCCCTTTGCACATAACCTTCGGGTGATGGTCACCCGGCTGGCGCAAGCAAGGCGTGAGGAAGTCGAGCAGTTGTTGAACCCTGTGCGTGCAGGTGGCCTGCGCCTGCCGTGGCGGCTGGACGATGGCCGGATAGGTTATCCGTTGAGCGGTCGCACCCCGGGTTCTTCGTCTTCCAGCTACCGGCCTGGGCCTTTCCTGCGGCGTGTACGCTACCTTTACCCGGCCTTTACCGATGAGGAGGTCTTCGCCTGGATCGAGCAGGCACGTGCTTCTGCAATCGGCCTGGAGCGCACGCTGCAGCAGTTCGAACGAGAGTTCGAGGCGCTCAACAGGCAGTTGCGCAGGTGGGTGCACGAAGCGGCCAGTCGCCGGGAACGGGAGGACCGGCGCAGGCTGAGAAGGGCGCTGCGCGGCTGTTGGCAACGTGCTTACGATGAGGGCATGCAGGCTGAAGGCACCAACACGGTGTACCGTTGGGAGATTGCCAGCTCTCGTAGTCTTCCCGAGTTCCCCGAGCCGATCGTCTTCGATCACGTTCGCGTCTTGACCTTGCGCAACATGCAAATCGAGCGCTTGCCCGAAAGCTTCCTGCGTGCCTTCCCCAATGTCCGCGCGGTTGAAATGCCCTATAACCGCCTGGAGCGCGTTCCGCAGGCGCTGCTGGGCATGCCCGACCTGCAGTCACTGGACCTGCGCGCAAACCGTGTCAGCCTGGACCCTGGCCAGGCGACGATACTCGCCAGTTGCCCGTACCTGACGCAGGTGAACCTTTCGCACAACCCGCTGGGGCGGGCATTCTCGCTGACCGGGTTACCCCGGCTGCGCGAACTGTACCTGGCCGGCACCGGCCTGCGCGAGTTGCCCTATGGGTTGATGGAGAGTCCTTTGCTGATGACTGTCGACCTACGTGACAACCTGCTCACAAGCATGCCTGAGGGTTTTTACCAAAGTCGGTTGTGGATCGAAGGCAATGTGCAGTTGAGCGGTAATCCGCTTTCAGAGTCAGAGTCCTTGCGTCTTCGTCATGCTTTGCAGGCAGTGGCCGAGGTGCCTGAGGATGAAGAAGCGGCACCGGTGTCTGCCCGGCTACGTTGGATGGATGCCGGCGGCGCGCAGCTGCGCACCGAGCTGGACAGGTATTGGCGAGCGCTGGAAGCATTGCCGAATGCGCTCGAATTCTTCACCTTGATCGAGCGCCTGATGGAAACGGCCGACTTTCAGCATGCGACCGGCGCGCGCTTCCTGGCCAGCCGAGTGCTGGAGATGATGCGTGCCATGACCCAGTCGGCCGAGCTGTGCCAGGAGCTGTTCAGCAATGCGGCGCAATTGACCTGCCAGGACAGCGTCGCCCTGCGTTTCAGCGATCTAGAACTGCGGCTGTTGGTCTGGCGTGCCCAGGCGCAGGCCACCACCGGTGGTGACGAGCGGGTACTGCTGCGGTTGGGGCGGCGGCTGTGGCGGCTTGAAGAGCTTGACCGGATTGCCTTGCGGGATATTCAGGAGCGTCAGTTCGGTGGCAGCGACCCGGACCAGATTGAAGTGGTCCTGGCCTATCGCGTTGCTTTGCGCGAAGCGCTGGACCTTCCCTTACAGACCCAGGGCATGTCGTTCCGGCCCGTCGCGGGTGTTGATGCAAGGCGAATAGCACGTGCACGCAACCTGGTACTGCGGCATGAAACCGGTGAGCAACTGGCCGCCGCGCTGATCGAACGAGCGTTCTGGCAAAGCCATTTGCGTAACGCCTACCCGGCACGTTTCGATGCCCTCAATGCACCGTTTCACGAGCGCCTCGAAATTATGCAGGCTGACAGCACTACACCAGAGGCGCAACGCGTAGCGCAAATCAACACGCTCGCCAGCGAGCAGCGGCTAGCCGAGCGCGACCTGATGCATACGCTGACACTTGAGGCTCTGGATGCGAACAGTGAACAGGAGGTCATTTACGTTCGCTGATCGCGTCATCCCGACCAGCGCCTGCCCCGTTGGCCGTCATGGGCGTGGATGTCTCAATGGACTATGCTCAAGTTCGGGCACTGGCATTTTTCGGCGTGTCAGGCGCCCTTGTCGCGACACGCCAAGTTACTTTTGCGTAAGCCCTCTGGCAGTCCAGTTGGTTTAGGCTCGCACGTCGGATCTTTCTCCATGATCTGTAGTCTTTGGTTTATCGAGAGAATAAGGAGATATGCATGCTCGTCCGGTCACTGACCCTCGCCACCTTGCTCGCTGTTGCCGGCCCGTTGTTCGCTGCCGACAGTGATGCGCCGCTGGCCAAGGAACTGGGCAAGGCCAGGCCATTGGTCGTCATCGCGCCGAGCAGTGCCGACCCCACCCTGCGCGGTTTGAACGAGGCACTCAAGGACCCTGCTACCCAGGCGGGTTTCAAGGAGCGCAACCTGGTGCTGTTCAGCGTTGCCCAGATGATGGGCAAGCGTGAGGACAAGAATCTCGAACAACAGACCACGATGGCCCTGATTCGCGAACTCAAGCTGGGCGCCAGCAAGGGCACCAAGGTGATTCTGGTAGGCCTGGATGGCGAGCGTCATGTGCTCAAGGATGATGAGTCCAACGAGAAGATCGATCCGCAAGTAATCTTCAAGGCCGTCGATGAGCTTCCAGCGAGTGAAAAAGCGGCGGTTGCTCCTGAACCCGTGGCGGCAGCTGCGCCTGAGCCCAAGGCCAAGGCCAAGGACAGCAAGCCGGCGAAACCCGCCAAACCTGCCGCGCCTCCCAAACCACTGGACGATTGAGCGGCGGCAACCTTTCCGCACGGTTGGTTGTGTCCTACATGGACAGCCGAATCAGACGATATCGGTCAATCTGTCGGCGCGATTTAATGGCTCCACTTCCTGACCAGAGTGGAGCTTCATCATGACGCAAGCAATTGACAAACTCGGGCTGCTCGGCGCTGCGCTTGTCGGCAGCATGGCCATTGGCAGCCAGGCCTTCGCTGTGGAGCCTCTGCCCGAGGGCTATCAGTTAGCTTCGGCCAAGGCCCAAGGCGAGGGCAAGTGCGGAGAAGGCAAGTGCGGAGGCACTGGCAAGGCCGTCCAAAGCGAAGGCAAGTGCGGTGAAGGCAAATGCGGTGGCACCAGCAAGGCCGACCAAAGCGAAGGCAAGTGTGGTGAAGGCAAGTGCGGTGGCAGTGGCAGCCACGGCGAGAGTCAGGCCTGAATCGATTCCTTGAGAAATGTGACAACGCCCCGCCTGCTGGTCAGGCGGGGCGTTGTGCTTGTTATGGAGGCTCAATGATGATGACCACACCCATGCTCGCCGGTCTTGGCTTGCGTCGCAGCCTGATGCCCGAACTGCTTGCTCTGGATCCGGGCACAGTGGATTTTCTGGAGTGCGCTCCGGAAAACTGGATCGGTGTCGGTGGCGCCTATGGCCAGGGCCTGGTGCAGCTCGCCGAGCGCTTTCCCCTGGCCTGCCACGGCCTGTCGCTGTCGCTGGGGGGCAGCTTGCCGCTGGATCGCGAACTGCTCGAGCAGATCCGGCAGTTCCTCGACCGCTATCAGGTACGCCATTACAGCGAGCACCTGAGTTACTGCAGCGATGATGGTCTTCTCTATGACCTGCTGCCGTTGCCCTTCACCGAGGCGGCGGTACGGCACGTGAGTGCGCGTATTCGCCAGGCGCAGGATGTGTTGCAACGGCGAATCGCCATCGAGAACATCAGCTACTACGTCGCCCCCTGCCAGGCGATGAGTGAACTGGAGTTCATCTGCGCGGTGCTCGACGAAGCGGACTGCGAGCTGCTGCTGGACGTCAACAATGTTTACGTCAATGCCTTTAACCACGGGTATGACGCGCAGGCATTTCTGCTGGGGCTTCCGGTAACGCGGGTTACCGGCATGCACCTGGCAGGGCACCATGACGAGGCGCCCGATCTCAAGGTCGACACGCACGGAGCGGTGGTCAAGCCGCAGGTCTGGTCACTGTTCGCCAGCGCCTGCGAACGTTTTGGCATACAGCCCACGGTGCTTGAACGCGACTTCAATTACCCGGTCATGGGCGAGCTGCTTGCAGAAGTAGCGCACATTCGTACCGTGCAGCGGGAGGTGGTGCATGCACGGTGTATTGCGTGAACAGCAATTCCGTCTGGCGCGTCACCTGCGAGACCCTGAGCGCCATGGGCCACCTGCAGGGCTCGAAGATCGCCGCCTGAGGCTATACAGGGAATTGTTCTACGGCAATATCGAGGCCCTGTTGGCGGGAAGTTTCCCAGTGCTTCGCACCTCGTTGGGTGATCAGCGTTGGCATGCGCGAGTGCATGATTTTTATGCCAGTTACCGCTGCCGCTCGCCGTTGTTTACCAAGGTTGCGGATGCCTTTGTCGATTATCTGCAGGGCATCGAGCCCGACACGCCCTGGCAGCGCGAGCTGGCCCACTATGAGCTGATCGAATCGCAGTTGTACCTGAGTGATGCCAAGGATCCTGACCATGATCCCCACGGCGACTTGCTGCGAGGTGAGCCGTTGTTGTCGAGCACGGCACGTGTTCTGGCCTACCGTTGGCCGGTGGAGCGCATCGGTCCGGCGTACCAACCGCTTGAGGCGCCTGCTCTGCCCACATTGCTGCTGGTCTATCGCGATGCCGCATTGCAGGTGCGTTTCGCCCGGCTTTCGCCCATGGCCTACCGTTTGCTGACGCAAGTCAGGGGCAATGGGCGGGAGCGGTTGCAGGCGCTGGCTGCGGATCAGCAGGAGGGCTTGGCGCTGCTCGAAAGCCTGCGTGAGCAAGGTGTCGTCATCGGCACGCGATGACACGAAAGGGGCTGCCTGGCAGCCCCTTTGCTCCTTACCCCAATACGCGGTTCCTGATCCAGTTATCCAGGCTCAAGCGCCCCGAGCCTTTGAGTAGCAGCGGCAGCAGAGCGACCAGATAAATGAGCGGCAGCTTGAAGTTGCCGAAACCCTGGTCGGTGATGGCATAACCCTGGGCCAGTTCTGCCAGGCTCGACCAGTGATTGGGCCAATGCACCGCAGCAATCGCCACCACGGTCACCACCATCAGTCCAGCCGATGCCAGCCGCGTGCCGAGGCCAAGCAACAGCAGCAGGGGCAGCAGCAGTTCCGCCCACATCGACAACTGCCAGTTGAATTCTGCTGGCAGCACATTGAAAGGGAACGGGAAATTCGCCTGCAGATCGCCGAACCAGTTGCTGCCGTTGAATTTCTCCCAGCCGGACTCGAAGAACTCCCAAGCCAGGAACAGCCGCAGCGGCAGGTCGGCGCTCCAGCTGCCAAAGCGATCGAAGGTGGTGAGGGTGCGGGTCAGTGTGGTCATGGAGATCATCTCGTTTCAGGAAAGGGCAGAAGCCGTGCGGCGTTGCTGCCGGGCCAGCTTGGCGGTGAGCTTGAAGGCGATGGCGCTGAACATCAGGGCGAAGGCCAGCGGGTACCAGCCGCCCATGGGGATGCGGTTGTAAAAGGACAGGCAGAACACTCCGGCCAGCACCCACATGCCGGTGCTGTGCAGGGCTTGCCAGGCTCGGCCGCCGAGCAGGCGCATCGGTGCCTTGAACGAGGTCACGCTGAGCAGTAGCAGGAACAGGTAACCGATGCTGCCTGGCAGGCTCGAGGTGACCGTGCGTCCGGCCCAGAACAGCTCAGGGAATTGCTGGGCGTAGCGGTAGATCAGCAGCCCATGCACAGTATGTGAAAAGGCAAAGGCCAAGCCCACGTAACGCCGCTCGCGGAGCAACCAGCGGCTGCCGCTGCCAGGCAGCAAGGTGACCAGTGACGAGGCCAGAAAGGCCAGCAGGAACAGTGCGAATGAGCTGCGTGCGGTGGCGCGAATGGCACTGCGCAGGCTATCCGCACCGGGCGGATAGCTGAGCAGGACCAAGGCGGTCATGAACAAGGTCAGGCCAGCAAGGGCGTAGAACAGCCTCCAGCCGGAGGGCAGGGTGAGCGGCTTCATGGGTGAGATCTCCCGGCGTGTCATTGGGTGAACGGGAGTGTGGGGGGGATGGGTATCTGCAGTGTGTCGGTGAATACGGCTTTGTGTATCGGACTGTAGTGATCGGGGCTGTAGGGCGACCTGCCAGGGCCGCCGCTTCGATTGCTACAGCTCGATCTGGGCGCACAACCCGCCGCTCTTTCGGTTACTCAAGGTCAGCTTGCCGCCCATGGCCTGGGTCAGTTGATGGGCGATGGCCAGCCCGAGGCCAGTACCGCCAGTACTGCGATTGCGGGAGCTTTCCACCCTGTAGAACGGTTTGAGGACTTCGTCCAGCTCTTCGGCGGGGATCCCAGGGCCCTCATCGAGCACCCGAATGAGCGTCTTGCCTCGCTCGCGGCTGACCTCGAGCTGTGCCTTGCCGGAAAATTTGAGGGCGTTGTCCACCAGGTTCACCAGTACCCGACGCAGTGCGTGCGGTCGGGTTTCCAGCAGGCTGCCGTTATTGCCCTGGCGCTCCACCTTGGCGCCGCTGTCCTGATAGTCGAACACCAGGCTGTCGAGAAAGGCATCGAGGTTGATGCGGCACGGCGCCTCAGTGTTGATGTCCATGCTGCGAGCATAGGCCACGCCTTCGCGGACCAGGTGCTCCATGGCATCCAGGTCATGCCAGAGTTTGTCCTTCTCGACACCATCGTCCATGACCTCGACCCGCAGTTTCATGCGCGTGATCGGTGTTTGCAGGTCGTGGGATATGGCAGCCAGCAATTGCATGCGTTCTTTCAGGTAGGCGGCGATGCGTGCTTGCAGGGCATTGAACGCCACGGCGGCGTACTTGACCTCGCGCGGGCCGCTTTCATCCAGCAGCACGCCGGGCTTGTCCGGGTCGAGGTCGTCCACGGCCTGGGCCAGGCGGGTCAGTGGGCCGATGGCCAGGCGCACCGCCAGCCAGGTGCAGAACAGCAGCACACCGAGCTGGATCAGCAGCACCAGCGGCAGCCAGCCCGCCACCGGTACTGGCGTTGGCGTGACATCGATGGTCAGCGGCGAGCCATCAGACAGGTGCAAGTGCACCTGGAAGTGCTGTTGCGGTCCGGGAATATCCTTGAATTTCAGCTGGTAGTGCTCGCCGATGGCCTTGATGATCGATTCGGCAGCCATGGGCGGTTCGTCGCTGGCCATCGGCGTGCCGGCCTGGCCCTGATCCAGGCGGTAGCGGTAGGTATGGCGCTCCAGGCGCGGCAGCCAGCTGGCTCGCTCGGCCGCCGGCAGGCGCTCGAGGATCGCCATCGAGGTGGCGACATCCTGCTCCAGATGGCTGAGCATCATCGAACGGCTGCTGACATAGCGCTCATAGGCTTGCAGGCTGAACGACAGCCCATAGGCCAGCACCAGCCCGGTGATGAAGATCAGCGCCAGGCGCGAGGCAAGGGTGCGCGGCCATTTCATACGGGTGACTCGAGCAATTGCACGGCCAGCGAGAACACATAGCCCTCGCTGCGCACGGTCTTGATGCAGCTTGGCTCGCGGGCATCGTCGCCCAGGCGTTGGCGCAGGCGGCTGACCAGCAGGTCGATGGAGCGGTCGAAGATGTCTGCTTCGCGGCCTTGGGTCAGGTTGAGCAACTGTTCGCGGCTGAGTACCCGCTGCGGGTGGTCGAGGAATACCCGCAACAGGCGGTATTCGGCACCGCTGAGTGCTACCAGGGTGCCCTCGTTGTCCAGCAGGTGACGGGCGGTGGTATCCAGGCGCCATTGGCCGAAGGCCAGCAGCCGGCTGCTTTCGCTGATGGTCAGGTTGGGCGGCAGCATGCGCGTGCGGCGCAGCACGGCATTGATGCGCGCCAGCAGTTCGCGGGCGGAGAACGGTTTGGTCAGGTAGTCGTCGGCGCCCATTTCCAGGCCGATGATGCGGTCGGTCTCATCGTTGCGCGCGGTCAACATCAATACCGGTGTGTTGCGGTGTTTGCCGGCACGCAGTTCGCGGCAAAGCAGCAAGCCGTCGTCGCCGGGCATCATGATGTCGAGAACGATCAGGTCGACGCTGTTGGCTTCCAGGAAAGCGCGCATCTGCCGGCCGTCGGCGACGATGCTGGTGCGCAAACCGTTCTTTTTCAGGTAATTGCCGACCAGCTCGCGGATCTCACGGTCGTCGTCGACGATCAGGATGTGATCGACATGTTCCATTCGCGGCATTCCTGTTCAAGGGAGAGTGGGCGCAGTGTACCGAGCACATGATGGCTTGCCTGCGGGGTTTTGTATTGCAGTGTATCTGGCCTGTGTACAGATACAGGAAGAAGCAGATCACAGCATCAGGCGACACATGCGAGATACCTGGCGGACGTGAAATGGCTCTCGACCGGGGAGCACAGATCCCCACCCCCTGAAAGTGTTGCCAAGGAGAGATGCCATGAACTTCAAGACTATTGCCAGCGCCAGCCTGTTCGCCGTGCTCAGCCTCGGTGCCGTTGCCGCCAATGCCAGCTCCACCTCGATGAACGACGCCAGCGTCATGCAGTACCGCTATGGTGACCAGCTGGATGTGAAGCGGGTGCTGTCGGTGAAGGATGATCAGAGCAATGCCTGCGGTCCGGTCAACACGCGCATGGATTACCTGAACTCGAAAGGCCAGCGCGAGAGTGTTGAGTACCGTACCTACGCCACGAGCGGTTGCCATGACAACTGATCGCCGGCTGTTGTTGAAAGTGGGGGGCGTGGCCTTGGCGCTGGTTGGCCTGGGCCTCGCGGGTGGGCAACTGATGGCTCGCGATAACTATGGCGCCATGCCGTCACTGGCTGGCGCCAGCCAATGGCTCAATTCACCACCATTGGACGCCCCGGCGCTCAAGGGCAAGGTGGTGCTGGTGGACTTCTGGACCTGGGACTGCATCAACTGCCAGCGTAGCCTGCCGCACGTCAACGACTGGGCCCGGCGCTATGCCGACCAGGGCCTGGTGGTGGTGGGGGTGCATACGCCGGAGTACGACTACGAGCATGATGTGGGGCAGTTGAAGAGCAAGGTGGCCAGCCTGGGTATCGCGTATCCGGTGGCGGTGGATAACGACTATCAGGTGTGGAATGCCTGGGGTAACCAGTTCTGGCCAGCGCATTACTTTGTCGATCGGCAGGGGCAGGTGCGGCATGTGCACTTTGGTGAAGGCGACTATGCCGGGCAGGAGAAAGTCATACAGGCGCTGTTGGATGAAAAAGGGTAAAGCTGTGCTGGCCTCTTCGCGGGCAAGCCCGCTCCCACAGGTACGGCGCCAACCTCAATGGCTGCGCTGTATCTGTGGGAGCGGGCGTGCCCGCGAAGAAGGCGCTGCGGTCTGTCAGGTAAAGCTGGCGAAATGCGCCTGCATCCGCTCGGCATCCGCCTGTTTGCCACTGAACAGCTCGAACGCCTTCACTGCCTGGAATACCGCCATGTTGCTGCCATCCAGCGTGCGGCAACCCAGCGCCCGTGCGGCTTTCAGCAGCTCGGTCTCCAGCGGGAAATAGATGATTTCCGCCACCCACAAGCGTGGGTGCAACAGCTCCACGGGCAGTGGCGTGCCTGGCAACTTGGCCATGCCCACTGGCGTGGTGTTGACCAGACCATCGGCCTCGGCCACCTCGACCGCCAGGTCCGTTCCAAGTACCGCGCGACCTTGGCCGAAATGGCTGTTGAGGTTGTCCACTAGCGCCTGGGCACGCGCCGCATCCACTTCGAACAGCACCAGTTGCTTGACCCCTTCGCTGAGCAGTGCATGGGCCACCGCCGAACCGGCGCCGCCAGCGCCCAGCTGCACCACACGGCGGCGTGACACATCCGGCAGGCCACGGCGCAGGCCCTCGGCAAAGCCCAGGCAGTCGGTGTTGTGGCCGACCCGCTTGCCATCCTTGAGCACCACGGTGTTCACCGCGCCAATACCGCGGGCCTCGTCCGACAGCTCATCGAGCAGCGGCAGGATCGCCTGCTTGAACGGGTAGGTGATGTTGAGCCCGGTGAAACCGGTGTGCTGGGCGGCATCGAGCAGCTGCGCCAGGGCGCTGTCTTCCAGCTGGAGCTGGTCGGCGTCGATCAGGCGATAGAGGTAGCGCAGGTGTTGGGCATCACCTTCGTGCTCGTGCAGGGCAGGGGTGCGCGACAGTTGGATGCCACGGCCGATCAGGCCGGCAAGAATGGCGGGCTGGCTCATGCGCGCAGCTCCTGAAGCATCTCGGCAAAGTGGCTCAGGGCCATGCGGTAACCGTGGCTGCCCAGGCCGCAAATCACGCCGACGGCAATCGACGAAACGAACGACAGGTGACGGAACGGCTCGCGCTTGTGCACGTTGGACAGGTGCACTTCGATGACCGGCAGTTCGCTGGCCACCAGGGCGTCGCGAATCGCTACCGACGTGTGGGTCCAGGCGCCGGGGTTGATCACGATACCGGCGCAGCGACCGCGGGCGGCGTGGATCCAGTCGATCAGTTCGCCTTCGTGGTTGGTCTGGCGGAATTCGATTTCCAGGCCGTGGGCATGGGCAGTGTCGGCGCAACCCTGAGCCAGGTCGGCGAGGGTTTCGTGGCCATACTGGGTGGGCTCACGGGTCCCCAGCATGTTCAGGTTGGGGCCGTTGAGCACGAGAATAAGGGGCTTCATGGCGAGCATCGCTTTGTTGTTGTTGAATGCCTCTATGTTTGTACCGGGTGGTTAATTTCGTCAATTGGATCAGGTGTCGCAGCTAGGCAAAGTGGGCGATTATCGGACTTGCTCGAGCAGACCGCCGGATTACGGAATTGTAATGTTCACGCCACCGCCTCGATAACCAGCTCTCCTTACAGTCCCTCGCCAATGCTTGTCGACGAGGACGCCCGAAGTGCCCACCCCCCGCAAGATCGCCTTGCTCAGCCTGTTGCTGGCGGCCACCGCCAGCGCCCAGGCCGGGCCAGGCATGAGCCTGCCCGAAGCGCTGAGCGCCGCCTTCGCCAACAACCCTGAACTGGCCGCGGCCGGTCGCGAAATCGGTATTGCCGAGGGCGAGCGGCGCCAGGCCGGGCTGATCCCCAACCCTGAACTGGCTTGGGAAATGGAGGACACCCGCCGCGATACCAGCACCAGCACCGTCACCCTCAGCCAGCCACTGGAACTGGGCGGCAAGCGCGGTGCGCGCATTGCCGTGGCCGGCGCTGGCCAGGCCATTGCCCAACTGGACCTTGAACGCCAGCGCAATGGCCTGCGCGCCGATGTGGTCCAGGCGTATCACGCCGCCCTGCGTGCGCAGACTGGCGTGGAACTGGCGCAGCAGTCGCAGGCGCTGACCGAGCGTGGCCTGCGGGTGGTACAGGGCCGGGTCACGGCTGGCCAGTCGTCACCGGTGGAGGCCACCCGTGCCCAGGTGCAACTGGCCCAGGCCCAGGCTGAAGTGCGTCGCGCCGAAACCCAGCGCACGGTGGCCTACCAGGCCCTGGCGCGGCTGACCGGCAGTCCGTTGGCGACCTTCGACACCTTGTCGACGGCCAGCCTGTCGCCCGGCGCTGCACCTTCCGCCGATACCCTGCTCGGTCAGGTCGAACGGACGGTCGAATGGCGCCTGGCCGCCGCCCAGGTCGAGCGCGGCGAAGCCTCGCTGGGCTCGGAAAAGGCCCTGCGCATTCCAAACCTCACCGTCAGCATCGGCAGCCAGTACAGCCGCGAGGACCGTGAGCGGGTCAATGTGGTCGGGCTGTCGATGCCCTTGCCGTTGTTCGACCGCAACCAAGGCAACGTGCTGGCCGCCGCCCGCCGCGCCGACCAGGCCCGCGACCTGCGCAACGCGGTGGAACTGCGCCTGCGCAGCGAAACCCGCAGCGCCGTCGATCAGTGGCGTACGGCGATGCAGGAGGTGCAGGCCTACGACCGCACCATCCTGCCGTCGGCGCAGCAGGCCGTGGACACCGCCACCCGAGGCTTCGAGATGGGCAAGTTCGCCTTCCTCGACGTGCTCGACGCCCAGCGCACCTTGATCGACGCGCGTGGGCTGTACCTCGAGGCCTTGGCTGCGGCAACCGACGCACGGGCACAGGTCGAGCGGATCTACGGCGATCTGGACGGTTTGAGCAATATTTCGAGCAGCAGGAGCAACAATGACTAACCCCCGCAAACTCGCCCTCCTGGCCGCTGCCATTGCCGCTCTCGGCATGGGTGGCCTGGCCTGGACCGGCAACCTTGGCCAGGCCAGCAGAGGCCAAACCAGCGCAGCAGAGCCCCGGCACGACGATCATGGCGAAGACAGCCACGGCCACGCCGAAGAGGCAGGTGAAAAGCATCAGGAAAAGGAAGGTGAACTGCACCTGTCGATCGCTCAGATCGAGTCAGCCGGCATTCAGTTGGCCGCCGCCGCCCCTCGCGAACTGGGCACCGCCATCAGCTTCCCCGGCGAGATCCGTTTCGATGAAGACCGCACCGCCCATGTGGTACCGCGGGTGCCGGGGGTGGTCGAGGCGGTGCAGGCCGAGCTTGGCCAGGCGGTCAAGCGCGGTCAGGTGCTGGCGGTGATCGCCAGCCAGCAGATCTCTGACCTGCGCAGCGAGCAGCAGGCCGCCCAGCGGCGCCTTGAACTGGCGCGCCTGACCTTCCAGCGCGAGCAGCAACTGTGGCAGGAGCGCATCAGCGCCGAGCAGGACTACCTGCAGGCGCGCCAGGCACTGCAAGAGGCCGAGATCGCGCTGGCCAATGCCAGGCAGAAGGTGGCTGCGGTCGGCCCGGCCGGTGCCGGTAACCGCTACGAACTGCGCGCCCCCTTCGATGCCGTGGTGGTGGAAAAGCACCTGACCGTGGGCGAAGTGGTCGACGAGACCAGCAATGCCTTTACCTTGTCCGACTTGAGCCGGGTCTGGGCCACCTTCGCCGTCGCACCCCGCGACCTGGCCCGGGTTACCAGCGGGCGCAGCGTCACCGTCAGCGCCCCGGACCTGGGCGCCGAAGTCGAGGGCAAGGTCAACTACGTCGGCAGCCTGCTCGGCGAGCAGAACCGCGCCGCCACCGTACGCGCCACCCTGGCCAACCCCAATGGGGTTTGGCGCCCCGGGCTGTTCGTCAACATCGCGGTCAATGTCGAGCGTTTCAATGCCGCCGTCGTCGTGCCCGAGAGCGCATTGCAGAGCTGGGAGGAACAGACCGTGGTGTTCGCTCGCACCGACCAAGGTTTCGAGGCCCGCCCGGTGAAGACCGGCCGCCGCGACGCCGGCCAGGTGGAAATCACCTCGGGCCTGGCCGCCGGTACTCAGGTGGCTGCTGCTGGCAGCTTCGTCCTCAAGTCCGAGCTCGGCAAGGCTTCTGCCGAGCACAGCCATTGATTGCGGGGACGCTTGCATGTTCGAACGCCTGATCCAATTCGCCATCGAGCAGCGCCTGGTGGTGATGCTCGCCGTGGTGCTGATGGCTGCCGTGGGCATCCACAGCTACCAGAAACTGCCGATCGACGCGGTGCCTGATATCACCAACGTCCAGGTGCAGGTCAATACCGCAGCGCCGGGCTATTCGCCGCTGGAGACCGAGCAGCGCATCACTTTCGCCATCGAGACCGCCATGGCGGGCCTGCCGGGCCTGAAACAGACCCGCTCGTTGTCGCGCTCGGGGCTGTCGCAGGTGACGGTGATCTTCGACGATGGCACCGATATCTTCTTCGCCCGGCAACTGGTCAACGAGCGCCTGCAGGTGGCCCGCGAGCAGTTGCCCGAGGGCATCGAGGCCGGCATGGGGCCGATCTCCACGGGCTTGGGGGAAATCTTCCTGTGGACCGTGGAGGCCGAACAGGGCGCGCTCAAGGACGACGGCACGCCTTACACGGCGACCGACCTGCGGGTGATCCAGGACTGGATCATCAAGCCGCAGCTGCGCAATGTGCCTGGTGTCGCCGAGGTCAACAGCATCGGCGGCCACGCCAAGCAATACCTGATCGCCCCCGAGCCCAAGCGGCTGGCGGCCTACAAGCTCACCCTCAACGATCTGATCGCGGCGCTGGAACGCAACAATGCCAACGTCGGCGCTGGCTACATCGAGCGCAACGGCGAACAGTTGCTGATCCGCGCGCCGGGTCAGGTGGCCTCGGCCGAGGATATCGCCAACATCGTCATCTCCAGCGTCGACGGCACGCCGATCCGCGTCAGCCATGTCGCCCAGGTCGGCCTGGGCGAAGAGCTGCGCTCCGGCGCGGCCACCGAGAACGGCCGCGAAGTGGTGCTGGGTACGGTGTTCATGTTGATTGGCGAGAACAGCCGCACGGTGTCCCAGGCGGTGGCGGCCAAGCTCGCCGAGATCAACCGCAACCTGCCCAAGGGCGTGGTCGCGGTGACGGTCTACGACCGCACCAACCTGGTGGAAAAGGCAATCGCCACGGTGAAGAAGAATCTGGTGGAAGGCGCGATCCTGGTGATTGCCGTGCTGTTCCTGTTCCTCGGTAACATCCGCGCCGCGCTGATCACGGCCATGGTCATCCCGCTGTCGATGCTGTTCACCTTCACCGGCATGTTCAGCAACAAGGTCAGCGCCAACTTGATGAGCCTCGGCGCCCTGGACTTCGGCATCATTGTCGATGGTGCAGTGGTGATCGTCGAAAACGCCATCCGTCGCCTGGCCCATGCCCAGCAGCGCCATGGCCGCATGCTGACCCGTACCGAACGCTTCCACGAAGTGTTCGCTGCCGCCCGCGAGGCGCGCCGGCCGCTGATCTACGGGCAACTGATCATCATGGTGGTGTACCTGCCGATCTTTGCCCTGACCGGGGTCGAGGGCAAGATGTTCCACCCGATGGCCTTCACCGTGGTGATGGCACTGCTGGGCGCGATGATCCTTTCGGTGACCTTCGTGCCGGCAGCCATCGCGCTGTTCGTCACCGGCAAGGTCAAGGAAGAAGAGGGCGTGGTCATGCGCACCGCTCGCCAGCGTTATGCGCCGGTACTCGATTGGGTGCTGGGAAGGCGCAAGCTGGCGTTCGCCGCCGCCGCGGGCCTGGTGCTGCTGTCCGGGGTGGTGGCCAGCCGCATGGGCAGCGAGTTCATCCCCAGCCTCAGCGAGGGCGACTTCGCCTTGCAGGCGCTGCGCGTGCCAGGCACCAGCCTGTCGCAATCGGTGGACATGCAGCAGCGCCTGGAGCAGGCGATCATCGCCCAGGTGCCGGAGGTGGAGCGGGTGTTTGCCCGTACCGGCACTGCCGAGATCGCTTCCGACCCGATGCCGCCGAACATCTCTGATGCCTATGTGATGCTGCGCCCGCGTGAGCAGTGGGTCGACCCCGGCAAGCCCCGCGAGGAACTGATTGCCGAGGTCCAGCGCGCTGCTGCCAGCGTGCCGGGCAGCAACTACGAGCTGTCGCAGCCGATCCAGCTGCGTTTCAACGAGTTGATTTCCGGTGTGCGCAGCGATGTGGCGGTGAAGGTATTCGGTGATGACATGGATGTGCTCAACCGCACCGCCGCGCAGATCGCCAGCAGCTTGCAACAGGTGCCAGGTGCCTCGGAAGTGAAGGTCGAGCAGACCACCGGCCTGCCGGTGCTGACCATCGACATCGACCGCGACAAGGCCGCGCGCCATGGCCTGAATGTAGGTGACGTGCAGGACGCCATTGCCATTGCCGTTGGCGGGCGCACGGCGGGCACGTTGTATGAGGGCGATCGTCGCTTCGACATGGTGGTGCGCCTGTCCGAAAACCTGCGTACCGATGTCGAAGGTCTGGGCAGCCTGTTGATTCCGGTACCTGCCAGTGCCGCAGCCGGTGCGGCACAGATCGGCTTCATCCCGCTGTCGCAGGTGGCCACGTTGAACCTGCAACTGGGGCCGAACCAGATCGGCCGCGAGGATGGCAAGCGCGTGGTGGTGGTCAGTGCCAACGTGCGTGGGCGTGACCTGGGCTCGTTCGTCGAGCAGGCCGAACAGACGTTGCTCGAGCAGGTGCAGATCCCGCCGGGTTACTGGACCCGCTGGGGCGGCCAGTTCGAGCAGTTGCAGTCGGCGGCCGAGCGCCTGCGGGTGGTGGTGCCGGTAGCGCTGTTGCTGGTGATGGCCTTGCTGCTGATGATGTTCAACAACCTCAAGGACGGCCTGCTGGTGTTCACCGGAATTCCGTTTGCCTTGACCGGCGGGGTGCTGGCGCTGTGGCTGCGGGATATCCCGCTGTCGATTTCCGCAGGGGTGGGCTTCATTGCCCTGTCGGGTGTGGCGGTGCTCAATGGCCTGGTGATGATTGCCTTCATCCGCAGCCTGCGAGAGGAAGGGCGCAATTTACGTGCGGCGGTCGAGGAGGGGGCATTGACGCGCTTGCGGCCGGTGTTGATGACCGCGTTGGTGGCGTCGTTGGGGTTCATTCCAATGGCCTTGGCTACAGGGACCGGGGCCGAGGTGCAGCGGCCGCTGGCGACGGTAGTGATTGGCGGGATTCTGTCCTCCACGGCGCTGACGCTGTTGGTGTTGCCGGCCTTGTATCAATGGGCATACAGGCGCGAAGAGGATTGAGATCGCCGGGGCCGCTTTGCGGCCCATCGCAGGCAAGCCAGCTCCCACAGGTACAGCGCAAGCCTCCGGTCCTGTGGAGATCCTGTGGGAGCTGGCTTGCCTGCGATGGGCTGCAAAGCAGCCCCAAGGGCCTCAATTCGAAGTGCGAACTGCCGGGTTCACATCAACCCCCGCTTCATCATGCAACGATATCCGCGAAGTCTCCGGCAACGCCAACCCCCCCACCAGCGCCACCAGCGCAATCACCACCAGGTAGAACGCCGGCGCCAGGCTGCTGCCGGTCTGCCCGATCAACCAGGTCGCCACCAGCGGCGCAGTCCCACCAAACAAGGTGTAGGCGACGTTGTAGGTAATCGCCGAAGCGGTATAGCGGGTACGGGTCGGGAAACTCTCCGACAGCAACGCCGCCGTTACCACGCCACTGCACAGCGCCCCCACCGCCAGCAGGATCACCCCCAGCAGCGCCCCCGACATCGAGCCGGAACTGGCCAGCCAGTAAGCGGGGAACACACAGACCATCACCCACAGGCAGGTAAAACCAATGGTCTTGCGCCGCCCGACCCGGTCCGAAAAGGCCCCGGCCAGCGGGCAACCGACGGCCGCGAACAGCAACGCCACGGTAGTCACCAACAGCGACTGGGCACGGGTCAGGTTGCCGACCAGTTGCAGGTAGGTGGCGAAGTAAGTGGTGAACATGTAGAACGACAACGCCGTCAGCGAGATGAACATGCCCAGGTTGCGAATCGCCCGGCCGTGGTGGCGCAGGGTCTCCTTGAGTGGCGAATGTTCATGTTCCTTGCCCTGGGCGACGGCCTCGCGAAATGCCGGGGTTTCCTCCATGCGCCAGCGCAGGTACAAGCCCACCAGCCCCAGCGGCGCCGCCACCAGGAACGGGATGCGCCAGCCCCATGCGGTCATGGCCTCGGCCGACAGGCTGGCTTCCAGGCCATAGGCGATCACCGCTGCACAGGCAAAGGCGGAGAAGGTCGACACCGGCACGAAACTGCCATAGAACGCACGTTTGTTTTGTGGCGCATGCTCCATCAGGTAGGCGCAGGCGCCGGCGTATTCACCGCCGGCCGAGAAGCCCTGCAGGCAACGCGCCAAGGTCAGCAGCGCCGGTGCCGCAAGGCCGATGCTGGCGTAGGTCGGCAGCAGGCCGATCAAGGTGGTGGAGCCGGCCATCAGCAGGATGGTCAGCGACAGGATGCGCTTGCGCCCCAGGCGGTCGCCAAGCGCGCCGAACACGATGCCGCCGAGTGGGCGCAGGGCGAAGGCCACGGCAAACACGGCGAAGGTCTTGAGCAGGGCGACGCTGGCATCTTCGCTGGCGAAGAACTGGCTGGCGATCAGCGTGGCGAGGAAGCCATAGACGGCGAAGTCGAACCATTCGACGAAGTTGCCGATGGCCGAGGCGGCGATGACCCTGCGCAGGGTGGCGGGGGATACCTCATGCGATGCAGACATACGGAAGCTCTCCGGTTTCCATAGGCAGCCTGGATGAATGTGGCGCGCTCAGGCGCGCCATCGTTGTTATCAGGGCCAGTAGACCGAGGAGCGCGGTGGGGCGCTTCGTTCAGGGCGACATCGGGATATCTGTTTCGACCGCAGGCGGTTATTGCCGGCCGACTCGCCACGGCGCGTATTCCAGCTCGCTGTAGCTATTGGCCATGCCGTGCATGTCTGCCGAAAACAAAGGAACCACCTTGACTTGCCTGAGCCGGAGCGTCATGTGCCGGCGTGGATGAGGGTGCACATTATCACTGAAGGCGATCTAGGAAATGAGTGATTGGTGGGTAGGAGATTTCTTTAAGTCTGTGCCGGTGCGTTAGCCGGCACAGACTCAAGCGTCAGAAGCGCAAGTCCAGCGCCACCTCGAACGTGCGCGGTGCCCCCATGTAGTACTGCAGCCCATAGGCCTGCTTGGCATACACCTCATCGGTCAGGTTGCGCACCCGCCCGGTGATCGTGGTGTGTTCATCCAGCCGATAGCGGGCAAAGGTGCCGAACAAGGTATAGGCCGGCGCCTTGAGGGTGTTGGCGTTGTCGGCGTACACCGAGCCGACATAGCGCGCATCCACCCCCGCCGACCAGGCCGAGGTGAAGCTGTAGGTCAGCCACAGGTTGGCGACATTGGCCGGCACGTTGACCGGGGCATTGCCCTTGCGCGATACCGACACGCCGTTGACCGCTTCATTGAACTCATCGTATTGCGCATCGACATAGGCGTAGTTGCCCTCGGCCAGCAACTTTGGCGTGACCTGCAGCCGCCCGGACAGCTCGATCCCGCGGGACGTCTGCTGCCCGGCCTGGACGGTCAGGTTGGGGTTGCTCGAATCGCGCACTGCAAAGTCCTTGCGCACGATCTGGTACAAGGCCACGGTCGCCGCGCCGCGCCCTTCGAGGAAGTCGAACTTGCTGCCCGCTTCCCATTGCTCGCCCTTGGACAGGTCGAAGGTGCCGACGTTGGCGTAGGTGGCCGCCGCCAGCGAACCGGCTGGCAGGTCGGCGGCGGTGCTGTACTGGGCGTAGAGGCTGGCCGACGGCGTCAGTTCGTAGGTCAGGCCGATGCGCCCGGACAGCGGTTCCCAGCGCCGCTCGAAGTACGCTGGCGAGGTCGGTGTCACCGCGCCGTAGTTGGTTACCTCCATGTCCAGATAGTCGTAGCGCAGGGCTGTGAGCAAGGCCAGGCGCTCGGTCAGTTGCAGGCGGTTTTCGGCGAACACGGCGCGGTTGCTGGTGACATGCCGGCGTTGCTTGGTCAGCCCGGCGTTCACCCCGGGGATGTCGTAGAAACTGCCCGGGTCGAAGTGGTCCGGGTCGACCACATCGGTCCAGCTCCCGGACGTCGGGTACACGGTCTGGCGCATGTGCGAGTAGTCCAGGCCCAGTGACCACTGGCTGGCCAGGCCGAACAGCTGGTTGTCGTGGCGCAGTTCGATGCGGTCGCCCAGCACGCTCTGTTCATGGCGCTGCAGGTAAGGGCTGCCACGCTGCACATTGCCGTCGCCGGTGTAGCTGTAGCGCTCTACGTTGCGGTAATCGCGCTGGGCGCTGTAGTGGTACAGGGTGTTGTGCAGGCTGGTGCTGTCGTTGACCTGGTAATCGAGCATCGAGCGCAGCCAGCGCACCCGCTGCTCGTAGCGGCCATCGGCGACGTTGTAGTTCTCGAAGCGGCGGCTGTTGTCGATCTTCAGGGTGCTGCGCCCCGGCAGGATCGGCGCGCCCCAGTAGGGGCTGTCCTCGCGGTCCTCCTGGTATTCCAGCGCCAGGGTGTGGGTCAGGTCGGGCGTCAGGTCGCTGAGCAGGGAAAACGCCAGGCTGTCGGTCTTGCGCTGGTTACGGTCGATGTAGCCATTGCTGCCGGTGTGGCTGAAGTCCAGGCGCATGAAATGGCGGGCATCGGCCGGGTTGCTGGCCAGTGCCTGATTGATCCCGAAGGCCACTTCCGAGTCGTCGTAGCTGCCGTAGCGCACGCGGCCGTGGATGATCTGCTGGTCACGGCTGGCGGTCTTGCTGATGTAGTTGATCGAGCCGCCCACGGCGCCTGCGCCATGCAGGAAGGACGACGGCCCGCCAAGCAGCTCGACGCGGTCCAGCACCCAGGCGTCCACCGGCCGGGTGGCGCTGCTGTAGCCGAGGTTGATGCCGTTGTAGAGCTGGGTCACCTGGTTCTGGGTGAAGCCGCGGTAGCTGACGAAACCGCCATAGCCGGGGTTGGCCGATGCGTTCACGCCCGTCATGGCGTTGATCACATCCTGGCTGTCCTTGGCGCCGCGTTCTTCGATGATGCGCCGGTCCGATACGCTGACCGACGCGGGGGTTTCCCGTGCGGTGAGGCCCAGCCGCGAGCCGGTGCTGATCGGCTCGTCCAGTTGCACGCCGGAAGGCGCATCGCGCTCACCGTCGATGGTGGTGGCGTTGAGTTCGACGGCGGCATCGTCCGCCCAGGCAAAGGTGCAGGTGCCCATGAGGAGCACCAGGGAGGTATTGCGGAGCATGTTGTTATGTCTTCCACGCAAAGGTCATGGCTGACGGCGAGCGCGCAGGCAGGCGCACCCGGCTGAAGTCAGGCGATCTGAGTAACGGCTGCGGGGAAGACGGCAGGGGGAGCGCGGGGGGTAAGGGCAGGGCGTTGGTAACGGGGCGGTGGTTGCGCCCAGCTGCGCACGACGATGGGCGAGGTGGCAGTGGCGTGTGCAGGGCTGAACGACCAGCTGTTGCTGACCAGCGGCACCGCCAGGCCGAACGAGGAGCACACCGGGCAGTCGAGCTGGGCCATGTGCTGGTCGCCACCGGCGCCGTCGAGGTCGATGGCCACGCCGTGCTCGCTGTTGATCGAGCAGAAACCACCTTCCAGGCCGGCCAGGCGCAGGCCGCCCATCTGGCCGTGATGCAGGCCACACAGCAACAGGCTGAAGAGGACGCTGGCATAGAGCGTCCAGGCAGTCAGCGTGCGAGTGTGCCGGGTGATTTTCATGGCGGCGAATCTATCACCCGGACGAACGGCAGGGTAGTGCCTGGCTGTGGCGTGTTGTCGCAGTTCAGGCGGCGCGTTCGAGCACGTCCAGCAGCTCGATGAACTCCTGCGTCAACTTGTGGCGGGGCGCCATGTGCACCAGCGGCACCGAAACCTGGTGCGATTCGCGCATCTTTATCGAGCTGCTGAGGTACACCGGCAGTACCGGCATGCCTTCGGCGCGCAACTGATCGACCAGGGTCTGGTGCAGCGCGGTGCGCCCGGCGAACTGGTTGACCACCACGCCTTCCACCTGCAGCGCCGGGTTGTGGTCCTGGCGCAGTTCCTCGACTTCGGCCATGACGCTGAGCAGCGCCTGGCGCGAGAAGCTGTCGCAGTCGAACGGGATCAGCAGGCGTTCGGCGGCCACCAGGGCGCTGAAGGTATAGAAGTTCAGCGCAGGCGGAGTGTCGATGTAGATCCGCTCATAGTCCTCGCCCAGCTCCACCAGCAGCTTGCGCAGCTTGTTGATCTTGTACTTGCTCTCCAGCTTGCTCTGCAGGTCGCTAAGGTCAGGGCTGGCGGTCACCAGGTGCAGGTTGTCGTAGCGGGTTTCGGTGATCGCCACGCGGTGCTTCTTGCCGGAGGCGGTGACCGGCGAGAGGGTCTGGCGGAAGAAGTCGGCGATGCCGGCGGGGATGGCGTCGTCGGTCAGCCCGGTGAGGTAATAGGTGGCGTTGGCCTGCGGGTCGAGGTCGACCAGTAACGTGCGATAGCCTTCGGCGGCGCTGGCCGCGGCGAGGTTGCAGGCGATGCTCGATTTGCCCACGCCACCTTTCTGATTGAAAACCACACGACGCATGAGACGTTCATCCATGAAGAGAGAAAATGTCAGGTTGGGGTCAATCCTATGACTGAAACACGACAGATTTATGACAACTCTTGAAACAATAGTTAAGTTCATCTTTTTCGAAGCTCAAGCGGTCTGTTGCGGTGTTTTTGCGGTCATGGCCGCTCGACATATCGCCGGTAGAAATCCAGAGTGGCCAGGTTCTTGTCCTTGGCCTCGAACATGATGTCGAAGCGGTCGATGAACTGCAGGGCGTAGCGGTTGGTCCAGTCGTTCCACATCTGCGCGCTGTGCTGATACAGGTCACGCTTGTTCACCTTCTCCAGCAACGCCGGGATGGTCAGCTTGCTGTCAGCGTCGAAGCCCAGTGCCAGCAAGCGCTCCGGCGGCTGTGAGTAGTGCATGGTCGGCCGCACACCTCGCCAACTGTCAATGATCCGCGCCACGCGCGGGTCGTGGGGGGCGATGTAGTCGCCCTCGTGGATCCAGCAGTGGTGAATGTCCAGCACCACCGGCGCAAGGTCGGCCAGTGCCAGGCAGTCGTCGACGCCATAGGTCTTCTCATCGTTCTCGAAGGTGATCACGTTGCGCGCCACCTGCGACAACCTTGGCCACACCTGGCGCACACCAGCCGCGCCCAGGCGCCCGGCGATATGCACATTGCACTTGAAGTCCTGAAAGCGCTGGCCGAAGCCCATCATGCGGATCATGTCGGCGTGGTATTCGAATTCGGCCAGGCTGTTCTCCACCACCTCGGGGCGGTCCGAGCCGAGCACGCAGTATTGGCCGGGGTGAAAAGACAGGCGCAGATCCTGGTCGCGGGCCAGCGAGCCGATGGCGGCGAAGCGTTCGGCCATCAAGGCCTGGAACTCGGTGTCGCGATAGATCGGCCCTACGCTGGGGTGGCTGTAGAGCGGCAGCAGGTCGCTGCTCAGGCGCACCATGCGCAGCATCGGCGGCAGTTCACTGACGTAGGCCAGCAGGCGCAATTGGGCGTCGAGGTTGTGCTGCACCAGCTCGAGCAGCTTCGCTCGGGCTGCTTCCTGGGTGGCACCGGACAGCCATCGCAGCGTGGTGGTGCGCGGGTTGAAGGCGCGCTCGATGGTCTCCAGTTCTTTCACCGACAGGCTGCGGTGGGGGTGGCGGTACATGCAGGCGAAGCCCAGGCGGGGCATGGTCAGTCTCCAAGGGGCGGGATATCTGTTCGACCCGGCATTTGGGGGAAAGATCACCTCAACATGTGCTGGCCTCTTCGCGGGCAAGCCCGCTCCCACGGCCTGAAGCCTGTGCTATCCCCTGTGGGAGCGGGCTTGCCCGCGAAGAGGCCAGTGCAGGAGAAAGCTGGAGCCCAAGGCTCAGGACTCTGGTTTCTCCAGAGCTTGCAACTCATCCTCGACCTGCTGCATCCGCTGCTCGGCCAGTGCCTGCACCTTCTCGTCCTGCGCCGTTTCGCGCATCAGCCCGGTGAGCTTGTCGCTCAGGCGCTTGCCTTCTTCGGTCTGTTCCAGCGCCTTGGCCTTGGCCGGGTCGCGGGTAGCGGCAACGATGGTGGCGAATTCGGCGTCGCTGAAGTTCTTCTCGCTGTAGAGCTTGTACAGGTCCTGGCGCTGGTCCTCGACGGTGAGGTGCTTGCGCAGGACGTTGCTGATGGTGGCCGCATCGAGCTGCGGGTGGGTGCGGGTGAGCAGCGCGGCCATGCGCTCGATGTTGTGGTCGTAGGCTTCCTGCAGCGGCAGGTTAGCCAGAATCTGCTCTTCGCGGGTGGGCTTCTGGTCGCAGGCAGCGAGGGCGGCAGTGAACAGCAGGGGGAGCAGCAACGTGTGGATGCGGGGCATTGGGGGTGGCCTTGGGCGCGTGTTTCAGAGGGGGTGATTATAGCGGTGTCGGGTTGTCAGCCATCACTCCCTGAGGTAGAAAACCGTTCGTCCAAACCACGTTTTCAGGCCCATGACCCACTGGACCATTCAATCGCCCAACCCTGACCGCATCAGCGAAGTCGTGGCCTTCATCGACGACGCCCGCCGCGGATTGTTCCCGATGCTGGCCGGTTCGCCATTGCCGAAGGACCTGGCCCATTTCGCCGAAACTTACCTGGAAGGCCAGGGCCATTTTCTCGAAGCCCGCGACCGTGGCCAGTTGATCGCAGGCATCGGCTATCTGCCCTACGACCATCGCTTCGCCCAGCTCGACTACCACGGCAGGCGGGTGGTCGAGGTGGTGCGCCTGTTCGTGCTGCCCGAGTACCGCCGTCATGGCCTGGCGGCGGCATTGTTCGCTGCCTTGCGCGAGCACGCCGGTGCCGCTGGGGTCGAATGCCTGTACCTGCATACCCACCCGTTTTTGCCCGGCGCGATCCGCTTCTGGGAGCGCCAGGGCTTTGCAGTGATCGATGTGGAGGACGACCCGCTGTGGCGCACCACGCACATGGAGCATTGGCTGGCCTGATTGGGCTTGTGTCAGAAACTGCCTGACAAAGGCCACTCCACTGCCAAGCGAATCTGGTCGCCATCGAGCTCCGCCTGCGCCGTGTTGCCACGGTGCATATTGTGCCGCAGCGAGAAGGTGGTGCCCTTGGCCTTGCCACTCTGCACCACGTAGCGCGCCTCGAGGTCCCTTTCCCAATGCTTGCCACCCTTGCCATAACCCAGGTACGCATAGCCGCCATTGGGGTCGACGTGGCTGCCGTCGATATCGAAGCCGCGTACATACAGGGCGGTCAGGTTCAGCCCCGGAATGCCGTAGCCGCCCATGTTCAGGTCATAGCGCGCCTGCCATGACTTTTCGTTCGGTGCGTTGAAGTCGGACATCTGCACGGCGTTGGCGATGTAGATCGCCCCGCGGGTGACGTAGTCGAACGGCGTGTTGCCATCCACTTGCTGCCAGCCGAGGCCGAAACTGTGCGGGCCCTGGCTGTAGCGCGAGACCAGGCTCCAGGTGGTGTTGTCGATACGCCCGGACAGCGCCTTGCCGGTGTCAGTGGTGCGGTACAGGTTGAGGTCCAGGCTCAGGCTGCGGCGGTCGTCCAAGGCATGGCTGAGGGTGCTGCCGAGGTAGTGTTGGTTCCAGGTGTCTTGGTAGCGCGAGGTGTACAGGCTGCCGCTGAAGGCGGCGCCGGGGTTCCACACCAGGCCGGCGAGGTCGAAGCTGTTGCCCTGGCGGCCGTCGGAGTAGTTCACCACAAAGCCCTGGTCGTGGCTGGACGCGTTGCGGTCGGTGCTTTCGTTGAAGTGGCCGGCGACCAGCTTGAGGGTGTCGATCTCGCTGCTGGTCAGGAACAAGCCCGTGGCCGTTTCGGGCAGCAGGCGGCTGTCCGAGGAGCTGAACACAGGCGTCTTCACCCGCTGTTCGCCCCAGGACAGCACCGTATTGGATACCCGCAGTTTCAGCGCCGCGCCGCCCCGGCTGTATTCGTTCTTGGGGTGGCCGTCGTTGTCCAGGCTCAGCAGGCGCGCCTTGCCGGCACGGCCGCCACCGCTGTCGAGCTGCACGCCCTGATAGGCGTGGGCATCGACGCCGACGCCGATCAGGCCTTGGGTGAAACCGGACTGGAACGTGCCCATCAGGCCGTAGGCCCATTCCTCGGCCAGGCCGTTACGTTCGCTGCGTGGCTTGTAGGCATTGCGCGCGCCGCTGTTGCGCCCGCCGTGCTTGTAGTCACGCTGGTCGTAGACGGTGCGGTTGAGGATGTTCCAGCTGCTGTCTTCGACGAAGCCATTGCTTTGAGACTGCGCCGAATCTGCCTGGGCGAACGGGGCGAAGATTGTCAGTGGCAAGGCGATTACAGCAGCGGGGCGCAACAACATGCGGGAACGTCCTGTCATTCAAGGGGCGCGGAAGCGCAGGATGCGCGCGCCGTCGAAAGGGTCGGTGAGGTAGTGGGCGTGCACGCCGAAGGTGCTCAGCAGGCGCTCCGGGGTGAGCACCTCCAGCGGCTTGCCGAGGGCCACCAGGTGGCCTTTGTCGAGCACCGCCAGGCGGTCGCAGGTCAGCGCCTGGTTGAGGTCGTGCAGGGCCACCAGCGTGGTCACCGGCAGTGCCTGCACCTGTTGCAGCAGGCTCAGCTGGTGCTGGATGTCGAGGTGGTTGGTCGGCTCGTCGAGCAGCAGCACCTGCGGGCGCTGGGCCAGGGCGCGGGCGATGTGCACGCGCTGGCGCTCGCCGCCGGACAGCGAGCTCCAGACCCGTTCACCCAGGTGCGTGGCGTCGAGGTCGGCCAGGGCCTGCTCGACGATGGCCCGGTCCTCCCGGGAGAACGGCGCCAGCGCCGACAGCCAGGGCGTGCGCCCCAGCGCGACGGCATCGAACACGCTGATCGCATCGAGGGTGTCGGCCTGCTGTTCGACCAGCGCCAGCGCCTGGGCGACGCGCCGGCGTGGCAGGCGCGCCAGGGGCTCGCCGAGCAACTGCACAGTGCCGGTGCCCGGCGTGCGCAGCCCGGCCAGCAACTTGAGCAGGGACGACTTGCCCGAGCCGTTGGGGCCGACGATGCCCAGGGTTTCACCGGCCATCACGTTGAGGTCGATGTTGCACAGCACGGTGTTGCCAGACAGTTGCAGGCCCAGCCCCCGGCAGGCGAGTGGTGCTACGTGTACGGTATTCATGACGGTCATGGGCGCCCCCGGCGGCTGACCAGGATCAGCGCGAACACCGGCGCGCCGATCAAGGCAGTGACCACGCCGACCGGAATCACCTGGCCAGTTATCAGCGTGCGCGACAGCACATCGGCGGCAATCAGGAACAGCGCGCCGCCCAGGGCGCTGGCCGGCAGCAGGCGGCTATGGCCGGGGCCGAGCAGCAGGCGCAGGGCGTGGGGGATGACTAGGCCGACGAAGCCGATGGCGCCGACGATCGACACCATCACTGCCGTTACCAGTGCCGCGCAACTGATCAGCAGCAAGTGCGTGCGGCGCACGGCAATGCCCAGCGAGGCCGCCGAGTCGGCGCCGAAGGTGAAGGCATCCAGCGCCCGGCGGTGCCACAGGCAAACCACCAGCCCGAACAGCGCCACCGGCAATGCCATCCACACCGAAGGCCAGCGCACGCCGCTGAGGTTGCCCAGCAGCCAGAACAGGATGCCGCGCGCCTGCTCGGCGGTGGCCGACTTGGTGATGAGGAACGCTGTAAGGGCCGTGAACAGCTGCGAGCCGGCAATGCCGGCGAGGATCACCTGGGCGTTGTTGCTGCTTGGCCCGGCTGCACGGGCCAGCACCAGCACCAGAGCGAAGGCCGCCAGGGCACCGATGAAGGCGCCGCCGGACATGCTCAGGGCTACGCTGCCCAAGCCCAGCAGGCCGACCAGCACCGCGCCGGTCGAGGCGCCGGCGGACAGCCCGAGCAGGTAGGGCTCGGCCAGCGGGTTGCGCAGCAGCGCCTGAAGGATTACTCCACAAGTCGCCAGCCCCGCGCCGCAGGCGGCGGCGACCAGGGCGCGGGTCAGGCGGTAGTTCCAGACGATGCCGGCGTCGATCGGGTCGACCGGGTAACCGGCCTGCCACAGGTGGTTGGCCAGCACCTGGCAGACCAGTTGTGGCGACAGGTTGGTTTCGCCGATGGCGGTACCGGCCAGCACGGCCGCGAGCAGGGCCAGCAAGGCCAGGGCAGTGTAGGGCAGGGCTTTCATCACTGCGCCGCTTTACCGCTGGCGAAGGCCGCAGACAGGGTCTGCAGGCCACGGAACAGGCGGATGCCGGCCTGCATGGCGTCGGCGTCGAGGATGATGATGCGGTTGTTCTTCACCGCGTCCATGTTCTTCGTCACCGGGTCGCTGTGGAGGAATTCGAGCTTCTTCTGGTAGTCGTCTGCAGGGAAGCGGCGGCGGTCCATCCGCGCGATGATCAGCCAGGTCGGGTTGGCCTTGGCCAGGGTTTCCCAGCCCACGGTCGGCCATTCTTCGGTGGACTCGACCACGTTGCGCACGCCCAAGGTGCGCAGCATGAAGTCGGCCACGCCCTGGCGACCGGCAACGTAGGGGTCGATGCCGAGGTCGGCGCTGGAGAACCAGAACAGTGCCGAGGTCTGCGACAGGTCCTTGCCGGCCAGTTGCTGCCTGGCGCCATCCAGGCGTGCCTTGAGGTCGGCGTTGAGTGCGGCGCCGCGGTCCTGCACGTCGAAGATCTCGGCCAGCTGGCTGATGCTCTTGTAGATGCTCTCGACCTGGAACGCCTGCAGGCGGGTGCCGTCGGCGCCGACCAGGTTGTCCTTGCCTTCGCAGTCCGAGGGCAGCAGGTAGGTGGGGATCTTCAGCTCACTGAACTGCTCGCGGGTGGCGACCGCGCCCTGGGCGCCGACCATCCACTCGAACTGCACCGCCACCAGTTGCGGGCGCTTGCCGACCACGGCTTCGAAGCTGGGCTCGTTGTCGGCCAGGCGCGGCACCTTGTCGTTCAGTGCCTGATATTCGGGCAGTACGTTGTTGAACCACAGCGAGCTGCCGGCCAGCTTGTCGCCCAGGCCCAGGGCGTAGAGCATCTCGGTGCCGGCCTGGCCGATAGTGACCGCACGCTCAGGCGCCTGGGCGAAGGTCTGCGGCGCGCCACAGTTGTCGACGGTCAGCGGATAGTGAGTGGCGGCGGCCTGGGCCAGGCCGGTGAGGCTCAGGCCGGCGAGCAAGGTGGCGATACGGGGCAGCATGCTGGGTGATCTCCTGTCGGTCAGTTCGGGTGAGGAACGCACGGACAGGCATCGCCGAACCCCTGCGCGTGCAGGGGCAACACGGATGGCCATCCCGGACACCCCGCCGGTTGGTGAATGTGTGCCGGCAGGTCTCCTGACTGGTGCGTCCTCGCCCGGCTCCGGCCTTCCCGGATCATGATCCAGTGGCATCGATGGAGCAGGCTCGGCACCTACAGTTGCGGGGGCAGTTCCGATTGGCACGCCTGGTTGGGCGGGCCCGGGATTCCCTATTAATTCCGTGGTGGAAACCGGCGGGCCGCATGGTAGACCATCCGGCTGCCGGGTGAAACGCCAAATCAGAAGTACTTCAGCCAGCGGATGTCGCGCCGGCGTGCCTTGAGCCGGGCAAACCAGTACACCGGCAAGTACAGCGCCGTCGCCAGCAGCAGCGCGGCCAGCCACACCGCGCCGATGCCGTCGAAGCCGAAGTAGTCGCCCTGGTTGAGGCCGAACAGCGCCACGCAGGCCAGGTACAGCAGCTTGAGCACGTACAGGTGCAGCAGGTAGAAGAACATCGGTGCTGCGCCGAACACCGCCAGGGCGCCGATCCAGCGGGCCAGCCCGGCGCGCTCGAAGGCGCGCAGCAACAGCAGGCCGCAACCCAGGGTCAGGGCCAGGAACAGCAGCGAGGGTGGGTATTTGGTGATGTTGAAGAAGCTCATCAGCGTCTGGGTGATGGTCGGGTAGCCGCTCCACGGCGCCTCGCCGTAGCCGTTGTAGATGCGCAGCACCATGAAGCCGAGCAGGGCGAGGGCGCCGGCCATCAGCAGACGGTGCTGGCGTTCGCCGGCATCGCTGCCACGGGCGAACCACGGGCCGAGGCCGTAGCCCAGGGCAATGACGCCGATCCACGGCAGCACCGGGTAGGAAGTGCGCAGGCGCAGGTTGTCCGAGACCTCCAGCCAGCCGCGGTCATGCAGGATCGCCCACGGCACATGCAGGGCCGATTGCGCGTCGAAGTGCAGGCCATCGAGCAGGTTGTGCCCGGCGATGATCAGCGCACCCAGGGCAAGCAGGGCAGGGCGCGGCAGCCACACCAGCAGCGACAGCGCGATCATGCTCACGCCGATGGCCCAGATCACCTGCATGTAGACCACGCTCGGCGGCAGCTGGAAGGTCCAGGCGAAGTTGACCAGGGTGAACTCCAGGACCACCAGGAACAACCCACGCTTGAACAGGAACGCCGAGACATCGCTGCGACCCTGGTACTTCTCGCCATACAGCCAGGCCGACAGGCCGGTGAGCAGGACGAACACCGGGGCGCACAGGTGGGCCAGGGTGCGGCTGGCGAACAGCGACGGGTCGGTGGCGTCGATGGCCATCGGGTCGCTGACCTGGCGGTGCAGGAAGAAGGTTTCACGCACGTGGTCGAGCAGCATGAACAGGATCACCAGGCCGCGCAGGGCATCGATGCTCTGCAGGCGCTGGGTGAGCTGGGTTGGGAGGGCTGAGGCGCTGGTCATGGAAAGAAGTCGCAGGCAGGAATTAGTGTCAAATGAAACGTTATCTTATAACTATTTAATTTACAGTTGATAGCGGTTTTTTGTGTTGCCTGTACCGGCCCTTTCGCGGGTGAACCCGCTCCCACAGGTTATGTGTAAGCCCTGAAGCCTGTGCTATCCCTGTGGGAGCGGGTTCACCCGCGAAGAGGCCGGTACAGGTGGCTCAGATCAGAAGGTGTAATCCACAGTAGCGAAGTACGACCTTGGCGCGCCCATCACCCACTGCTCGCCACTGAACACCGACGCCACATACTCCCGGTCGAACAGGTTGTTGACCTGCAACCCCAGCCGAACATCCGGCAACACCTGCCAGCCAATGTTGGCATCGACCACGGTGTACCCCGGCGCACGCTGGCTATTGGCCGTGTCGGCATAACGCTCATCCACATACCGCGCGCCAATCCCGGCCTCGACCTGCTGGCCGAAGCCCTTGCTCAGCCACAGGTTGGCGGTGCGCCGTGGCACATTGGCCGGGCGGTTGCCGGCGCGATCTAGTGCCACGCCATCGACCACCTCGTCGAAGTCATCGTATTTCGCCCGCACCAGCGCGGCATTGGCCGACACCTGCCACTGCTGCCCCAGGGCCAGTTCCAGCGATGCCTCCAGGCCATCGGAGGTCTGCTGCCCGGCCTGTTGCGCCTCGTGGGTGATCGGGTCATCCACCAGCAGCTTCTTCTTGACGATATGGAACGCCGCCAGCGTCCACTCGCCACGGCCCTCCCAGAAGCGCTGCTTGAGGCCCAGCTCGGTCTGCTTCGCCTCGGTCAGGTCGTAGTGCATCTGCGACGGGCTCAGGCTGACCAGGTTGTCCACCCCGTCCTCGCTGGTGGAGTACTGGCCGTACAGCGACAGGTCGTCGGTGACGGCGTACACCAGCCCGGCGCGCCAGTTGCCGCCTTGCAGGCTGCGGTCGCTGCGGCTGCCGTCGAGCAGGTTGTCGCGGTCGATGTGGTTCTGGTCGCGGCGCACGCCGGTCACCAATGACAGGCGCTCGCTGAGCTGCAGGCGGTTCTCGGCGAACAGGGCAAAGGTGTGGGTGGTGGACAGCGTCTGTGGGCGGGTTGGCGAGTCGCTGTGGAACCAGCCCGGGGTCGGCTGCCAGGGGTCGATGTAGTCGCCGCCCACGTCGTTGTATGGCCGGTTGCTGTCGACGTTGAAGCGCACCTTGTTGTATTCGACACCGACCAGCGTCTTGCTGGCCAGGCCGAACAGGCTGTGGTCGAAGGTGAAGGTCTGGCGGTCGCCGATCTGCTCCTGGTTGTGCTTGATCTCCAGGTAGCTCTGGCGCTCCAGCAGCTCACGATCGGCGTCCCAGCTGTAGTTCTCGGCATTGCGCCAGTGGCGGCGGCTCTTGATGTAGTAGAGCTGGTTGCTGGCGCTGAGCTGGTCGTTGATCGTCCAGTCGGTGGTGAAGCGGGTCCACTCGTCGTGGTAGCGCTGCTCGTCGTTCTGGATGTTGTAGTTCTTCTTGCGCAGGCTGCTGCGGTAATGGCCGTCGATCAGCGGCGTGCCGTAATAGTTGGCAGGCTGGGCGTCGCCGCGCTCGTGGGCGAGGGTGAAGCTCAGCGCGTCGCTGGCATCGAAACGCAGCGCGGCACTGAGCGCCAGGCTGCGCGAGTCGGTGCGGTCGACCCAGCCGTTGCCGGCCTGCTGGTTCAGGGTCAGGCGATAGCTCAGGCGCTCGCTGAGGCTGCCGCCGCTGTCCAGGCCCAGTTGCTGGCGGTCCCAGGAGCCGTAGCCCAGGCGCAGGCGGTTGTGGATGTCGCCAGCGAACGGCTTTTTCGGGATCACGTTGATCACCGCGCCGGTCGCGCCTTCGCCATACAGCACCGAAGCCGGGCCGCGGATGACGTCGATCTGCTCGACCATCCACGGGTCGACCGGGAAGGTCTGGGTGCCGGCCCCGGTGTACAGGCGCGCGCCGTCGAACAGGGTCATCACCGAGCCATGGCCGGTGAAACCACGCGCCGACAGGCCGGTGCCGCCATCGCCCGGGTTGCCGATGAAGGTGATGCCGGGCGAGCGGGTCACGGCGTCCTGCACGGTGAGGTTGTTGCGCTGCTCGATCTGTTCGGCAGTGATGCTGCTGGTACTGGCCGGGGTTTCCAGAGCAGTGAGGTTCAGCCGTGAACCGGCCTCGGTCGGCGTGGCCAGGTCGACGTGCTGTGGGTCACGGCTATCGGTGATGGCCGTGGAAGGGAGGTTCAGCACAGGTTGGTCGGCCAGGGCTGGCAGCGTGACGGCCAGGCAGGCCGCCAGGGGGTGAAGCTTGATGAATCGGGACATGTCGTTCCACTGCTGCAGGAATGAATGGATCCCGGTGGAAAACACGCAAAGGCACACCCCGTACGCAGGCGCACGCGGATACCGGCCTGCGCCCGCCCACCGCGGGTTGCCAAGTGAGGCTTCAGGCCGGTCTCCGGGCTTGCGAGGGTCGTGAAGCCTTCACCTTCCCATGCTGGCGCACAGTGGTGTGTCGAAGGCATCGCTCGCTTACCGTTGCGGGGGCAGCGCCGGACTTGTCGTGAACCACGACGCACCGGCTTCCCGTTTCACCCTGCGCACGGCGGCGCAGGACACCTGAAACTGGCGCGCATCTGACCATCGAATGGCCAGCACGTCAAATGCGCGTGTCAGCGCCCGCGGCGGCGCGACACCCGTGCTTCGATGTTCTTGCGCCCGATCAGCAGGGGAGGCTTTTCCACCACCGGCTCATCGGCCAGCCACTTGTACATCACCAGGCAGTCCACCAACCCGAGGCGGGCATGGCGATAGGCTTTGGGCAGGCGGCCAACGGTCTCGAAGCCGAGCTTGGTCCACAGCGCCACCGCCACGTCGTTGCTCGCCACCACCGAATTGAACTGCAATGCCAGAAAGCCTTCCTGGCGCGCCAGCTTCTGCGAGTGCTCGCACATCAGCCGGGCCACGCCACGGCCACGGGCGGCGTCGCAGACCATGTAGCCGCAGTTGCCGACATGGGCGCCAGGGCCGGCGGCGTTGGCCTTGAGGTAGTAGGAGCCGAGCAGCTCGCCATCGGCTTCGGCCACCAAGGTATGCAGTGGCAGTTGCAGCCACAGCTGGCGAGCCTGCTCGACGTCCAGTTCGGGGTCGAAGGCGTAGGTTTCGCGGGCCTGGACGATGGCCTGGAAGGTCGGCCAGAAACGCTCGAAGTCGTCGGGCGTCATGGGGCGGATGTGGATCATGGCGGTTCCTGCAATGGCTAGGCCGCCAAGTCTGGGTGGCGCGGCGCCGTCGCGCAAGGGCGGCGACGCCGTCGAGCGTCAGCCGTTGGCCTTGCCCACTGCATCCATGGCGCGGGCCGAGTAGACCAGCGCGGCCCCGGCATTCATCGCCACGGCCACACCCAGCGCCTCGGCGATCTCTTCACGGGTGGCGCCGTGCTTGACGGCCTGTTGCGAGTGCACGGCGATGCAGCCGTCGCAGCGGGTGGTGACGGCCACGGCCAGGGAGATCAGTTCGCGGGTCTTGGCGTCCAGGTGGTTGGTCTTGGCACCCGCGCCGCTGGCGGTCATGTAGCCGGCCACGGTGTCAGGGGACAGTTGCTTGAGATCGCCGATGCCGGCCATCAACTGCTTACGGTAGGCGTCCCAGTCCATCATGCTCATCGTCTTCACCTTTGTAAGGTTGCGAGTGGAGCTTTCATGCTAGTCGAAGTGCGGGAAGTGAGACTTGTACGTTGGTGCTGGCCAGTTTTGAAACGGCCAGACAAGGCCGTTTCTGCAATTGCCAACGTATCGGTCAGATGTAGACGAACACCAGTACCAGAGCGGCGACCACCAGCCACTTTTCCAGGTAGTAGCGCATGCGGTTGCGCTTCTTCAGCGCCTTGCCACGCTCGCGGATCTTGTAGATGCGGGTGAACAGGCGGTTGATGCCACCAGTCTTGTCACCAGCGTCGTTGGGCGCCGCGGCGGCGGCCATGACGTTGCGGCTGAACCAGCGGTTGAACGCGGTGGCCCAGCGGTATTTCAGCGGGCGCTCGATGTCGCAGAACAGGATGATGCGGTTGTGCTCGGTGGTATTGGCCGCGTAGTGGATGTAGGTCTCGTCGAAGACCACGCCCTCGCCATCGCGCCAGGAATACTTCTCGCCGTCCACGTCGATGTAGCAACCGTCATCGTTCGGCGTGTCCAGGCCGAGGTGGAAGCGGTAAGAACCGGCGTACGGGTCACGGTGACGGACCAGCTTGGCACCCGGTGGCAGGGTGGCGAACATTGCCGCCTTGACTGTGCCGATGCCTTGCAGCAGTTCGGTGGTGCGTGGGCACAGGGTCATGGCCGACGGGTGGCTTTCGCCGTACCACTTCAGGTAGAAGCGCTTCCAGCCGGTCTTGAAGAACGAATTGAAACCGACGTCGTCATAATTGTCGGACTTCTTGATCTCGCCCACGTGCAGCAGCTGCTGGCCTTCGGCACGGATCTCCTGCCAGTGCTCCATGAGCGGCTGCAGCTCCGGGAACGCCTCGACCGGCAGGTAGGGCTTGGCCGGGTGCTTGGAAAACAGGTACAGGAAGCTGTTGACCGGGGCCAGGAAACTGGAGTGGTCGCCCAGCTGACGGGTCAGCTTGTGGCGTACCCGACCGCGCAGGTGAACATAGGCGATCGAGAGGACGAAGATCAGTACGAGTGCAATTTTCATGGACGGTTACTTGTCGAAAAATGGCCATGCGCCATGGCATAAGCTCGCCAGCATAAACAATCATGGGGGTAGTTTGTACTTATTGTTACGTTAATGCGGGGCGACATTGGTGTAAGGCCCTATAACGTGCAAAAACGTTTCACGTGATGGAGTTCACATGATTCAGGACATTCGCCCGAGTGGCGCCCCGTTCAAAAGGTTGTTCTTCGCCTTGCCTGTCAGCGACGCCCAACGCCGTGCGATCAGCCAGTGGCGGCGCGGCTTGAACCTGCGCAGCGGCAAGCCGGTACCGAGCGAGAACTTCCACCTGACCCTGCTGTTTCTGGGGGATGTGGATGTGGCGCAGGTGCCGGCCATCTGCGCGGCGGTGGACAACCTGGCGCGGCCGGGCGCGCCGTTGCGCCTCCTGCTGAACCAGCTGAAAACCTGGCAGCGCGCCAATGTACTGGTGCTGGAGCCGCAGGAAACACCCACCGCCTTGCGCCAGCTGGTCTATGGCCTGCAGCAGGCGTTGTTGCCGATGGGGTTCGAAGAGCAGGCCCGTGAGTACCGCCCGCACCTGACCCTGTCACGGGATTTTCGCGGCCAGGCCCCGGAGGCGGCCGAGGCGCCTGAGTTCCATCTCAGCGCCAGGCATTTCACCTTGTACGAATCGCGCAAGGGCCGTTACTGGCCGCTGGCGCAGTGGCCGCTGGTGGACTAGGCCAGGCAAGGGGCATGTCTGTCAGACCGGCAGGCTCTGGTAAGGCAGTTCATCCCCAGGGCTGCGGGCAAACTGGCGCTTGTACTCGCGGCTGAACTGCGAGGTGCTCTGGTAGCCCACCCGGTGCGCCGCCTGCGCCACTCCCAGCCCTTCACCGATCAGCATCTGCTGCGCCTTGAGCAGGCGCAGGCGCTTGAGGTACTGCATTGGCGCCATGTCGGTGCAGCGTTTGAAGTGCTCGTGGAAGGTCGACACGCTCATGTTGGCGCAAGCCGCCAATGCCTCGACACTCAGCGGCTCGGTATAGTGCTCGCGCAAGTGCATGAGCGCCGCACCGATGCGGGCGAAGTGCCCCTGTTGCTCCACCAGCGCCCGTAGCACCCCGGCCTGGGGGCCGCGCAGGGCGGTGTAGAGCACCTCGCGAATGCGCGCTGGGCCCAGCACCTTGGCATCTACTGGGTCCTGCAGGCTCTGCAGCAGACGTTCCACCGACTCGCGCATCGGTGCATCCAGCGCCGCCGAGGTCATCGACTGTGGCGTTTGCGCCTGTACCGCCGGGTCGGGGGCAAGGTCCATGCTCTGCACCAGTTCGCCCAGCACACTACGGTCGATGTCCACCGCCACGCCCAGCAGCGGCTCGTCGCGGGTGGCAAAGGTTTCACACATGAACGGCACCGACAGCGCCTGCACCAGGTAATGGCCGGCGCCGTACTCCAGGGTGCGCGGGCCCAGGCGCGCCAGTTTGCTGCCCTGGGCCAGGATCATCAGGCTCGGCTCGTAGATCTGCGGGCTGCTGGCCACATAGTGGTCCCAGCTCAGCACCTGCACCTGGGGCAGGTGCGTGGGCACGAAGCCCGGGCGGGTGGCCAGGCTGCGGATCAGCGAACACAGCGGGGCGTTGGCGTCGACGTGGCGGGTCAGTTGCATGATGAACCAGGGCAGAGAATCAGACAGTTTCATCATCGCAGATTAGCCGGCCAGCGCCAGGTGGCCACCGGCAGGTTCGGAGGATCAGGCATGGATGCCGGAGAATCAGCCGTGGGCGGGCAGGGCGATGGCGAGCAGAATGCGCGGCCTGAATCGTTTCACTTCCCTGTGAGGTCCCGCATGTACACCGCCATCGGCTATGCCGCCCAAACCCCGACCAGCCCTTTGGCCCCCATGACCTTCGAGCGCCGCGCGCCGCGCCCGGACGACGTCGCCATCGAGATCCTCTACTGTGGCGTGTGCCACTCTGACATCCACCAGGCACGCAACGAGTGGGGCATCGCCGTGTACCCGCTGATGCCCGGTCACGAGATCATCGGCCGGGTCACCGCAGTGGGTGACAAGGTCACTTCGCACAAGGTCGGCGACCTGGTCGGCGTCGGTTGCATGGTCGATTCCTGCCGCCACTGCGAGGCCTGCGCCAAGGATTTGGAGCAATACTGCCTCGAAGGCCCGACCATGACCTACGCCACCCCGGACCGGGTCGACGGCAGCAACACCATGGGCGGCTACTCCAGCAGCATCGTGGTCAGCGAGCACTTCGTGGTAGGCATCCCGGCCGGCATGGACCTGCCCAGCGCGGCGCCGATCCTCTGCGCAGGCATCACCACCTACTCGCCACTCAAGCACCATGGCGTCGGCCCCGGCCACAAGATCGGCATCCTCGGCATGGGCGGGCTGGGCCACATGGGCATCAAGCTGGCCAAGGCGCTGGGCGCCGAAGTGACGTTGTTCACCCGCTCCCAGGCCAAGGCCGAGGAAGCCCGCCGCCAGGGCGCCGACCACGTGATCGTGTCCACCGATGCCGAGCAGATGCGTGCGGCGGCAGGCCATTTCGACTTCCTGCTCGACACCATCCCGGTGCAGCACGACCTCAACCCGTACCTGGAGACCCTGAAGTTCGACGGCGTGCACATCCTGGTGGGCCTGATCGAACCGATCGACCCGGCCGTGCATGCCGCCAACCTGGTGATGAAGCGTCGGGTGCTGGCCGGTTCGCTGATTGGTGGCATCGCCGAAACCCAGGAAGTGCTGGACTTCTGTGCCGCCCATGACATCCGTTGCGACATCGAGATGCTCGACATCCGCAATATCAACCAGGCCTATGAGCGCATGATCGCGGGTGATGTGAAGTACCGCTTCGTGATCGACATGGCGACCCTGCAGGGCTGAACCTGACCATAGCCTGGCCCTTCGTGGTTGTGAGGGCCAGGCTTGGCGCGTACCATGCGGGCATTCCTTCCAATAACAAACCCGTGCCTCAGCGCGGCCGATACTTGGCCCCTGACGCGCGTCCTTTCGCCTTGCCTGCGGAGAACAGATTCCAGCCCATGAACGGACCCATCCCCACCGACCTGCCCCCGACTGCGGGTGGCGGCAGCTGGCTGAGCGTGATTGCCCTGGCCCTGGCGGCCTTCATCTTCAACACCACCGAATTCGTCCCGGTGGCGCTGCTCAGCGACATCGGCAGCAGCTTCGACATGACCACTGCGCAGGTCGGCCTGATGCTGACCATCTATGCCTGGGTGGTGGCGCTGGCTTCGCTGCCGATGATGTTGCTCACCCGCAACATCGAGCGTCGGCGGTTACTGCTGTTCGTGTTCCTGGTGTTCATACTCAGCCACCTGCTGTCGTGGTTGTCGCAGAGCTTTGCCATGCTGCTGGTCAGCCGCATCGGCATCGCCCTGGCCCACGCCGTGTTCTGGGCCATCACCGCGTCGCTGGCCGTGCGCGTGGCACCGCCGGGGCAGCAGGCCAAGGCACTCGGGTTGCTGGCGACAGGCACGACCCTGGCGATGGTGCTGGGTATTCCGCTGGGGCGCGTGGTGGGCGAGGCGCTGGGCTGGCGCATCACTTTCCTCAGCATTGCCGGGGTGGCCCTGGCGACCATGCTGTGCCTGATGAAGTCGCTGCCGTTGCTGCCGAGCCAGAACTCCGGTTCGCTGCGCAGCCTGCCGATCCTGTTCAAGCGCCCGGCGCTGGTGATTACCTACCTGCTGGTAACCCTGGTGATCACCGCGCAATTCACCGCCTACAGCTACATCGAGCCATTCGCCCTGCACGTGGCGCAGATCGGTGGCGAGCGCACGACGCTGTTGCTGCTGTTGTTCGGTGGTGCCGGCGTGTTCGGCTCGCTGCTGTTCAGCCGTTACAGCGAGCGCTTCCCCCATGGCTTCCTGGTGGGTTCGATCGGCGTGTTGGCGGCATGCCTGCTGTTGCTGTTGCCGCTGTCGGGCAACTTCTACGTGTTCGCGGCGTTGAGCATGTTCTGGGGTGTGGCGATCCTCAGTTTCAGCCTGTCGCTGCAGTCCAAGACCTTGAAGCTGGCGTCCGATGCCACCGACGTGGCCATGGCGCTGTTCTCCGGCATCTACAACATCGGCATCGGTGGCGGGGCGTTGCTGGGCAGTATCGTCAGTAGCCAGATGGGTGTGGCCGACATTGGCATTGTTGGCGGTAGCGTGGCGGTGGTCGGGTTGATCCTGGCAGTGGCCAGTACCCGGCGGTTCCGGGAAGCACTGAAGCACTGACAACCTGCACCGGCCTCTTCGCGGGCAAGCCCGCTCCCACAGGGATTGCACAGCTTTCAAGGTCTGTGGGAGCGGGCTTGCCCGCGAAGAGGCCGGTGCAGATAGAACGAGATTCAGCTCAATACCGCAGCCCAGGCTGACACCAATAGCAACCCGCCTAAACCCCGGTTGAACCACAGCAGCCGCCCCGGTGCCTGCAACCAGCGCGCACTTCCAGCCCCCAGCACCGCCCACACCGCCATGCACGGCACGGCAATCAGCAGAAACACCAACGCCAACTGCCACACCGGCAGCGTCGGCGCGGCGAACACGCCAATCACGGCCACCGCCATCATCCACACCTTCGGGTTGACCACCTGCAACGACGCCGCGCTGACCGCGCCGAACGGCTTGCCGCCTGCCGTATCCAGCGGCTCGCCGGCACTGCGCAACATGCGCCAGGCCAGCCAGCTCAACCACAGCACGCCAGCCCAGCTCATCGCCTGCTGGGCCCACGGATGGCGCACCAGCGCCTCACCCAGCCCCAGGCCGACCAGCCATACGATTGCCGCCGCCGCACCGCAGGCTGCGAGCATCGGCGCCACGCTCGCGCGCAGGCCTTGCCGGGCGCCATGGGCGAGGATCAGCAGGTTGGTCGGCCCTGGGCTGATGCTCGAAACCAGGGCGAAGAGAATGAAGGGCAACAACGATTGCGACATGGGAACAGCTCCGAATGATCAGGGCCCCATGGTCGCGATTGGCGGGCTGTCAGTCTGGAAGGTTTGAGCAGCGGCGGCGGTAGTCGGCCGGGGTCAGCTGATAAGCACGCCGGAACCAGCGTCCCAGGTGGCTCTGGTCGGCAAAGCCCAGCGCCATGGCCACCTCGGCTGGTGTCTGGCCTTGGGCGAGCAGGCGCCGGGCGCGGGACAGCCGCAGCTGGATCAGATAGGCATGCGGCGCCAGGCCGAAGGCGGCCTTGAAGGCGCGGGTCAGACGGAAGCGGTCGACCCCGCAGGCTTGGGCAACCTGCTCCAGGCCGATGTCCTGGTCGAAGTGGGCATGCAGGAAATCACGCGCCCGCTGTGCCGTCAGTGGCAGGCGCGGGTCGGGGTTGAGCCGCTTGCGCCAGTGCAGGTGGCTGGTCAGGGTGGTCAGCAGCGTGTCCATGGCGGTCTGGCGCACGATGCGCAGCTCTTGGCCATGCACCGCCCGGAACGCCAGGGCGGTGGCGTGGGCCAGGCGTTCGTCGTGGCACAAGGTGTCGGCGAAACGCGGCAGGCTGTCGCCAGGCGCCTGTTCGAACAGCGCCCGCAGCTCGGTCTCCAGCCAGTTCGGTTCCAGGTACAGGGTCGAATAGGTGAAACCTTCGGCGGTCGGCGCGTGGCCGTCGTGAAGGTCGCCGGGTTCGAGCAGGAAGACCTGGCCTGCGGTGCTCTGGTGGCGCACCCGACGGCAGTTGAACTGCTGCACACCCTGCTCGGTGAAACCGACCAGGAAGCTGTCGTGCCAGTGTGGGTCGTAGGCATGACCGACAAAATGCGCACGGACCGACTCGATGCCGGTGTCGGCGTCTTGCTTGAGGTCGATCCAGTTGCTCATGGCGCTGCGCTGCTGACGGGTAGGGCAGTTCACCTTACTCCAGATGCGTCAGCCGGTTTAGAACAATTGTGCAGGCTGCAGCGCGGCAAAACGCTCGCGCAGCCACAGGTGCAGTTGCGTGACCGCGGGCGACAGCTGCTTGCGGTGCGGGCACACCAGCGTCACCGGTGTGGCTTCGCCCTGATGCTCCGGCAGCAGGATTTCCAGTTCACCGGCGGCAATGTTGGCGCTGACGTCCAGCCACGACTTGTAGACGATGCCTTCGCCCTCCAGCGCCCAGCGCCGCACCACGTCGGCATCGTCGCTGACCAGTGGCCCGCGTACCTGCACGGTGCGGTTGCCAAGCTGCCACTTGTCGTACACGCGGTTGTGCTGCAGGTACAGCAGGCAGTCATGCTGCTGCAGGTCATCGGGCGTGCGGGGGCCGCCGTGGCGGGCCAGGTAGCCAGGGGAGGCCACCAGTACGCGGCGGTTCCAGGGGGCCAGCGGCAGGGCGATGTAGTTGGCGTCCTGGTTGAGGCCATAGCGGATGGCGATGTCCACCGGGTCACGGCTGAAGTCGGCCATCTGGTCGGAGAGGAAGAAGCGCAGGCTTAATGCCGGGTGCTCGCGGCGAAAGGCGCTGAGCCACGGCAGTAGCAGGTTGCGGCCGATGTCGGACGGCGCGGACACCTGCAACACCCCGCGCAGGGTGCTGTGGCTGGCGTGCAGTTGTTCGTGGCCCTGGCGCAGGGTGTCCAGCACACGCTGGGCGGTGGGCAGGTACAGCTCGCCCTCGGCGGTCAGGCGCAGGCTGCGGGTGGTGCGGGCGAACAGACGCACGTCGAGGTCGCGCTCCAGGCGCTTGATCGCGGCGGCCACTTGCCCGGGCAGCAGGTCGGCTTCATGGGCGGCAGCGGTGAAACTGCCCAAGGCGCTGCTGCGCACGAACAGTTCGAGGTCGCTGAAACGAAGCATTTTCACTCCAAGGATGAAAGTGTTGCTGCATTCTGCCGCTTTTTCCGGTTTGCAGGAAAGATAAGATGCGCGACAGATCCCGTTTCGTTGATTGGAGTTGCAGCATGGATACCGTCTCCCTGGCCAAGCGCCGTTACACCACCAAGGCCTACGATGCCACCCGCAGGATTCCCCAGGCCACGGTTGATGCGCTGCTCGAACAGCTGCGCCACAGCCCGTCCTCGGTCAACTCGCAGCCTTGGCATTTCGTTGTCGCCGACAGCGCCGAAGGCAAGGCCCGCCTGGCCAAGGCCACCGACGGCCGTTTTGCCTACAACTCGCCGAAGATTCTCGACGCATCGCACGTGATCGTGTTCTGCACCCGCACCGAGATGACCGAGGCGCACTTGAATGCGGTGCTTGACCAGGAACAGGCCGATGGCCGCTTCCGCGACGAGCAGGCACGGGCAGGGCAGAACCAGAGCCGTCGCGGCTATGTGGACCTGCACCGTTTCGATCAGAAAGACCTGCAGCACTGGATGGAGAAACAGACCTACCTGGCCTTGGGTACCGCGCTGCTCGGTGCAGCGGCCCATGGCCTGGATGCAACGCCGATCGAAGGGTTCGACAGCAAGGTGCTGGATGCCGAACTGGGGCTGCGTGAGCAGGGTTACAGCAGCGTCGTGGTATTGAGCTTGGGCTATCGCAGCGAGGCGGACTTCAATGCCGGCCTGAACAAGTCGCGTCTGCCGGCCTCGACGGTATTCACCTTCCTTTGAGGGCGTGGTGGGCGTTGGGGGGGGCGCCACGACATTTGCAGCGGCTATGAGATCGAGCGCCGCCCGCGCGGCGCTCGGTCTCACAGGCGCCGAAAGGCTTGAGGCATGCACATCAGCCCTACCACAATGCCCCCGAAGCCGCCGTCAAGGCCCGCCCAAACACCGCGATCGCCGTGTCCACTTCGGCCTCGCTGGTAAAACGCCCGATACTCACGCGCACGCTCTTGCGTGCCCGCGCTTCATCCAGCCCCAGCGCCAACAGCACATGCGAAGCCGCGTTGCTCGCCGAGTTGCAGGCCGAGGTGGTCGACAGCGCCAGTTCACTGGCCAAGGCCATGCTGTTGAAGCCGTTGGCCTCGATGCACAGGTTCAGGGTGTGAGGTATCCGCTGCTGGGCGCAGCCATTGAGGCTGACCCCCGGCAATGCCAGCAACCCTTCACGCAGGCGCTTGGCCAAATGCTCGATACGTTGGTGCTCGCTGTCCCCCGGCTCGCCGGCCAGGGCGAAGGCGCTGCCCATGCCGACGATCTGGTGCGTCGGCAAGGTGCCCGAGCGCAGCCCTTGCTCATGCCCGCCACCGTGGATCTGCGCGCACATCAGCTCACGGGCGCGAGGCCCGACATACAGCGCGCCGATGCCTTTTGGCCCATACACCTTGTGCGCCGAGAACGACATCAGGTCCACCGCCATTGCCTGAAGGTCAATGGCCAGCTTGCCGACCGCCTGGGCCGCATCCACATGCAGCAGGGCGCCATGGGCGCGAACCCGTTCACCGATGGCAGCGAAATCGGTGACGGTGCCCAGTTCATTGTTGACGGCCATCAGCGACACCAGGCGAGTGTCCGCGCGCAGCGCTGCCTGCACAGCGTAGGGCTGGATCAGGCCGCTGGCGTCTGGCGCCAGGCGGGTGATGGCCCAGCCCTGGCGCTCCAGTTCCTTGACCGTGTCGAGCACGGCCTTGTGCTCCAGCTGGCTGGTGATCAGGTGGCCCGGCTGGGCCATGCCTTGCGCGATGCCCTTGAGTGCCAGGTTGTTGGACTCGGTGGCGCCCGATGTCCAGACGATGTCGTCGGCGCGGGCGCCGACCCGCTCGGCCACTTGCCGGCGGGCCTGCTCGACCACTTCGCGTGCGGCCTGGCCGTAGGCGTGGCCACTGGAGGCGGGGTTGCCGAAGTTAACCTGGCGGCCGAGGCAGGTGAGCATGGTTTCGATGACCCGGTCATCGACCGGAGTGGTGGCGGCGTAGTCGAAATAGAGCGGGGCGCTAGGCATGGGGCGTGTCCGTGCAGTGTTGCCGTGGTGTCGGCAATCGTTGCAGTTAGCCTAAACGCTGGTGAGAAAATGATTTTGTCTTTTATGCTGCGGATGGCCGCTTCATGCAGAACATTTTTCTCTATAGATAGATGAATGGGAAATAGTTTTCTCTCTGTGGGCTTCTGACGAGCCCACAGGGCTATCAGCGCTTCAGGCAGGCTCTAGTGCACGCTCTTCCTCAGCCACCACGCGCTCGCACAATTCGATGATCTGCTCGCGCATCCAGCGGTTGGCCGGGTCCTGGTCGGTGCTCTCATGCCAGTACAGGTGAGTCTCCAGCGCTGGCACCTCCACCGGTAGCGGCTGGAAACGCAGCTGGTGACGGCGGGCAAAGCGTTCGGGCACGGTCATGGCCATGTCGGTCTGCTGCAGCACCTGCGAGGCCATCAGGTAATGCTGGGAGCGCAGCGCGACCTTGCGTTGCACGCCCATCTTGCCCAGTGCCAGGTCGACGTAGCCCAAGCCGTTGCGGCGGCTGGAGATATGGATGTGGGTCATGCCCAGGTAGTTGTCGAGGGTCAGCTTGGCATCCGCGAGCGGGTGGCCCTGGCGCAGCGCGCAAACATAGCGGTCCTGCATCAGCTTGACGTGGCGCACCTGCGGATCGGTGTTGAGCGGGGCATCGACGGCGAAGTCCAGGCGCCCGGCGGCCAGTTCCTTGGTGGTTTCGCGGCGCTTGCACAGGAAGCTTTCGATCAGCACCGCCGGGGCCAGGCGGCGCAGGCGCTGGAACAGCGGCGGCAGGATCACCGCCTCGGTGAGGTCGGTCATGCTGATGCGGAAGGTCTTGTTGGCCTGCTGCGGGTTGAAGATGCGGCTTTCCTGCACGGAGGTGCGCAAAAGTGCCAGGGCATTGCGCACCGGGCCGATGATGTTCTGCGCCATGGGCGTAGGCACCATGCCCTGGGCGGTGCGTACGAACAGCGGGTCGTTGAAGGTTTCGCGCAGCCGCGACAGGGCATTGGACACGGCCGGCTGGGTGATGCCGACGATCTGCCCGGCGCGGGTCAGGTTGGCTTCGGTGTAGATCGCGTCGAAGACGATGAACAGGTTGAGGTCGACCTTGCTGAGGTTCATGGCGCCGCTCTTTGTTGGAATTATGGGCCGATCATATATCGGTTATGAATGTTTATACACGCTGAAAATAGACTAGGTAGATCGAGGCCTGCTGCTCTAGGCTCTGCCCATGTACTTCGAACCGTGAAGGTAACCCCGATGGATTTCGCCTATTCGCCCAAGGTCCAGGCACTGCGAGAGCGCGTCAGCGCCTTCATGGATGCTTACGTCTATCCCGCCGAACCGGTGTTCGAGCGCCAGGTCGCCGAGGGTGACCGCTGGCAGCCGACCGCGATCATGGAAGAGCTCAAGGCCAAAGCACGTGCCGAAGGGTTGTGGAACCTGTTCCTGCCCGAGTCGGAGTACGGCGCCGGCCTGAGCAACCTGGAATACGCGCCGCTGGCCGAGATCATGGGCCGTTCGCTGCTGGGCCCGGAGCCGTTCAACTGCTCGGCGCCGGACACCGGCAACATGGAAGTGCTGGTGCGCTATGGCAGCGAGGCACAGAAGCGCCAGTGGCTGGAGCCACTGCTGCGCGGCGAGATCCGCTCGGCATTCGCCATGACCGAACCGGACGTGGCCTCCTCGGACGCGACCAACATGGCCGCCACCGCGGTGCGTGATGGCGACGAGTGGGTGATCAATGGCCGCAAATGGTGGACGTCCGGCGCCTGCGACCCGCGCTGCAAGGTGATGATTTTCATGGGCCTGTCGAACCCTGACGGTCCGCGCCATCAGCAGCATTCGATGGTGCTGGTGCCGACCGATGCGCCGGGGGTCAAAATCGTCCGCCCATTGCCGGTATTCGGTTATGACGATGCGCCCCATGGCCATGCCGAGGTGCTGTTCGAAAACGTGCGTGTGCCTTATGAAAACGTGCTCCTCGGCGAGGGGCGTGGTTTCGAGATCGCCCAGGGTCGCCTTGGCCCAGGCCGTATTCACCATTGCATGCGCTCGATCGGCATGGCCGAACGTGCGCTGGAGCTGATGTGCAAGCGCTCGGTCGAGCGCACGGCCTTCGGCCGGCCCTTGGCGCGCCTGGGCGGCAACGTCGACAAGATCGCCGACTCGCGCATGGAGATCGACATGGCGCGGCTGCTGACGCTGAAGGCGGCCTACATGATGGACACGGTCGGTAACAAGGTCGCCCGCAGCGAAATCGCGCAGATCAAGGTGGTGGCGCCGAACGTGGCGTTGAGGGTGATCGACCGGGCGATCCAGATGCATGGCGGGGCAGGGGTGAGTGGTGATTTCCCGCTGGCCTACATGTATGCCATGCAGCGGACGCTGCGTCTGGCGGATGGGCCGGATGAGGTGCATCGTGCGGCGATTGGCAAGTACGAGATCGGCAAGTATGTGCCGGTGGAGATGTTGCGCGGCGGAAGGTGAGGCAAGCCGGTTCCTGCCTCTGTGGGAGATAAGTTCATCGAACTTGTAGGAAACGTCTAATTTTCCACTTCAGGCACTAAAGGCCTCTGGGCAGCTGTTAGGTTTCAAACCTGATAAATGCACAGGGAGTATTGCCGATGCGGGTCAATCTGGATGGCAGAGGCCAGGCGGTCGATGGTGACAGCACGACCACCGGGGCTGTTTGCATCGCCACCGGTACCGGATACACGTCCGATGGACGCGAGGTGCTCAGGGAAGGCGACCCCACTACGGAGTGTCCGCTTTGTGGGCAGCAGGGGATGGTCGCCGAAGGGGTAGAGTTCTTCATCTCTTCCGGCAGGCGGGTGGCGATGGATGGCGCGCTGGTCGTCTGTGCCTGTTCGCCTGGCAGCAACCGGGTGGTTGCACCGCTGAATCAGGCACCGCCTTCCAGGCCGCCAGCAGGGCCTTATGTGCAACCTGCGATGAGTGCAATGCCAGGTGCGCTGGAGCCAGGGTTCTATGTGGTGCCCCGGCACATGTCGTTCCCGCAGGTGCTGCTGCAGTTGCAGGCGCACGACAGCACCCTCCCGATCTCGCGTCTGCAGCGGCTCAACCCCACCTTCGAGCAAGGGTTCAAGGGCGGGGAGATCTTCGTGATCGGTGATCCGGACAACGGTGATGCGTGCACCCGCGAGGAAGCCCAACTGATGGCGGCCGCAGAGCATGCGCGGCGTGCGTTGGTGGCGCTGGATTTTGCCGAGTCGGATTTCATGATGCAGCACCAGGCCGAGATAGCGGGATTGCTCGGCGACGCCAGCCAATCCATGGGGGTAGGCAAGGACATGCTCGACCGAGGGCTGAAGCAAGTCAGCGGGACATTGACCAAGATCGAGCAACTGCATCAACGCGAATTCTTGCGCCATGGCCATCTGAGCAGCCCGGGTTTCTTTGCTGAACGGCGGCAGCTGCTGCAGCAACTGGACGGGCAGTTGAAAGCGGCGTTTCTCAACAAAAAACTCAATCTCGGGAGCTACGAGAAACTGAAGAAGAGTTTGAATATCTCAACCAAAAGCCTCGTGCATCATTGGTCGAAAGCGGGCGGGCCGGGGCAGATACCGGGGTATGCGACGCATCTGGATAAGGTGGCGAAGATTGGCAAGTACCTCAAGCACGGTGGGAACGCCGCTATCGGGTTAGGTGGGGTTTCGTCTTATTTGAAAGTTGATGAGGTGTGTCGTGCTGGTGAAGCTGAAGCCTGTAGGAAGATCCGTTTTACTGAAACAGGCAGCTTCTCTGGTGGTTTGGGAGGCGGCATGGTCGGGGCCTTGGGAGCGGGGACAGCAGCACCTGCGCTGTGCGCTGTTTTCGCGGCTGGTACTGCAGGGCTAGGTCTCCCGGTGTGCGGAATTGTTGTGGTAGGCGCTGGCTCTGCGGCAGGTTCTTTGAGCTTTGGAGCATTTGGAGAGTTTTTGGGAGAAGTGCTTTATGAGGTGACTGATGATTGACTTCGATAACTGGTCGCCTTTTTTAAAACTCTCATTTTTGATAGCGCCATTTGTTCTTGGATTTTTAGGAATAGCCATTAACGTGCAAATTGCGCTTTCGCGGGACTTTCATGTCGCTATGTCAGCTATCACGAGTAATCCCTATTTGGAACAGATGAAACCTGTCTGGGGTGGAGGGAGCTTAAGGTCGCGCTGCCTCCTGCTGAGTACAGTAAGCGGGTTGGTTACATTTCCAGGGTTACATTTGCGCATGGGGTGGCTGGATGAAGTGGAGTTAAAAAATTTCCCACCTAAGATAAAGCGTAAGTTAGGAGTGGCACTATGGTTGATCATGATTAGCTCAGTATGGGTGAGCGTTGGCTATTTCATGATCAAGAAATGATTGCAACTCAGACTCGCAACTGCGGGTCCTCTTCTTTTTTTCTGGTTTTTTCCTTCCCATCCAGTTCCCGTTCCAACTCAGCACCACCCACCACCTTCTCCCCCCGCGTCTTGATCAGCGAAACCACCACCCCACCCAGCAACAACCCGAACGTCACCCCCAACGACAGCAACGCCGGCACCTTGCCCACCATGCCGTGGTAGAAGATCTTGCAGCCAATGAAGATCAGCACCAGCGCCAGCGCGTACTTGAGGTAGACGAACCGGTGCATCAGCGCCGACAAGGCAAAGTACAGCGAGCGCAAACCGAGGATGGCGAAGATATTCGAGGTGTAGACGATGAACGGGTCCTGGGTGATAGCGAAGATCGCCGGCACGCTGTCGACGGCGAACACCAGGTCGGCCAGTTCGATCAGCACCAAGGCCAGGAACAGCGGTGTGGCATAGCGCAGTGCCCTGCTTTCGCCGGGTGGCGTCAGGCGCACGAAGAAGTGCGAGCCGTGGATCTGGTCGGTCACACGCATGTGACGGCGGACGAATTTCAAGATCGGGTTATTGGCCAGGTCCGGGTGGCTGTCCTCCTTCGACAGGGCCATCTTCACCCCGGTGAACAGCAGGAAGGCGCCGAAGATGTAGAGCACCCAGGCGAAGTTCTGCACCAGCGCCGCCCCCACGCCGATCATGATCGCACGCAGGAACACCACGCCAAGAATGCCCCAGAACAGTACGCGGTGCTGGTAACGGCGGGGGATGGCGAAGAAGCCAAAGATCATCGCCATGACGAACACGTTGTCCATCGACAGCGACTGTTCGACCAGGAACCCGGTGTAGAACTCCAGTGCCGACTGCGCGCCCAGCTCATGCCAGACCCACAGGCCAAACAGCACGCCGACGCTGAAATAGCCCGAATACAGCAGCAGGCTCTCGCGCATTTCGATTTCGCGGTCCTGGCGGTGCAGCACCCCCAGGTCGAGCACCAGCAAACCGATGACGATGGCCATGAATACCAGCCATAACCAGGTGCTGGTGCCAAGAAACGGGGAGGTGAGGAATGTCTGCAGAGCTGTCATGAGCCCCTCCTTGAATGTCGACGTTGCCAGGTGAAGATCGCAACAGTGATCCGACATCACGGCTTGGCAGCCGTCAGAGGGGCCCGGTATCACATGAGCTTGAGCCTAGACCCGTTTGCCAGGGATGCCGAATGGTGAGCTGTTACATTTCTTTGCCTGTCAGTACACCCAGACTTCAACACGACGGTTACGCAAGCGGCCTTGCTCCATGTCATTGCCGGCGATCGGCAACTCGTCGCCCATGCCGGTCACTTCCAGCACCTCGACGCCACCCCGTGCCAGTTCGCGGCGTACGGCCTGGGCCCGCAAGCGCGACAGCAACGCTGCACGGCCGGGCGTTTCCTTAGGGTCGCCGAAACCTACCAGCACCGCCTTGCTTTGCAGCTTGCCGGCCTGGCGCAGGTATTCGGCAACCCGCTGCACATCGCGCAGGGCCTTGTTGTCGAGGCTGGCGCTGCCTTCCTGGAAGCGGAAATTGACGCTCAAGCGTTGCGCCTGCTGGGCCAGGCTGCGATAGCGCGGCGGCATGTCGGCCTGCGCCGCTACCGGTTGCGCCTTGACCTGCTGCGAGACGAAGCCCTGTTCGGCGACAATGGCCTGGCCGGCCGGGGACTGGGCGAAGTCGGCCAGCGCCCGGGCCTGGGGTTTAGCATTGGCTGGCAGGTAGAAGTACAGCCGCCGCGACAGCGGGTAGTCCTCACTGGCGACCAGTGTGCGGTCAGGCAGCATGGCCGGTGCATCGCCCTCGGCCACCGCCAGCACCTTGGCCCCGTGCACCGCTGCCAGGCTGCTGAAACCGATGGCGTGACGATCAGCGCCGACCCGCTCGGCCAGTAATTCGCTGGACTCGAAACGCTGCGCCTGCCTGGCCAGCGCGCCATGGTGCGGTTCCAGTACCAGTGCCTTGAAGGTTTCATAGGTCCCGGAGCGATCATCGCGGGCATACAGGTGAATGGCGCCACCCGCCACGCCCAGTTGCTCCCAGCGCTGGATCTGCCCGGAGAAGATCTGCGCCAGTTGCTGGGTGGTCAGTTGCGGCAGCGGGTTGTCAGGGTGAACGATGACGGCCACACCATCCAGGCCGATGACCTGTTCGGCACTGGCTGAGCGCAGGTCGCCCAGGGCCTTGAGCTGGTTCACTTCGGCATCGCTGATGGGACGCGAGGCCGCCGCCAGGTCTGCCTGGCCCTGGCCGAGGGCGGCAAAACCGGTGCTCGAGCCGTGGGCGGCAATGTCGATACGCAAGGGTTGGCCATGCGCATCGCGGGCCTTGATCACGGTTTCGTTGGCCACCGCCCCAGGCAGTTGCTCGATGTCCGTCGCCTGCTGCGCGCGCAGCTGCGCTTGCACCAATGCCGGCAGCAGTGCCGCGCCAATAGTGTTGGAGCCCTGCACGCGCAACTGCGCAGGGTCGGCCTGGGCCGTCAGGGTCAGCAGGGGGAGCAGCAGGAGCAGCAGGCGGCGCATGCCGGGCAACCTTTGGCATAGAGTTGCCCGGCAGATTACGACGGTGGCGTGACCGAAATGTGACAGTCAGGCGGCACTCAGTGCATCGACGATGGCCTGGCCGACCGCCTGGGTCGAGCGGCTGCCGCCCATGTCAGGCGTGGTCGCACCGCTGGCAATGACGGCTTCGATGGCCAGCAGGATTTCATCGTGTGCGGCCTGATAACGGGCGTCTGCGGTTTCCTTGCCAAGGAATTCGAGCATCAGCGCACCCGACCAGATCATGCCGATCGGGTTGGCGATGTTCTTGCCGAAGATGTCCGGCGCCGAGCCATGCACCGGCTCGAACAGCGACGGGAACTTGCGCTCGGGGTTAAGGTTGGCCGACGGCGCGATGCCGATGGTGCCGGTGCAGGCTGGCCCGAGGTCGGAGAGGATGTCGCCGAACAGGTTGGAGGCCACCACCACGTCGAAGCGCTCCGGTTGCAGCACAAAGCGTGCGCAAAGGATGTCGATGTGCTGCTTGTCCCAGGTGATCTCCGGGTAGTGCGCGGCCACCGCGGCGGTGCGCTCGTCCCAGTAGGGCATGCTCACGGCCATGCCGTTGGACTTGGTGGCCGAGGTCACATGCTGGCGCGGGCGGTTGTGGGCGAGTTCGAACGCGTATTCGAGGATGCGGTCGACGCCACGGCGGGTGAACACCGACTCCTGCAGGACGAATTCGTTGGCGGTGCCTTCGAACATGCGCCCACCCAGCGACGAGTATTCGCCTTCGGTGTTTTCCCGTACCACCACGAAGTCGATGTCGCCAGGCTGCTTGCCGGCCAGCGGGCACGGCACGCCGGGGAACAGGCGCACCGGGCGGATGTTCACGTACTGGTCGAAGTCGCGGCGGAACTTGAGCAGCGAGCCCCACAGGGAGATGTGGTCAGGCACCTTGTCGGGCCAGCCGACGGCACCGAAGTACAGGGCGTCGAAGCCCTTGAGCTGGTCGAACCAGTCGTCCGGCATCATCTTGCCGTGGGCCAGGTAATAGTCGCAGCTGGCCCATTCGAAAAACTCGAATTGCAGGTCCAGGCCATGCTTGCGGGCGGCGGCTTCGAGCACGCGGATACCTTCCGGGAGCACTTCATTGCCGATGCCGTCACCGGGGATGGCGGCAATCTTGAAAGTCTTGGTTTTGGTCATGGCCACACCTTGTGTCTGGGTAACTGATGTTGGCCATGCTATAAGTGTTCACTTCATTGATAATTAGTTGGATCATGCATTCTTGGTGTACGTATCGTGAATAATCTGCCAAGCCTCGACGACCTCGATATCTTTCTTCAGGTAGCCCGCCGTGCAAGCTTTGCGGCGGTGGCCGAAGCCCGTGGCATGTCGGCGGCGTTCGTCAGCAAGCGCATCCGCCTGCTGGAAGAGGACCTGGGCGTGCGCTTGCTGCACCGCACCACCCGGCGGGTGACGGTGAGCGAGGAGGGCGAGCGGGTCTATCAGTGGGCGCAGCAGATTTTCGAAGCGCTGCAGCGCATGGGGGATGACCTGGACGCCGGCCAGCGAGAGCCGGCCGGGCAGTTGCGTATCGCCAGCAGCCTGGGCCTGGGCCGGCGGATGGTGGCGCCGGCGTTGTCGGAACTGGCGGCGCGTTACCCACGGCTGGACATACGCCTGGACGTGCATGACCGCCTGGTGGATCTGGTGGCCGAGGGCGTCGACCTGGATATCCGCGTGGGTGACCAGATTGCCCCGAACCTCATCGCCAAGCGACTGGCGCGCAACTGGCGGGTGCTGTGTGCGGCGCCGGATTACCTTGCCCGGCGCGGCACGCCGAAGAGCCTGGCGGAGCTGGCCAGCCATGACTGCCTGGTGATCAAGGAGCGCGACCATCCTTTCGGGGTCTGGCACCTTGAGGGGCCTGCTGGCGAGGAGAGTGTGCGGGTTACCGGCGCGTTGTCGAGCAACCATGGCGAAGTGGTGCACCAGTGGTGCCTGGACGGGCGCGGGATCGTGCTGCGGTCGTGGTGGGATGTGCACGACAACCTGGCGGATGGCCGGCTGGTGCAGGTGCTGGAGGGGTACCGGCAGAGTGCCGATATCTGGGCCGTGTATACCGCGCCGCTGGCCGGGTCGGCCAAGGTGCGGGTGGCGGTGGAGTTTTTCCGGGAATACTTTGCCGACAGGTTTCAGATTCCGGGTTGACTGTTAGGGCCTCTTCGCGGGTGAACCCGCTCCCACAGGCACGGCACAGTATTCAAACCTTGTGCAGTCCCTGTGGGAGCGGGTTCACCCGCGAAGAGGCCGGCACCGCCACTAACCAGCCGGGATCAATGCGCCCCGGCCGACTTGCTCAGGTCGCTCTCAGCCCACTCGGTGTAGATGCAGGCATCCGCCACCGCCCAGCGTACTTTCACGCTATCCCCTGGCTGCATCGGCATCCCGGCGGCAGACAGCGCCTTCACCGTCAGCTCGGTACCGCCCGCTGTCACCACGTGGCAGGTCTGGCTCTCACCCAGGAACAGCACTTCACCGACCTTGGCACTGACCTCGTTCCAGCCCGCAGGCAATGGCTCGCGTGCGGCCTGTTCGGCAGTCAGGGCCAGGGCTTTTTCCGGCCGCACCATGATCAGTGCATCCTGCTGCGCGCTGAGGCCCGGGGTCAGGCGAATCGCCACTGGCTGGCCTTCGAAGCTGCCCGCACCGTTGCTGCTGGCTTTGATCCGCAGGAAGTTGGAGTTGCCCAGGAACGACGCGACAAAGGCATTCGGCGGGTTCTGATAAAGGTCGTAACCGGTACCCAGGCCAACGATCTTGCCATGGCTGAAGATGGCGATGCGCTGGGACAGGCGCATGGCCTCTTCCTGGTCGTGGGTCACGTAGACGATGGTGATGCCCAGCCGGCGGTGCAGCTGGCGCAGTTCGTCCTGCAGGTCTTCACGCAGTTTCTTGTCCAGCGCACCCAGCGGTTCGTCCATCAGCAGGATGCGTGGCTCGTACACCAGCGCCCGGGCAATCGCCACGCGCTGTTGCTGGCCGCCGGACATCTGCGACGGCTTGCGGTGGGCGAACTTCTCCAGCTGTACCAGCTTGAGCATGGCATCGACGCGCTTGGTGGTCTCGCTGGCGCTGAGCTTGCGGATGGCCAGCGGGAAGCCGATGTTGTCACGCACGTTCAGGTGCGGGAACAGCGAGTAGCGCTGGAACACCATGCCGATGTCACGCTTGTGCGGCGGCACATTCACCAGCGACTGGCCCTCGACCAGGATCTCGCCGCTGCTCGGCGTTTCGAAGCCGGCCAGCATCGACAGCGTGGTGGACTTGCCCGAGCCGCTGGAGCCGAGGAAGGTCAGGAACTCGCCGTCCTGGATCTCCAGGTCGAGGTTGTCGACGGCGGTGAAGTCGCCGTAGTGCTTGTTCAGGCCACGCAGGCTGACCAGGGTCTTGCCGTGGGCGTTGTCTTTGATGACTGCACTCATTGTTGTTTTCTCCGCACGCTCAGGCGTTGACTTCGGTGCGCCGGCGCAAGGCGGCGGCAATGAACATGACAAGCAGCGACAGGCCGATCAGCAGGGTCGAGGCCACGGCGATCACCGGGCTCAGGTCCTGGCGCAGGGTGGTCCACATCTTCACCGGCAGGGTCTGCAGGTCTGGGCTGGCCATCATCACGCTCAGCACCACCTCGTCCCACGACACCAGGAAGGCGAACAGGCCACCGGCGATCATGCCCGGGCGAATCGCCGGAAAGGTCACCTTGAAGATCGCCTGCAGGCGCGAGGCGCCACAGATCACCGCGGCGTCTTCGATCGACTGGTCGAACAGCTTCAGCGAGTTGATGATCGAGATGATGGTGAAGGGCAGGGCGACGATCACATGGCTGACCACGAAGGCGAACAGCGTGCCGGTGTAACCGAGCTTGAGGAACAGCGCGTACACCGCCACGGCGATGATCACCAGCGGCACGATCATCGGCATGGTGAACAGCCCGTAGAGCATTTCGCGGCCCGGGAAGCGGCCACGCACCAGGGCGAAGGCGGTGGGCAGGCCCAGCAGCACGGCAGCGATGGTGGTCAGCACGGCAACCTTGAGGCTGGCCAGGGCGGCATCCATCCACTCCGGGTTGGAGAAGAACTGGCCGTACCACTTGAAGGTCCAGCCCGGTGGCGGGAACACCAGCCACTGGGATGAGCCGAACGACAACAGCACGATGAACACCACCGGCAGCAGCAGGAAGGCCGCGATGACCCCGGTGGTCAGGTACAGGCCCGTGCGCAGCGGGCGGCCCATGGCATTGGGAGACAGGAGCATGGCGGTTTACCTCGCGTTGCCAACCGGGGATTCCGGCTGCAGCTTCAGGTACAGGTAGAAGAGCACCAGGGTGATCACCACCAACAGTGCGGCGGCGGCGCTGGCCAGGCCCCAGTTGAGGAACGACTGCACCTGCTGGATGATGAACTCAGGCAGCATCATGTTCTGCGCACCACCGAGCAGCGCCGGGGTGACGTAGTAACCGAGCGACATCACGAACACCATCAGCGCCCCGGAGAACAGCCCCGAGCGGCACAGCGGCAGGAACACCTTCCAGAAGTTGGTCCAGGGGCTGGCGCCGCAGATCGAGCCTGCCTGCAGCACCATCGGGTCGATGGCGTGCATGGTCGCCTGCAGCGGCAGCACGATGAACGGGATCATGATGTAGCTCATGCCGATCACCACGCCAGTGAGGTTGTGCACCATCTCCAGCGGGGTGTCGATGATGCCCATGGCCATCAACGCCTTGTTGATCACCCCCGAGCTCTGCAGCAGCACCAGCCACGAGTAGGTGCGCGCCAGCAGGCTGGTCCACATCGACAGCAGCACGATGTTCAGCAGCCAGCGGCCCCAGCCCTTGGGTACCAGGGTGATCGCCCAGGCCAGCGGGAAGCCCAGCAGCACGCTGATCAGGGTGACCACGCCGGCCACCGAGAAGGTGTTGAACAGCACCCGTGCATAGGCCGAGTTGGCGAACAGCTGCTCGTAGTTGCCCAGCCCTGGCGTTGGCTCCAGCACCCCGCGCAGCAACAGGCCGACCAGCGGGGCGAAGAAGAACAGGCCGAGGAACAGCAGGGCCGGCAGCAGGTTGCGGCTGCCTTTCCAGCGCTGGCCGAGGCTCACGCGGCGAGGGGCCGTTCCCGGGGCGCCGGTGCCCGTGGGGGCACCTTGCGCGTTCTGCAGGGCGTTGATGGCGACTTTCATTTGACCAACCACTCATTCCAGCGGGCGGCGATGGCCTGGCCGTTTTTCGCCCAGTAGGCGAAGTCCAGGGTGACCTGGTCCTGGGCGTAGGCGGTCGGCAGGTTCGGGGCGAGGTCTTTGTCGAGCTTGGCCACGCTGTCGACGTTCACCGGGGCATAGGCGGTCTTGTTGGCGAACGCGGCCTGGCCTTCGGCACTGCTGGCATTGGCCAGGAACTTCATGGCCGCGTCCTTGTTCTTCGAGCCTTTCGGGATGACCAGGAAATCGGCCATGACCAGGTTCTGCTTCCAGCTCACGCCCACCGGTGCACCGTCTTGCTGCAGGGCATAGACGCGGCCGTTCCAGAACTGGCCGAGCGACGCTTCACCCGAGGCCAGCAGCTGCTGCGACTGGGCACCACCGCCCCACCAGACGATGTCTTTCTTGATGGTGTCGAGCTTCTTGAAGGCGCGGTCCAGGTCCAGCGGGTAGAGGTCCTTTGGCGCTACGCCGTCGGCCAGCAGGGCCAGTTCCAGCACGCCGGGGCTCGGCCATTTATACAGGGCGCGTTTGCCTGGATAGGTCTTGGTGTCGAACAGCGCAGTCCAGTCGACCGGCTTGTTGGCACCGAGCTTGCCTTCGTTGTAGCCGAGCACGAAGGAGAAGAAGAACGAGCCGACGCCGTGGTCGGAGACGAAACGCGGGTCGATCTTGTCGCGTTTGATCTGGTTGAAATCGAGGGGTTCGAGCAGGCCTTCGCTGGCGGCGCGCAGGGCGAAGTCGGCTTCGACATCGACCACGTCCCATTGCACGTTGCCGCTCTCGACCATGGCCTTGAGCTTGCCGTAGTCGGTCGGGCCGTCCTGGACGACTTTGATGTCGGTGCTTTTTGTGAAGGGGATGGCCCATGCTTCTTTCTGGGCGTCCTGGGTGGTACCGCCCCAGCTGACGAAGTTCAGGCTGTCAGCAGCCTGGGCGGCCTGACAGGCCAGGGTCAGCAGGCTGGCGGACAGCACTGCGGTTACACGTTTGCTCAACAGCATGGTTACGCCCTCGTTGCTTTTGTTATTCGAGGCGGGGCTTCTGGTGCGCCCGCCAACAGTATTCGGGGAGCAGCTAAAACAAAGTGTCTGGTGGCCGTTTGTAATTGTAGGTGCCGGCCTGCAGATTCAAGGTCTACGGGATATCATATTATGGTATTCCAAACTTTTGGCAAGAGGAATGAGGCTACCGGCCATCACTCCGCCTTCTTCAGGCCACCGCAGTCTGCTTTTTTGTGGGAGCGGCCTTGTGTCGCGAAAGGGCCGCAAAGCGGCCCCAGGATCTCAGCGTCAACAAATAAATTGCCGGGGCCGCTTCGCGGCCCTTTCGCGACACAAGGCCGCTCCCACACGGGGAATGGTGTCAGCTCAGAGGAACGGGCTCGAATGGGATGCTCTGCACCACTTCCAGCTCATACCCGGCCAGGCCTGCATATTTCAGCGGCGGCCCCAGATGACGCAGCTTGCCCACGCCCAGGTCCTGCAGAATCTGCGCCCCGGTACCGACCTCCGAGTACACCTTGGACTGCCCACGCTGATAAGGCCGCACCGGCTGAGTGAGCTGCGGTACGCGTTCGAGCAAGGCTTGTGAGGATTCGTGGTTGGCCAGGATCACCACCACCCCGGCACCTTCCTCGGCCACTTTCTGCAGCGCAGCCCACAGCGTCCAGTTGGCGGGGCCGGCGTATTCGGCGCCCACCAGGTCGCGCAGCGGGTCGATCACGTGCACCCGCACCAGGGTCGGCTGCTCACGGCGGATATCGCCCATGACCATGGCCATGTGCACGCCGCCTTCGATGCGGTCCTCGTAGGTCACCAGGCGGAACGTGCCGTGCACGGTCGGCAGTTCGCGCTCGCCGATGCGCTTGATGGTTTGTTCGGTGCTCAGGCGGTAGTGGATCAGGTCGGCGATGGTGCCGATCTTGATGCCGTGCTGCGCAGCGAACACTTCCAGGTCCGGGCGGCGGGCCATGGTGCCGTCATCGTTGAGCACCTCGACGATCACCGAGGCCGGGGTGAAGCCGGCCAGGCGGGCCAGGTCGCAACCGGCTTCGGTGTGCCCGGCACGGGTCAGCACGCCGCCTTCGCGGGCGCGCAGGGGGAAGATGTGGCCAGGCTGCACCAGGTCTTCGGGGCGGGCATCGGGCGCCATGGCCGCAGCCACGGTGCGCGCCCGGTCGGCGGCGGAAATGCCGGTGGTGACGCCGCTGGCGGCTTCGATCGACACGGTGAAGGCGGTGCTGAACACGCTGCCGTTGGCCGGTACCATCTGCTCAAGGCCCAGGCGCTGGCAGTGGTCGTCGGTCAGGGTCAGGCAGATCAGCCCGCGCGCTTCGCGGGCCATGAAGTTGATGGCCTGGGCGTCACAGCGCTCGGCGGCGATCAGCAGGTCGCCTTCGTTTTCCCGGTCCTCGTCGTCCACCAGCAGGACCATCTTGCCTTGCCGGTAATCCTCGAGAAGTTCCTCGATGGTGTTGAAAGCCATGTTGCACGCTCACTGTGGTGGGGTGATTTTTATGGTATACCATCATACACAAATATCGTTGTAACAGGAGAGCAGCGGATGAAGGCCTATTGGATCGCCCACGTCGACGTGACCGACCCCGAGCAGTACCAGCAGTACACCCAGCGCGCTCCCGCTGCCTTCAAGGCATACGGCGGCCGCTTCCTGGCCCGCGGCGGGCGCAGCGAGGCGATGGAGGGGCGGCCCACTCCACAGCGTAGCGTGGTGATCGAGTTCGATTCGTATGAGCAGGCGGTGGCGTGCTACCGGTCGGAGTTGTATCAGGAGGCGTGCAGCCATCGCCAAGGGGTGGCGAAGGCTGAAGTTATCATCGTAGAAGGTTTCGAATCTTGAGTAGTTGCTGATGGCCTCTTCGCGGGTTTACCCGCGAAGAGGCCGGTCCTGCTTATGGCATGCCAGGCAACTCATGGGGCCGCAGGTCGAACACCAGCACTTCGGCATCCACCCCATTGCCCAGCTCCAGCACCTGTTCCTGCCTTACCCGCACCCCATCCCCCTCGTTCAGCACCTGGCCATTGAGCTCGATGCTGCCGCGAGCCACATGCACATAGGCATGGCGGTTCTCCGGCAAGCTCAGCGTCGCGCGCTCCGCGCCATCGAACAACCCGGCATACACCCGCGCGTTCTGCCGCACCTGCAATGACCCGTCGGCACCATCCGGCGAGATGATCAGGCGCAATTTGCCGCGCTTCTCCTCGGCACTGAAGTGCTGCTGCTGATAACGCGGCGTCGCTCCTTTCACATTGGGCACGATCCAGATCTGCAGGAAGTGCACCGGCTGCGCCTGACTGTGGTTGAACTCGCTGTGCGCTACACCATGCCCGGCGCTCATTAGCTGCACGTCACCTGGGCGGATCACCGAGCCGGTACCCAGGGTGTCCTTGTGCTCCAGCGCGCCTTCGAGCACGTAGGAGAAGATTTCCATATCGCGGTGCGGGTGCTGGCCAAAGCCCTTGCCAGGGATGACGCGGTCGTCGTTGATCACCAGCAGGTCGGAAAAACCTTGCTCGTCAGGGTTGCGGTAGTGGCCGAAGGAGAAGGTGTGGAAGGATTTCAGCCAGCCATGGAAGGCCAGGCCGCGGTCTTGGGCGTTACGGACGGTGAGCATGATGAATTCTCCTTGATTGCCGGGATCGGAAGGACTGTCGGCTGTTGATGGGAGAATCTTACTGTCAGTTTTTAAGCCTAAAAACTAGCTTGGATGAGTATTACTGTCTCGTTTTAGATGACTACTGTCGGACGGTTCTGACAGATATTCCTTCAGTGCTTGTAGGTCTGCTCTTGATTCCAGTTAGTGCGGTTTCGGGGGATTTTCTGCTGTTAGTTTTCGGGTTTTTCCAACTTCAGGAAGCGAACCCATGCGAAGCGTAACGATCGATGGCAAAGGTCAGGCAGTCGACGGGGACAAGACCACTACAGGCGCGGTCTGTCTAGCGACCGGAGCCGGCTATACCAGCGAAGGGCGCATGGTGCTGCGCTGTGCCGATCCGACCACGGCCTGTCCGATGTGTGGCAAAGAAGGCACCGTTGTCGAGGGCAACGAGGGCTTCATTTCAGATGCTAAACCTGTCGCGGTGGATGGTTCGCTGGTGGCGTGCGGTTGCCCGAGCGGCAGTAACCGGGTCATGGCCAACAGTGGAACTGGCCCAGCGGCACGCACCTCGGCGACACAGCAGGCGAGCCAGGCAGCAACATCAGGTCAAGCTGGCTTCATTTCGCCCATCAAAACTCCACCAGCAGGAATGACACCGCAGTCTGCCACCTGCAAACACCCGGACATGATGGAGCAAGTGGCCAGCTACATCGCCGAAGAGATGAACCGCAACCTCACACACCCATCCGTGGTGAAAATGAAGAAGCTGACCAGTTTTGACGCGATAGAGGAACATGCAAAATTTCAAAAGCTCCCTTGGTACGCACGTCTGTTACCACCTGACTTTCAAGCAGTGATGGTTGGAAACACTGCTGCCGCGATGGCGCTTTGGGCAGAGCGGGTGGGTCAGAACAGGCCTTGGGATCACAAGGTTTTGATTGCACAACGGTTCGGCGGGGTGTGGCATAAGCAAGGTGAAGTCGACTTTTTCTACGATATCTGGTCGAACATCCACTACGGCTATGTAGGACGGGCGGGGGGGCTTTCAGAAAGTGTTCTTTTGGATGGCGCTGGGCTTGAGCAAATTGCATCAGATTCCATTCGGAAAGTTCAAGAGTGGGAAAAACACGAAGGGCCTCACCGCTCTGCGGATATAGAGGGGCTACGGGCCTGGGACGACATCGGAGATCGTGTCGCTATCAGTCTTGGCGTGAAGCTGTATCAGCTGCATCCAAACGGTGGGATTACGGCAAGGATGCTCATGGCCGAAGTCTTGGCATTGCCACGTTCAAATTGGGGGGATGGCATACGTGACCACATCTGCAACTAAACCGAAACGGCATATCTGGCGGTGGGTACTGGTTATAATGTTTACGCCCATTATCTTTTGGTATGTCGCTACACCCTTGGTGGGTTTTCATTTTTCTGACAAAGGCCAAGGGCGTCTAGGCTATATCTTGAATGTCCAGCACAGCATATCAAAAGGTGAGATTTATCCGGGTCAAGCCACTGGCGGCGCCGGGCATATCTTTCCGAACGACCAATTCTTCATGCAGCTCGATTGGAACAACAATGGAAAGTGGCACTGCATTCGTGTCAAACCCAAGTGGCCCCGCATCGATATCTACATCGGTGCGGACGGTGCCATAGATAGCCGCACCGATGGCAACTTCATTGAAGCTTGCGGGCCATCTCCTCAATAAAAGCAAAAGACCCGCCTGGGCGGGTCTTTTTACTCATTGGCTCACTGCAGATGCACTTTAAGTTCGGTGCTTGCCTGACGCATCGCCGCTTTTACAGCCGGCACCTGGCTCAACGGATTGAGCAAGCCATAGTCATGAATCATCCCGTTGTAGCGCACCGACGTCACCGTCACACCGGCGGCATTCAGCTTGCGGGCATACGCCTCACCCTCATCGCGCAGCACATCGAACTCGGCCGTCTGCACCAGCGCCGGTGGCAGGCCTTTCAACTGTTCACTGCTGGCCCGCAGCGGCGAGGCGTAGATCTCTGCCCGTGCCTTGGCATCGGTGGTGTAGTTTTCCCAGAACCACTTCATCATCCCGGTGGTGAGGAAGTGCCCCTCGGCGAACTGTTTGTACGAAGCCGTCTCGAAGCTGGCATCGGTCACCGGCCACAGCAGCAGCTGGAAGCGCAGGGCCGGGGTGCCGGCCTCTTTGGCCTTGAGTGCGACCACCGCCGCCATGTTGCCGCCGACGCTGTTGCCGGCCACGGCCAGGCGCTTGCCGTCGACACCGATCTCCTTGCCGTGCTCGGCCACCCACTGGGTCGCGGCGTAGGCCTGGTTGATCGCCGTCGGGTAGTGCGACTCTGGCGACGGCGTGTAGTCCACATAGACCGCCACCGCACCGGAGCCGACCACCAGGTCGCGGATCAGCCGCTGGTGGGTCGGGAAGTCGCCGAGCACCCAGCCGCCGCCGTGGAAGAACATGAACACTGGCAGCTCACCTTTGACATTGGCCGGGCGCACCACCTGCAGCTTGATCGACTGGCCGTTGGCCTGGATGGTGCGTTCCTTGACCTCGATACCGGACAGGTCGACCTTCACCGAAGCCTGGGCACCGGTCAGTACGGCGCGGGCGTCTTTCGGGCTGAGCTGTTCGAGCGGCTTGCCGCCCCCTTGCTCCAGCGCTTCGAGGAAGGCCTGAGTGTGCTGTTCGACGCCTGGGCTGCCAGCGGCGAAGGCGCTGGACACGGACAGGGCGAGGAGGGAAGCGGTGAGGGCTTTGTGGACAATGTTCATGAGCGAATCCTTTTCTTGGTAAGTGTTGGTAATGGGCGTCTTGCCTGGCCTTCAGGGCCATCGCTGCGACCTGTGTGTAGATTAAGGAGATGCATTGGCGGGAAAAAGCCGCTATAAAGCGTTTGACTGTCACCAAGAACGAGACAATGAACCCCTACGAAGATATGCGCATCTTTGCCCAGGTCATGGAGGCCGGCAGCTTCACCGCCGCTGCCGACCGCCTGGGTATGTCCAAGCAATCGGTCAGCCGCCGCCTGATGCAGCTTGAAGAGCGCCTCGGCGTGCGCCTGCTCAACCGCTCCACCCGGCGGCTGGACGCCACGCCGCTGGGCCAGCACTACTATCAGTCAGCGCTGCGCCTGCTGGGCGAGGTGCAACAGGTGGAGCACGACATCAGCGGCCAGGCCCAGGCCTTGCGCGGCACCCTGCGCCTGAGTGCGCCGCTGTCGTTCGCCATGGCCCACCTGGGCTGTCTGCTGACCGAGTTTCTGCAGTTGCATCCGCAGGTGGATGTGGAGGTGGACCTCAGTGATCGTGCCGTAGACCTGATCGGCGAGGGCTACGACCTGGCGTTGCGCATTGGCGCGTTGGAAGACTCCAGCCTGATCGCTCGGCGCATTGCCGATGTCGAGCGGGTGTATTGCGCAAGCCCGGCATACCTTGAGGTACGTGGCGTGCCGACAAAGCCTGAGCAACTGGCCGAGCATGACTGCCTGCCCTATGGGCATTCGCGGCAAGTGCAGTGGCAGTTCAGGCAGGGTGGCAAGACCCAGGCCATTCAGGTGAGCGGGCGGATGCGGGCGAACAATGGCGAGATGCTGCGGGATGCGGCGATTGCCGGGATGGGGGTGACTTATCTGCCGACTTTCATCGTCGGGCAGGCGCTGGCGGACGGGCGCTTGGTGACGGTGCTGGATGAGTGGGTGACGCCGGCGTTGCAGTTGTCGGCGGTGTATCCGCAGCACCGGCAGGTGGCGCGGCCGGTGCAGGGGTTTGTGAGCTTCCTGCGCGAGCGATTGGTGCAGTTGTAAAGCTGGGGCTGCTTTGCAGCCCTTTCGCGACACAAGGCCGCTCCTACAGGCGATCGCATTCCCTTGTAGGAGCGGCCTTGTGTCGCGAAAGGGCCGCACAGCGGCCCCAGGGATTTCAGACCATTAACTGATCCGCCCCAATCCACCCGCCATCAAATTCATCCATGGCATCCAGCACCGCCTCCTGGAAATACGCCAGCGAGGCCCGGTCGAACAGCAATTGCAGTGCTGGCAATTCGTTGCTCCCGACATTCACCACGATCACATTGATCCGCGCCGCCGACGTCTGCGCCACGGCACCGTGCGGAAACGCTTGCGCCCGCAGATCGACCCCGCACAACTTGGCCATCACCGCACTGCAAAACGCCCCCGACAACTGCAACCAGGCATGGCTGTCCTGACGCGGCAGCAGATAGTTGCGCCGGTCATCCTGCCCCCATGCAGCCTCTTCGGCAGCCACCCGTGCGCCCTGGTCGGCAAAACTGCCCAGCAACAGATACTCACTGGCCGACAGGCGCGCCACCCAGCCGCCGTCGTCCTGGCGCAAGGCCTGGTTGGGCAGTGAAGGCAGCCGGTAACCGCGCTCCTCCAGGTAGGCGGCACTGTCCCCACCGCGAAACCCGACCCGCGCCAGTTCGGTCAGGTCGGTCAACGCACAGGTGTGCAACAGCTCGGCCCGCGGGCTGCGTGGAATGAAGGCTTCAGCGTTCAAACTGGTCATGGTTCAGAGCTCCTGGCGCAGGTTGTCGGGATCATGGAAGGGCAGTTGCACCACCTTGGCATTGACCATCACACCGCCTTCCACGCGGATCGGGATGTGCATGCCAGGCGTCGCCTGATGGGCGCCGGCGTAAGCCAGGCCGATGATCTGCCCGAGGGTCTGCGAGTACTCGCAGGAGGTGACGTTGCCGCTGATGTCCGGGCCGTCCAGCACCAGGTGGCCCTCCAGCGGTTGCGGGCTGCCCTTGGGCAGGATGAAACCGACTAGCTTGCGCTTGAGCGGCTGCGCTTCGAGGATCTCGATCGAGCGCTTGCCGACGAAGAACGGCTTCTTGCGGCCGATCGCCCACTGCATGTCGATTTCCGCAGGGTGGGTCATGCCATCGGTGTCCTGGCTGATGATCACGTGGCCTTTTTCCAGACGCAGCAGGCGCTGGGTCTCGACGCCGAACGGGCGGATGCCCAGCCCGGCACCGGCCTGCATCAACGCGTCCCACAGGCGCTCGGCATGACGCGCCGGCACGTGCACTTCATACCCCAGCTCGCCGACGAAACCGACCCGCAGGATGCGTGCCGGAATGCCGGCCACCGTACCCAGGCGCACCCCCAGGTAGGGGAACGCTTCGGCCGACAGCTCGACATCGTCACACACCTTGGCCAGCACCTGGCGCGACAGCGGCCCGGCCAGGTTGACCGCGGCCAGGGCGGCGGTGACGTTGGTGATGTCCACGTCCAGCCGCCACTGTGCGTTCCACTTGAGCATCTGCTGGTAGATGCGATCGACGCCGCTGGTGGTGGCGGTGACATAGAAGTGCTGCTCGGCCAGGCGTGCGCAGACGCCGTCGTCGATCACCACGCCGTGCTCGTTGGTCATCAGCGCATAGCGGGTGCGGCCGATGGCCAGCTTGGCGAAGCCGAAGGTGTACAGGCGCTCCAGCAGTTCGGCGGCGTCGGGGCCGCGCACGTCCAGGCCGCCGAGGGTGGAAACGTCGATCAGGCCGACCTTCTCGCGCACATGGCGGGCTTCTTCCTGCATGCAGCGTTCGCGTTCTTCTGGTTTGCCGTAAAAGGCCGGGCGCTGCCAGATGCCGGCCGGCATCATCTTCGCACCTGCTTGCAGGTGGCGGCGGTGCATGGGCGTCTGCCGGTACGGGTCGAACGCACGGCCGGCGACGTGCGCCAGCTTCTCGGCCTGGAACGGCGGGCGGGCGGTAGTCACGCCAGTTTCGCTGATGCTGCGGCCGGTGGCCTGAGCCACCAGGCGTGCAGTGGGTAGCGCCGAGTGGCGGCCCTGGGACGGGCCCATGCCGACCGTGGAGAAGCGCTTGACCAGTTGCACGTCGCGGTAGCCGCTGCGGGTGGCGTTGACGATATCGCGCACTTGCAGGTCTTCGTCGAAGTCGACGAAATCCTTGCCCTTGGGGTGCGGGAAGATTGGCCAGGGGAAGTTGACCTTGGCCTCGGCAACGTAGGCCGACGGCGTTGCTGCTGGCAGGCCCAGTGCCGCGAGGGCTTCGGCGGCGCTGCGGCTGGCGTCGGTGAGCACGTTGTCCAGGCGGTGCCGGCCATTCACCGAGCCTGCGATGTCCAGGCCGGCGGGCAGGTGGCTGATGGTGAACTCGTCACGGTTGACGTCATAGGCCAGCTTGCCACCGGCCTGGCACAGCAACTGATACACCGGCATGTAACCGGCGGACATGCACAGCAGGTCGCAGGCCACGCGCAGGCCGTGGTCGCCAACCTTGCCCTGGCCAGTGATCGGGCGGATGTCTGCGCCTGTGACATGGCGCATGCCCGCCTCGTGCAGGGCTTCATAGACGGTGCTACCCAGATGCAGGGGGATGTCTCGACGCTTCAGCTCGCTGGCCAACGCGGCATCGGCGGGCGCGGCGCGCATGTCGACCAGGGCGGCGACGGCCACGCCTTGCTCCTGCAGGTCGAGCGCGGCCAGGTAGCCGTCATCGTGGCCGGTGAGAATCACTGCACGTTGTCCCGGCTTGACTGCATACAATTTCATCAGCCGCTGCGCGGCGCTGGTGAGCATCACCCCGGGCAGGTCGTTGTTGCGGAACACCACTGGCTGGTCGAATGACCCCGCGGCTACCAGGCAGCGGGTGGCGCGTACCTTGTACAGGCGCTTGTGCTGGATCACCGGCAGGTAGTTGTCGGTGAACCAGCCATTGCAGGTGGCCTCGCACAGCACCTGGATGTTCGGGTGGCCTTCGACGGCCGCCAGCAGTTCCTGGCGCAGGCTGGCGGCGCGGGTGCCGGCGATGTCGAAGCGGGCGTAGGTCAGCGAGCCGCCGAGCACCGGTTGTTGCTCGATCAGCAGCACCTTGGCCCCGGCATTGGCCGCGTCCAGCGCGGCGCGCAGGCCGGCCGGGCCGGCGCCGATCACCGCCAGGTCGACAAACAGATAGGCCTTGTCGTAGTACTGCGGCTTGAAGCCGAGGTCGAGCACGCCGAGGCCGGCCTTTTTGCGGATCAGCGGCTCCCACACCTTCCACATGCCCTTGGGCTTGTAGAACGAGCGGTAGTAGAAGCCCACCGGCATGAAGCGCGAGAACTTGCCCAGGTAGGCGTCGCGGTCGTGTTCCAGGCTGCCGTTGAAGTTCTGCCCGGTGACCACCAGGCCGTCACGGGCAGCCTCCATGTCGGCCAGCACATTGGGCTCTTCAGGGAGCTGCACCAGGGTGTTGGCGTCCTGCCCGGCCATGCTCAACGGGCCACGTGGGCGGTGATATTTGAACGAGCGCGACAGCAGCCAGCGGCCGTTGCCGAGCAGGGCACTGGCAAGGGTGTCACCGGCATAGCCCGGGCAGGCCTGGCCGTCGAATTCGAAACGCAGGGGCCGCTCGCGGTCGATCAGCAGGCCCATGGGCGCGGGGAGGCGAGTGAGGCTGTTCATCCGGCGATCTCCGGGGTGGCGGCGGGGGTGAAGTCGACGCGACGGTCGAACAACTCTTTCGGGTCGAAGGTGCGCAGCACCTGGTCGCTGACGGTGTGGCGCTCGGCGAGGAACCAGTAGCTCGAGGCGTTGTGCAGCCACCACTCGATGACCACGCCGGCCAGGTTGTCGCTGTTGAACACATAGTCGGCCCACTCGGCATCCGTGCAGCTGGCCGGGTCGGGCATGTGCTTGAACTCGCCGCCGTAGGTGAACTCGCTGATGTTGCGCGGGCCGTTCAAGGGGCAGGTCAGGATTTTCATCGTCGTGTGCTCCTAGTGGCTGGCTGCGGTGGCGCCCATTTCGTTGACTTGCTGGAAGCGGCTGAAGCGCTCCAGGGCGAACGGCGCGATCATCGCCGGCACCTTGCCGCCGCTGGCGACCAGCTCGGCCATGGTCTTGCCGCAGATCGGCGTGGCCTTGAAGCCCCAGGTGCCCCAGCCGGCGTCGAGGTAGTAGTTGTCGACCGGCGACAGGCCCATGATCGGGCTGTAGTCCGGGGTCATGTCGGTCATCCCGGCCCACTGGCGCATCAGCTTGGCGTTGGCCATGAACGGGAACATCTCGATGGCATGGGCCAGCAGGCTTTCCTTGAGGTCGAGAGTGGAGCGGGTGTTGTACAGCGGGTACGGGTCGGAGCCGCCACCGAAGACGATCTCGCCACGGCTGGTCTGTTGCACGTAGCAGTGCAGCGCCGAAGAACTCACCAGCGGGTCGAGGAACGGCTTGAATGGCTGGGTGACCATGGCTTGCAGCGGGTAGGTGTGGATCGGCGCACGGATGCCGGCCTTGGCCAACAGCTGCGAACTGGCCCCGGCCACTGCCTGCACCACGCAGCCACACTGCACGGTGCCACGGTTGGTCTTGACTGCTTCGATGCGGCCATTGCGGATCAGCAGGTCCTGCACCTCGGTCAGCTGGTGGATTTCAACGCCGCGCTTGGCAGCCTGCTTGGCGTAGCCCCAGGCCACCGCGTCGTGGCGCGCGGTGGCGCCATCGATGTGCCAGAGGCCGGCCAGCACCGGCAGGTGGCCGGGGTCGAGGTTCAGGCTCGGCACCAGCTCGCGGATCTGTTGGCGGTCGATCATTTCAGTGCGACCACCAAAGTGCTTGTTGACCTCGGCGCGCTGTCGGAAGGCACGCACCGTGGCGTCGGTGTGCGCCAGGGTCAGCTGGCCGCGCTCGGAGTACATGATGTTGAAGTCGAACTCATTGGACAGGTTCTGGAACATCCGCACCGATTCGGCGTAGAAGCGCACGCCCTCGGAGGTGAGGTAGTTGGAGCGGATCACGGCGGTGTTACGCGCCGTGTTGCCACCGCCCAGGTAGGCCTTTTCCAGCACGGCGACGTTGGTCACGCCGTGGTACTTGGCCAGGTAATAGGCGATGGCCAGGCCGTGGCCGCCGCCGCCGATGATCACCACGTCATAGCGCGGCTTGAGTTCGCACGGTGGCGGCAGGTCGACCTCCACCGGGTAGTCGGCGCTCAGGCCGTATTTCAGCAGGGCGAAAGGCATGGGGTGCGCTCCTGGTGGGCGGCCTGTTGCTGCAGGTCGAGGGCGAGCAGGGTGTTTTTCATCAGGTAGGCGATGGTCATCGGGCCGACGCCGCCGGGCACCGGGGTGATGGCAGCGACCTGGGGCAGGGCGGCAGCGAAATCGACATCGCCGACCAGGCGGCTGTGACCGCCTTCCTCGATGCGGTTGATGCCAACATCGATCACCACCGCACCGGGCTTGAGCCACTCGGCGCCGATCAGCTTCGGCTTGCCCACTGCGGCGACAAGGATGTCGGCCTGGCGGCACAGCACCGGCAGATCGCGACTGCGTGAATGCACCACGGTCACCGTGCAGTCGGCCTGCAGCAGCAGTGCGGCCATGGGTTTGCCGACGATGTTCGAGCGGCCGACCACCACCGCATGCTTGCCGCGCAACTCGCCGCAGGCATCGCGCAGCAGGCGCATGCAGCCGCTGGGGGTGCAGGGCGTGAGCACATCGCGCCCCTGGGCCAGGCCACCGACGTTTTCGCTGTGGAAACCGTCCACGTCCTTCAGCGGGCTGATCGCCTGGAGAATGCGGTGCTCGTCGACATGCTCGGGCAGCGGCAACTGCACGAGGATGCCGTTGACCTCGCTGTCACGGTTGAGCCGGTCGATCAGGGTCAGCAGTTGCGCCTGGGTGGTGTCGGCCGGCAGGCGATGCTCCAGCGAGCGGATGCCCACTTCCTCGGCACGCAGCACCTTGTTGCGTACGTACACCTGGCTGGCCGCGTCGGCCCCGACCAGTACCACCGCCAGGCCCGGCTGCACGCCGCCCTGGCGCAAAGTCTGCACCTGCTCGCGAACCTCGGCCAGCACCCGCGCCGCAGTGGCCTTGCCGTCGATCAGCTTGATGCTGGGGATGGCGTTCATTTGAAGATCACCGTGCGGTCGTGGTTGAGGAACACTCGGTGTTCGAGGTGGTACTTGACGGCGCGGGACAGGGCGATGGTCTCGGTGTCGCGGCCGATCGCCACCAGGTCGTCGGGGGCGTAGGCGTGGTCCACGCGCTGCACTTCCTGCTCGATGATCGGGCCCTCGTCGAGGTCGCTGGTGACGTAGTGGGCGGTGGCGCCGATCAGCTTGACGCCACGCTGGTAGGCCTGGTGATAAGGCTTGGCGCCCTTGAAGCCGGGCAGGAACGAGTGGTGGATGTTGATCGCCCGGCCCGACAGCTGGCGGCACAGGTCGTCGGAGAGGATCTGCATGTAGCGCGCCAGCACCACCAGTTCGGTGCCAGTGTCCTCGACGATGCGCATCAGTGCGGCTTCCTGCTCGGCTTTGGTCTCCTTGGTCACCGGCAGGTAGACGAAGCGGATGCCCTGGCGCTCGGCCATTGGCCGCAGGTCGAGGTGGTTGGAGACCACGGCGGTGATCTGCATGTCCAGTTCGCCCTTGGCATGGCGGTAGAGCAGGTCGGCCAGGCAGTGGTCGAACTTGCTGACCATCAGCAGTACGCGCAGTGGCCGGGCGCTGCTGTGCAGGCTCCAGTCCATGTCGAAACGCTGGGCGACATCGGCGAAACCAGCTTCCAGCTGCGGCGTGTCACCCTGCACGCCGGTGTTGTAGCGGAACACCGCACGCATGAAGAAGCGGCCATTGTCCTCGTCGTCGAACTGCGCCATCTCGCTGATGTAGCAACCGTGCTCGGCCAGGTAGGTGGTCACCGCCGCGACGATGCCGGACACGGCCGGGCAACTGACGCGCAGGATGAAGTGATCGGGAGCGGGGTGCATGTCGGATAGGCCTCGTGATGGAGTGGGGCAGGTCTGGCACAAGGGCAAAAAAGGCTTCGCGGCGGGCGAAGTGGTGTTTCTTGATGGGAATATAAATTTCCCTTGGGCGATTTATAGGCGAAGCGAGGGGGCGGGGTCCAGCGGTTTGTGAAATTTTTTATCCTGTCAGGAAAGTTTTTCTGAAGCGTTTACTGAGAACGGGCCGGTGAAGCTATGCTTGCTCCATGAGCATGCCACCCCCTCTTCGCCAACCGTGCCCCCCCGGCGCCTGTGACTGCGGCCGCGAACACCTGGCCGAACACCCGCCAGCGGCCCAGCGCATCCTCCTGCTCACCCGCCAGGAAGAAAAGCGCCTGCTCGAACGCCTGGAAAACCTCAAGGACCTCGAAGACCTGCAGCGTCTGCAGCATCGGCTGTACGAAAACCTCGGCATCCGCGTGCACATCAGCCCCGGTTTCAACGAAGTGCGCACCATGCGCGGCATCGTCATCGAACTAGACGACCAGCCGGGGCTGTGCCGCAAGACCCGCCAGTCGATCCCGGCCGCGATCCGCCGGGGCCTGGAGCGCAATCCGCAGGTGGCGTTCCGCTTGCTGGACGCGCATGACTTGCTGAGGGATGCGTGAGGCTGGTTCCTGACTTGGGTTGTGTGGCGCCTGTGAGATCGAGCGCCGCCCGCGCGGCGCATCGCGGGCAAGCCCGCTCCCACATCTGTTTCGGGCCAAGCACTCCTATGAAGTCAACAGGGACCGCCTTGTTTGTTCCCTTCGATATCGAGGTGGGCGCAACTGCTTTTCATCAATCTTCAGTCATGCACCAAGGCGGATCCTGTTGGCGGTACAGGAGTGACTGGCCCGAAACAGATGTGGGAGCGGGCTTGCCCGCGATGCGCCGCGCGGGCGGCGCTCGATCTCACAGGCGCTGCAAATCTCCCGGCGGGCACCAGGTGGCCTTCACCCTAATTTTTTCGCAGAGCTCTACGTCTACCTGAGAACTTCCCTGCGCCAGGCGCGCAGCGGCATCCATCACTCAAGGAGACAGGCAATGACTTCCGTATTCGACCGCGACGATATCCAGTTCCAGGTAGTGGTCAACCACGAAGAGCAATACTCCATCTGGCCCGACTACAAGGCCATCCCGGAAGGCTGGCGCGCCGTGGGCAAGAGCGGCCTGAAGAAGGACTGCCTGGCCTACATCGACGAAGTCTGGACCGACATGCGCCCCTTGAGCCTGCGCCAGCAGATGGCCGCAGCTGCCGCCCAGTGACCACGCTCAACCTGCTGTGCCTGCCGTATTCCGGGGCCAGTGCCATGGTCTACAGCCGCTGGCGGCGCAAGCTGCCGGCCTGGCTGCAGGTGCGCCCGGTCGAGTTGCCCGGGCGCGGCGCGCGCATGGGCGAGCCGCTGCAGACCGACATGCAGGCGCTCGCCCGGCAACTGGCCAACGAGCAACGCCTGGCCGCCAACGCGCCTTATGCCTTGCTCGGCCATAGCCTGGGTGCACTGCTGGCCTTCGAACTGGCCCACGAACTGCGCGTGCTGGGTTGCCCGCCGCCGCTGGCGCTGTTCGCCTGCGGCACGGCGGCGCCCACCCGGCGCGAAGATTACGACGGCAACAACTGGCGCGACCCCAAGACCGATGAGCAGCTCAAGTCTGAACTTCGCGAGCTCAATGGTACGCCGGAGGAGGTGCTGGCCAATGCCGAGCTGATGAGCCTGACCTTGCCGACTTTGCGCGCCGACTTCCTGCTCTGCGGCCGTTACCTCTACCGTCAACGGCCGGCCTTGCAGTGCCCGCTGCACGTGCTCGGTGGCGAAGCGGACCGGGCCAGTGCGGAGCAACTGCAGGCCTGGCGCCAGGAAACCCTCGGTGCGTTCTCGCTGCAGATGTTCCCCGGCGGCCACTTCTTCATCCACGAGCACGAGGACCGCGTGCTCGGCGCGCTGACGCAGGCCCTTGAAGCGCATCGGCTTTCTGCCTGATTGACGGCGCCGCTTGCCTGGGGGAGGCTAGGCCTTTTCCCAGGCAAGGGGCAGACAATGCTGATCGAACATCACAAGGCCACGTTGCTGGTCGTCGACATCCAGGAAAAGCTCATCGGCGCCATGAGCGACCCACAGGGTACCCGTGCCCGGGCGCGCTGGCTGCTTTCGGCCTGCAACGACCTGGAACTGCCGATCGTGATCTCCGAGCAGTACCCCAAGGGCCTGGGCCACACACTGGCTGAACTCCTCGCCGTGGCGCCTGCAGCCGAGGTGGTGGAAAAGACCCATTTCTCCTGCGTGGCCGCCGAGTGCCTGCCGGCCAGCCTGATGGCCCGTGAGCAGGTGATCGTCTGCGGCATGGAAACCCACGTCTGCGTGCTGCAGACCGTGCTCGGCCTGCTGGCCCTGGGCAAGCAGGTATTCGTGGTCGAGGATGCCTGCGACAGCCGCACCCCGGCCAACAAGGCCGCGGGGCTTGCGCGCATGCGCCAGGCCGGGGCGCAGGTGGTGACCCGGGAAATGGTGCTGTTCGAGCTCATGGGCAGCGCCAGCCACCCGCAGTTCCGCCACATCAGCAAGACCTACATGGTCGGTGAACAGCCCTGAACGGCCGACTGTGGGCGGCAGGGCTGATGGCCCTGGCGCTGCTGCAGGGCTGCGCCGGGCGCCGCGAGGAAGAGCCTGAGGCCGACCCGGCCAAGGTGCGGGCCCAGCTGCTGCGCCTGCTGCCGTCCCAGGCCAAGGACCGCGAAGGCTGGGCCAGGGATATCCAGGTGGCGTTCGAGGCCCAGCGCATCGCACCGAGCAAGCGCAACTTGTGCGCAGTGCTGGCGGTGACCGAGCAGGAGTCGACCTTCAACGCCGACCCGCAGGTACCCAACCTGGGGCGCATTGCCCGTGAGGAAATCGACCGCCGTGCGGCGCGCCTGCACATTCCCACGCTGCTGGTGGATGGTGCACTGAAGACGCCCTCAGGCAATGGCCAGAGCTATCAGCAGCGGCTGCTGGCGGTGCGCAGCGAGAAGCAGCTTAGCGCGCTGTACGACGAGTTCATCGCACGCCTGCCGTTGGGCAAGACGCTGCTCGGCGGCTTGAACCCAGTGCACACCGGTGGGCCGATGCAGGTCAGCATCGAGTTCGCGGAAAAGCACGCCAAGGATTATCCCTACACCTATGACGGCACCATTCGCCAGGAAGTCTTCAGCCGCCGTGGCGGCATGTACTTCGGCATTGCCCATTTGCTCGGCTACCCCACGCATTACGAGCGCCAGCTGTACCGCTTTGCCGATTTCAACGCGGGTTGGTACGCCAGCCGCAATGCCGCGTTCCAGGCCGCGTTGAGCAAGGTCACGGGGGTGGACCTGGCGCTGGATGGCGACTTGATCGCCCCAGGTTCGATCTTGCCCGGCAGCACCGAGCAGGCGGCGCGCAAGCTCGGGGTCAAGCTGGGGCTGCGTAATCCACAGATCCGCAGCCAGCTGGAGCTGGGCGACAGCCTGGCGTTCGAGGACAGCAAGCTGTACAGCGGGGTGTTTGCCTTGGCCGATGCAGCGGCAGGCAAGCCACTGCCGCGGGCGGTGTTGCCGGGGATTGAGCTGAAGAGCCCGAAGATTACCCGCAAGCTGACCACCGCCTGGTTTGCCGGGCGCGTGGATGAGCGCTATGAACGCTGCATGAACCGGTAGCTGTCATCCAACGCGATCAATTGTGGGAGCGGCCTTGCGTCGCGAAAGGGCTGCACAGCAGCCCCAGAAATTTGTGCATATGTGCTGAAATCCTGGGGCCGCTTTGCGGCCCTTTCGCGACGCAAGGCCGCTCCCACATTGACCGTGCGAGCCTGCCTGATCACCCTTCGCTGAGTGCCCCGACCACCTGCTCGACACTGGCCTTGAGCCCAGCCACCGCATCCTCCGGATCACTCTCCACCACCAGCAACTTGACCCCGGCCGCGTCGATCACCTTGGCCACTGCCGCATCCGGCTGCCGATGATCCAGCACCAGCGCCACGTCCTGCCCCTTGAGGTTCTCACCCAGCGCTTTCAGCGCCGCCTCATCCCACTTGCCATCCGCCGGCAACGGCTGCTCCACCACATCCAGGTTCAACCCGCTGGCCAGATACCCCAGGCGCTCGGACAGGCTGACCACACTCAGGTTGTCGACCTTGGCCAGCTGCGTCTGGCTGCTGGCGGTCAGCTCCAGCAGCTGGCGCTTGAGCCCCGCCAGGTTGCCCTGGATCCTGCTCTTGTCGGCGGGCGCCAGGCGCTCCAGGTCATTGGCCAGCACGTCGGCCATGCGCCCCAGGTTGGTCGGGTTCAGCCAGGGGTAGGCGCCATAGGCGTCCTCGCCACTCACGGCGATGCCCGGCAGTGCGCCATCCACCGGCCGCGCGGCGTCGATCTCGACGATGCGAATGTTGCTGCGCCGCGCCATCGGGTACAGCGGGTCGTCACGCCAGATCGAGCGCACGCCGATCACCGCGTCGGCCTGCTGCGCGGCCTTGGCCAGTGCTGCGCCTCCTCGGCTGCTGAAGAACGACGGTTGGCGGCTGGCCGGCAGGTTGGCCGGCGCGGCGCGCTTGAGCTGCACGGCGGTACCGTCGAGCAGGGCGCTGGCCAGGCTGTGGGTCACCGGCAGGGTGGCCAGCACTTGCGTGGCCGAGGCGAAAGCAGGCAGGCCGGCGAGGGCGACGGCCAGGGTCAGGTGTTTCAGGTTCATGCCGGGTTTCCTTGCAAGCGAGGGACGAGGGCGCGGGCCAGCGCGGCGAGGGCGAAGCAGATGCCGGCGACCAGAATGATCGCTGCGCCCGAGGGCACCGGCAGGTCGAGGACGATCGGCAGGAGGATGCCGAGCAGCGTGCTCAGGGTGGCGATCAGCACCGAGACGAAGAAAAAACCCTTCAACGACTGGCTGACCAGGCGCGCCGCCGCCGCCGGGATCACCAGCAGGGCGCCGACCAGTATCGCCCCGATCACCTTCACCGAAGCCACCGTGACCAGGGTCACCAGCACCACGAACAGATAGTCCAGGGTCTTCACCGCCACCCCGCGCACCGCCGCCAGTTGCGGGTTGAAGCTGGCCAGCATGATGCGGTTGTACAGCGGCAGCGCCAGGGCCAGCACCAGCACCGCAACGATGCCCAGCACCACCAGGTCCTGGGCACTGACGGTCAGTACCGAGCCGAACAGCACGTTCTCGAGGATATGCACGTTGATCTTGCCGGCCAGCATCAGCAGCAGGCTGGCGCCGAGGGCCAGCGACACCGAAAGGAACACGCCGATCAGCGTGTCTGGCGACAGCCCGGTGCGGTTACGCAGGTAGTTGAGCAGGATCCCGAACAGCAGGCAGTAGCCGAACAGGCTGCCATAGGGGCCGGTATACGGTTCGCCGAGCAGGATGCCGATGGCGACCCCGGTCAGCGCGGCATGGCCGACCGCTTCGGAGAAGAAGGCAAAGCGCTTGACCACCACCAAGGTGCCGAGGCCGCCCAGCACCGGGCCGATCATCAGGCCGGCCAGCAAGGCATTGATTACGAAACCGTAGGCCAGCGCCTCCGGCAGGTAGCCGGTGCCGGCCCATTCCTGGATCAGTTGGCGGAATGCTTCGAAGCTCATCAGGCAAGGCTCTCGCTGCGGGGGTGGACGGAGAACAGGCCGAGCAGGCGCTCTGGGGTCAGGGCCTGGGCGGGTGGGGCGTCGAACAGCACCTGGCGGCTCAGGCCGGTGACCCGGTCGGCCAGGCGCAGCACGGCCTCAAGGTCATGCTCGATCCACAGCACGGTGGTGCCGGCCTGGCGCCAGCCTTGCAGCAGTTGTTCGAACACCTGGATACCGGCTTCGTCGAGCGCTGACATCGGCTCGTCGAGCACCAGCAGTTGCGGCTCGGGAATCAGGCCCTGGGCCAGCAGCACGCGCTGGCGTTCGCCACCCGACAGCGCGCCCATGCGCCGCTTGCGTTTGTCGAGCATGCCCACCCGTGCCAGCGCCGCATCGATCGCCGGCTGCACCCGGCGTGACAGGCCGAGGAATGCCGGGCGCCGCTGGCACATGGCAGCCATGAAGTCGTCCACGGTCATCGGCAGCCCGCGGTCGAATTCCAGGGCCTGGGGCACATAACCGATCACCTGCTGCGCGCCTGGCCAGTGCAGGCTCAGCTGGCCCTGATGCGGCATCTGCCCGAGCAGGGTCTTGATCAGCGAGCTCTTGCCGCCGCCATTGGGGCCGACGATGGCATGCACGCTGCCCGCGGCGACGCTGAACTGCACCTGCTCGAGAATGCGCGTGCGGCCCAGGGTCAGGTCGATGTTGGCGAACTCGATGCGTGGCCCGCCGGGCGCCGTGAGGTTGGCAGCGGCGGTCATGCGCGGTTCTCCTGAATGGCGCGGACCACGGTGTCGAGGTTGCGCTTCATCTCCACTTCGTATTTGTCCTTGGTGTATTCGCCGTAGGAAATGTGCGTCAGCGGATACAGACGCACGCCGGACTCACGCTGGATGGTTTCGACATAGGCCGAAGGGAAGTCCATCTCCGAGAAAATCACCTTCACGTCCAGCGCCTTGAGCTGGTCGATGGTCTTTTTCAGCTGTGCCGGGCTCGGTTCGATGCCATGGGCGGGCTCGACCACCGCGGTCACTTCCAGTCCGAAATCACGCACCAGGTAGTCGTAGGCAGCATGGATGGTGGCCACGCGGAAGGTGGCGCTGGGCGCCTCGGTCACTTTGGCCAGCGCCTCGGCACGCAAGGCGCGCAGGCGTTTGGCGTAGGCGCGGGCGTTCTGCGTGTAGAGCTTGGCGTTGTCCGGGTCGAGCTTGCCCAGCTCGCGGGCGATGTTGTTGACCTGGGCGATGGTGGTGCTGATCGACAGGAAGGTGTGCGGGTTGACCACCTTGCCGGCGCCACGTGCGGCGATGCCGGTGGCCGCCAGCAACGGTACGTTCTGGTTGGCTTCGATGGTCTTGATGTCGGGCTTCTCGCTGGCGGCGATCATGCGGTCGGCGAAATCGTCATGGCCGACGCCATTGAGCACCACCACGTCCAGCGTGCCGATGCGCTTGACGTCCTCGGCGCGGGGCTCGTACGCATGGGGGTTGAAGCCCGCCGGAATCAGCGGCACCACTTCGGCCTTGTCGCCGACGATATTGCTCACGTAGCTGTAGTAAGGGTGCAGGGTGATGCCGATGCGCAGGGGCTTGCCGCTGTCGGCCAGGGCCAGTGCCGGCAGGGCGCAGGCCAGGAGCAGTGCGAGGGCTTTGCGGAACATGGGGGATCCTTGGGTTCAATGACGGTGTTCGCGGGTAACCCCGGCGTCGTAGTGGCTGACTACCTGCTGCCAGCCGGCGGCGATCAGCGCGGCCTGGCCGAGGTCGTCGGGGAGCACGGCGGCGCTGTTGCGGCGCAGCCAGACGTCGACCTCGGCACTCTCGGCAGCGGGCAGAATCATCAGGAAGCTGCCCGCCACCTGCGGTGCCTGGCTGCGGCCCAGGTAGGCGCCGGCCGGCAGCCATTGCCACTGATGATTGCCACGGCTCTGGCTTCCCGCGTCTGCCACGAACGGTGGCAGGCCTTCCTCGGCCAGGATTTCGACACTGGGCGTGGCGGCGCTTTCTTCGCGCAGCAGCTGGATTTCGTCGAAGGCCACGCGCAGGTCGGTATAGATACCTTGTTCGGCGGCGGTCAGGTCGCGGCGGGCGTCGATCTGGTGGCTGGCAATGGCCTGCTCATCGTCGCGTTCGCCGCGCAACAGCACCACGCTGGCAGCGAGGGCGACGATCAACAGGCTGACCAGCAGCACGTAGAGGGTTTCGTGCCCGGCACCCGCCGGGCGCACCACCTGGGTATGGCTCATGGCTGGGCTGCTCATGGCTGCGCGATGTCGGCGTGGTCGACTTCCACGACATGGCCCGGGCCTGCGTCGAACAGCACGTAGAACTCGCCGTCGGGGCGTTTGAAGGTCAGGCTCGAGTCGTCACCGAGCTTGCCGCCGACCAGTACCTGTTCGTCGTAGCCGATCACGTCGAGGGTCACCCCTGGCGCGCCGCTACCATCGGAAAAGCCGCCGGTGCACTTCACCTGGCCACCGGCCACTTCCTCGCACTCGCACATCGGGTTGTGGGCCAGGGCCGGGCCTGCGGCCAGTACCAGCAAGGGCAGGGCGAGTTTGCGCATCAGCTGTTTCATGGTTTGCCTCCTTGTTTTTCGAGCCAGGCCACGGTGGCTGGCGAAGCCTTGGCCAGCGGGACGGAGGCCTGGTGCAGGCGGCCGTCCCAGCCTTCGAGGGTGATCCAGATCTGCGCATCGGCGGGGGTGCGCGGAGGTATGGGCAGGTTGGTGACCATGCGGTACGGCGCACCGAAGAAAATGGTGCCGGCGGTGCGCAGGCTGCGCGGCTTGCCGATGCGCAGGTAGACCGCCTTGACCTCATTCACGCAGGCCTTGCACAGCGCGGCGTTGAACAGCTTGAAATGGCCGGCGGGGCCATCGGCGCGTGGGGCCTCGTTGCGCAGTTCGGCGAGGTCGAGGCGGTAGGGGCCGACCTGAATGTCGCTGATCGGGTTGGCACCGAGCCCGGCATCGCCGCGGAACAGCCTGACGTCGGCGAAGTACTTGGGCATGAAGCCCAGGGGAATGAGGATCAACAGGATGTTCAGGTGGAAGCGCCACTTCAGCCACCATTGCTTGAGTGGGTGGGCGGGCAGGGTTTGGGCCTGGCTCATGGGCGGACCTCCAGGGTGGTTTCGCGGCTTGTGTTGCGCGGTGCGCGCTCACTGCGCTTGAGCGCCGCGGCGGTGGCCTGGGCGGTGCGTTTGGTCCAGATGAGCAGGCCGCTGAACACCATCAGGGTCAGGACCAGGCCGAAGAAGAACCACACCAGCTTGATCGGCAGGCCACCGAAGTCGCCGGTGTGCAGCGGGCGCATGGATTCGGTGAAGAACTCCAGGGCCGAACGGTCGCTGAGCAGGAACTGGCTGTCGACCTGGCGGGTATAGGGGTTGACCGACGCGCTCTGGAACATCAGCGGGTACCAGCCACGCCCGCCCATTTCGATGTGGCTGTAGGCGGTGGCCGGCAGCGAGACGGAGGTGATGTCCAGGCTCGGGATGGCCAAACCGGCGATACGTGCGGCCTCGTCTACGTCGATACGCGGTGCCGGGCTGCCATCGGCGGTCTGCGGCACTTGCTCACGCGCGATCACCGGGACGATCGGCTCGCTGGAAATGGTGATCTGATTGTCGAAGAGGATCGCCCGGGTCAGGAACCAGATGCTGGTGATGGAAATGACCGCGATGAACCAGATCGACCAGACCCCGGCCAGGCGGTGCAGGTCACCCCAGAAGATGCGCGCGCCATGGCCGGTGCGTACCGGTTTGAAGAAGCCTTTCCAGAACTTCTTGTAGACCACCAGGCCGGTGACCAGCGACGCCAGCATCGGCAGGCCGAGCAGCGACACCATGTACCAGCCCCAGCTGAAGCCATTGGTGAACGGCACCAGCCACCAGCCATGCAGGGCGCGGGTAAAGGCTTCAAAGTTGAAGTCAGGCATCTTGCCCTGGATGGCCCCGGTATACGGGTTGACGTAGAGCATCGGGCTTGCGCCATCGGCGTAGGTCACCCGTGCCATGAGCGCGAAGTGCGAGCCGTCTGGCTGGCTGAGCGAATTGACGGCCATGTCCGGTTCGGCCTTGCGCAGGGCATCGAGCACTTGCTGGAAGCTCAGGCGTTCGGCGTTGTCGTCGGGCTTGCTGGCACGTACGTCGGGGTTGGCCAGCCAGACGATCTCCTGGCTGACCACGGCCAGCATGCCGGTGAAGCAGACGATCAGCACGAAGAACCAGATCGGCAGGGCGAGCCAGCTGTGGACCAGGAACCACAGCTTGGACTTGGATTTTTTCGGGGATTTGGCCATCGGTCCGTCTTCTGAAAAGGTGGGCGAGCACAGGCCCAACCAAAGGGGGCTGCTCTAGAAAGGACGAATGAGAATGAAAATCCTGCTGGATTAAGTGCAAGCAAATGTTTCAGGGGGCATTAATGCCGACAGGGCGCTCATGGCGCCCTGTCGGTGGGTGTGCAGCGTGAATCAGGCGCTGGTCAGGGCCACGGCGGGGTGTGCCATACCCTGCTGGCAAGCCAGGTCGTGGTACAGCGCCTGGCCGATCTCCGCGGCACGGGAGGGCAGTACCGACAGCAAGGTGTCGCTGAGGCCATGGCTGTTCTCGCAGAAGCCTTGCAGGTAGACCGACGCCTGTAGGTCGGGGCTTGCCAGCACCCGGTAGTTGCGGTCGACGCTGAAGTCTTCCACGTAGTTGGCCAGCGGTGCCAGCAGGTCGCGGTGCGAGCGGCGTTCGTAGCCGGTGGCGAGGATCACCGCGTCGTAGCGGTGGGTCTGCTGCTGGCCGGTGGCCAGGTCGCGCAGGGTCAGTTCGATGCCGTCGCGGGTGGCCACCACGGCTTCCACCTGGCGGCGGCACAGCACGTTGTGGCGGAACTGGTGGGCGACCTTCTGCCGGTAGAGGATGCCGTAGATGCGCTCGATCAGGTCGAGGTCGACCACCGAGTAGTTGGTGTTGTGGTACTCGCCGAGCAATTTGGCGCGTTGGTCGGCCGGCTCGTTGTAGACCAGGTCGGTGTAGTCAGGGGAGAAGATCTCGTTGACGAACGGGCTGTCATCGGCCGGCTTCAGGGCGGAACCGCGCAGCACCATGTCGACCTTGACCGACGGGTAGCTGTCGTTGAGGTCGATGAAGGCCTCGGCGGCGCTCTGGCCCGAGCCGATCACGGCGATGCGCATCGGTTTGCCGGCGGCGCACGGCAACTTGTTCAGGCTGCTCAGGTACTGGGAGTGGTGGAAAACGCGGGGATCGTCCTTGAACGCGCCGAACTTCTCGGGGATTTTTGGCGTGCCACCGCTGCCGACCACCACTGAGCGCGTGCGCCGGCTGAATTCCCGGCCTTGCCCATCACGGGAGACCAGGCGCAAGTGCTCGACGCGGCCTGCCTTCACTTCAGGCTCGATGCGCAGCACTTCTTCGCCGTACACCGCCTGGGTGGCGAAATGCTCGGCGGCCCAGCGCAGGTAGTCGTTGTACTCCAGGCGGCAGGGATAGAAGGTGCCGAGGTTGATGAAGTCTGCCAGGCGCTGCTTCTGGTGCAGGTAGTTGACGAAGCTGTACGGGCTGGTCGGGTTGCGCAGCGAGACCAGGTCCTTGAGGAACGAGATCTGCAGTTCGCTCTGGGTGGCCAGGGTTTCGCCGTGCCAGCGGTATTCCTTCTGCTTGTCGATGAACAGCGCATCGAGGGCGTGGCCCTGGCTCTGGGCGAGTTCTTCCAGGGCGATGGCCAGGGCCAGGTTGGACGGGCCGAAGCCCACGCCGATCAGGTCCTTGATAGTTTCCGGGTGTGCAGACTGGCTCATGGCTGCGATTCCATAATGGGTCGAATGTGGGCGCATGCCGGGGCTCCGGCGCCTGCGCTTGTACATTGGGTGGAACGAGCCAGCGGAAGGGGAATTTACTGCCTGGGCGCGTGCCAGCGGCCGAGCGGGCCTAAAGGTCTGCGCCGGTCGGCCGATACGCAGATCAACTCAAGGAACCTTTGCAAGGCAGGGAGAAAGACATGGTAGGCATCGCAGCAGTCAGCATCAGCAGCGCTTCGGCCCAGGCGGCCAGCACCCTTCAGGCAAGCGACAGCGAAAAGACCGAGGCGGTCGTTTCGATACTGCAGGTCGACACCTCGAAGCTGCGCGGTGACGAGAAGGCCCAGGCAGCGGGTGGGGCTCAGGGCAGCAGCGAAAGTGAAAGCAGTGAGCCGGCGCACATCAAGCAGTTGCGCGAGATGATCAGGAAGCTGCAGCAGCAGATGGCGGAGGAGCAGAAGCAACTGGCCAGACTGATGGCGCAGAAGGGCGATGACAGCGCCAAGATGACAGCAATCACTGCCAAGCAGGCCAGCATCGCCACCCTCAGTGGCCAGATCATGACGGCGAACGCGCAACTGCTCAAAGCGCTGCAGGATGCTGGTGGCAGCAGTGCCGGCAATGTGGTCAACACCCAGGCCTGAGCCCTGACTGCGCCGATCTGCGGGGGCGGGCAAGCCCGCTCCCAACGTTAATCTACTGGCCTCAGGTTACTCCGACGCCAGGCGCCCCTTGCCGTGTTTGTCCGTCTTGTACTGCATGGCCACGGCCGGTGCCGGCTTGGTCGCACCGGTTTCCAGCCACTGACGCATGCGGGTGGCGTCGGCAAAGTGGGTGTATTTGCCAAAGGCGTCGAGAATCACCATGGCCACCGGGCGGTTGTCCATCTTGGTCAGCAGCACCAGGCAGTGGCCGGCATCATTGGTGAAGCCGGTCTTGGTCAGGGCGATGTCCCAGTTGCTCTTGTTCACCAGGTGGTCGGTGTTACGGAAGCCCAAGGTGTAATTGGGTTTGCGGAAGGCCACAGTCTTCTCGCGGGTGGTCGACAGCTCGCTCAGCATCGGGTACTTGCGCGCCGCAATCAGCAGCTTGCCGAGGTCACGGGCGGTGGAGACGTTCTGCGTCGACAGGCCGGTCGGTTCGACATAGCGGGTGTGCGCCATGCCCAGGCTGCGGGCCTTGGCGTTCATCGCCTTGATGAAGGCCGGGTAGCCACCCGGGTAATGGTTGGCCAGGGTAGTGGCAGCACGGTTTTCCGACGACATCAGGGTAATCAGCAGGGTTTCCCGGCGGTTCAGCTCGCTCCCCAGGCGTACGCGCGAATACACGCCTTTCATGTCCGGGTTGTTGGCGATGGTCATGGTGAGCATCTCATCCATGGGCTGCTTGGCATCGAGCACCACCATCGCCGTCATCAGTTTGCTCACCGAGGCAATGGGCACCACGCGGTCGGCGTGGCTCGAATACAGTTCTTGGTTGGTGTTCAGGTCGATCAGCAGGGCGCTGCCAGACGCCAGGTGCAGCTTGGAGGGGTCACGTTGGACCTGGGCCGGGGGTTGTGCAGCAGCGGTCGACGGAAGGGTCGCAGTACCTGTGAGCAACAGCAGCAGGCTGAGGATGGACAGGGATGTTTTCACGTTGAGGCTCACTAAAAGTTGGTATGTCGTTGGCTGTGCAAGGGTTTTCCCCCAAAAAACCGATGCATTGTGGAGTATGGCCGAAGTGCTGTCGATTGCTCGTTGAGCCACCCTCACGAAATGAAAAAAGCTTCATGCTGTATCGGTTTTTCTGCCTCCGTTCGTCGGTTCACCCAGGCAAAAAAAGACCCGCCAACGGGCGGGTCAGAAGAGGCGTAGGGAGCAACGCACAACAAATGCGGTCAAGCGATCAGGCAATCGGCCTGGAGCTGTTCAGCCAGGGCCTGGGCCGAGGCGCGGGTCGCCAGCGGGCCGCTGACGGCCTCGCCATTGCTTACCAGGTACCAGCAGGCCAGCAGGCCTTGTTCACGCAGGGTGGAAGGGACGGCAGTGCCGACAACTGACATGATCTGAATAGTGGCCATGGGGACCTCCTGTGAAACATGGCCCTACCTTACGCAGCAGCCGACTGTGTTTGAAATCAACACGCTCAATAGTGCTCATCAGTTTTATCAACGGTCACCAGCGTGGCGGGCCGTAATACACCGGTGGCGGGCCATAGTACGGGCGGTACGCCGGTGGTGGCGGTGCCGGTGCGTAGTACGGCTGGTAGTAGACAGGCTGTGGCGGCGCCTGCACATACACCGGCGGCGGCCCGTAGTAGACGGGCTGCTGTTGCACGTAAACGGTACGGTCGTGGCCGCCATACACCGTCGCCCCGACCACGGCCCCGACCACGGCAGCGCCGAGCAGCGGGCCTGGGCCATACCAGCCATGGCCGCCGCCACCATGGGCAGAGGCTTGCCCGCTGATGGCCAGGGCACCGACCAGCAGGGCGATTCCAGGGAGATGACGGTTCATGAGACTTCCTCGCAAGGTAACCCCACGTTTGGGGCCTTAATACTATGACTCCGGTCTCTGTCAGCCGAGCGCAGGGGAACGGTAAATGTTGTGTAAGGGGCGACCAGTGGTTGCGTCTGGTAGGCTGCACAAACGATTCAGTTATGAAAAAGGAGCAAGTTATGGCGACAACTCCCAGCAGAGGCACCGTGCTGTGCATTTCCCTGGCCGGGCGGCCTGGCACCTTCGGCGTGCGTTTTCATAATCACCTCTACCAGCAGCTTGGGCTCGACTACTACTACAAGGCCATGAGCACCGACGACCTGCCGGCAGCGGTCGCAGGTATCCGCGCGCTAGGCATTCGCGGTTGTGGCGTGTCGATGCCGTACAAGGAGGCTTGCATGGCGCTGGTTGATGAAATCGACCCGTCGGCGGCGGCGATCGAGTCGGTCAATACCTTGGTCAACACCGCGGGCCATCTGAAGGCCTACAACACCGACTACCTGGCCGTACGGCAACTGCTCGAAGAGCACCAGGTCGACCCTGCCACCGCGTTCGCCCTGCGCGGCAGTGGCGGCATGGCCAAGGCCGTGGCCAGTGCCCTGCGCGATGCTGGTTTCGGCGAAGGCATCATCGTTGCCCGCAACGAGCAGGCCGGGCGGCAGTTGGCGGATGTCTGCGGTTATCGCTGGGTGGCTGAACTGGGTGACCTGTGCCCGCCGATGCTGGTGAACGTGACACCGATCGGCATGGCTGGCGGGCCGGAGGCCGATGAGCTGGCCTTCAGCGAGAACGCCATCGCGGCAGCCGAGCGGGTGTTCGACGTGGTGGCGATGCCAGCGCGCACGCCGTTGATCCAGCGGGCCGAGGCGCTGGGCAAGCCGGTGATCACCGGGCTGGAAGTGATCGCCCTGCAGGCGTTGGAGCAGTTCGTGCTGTACACCGGGGTACGGCCCAGCCGTGAACAGGTTGAAGCGGCGGTAGCCTATGCACGGGATGCCTGATCCGCACCGATCTTTTGTGGGAGCGGCCTTGCGTCGCGAATGGGCTGCGCGGCAGCCCCAGCGATTTATGCATCAAGGCTAATATCTTGGGGCCGCTCTGCGGCCCTTTCGCGACGCAAGGCCGCTCCCACAAAGTCCGCGCGGGCATTCAGAAGGTTTTGTGCCCCTTGTCCAGTTGCTCGTCCACCAATGCCCGGCCATGGGCGAGCGACACATGCTGGGCATTCTCAAGGTCCGAGAAGAATTTCATTGGCATCGACAGGCGCTTGCTGGTGTGCCCCTGTGGATCGGTGATCAGGCAACCGGCGGCATAGGGCAGGGGGGAGTCGGGGTGGGGCATCACGCTGGCGGTGATGGTGTGGTCGCGGTATTCACAGTGAAGAGATTGCATCGTCCTTTACCTCGCTGTGGCATGTGAAGCAGTTACCTTCATATACCACAGCAAGGGGCCAGGAGTTCCCGGCCCGACGAGCGCGAACCGACGGCGATCAGCCCTTCAGCTCGGTTGGCTGGATCACTTCCACCCAGTAACCGTCCGGGTCCTTGACGAAGGCCAGGTGGTTCATGCGGCCGTCTTGCAGGCGTTTCTGGAACGGCACGTCGAGGGCTTCGAAGCGGGCGCAGGCCTCACGCACGTCTGGCACCGAGATGCAGATGTGGCCAAAGCCGCGTGGGTCGGTGTTGCCGTTGTGGTAGGCGAACTCGGCATCATTTTCGGTGCCGTGGTTGTGGGTCAGCTCCAGCACGCCCGGGATCGACTTCATCCACTGGTGGCGCGCGGCGTCGTCGGCTGGGATTTGCGCCGGGTCGACCAGGGCCAGGAAGTACAGGCTGAAGGCCGCTTCAGGGAAGTCGCGCTTGTCGACCAGGCGGAAGCCCAGCACGCGGGTGTAGAAGTCCAGCGACTTCTCGATGTCCTTGACCCGCAGCATGGTGTGGTTGAAGACGAATTGGGCGGTGGCGGCGTCTGGCTGTGCGGTGACGCCAGGCAGGGTTTGCAGATCGTGCAGGCTCATGGGGACTCCAGAGACGGGGCCGGCAACCAGGTGCCAGCGAAACAGACAGGGGGCCATGATACGGCAGTGAACCGTTTGCGCAAATAAAAGCGCCCTGCTCGGGGGGAGCAGGGCGCCGGAATTAGAGGCCCGCATGTGCGGGCGCGTGATGGGGTCGCTAGTCCTTTAGCTGTCTCGATACTGCTGCAGCCGTTGTGAAAAAAATGTGAAGTGGGTGTTGACGTTTCATCAGCGCACCCAGCTCTCCACGGTAGCGGCGCCATACTGTTCTTTCCACGCCTTGAGGCCGCGGTGGTTGCCGCCCTTGGTCTCGATCAGCTCGCCGGTGTGCGGGTTTTCGTAGACTTTCACCACGCGCGGGCGGCGCTGCTGTTTCGGTGCACTGACAGCGCCACGGGTAACCGCCTTCGGGTCGAGGATGGCGATGATATCGCGCAGACTTTTGTCATAGCTTTTCATCAGGCCGACTAGTTTCTGCTCGAATTCGATTTCGCGTTTGAGGCCGGCATCCTTTTTCAGCGCCTCCAGTTGCGCCATCTGTTCCTGGAGCGCTTTTTCGGCAGCACGAAACTCTGCAAGTCTGGACACTGTAATCACTCCTGTACGTCTTCCGTGGCAGGGCGTGACGAACATTGAAAAGCACTAAACGCCAGCCACGTGGGTGGGTAACACTGTTCGCTGACATCGAGTGTAGACACTTGCAGGACTTCGGTAAACCGCAAACTTTTTATAAGTAATCGGGAACTTTCCAAGTTTTCCGGACCGTAATTCAGGTGGTTTTTCGATACGTCTTCAAGGGGTTCTAGACCATGGTCCAATAGCCCGCAACAGAGCGGTTGGGCGATGATTTCAGATGATGGTCGGCTGTTGTTCGGCCGCGACGCATTAGCGTGGCGCAGGTGCGTCACGATTTGTTTTTTTCGCCTTTCTTGTGGATGTTCCCTCGCATGTTTTCCCCCCTTCCTCTCGCCCCCGGGCGCCGTGTTGCCGGCCTGTTCCTGTTGTGTACCGGCGCGCATGCCCAAGCCGCTGGTTTTCTTGAAGACACTAGTGCCAAGGTTGAAGCACGCAATGTCTATTTCAACCGGGATTTTCGTGACGGCCACAGCAGTTCCAGCCAGGGTGCGTCAAAACGTGAAGAGTGGGCGCAAGGCTTCATCCTCAATGTGCAGTCGGGTTATACCCAGGGCCCGGTTGGCTTTGGCGTGGATGCACTGGGCATGTTAGGGATCAAGCTCGATTCCAGCCCGGCCGACAGTAACAGTGGTTTGCTGCCATCTTCCGGTCATGACCCACGGCACTCCGCCGACCAATACGCGAAGATGGGCCTGGCGGCCAAGGTCAAGGTGTCCAACACGGTGCTCAAGTACGGCTCGATGATGCCGGACGTACCGCTGTTGAAATACAACGATGGTCGCCTGCTGCCGACCATGTTCCACGGCGCGATGCTGACGTCCGAGGAAGTACGCGACCTGAAGTTCACCCTGGCCCGCCTGGACAAGTACACCGCGCGTGATTCCACCGATCGCCAGGATATTCGCGTGCATTGCAAGAACAAGCGCTATGCCTGTGATATCGAAGCCGATCACTTTGACCTGGCCGGCCTGGACTACCGTTTCAATGATCGGCTCAGTGCCCAGTATCAAGTCGCCAAACTGGAAAACATCTACCGCCAGCACTTCCTTGGGCTGGTCGCCAGCCAGCCGCTCGCCGTCGGTAGCCTGTCGGCAGACCTGCGGCTGATCAAGAGCGATGACATCGGCAACGCCCGCGCTGGCGAGATCGACCACCGGGCCTTCAGCGGCATGCTCGGCTACAGCCTGGGTGGGCACAAGATCAGCGCCGGCTGGCAGCGCATGTACGGCGAAAGTGCCATGCCGTACCTCGATGGCAGCAACCCGTACCTGGTCAACTACGCGCAGGTCAACGACTTCGCCGCCGCCCAGGAACGTTCCTGGCAGCTGCGTTACGACTACGACTTCAAAGCCCTCGGCGTGCCCGGCCTGAGCTTCTTCACCCGCTACATCAACGGCGACCATATCAAGGTCCCGGGCAGCACTGCCGAAGGCAAGGAATGGGAACGCGACACCGAGCTCAAGTACCAGGTACAGAGCGGTACTTTCAAGGATGTCAGCGTGCGCCTGCGCAACTCCACCTACCGCAGCAACTACGAGAAGTGGGCGCGGGACATGGATGAGACGCGGGTCATCGTCAGCTATAACTTCTCTATCTTCTAGGTTGAGGTATCGGGCGGTGCCATGAAAGACGTTCTGTTGATTGGCATTGGCCCGGGCGACCCGCGGCAGATCACTGTCGAGGCGGTCGAGGCACTGCGCCGCGCCAGCGTGTTCTTCGTGCTCGACAAGGGTGCCGGCAAGGATGAGTTGGTGCGCTTGCGCAAGGCGATCCTCGAGCGCTACCGGCCCGAGGGTGGCTACCGCCTGGTGCAGGTGGCAGACCCGCAGCGTGACGCCGGGGCAGTCGACTACGCAGGCGCGGTGCACGACTGGCATCGCCAGCGCGCCGCGCTGTATGCCCGGCTGATCAGCGAAGAGATGGGCGCCGAGGATATCGGCGCCTTTTTACTATGGGGCGAGCCGAGCCTCTACGACAGCACCTTGCGCATCATTGATCTGGTCCGCGAACGCGGTGTGGCGCTGCGCCTGCAGGTGATCCCCGGTATCAGCAGTGTGCAGGCCCTGGCGGCGCGGCATCAGATCCCCCTCAATCGCATTGGCGAGCCACTGACCGTGCTGCCAGGGCGGCGCCTGGCCGAGCAGGGGCGGGTGGACAATGTGGTGGTGATGCTCGATGGGCAGTGCGCGTTTGCCACACTGGAGGATCCGGCGCTGGTGATCTACTGGGGCGCTTACCTGGGTACCGAGGATGAAGTGCTGATTGCCGGGCCATTGCAGGCGGTGAAGGCGCGGATTCTTGAAGTGCGCGAGCGGGAGCGGGAGCGCATGGGGTGGATCATGGATACCTACCTGCTGCGGCGGGAGCTTTGAGGTGTGGCACCTGTGCTGGCCTCTTCGCGGCTAAAGCCGCTCCCACAGGGATATCACAGGCCTTGAGCCTTGCACCGTACCTGTGGGAGCGGCTTTAGCCGCGAAACAGGCGCCGCCGACTCAAGGCGTACCGAGAATCTCCACTACCTTGTCGCGCAACTGGTCGATGCTGAACGGCTTGCCGATCATGTGCATGCCCTCCGGCACATGGAAGCTCTCGGCATAACCACTGGCAAACAGCACCGGCAGTAATGGCCGCGCCGCACGGGCCTTGGCCGCCAGCGCTTCACCGCGCATGTCCGGCAGGCCGACGTCGGTCACCAGCAGGGCCAGTTGCTGGCTGGCATCCTCGATCACTTTCAGTGCCGCCGTGGCGTTTTCCGCTTCAAGGGTGCTGTAGCCCAATTCATCGAGCACTTCGACCATCAGCATACGTACGATGTCGTCGTCTTCGACTACCAGAAGGTGCATGGCGGGTTTCCTGTTGAAAAAGTCATGTCCCTACTCTGTGCGCCAGGCAGTGACAGAAGTTCCCGAGGATACCGACTGTGGCACATCGAGGGAACGATTCTCACACGCGGCCTTCAAATACTGGCTAAATGCCCTGCCGAAGCCGCCCAAGCGGGTTAGACTCGCTTGTTAACTGGTGAGCGCAGCGGCAGAGCCGCCACACTTTTCAATGGACCTTTTTTGCGCGGGCGTTTTCAGATGATTCAAGCAGCCTCGATGGACCAGCAAAGCTTCCGCAAGCTGTTGAGCCGAAATATCGGCCTGCCCCTGGCAGTGGGCCTGCTCGGCGCCGTGGCCTTTGTCGCGGTGATCAACTACCTGCTTTCGGCCATGCAGTGGGTCGAGCACACCGATCGGGTGATCGGCAATGCCAACGAAACGGTCAAGCTGTCGATCGACATGGAAACCGGCATGCGCGGTTTTCTGATCACCGGTGACGAACGCTTCCTCGACCCCTACGAGGTGGCCAAGCCGCGCATCCTCGGTAGCCTGCAGAGCCTGCGTGGCATGGTCGAGGATAATCCGCAGCAGGTCGATCGCATCGACCGGCTGATCGCCTTGCAGGACGCCTGGAACGCGTTCGGCGGCGAAATGATCAACCAGCGCCGCAGCGGTGGCGACTACCGTGCTTCGGTTGGCAATGGCCGCGGCAAGCGCATCACCGACGAGATCCGCAAGGAGTTCGAAGGCCTGATCGGCACCGAACAGCAGCTGCGCATGGCGCGCACCGAGAAGGTCAGTACGGTCACCGTCACCGCCATATCTGGCTTTGTGCTGCTCATCGTCGGCCTGAGCGCCTTGCTCGCCTACTTCGGCCGCCGCGATCTGCTGGCCCTGTCGGGCAGCTACAGCGAAAACCTGCAGGCCCAGCAGCGTGCCGCCGAGCGCCTGGAACACCAGGCCTGGTTGCGCAATGGCCAGACCCAGCTGGCCGAACAGGTGCTGGGCCAATTGACCCTGCCGATGCTCGGCGACAACATCCTGCGCTTCTTCGCCAGCTACCTGGGCAGCGTGGTCGGTGCGCTCTACGTGCGCGACGAACATGGCCGCCTGGTACGTGTGGCCAGCTACGGCCTGGCAGCCGAGGAGCAGGCCCGACAGCAGATACTGGGTGACCACGACGGCCTGTTGGCCCAGGCCGTGCGCGAGGGGCGCCTGCTGCGCCTGGACGACCTGCCTGAGAACTACTACCACCTCAGCTCTGGCCTGGGCAGCGGACTGCCGCGCAGCGCCTTGCTGATGCCGGCCAGGGATGACGGGCAAATCAATGGTGTGATCGAACTGGGCTTCCTGCGCCCGCTGCAAGAGCGTGACGACGAGCTGATGCAGCGGGTCGGAGAGAACCTTGGCATTTCCATCGAAAGCGCCCGTTACCGCCAGCGCCTGCAGGAAGTGCTGGCCGAGACCCAGCAGCTCAATGAAGAGCTGCAGGTGCAGCAGGAAGAACTCAAGACCGCCAACGAAGAGCTCGAAGAGCAATCGCGGGTGCTCAAGGAGTCCCAGGCCCACCTGGAAACCCAGCAGGCCGAGCTTGAGCAGACCAATGAGCAGCTGTCCGAGCGTACCGAGGCGCTGGACCGCAAGAACGACGAGCTCAGCCAGGCCCAGGAAGAACTGCAGGCCCGCGCCGACGACCTGCAACGTTCGAGCAAGTACAAGTCCGAGTTCCTCGCCAACATGTCCCACGAGCTGCGCACGCCGCTCAACAGCTCGCTGATCCTGGCCAAGCTGCTGGCCGAGAACGGCGAGGGCAACCTCAGCGCCGAGCAGGTCAAGTTCGCCGAGTCCATCTATTCCGCCGGCAACGACCTGCTGAATCTGATCAACGACATCCTCGACATCGCCAAGGTCGAGGCCGGCAAGCTCGAAGTGCGCCCGGAGAACACGCAGCTCGAACGCCTGGTCGAAGGCCTGCGTGGGATGTTTCTGCCATTGGCCGAGCACAAGGGCCTGGGCTTCGAGGTCACGGTCGAAGCACAGGTGCCGGCCACCTTGTTCACCGACCGCCAGCGCCTGGAGCAGATTCTCAAGAACCTGTTGTCCAACGCCATCAAGTTCACCGAGCGTGGCCAGGTCAGCCTGAACATCGGCTACCAGGCCGGCAGTGGCATCATCTTCTCGGTACGCGACAGCGGCATCGGCATCGCTGCCGACCAGCAGCAGGCGATCTTCGGCGCCTTCCACCAGGTCGACGGCACCAGCAACCGCCGCTACGGCGGCACCGGCCTGGGCCTGTCGATCTCGCGTGACCTGGCGCACCTGCTGGGCGGGCAGATCAGCGTCGACAGCAGCCCCGGCCAAGGCAGCGTATTCAGCCTGGTCATGCCGGAACGCTACGAGTCGCAGGGTGAGGAGATCGAGGCACTGAGCTTGCGACCGGCCGTCGACAGCCTGCCGCCGGCACCGCCGGTTGCTGCTCCGGCGGTATCGAAACGCCCGGCTCCGGCGTTCAGTGATGACCGAGAGCGCGCGCCGTTTGGCAACCGCTGCATCCTGGTGGTCGAAGACGAGCCCAATTTCGCCCGTATCCTCTACGACCTGGCGCACGAACTGGGCTACAGCTGCCTGGTGGCGCAGAGCGCCGACGAGGGCTTCGAGCTGGCCGAACAGTACATCCCCGACGCGATCCTGCTGGACATGCGCTTGCCCGACCACTCCGGGCTGACGGTGCTGCAGCGTCTCAAGGAGCAGGCCACCACCCGGCATATCCCGGTGCACATCATTTCGGTGGAAGACCGTGTGGAAGCCGCCATGCACATGGGCGCGGTGGGTTATGCGGTCAAGCCGACCAGCCGCGAAGAACTCAAGGAAGTCTTCGCCCGCCTCGAAGCCAAGCTGACCCAGAAGCTCAAGCACATCCTGCTGGTGGAGGACGACGACCTGCAGCGCGAGAGCATCGCTCGCCTGATCGGCGACGACGATGTCGAGATCACCGCCGTGGCCATGGCCCAGGACGCCCTGGCGCTGCTGCGCGAGAACATCTACGACTGCATGATCATCGACCTCAAGCTGCCCGACATGCTCGGCAACGAACTGCTCAAGCGCATGACCGCCGAGGATATCCGTTCGTTCCCGCCGGTGATCGTCTACACCGGGCGCAACCTCACCCGCGAAGAAGAGGCCGACCTGCTCAAGTATTCGCGCTCGATCATCATCAAGGGCGCGCGCTCGCCGGAGCGTCTGCTCGATGAGGTGACGCTGTTCCTGCACAAAGTCGAATCGCAGCTGTCCCATGAACGCCAGCGCATGCTCAAGACCGCACGTAGCCGCGACAAGGTCTTCGAAGGGCGCAAGGTGCTGCTGGTGGACGACGATGTGCGTAACATCTTTGCCCTTACCAGTGCCCTGGAGCACAAGGGCGCCATCGTCGAGATCGGCCGCAACGGGCGCGAAGCCATCGAGCGCCTGGAGCAGCACGATGACATCGACCTGGTACTGATGGACGTGATGATGCCGGAGATGGACGGCTTCGAGGCCACTCGCCTGATCCGCCAGCAGCCGCGCTGGCGCAAGCTGCCGATCATCGCCGTCACCGCCAAGGCGATGAAGGACGACCAGCAGCGTTGCCTGCAGGCCGGCGCCAATGATTACCTGGCCAAACCGATCGACCTGGACCGCCTGTTCTCGTTGATCCGCGTATGGCTGCCGCAACTGGAGCGAATTTGACTAGCGAGCGCAACACCGACATCGAGATCCGGCTGCTGATCGAGGCGATCTACCTCAAGTACAGCTACGATTTCCGCAACTACTCCGGCGCTTCGATCAAGCGCCGGGTCCTTCATGCACTGCGCCAGTTCGACTGCCTCACGGTGTCAGCGCTGCAGGAACGGGTGCTGCACGACCCGGGCATGTTCATGCAGTTGCTGCAGTACCTGACGATCCCGGTCAGCGAGATGTTCCGCGACCCCGGCCACTTCCTCGCCCTGCGCCAGGAGGTGGTGCCGCTGCTGCGCACCTGGCCGTCGATCAAGGTGTGGATTGCCGGCTGCAGCACCGGTGAGGAGGTGTACTCGATGGCCATCCTGCTGCGCGAAGAGGGCCTGCTCGAACGCACCATCATTTACGCCACCGACATCAACCCGCATTCGCTGGACCGCGCCAAGCAGGGCATCTACTCGATGCAGAGCATGCGCGAGTACGAAGAAAACTACCGGCTGGCGGGCGGACGCCGCGACTTTGCCGAGTACTACACTGCGGCCTACGGCAACGCCATCATGGACAGCAGCCTGCGCGACAACGTGACCTTCGCCGACCACAGCCTGGCCACCGACAGTGTGTTTTCCGAAACCCAACTGGTGTCGTGCCGGAACGTGCTGATCTATTTCAACAAGGAACTGCAGGACCGCGCCCTCGGGCTGTTCCACGAGTCGTTGTGCCACCGTGGTTTCCTGGTGCTGGGCAGCAAGGAGTCGGTGGATTTCTCGGCCTACAGCGACTGCTTCGAGCCGCTGGTCAAGCCCGAACGGATCTACCGCAAATCATGAACGGCGTACGCGCGGTGGTGATCGGCGCCTCGGCGGGCGGCGTCACGGCGCTGTTCACGGTGCTGGGTGCGCTGCCGACCAGTTTTGCCATTCCGGTACTGTGCGTGCTGCACCTGCCGGACGACCGCCACAGCCAGTTGGCAGAAGTGTTGCAACGGCGCTTGCAGCGGCCGGTACGCCAGGCCGCTGACAAGGAGGTCATTGCCCCAGGGCAGATCTACGTGGCTGGGCCGGGTTACCACCTGTCGGTGGAAGCCGACTTCAGCCTGTCGCTGAGCCAGGAGGAGCCGGTGCATTTCTCGCGCCCGGCCATCGATTTCCTGTTCACTTCGGCGGCCGATGCCTACGGCCCCGGGTTGCTCGGCGTGCTGCTCACCGGGGCCAATGAAGATGGCGCCGAAGGGCTGGCCTACATCAAGAACAGCGGCGGCCGGACCGTGGTCCAGGACCCCCGCGACGCACAGGTGGCGCTGATGCCGGAGGCCGCACTGGCCCGGCACGCGCCCGACCTTATCCTTTCTCTGAGCGGTATCGGGCAGTTGCTCGCGACCCTGGAACCCAGCGCATGCTAAGCCACACCCCTGCCAAACTGCTGATCGTCGACGACCTGCCGGAAAACCTGCTGGCGCTCGCCGCCCTGATCCAGGGCGAAGACCGCGAGGTGCACCAGGCGCAGTCGGCAGAAGCGGCCTTGTCGCTGTTGCTCGAACACGAGTTCGCCCTGGCCATTCTCGACGTGCAGATGCCGGGCATGAACGGCTTCGAGCTGGCCGAGCTGATGCGCGGCACGGAAAAGACCCGCAACATCCCGATCGTCTTCGTTACCGCCGCAGGGCGTGAAATGAACTATGCCTTCAAGGGCTACGAGAGCGGCGCAGTGGACTTCCTGCACAAGCCCCTCGACACCCTGGCGGTAAAGAGCAAGGTGTCGGTGTTCGTCGACCTGTACCGCCAGCGCAAGGTGCTCGACCGCCAGCTGCAGGCGCTCGAGCGCAGCCGCCAGGAGCAGGAACTGCTGCTGGGCCAGTTGCAGGTGGCGCGCGGCGAGCTGGAGCATGCGGTGCGCATGCGCGACGACTTCATGTCGATCGTTGCCCACGAGGTGCGCACGCCGCTCAACGGCCTGATCCTGGAAACCCAGTTGCGCAAGATGCACCTGGCCCGCGGCAACCTCGATGCCTTCAGCGTCGACAAGCTGCAGGCCATGGTCGAGCGTGACGAGCGCCAGATCAACAGCCTGATCCGCCTGATCGAGGACATGCTCGACGTCTCGCGCATTCGCACCGGCAAGTTGTCGCTACGGCCTAAAGCGTTCGACCTGAGCCAACTGGTGCGTGGCCTGGTGGAGAACTTTGCGGCACAGGCCACGGCACTGGAGACCTCCATCGAGCTGCAGCGTTGTGAATCATTGTCTGGAGAGTGGGACGAATTCCGGATTGAGCAAGTCCTGGCCAACCTGTTGTCGAATGCTTTGCGTTATGGCGAGCGACGGCCTGTGCATGTGCAGCTGTTCGAGCAGGATGGCATGGCGGCCGTGCAGGTCCGGGACCATGGCATCGGCATCAGCGCCAGCAACCAGCAACGGATCTTTCAGCAGTTCGAGCGCGTGGCCACCCAGCAAGCCAGCAATGGGTTGGGGCTGGGCTTGTACATCTCGGAGCAGATCGTCCAGGCCCATGGAGGGCGGATTCAGGTAGAAAGCGAAGTCGGCAAAGGGGCAACGTTCACCCTGCTGTTGCCGCTGGCAGACGTAAGTGAACAAAACGACCAGTTGCGGGCAACCTCCGCGTAAGCCTGGGGTCAGATGGCCAACTGTATGAATTTCAAGGCGTTGTCATGAGTGAAGATGCACAAGATGTGGTGTTGGTGGTCGAGGATGAACCGGCGATCCGGATGATCCTGCGCGACTACCTGGCGGGTGAGGGCTACCACGTGCTGGTAGCTGAGGATGGTGAAGAGGCCTTCGCGATTCTGGCGAGCAAGCCGCACCTGGACCTGATGGTGACCGACTTCCGTTTGCCGGGTGGCATTTCCGGGGTGGAAATCGCCGAACCTGCGGTGAAGTTGCGGCCGGACCTGAAGGTGATCTTCATCAGCGGCTACCCGGCGGAGATCCTCGAATCCGGCAGCCCGATCGCCCGCAAGGCGCCGATCCTGGCCAAGCCGTTCGACCTCGATACCCTGCACGAGCAGATCCAGGCCTTACTGCGCTAGCCTGCACCGGCCTCTTCGCGGGCGTGCCCGCGAAGAGGCCGGAACAGGTTAACCCAGGGTCCGCTCGATCCCCCCCACCAGCAGGCTCTCCATCAACCCCAATCCCTGCTCCTCAGGCAAGCCCTTGAGCATCCCCGGCAGCTGGTTCAGCAATGTCGCCACCACATGCGCCGTCGCCACCAACGCCTCACCCTGCAACGTCGCCCGTGGCGCGATCAGGCGCAGCAACCCCGCCTCATAGCGCTTGCGCAGCAACCCCAGGCAGGCCTGCTGCTCATCGCTCAAGCAGCACAGGTCGCGCTCGGCCAGGCGAAACTGCATGGGCCGTTCGGCATGCAGCTGCCAATGCGCGGCAATCAGGCAGTTCAACGCCGACCCCCCACGCGCCATGGCCCGGCGCCCCTGTTCCAGGGTCGCCTGCAGCTCCTCGTACAGTTCCTCGATCAGGTCGAACAGCAAATCTTGCTTGCTGGGAAAGTGGTGATACAGAGAGCCGGCGGTCAGCCCCACATGCGCCGCCAGTTCGCGCATGCTGACCTGGCCAAAGCCCTTTTCGGCGAACAGCGCCATGGCCCGGTCGCGTCGCTCTTCGAAGTTGGCACAGCGCATCGCGGCATTGACCGGGGGCATGGCGTACGCTCCTCAGTAGGTGAAGAAGCCGCGGCCGCTCTTGCGGCCCAGCCAGCCGGCCGCGACCATTTCCTTGAGCAGCGGGGCAGGGCGGTATTTGCTGTCGTTGAAGCCTTCGTGGAAGGCCTCCATGATCGCCAGCAGGGTATCCAGGCCGATCAGGTCGGCCAGGGCCAGCGGGCCGATCGGCTGGTTGCAGCCCAGGCGCATGCCGGTGTCGATGTCCTCGGCACTGGCCAGGCCTTCCTGGCGCACGAAGATCGCTTCGTTGATCATCGGCACCAGGATGCGGTTGACCACGAAGCCCGGGCGGTTGCCGGCGGTGATCGGCGACTTGCCAAGCTTCTCTGTGACCACCAGTGCCTGGGCATAGGTGCTGTCACTGGTCTGCAGGCCGCGGATGATCTCGACCAAGGCCATCATCGGCACCGGGTTGAAGAAGTGCACGCCGATGAAGCGCTCAGGGTGCTCGATGCTGGCGGCCAGTTGGGTCACCGACAGCGACGAGGTGTTGGTGGCGATCAGGCAGTCGGCGGCCACGTTGGCTGCCACCTGCTGCAGGATGCGCTGCTTGAGCTGCAGGTTCTCGGTGGCCGCCTCGATCACCAGCTGCGCGCTGCTCAGCTGGGCGTAGTCGGTGCTGGTGCGGATACGGGTTTTCGCCGCCGCGGCGCGCTCGGCGTCGAGCGTGCCCTTGCTGACCTGGCGCTCCAGGTTCTTGCTCAAGGTGGCCACGCCACGCTCCAGCGCGGCGTCGGAAACGTCCACCAGCAGGACTTGGTAGCCGGCCACCGCACACACCTGGGCAATACCGTTGCCCATGGTGCCGGCGCCGATCACGGCAATCTGTTCAATCGTCATGGTGCAGTTCCCTCAGACGCGCTCGAAGACCACGGCAATGCCCTGGCCGCCGCCGATGCACATGGTGGCCAGCGCGTAGCGGCCCTGGATGCGCTGCAGTTCGTGGATGGCCTTGGTGGCGATGATCGCCCCGGTGGCACCGACCGGGTGGCCGAGGGAGATGCCCGAGCCGTTCGGGTTGACCTTCTCCGGGTCGAAACCGAGCTCGCGGGCCACGGCGCAAGCCTGGGCGGCGAAGGCTTCGTTGGACTCGATCACGTCCAGGTCGGCGACGCTCAGGCCAGCTTTTTCCAGCACCTTGCGGGTTGCCGGGATCGGGCCCAGGCCCATCAGCTCCGGCTCGACACCCGCGTGGGCATAGGCCACCAGGCGCGCCAGGGGCTTCAAGCCCAGGCGGCGCACGGCGTCACCGGTGGCCAGCACCAGGCCGGCGGCGCCATCGTTGATGCCGCTGGCGTTGCCGGCAGTGACGGTGCCGTCTTTCTTGAACACGGTCTTCATGCCGGCCAGCTGTTCGGCAGTCACATCGGCGCGCACATGCTCGTCGACGGCGAACTGCACGGTGCCTTTACGGGTTTTCAGCTCCAGCGGCACGATCTGGCTGTCGAAGCGGCCTTCGGCCTGGGCGCGTGCGGCGCGGCGCTGGCTGGTGAGGGCCAGTTCGTCCTGCATCTCGCGGCTGATGCCGTGTTTGGCCGCGACGTTTTCCGCAGTGATGCCCATGTGGAAGTGTTCGAAGGGGTCTTGCAGTACGCCAACGGTGTAGTCGATGCCCTGCAGATCGCCCATGCGCGCACCCCAGCGTGCTTGCGGCAGCAGGTACGGGCCGCGGCTCATGGACTCGGCACCGGCGGCCAGGGCCACGTCGGCATCACCCAGCAGCAGGCACTGGGCGGCCGAGACGATGGCCTGCAGGCCGGAACCGCACAGGCGGTTGACGTTGAAGGCCGGGGTTTCCTTGGGGATACCGGCGTTCATCGCCGCTACTCGCGACAGGTAGGCATCGCGTGGCTCGGTAGGGATGACGGTGGCCATCACCATGTGGCCGATCTGCTCGGCGGGCACGCCCGAGCGCTCGATGGCGGCGCGGGTTACGGCGGTGGCCAGGTCGGCCAGCGGCAGGTCCTTGAGGGAACCACCGAAACCACCGATGGCGGTACGGACGGCACTGACGACGTAGATTTCTGCGCTGCTCATAGAGGCTCCGATTGCGAAGGCATGGCGGGAGCGGGCCAGGCTCTGCGAGAATGGCCAGCGATCCCGAGGTGGGTTCGAGTCTAGGCAAAGGCTCTGTTGCAGCCTATGCCGGATCTGTTCAGTCAACCTGGCATTTTTTGCCACTCAGCATAGACAGCGAATTCCGCCATGCGCGATAGCGATTCGGTCGCGGTGTACTTTCTCAATGCCATGCTGCATGCCCTGCGTGACCAGCCCGAAGTGCTGGAGGCGCGGCTGCGTGGGGTGGGCATCGACCCGGCCGTGCTCGGCCAACCCCAGGCACGGGTGCCAGCCAAGGCCTTCGCGCGCTTGTGGCTGGAGCTGATCGAGTTGCTGGACGACGAGTTCTTCCGCCTCGACAGCCATGGCATGCCGCTGGGCAGCTTTGCCCTGATCTGCCGTGGCTTGATCCAGGAACCCAACCTGGAGAAGGCTCTGCGCCAGTGCATGAGCAGTTTCGCCCTGTTCCTGCGCGACCTGCGCGGCAGCCTCACGATACGCGGCGGGCGCGCAGTGATCAGCGTGCAGTCGGCGATCGCCGACCCGCTGACCCGGGTGTATGCCGAGGAAACCTACCTGGTGCTGATGATCGGCCTGCTGTGCTGGCTGGCCGGGCGGCGCATTGCCATCGACCGCACGGAGCTGGCTGTGGCGCGCCCGGCCCAGGACGATGACCCGCTGCTGTGGGGGCCAGACCTGCGCCTGGGCAGCGGGCGCACCGAGGTCGAGTTCGACAGTGCCTGGCTGCGCCTGCCGGTGGTGCAGGACCTGGCCGGCCTGAAGACCTTCCTGCGTAGCGCGCCGCAGGGCCTGGTGATCCGTTTTCGCAATCAGAACGGGCTGGTGGCCGAGGTCTATCGCCATTTGCGCGCACGCCGCTATGGGCAATGGCCGACGCTTGCAGCCATGGCTGAGCAGCAGGGGATCAGTGCCAGCACCTTCCGCCGCCAACTGGAGCGCGAAGGGCGGTCGTACCAGCAGATCAAGGATGAAGTGCGCCGGGCGATGGCCTTCGAGCATTTGCGCGAAGGCACGCTGAGCATCGCCGAGATTGCCGAGCAGGCCGGCTTTCAGGAGCCCAGTGCGTTTCACCGGGCGTTCAAGAAGTGGACAGGGCAGAGCCCGGGCAGCTATCGGGCCAGGCTGGCCGGGCGATAGCCCTCCACTTGCCGATCAGTAACCGTCGTCGTTCAGTGCCAGGCTCTGACGCAACTGTTCTACCATCGACATGCGTAAGGTTTCTGGCGCCTTGACCCGGATCGAGCCGGCCTGGGACAGCAGCCAGCCCATCAGCGCACGGCTGTCTTCGACTGTGGCCGCAAGCATCGCGCCGCCTTTGTCATGCGGAGCCAGGCGCATGTCCTCGGACAGCGGCTGGTCTTCCAGGCGACGGGCGAGGCCATCGTCGACCCAGGCCTGCAGCTCGATCTGCTGCGAAGGGGTGAGTTGATCGGGTTGCAGTTGCTCGGCCTCATCCAGGCTCAGGCCTGGCTGCCAGTACCAGCCATAGGGCATGCCCTTGCTGTTGCAGTGCAGCGGGAACAGGGTTGCCAGTTCGTTGAGGTCGCGCTCGACCGTGCGCTTGCTGGTCTTGTGGCCGGCCCTCGCCAGTGCGGCCTGCAATTGCGTAGAGCTCATCCCGGGATGGCGGTCTGGCAGCAGTTTCAATAACTGCCATTGGCGGGCGATGGTATGGCGGGTCGGGTGGCTGGGCACGGCAGTTTCGTCCTTGAAGACCAGATATGGGGACCTGGGTGATGGCACATAGCTATCTCAAGAGCATACTCTGTTCAGCGGATGGGATCCAAGTTTAGTGTGTATTTCACAGACTGTCGGAGCGCATAGCAAGGCCGCCGACGACAGCTCTCTGAGCAGTTGCGACTTGTTTGAGTCCTATAGATAGACCAAAATATCGTTCTTTATTGAGGTTTAAATTCATGCAGAACATTTTCGCTGACGTGGCCGTAAGCGTGTCGGAGCTGAAAAAGAACCCATCCGCAGTGATGACAGGCGCTGCGGGCATGCCTGTCGCTGTGCTCAATCACAATCGTGTTATGGGCTACATGGTGCCTGCCGAACTCTACGAAGCCATGATGGAGCGTCTGGAGGATCTTGAATTGACCGAGCTGGCCAAGTCGAGGCTGGATGAAAAGGGCGTACCGGTAACTCTGGATGACCTATAAGCTCGAATTTCTGCCTTCTGCAATGAAGGAGTGGGGCAAGCTTGGGCACACCGTGCGCGAGCAGATCAAGAAAAAGCTCGGCGAACGCTTGCAGTCACCCAAGGTCCAGGCCGATGCGCTGCGTGACCTGCCGAACCACTACAAGATCAAGCTCAAAGCTTCAGGTTATCGACTGGTGTATAGAGTCGAGGATGAGCGGATCGTTGTAGTCGTGGTATCGGTTGGCAAACGTGAGCGTAGCGAGGTCTACCGAGCCGCTCAAAAGCGTTAGGTGACCGCGCCGGAAAGGCCGCCCTGCAAGGCCTTGATAAACACCTCTTCAGCCCGGCTCAACCGCTGTTCCTTGTTCCATAGCAAGTGAATATCCACATCGGCAATCCCTTCTGCAGGCGGCAGCTTCCACAGCAACCCCGCCGCCACATCCGGCGCCACCACATGCTCGGGCAGGCAGCCGATGCCGAACCCGGCGATCACCAGCCGGCGCACCTCTTCAAGGCTCGGCGACGACGCCACGATTCGCCCGGAAAACCCTTGCTGGTCGCGGAAAATGGTCAGCGGCGACAACATGCCGCCAATCTGGTCGCTGGTGAAGCTGACGAAGTTCTCGCGCTGCAGGTCGCCCTCGGCCTGGCCGAACAGGGCGTGGTGCTTGCCGCAGAAAAACGCATAGCGCTGGCGCAGGAACAGGCGCTGCTCCAGCCGTGGTTGCGGCCGGCGGTTGAGGCTCAGGCCCGCCGTGGCGGTCTTTTCCTGCAGGGCGGCGACGATGTCCGAGCTGCGCATCACATCGATTTCGAGGTCTACCCGTGGGTGCTGGCGATGGAAGTCCGCCAGCAGATCATCGAACCGCTCGCTGACGATGCGGCTGATCATCAGCAAGCGCACCTTGCCCACCAGTTCGTCCGCCGGCTGTTCCAGCAACCCGCCGATCTGCGACATCTGCCCATACACCTCGCCGGCCAACTGAAACAGTTGTTCGCCCATGTCGGTGAGCACGAAGCGAGGCCCGCGGCGGGCGATCAGCTGGCGGCCAAGCTGTTCCTCCAGCCGCTTGAGCGCCTGGCTCACGGCCGGTTGGGTCAGGTGCAGGCGCGCGGCGGCGCGGCTGATGGACAACTCCTGGCCGATCACGCGGAAGGTGCGCAGCAGGTTCCAGTCGAGGCGGTCGTTGAGCAGGCGGTCGGACATGGCAGGCTCGATGATAAGCAAGGCTAATAGTGCGAATAATAAATAGAAAATTGACTAATCATAGCCCCGGGACGATAAATCGCAGTCATTGAGGCTTGTTGTATCGGTGCTGGCTTCTTCGCGGGCTTGCCCGCTCCCACAGGTACTGCAGCGTTTGCGGGCCTTGTGCAATCCCTGTGGGAGCGGGCGAGCCCGCGAAGAAGCCAACACCGATCAAATGGCCATGCGCCACCAGAGCGCCGCCGAGACCCTTAACTCCTGCCAGAAAAACAAGCAAAGGAGCCCCCATGAAGCCCATCGCTTCGCCCCAGCCGCGCCGTGCCGCCGCCGCCGCGTTCATCGGCACCATGATCGAATGGTACGACTTCTACATCTACGCCACCGCCGCCGCCCTGGTGTTCGGTACCTTGTTCTTCCCCTCTGACGACAGCCTGTTCAGCACCATGGCCGCGTTCGGCACCTTTGCCGTGGGCTTTTTCGCCCGACCACTGGGCGGCATCGTCTTTGGCCACGTGGGTGACCGCATCGGCCGCAAGAAGTCGCTGGTCATCACCCTGTTGATGATGGGCATCGTCACCGTGTGCATCGGCCTGCTGCCGACCTACGCACAGCTCGGTGCCGCCGCACCGGTGCTGCTGATCATCCTGCGGGTGATCCAGGGCATTGCCGTGGGTGGCGAGTGGGGCGGTGCCGTGCTCATGGCCGGTGAACATGCGCCCAAGGGGCGGCGCAACTTCTTCGCCTCGTTTGCCCAGTTGGGCAGCCCGGCGGGCCTGATCCTGTCGCTGCTGGCCTTTGGCGCGGTGACCCGCCTGCCGGAGGAAGACCTGATGAGCTGGGGCTGGCGCGTGCCGTTCCTGGCCAGCGCGCTGTTGTTGCTGGTGGGCCTGGCGATTCGCCTGGGGGTCAATGAGTCGCCCGAGTTCATTGCCAGCCGCGAGCAGGCGGCCAGGGCCCAGCGCAAGGAGCAGGCACCGGTACTGGAAGTGCTGCGTACCGCCTGGCGCCCGCTGCTGCTGTGCATCGGCGCCAACACCCTGGGCATCGCCGGGGTCTATTTCACCAACACCTTCATGATCAGCTACACCACCCAGCAACTGCACCTTGAGCGTTCGCTGATCCTCGAATGCCTGTTCTTCGTGGCTATCATCCAGTTCTGCGTGCAGCCGCTGGCCGCGTGGCTCTCGGAAAAGCTCGGCGCCACCCGCTTCCTGGCCCTGGTTGCACTGCTGGCAATGGCCTCGCCGTACCCGATGTTCGTGCTGGTCAGCTCCGGCGAAGGCCCGCTGATCGTGCTCGGCATTGCCTTGGCGGCGGCCTGCATGGCCTCGTTCTACGCGGTGATCGCCGGCTACGTCAGCGGCATGTTCGAAACCCGCGTGCGCTACACCGCGATTTCCCTGGCCTACCAGGTGTGCGGTGCCATCGCTGGCGGCCTCACGCCGCTGATCGGCACCTGGCTGGCACACACCTTCACCGGTCAATGGTGGCCGATGGCAGTGTTCTACACCCTGATCGCCACCATTTCCCTGGTCTGCGTGCTTGCCCTGGCGCGCCAGTACGCCCGTAGCCAGCGCCTGGAACTGGCCTGATCGATTCACCTGATTTGGAGTACCCGCATATGTTGAAAAGCAATGGCGAACGCCTGTGGGCGAGCCTGATGGCCATGGCCGAAGTCGGCGCCACCGCCCGCGGCGGCAGCTGCCGCCTGGCCCTGAGCGACGAAGACAAGGCCGGCCGTGAACTGTTCAGCCACTGGTGCCGCGAGGCCGGCATGACGCTGAGCGTGGATGCCATCGGCAACCTGTTCGCTCGCCGCGCCGGTAGCGACCCGGCGGCCGCTCCGGTGATGATGGGCAGCCACCTCGACACCCAGCCTGAGGGCGGCCGTTTCGATGGCGTCTATGGTGTGCTGGCCGGCCTTGAGGTGGTGCGCCGCCTCAACGACCTGAATATCCAGACCCGCAAGCCGCTGGAAATCGCGGTGTGGACCAACGAGGAGGGCGCCCGCTTCACTCCGGCCATGTTCGGCTCGGCGGTGTTCACCGGCACCCTGGCGCTGGACCAGGCCCTGGCCATCCGTGATGCCGATGGCATCAGCGTCGCCGACGAGCTGCAGCGTACGGGTTACGCCGGCCAACGCCCGTTGGGTGGCAAGGTCGATGCCTACTTCGAGGCGCATATCGAGCAAGGCCCGATCCTTGAAGACAACGCCAAGGCCATCGGCGTCGTCAGCGGTGGCCAGGCGATTCGCTGGCTGGACGTGACCGTCGAAGGCATGGCCGCCCATGCCGGCACCACACCGATGCCGCTGCGCAAGGACGCCCTGTACGGCGCGGCACGGATGATCCAGGCGGTCGAGCAACTGGCGGCAGATTTTGCGCCAGAAGGCCTGACTACCGTGGGCGAACTGTCGATCGCCAAGTCCTCGCGCAACACCATCCCCGGGGTGCTGCGCTTCACCGTCGACCTGCGCCATCACCGCGACGAAGCCATTGAAGCCATGGAGCACGACCTGACCCTGAAGCTGCAAGCCATCGCCCACCAGCGGGGCCTGCAGGTGCGCATCGAGCGCCACTGGGTCAGCCCGGCCACGCCGTTCGACGCCGACTGCGTGGCCGCCGTGCAGCAGGCGGTGGACGGCCTCGGTTATGCCCAGCAGTCCATCGTCAGCGGCGCCGGCCACGACGCCATCCTGCTGGCCCGCTACTGCCCGACGGCGATGGTGTTCATCCCCTGCGTCGGCGGCCTGAGCCACAACGAAGCCGAAGACGTGCTGCCTGAGGATGCCCGCCAGGGCGTCGACGTACTGCTCAACGCCGTGCTGGCCCGCGCCGGCCAAGTCGAACAAGGAGAAGCCTGATGCGTTGCTACTTCCACCCCGAACAGCTGCTGCACCATCCGCGCAGCTACTACTCGCGCGGCGCCATGCGCACCCCGCAGGAAGTCCCCGAACGCGCCCAGCGCCTGCTGCAAGCCGCCAAGGAACTGGGCTTCGACATCCGCCAGCCTGACGACGCCGGCCTTGCGCCACTCAAGGCGGTGCATGGCGAGGCCTACCTGGCGTTCCTCGAAGAGGCCCATGCACGCTGGAAGGAAGTGCCGGAAGACTGGGGCGACGAGGTGATGTCGAACATCTTCGTGCGCGAGCCCAACGCCTTGCGCGGCATTCTCGCCCAGGCCGGGCGATACCTGGCCGACGGCAGTTGCCCGGTGGGCGAGCACACCTGGCGTTCGGCGTACTGGTCGGCGCAGAGCGCGGTGGCTGGAGCCAAGGCCATTCTCGATGGCGAGCCCGCCGCTTATGCGCTGTGCCGGCCACCGGGGCACCATGCGCGGTTCGATGCGGCCGGTGGCTTCTGCTACATCAACAATGCGGCCGTGGCCGCCCAGGCCCTGCGTAGCCGCTACAGCCGCGTGGCGATTCTCGACACCGACATGCACCACGGGCAGGGTATTCAGGAGATCTTCTACGAGCGTAATGACGTGCTGTACGTGTCGACCCATGGTGATCCGACCAACTTCTACCCGGGTGTGGCTGGGTTCGAGGACGAGCGCGGCACTGGTGCGGGGGAGGGGTACAACCTGAACCTGCCGATGGCCCATGGCGCCAGCGAGGCTGACTTCATGGCGCAGCTGGAGATAGCGCTGGCTGCGGTGCAGGACTTTGGCGCCGAGGTGCTGGTGCTTTCGCTCGGGTTCGACATCTACGAGTTGGATCCGCAGAGCAAGGTGGCGGTGACGAAGGAAGGTTTTGCAGCGCTGGGCGAGCAGATTCGGGCGTTGCGCTTGCCTTGCCTGATTGTGCAGGAGGGGGGGTATCACCTGGAGAGCCTAGAGGCGAATGCGCAGGCGTTCTTTCAAGGCCAAGAGCAGTGGTTTTAACTAAGCAGTAAAGTGGCTGATTTATTAAAGTTTTCTCCCGCAGGCCCAGTCAGGGGTGAAATGGATTAGGCCTGGGGGGGAACATTGCAGGCGTGAAGCCAGCTGGACGATTTCCTGCTGGGCGCGTTTCACGCTTTGCTGGCCACGACTGACCTGCGAGCTGGCCTGGCCGGTATGTTCGGCGGCGTGCTCGACGTGGACAGCGATATGCCCCATGGCATCGCCCATCTGCTGCATGCAACCGGTCTTGTCCAGCATGTCCTGGCTTTCTTGTGCCAGGTGCATGATTTAAAAGAGTGTCAGGGCTGACAGGTGCTTGCCACAGCATTCTCGGCGCCAGTGAGATCGAGCGCCGCCCGCGCGGCGCATCGCGAGCTGCGCTCGCTCCTACGTTTGTTTCTGGCCAGTAATGCCTGTGACAGGCGCTCACGACCGCCTTGTTGGTACGACGCGATATCGCGCCATGCGCCAAGGCGTTCGCGCGCAAATCCCCCAGGAATAATTGGCCCGAAACAAACGTAGGAGCGAGCGCAGCTCGCGATGCGCCGCGCGGGCGGCGCTCGATTTCACAGGCGCCGAATATGCCAAGGCGAACACCCCGGCCACACCTCAATCCCTAAATCCCGCCCCGCCGCACATGCTTCACCAGCACCTTCTCCAGCAACTCCCACATCGCCGGGTCGGTACTGAACGCCACATTGAAGCGCATCCACCCGGTGGCCTTGGCATCGACCATGAACAACTGCCCAGGCCCGAGCATGATGCCTTTCTCCAAGGCATCATCGAGCAACGCCGCGCTGTCCGGAATCGCCGGGTGGCGGGTCCAGATATACATCCCTTCATCCGACTCGATGAACAGTTCAAAGCCCAATCGATGCAGATGCCGGCCAACTTCCTGATGCGCTTCGGCCAATCGCTGGCGCAGGCGCTTGAGGTGCTTGCGCCAGCGCCCGTCGATGATTGCGGCGTATACCACCCGCTCCATCACCTGCGAGGTGGTCAGCCCCGAGCGCATCTTCAGGTGCAACAGTTTCTGCGAAAGCTCCGGGTTGGCCAGCAGGTAGCCGACCCGCACGTTGGGCGAGATGCTTTTCGAGTAGCTGCCCACGTACACCACCTGCTGCAGGTGGTCGAGGCTGGCCAGGCACGGCTGCGGTTCGGCAACCATGTCGGCGTACAGGTTGTTCTCCACCAACCGGAAGCCGTGCTGGCTGGCCAGTTGCAGCAGGCGGTGCAGCTGCGGCAGCGGGGTGCGTGAGCAGGTCGGGCTGTGCAGGTGCGGCTGGGTGAAGAAGGCGGTCGGGCGGTGGTGCGCCAGCAATTGTTCGAGGTGATTGAGGTCGTAACCGTTGGGCGTGCGTGGCACACCGATCAGCGTTGCGCCTTGGGTGCGCAGGATACTCATCAGGTTGGGGTAGCCGGGGTCGTCCACCAGCACCACGTCACCGGGGCGTACCAAGGTACGCACGGCCAGGTCCAGCGCCTGGCTGGCGCCATGGGTCAGCATCAGCTGCGCCGGGTTGCAGACGATCGACAGCTCCTGCTGCAGGTTCTGCGCGGTCAGCGCACGCAGCTCCGGCAAGCCCATCGGGTCGCCGTAGCCAGACAGCTCCAGCGGGCTGCCAGCGACCTGGCGCAGGCCGCGGCGAAGGCCCTCTTCGTACATCCAGTCGTTGGGCAACCAGCCGCAGCCAGGCTTGTACGGCAGTTGGCGGGTTTCAAAGATCTGCTGCAGGTACCACTCGGAGTTGAACGTCGGGCGGCCGCTTTCGGCCTCGCTGTTCTGGCTTTCCAGCAGCTCGTTCGCCGCACGATTGACGAAGAACCCCGCATTGCCCTTGCTCACCAGCAGCCCCTGGGCGACCAGGCGGTCGTACGCCTCGACCACGGTGAAGGTGCTCACCGAGTAGCTCGCGGCGAAGGCGCGGATCGACGGCACCTTGGCGCCCGGCTTGAGGGTCTGGTTGTCGATCAGCTCGCGCAGGCCGTCGATGATCTGGTTGACCAACGGCGTGGAAGAGTCTGGATGTAATTCGAACATTCGGGGCCTTCAAGAGTGCGGAACGCCAGGCGCAGCGGGGTGTATTGCATCGGCGGCCTGTACAGTGCAGTGCGAGATTCATGCCACTGTGCATGGCTCTCTACGTCGGACATTTTTACATTAGGTGTCAGATATCGCCACATAAAGCATGTTCAGTTCGCCCCAGGTGCCAACCCTGGGGCGCGTCAGCAGGCCGCCACGGAAGGCCTGCGTGTGTTTGCGCACACCATCCTGCCCGCATTAGCACTGATGTACAGGTGAAACCGAGAGCCATCGGGGTTTCACAGTTTTCCTTGGATAAAAAGAAGCACGGGGTACACAACTGATGGACGCAACATCCACAACCACCACCGCGAAAAGCGGGCACGAGAGCAAGCTCAGTGCCTCGCTCAAGTCGCGCCACCTGACGATGATGTCGATCGCCGGGGTTATCGGCGGCGCCTTGTTCGTCGGCTCCGGCAGCGTGATCCACAGCGCCGGCCCGGCCGCAGTGCTGGCCTACCTGGCCGGCGGCATCCTGGTGGTGCTGATCATGCGCATGCTGGGTGAAATGGCGACTTCCTCGCCTGACACCGGCTCGTTCTCCACTTACGCCGACCGCGCCATCGGCCGCTGGGCCGGTTTCACCATCGGCTGGCTGTACTGGTGGTACTGGGTCATCCTGATGGCCTGGGAAGCCTATGTGGCGGGCAAGATCCTGCATGGCTTCTTCCCCGACGTGAGCGTCAACGTGTTCGTGCTGGCCACGACCCTGCTGCTGATCACCGTCAACTTCTTCAACGTCAAGCACTACGGTGAGTTCGAATTCTGGTTCGCGCTGATCAAGGTGGTGGCGATCGTCTGCTTCCTGGTGGTGTGTACCGCTGCCGTGATGAACATCTGGCAGTTCGGTGAAGTACGTGGCATGACCCACCTGACCGCCGAAGGCTTCATGCCCAACGGTATCACCACGGTCATTGGTGCGTTGCTGGGTGTGATGTTCGCTTTCCTCGGCGCTGAAATCGTCACCATCGCCGCGTCCGAAGCCAAGGACCCGGCCACCCAGATCGTCAAGGCCACCAACTCGGTGGTATGGCGTGTGTGTCTGTTCTACGTCGGCTCGATCTTCCTGATCGTCTGCCTGGTACCGTGGAACGATCCGCAACTGGGCGTTTCCGGCTATGGCGCCTACCGCCGTACCCTGGAACTGCTGGGCGTGCCGCACGCCGAGCTGCTGATGAACTTCGTGGTGCTGACCTCGGTGAGCAGCTGCCTGATCTCGGGCCACTACACCGCTTCGCGCATGCTGTTCTCCCTGGCCCAGCGTGGCGACGCGCCGTCGTTCTTCAAGATCACCCGCGCCGGCACTGGCGTACCGGTGTACGCGATCATCGGCTCCTGCGCCGTGGCCGTGGTCTGCGCGCTGATCAACTTCAGCGAGACCCTGCGCCCGAAAGACGTGCTGGAAACCCTGATGAACACCACCGGCATGATCGCCCTGCTGGTGTACCTGGTGATCGCCTTCTCGCAGCTGCGTATGCGCCGCAAGCTGATTGCCGAAGGCAAGGAAGTGCGCCTGCAGATGTGGCTGTTCCCGTGGCTGACCTACCTGGTGATCGGTTTCATCATTGCTGCCCTGGTGACCATGGCCTTCATGCCTGACTACCAGATCCTGGTGATCTCCACCGGCATCGCCGCGGCGGTCGTGGTGGCCATGGGCGTGGTCCACCAGATCCGCTCTGGCAAGCAGCAGCACTAAGCGTCATTCGCTGTTGGAAGCGGCCGGCTCCCTTGGGGACCCGGCCGTTTCGCGTTGTTGGGCCTGGTGTTTTTCCACGGGCATGTGGAACCGCTGGTTCATCCAGGGGGAACCGAGCAGGGCGGCGGCGGCGATCAGTGCCAGAATGGCGAGGGCCAGGGATAGTTTCATGGGTATGCGCATAAAGGGACTGACTTCAAGCATAGGTCGACAGTTCAGGCGCATGCACTGCGGTACATGGCTTATGCTCACTGCATCGCCGCCAAAAGGAGCCGCCCATGGCCTGGTCCGCCACCCAGTATTCCCTCTTCGAAGACGAACGCACCCGCGCCGTGCGTGATCTGCTGGCCGCCGTGCCGCCGCGGCCGGTGCGCCATGCCACCGACCTGGGCTGCGGCCCCGGCAACTCCACCGAAGTGCTGTTGCAGCACTGCAAAGATGCCCAGGTGACAGCGCTGGACAGCGACAAGGACATGATCGACAAGGCCCGCGAACGCAAGCGCCTGCACATTCCACGGGTGCGCTGCGAGATCGCCGATATCAGCGACTGGTCCGCCCCAGAGCCGCAGGACCTGATCCTGGCCAATGCTTCGCTGCAATGGGTGCCAGACCATGGCTCGCTGTACCCGCACCTGGTACGCCAGCTGAGCGAGGGTGGCAGCCTGGCCGTGCAGACCCCGGACAACCTCGACGAGCCCGCTCACCGGCAACTGCGCAAGATCGCCAGTGAGGGCCCGTGGGCGGAAAAATTGGCTGATTTTCAGTTGCCTCCGCGGCACAACGCGGCGTTCTACTACGACCTGCTCAGCCCCCTGTGCACGCGGGTGGACGTGTGGCGCACCACCTATCACCACCCGTTGACCGGTGGCGCCGAGGCGGTGGTGGAATGGTTCAAGGGGTCGGCGCTGCGGCCTTACCTGGCCAGGCTGGACGAGCAGGAGCGGGCGGACTTCCTGCAGATGTACCTGCAGGCCATGCAGCATGACTACCCGCCTGCCACTGACGGCAAGGTGCTGCTGCCGTTTCCGCGGCTGTTTGTGGTCGCCACCCGCTAAGGGCGACGCCAGCGCCAGATGACGCAGGCGTAGATGGCCAGGTTCAGCACCAGCACGACGCCGCCCAGCAGCAGCTGGATCTGCGGCGTCAGGCCGGCGGGGTAGATCAGTGGCCAGATGTAGTGCTCGACGAAGCCGCCGTGGTAGCCCGCGTCACCGGCGGCCAGGCGCATGCGGTTTTCCCAGTCGGTGAGCGGGCAGTGCAGGTGCAGGCCTTCTACTGCCAGGCCCCAGGCCAGGGCGGGGAGGTGCAGGAGCAGGGCGGGGCGCCACCTGAGCACCAGGAGGCCGCCGAACAGGACCAGCAGGATGAAGGCCAGGTGCAGCAGGACCAGGGCATCGGCGGCCAGGCGGAAAAGCATGGTGGGTGGGCCTGGAAATGAGGTATTCCCAGCATAGTTGTATTGCCTGTGATGGCCTCTTCGCGGCTTTAGCCGCGAAGAGGCCGGTACAGGCGCTACAACTCATCCTGAACCATCTGCAGGAAAGTCGCCACCACCCGGCGGCTTCTTTGCTCGCTCAGGCACACCAGTGTCTCGGTGAGATGCCGCTGACAGTCGACGATCGGCAAGGCACATACCCGCGCATCCGCACCAAACTCGGCCGCCGACACCACCCCCACGCCAATCCCCACCACCACCGCCTCACGCGCTGCCTCGCGGCCTTCCACCTGGATCGCCGGTCGAATCCGCAAGCCAGCGCGCTGCATCTCTTCCTCCAGCGTCTGCCGTGTCACCGACCCCGGCTCGCGCAGCACCAGTGGCGTGTCGTCCAGGTCCGCCAGGCTGATCGACCCGCGGCTGGCCCACGGGTGGTTGTGCGAGACGAACGCCACCATCGGGTCGCGGCGCAGCGGTACGCAATACAGGCGCTCGTCATCGACATCGCGCCCGAGCAGCGCCAGGTCGGCCTGGTAGCTGAACAGCCTGGCCAGCGATTCATCGGTGTTGCCGGTCTCGACCTTGACCTGGATGCCCGGGTAGCGCTGGCAGAAGCGTGCAATCTGCGGCAGCACGTGCACCGGCGCATCCACCGCCAGCACCAGGCTGCCGGTGTGCAGGGCACGTGAATCCTGCAGCAGGTCATGCGCTTCGGCCTCGCAGGCGAACAGGCGCTGGCTGATGCCCAGCAGGCGCTCGCCCAGGTCGGTCAGTTGCACCGAGCGCTTGTTGCGGTGAAACAGCAGCACGCCGAAACGCTCTTCAAGCTTGCGCACCTGATCGGACACTGCCGGCTGGGTCAGAAACAGCTTTTCCGCCGCGCGGGTGAAGCTGCCGTGCACGGCCACTGCATGGAACGCCTTGAGTTGAGCGTGGGATACCGACATGCCGACTCCAGTAACAAGCTGAGCTTATGTGTGAAATACGATAAATCGATTTTCTTTATCAGTCAGCAACTGTTTCCATACGTTTCAACCCGAGGCTGCCGCCACAAGCAGTGGCCGGGCCATGGCCCGCACACCGGTGCCATCTGACCAGATGACGAGCCTTCGTCATGCAGTGCGCAACACAACAACAAGACAGGCGTTTTTTAACAATCTGCCGGCACACTTGAGCAAGAGGTCAGAGTCAATGAATCAATCACTAGCCGCGTTGAAACGCTGGCGCATCCAGATTTTCGCGATCACCTGGCTGGCCTACGCCGCCTTCTATTTCACCCGCAAAGCCTTCTCGGTGGCCAAGCTCGGCATCGGCGAAGACCCGACGTTCATGCTCGACAAGGCCGCCATGGCCAACCTCGACGCCATCTACCTGGCCGCCTACGCCGTGGGCCAGTTCACCTGGGGCATGCTCGCCGACCGTTTCGGCCCGCGCGTGGTGGTGCTGGGCGGCCTGCTGATCTCGGCGGCGGCCGCCGTGGTGATGGGCAGTTACGCAACCTTCCCGATCTTCGCCACCTGCATGCTGATCCAGGGCCTGGCGCAATCCACCGGCTGGGCCGGGCTGTGCAAGAACATCGGTAGCTTCTTCCCGGCTTCGCAGCGCGGGCGGGTGCTGGGGCTTTGGAGCTCGTGCTACGCCTTCGGTGGCCTGGTTGCTTCGCCGTTTGCCGGCTGGTGGGCCTATACCCTGGTCGGCACCTGGCACGCGGCGTTCTTCTCCAGCGCTGCGGTGGTGGCCGGTGTGGCCGTGCTGTTCTTCTTCCTGCAGCGCAACAAGCCGGAAGACGTCGGCCTGGCCGCAGTCGAACCGGAGCCGCAGAGCATGGCCCCGGCCGGCAACCTGTGCAGCGTGTGGGCGCCACTGCGCGAAATCTTGCGCAACCGCACGGTGCTGACCCTGGGCCTGGCCTACTTCCTGTTGAAGCCCGCGCGTTACGCCATCCTGCTGTGGGGCCCGGTGATCGTCTTCGAGCAGATGCCTTCGGTCGGCAAGGTCGGCGCGGCGATCATCCCCACCGCATTCGAGCTGGCGGGGCTGCTCGGCCCGATCATCATCGGCCTGGCGTCGGACAAGCTGTTCGGCGCCCGGCGCATGCCGGCCTGCGTGATCAGCCTGGTGCTGTTGACCGTGACCCTGGCAGCCTTCATGGCGGCGATGCACAGCGGCAGCATCGTGATGGTAGTGGCCTTGCTGTTCGTCATGGGCCTGACCCTGTACGGGCCGGACTCGATGATCAGCGGCGCGGCGGCCATCGACTTCGGCACGGCCAAGGCCGGCGCCACGGCGGCAGGCTTCGTCAACGGCTGCGGCTCGGTGGGCGCGGTGCTCGGCGGCCTGCTGCCGGGCTACTTCGACAGTGTCACGGTGTTCATCGTGTTCGCCGGCTGCGCGCTGTTCTCGGCCCTGGTGCTGCTGCCGCACTGGAACAGCCGCCCGGCTGGCACGCCCGAGGCCAATGACGTGGCGCCCAACACCAGCATGGCGATCAAACCACTGCGTACCTGAAGGAACGCGGGCAAGGTCGACAAGGCGTGAGATTACTTGTCGATCCACCGCCCGAGGGCGTATAAACTGCACCCACTTTTGGCCGGTCGCTTCCTGAACCGGCCGCTGAAACAAAGAGAGTCGACATGGGCGCACAGTGGAAAGCCAAACATAGAGAAACAGCTGCCAATGCCAAGGGCAAGATCATGGGCAAGCTGGCCAAGGAAATCCAGATCGCGGCCAAATCCGGTGCCGACCCGGACATGAACCCGCGCCTGCGCCTGGCCATCGTCCAGGCCAAGAAAGCCTCGATGACCCGCGAGACCCTGGAGCGTGCCATCAAGAAAGGCGCTGGCCTGGACGGCGAGGCCGTGCAGTACCATGCCGTCAGCTATGAAGGCTTCGCCCCGCACCAGGTGCCATTGATCGTCGAGTGCCTGACTGACAACGTCAACCGCACCGTGGCGCAGATCCGCGTGCTGTTCCGCAAGGGCCAGCTGGGCGCCAGCGGCTCGGTGACCTGGGACTTCAACCACGTCGGCCTGATCGAAGCCACCCCGGAAGGCGATGCCGACCCGGAAATGGCCGCCATCGAAGCCGGTGCCCAGGACTTCGAGGAAGGTGAAGAAGAAGGTTCGACCCTGTTCATCACCGACACCACCGACCTGGATGCCGTGCAGAAGGCGCTGCCGGAGCATGGTTTCACCGTGACTTCGGCGAAGATCGGCTACACCCCGAAGAACCCGGTGAGCGCTGCCAGCCTGAGCGCTGAAGCACTGGCCGAGGTGGAAGCGTTCCTCGAGGCGATCGACGAGAACGATGACGTGCAGAACGTCTACGTTGGCCTGACTGACTAAAAAGCTGGGGCCGCTTTGCGGCCCTTTCGCGACACAAGGCCGCTCCCACAGGATTGCACCGCATTCAGATGTGGCGCTATCCCTGTAGGAGCGGCCTTGTGTCGCGAAACGAGGGCAAAGCCCTCGCCAGCCATCCGGAGCCGAACACCGATGAACCCCACCTTCGCCTCCCTCAGCCTCGCCCACCTGCGCACCCTCGACTGCCTCCTGCAGCTCAAGAACCTCAGCCACACCGCCGACCGCCTGGGCGTCAGCCAATCGGCCCTGAGCCGCCAGCTGGCCCACCTGCGCGACGCCTTCGACGACCCGTTACTGGTGCGCCAGGGCCGCGGTTATGTGCTCAGCGAACACGCCGAAGCCTTGGTCGAGCCCCTGCGCCAGGTGCTCGAAGAGCTCCAGGCCCTGCGCCAACCCGCCGCCTTCGACCCGGCCCGCTGCGAGCGGCGCTTCTGCCTGGCCGCGTCTGACTACGTGGCCGAGCACATGCTGCCGCTGCTGGTGGCTGCCTTGGAACAGGAAGCCCCGGGCGTGTCCATCGACTACCGCACCTGGCAGGCCGGGCAATACGCCTTGCTCGCCAGCGGCGAGATCGACCTGGCCACCACCTTGTTCGACGAGTCGCCGCCCAACCTGCATGGGCGCCTGCTCGGCGAAGACCGCGCGGTGTGCCTGATGCGCCAGGATCACCCGCTGACCGCGCTGGACGTGCTTGGCCAGGACGATTACCTGGCCTGCAAGCACGTGCGCATTTCCGGGGGTGGCGACAAGGACAGCTTCATCGACCGCCACCTGCGCGCCCAGGGGCTGCAGCGGCGTATCAGCCTGGAAGTACCGTTCTTTTCGGCCACCGTGCAGGTGATCGGCAACAGCCAGGCGCTGGCCACGGTGCCCGAGCACATCGCCCGGCAGCTGTGCCGCCTGCATGGGCTGGCGTGGCGGCCGTTGGGGTTTGTCGAGCATACCCAGCGCTATTGGGTTGTGTGGCATCAGCGTTTGCAGGCCTCGGCCGAGCACCGCTGGTTGCGCAACCGGGTGTTCGAGCTGTGGCGCCAGTCGCAGTTCGGGGTGCAGGGCGGGGTTGCAGGTTTGCCATAGCAGGTATGCGCGAAGCGGGGTTATTCGCGTGGGCGCAGGCGCCTAGACTGGGGGCACTGGACAATCCTCAGGAGAGCGCGCGTGACCCCAGAACAATTCCGCCAGTACGGCCACCAGCTGATCGACCTGATCGCCGACTACCGCCAATCCGTCGGTGAACGCCCGGTCATGGCCCAGGTCGAGCCCGGCTACCTCAAGGCCCAGCTGCCCCAAGGCGCCCCACAGCAGGGCGAGTCGTTCGACGCGATACTCGAAGACGTCAACCAACTGGTCATGCCCGGCCTGTCGCACTGGCAGCACCCGGACTTCTACGGCTACTTCCCGTCCAACGGCACCCTGTCGTCGGTGCTCGGCGATTTCCTCAGCACCGGCCTCGGCGTGCTCGGCCTGTCGTGGCAATCCAGCCCGGCGCTGAGCGAGCTGGAAGAAACCACCCTCGACTGGCTGCGCCAGTTGCTCGGCCTGTCGGGCCAGTGGAGCGGGGTGATCCAGGACACTGCGTCCACCAGCACCCTGGTGGCGCTGATCAGCGCCCGTGAGCGCGCCACCGATTACGCGCTGGTTCGCGGCGGCCTGCAGGCCGAGGCCAAGCCGTTGATCGTCTATGTCAGCGCCCATGCCCACAGCTCGGTGGACAAGGCCGCACTGCTGGCCGGCTTTGGCCGCGCCAACATTCGCCTGATCGCCACCGACGAACAGTTCGCCATGCGCCCGGAAGCGCTGCGGGCGGCCATCGAGCAAGACCTGGCCGCCGGTAATCAACCGTGTGCCGTGGTCGCCACCACCGGCACCACCACCACCACCGCCCTCGACCCACTGCGCCCGATCGGCGAAATCGCCCAGGCCAACGGGCTGTGGCTGCATGTCGACTCGGCCATGGCCGGCTCGGCGATGATCCTGCCGGAATGCCGCTGGATGTGGGACGGCATCGAGCTGGCCGATTCTGTCGTGGTGAACGCGCACAAGTGGCTGGGCGTAGCGTTCGATTGCTCGATCTACTACGTGCGTGATCCGCAGCATTTGATCCGGGTGATGAGCACCAACCCGAGCTACCTGCAGTCGGCGGTGGATGGCGAGGTGAAGAACCTGCGGGATTGGGGGATTCCGCTGGGGCGCCGGTTCCGTGCGCTGAAATTGTGGTTCATGTTGCGCAGCGAAGGCGTAGAGGCATTGCAGCAACGCTTGCGGCGGGACCTGGAGAACGCCCGCTGGCTGGCGGAGCAGGTGAATGCGACGGCGGAGTGGGACGTGCTGGCGCCGGTGCAGCTGCAGACTTTGTGCATTCGCCACCGGCCAGCGGGGCTGGAGGGAGAAGCGCTGGATGCGCATACCAAGGCGTGGGCTGAGCGGTTGAATGCGTCCGGGGTGGCCTATGTGACGCCGGCGACGCTGGAAGGGCGGTGGATGGTGCGGGTGTCGGTGGGGGCCTTGCCGACGGAGCGGGAGCATGTCGAGAAGCTTTGGGCGAACCTGCAAGAGGTGGTCAAAGGCTGACATCGATGGGGCCGCGTTGCGGCCCTTTCGCGACACAAGGCCGCTCCCACAGGGGCTATGCATACCCCTGTGGGAGCGGCCTTGTGTCGCGAAAGGGCTGCAAAGCAGCCCCAGCAATCTATCAGTTGCTCACCGCCTGAAAGCTCCCCTTGCGGCTGGCCTCGAAGGCTTCCTTCTCCATCGGCTTGGCATCCGGATTACCCAGGTCTTCCATCGCCATCCGGTGCGTCTCCGGCGCAATGTAGGCCGCCAGTGCACACACGCAGGTGATGAAGAACGCCAGGCCACCGATCACCAGCGGAATGTTCTCCGATCCCGGTGGCGCCACCAGGGCGAACAGCGCCGGCAGCATGGCGGTGAGCATGGTGCCGATGTTCTGCGCGATGGCCATGGCCGATACGCGGTAGCGGGTGTGGAACAGCTCCGGGTAGAAGCTTGGGAACACTGCGTTGTAGCCCTGGTAGACCATGCCCCACATCACGATCGAGGCGGCGAAGGCCAGTGGCACGTTCTGGATGCTGATCGCATACAGGTAGACAAAGGCCAGCAGGCCAGAGCCCAGGCAGCCGGCGATCATGGTCGGGCGACGGCCGATCTTGTCGGACAGGTTGCCCACGAACGGGATCACCAGCACCGCGACGATGTTGCCCACGACCGGGATCCACAGGTACACGCTCTTGTCGAAGCCGATGCCGTAGGCCGGCTGCACCGCATAGGCCGCGCCGAAGATGGTGGCAACCACCGGGATCACGTTCATCAGGGCCATGAACATCACCAGCACCATGTGCTTCCAGCTGTGGCGGAAGGCCTCGCTGATTGGCGACTTGGCAACCTTGTCCTGCTTCTCTTCCTTCACGAACGCCGGGGTTTCGTGCACTTCCTTACGGATGATGAAGCCCGCGATCAGGACGAAGGCGCTCATCAGGAACGGAATGCGCCAGCCCCAGTCATTGAAGGCGTCGCTCGGCATGAAGTAGGCCAGGGGCAGGAACACTGCCGCTGCCAGTACCTGGCCGGCCTGCACGCCCTGCAAGGTGAAGCTGGCGTAGTAACCGCGCCGGCCGAACGGGGCGTGCTCCATGATCATCGAACTGGCGCCGGAGATTTCACCGGCCACGGCAAAGCCTTGGACCAGGCGCAGCACCACCAGCAAGGCCGGGGCCAGCAGGCCGATGTCGTGGTAGGTCGGCAGCAGGCCCACGGCCATGGTCGACAGGCCCATCAGGAACATGCACAGCAGCAATACGTTCTTGCGACCGCGGGTATCACCCCAGTGGCCCAGCACGAAGGCGCCTACTGGGCGTGCCAGGTAGCCTACGCCGTAAGTCGCCAGCGAGGCGATGATGGCCATTTTCGGGTCAGTATTGGGGAAGAAGATCTGCGGGAAGATCAGCGCCGCAGCCTGGGCATAGATGAAGAAATCGTAGTATTCGAGTGCCGAGCCAATCCATCCGCTGGCGGTCGCTTTCTTGGCTTGAGAGCTTGAGTGAGCCATCGTTGTCTCCGTTGTTCTTGTAGGTCGCCGCACGGCTGGCGTCGCCCGGGGGCGGCCAGAGGGGGTGCGATCGCTTGTCGGGAGTAGGGCGGTTATAGCGCTGACGATCGCAGGCGGTGTCTGCAAAGGGAGGACGAACGAGCAGGTGCGGATCGCAAGGCGATGGAGGTGTGCATAGGTCGGTACCCGGTTTATTGAACTTATTATGTCGTGACGTTGGGCTTGTCTGCGCAGGTGCTGCCGAACGACCGTCAGGGCAGAAGAGGGCGGTCGGTGTGCCTGCGTCTGGGTCCATGTTTGCTTAGGGTTGGCAGTGAATCAATTCGCCGAAATCGGTTTTGTGCGGTAATCGAACGCAAAACTAACCATTCCGTACAAACAGATTGCCGGGCCGACTTTACCTGCGAATAATCGACAGTGCCAGAAACCCAACGGGGTTTTGGCCCGTCGTCCGTCCAATAACAAGGAACTCCCCCATGCAGCGTTCGATAGCCACCGTGTCCTTGAGCGGCACCCTGCCGGAAAAGCTCGAAGCCATCGCCGCCGCCGGTTTCGACGGCGTCGAGATCTTCGAGAACGACCTGTTGTACTACGCCGGCAGCCCGCGTGAAGTACGGCAGATGTGCGCCGACCTCGGCATTGCCATCACCCTGTTCCAGCCGTTTCGCGATTTTGAAGGCTGCCGCCGTGACCGCCTGCAGAAGAACCTCGACCGCGCCGAGCGCAAGTTCGACCTGATGCAAGAGCTGGGCACCGACCTGGTGCTGGTGTGCAGCAACGTCCAGGCTGACGCCCTGGGCGATGAACAGATCCTGGTGGACGACCTGCGCCTGCTCGGCGAGCACGCGGGCAAACGCGGCCTGCGCATCGGCTACGAAGCCCTGGCCTGGGGCCGCCACGTCAATACCTACCAGCAAGTGTGGAACCTGGTGCGCCAGGCCGACCACCCGGCGCTGGGCGTGATCCTCGACAGCTTCCACACCCTGTCGCTCAAGGGCGACCCAGCGGCGATCCGCGACATCCCCGGCGACAAGATCTTCTTCGTGCAGATGGCCGACGCGCCGATCCTGAACATGGACGTGCTGGAGTGGAGCCGCCACTTCCGCAACTTCCCAGGCCAGGGCGAAATGGACCTGGCCGGCTTCCTCGCACCGATCCTCGCCACTGGCTACCGCGGCCCGCTGTCGCTGGAGATATTCAACGACGGCTTCCGCGCCGCACCGCCACGGCAGAACGCCGCCGACGGCCTGCGCTCGCTGCTGTACCTCGAAGAGCAGACCCGCCTGCGCCTGGAGCAGGAAGGCACCGCCATCGAACCGGGCGTGCTGTTCACTCCGCCGGCCGCCAGCGCCTATGACGGCGTGGAGTTCCTTGAATTCGCCGTCGACGAAGCCGTCGGCGCGCGTCTGGGCGGCTGGCTCAAGCGCCTGGGCTTTGCCGAAGCCGGCAAGCACCGTAGCAAGGATGTGCGCCTGCTGCGCCAGAACGATATCAACATCGTGCTCAACGCCGAGCCGTACTCCTTCGGCCACAACTTCTTCGAAGCCCACGGTCCATCGCTGTGCGCCACCGCCCTGCGGGTCAAGGACGAGCACGCCGCGCTGCAACGCGCCACCGACTATCGTGGTCAGCCGTTCCGTGGCCTGGTCGGCCCCAACGAATGCGAAGTGCCAGCTGTGCGTGCGCCCGACGGCAGCCTGCTCTACCTGGTGGAGCAGGGCAAGGAAGGCCCGTCGCTGTACGACACCGACTTCCGCCTGGACCCGGCCGCCAGCGCCACCGGTGGCCTGCAGCGCATCGACCACATGGCCCTGGCGTTGCCAGCCGAGTCGCTGGACAGCTGGGTGCTGTTCTACAAGAGCCTGTTCGACTTTGCCGCCGATGACGAAGTGGTGCTGCCCGACCCATACGGCCTGGTCAAGAGCCGCGCCTTGCGCAGCCAGTGCGGCAGCCTGCGCTTGCCGCTGAACATCTCGGAAAACCGCAACACCGCCATCGCCCATGCGCTGTCCAGTTATCGTGGTTCGGGCGTGCATCACATCGCCTTCGATTGCGCGGACATCTTCAGCGAAGTGGCGCGGGCGAAGGAATCCGGGGTGCCGCTGCTGGAAATCCCGCTGAACTACTACGACGACCTCGCGGCGCGCTTTGATTTCAACGACGAGTTCCTCAGCGAACTGGCGTACTACAACGTGCTGTACGACCGTGATGCCCAGGGTGGCGAGCTTTTCCACGTGTACACCGAACCGTTCGAGGAGCGCTTCTTCTTCGAGATCATCCAGCGCAAGGGTGGTTATGCCGGGTACGGTGCGGCCAACGTCGCCGTGCGCCTGGCAGCGATGGCCAAGCGCCGCAGTGGCGCGGCGCGCAAGCCGGTGTTGTGATTGCGAGGTGCCCGGCGGGAGTGGGTGTCAGGGCTGAAAGGTGCCCGCCACAACATCTTCAGCGCTTATGAAATCGAGCGCCGCGCGGGCGGCGCTCGATCTCACCGGCGCTGCAAAACTTTCGGCGGACACTAGCAGCCATAACCGCGAACCAAGACCCAAGACCTTCTCATCTATGCTCATGAGGCTTTCATCTGCGAAGCGAGGGGGCAATCATGAGCAAGGTATTCGTCAACATCGGCCTCAGCCTCGACGGCTACATGGCCCCGGAAGGCATGGACATCGCGCACTGGGAAACTCCCGAGTACAAGCACTGGGGCGCCAGGTGGGGCGAGCTGATGAGCTGGATCCTCAAGCAGCAGTACTTCCGCGAGCACCTCATGTTCGCCTCGGGCGGCGAGACCGGCCCGGTCAACGACATGCTCCGCCACACCCTGGAACGTACCGGCGCAGCCATCATGGGCAAGCGCATGTTCGAGCAGGGTGAGCTTAGCTGGCCGGAGGAGGCACCTTTCCATTGCCCGGTTTACGTGCTCACCCACGAAAAGCGTGAACCATGGGTGCGTCCGGGCGGCACGACGTTCCACTTCTGCAACGAGGGGCCGGCGAAAGCCCTTGAGCTGGCCAGGGCGGTTGCAGGTAGCCGTGACATTCGTATCTCTGGTGGCGCGGATGTGATCCAGCAGTATTTGCGCATGGATGCCATCGACGAACTGGAAATTGCCTTGTCCCCGGTGCTCTTCGGTAGCGGTAGACGCCTGTTCGACAACCTGCACGAGCCCGTGGCCAAGTTTCGGGTCGAAAAAGCATTCCATACACCCGATGCGACGCACCTGCGCTATGTGCGAGCGTGAGGGGAGGTCGAGCCTGGCTATCCGCGCGGTCGCGCTGGTCGCCCTGCTGGCGATGTCACTGCCCGCAAGCGCGGATTGGCGTTCGTCACTGCCTGCCGCGCAGGTGGCGGGCAGTGGCGATTTCACCTGGTTCGGCCTGCGCCTTTACACCGCCCGCCTGTGGCGCGCCAACGCCTCGTGGAGCTGGGACGAGCCATTCGCCCTCGAACTGATCTACCACCGGTCGCTGTCACGGAACACGCTGGTGCAGGCCAGCATCGATGAAATACAACGGCTGGCGAAGCACCCACTGCCCACCGACACCGTCAAACGCTGGTCAGCCGCCATGGCTGAGGCCTTCGTGGACGTGCGCCCGGGCATGAACATCACCGGCCTGTATCTGCCCGGCCAGGGTTGCCGTTTCTACGTCGATGGCCAACTCAGCCTGGAAGTGGCCGACCCGGCCTTCGCCCGTGCGTTCTTTGCCATCTGGCTGGATCCCCGGGCCCGCGATGCACAGCTGCGCGAGCGCCTGCTAGGGGTGGGCGGGAGCGAACGAGGAGGTTGAAGCATGTACAAGGCACTCCTGTTGATCGCCTGCCTGCTGTTGGGCAGTTGCAAGGTCGGGGTCGAGCAGTATGCCCAGGAGCAGCCGCGCCTGGACCTGGTGGCGTTCTTCTCCCAACCCGTGCAGGCGTGGGGCATGTTCCAGAAGCGCTCGGGCGAGGTGGTCAAGCGCTTCCACGTGCGTATCGATAGCCGCCGCGAAGGTGAGCGACTGATCCTCGACGAGCATTTCGTGTACAGCGATGGTACACGCCAGCAGCGAATCTGGACCCTCACCCCCGACGGCCCCAACCGCTGGCGCGGCACGGCAGGCGATGTGATCGGCGAGGCCACTGGCATCATGGCCGGCAACGCCCTGCAATGGCGCTACCAACTGGACCTGCCGGTCGATGGCCGGCACTGGACGATGGACATGGATGACTGGATGTACCTGATGGACGAAGACACGCTCATCAACCGCACCCACATGAGCAAGCTGGGCGTCGAGGTCGGGCAGATAAGCTTGTTCTTTCGTCGCTTGCCGCAGGGCGAACCACTCACGGATAATCCCCCCAAATCCCAAAAAGACACCCCGTGAGCCGCCATGAGCAACCCCGTAGCCCCCCTCAGCCCGACTGAACCCTCGGCTACGCGCCAACCGCGCAAGAACAACCCCGAGAAAACCCGCGAGGACATCCTCCAGGCCGCCATCAACGAGTTCGTCCAGCAGGGCCTGGCCGGCGCGCGCGTGGACGCCATCGCCGAGCGCACGGCCACCTCCAAACGCATGATCTACTACTACTTCGGCAGCAAGGAGCAGCTCTACGTCGAGTGCCTGGTCAAGCTGTATGGCGACATCCGCAAGACCGAGCAGAGTCTGGACCTGGAGTCGCTGCCGGCCGAGCAGGCGATTCGCCGGCTGTCCGAGTTCACCTTCGACCACCACGACCGCAACGTCGATTTCGTGCGCATGGTCTGCACCGAGAACATCCATTACGGCGAGTACGTCAAGAAGTCCCCGGCCATCCGCGAGATGAGCAGCCTGGTGCTGCAGGCCTTGGGCAGCACCCTGGCGCGTGGCGTGAAAGAGGGCGTGTTCCGCCCTGGCATCGAGGTTATCGACCTGCACATGCTGATGAGTTCGTTCTGCTTCTACCGGGTGTCCAACCGCCACACCTTCGGCGACATCTTCCAGATCGACCTGGCCGACGAACAGGTCAAGCAACGCCACCGGCAGATGATCTGCGACGTAGTGCTCAGCTACATCCGCGCCTGAACCCGCTTACTCGCCCAGTCGTTGCTCACGTGACGGCGGGTAGCCGAAGTAAGCGGCGTAGCACTTGCTGAAGTGCGATACCGAGACAAAGCCGCAGGCCACGGCCACCTCCATCACCGACAGGTCGGAGTACTGCAGCAGGCGGCGGCTCTTGGTGATGCGCAGTTCCATGTAGTAGCGCCGCGGCGAAGTGCCGAGCTGGGCCTGGAACAAGCGGTCGATCTGCCGACGCGAGCGGCCGCTGTAGGCCGCCAGCTGGTCGAGGCTGAGGGTCTCTTCGAGGTTGTTTTCCATCAGCTCGACAATGGTGCGCAGGTGCAGGCTCATGGACTTCTTCGCCCCTGGGCCGACCTGGCGGTAGCGCGCGCCGGAGAACGACAGGATTTCTTCCACGCCTTCGGCCAGGCCGTCACCGTACAGGCGGCGCACCAGGCCCAGCATCAACTCCATGGCGCCGTTGGGGCTGGCAGCGCTGAGGCGGTCGCGGTCGAGGGTAAAGCTGGCCGGGGTGATGCGGGTTTGCGGGCTGCGCTCGGACAGGCTTGCGCGCTGCTCGGGGTGGATGCTGCAGCCGTAGTCGTCGAGCACGCCGGCCCGGCCGAGGAACCAGGCGCCGTTCCACAGCCCGCCCAGGGCCATGCCGTGGCTGGCGCAGTCGTCCAGCAGGCGGTCGAGCTCGGGGTATTTCAGCGGTGTGCGCAGGCCGCCGCAGACGATCAGCAGGTCGAGTTCCTTGAGTTCGCTGGCAGACAGTTCGCTGGCGACCAGTTCCAGGCCCAGGTCGCTCAGCACCCGGTCACCCTTGAGTGACAGTGGGGTGAAGCGGAAGCTGTCGGCGCGCAGCAGGTTGGCGGTGACCAGCACGTCCATGGCCACGGTGAAGCTGGCCATCGAGAAGTGCTCGAGCAGGATGAAGTCGACGCGGTAGGGGGCCTCGGGGCTGCCGGCGCTGGCCTTGAGCCGCAGCATGTTGCTGGTGCTGGTCTTCTTGCTGAACTGACGTGGGGTGGGCACTCTGGACTCCGCTTCCTGGCTGGCCAGCAGAGTGTGGCGGGAGCGTGCGGGAAAGACAATCTCCGGCGGGCGCGTGTCGTATTGCAGGTCGTGTTGAGGCAAGTGGGCTATGCTGGCGATTCTGTTCTGGAGAACCTCGATGAAATACGCCATCGCATTGCTGTTCGGTCTGCTGCCGTTGCTGGCCCAAGCCCTGGAGACAGGCGAGCGGTTGGCGCCCTGGACGCTGCTTGACCAGTTCGACCAGCCTTACAGCCTGAACGCCAACACTCACCTATTGCTGGTGGCCCGCGACATGGAGGGCGCCAAGCTGGTCAAGGCCGCCCTGGCCGACGCGCCCAAGGGCTACCTGGAGGCGCGCGATGCGGTGTTCGTTGCGGATATCCAGCGGATGCCCGCGCTGATCAGCAAGCTGTTCGCCATTCCGGCGATGCGCGATTACAGCTATCGGGTGATGCTTGATCGCGAAGGCCGCGTGGCCAGCCGTTATCCGGGGCAGGCAGGGCAGGTTTCATGGCTGCGCTTGAAGGATGGGGTGCTGGTGAGCGAGCAGGCCTTTGTCGATGCCGTGGCGCTCAAGGCGGCCCTGGACGGGGTGCCGGGGCACTGATGATGTGCCAGAGCCCTCTTCGTGAGAGGGCTTTGGCCGTGACAGGGCTCTGGTCGTTCAGTTGCGCACCGGCAGCGAGCTGCCATCACCCTTCAACGCCACGCCCTCCCAGCGGGCGATCACCAGTGGCGCGATTGCGTTACCGAGCACATTCAGCGTGGTGGTGCCGCTTTCGATGACGCGGAAGATACCGGCCACCAGTGCCACCGCTTCCAGTGGCAGCCCGGCCGATGCCAGTGTCGCCGAGAGGATGATGATTGCAAAGCCAGGCACGCCCGCGGCGCCCTTGGAGGTGAGCACCATCGTCACCACCAGGAGAATCTGCTGGGATAGCGTCAGGTCGATGCCATACAACTGAGCGATGAAGATCGTCGCGACGCCCAGGAAGATCGAGGCGCCATCCAGGTTGAAGGCGTAGCCGACCGGCACCACGAAGCTGACGATGCGCCTGGGCACGCCATACCGCTCAAGCTTTTCCATCAACTGTGGCATCACGGCGGCCGACGCGGCGCTGGAGCAGGCCAGGATCAGTTCATCCTTGAAGTAACGCACCAGCTTGAGCAGGTTTTCGCCTATCAGGTAGCAGATGCCACCCAGAATGATCAGCGCAAACAGCAGCAGTGCCAGGTACACCACGCCAATCAACTTGAGCAGTGGCAGCAGCGAGGCGAAGCCGAAGGTGGCGACGGTGGAGCCGATCATGCCGAACACGCCAATCGGCGCGTAAGCCATTACATAGTTGACCAGTTTGAACATGGCGTCGGCGGTGCCTTGCAGGGTGGCGAGCACCGCTGCACTCTTTTCCCGTGGCAACGCGTTCAAGGCCATGCCGAACAGGACGGCAAAAAACAGGATGGACAGTAGCTTGCCTTCGGAAAGTGACTGGAACACGTTGTCTGGCACGATGTTCTGCACGATCAGCAAGGCGCTTTTGGCGGGTTCCGTCTTCATGACGGTATCACCGTGTGCCATCCCTGCGATGACGGTGCCTGATCCAGGTTGCAGCAGGTTGCCAAGCACCAGTCCGACAATGATCGCCAAGGTGGTGATGGCAAAGAAATAACCGAGCGACTTGGCGCCCATGCGGCCGAACGACTTGTTGTCGCCGCCCCCGGCAATGCCAAGCACCATGCAACAGAAGACGATCGGTACGACAATCATCTTCATCATCTTGATGAAGATGTCACCCAAGGGTTTGAGGATTTCGGTACTTGCCCATTGTTGATAAGCGGGGTGGCTGTTCAGGTACCAGCCGACGAGGATACCGAGTAACAGACCGGCAACGATCTGCCAGACCAGCGGGACTTTTTTCATGGCTCTAGCCTTTTTTATAGAAGGTGTGCTGCGCGATTGGCAGTAGCTAGATGCGTGGGCGCCAGCGCCCACGCCAAGGGCACGCTGACGGATCAGGCTTGTTTGGCGAAAATCTGCCCCCTGTCCTTGAATGCCTTGAATTCAAGTGCATTGCCGCAGGGGTCGAACAGGAACATGGTGGCCTGTTCGCCCACCTGGCCCTTGAAACGGATGTACGGTTCGATAACGAACTGGGTGCCCAGCGCGGTCAGGCGCTTGGCCAGCGCTTCCCATTCGTCCCAGTGCAGGATGACGCCAAAATGTGGCGCCGGTACGTTGTGGCCGTCTACAGGGTTACTCAGTGCCTGTTCCTGATACGACATCTTCGGGTGTTCGTGGATCACCAGTTGATGGCCATAGAAGTTGAAGTCGACCCATTGCGCAGCCGAGCGGCCTTCTTCAAGGTTGAACACTTCGCCATAGAACGTTCGGGCAGCAGCAATATCGTGAACGGGGATTGCCAAGTGGAAAGGGGAGAGGCTCATCAGGTGCTCCTGTGAATCGATTTAATGGAGGCGAAAGCCGGGGGCTTTCGTCTGGAACCTGAAAACCGAGCTTGCCGGCAAGCGTCTGTTTTTTTGTTCTGCGGACGAGTTTAGGGATGGCGAATCAATAAAAAAATCAATATATTTTTCTTAAAAACACAAAGGAAATTTGTTGATGATTCGCGAGCTGAAGACGTTGATCGTGGTCGCCCGCGAGGGCACCTTTGCCGCGGCGGGCTTGAAGGTCAACCTGACCCAGGCAGCGGTGAGCGCCCAGATGCAGCGGCTGGAGGACGAACTGGGGTTCGAGATTTTCGAGCGCAGGGGCAGGAACGCCCAGTTGAACCGGCGTGGTCAGCAAATTCTGATTCAGGCGCAGGAAGTGATTCGGCTCTACAGCAGTCTGGGGTCCAATGTGCCTGGGTCCGCGCCCACTGTGCAGGTGGACATTGGCGCCATCGCATCCATTCAGCGGTCGCTGCTGCCGCAAGCGCTGGCGCAGTTTCATGCGGCCCGTCCGGAGTGCCGTACACGTATCATCCCCGGGTTGTCACTGGAGTTGCTCAGCGCCGTCGATGCCAGGGAGATCGATATCGCGGTGATCATCCGGCCGCCATTCGAACTGCAGAGCGATTTGCAATGGACGACCCTGGCCCGCGAGCCTTACCGCCTGATCGTGCCCGCAGGGCTGGAGCAGGCGCAATGGAGCGATCTCCTGACCACGCAACCCTTCATTCGTTATGACCGCTCCTCGTTCGGCGGTCGTCAGGTCGATCGCTTCCTGCGCCAGGCTCATTTCAACACCCGCGAAGTGTGCGAACTGGACGAACTGGAGGCCATCACCGAACTGGTTGGCAAGGGCGTTGGCGTGGCGCTGGTACCGCAGACCGTCACCCGGGATGCCTGGCCCGCCAGCGTGCGGGCCTATGACCTTGGTGCACATACCTTCCATCGCGACATCGGCCTGGTGCACCACGCCAATGTGCTCTTGAGCGAGCAGGTGACGCAACTGATCGCTCTCATCGTCCAGGCCGCCCGACAATCTGAGACTTGAGACGCGCGGGTTGTCACTGAACGCACGCAGCAAATCCGAGTGAACCCTCACGGCTGGCTGTAACCCAAACCAGTACATGCCAACGGGAGAGTGCTCATGGAAATCGGAACGATCTGGATCATTGTCGCGGCCCTGGTCATCCTGCTGGAAATCTTCGCCATCTGGCACATCATCGGCAGTGAACGGCGCGCGGAGCGCAAGATGCTGTGGATCGTGTTCGTGGTCTATGCACCGTTCCCGGGATTGCTGTTCTGGGCCTGGCGGGGGCCGCGGGCGGTGAAGGGCAGGGCGGTGCTGCAGGAGAAGTGACCGGTTTGGTATCAGGCGCAAGGCGCCTGATACCGATGGTTTCAGTCGGGCGTGATGCCGATCTTGATGGCTGGGTCGAGGCCACTGACCATCAGGCTGCCGGCGAAGCTGACTGTCTTGTCTACCTCAAGCGCCTTGAACGCATCGCGGATTTGGGTACGAATCGACTTGCTGGCTTCTTTGCGTTTTTCCTCCTTCGTACCGGGCGACAGGACCAGCTTGCCGTGTAGCGTCGTTTCGACCTTGCCGGAGGTCTTCCAGCCCATCTCTTCACGCAGGTGAGTGCGCGCTACTGCGGCGTCGCCTTCGTGCTCTTTGCCCTCAGGGCTGATGGTGTAGGCGAGTTGGAATTCGTAGGACATGCTCATGGCTTTTCCTTCAGTGAAGCGGCGCTGCGCCGCGGCTCTGGCCTCCATGCCGGGAGCTGCAATCTAGCGAATTATGCGGAGCAATCCTACATACGCGGTGTTGAGCTTCTGTGCAGCAATAACGAAATTTCCTACAGCAGCTTGACCTCTACCTAACTCGAGCCCACAGACTCGGACGCTCATTCACACGAAGGAGCGTTCCATGACCCGTGCATTCCAGCTGTCCAATCCACAAGGCTTGTACGACCCCAGTAGCAATGCCTATTCCCATGTTGCCGAAGTCACTGCCGGCAGCCGTCTGCTGTTTATCGCCGGCCAGGGTGGGGAGGATGCCGATGGGCAGCTTTCGCCCGATTTTGCCGGGCAGACCCGCCAGGCGCTGGCCAATTTGCAGACTGCACTGGCTTCGAAAGGGGCGGAGTTGGCACAGGTGTTCAAGCTGACGTTGCTGATTGTCGATCACAGTGAAGAACGCCTGGCGCAGTGGGTGGCTGAAGCGGATCGGGCCTGGGGAGGGCACATGAAGCCGACCTGCACGCTGATACCGGTGCCGCGCCTGGCGCTGGATGGCATGTTGGTGGAGATCGAGGCTGTGGCGGCTGTGGGGTAAGCCTGTGGCGGCCTGTTCGCGGGCTTGCCCGCTCCCACAGGTACTGCACGGCATTCAGAACCTGCGGTGAACCTGCGGGCGAGCCCGCGAAAAGGCCATCACAGGTCATGCAAAAGCCTTAGAATGGCCTTTTCCCCGAGCCCACCCAGCCATGCTGCCCATCGAACTGCTGCCCACCACCCCAGACCAGGCCGAACTGATCCGTAACCTCTATCAGTTCTATGCCTACGAGTCCTCCGACTGGGAGCAGGAAGATGTCGAGGTGGACGGCCGTTTCTACATCCACGAAGAGCACCTGCAGCGCTACTGGCAGTCCCCGGGCTGGAGCGCCAGCCTGGTGCTGGTGGATGGTTTCATTGCCGGTTTCGTGCTGGTCGAGCGCAGCGAGTTGCCCGGCATCGAGGCGCTGGAAATGGCCGACCTGTTCATCCTCAAGCGCTATCGGCGCCAGGGCATCGGCCGTGCCGTGGCCAACCAGTTCCTCGCCAGCCCAGGCGACTGGCTGCTGCGTTGCTACGCCCTGGACCCGATCGCAGTGGCGTTCTGCAAGGCCGTAGTGGCCGACCTGCAACGGCCGGTGCAACAGATCTTCCCCGGTGACGAGCCCGACCTGCTCACCTACCAGGTGACATCCGTCTTCCACTGACCGCAGCTAAATTCTGTGATCTACTTCACAAAACTCACTCGCAAGGCATAATGCCAGCACTGCTTTACAAGACCCGGCTGCTCTGGCGCGGGGTTCCTTTCGTGCGCGTCGAAGGTTCAGGTAAATTTCATGTCGCTAGTCGCAAGCCCCGACATCATGTACCGGCTGTTGATCCAGAGCGTGGTGGACTATGCCATCTACCTGCTCACTCCCGACGGTATTGTCGCCAACTGGAACCCCGGCGCCGAGCGGGCCAAGGGCTACCGCGCCGAGGAAATCGTCGGCCAGCATTACTCGCTGTTCTACAGCGAAGACGAGCGCGCAGCCGGCCTGCCCGAGCAAAACCTTGAGCAGGCCCGCAGCACCGGCCGTTTCGAAGAGATCGGCTCGCGCCTGCGCAAGGACGGCTCGGCGTTTCATGCCCATGTGGTGATCGACGCGGTTCGCGATGACAACGGCCAGCTGGTCGGCTTCGCCAAGGTCACCCGCGACATTTCCGAGCGCCGTCAGCAGGAGCTTGAGCTGTTGCAGGCCAAGGAACTGGCCGAGCAGTACAGCCAGGAAATGGCCAACCTGTCGCAGTTCCTCGACTCGGTGATCGCCAACATCCCCGCCAGCGTCATCGTCCAGGACCTGGAAAGCCAGCGCATCCTGCTCGCCAACCAGCAGGCCGAGCGCCTGTTCGGCGGCGGCGGCAAGCCGATGATCGGCCATACGCCTGGAGAGTGCCTGGCACCGGCCGCAGCGGATTACCTGGAAACCCAGCTCAGCCGAGGCGCGCGCAGCAGCAAGGGTTTTGCCGCCGAAACCCGGGTCGACACCGCCTGCGGACCGCGCACCCTGCGCAGCCGTGCGCTGCTCAGCCAGAAGTGCGAGGGCCAGGCCGATTACGTGCTGTTCGTGGCCGAAGACGCCACCGAAGAACTGGCCGCCCACGCGCAAATCCACCACATGGCGCACCACGACGCGCTCACCGGGCTGCCCAACCGCACCTTGTTCCACGAGCGCCTCAAGCAGGCCCTGGTGCGCGGCCACGAGAGCGAAAAGCTCACCGCTGCGCTGTGCCTGGACCTGGACAACTTCAAGAACATCAACGACTCCCTCGGCCATGCCTTCGGCGACAAGCTGCTGCGTGCCTTGGGCAAGCGCCTGCGCCGCGAGTTGCGCGAGCACGACACCCTGGCCCGGCTGGGCGGCGATGAGTTTGCCGTGGTGCTGACTCACCTGGACAGCCGCGAAGCTGCCTGCAACACCGCCAAGCGCCTGATCGAGGCAATCTGCCCGCCATTCCAGATCGAAGGCCACCAGTTCTCGGTGGGTGTCAGCATCGGTATCGCCATCGCCCCCGACGACAACCACCAGGCCGAGCAACTGCTCGGCTATGCCGACATGGCCCTGTACGAGGCCAAGCGCAACGGCCGCAACCGCTACGAGTGCTTCCACCTCGAACTGGATGTCGCCGCCCGCCAGCGCCGCCTGGTGGAAACCGACCTGCGCACCGCCCTGCACCTGGGGCAGCTGCACCTGCACTACCAACCGGTGGTGGACCAGCTGACCAGCAGCGTGACCGGCTACGAAGCGCTGCTGCGCTGGGAGCACCCGACCCGCGGCATGGTCATGCCCATGGACTTCATCCCCATCGCCGAAGAAACCGGGCTGATCCACGAACTCGGCACCCGTGCGCTGAACCTGGCGTGCCAGGAGGCGGCCACTTGGGGAACCGAGCAGACCGTGTCGGTGAACCTGTCGCCGGTGCAGTTCAAGAATGCCAACCTGGTCCACACCGTGACCCTGGCCCTGGCCGATTCGGGGCTGGCACCGCAGCGCCTGGAACTGGAGATCACCGAGTCGGTGCTGTTGGGCAACAGTGAAGAGAACGTGCGCACCCTGCGGGCGCTGAAGGACCTGGGCGTGTCGATCTCGCTGGATGACTTTGGTACGGGCTATTCGTCGCTGGGCTACCTGCGTTCGTTCCCGTTCGACCGGATCAAGATCGACAAGTCGTTCGTGCATGACATGTGCGACAGCCGCGAAGCGATGTCGATCATCCGCGCGATCACCGAGCTGTCCAACAGCCTGATGATCAAGACCACGGCCGAAGGGGTGGAGTCGGAGGAGCAGATGCAGCGGCTGCGGGCGGAAGGATGCTCGCACTTCCAGGGCTATCTGTATGGGCGGCCGGCGCCGGCCAGTGAGCGCTTGAAGCAGGTCTGCGTGTAACCGTTCGAGGGCCCATTCGCGGGTAAACCCGCTCCCACAGGTATTGCACAAGTCTGAAAGCCTGTGGTGAACCCTGTGGGAGATTCTATGGCCGAAGGCAATTTCTCAGTTGAACCGCCTTCGGCCTCTTTCAGCAATCTCCAGGCACAAGTCAGTGCGCCAGAGAATTTCTCTTCGGCGTTGGGTGCTATCCGTCAGTTTGGTTGGGCTGCGCAGCAGCCCCGGCCTCAGTTGGCCGGCTTAGCACCTCCGGTATATACCTCGGGCTTCCAGTCGGCCTGATGCCTCATCAGGCCGAAGGCCAGCCGAGCCAAGCGACGCGCAAGGATCACCAAGGCTTGGGTGGTTTTCTTCCCGCGTGCTTGATGATGGGCGTAAAACTGCGACCAAGTCTTGGTTCGGCTTCCGCTCATCGAGGCGTTGTATAGCAGCCT